>JANQLG010000050.1 GCA_028280715.1 Spongiibacteraceae bacterium | reverse complement strand
CAGATTGTACAGGCTATTGTTATCGCTCTGATAGTGGGCGCTAATACCGCCTTCATCAATGATATCTTTTCTGGAGTCCCACAAAACGGTGTTCGTTATCCACAGCTGATCACTGGGTTGAAATTGTATTTCAGCGGCAATACTGGAATTTGACTGGGTATCTTCCGGGCTTGAGCTGCCCAGCAGAATACGCCTGTCTTCAAAATAGAAAATCTGTCCCAGACTGAGACTCAGTACTTCGCGGCCTTCGTTGTTTTCAATAAAGCGGCTGGTTAGGCCCAAAGAAAGCTGGTTGGCATCATCAAAACGATCATGGCCGGAAAAACGAGTGTCTCGGAACAGCTGGCTGTAGCTGAAGTCCAGTTGCCTGGTATCGAAATTTGGATTATCGGATTGTTCTTCGTAATCGCTGTATAGGTAGTAGAGTCTAGGCTCCAGTGTTTGCGTGTAGCCGCTATCACCGAATTGGCCGTCTCGTTCAAAGATCAACCCCATATCCAGTGAGCCAAGGGGAACTAAAGTGTCCGGGCTATCATCTGCACCGACAGCAATCGCATCCATATCGTAATTAACACTGCGTACTTTGGCGGTTGGTACGATAAATCCGGGAGCCCAGCGCATAGGGTAGCTGACTCCGGTTTCTGCAAAGGTACGCTGACCGGTTACAAACGAGCCACCATCATTGATGGACTGATCATGTTGAAAATCCGTGAACTCGGCTTCAAACAGCCACTCGGTTTCAAAATTACCTGCCGATGCTTGTTTGATCAGCTCGAACTGCGGCATGAGCTTGTATTGTTTGGAAAGATCTCTGTCGACGGTCTGCTTTTGCTCGGCTTTGAGTGAGCTGCTCCAGTTGTCGCCGACAAAACTAAATGAAGCGGATTGGTTTATATGACTGGTGCGTTTTAACTCCAGGCTGTTATTGGAAAAGTCCTCGAAGAAGTCTTCGTCGCTAACCTTGCCGTAATCCACACTAGTACCGATAACACCAATGCTACCGGCGTGTTTGATATTACCAATCCAGCGCTTTTCTCTGGGGGGTACATCTTCGTCATTCAATGACGGGGTGGACTTGAATAATTCATCTTCCAGGTGGGCACCGGATATTACCCAACTACCAAATTGGCTTAAATGGCGCGCTTCGGTTTCAACCATCGTGCCGCGCTTTTCAATATGGCGAGGGGCGATAGTGAGATCGTAGTTGGGAGCCAAATTGAGGTAATAGGGTGCGCTAAATTCAAAGCCACTATCGCTGCCTGAGGATAGGGTTGGCCACAAAAAGCCGGTCTTGCGACGGTCATCAATCGGGAAGGTGATGTAGGGCGTGTACACCACTGGCAACCCCTTTATATTTAAGCGCGCGTGTTTGGCTGAGCCCCAGCCCTCTTCGGTATCAAGATGAATGCTGGCGGCGCGGATCATCCAGCTTTCATCATCCGGAGTACATTGAGTGACAACGGCCTGCTGTAGATCCAGGGTATTTTCTTGATTGCGCTCAATAGTTGAGGCATTGCCCCTGAAGCCACTGTCATGCTGCAAAAACTGAGCATTCTGAAAACTGCCTAGCTTGGAAGCGGTGTTCATCGTTACGCTTTCGGCCCTGATCAATAGGTCCGGTTCACGTACCTCAATCTCTCCTTCGGCGGTCACTTGATTGGAGATTCTATCCAGCGTGGCGCTGTTAGCGGATAAGCGACGGTGGCCCTGGGAGACCATCACGTCACCGGATAGTGTGACCACATTATTTTCCATTGATGATTGATCGGCGCTGGCGTGGATGTTGGCTTGGTCAGGCTCTTTGTCGGCATCAGGCCAGTCTGCTGCGGGTGCCACATAGGCGCCGCCACAGCCCTTTTTGCATTGTTCCGGATCGTTCAATTGATTTTTAGGTACCCAGTCCCACTGCTGATAGGGGCCAGTAGCGACTTGTTTTAGTCGTGATTGAGTTTTTTTACGCGATTGGATCGGAGCAAGCTTTGCCTGTGGATAGACGCCAGGGGCGGTCGATTGTGTTTCGCATTGCCATTCACCATTAACGGCTGTGCAGGACCATTCCTGATGCGGATAAGCTTCCTGGCTGACCGCAGGTGCTACGGCGGAAGCCGCAATGGCTGTGCACAGTAGGCGGCGTTTAAAAAGTTGGGAGTGTGAAATAACGACGGCCATGTATGTAGAACTTCTGCTCTTATTGTTTAAACATCATGCGCTTTAACTATCCTGGGTATGGCAGGAAATAGCTATAGAGGTTCCCCTGCTATAAAGATCGTGGATAATAAAGCATTCTGCTGTTGATTGCTCGCTGCAGATTCATGATTAATAGAGGATTATTTTTTGTCATCACCTACTGACCCGATTGCGGGCAATACTACCTCCTCTCCTATAGATTCGGGAACAGATTCGAGAATAGATAATCGAAGGCAGCAACTGGAGCAGTGGTTGACAGAAGTACTGGGTACCCCCGTCTCTGGGGAATCCGCATCCAGTGATGCCAGCTTTCGTCGCTACTTTCGTTATCAGTTTCCCGATAAAAGCGTAATTGCTATGGATGCACCACCGACTACTGAAGATTGCCGCCCTTTTGTTAAGGTGGATCGATTATTGGCAGATGCTGGGGTCACGGTGCCGGAGATTCTGGCCGAGGATTTGGAACGAGGTTTTTTGTTGCTTTCGGATCTGGGCCTGAATACCTATCTCGATGTGATGTTGAGAGAGGGCTTCGCGTTAGCAGAGGCCGACGAGCTATTTACTGCAGCAATAAATAGCCTGCTGAAATTTCAACAGGCTAGTCTGCAGGGTATTTTGCCCGAATACGATGAAGCGCTATTGCGTCGAGAGTTACAGTTATTTCCTGATTGGTATTTACAACAACATCTACAAATAGAAATAACAGAAAAGATTAGCGCTATTATTGAAGCACTTTTTCAGCAACTTATCGATCAAGTGTTATCGCAGCAAAAGGTCTATGTACACCGCGATTTTATGCCGAGAAATTTAATGGTGATGGAAGATCGCTCTGACCGAAGTGAAGGGGCAAGTATAGGGGGAAGTTTGGGGGTAGGTGTGCTGGATTTTCAGGATGCAGTCTACGGCCCGATTAGTTACGACCCCATCTGCTTATTCAAGGATGCCTTTATCTCCTGGCCAGAAGAGAAGGTAGAGCAATGGTTGTGTCAATATTGGCAACAAGCGCGAAATGTTTCATTACCAGTACCTGAATCTTTTGCCGAGTTTCAACGCGATTGTGATTACATGGGCTTGCAGCGGCATCTCAAGGTAATCGGCATTTTTGCGCGTATTTGTCACCGTGACGGCAAGCCAAAATATTTAGATGATGTACCTCGGTTTTTTAATTACATCACAGTGGTGGCAGCGAGACGTCCGGAACTAACGGCATTACAGGATTTATTGAGCTGGTTGGATAAGCAGGGAGTGGGTGCTTAGTGAAGGCGATGATTCTTGCTGCTGGGCTGGGTAAGCGTATGCGTCCGTTGACTAACCATTTGCCTAAACCGTTGTTGGAAGTAGCGGGAAAACCGCTAATTGTTTATCACATTGAAGCGCTGGCAGCGGCGGGTATTCATGAGATTGTGATTAATCATGCTTATCTTGGTGAAAAAATAGAGGCGGCACTAGGTGATGGCTCAACATTTTCGGTGAATATTCAGTACTCGCCCGAGGGCGAACCGCTAGAAACCGGTGCCGGTATTGTTAAAGCGTTGCCATTGTTGGGAGATCAGCCCTTCATTCTGGTTAGTAGTGATATTTGGACAGATTTTAATTTTGCCTCATTAATCAATCGTTCAATGGATTTGGCCCATTTGGTGTTGGTTGAAAATCCGGATCATCACCAGAACGGTGATTTTTATTTGCAGGAGAATGGCGTTGTTTCCAATCAAAAGGAGGCCGGTATAGGTCTGACCTATGCCGGTATTAGTGTGCTATCGCCTCAGTTATTTACTGATTATTCTGCAAAACCTTTTCCACTGCGAGAACCGCTCAGGAAAGCCGTTGCACTGGGTCAGGTTACCGGACAATACCATCGCGGAGCGTGGACAGATGTGGGGACGCCCGAACGCTTGCAAACACTGGAACAATCGCAGTGGGTTAATAGAGACGTTTAAAAAAGGTGTTTAAAAAGGCTTAAAACTGATCGACCATAAAGCCGGCAATATTACTGTCCAACCATCCCCTGATGCGTTTCGTTAGTGAATTTTCCTGCATCTGATTAGCATTGTTGATCAGTGGTATTCGTACTTGTTGATATTGGCGACCAGGTAAACTGCGGGCAGTTTTTTTTCTTTCCCTGGCAAGTTCCTGTAACCGGTAGTCATTCATCACATAGGTGTCCAATATCGGTACCCGAATATTGCTCATACTTTGTAAAATATTGGTGTCGCTATCTGGAATCGAGTTTTTGGCATTGATCATTAACAGGGCGCGTATTTGTTCGAACTGTTGTTCTGGGCCTGGTTCCGGCAGCTTGGACACACTGAGAATAGCCTGCGCTGCGCCAGCACCAATACCCAGAATAGCGATATTAAAAACCCCCTTATCATTGAGAAAAGCAATGCCATCGTTGATGACATCAGAGGTATTGTCATCGGTAACCTCAGACATATCGAGCGCCAAGGTATGCCAATGATGATTGGCGAGTACATGGCGGAGCGTATTGTTTAAACCGCTAATTTGCGGCGGCTGACCAATATCGGAAACGATAATAACGCCACCATTAGCATCGCCGCTGGTCTCTTTTAGGTAGTATGCCTTGATGTCATGGCTGGCACTGCTAAAAGTAGCCACTTCATCAGCCTGTGTACTTTGCCCATAAACGTCGAGGTTAAAAAGCGCCAATACCAGCAACCAAAGTAGCGGGCTTTGCCGGGTTTTAGATGTTGTTATCCTGTTATCCATCGATATGCTGTACTGATTTGCCGGGTTCTTTTCAGTAGAATAGCGGCAATTTTCGAATTCTCTAAATACAGGCGATTTTATTATGCGCGATTTTTTAATAGCTCCCTCCATTCTATCGGCCGATTTTGCTCGTTTGGGAGAAGAAGTGGACGCTGTTTTAAACGCTGGCGCCGATGTGGTCCACTTTGATGTGATGGACAATCACTACGTGCCGAACCTGACTATTGGTCCCATGGTCTGTAAGGCGCTGCGTAACCATGGCATTACAGCGCCCATTGATGTGCATTTAATGGTCAGCCCGGTGGATAGTCTGATTGGTGATTTTGCTGATGCGGGGGCCAGTTTTATTACCTTCCACCCCGATGCGTCGATCCATGTGGACCGTTCGCTAACTATGATTCGTGAGGCCGGTTGCAAAGCCGGGCTGGTGTTAAACCCTGCCGCCAGTATCGAGCCGCTGAAATATGTGATGGATAAGCTGGATATGATCCTACTGATGTCTGTGAACCCCGGCTTTGGTGGGCAGAAATTTATTCCTGCAACCCTGCAGAAACTTCGCGAAGTACGCCAGTTGATTGATAACAGCGGCTACGATATTCGCTTGGAAATCGATGGCGGCGTCACTGCCGACAATATCCGTGAAATTGCCGAAGCGGGTGCAGATACTTTCGTCGCCGGCTCTGCCATCTACAATAAGCCTGATTATGCGCAAGCGATTGCTGCTATGCGTGAGCAGTTGGCGCTAGCCAATACGTAAGTTCTGATACATAAAGGTTTCTCCATAAATGTCAGTCTCATGCACAACGTTAAAGACCTGTTAGCCAATTTTCCCCAGGCCAGGCCCGCCGCTATTCTGTTTGATCTTGATGGTACTCTGGTTGATAGTGTGCCGGATATTGCCGCTGCCGTTGATGCAGCTATGAATGAGCACGATTTCCCTGTGCCAGGCGAGATGAAAGTGCGAAATTGGATTGGTAATGGCGCACAAAAACTGGTTCAGCGCGCATTAGCCTGGGCGCAATCTGTAGAGGGGCTGCCGATAGAGGAAGAGCAAGTTGCTCCGGAGCTTCTGACCGATGTCTATCAGTCCTTTTTGCACCACTATCAGGAAAGCAATGGCTCAGCGAGTAGTTTGCTGCCAGGCGCGAAGCTTGCGTTAGAGCATTGGCAAGCGCAGGGTGTGCCGATGGCGATTGTTACCAATAAACCCATTCAGTTTGTGCCAGCATTGTTGCAATCATTGGCAATTGCTCACCACTTTGACCTTCTGTTAGGCGGTGAGTGTGTAGCTGAAAAAAAACCAGCACCGACCATGCTTATGGTAGCCTGCCAGCGCCTTGGCGTAACACCTGCTCATTGTCTGATGGTGGGAGATTCAGGTAATGACGTCTATTCTGCTCAGGCGGTGCCGATGCCTGTGGTCGGTGTTCGTGGTGGCTATAATCACGGAGGTGTGATTGATGAAGCCAATCCTGATCTGGTGCTAAACAGCCTGGAAGAATTGATTCCTGCCTAAACTCTTTTCTCTCTTTATAACAGGAGAATCGTTCTAACGATAAGCGGTTTAATGGCAGAACAGAAAGTTACTGATTAACTCTTTGCCGCCCTCCGTAGCAAAGGATTCGGGGTGAAATTGTATTCCGTAAATGGGGTATTCCTGATGTTGTATTCCCATAATTTCAAATTCGCCACCGGCGCGAATTAATGACCGATCTTCAAATTGTTCTGCAGTGATATCCCCGACGAGTGCAGTAAGGCGCAGGCAGTCGGGAAAACTTTCTGCCTCTGCCATCAGTGAATGATAACGCATCACTTCCAGTTGATCGGGAATGTTGATAAACAAACCACTACTATCATGATTGATGGGGCTGATTTTTCCATGCATCGGTAAATGGGCTTTCACCACTTTGCCGCCAAATACATGAACAATACCCTGCATGCCCAAACATACACCCATTAATGGAATCGATGGCCCCAGTTGTTTGATTACATCAGCGCAAACACCGAAGTAACTTTCATCGTCGGGTGAGCCCGGCCCAGGTGAAATAATAATGCGGTCTGGTGCAGCTTGTTGAATTTGTTCCAGAGTTATTTCGTCATTGCGTTTAACAACGATGTCAAAATCAGCAATGCGGCCACAGTATTGCTCGGCACTGAGAATTTCACCAATAAATTGGTACAGATTGTAGGTGAACGAGTCGTAGTTATCGATAATAAAAACTTTCATAGTGGTAACTTAAGTAATTTGTTAGGTCGTTTAAGCGTCGGCGATAAATTGATCCAGCACTTTTTTAGTGCCAGCGAATTTGCGGCGAATTTCTTCGTATTCGTCCTCGGGGTTGGAGTCGTAAACATTACCGCCGCAGGTTTGAACATAGGCCTCTTCGCCATTGGCAAATACAGTGCGAATGGGAATGGCGAAAGTGCAGTCGCCGTTAAAAGAAAAGTGCCCAACCGCTCCTCCATAAGGACCGCGACCATCATTTTCCAGATCGTCGATTATTTTCATAGCTTCGATTTTGGGAGCGCCAGTTAGCGTTCCGGCTGGGAAATTACTGGCCAGCGCCGAAAACATATCTTCATCTTCGGCGATGATGCCCACGATTTCACTGGAGATATGCTGTACATGACTAAAGCGTTTGATATCCATCAGGCTGCGAACTTTCACCGTGCCGAAACGGGCAACACGACCGATGTCGTTACGGTGTAGGTCAACAATCATATTGTGTTCGGCAATTTCCTTTGGATCATTGAGCAGTGTGCGGGCAAGTGCCGTGTCTTCTTTGGGGGTGCTGCCGCGCTTGGTTGTGCCGGCCAAAGGAAAAGTTTCCATCTCTCCCTGGCGAAGTCTGAACAGTAGCTCTGGGCTGGCGCCAATCAGTTTTTGCGGACCAAATTTAACGTAGTACATCTGCGGTGATGGATTAACCTCACGCATTTGCTCATAGATATTGATGGTGTCGCCATCCAGCTTGAAGCGTTTTTTAAAACCCACTTCAGTCTGGAAAATTTTTCCATCGATAATATCTTGTTTGACCTTCATCACCGCGTCACTGTGCTGTTTGCGCGACATGGTTTCTCCCATCGGAGTGATGGATAGTTCGCCATTCACTACAGCGGGTTCGGCAATCAGTTGTTCAATTAACGCCAAGCGTGACTGGTCGTAATAAAAATAAATCAGTTCGCCGGTCATTTTGTCGAGAATTAAACCATCCTTGAATAAACCAAAACGAAAAGTGTCGAACAGCTCGCTGGCCTGCAGTTTCAAGCTAGGTTCGAAATAATTCATCGCATCGTAGCCCAGATAACCCGTCAGTCCACCGGCATATTTTCGGGAGATAATATTTTGCGGCACTATCGTGCGCAGTAATTCGTAAGGGTTTTTGTAGGTATCGTCGCTGTCGTAATGTTCTTTGCTGCCATCGCGTTGCTCAATAGTCAGACGGTTGTCATTGGCGTAGAGCAGTTGCTCCGGGTCAAAACCGATAATGGAATGACGGGCAATATGGCTGTCTTCCCCCAGAGATTCCAGGTAAAAACAGTGTTCATAGCGCTTTTCAATTTTTTTGAATAGACCGAAAAAATCGCAATCTTCAGCAATGGTGATGTAGTGAGGTTTGCGGGCTAAGGTGATGGGCTCTGGACGTTTGCTCATTAGTCGTTACTGTCTTTCCAAAAACTGTTTTTAAAATTCAATGGCTCAAATTAAATAGCGTGTTGTTAAGTCGAATTATCTTTTAGCGCCCTTGAGCCGCGAGTCACTGTGGCGATACCCACTCCCAGCGTTTCGGCAATCTGGCGTTGAGATATACCCGCTTCAAGTAACTTAGTGATCTGCAGGCGTTTGCTGATCTCAAGGAACTCGGCTGGCGTCAACAAGTGTTCGAGCATTTGTTCCAGGCTATCGGCATCGCTAGCAGTCAGGATATGCTCAATCAGTTCTCGTTTGTATTGGAACTCAGATTGTTGTTCGGAATTGGGCTTGTGCTTTGTATTCATGTACTAGTACACTATCACACTCTGATGAAAGGTCAAGAGTTAAAAGATCGAGGCTAAAAGATCAAACCCTGGCTCCTCATAACACCTGTTGGGGTGTGCGCGCAGCGAGGTCTTGCGTACAATACGCGAGCTTTGATAAGAGTACCTGCTAGATGCTGTTAATGATTGATAACTATGATTCGTTTACCTACAACGTCGTGCAGTATCTTAATGAACTTGGGGCCGAGGTCGACGTGGTGCACAATGATGAAATTACTGTCGAGCAAATAGCCAAATTGCAGCCACGGCAAATTGTGATTTCACCTGGACCCTGTACACCGAATGAAGCAGGTATATCCTTGGCTGCGATAAAAGCCTATGCCGGAAAAATTCCAATATTGGGAGTTTGTCTGGGACATCAGAGCATAGGGCAGGTATTTGGTGGCAAGGTGGTACGTGCGCGGCAGGTGATGCATGGTAAAACATCAGCCATCCATCACAATGATCAAGGTGTGTTTAAAGAGCTGAGAAACCCCTTTGAAGCGACTCGTTACCACTCACTAGTAGTAGAAAAAGAGTTGTTGCCGGATTGTCTGGAAATTACCGCCTGGACTCAAACTGAAGACGGTGACATTGATGAAATTATGGGTCTGCGCCATAAAACTTTTGACGTGCAGGGTGTGCAGTTTCATCCAGAATCTATTTTGACTGAGCACGGACACGACTTACTGAAAAACTTTTTGGATAGTGCTTCTTAGATAAGGAAAATAACAATGACAATTCAACAGGCAGTTGCTGCATTAATTGATGGTAATTCACTTTCCACGGAAGAAATGCGTGCCATTATGATGGAAATTATGACCGGCCAATGCACCGATGCACAGATTGCCGGTTTTCTTGTGGCACTGCGTATCAAGGGTGAAACGGTTGATGAGCTGACCGGTGCAGTGGCTGTGATGCGTGAGTTGGCAACGCCGGTTGATGCGGCCGATGAGCATATGGTGGATATCGTGGGCACCGGTGGTGACGGCGCCAGTATTTTTAATGTATCCACCGCCAGTAGTTTTGTTGCTGCCGCAGCTGGCGCCAAAGTGGCCAAGCACGGTAACCGTTCCGTTAGTTCAAAAAGTGGTGCAGCCGATTTGTTAGAGGCTGCCGGTGTGCGTTTGGATTTAGATCCTGAACAGGTGGCGCGTTGCATTAGTGAAGTCGGTGTCGGTTTTATGTTTGCGTTAAATCACCACAGCGCCATGAAGCATGCCATTGGCCCACGCAAAGAGTTGGCGGCGCGAACCATATTTAATCTGTTAGGTCCGATGACCAATCCGGCTGGAGTGAAAAAACAATTATTGGGTGTGTACGATAAACAATGGCTGCGTCCGATTGCTGAAGTGTTGAATACCTTAGGTAGCGAACATGTATTGGTGGTGCACTCGGTTGATGGTCTGGATGAAATCAGTGTCGCTGCTGATACTCATGTTGTTGAGCTGAATCGCGGTGAAATCACTGAGTACACCATTAGTCCTGAACAGTTCGGAATTGAACGAGGCAAGCTGGAAGATCTGAAGGTAGCCGATGCTGGTGAAAGCTTGTCGCTGATTCAAAGTTTGTTGTCTGGCGAGTCGAGTTCTGCTGCGAATATGGTGGCATTAAATGCCGGTGCTGCTTTGTATGCTGCTGATGTGGCCAGTAGCCTGGAACAGGGTATAGCATTGGCGCAAGATATTATTGCCAGTGGTACAGCCGCTGAAAAATTAAAAGAGCTGGCGTTGGTTACTGAAGCGATGAAGTCAGCATAAGTAGATTTTGTTGTAGAGAATATTATGTCGACCCCAACCATTTTGAAAAAAATTGTCGCCCGTAAACTGGAAGAAGTTGCGGAACGTTCAGCCTCGGTTTCCATCAGTGATTTAGAGCAGCATATTAAGCAACAGTCCGCTTGCCGCGGTTTTGTGAATGCCATGCGCGCAAAGTTAGATGTTGGTCAATCAGCAATTATTGCTGAAGCAAAAAAAGCTTCCCCCAGTAAAGGCGTGATGCGCGAACAGTTTGATCCCGCCTCTATTGCTAAAAGCTATGAACAAGGTGGTGCCGCCTGCTTGTCGGTGTTGACTGATAAAGATTTTTTTCAGGGTTGTGAAGAGTATCTACAGCAGGCCAGAGCAGCGTGTTCACTGCCGGTAATTCGCAAGGATTTTATTGTTGAACCCTATCAGGTTTATGAAGCCAGAGCGATTGGCGCCGACTGTATTTTGCTGATTGTGGCCTGCCTTGAAGATCAGCAAATGGCTGATTTAAATCATTTGGCTAAAGAGTTGGGGCTGGATGTTTTGATTGAGGTACATAACCGTGAAGAGCTGGATCGCTCCCTGCCTCTAGGCAATACTCTGGTGGGTATCAATAATCGCGACCTCAATACCTTCGAGACCACACTGGATACGACTTTTAACCTACTGCCACATATTGGTGATGATCGTATCGTGGTAACCGAGAGTGCTATTCATACCTTGGATGATGTATCAGCGATGCGTGAACAGGGGGTGAATGCCTTCCTGGTGGGTGAGGCCTTTATGCGTGCCGATGAACCAGGGCAAAAGCTTAAAGAGTTGTTCTTCTGAGAAGATTAAATTGAAAGCAACAAAAAAGCCGCAACTGATTGCGGCTTTAACATGGTGCGGCTTTTTTGAAAAAGCAATATCTTCTTTGAGAAAGCAATACCTTCGTCAGCGAGTACCAAACACCACCATGGTTTTACCATGGGCCTCAACCAGCCCCTGGTCTTCCAGTGTTTTTAATACCCGGCCCACCATTTCACGAGAGCAGCCAACGATACGGCCAATCTCCTGGCGGGTAATTTTGATTTGCATACCATCGGGATGAGTCATGGCATCGGGTTGTTTGCACAGATCCAACAAAGTACGGGCAACACGACCGGTGACATCCAGAAAAGCCAGATCGCCCACCTTCTGAGTGGTCTCCCGCAGGCGCTTGGCCATTTGGGTGCCGATGGCGAACAGAATTTCTGGATTTTTCTCGCTCACCTCGCGGAATTTGGTGTAGCTGATTTCACCCACTTCACATTGGGTTTTGGCGCGTACCCAGGCACTGCGCGATTCCTGGTCATCAAATAGGCCCATCTCGCCGAAAAAGTCGCCCTTGTTCAGGTAGGCAACAATCATTTCCTTGCCTTCATCGTCTTCAATCAGAACTGTGACCGAGCCTTCGATGATGTAGTAGAGGGAGTCACTGGTATCACCGGCATAAATAATTGTACTCTTCGCGGGATAGCGGCGGCGGTGACAGTGGTTTAGAAATTCATCCACATTTTTAATATGTGGGTTTAGAGCGACGCTGACCAAGAGAATATCCTCTTTTATTTATAACTATGGTTAAAACAGGTTTGCGCTACTGAATATCAGCGCGAATGTTTTGAAACATCAGTATGGCTTCAAATTGCAAGTTTCGCTAGGTTCTCACCACATTTGTGTTCTTTCTCTCAGTTTTGATGTGCAGATGACGGATTTCGTAGGCTGGATAGCCACTTACAAGCTATTTTCAAAGCCATTTCGATGCTGCCTATGTGTTTAAACGGCCGCGAGATTCTATGTGAAAGAATATGCTAAGCTTGCCCGCCTGCTTGCTCATAAGAGCGAATAACCTGCAATAGGGATTGAAATACCACTATGAAAGCAACCGTTACATGGGACGATGGCGTCAGTTTCAGCGCCGAATCAGAAACCGGTCATACTGTCGTGATGGATGGGCCGCCGGATCATGGTGGACTTAACCGCGGTCCGCGACCAATGGAAATGTTGCTGATGGGCATGGGCGGTTGTGCTTCCTTTGATGTGCTCAGTATGTTGAAAAAAGCCCGCCAGGATGTTGAGGGCTGTGTCGCTGAACTGGATGCTGAGCGTGCCGATGCTATTCCCGCTGTTTTTACCAAAATTCATCTCAAGTTTATTGTTACCGGGCGCAATCTAAAGGAATCACAGGTGAAGAGGGCTGTGAGTTTGTCGGCAGAAAAATATTGTTCCGCGTCAATTATGATGGAAGCGGCCGGAGTTACAGTGACTCATAGCTACGAAATAGTCGAGCTCGATTCCTAAGGATTAAAAGCATGAGTGTTCAGCAACCAAAACCTACCGCCGGTATGCGCCATGTGGCGTTGTTTGTGGAGAATTTTGAAGAAACCATCAAGTTTTATACCGAGCTGCTGGGCATGACCATCGAATGGCAGCCTGACCCTGACAATTATTATCTCACCTCCGGCAATGACAACTTGGCGCTGCACCGTTTTATGGGGGGCTCGCGTGATCCGGCACAACAACGCCTGGACCATATTGGTTTTATTATCGATGAAATGGATCAGGTTGATGTGTGGTATGCGTTTTTATCCAGTCATAATATTCGGATGAAGAGTGTGCCGAAGACGCATCGGGATGGGGCGCGGAGTTTTTATTGTTTGGATCCGGATGGGAATGTGGTGCAGATGATTTTTCATCCGCCGATATCGAAAGGGAATTAATTGGCTGATTAATTCTTAAAAGCTTTGCTGGGGGTTGCTCGGTGGCAAGTTATTTTTCTTAATTATCGTAGTAGATTTGGATGCAGGGTTTCGCCCTGCTGGGCGAGTTCATTTTCTTTGCTTGCCCAAAGAAAACAGAACCAAAAGAAACGGCACCCAACTCCATCGCCCTTCGGGAAACCTGAATTTAGCCAGAAATAACGGCCGCTGCGGAACTCACCATTTTTGATATTCAATCAAAAATAGCTCAGACAGTCCTCGCTGTTTCCGCCGTTATTTCTGGCAAAACTCAGGCGACTACGAAAGGAGAATAAAAATCAAAAGCATATATTACTTAAAATCGTAAATAGCTTATCTCCATTTGTCAGAGCTTTGGAAATCGGTTATTTTCGTAACTATTAAATTATAAAAATAATAAGCCAGAGACTAGGGATAGCGTCTCCTTGTTTAATAGTCCCCGTTATAGAGCCTCACAGCTTATTAATTAACAGCTGGAGAATAACAAATGAAAAAGTGGCTATTTCCTCTTTTAAGTATCTTATTAGTTTTACTAATTTTTGCCTTTGTTGATTTTTGGCCTCTGCCAAAAGCTCCTGGTTCTTATGTTGAGGTGGCTAATCGAAAAGTGCATGTCCATTGTGTGGATCCGGCTGATGGTCAAGTACCAAAAGCCATGATTTGGTTTGAGTCAGGTAGCGGGGTGTTTTCACCCTATTGGTTTGAACTGCAGCGCAGGTTTGCGACAGAAAGTTCGGTACGTACTTGTACATATGATCGGGCTGGCATGGGCTGGAGTGAAGTTTATCCTGACCATCATAATGTTATACGTGAAGGCAAGGAGGCCTATGAGATTTTGTCTCAAGTAGATAGCGATTCTCCTCTCATCTTGGTAGGTCATTCTTACGGAGGAGCTACGATTCGAATAACAGCGCAAGAAGCAGGTGACCGAGTAAAGGGAATGATCTACCTTGATGCTGCAACAGTCTCTGCGTGGCGGGCTATGTGGCAAAGGGAAGAATTTCTTCAGAATATCGACAACCTTCCTTCTCCTAGCCTTCCTTGGCCCTTTTTACGTTTGCTGAATAAATTTTTGCAATCAAGGCCTGAAAATTTTTCCGATCAAGCTTGGTTAGATATGCAACTTTTTCAACGCATGCAGAGCCGAAGAAGTTTTGTTCAAAATTATCAAAAGGAGGTTGCTGCATTTCCTAAAGCGATCGATTTGTTTGAGCAGTACCCTCCGCCAATAACTATACCTAGTGTTTACATTGCTCATTCTGAAGAAAAGCCAATGTTTGACGAGCAATTAGAAAAAATTTGGTCAGAGTCTATTCAAAAAGAATTCGGGAGGAACAAAGATAATTTTTCTTTAATCGTTGCAGAGGGTGGCGATCACAATTTGGTATGGTCAGCACAGGACCTGGTTTTTGATCAGATCCTGTCAATGACCGAAAAAGTAATAAAGTAGATACTCGATTTGTTTCATTGTTTTTTCTTTTGACCTTCAATTTCCCTTTTGTAGTCGCCGAGCATCGGAGAATTTTTTCGGCCCTTAGAGCGGCCGTATGTTTGAGCAAAAAATGATTGAGTATCATTTTTTGTGAGTTCGGACCGCGTGCCGAAAGAAATTTGAGAAGCGCAGGGAACCCGAAGGGCGACGGAATTGGGTGGCTTTTCTTTTGGTCACTTTTCTTTGGCCAAGCAAAGAAAAGTGACTCGCCCAGCAGGGCGAAACCCTACGCTAAAACTTACTGCGACAATCAACAGATAACCTCAAACATGCTACCTGAAAAGTCACTAATTTTGGTTTGCTGTTGAAACTTCAGTCTGGCTAAGCTGCTCTGCTGTATCTTCATTACTATTACTAGCAGCAATCTGTTCAGTCTGTTTCATGTGCTCGTCAATTTTTGCTATTTCATCAAGTGCATGTAACTGCAGCGTTACAAAAGTCTTATCGTCTTCTTTTATACAGTGTATCGATAATTGACGGTTTTTATCGTTAGAAATGAACTGCACTTGTCCATCCACATTAGGTCGTTGGTCATAGACATCACCTAGATAGCGAAGAAAATGACGCTTAAGTCTATTACATCTTCCTGCGCTGCTGGTTTTAACTTTAGATTCAATGGCAAAAACATTGTTAGTCAAGAGTGACGTTTTTCTTGTGTAGTAGGGAAAATAGCTGCCGAATTCAGAGGTTTTGTTTGTTAATTCTTCGGAATAGATAACAGAGCCATTTTCTTCAATCGATGGCAGCGCTAATGTTTCGCCGTTTTCATCTAAAGCCGTTTGGCTAATTCTATCGCCCAAAACAAAATCCACATCATAATATTGAGGAGTGCAGGCAGTTAGCGAAAATAGCACCGAAAAAAATATTAGGATTCTTTTTTGCATTGTCTTCGCCTGTTTTTTTAAAAGTAATAACTCAATCCGCCGATGGCAATAAATGCAATGCCGAACCAAGATAGGGCAGCAGCGGATGAATGCTTGCTGTCATCCTCTTTTCTTGTCTTTTGTCTATGGAAATAAATTTGTAAACCAATAAGCGGCAAGATAAAAAATGCCCAACTATTAAAAAGTAATTGCGCGTCTGCACTTACCCCAAAGCCACCGCCTAGTTGCCACCACCCTTCAAGTACCCTGACTAACCAGATACCAATGCCTAGAGTGAAAAGCCGAATCGCAAATTCCTTGTACTGCTGTATGTCATTTTTCAATCTGGCCTGGCCGGTTCTATAGGCTAAATAGGCAAGACAAATATCGTAGGTAGCTATGCTTTGAAATAGTACATGGTTATGGAGTAATACTGCATCGGCATCGTTTAATAGAGAATGACCGCCGAAAAAAGTTGTTGCACACAAAAACATGGCCCAGCAAAAGATCACAGCTGCATCGGTGAGAGAGGCGTTCCAGGTGCCGCCCTTTTCATTCAGTACTAAGTACAACTGCAGCGGCATAATTAAGCAAAGGATGCCGCCTATCATTAGATGAAAAGCCGAGTTATTACCACCGATTGCACCGGCCGTGGGTATCCATTCAGCAGCTCCCATTCCTAAAAAGACAGGGGGTTGACCCTGCCCTAAAAAGAGATAGCTATAACCAGTATTAATTGCATCTAAACAGAAGGGTAGCGATAAAAGCCAAACAGCTATTAGAAAACGGTTTATTGCTGTGGATTTAGTATTAGCAGCATCAGTGCCTAATTCATTACTTACATCAACACTCATCGATTCACCTGTTACTATTAATTATTGTTGGTGATTTTTAATTATGCTTGGAAAACTTTTAAGGCTTAGCAATCATTTCTTAATGAAATAAAAAGTACCAGGTTGCTGCTAATAGGGCTAAAACGATCAGCCATCATTAATAAAGCCTTCATTGATAACATTCATTAACAGAGGTATAGAGCCGTTTGTTAAGAACAAGCCGCCTGCTATGGCCAGCAATAGGGGGGCATAACGTGGCGCCCATCCTAGCATTCCTGCTTTTTTCAGTCTGAAGTAAACTTCAATGCCTGCAAGTGGAATTAGATAGAAGCCATATGAAATGATTGCTTGTTTCCACATGGTGTTGGCACCAAAATCGCCCAGCAAGAAGGCCCAATTGGCATGAATAATACGGAATAACCACGAGCTAATACCCAATGCGAACAATCGAATCGCCCATTCTTTGTGTTCATTAAACTGGCGATTAAGAATAGCGCGAAGACCTCTATAGGCTGAGTAGAAAATGACAATGCCATAAAGAGCGGAACTATTGGTATCTATGCCGTTGTAGCCTGAGCCGTTAAATAAAACATAAATCCAGCCTGATGCCGAACCAATAAACGCACAACCTAGAAAGACTTTACCTAACTTACGATGAAAGGGCTTGTTCTTACCGCTAAAGCCAAAGTACAACTGGACAGGTGCCAGCACATTCATCGTCGCCATTAGCATCATGTGCGATGCGATACCATAGGTTGTTAACGAAAAGGGTACTGTACGAAATGATCGGTGTTCTTGAATGCCCATGAACAAAAAGCCAAAACCGTTAGCAATTGCGTGCAAAACAAAGGGCAGGCTGACAATAAAAGTCCAACCTAGAAATAAGTTGATCGCAAATTTCTTGCTAAGCAAGAATTGGCCGTATTGATTTGAAGACGGTAAAGATGAAGTGTCTAAAGAAGCTGTACCCATGGGGTTACCTTCCCTTTTGTTTGATCGCTATTATGATAGTTTATTATTTGTCGACCACTAGGTCGTTAAGATTAACGACGCCAACTCGGAAGAATATACTTGACTCTATTAGTCGGGTCAAATTGTGAAGGTAACGTGAAGTGGTGGTTGGCAATGTCTGGCTAACTTGTTGATAAAGCTATATTTTTTAGTTTCCGAAGGCTTGAGTTATTTGATGAATGTCCAGATATGAAGATATCGAATTATTAATTATTGTACAGAAAAAATATAAAAAATTTCTATTGGTTGCTTGGTGTGTTCCTGGCTCAGAAGTTAGTTTGAGTGTGGTGTTTTTTAACTCCTGGAAAAATCCATTGAAAGTAGTTCCAATACTGAAGGGCTTGGTGCTCTACTTTTAAGTACGGATGTTACTCGGTAGGGCAATTGGACATGATTAATTCCACTTATTAATAAAATACATAACACGTTATGAAAAAATTTGCCTTAGTTATCATGATCACATTTCAATTGCTCGCTTGTGGTGGAGGTGGTGGTGGCGGAAATGATACTGGTAACGGCCACCAACACCCACAACCCAATAACCCAGGCAGCAATAATGTCACCGCCACCAGCGTTACTGGTGAAGAATGTTTTAATGGTACTGCGGGCGATTATCCCTGCCTCAATGTCGATATGATATCGGGGCTAAATTTTAATGCAGATGCTTCCGATATTTGGGGCTGGCAGGATGAGTTAAATGGCGATGATTATGTGTTTTTAGGGTTGGTAAACGGTACGGCGTTTATTCGTATTACCGACCCGGAGCAGCCGGAGTTTGCAGCCTTTTTACCCTCAGCTACAGTGGCGTCAAACTGGCGAGATGTGAAGTTAATTAACGGTCATGCGGTAATTGTCAGTGAGGCTCCCGGGCATGGTCTGCAGGTGGTGCACATTAAAGATTTAGTGAATCGTAGTGATGGTGAAACGATAGCCGCAGTTGCGCACTATCAGGAATTTGGCAGCGCGCATAATGTTGCTGTTAACGAAGATACTAATTTTGCCTATGTAGTCGGTTCCAATACCTGTAACGGCGGCTTACATATGATTGATATGGATAACCCGCATATGCCTGCTTTCGCCGGTTGTTATTCCGGTGATGGTTATACGCACGATGTGCAATGTGTGACTTACTGGGGTGATGATGGCAGTTATCTCGGCAGGGAAATATGTTTTGCTGCTAATGAAGATACATTGTCGATTGTTGATGTGACGGAAAAAAATAATCCACAATTAATTGCAAGGCGCAGTTACAGTCAGCGGGGTTACACTCATCAGGGTTGGTTAACGGAAGATCACAATTATTTTTTATTGGGTGATGAATTTGATGAGACGGATTATGGTGTCAATACGCGCACGCTGATTTTTGATGTCCGCGATCTATCGAACCCGATTTATACCGGCGATTTTCGTAACACAACTAATAGTATTGATCACAATCTTTACGTAAAAGATAAACATGTCTATCAGGCCAATTATACTTCGGGTGTCAGAGTATTACGCCACGGCGATATGGCGCAGAACGAATTACGAGAAATTGCCTACTTTGATACATGGCCACAAAATAATAGTGCCGAATATAACGGTGTCTGGAGTGTGTTTCCTTATTTCGATAGTGGCTTGATGGTGACAGCTAATACTGATGGCCGTTTTTTTGTTTTGCGTCCTGATCTAGCAGCTATTCCTGAATGTAATGACGCACTTGATAATGATGCCGATGGCGCGACGGATTATCCGGCTGATGTAAGTTGCGGTAGTGCTAATACTCAATTTGAAAACTGATAATTAGCAAAGACACTGGGGTTAGGACTTTGTCTTTTGATTTTCAATTTCCCTTTTGTAGTCGCCGAGCATCGGAGAATTTTTTCGGCCCATAGAGCGGCCGTATGTTTGAGCGAAAAATGATTGGGTATCATTTTTTGTGAGTTCGGACCGCGTGCCGAAAGAAATTTGAGAAGCGCAGGGTACCCGAAGGGCGATGGAAGTGGGCGCATTTCTTTTGGTTCTGTTTTCTTTGGGCGTCCAAAGAAAATGAACTTGCCCAGTAGGGCGAAAGCCTGCACTTAAATTTACTGCGATAATTAAGAGGATAGAAATATACCTTTGGATATTTGATTAATGATTAAAGTAGATTGTTATAAAAGTGGTAAAGAAACTGAATTATGGGAGGTTTTCTATACAGCTATTCGGCTAGGATGTACTGAGCAATATAGCGAAGAACAACTGCAGGCTTGGGCTCCTGATGATCTTGATCAAAATATTTTTGTCGAAAAAATGCGGGCTATTAAACCTTTTATCGCCAGTTTAAATGGCAAAGTAGTCGGTTATGCAGATCTTCAAGAGGATGGTTATATCGATCATTTTTTTGTACATGGACGTTATCAGGCACAGGGGGTAGGTGTTGCTTTAATGCATCGAATACTCGAGAAGGGGGAAAGCTTTCCTCGACTCTATTCCAATGTTAGTGAAACGGCAAAACCTTTTTTCGAGAAGCAGGGGTTTTCGGTTGTAAGAGAACAGTTGATTGAAATAGGGGATCAACATTTAGCAAACAATTTAATGGAAAAGCTTGGTTGTAAATAGGAAGGCTCACGTTGAGAGTCTTCCTATAAAAAATTTGAAACACATAAATTAAGCAGCTGCTGAAGCTTCTGTCTTCATGTATTTATTAAACCACGTCAGCATGTCTTTTGGGTGAGCGGCAAACCAGTTGTAACCATCAAAGCGGTGAGTGGGTTCTTCCAGCCAGAACATTTCCTTTTCCACCGGAAAGTTTTCGTACATTTGCTTCACTTTATCCATATTCGTGTTGGGGTCCTTGCGCGCCTGTACTAAGCGTGTGGGGACACAAACGGACTTTGCTGCTTCTTCCAAAGGCGCCATTAATGAGTAACCGCCGGTTTGTTCTTTAAAGTACTGTTCGGCAGCATTATAGATAGAGTTTGGAAGTTTAACGGATTTAAGGTAATCGCCATTAGCCAGCGGCTGTAGGGCAACCATCGCCTTAACACCACATTTTTTGAAAATTTCGCTGTCTTCTTCCATAGCGAAGAAGCTGGTGCTAGCGCCATAGCAATAGCTCAACAGGCCAATGGGCTTGCCGGCCATGGCTGGGTCATTGGCAAGAAACTCTACCGCAGCGATCACATCAAAGCGCTCGCCATGGCCACCGGTACCGACACCTCGATCGGATTTGTCACTTTCGCCGTGGTTGCGTAAGTCGTACATCAATACGGCATAGCCGTCGTTTACCAATTGCTCGGCCACTTTGCAGAATTCGATTTCTTTGTTGTAGGGCTTGGTCAGTAATGGTTGATACTTGAGTTGGTAGCCAAAGCGATTTGCACGGTAGCCGAAGTGGGTAATGGCAACGACTTTATCGGCTTTCTCGTTGACCAGCCAGCCGCGTAGGGTAAGGCCATCACGGGTTGGAAATTCGACGTCACGGTAGTCCATCCCATAGTCTTTGGGCGTTTTGTCGAAGGGTTGGGGTAAGGGTTCCAGCATAGTTTTAGCTAAGAAGCGGCCAAGTGGTTTTGCAAACATGGTGATATCCTCCTTTCACCTTTATGGGCGTCATGTGGACAAAATTAGTCAAAGTGTCCAATTGTTGACATAAGTTCATGATATGTCAATATGTCCGGCATGAATCAAAGAGAAATAGACATCATTGAAGCGGCATTCCGTATTTTTTCCCGGTACAGTGTGCAGCGAACCACCATGAACGATATTGCTAAAGAGGCCGGTATTTCACGCCAGACTCTGTACAACAGCTTTTCCAATAAGGATGAGGTACTGATCGGCACTATCCGCTTGCACACTGAGCGCACCATTCAGCAAATCGAAGAAGGGCTGATTGGATTGGCAGATCCGGGTGATTTAGGTGCCAAACTGGACCTGCTATTTGAGTTTATTGCTATCCAGCCCTATGAAATCATTCATGCATCGCCCAATGCTGAGTCTTTGTTAGAAGGAATGAATGCAGCCAGCGACGCAGAGATTGCCATCAGTAATGAGAAATTCAGAGAGCTCATCGAAAAGGTGTTACTGCCACATGCAGGAAGCTTGGAAGATGTGGGGCTTACACTCCACCAGCTCTCAGATATGTTGAGAAACTACGCCTCGGCAGTTAAAAATCAGGCCGAGGACCTGGCGCATTTGAAAGAGCTATTGCTGAGTATGAAAAAAATCACCTTAAGCTGTGTAGGTGTTGAGGTTGTCAGCTGAATATTTAATGTGTGAATTGCTGATCGTGAGCGTTCATTAATTCGCCAACGGCATGCTGATAATCCGCAGCTTCAGTAATCGCCGTGACCACTGCCACGCTGCCCACGCCAGTTGCCAATACTTTAGGGGCGCGTTCCAGGTTAATCCCACCAATAGCCGTCAATGGATAGTGATCCTTTAATAATTCCGTCCAGATCGATAATTGCTCCAGCCCCTGTGGTGTAAATTTCATTACTTTGGTGGTAGTGCTATAAATCGGCCCGATGGCGATATAGCTGGGGTTGATACTGTGAGCGCGGGCGATTTCAAAGTCACTGTGGGTGCTGATGCCCAAACGTAAGTCAGCCGCGGCAATAGCCTGCAGGTCGGCATCCTGTAAATCCTCCTGCCCGAGATGCACGCCATAGGCGCCAGCCTCGATGGCCAGTTGCCAATAGTCATTGATAAATAATCTTGCGTCGTATTGTGTTGCGAGGCTAACAGCGCGTTCAATTTCCTGTTTTAAAAAGCTTTCCGATTTGTCTTTGACGCGAAGCTGGATGGTTTTCGGTCCCAGTGGTAATAACTTTTCAATCCAGTCGGCAGAATCGACAACAGGATAGAGGCCTAACTCGCCGTCACAGCTCGGAAACGAGAGTGGCGATGCAGTTGCTGCCTCTGATGATAAAAAGGCTCTTGGAAAGTCGGCTAATGTTGTTCGCTGCCCGTTGTGTGCAACAGGTCCGGACCCCGCACCCAATTGACGGGCATGACGAATACCCTGGCTAACATAAGCTTTTGCTTGAGCTAACGCATCAACTATATCGTGACCTGTAGCCAATGATGCTGCAATAGCAGAAGAGAAAGTGCAGCCGCTGCCATGAGTATGTGCAGTATCGATATCATCGCCGCTTAACCAAAAGCTGTCTGTTCCATTGCTCCAGTAATCAAGGCGTTTGCCCTTGATGGTATGAAAATGTCCGCCGGTAATCATCACCGACTGACAGCCCATTGCCAGAATTTTCTTGGCTGCGGCTTCAATGTCTTCATAGTTATTAATTGAAGTGCCTGTGAGTAAAGCTGCTTCATCGGTATTAGGTGTAAGCACACTAACCTTTGGTAAGAGCTGTTCGATCACATAGTTTTTTGCATTCGTGTCTAATAGACTTTGACCAGTGCTGGCTTTCATTACTGGATCATAAATCACTTGGCCTTCGAAATTTTCAAGGAACTTTGCAACGATTTCTGCCGTGTAACTGGAGGCCAGCATGCCGATTTTAATAACAGCAGCGGGCAAGTCCTTTGAAAGTGTTTGTATTTGTTGTTGCAGACTTTCAGCCGAAGTCGCTTCAATATGTTCTACTGCTGTAGAGTTTTGCGCAGTTAGAGCTGTGACAACGCTACAACCATACACGCCGAAATCCTGAAAGGTATGCAGATCAGCCTGAATGCCAGCCCCGCCGCCAGAGTCAGAGCCGGCAATGGTCCAAACGATGGGTTTGCTAATGTTTTGTGAGCTCATACCTAACGCTTTGTTTGAGTTGTACTATTTGGATTGATGCCAAAAGGGTGTGCCAACTGTGGGTGTGCTGGGTTGTGCCGTTTGTCGTTCCGGCATGCTACCAGCCAGATAACTTTGTCGCCCGGTTTCAATGGCCGAGCGGAAAGCGCTGGCCATCAATACCGGATCAACCGCTTTGGCGATAGCCGTGTTTAACAAGATGCCGTCATAACCCAATTCCAAAGCCTGTACAGCATGCGATGGTTTGCCAATGCCTGCATCGACAATTAACGGTATGTCGGGAATGCGTTCACGAATGGTTTGCAGCGCATAGGGGTTCATCAGGCCGCGGCCGGTACCGATGGGAGCACCCCAGGGCATCAATACTTTGCAGCCTGCATCTCGTAAGTATTGGCACATGACTAAATCATCGGTGCAGTATGGAAAAACTTCGAAGCCCAGTTCAATAAGTTGCTCGGCTGCTTTTAAGGTGGCTACCGGGTCGGGTTGTAAATTGTAATCATCGCCTACGACTTCCAGCTTAATCCAGGGTGTTTGAAAAATTTCCCGTGACATTTGTGCGAGGGTTACCGCTTCCTTGACGGTGCGACAACCGGCTGTGTTTGGCAGCACTGCGCAGCCCAATTCTTTGATAAATTCCCACATCGAACTGCCGCCACCGGATTCGGGCGATTGTCGGCGTAATGAAACGGTGACAATTTCGGTGCCGGATGCACGAATCGAATCCTGCATTACCTGTGGCGAGGGGTAGAGTGCGGTACCAACTAACAAGCGGCTGTTAAAGGCTTTGCCGTAAAGCTGCCAGCTGTCTTGACTTAATTCTTTGGCTGACATGCTTATCCCCCCTGAATTGGCGCAACCACATCCACTTGATCGCCTGCCTGAAAATAATGATCGTTGTACTCGGTACGCGGTACGAATTCGCCATTAATCGCTAACGCGATTTTTTCCGATTGATAGCCCCAGGCGGTGAGTGCTTCAGCAATGCTGCTGCTGTTGTCGATTTGTTTAGCTTCGCTATTAACGTGGATAGTAATCATAAAATTGTTAAGTCATCGTTTTGACAATCGGACTTTGTACGTTGTCGTTGAATAATGACAACGCTGATTCAAGCACAAAGGGTGCGAGTAAATAACCGTGACGGTACAGTCCATTGATGCTGATTAAACCTGGTTGACAATCAATGCGCGGCAGGTTGTCCAAAAATGCTGGTCGGCAATTGGCAAAGGCGCGAACAATTGTGGCCTCGGCAAAACCTGTGTGAAGGCTGAACAGTGCGGACTGTAATTCCAGGCTTGAGCGCACAGTGATTGGCGCCATTGATTCACTTTCAATTTCGGTAGCGCCAATCACATAGAGATTGTTGGGTTTGGGCGCGATGTAAAGCTGATAACGTGGATGCATTAATCGCACTGGGCGTGTCAATTTTACCTCTGGTGCCTGTACCCATAACACTTCACCGCGAACACCGCGTAAATCCTTGAGTTGAGTTTTGGCGCCGAGGCCTCGCGTATCTAACACTATGTCAAAGTGGTGTTGATGTTGGCCGTCAACCGGTTCGTTTGTGGTAATCAGATTAGGTTGGATAGTTGTTGCCGAAACACACTGATGCCAGGTCGCGCCAAGTTTATCGATGGCTAGGGCTAAGTTATCCAGTAGCGCCCAGTTATC
Organism: Spongiibacteraceae bacterium; assembly: GCA_028280715.1. Lineage (GTDB taxonomy): Bacteria > Pseudomonadota > Gammaproteobacteria > Pseudomonadales > Dasaniaceae > Oceanicoccus. The sequence goes on along the minus strand of JANQLG010000050.1, from coordinate 188,753 downwards.
CAAGCAACCTTCCTGTTGCAGATAGATAGCTGATGAAAAGTTTTGGGTCAGTTCTGGTTCTAATTCCTGTAGCCGTTGCCTGTTACAGCATTCAATATGCTGTTGTTGATCTGGTAGTCGTTGTTGTAATTGTAGGTTGAAAAAATCCAGATCATTTTGGTCAGCCGTATGAGCGACTATGATGCTACCGCGTTGCTGAAAGCTGATGCTCTCACCGCAATCGGTTTTCAGCTGTTGTAATAATTCAGGCCATTGTTGCAGCGCCTGTATTCCCCAATCAAAAATCATTCTCTCTGTGCTAACAGCTTCACTAAAGGGCGCTAGCATGGCAGCTGCTACGCGCGCAGCACTGGCTTCGCCCTGTTGGATATCCTGATCAAACAATGTTACTTGGTGGCCGAGACGGAGAAGTTGCCAGGCCATGATTCGGCCCATCAATCCTGCGCCAGCAATACCGATATGCAATGAGTGCTGGCTCGGATGTTTATCCGCAGGAAACAGACTCTCGCTTGTTGTCAGTGGTGCAACATTCATCGGCTCAGACCTTGTGATAAATCTCCGAGCCCTGTTCTTTGAACTGCTCAGACATCTTTTGCATGCCGTCGTCGATATCAATCAGCTGAATGGTATCAGCTCCGCCTATATCAACACCTTGCTCAGCGGCATAGTCGCGCACTTCCTGTGATATTTTCATTGAACAGAATTTTGGGCCGCACATGGAACAGAAATGCGCCACTTTGGCAGATTCCTTCGGCAAGGTTTCGTCATGATAATTGCGCGCAGTGTCGGGGTCGAGCCCGAGATTAAATTGGTCTTCCCAGCGAAATTCAAAGCGCGCCTTGGATAAAGCGTTATCTCGCAGTTGTGCGCCGGGGTGTCCCTTGGCCAAGTCCGCAGCGTGGGCGGCGATCTTGTACGTGATGATGCCTTCTTTAACATCGTCTTTATTGGGTAAGCCCAAATGTTCTTTCGGTGTTACATAACAGAGCATGGCACAGCCGTACCAGCCAATCATCGCCGCACCGATGCCGGAAGTGATATGGTCATAGCCCGGTGCGATATCGGTAGTCAATGGCCCAAGTGTATAGAAGGGCGCTTCGTGACATTCGCGCAACTGCTTATCCATATTCTCTTTAATCAGGTGCATAGGGACATGGCCGGGGCCTTCGATAAAGCATTGTACGTCGTGCTTCCAGGCAATCTTTGTTAGTTCACCCAGTGTTTCCAATTCGCCGAATTGTGCTTCGTCGTTGGCATCGGCAATCGAGCCAGGGCGCAGACCGTCACCCAGTGAGAAGGTGACATCGTAGGCCTTCATAATTTCGCAGATTTCTTCGAAGTGGGTGTAAAGGAAATTTTCCTTGTGGTGCGCCAGACACCACTTGGCCATGATGGAGCCGCCGCGCGAAACAATACCAGTGACACGTTTGGCGGTCATCGGAACATAACGCAGTAACACGCCAGCATGGATGGTAAAGTAATCTACGCCCTGTTCAGCCTGTTCAATTAAAGTGTCGCGGAAGATTTCCCAGGTCAGGTTTTCAGCAATGCCATCGACTTTTTCCAGTGCCTGATAAATAGGTACCGTACCGACTGGAACCGGCGAATTGCGAATAATCCACTCGCGGGTTTCGTGAATGTTTTTACCGGTGGACAGATCCATCATGGTATCGGCGCCCCAGCGAATGCCCCATGTCAGCTTGGCTACTTCCTCTTCGATGGAAGAGCCCAGTGCCGAGTTACCGATATTGCCGTTGATCTTTACCAGAAAGTTGCGACCGATAATCATCGGTTCCAGTTCGGTATGATTGATATTGGCGGGAATCACTGCTCGGCCTAGTGCCACTTCACTGCGTACAAATTCCGGCGTAATTTCATTGGGAATATTGGCGCCAAAACTTTCACCTGGATGCTGCTCGGCTAACAGGCCCTGCTCCTTGGCTTGCGCCAGCGCCATGTTTTCACGGATGGCAATGTATTCCATTTCGGGTGTGATAATGCCCTGGCGCGCGTAGTGTAGCTGGCTGACATTTTTACCCACTTTGGCGCGGCGAGGTTTGCGTTTGAGGTCAAAACGCAGTGTGTCGAGACTTTTATCGTCGAGGCGTTGTTGCGCGTATTCAGAGTTAACTTGACCTAACTGCTCGGTATCATCGCGATCGAGAATCCACTGTTCGCGCACTGTTGTCAGGCCTTTGCGAATATCAATATTGGCCTTTGGGTCAGTGTAGGGGCCGGAGGTGTCGTACACTCGCACCGGCGCATTGGGTTCCAGTTTGGTGGTGCCATCCTGACCCATCACCGGTGTGCTGGTGAGTTTAATTTCACGCATCGGTACTTGGATATCTTTCCGGCTACCTTCGACATAGATTTTTTGCGAAGAGGGAAAGGGTTGTACCGAGGCTTCATCGACCTGGGCAGTTTCGCGAAGAATAGGTTGTTCAGTTTGGTTCATGGTATCGACCTCAAAACTCTCACGGCGAAGAGGATAAAACTGAATAGGCCAGAGGAAAGGAGGAGTGAGGAGAAGAAGGGCGGTGTAGGAGGTGTATTGGCTACGGCTACAAACGTCTTTCTGATAACTTCACTTGTTCCCTCCGCTGGCATTATCCAGTTCAGGTTATACGGGTAACTCTCAGCCAACGACTATTGCTTCTAATGCAAAATGACAATCGCGGCACCCCGACAAGATATGTTGCCGATTTTAGATAGTCTCCCAGTCAATGGCAAATAGATTTGAATATTGTCGATGTATAAATGCTCAGTTAGTTGAGTTGTGCTTATGCTCCATGTCGATCACAAAATGTTTGTTTGGGCATGGGCTTGCCGTGCCAATACCCTTGCTGCAGTTTGCAACCCATAAACTCCAACTGATAGGCCTGCTCTTCGGATTCCACGCCCTCAGCGATAACATCAATGCCAAGTTCTGCCGCGAGTTCAATCAGTGACCATAAAATAGAAGAGCTGCGGAAGTTCTGATTCATGCTGGAGGTGAATGCCTTGTCCAGCTTGATGATATTCACTGGTAGTTGACGCAAATAATTGAGTGATGAAAACCCGGTACAAAAATCATCGAGCGCAATTTTTACGCCTAACTCCCGCAATTCGGATAAGCGATGTAACGTGGTATCGAGATCGAAAATCAACTCGGTTTCGGTAATTTCGAAAATCAGATGGTCGAGATTGCTCTGTGTTTCTCTCAGTAGCATCAATAACTCTTCCCAGTTGGCGTCGTTGTGCAGTACCGAAGGAGGAAGATTAATAGAAAGATGCATGATCTTGAGCAAGTCTCCCAGTTCGAGAAACAATTCTTGCAATTGTTGTTTAAAAAGACTGCCGAGTAAGCCCTTGTGGCCGATGATTGGAATAAAAGTCTCTGCAGTGATAATGCCTTGCTCCGTGTGATGCCAGCGCGACAAGATTTCTGCACCGAAAAGTTGTTTGTTATCGGCATGGCAGATGGGTTGAAAGTAGAGTTGAATGTGTTTGTCGTCCAGTGCAGCTGGAAGTTCTTGAGCAAGCTCGTGTTGCCTATTGGTAAAAAAGGGTTTAATGGGTATTTTTCTACTGCGTTGCTCCAGTGCAGAATTCACCACGCCTTTGACTTGATTATTTTCCCAGGGTTTTTGAATAAAGTGATCTATTGAGGCGTCATTAACTGCGGTGCTTAACGCTGCAAAATCACAGTACCCGCTCATTAACATGCGTATGGTTTCCGGGAAGCGGTGTTTCACCTCAGTCAAAAAAATACAGCCTTGTTCCTGGGGCATGCGTTGGTCTGAGATCACCATGTCCATATCTTGATTTGCAAGAATTTGCATGGCGTTGTTGGTGGAGTTTGCTGTGAAAACACTATGGCCATCGTTTTTAAGCATGCGCTTAAGCGACTGCGTGATGGCGACTTCATCATCGACTAACAAAATTGATCCAGGCATAAAAATGTACCTCATAAAAATACAGTGCATAATAATGCAAACAAAGCGACAAATAAGTTATAAGTGACATTTGCGACATTTGTATATTTAGGTATACTTAACAAAAAGTGAATCGTCAAGCATGAAAAAGAAATCAGTATTAACCAGTGGAGAAATAGCCCAGTACTGCGATGTCACGCTTCGCACAGTGATTCGGTGGATTGAGAAGGGTTATTTGAAGGCTTACAAATTGCCAGGGCGTGGTAATAACCGAGTGCAGGTGGAGGATTTCCTGGCTTTTCTGCATCAACACGGTATGCCGATACCTGAGCCGTTACAGGATGTGCACAGTGGCCAGCCCCCAATCTTGATCGTTGATGATGACGAGCAGATGGCGCAGTCAGTTGCCAGGGTGGTTAGAAAACAGGGCTATGATTTCAAAATAGCTCACGACGGTTTTCAGGCAGGTATCGAAATGGCTGCATGTAAACCTTCGCTAATGATATTGGATTTGATGATGCCGAAAATGAATGGCTTTCAGGTGATCAGGTTCATCAGGGAATCAGCTTTTTCGTCAACAAAGATTGTGGTGCTGTCTGGTGCCGGCCCAAAGGCATTGAATGAAGCGCTGGTGGCAGGGGCTGATGTAGCCTTGGAAAAGCCCTTTGATAATAAGCAATTAATAGCAGTGATTGATCAACTAATAGGAGCAAATGGTTAAACAAAAATAGAGTTTTTGAGCTACTTTTCAATTAGGAGCTATCCAAGGAGAAGCATTATGAAAGGCGCAGTCTTTACAATATTTCAGGAAATGGTTGAGGAAACCTTTGGTTTTGAATGTTGGGAAACGCTTTTGCAGGAGGCCAATCTGCCCAGTGGTGGCATTTACACCAGCGCAGATACCTATGATGATCAGGAAATCATCGAGTTAGTGACGGCTTTATCTAATTATACCGGGACGCCCGTCCCTGATTTAGTCGAATCCTTTGGTGGTTACTTATTCCCAGCCCTGGCCCACAGTATGCCCGAGTCCATGATGAATTATTCTGATCTCTGGTCGCTGCTTGAGGCTGTCGATTCTGTGATTCATGTCGAAGTTGGAAAATTATACCCGGATGCAATTACGCCTAAATTAGTCGTGACTGAAAAAACCGATCAACAACTAAAAATGCATTATCAGTCGCCCAGAAAGCTCTGTTTGCTAGCTATAGGCCTCATTCATAAAGCGGCTGAAAAATTTGGCGATACGATAAATATTTCTCATGAATGTTGTATGCATGAGGGTAGCGATCACTGCATTTTGGTCATTACTCAGGAAAATTAACGGTGACCATATGGATTTTGAATCAGCATTTCACCGTGAAAGAGCTGCGCGAAAAAAAGCCGAGCAGCTCTTAGAGGGGAAAAGCAGAGAACTCTATTTTGCCAATCAGGAACTGTCAGAAAATGTTGATAGTCTGAATGAGGCATTGCTCAAAAATAACTTCCTAATGAGTATTAATCGCTATGGTAGTGAACGACAAAAGCTAAGAAACTTTTTGCCTATCATTATTCGTGAAATGCTGTCGACTGCCAAAATGCCATTTGGATACTTTGATCACTATTCTTTTGATCCCAGAATTGGTAGTTATCGATCTGAAGTGGTTATTAATGATGAGTTTGTTATTGAGGGAACCCTTAAAGAAACATTTAAACAATCGCCATTTGATGAGTTGATGAATGCATTGTCTTGCTATGTGTCGGAAAAAAAGCAGTTTCATCGGAGCGAAGATGTACGAAATATTACTGATGATAATGCTAAAAAAATTCTGCTTCGGTTTGAAATTAATGAAGTCATTGCCTTGCCTATTTTCAGTCTTGAACATATGGCGGGTGTTATTTATTTGTTTACAGAAAAAATTAAACCTGATCAGCGACTATTCGTTCAGCTATTCCATGATGCCATGCAACAACTGGGTATTATGATTGAGCATCGTCATCAAGAAGATAAGTTAAGAGAGAGCTATGAAGAAATAAAAGTTACAAATGACGCGCTTAAAAAGGCGCAGAAGCAACTTATTCAGTCAGAGAAAATGGCCTCTGTTGGACAGCTATCGGCAGGTATTGCGCATGAAATTAATAATCCGATGGGATTTATTAAAAGTAATATTGGCTCGCTAGTGGATTATATTGAAAATTTTGAACAGTACATTCGAGATTCGAAGCAGATTATCGGATTATCGGAAAAAAGTGGAAATGATGCCCTTATCAATGTAGCAAAAAAACTTGATGCTAATTGGCAGTCTGTTGATATGGAGTTTTTGTTAGAAGACAGTTCTGTGTTGTTAAAAGAATCTCAGCAAGGAATAGAACGCGTGGTAGATATTGTTGGGGGGCTCAAGCGTTTTGCCAGGCAATCTGATAATACGAAAGAGCCATGCAATATTTGCGATATTGTTGAAGAAGCGTTGAAGCTGGCAAATAACGAGTTGAAATACACAGTTAATATTAACAAAAGTCTGGAGCAAGTTAAGGTGTTCAATGCGAACAGCGGAGAACTTACACAGGTTTTTCTCAATATCCTGATTAATGCTGCTCAAGCTATCGAAGATGATGGTGATATCACAATAACCGTTTTTGAAGAAAATGAAGGGGCTGCTATCACTATTGCCGATACTGGTTGCGGTATTGATCAAAAATATCTCGATACAATTTTTGATCCTTTTTTTACCACCAAAGAGATTGGCGTTGGAACCGGTTTAGGGTTATCGATTTCCTACGGCATTATCGAAGATCATGGTGGCATCATCAATGTTAAATCTGAAGTGGGTAAGGGTACCGAATTTTATATTTGGTTGCCTTATAACGAGGCCGATGAAATTGATACTGGCATAAATATGGAGTGAGTCAATGAATGACCAAACAGTAAGTGCAATTGATTATCAACATTCTCCTTCGATGTTGTTGGTTGATGATGAGTCCAGCGTATTATCGGCATTACGTCGACTTTTTCGTAAGTTAGATTGTGAAGTGATTATTGCCAACAGCGGCCAGGAAGGTCTGGAAAAATTAGAGGAAAATACGGTCGATTTGATTATCTCTGATGCAAGAATGCCCAATATGACTGGTCCAGAGTTTTTAGCCATTGTGGCGGAGAAATATCCAGAAACTGAGCGGATATTGTTAACCGGTTATGCCGATATGCAGGCGACGATAGATGCCGTTAACTTGGGCCGGATCAGTCATTATGTTGATAAACCCTGGGATGATGAAAAGTTGATTGAATTGGTAGAGAGAAGTCTCTCCCTAATGGACTTAAAAAAACATAATACTTATTTGCAGGATCTTATTAAGCAGCAAAACGAGCAATTAAAACAGGTGAATGAATCTCTGGAGGAAAAAGTTAAGGAGAGGACAAGTCAGCTTGAGCATAGTCATGAAAATTTACAAAAAATGTATCGGTATACAATTGACCTATTTTCAAGTTTATTAGATACAAAAGGCATGTCTCAGCATGATCAAAAAACGGACATTATACAGTTGGTTAAATTTATAGGAGAAAAATTAAATATCGAGAAAAAGGAACAGTCGGTTTTATACTATGCAACCAAGCTCCGCTATATAGGGCTGTTAAGTTTATCAGATGACCTTCTAACTATACCGATTGATCAATTGACCAATGCACAGCGACAGCAATATGAACAATACCCTTTAGTAGGTAGTACGCTTTTGATGGGTATTCCACCGCTAAAAAAAGCAGCAGCAATTATTGCTCAGCATAAGGAGTATTTAAATGGTAAGGGTTTTCCTAATAAGGATTTTGGTAACCAGTTATCGTTAGTGTCACAGGTTTTAATCGTTGCAAATGAATATATAGAATTAGTCAACGGAAGAATGCGAAGCGAGAGCTTGTCCTCGAATGAAGCCCTGGGCTATATAGAATCAAGATCAGGTGAATACTACGATGCAGATGTAGTAGAAGCGCTAAAAGTTACATTGGCTGACAATATAGAGGCAGGACAGTCAAATGAAATTCGTGTGTGGTCTAAACAACTTGTTTCAGGCATGGTGTTGAGTAGAGACTTAGTAAATACAAGTGATATGTTGTTGTTAGCCAAGGGTGCTGTTTTGGATGATGACTTAATTCAAAAATTGATGAATTTGGAAGAGAAAAACGCTGAAGAACTAAATTTCTATGTGCTTGAACCTGACAATGTAATAGAGGAAAAATGTAGTTGAGGTTGATGTCAACTAACCGATATTTCGCTGTGTTTTTTCTCTGCATGATTTAAAATATCGTCAGTAATTGGTTGTAATCATCCCTAGAGAATCACCAAATTGTCCAAATCAGCTACGTTATCAACAGACGCTAAATTGCCTGTTATCGCAGCAACATTATTGCTGCTGATGTTTCCGCTGTTTTTCTATTTTGGCCCCGGTAGTCATCCTGCACGTTCTTTGCGTTTAATTTGGAATTTGGGTCATATAGGTTTCTTTGCACTATTTACCTACTGTTTACATTTTTATTGGAAAGGATTGCAACAGCGACATTATTTTTCTCAGTTAGTGATTGTTCTGTTAATAGTTCTTATTGTTGGTATCGTTATTGAGTTGGCTCAGGGTTTGGCTGTTAATAGAGAAATGGATATCATGGATTTGGTTAAGAACCTTATCGGTTCTTTACTGGGATTATTCTTTATCAGGAGCTGGCGCAATCAGTTAAATTCAAGACTTAAATGGTCATCAAAAGCTCTCTTGTTACTTATATTGTTATGGCAGCTTTATCCGTTGTCGCAAGCATTATTGGATGAACATAGAGCAAGTCAACAATTTCCTTTGTTAGCTGATTTTGAACATGCACTGGAATTGCAACGCTGGTCTGCTGGAGAGCAGAACGCAAATTTGGCTACTTTGGGTCAATTTTCATTGAAGGTTTCGCTGGCAGAGAATGAACAATACCCAGGTGTATCCTTTGACTATTTTCCTGCAGATTGGCGAGAATATAACTATTTGTTGATGGATATCTTTAATCCGCACCAGACGATGTTGCAGTTAACAGTGAGAATAAATGACCGCCAACATAATCAACGGTTTGGTGACCGTTTTAATCGTTCAATAAATTTGTCTAAGGGTTGGAATCAAGTGTCGATTGATATTGATGATATTGTACAAGCGCCCAGTGGCAGACTTATGGATCTTCAGGAAATATCCAAAATTATGCTCTTTTCTGTAAAGCAGAAAAAGAACAGAGAACTTTATTTGGATAATATCCGTTTGCGGTAATTAACAGTATGGTTTTAATGGGTAATCTATTGAATCGTGCAGCCCGATCTATGAGGAATCGATGCATCATCTGGCTTATAGAAAAGACTTTGTCCGTACTGTGACCAAAAATTGGTATTCTCTTCTGAGTTAGATAAAAAATCTGCTTTAATCCTATTGCCTAATTCGCTGTTCTCTAATGTCTTGGATATCATAATGAGGTTGTAGCTTCTTTCTTCAAGTTCATAGATTGTTTTTACAGACTGTTTGTGAGTTTCGGATAAGGCGCCTATTAGAGTTATTGTTCCAGCAATAGCTTCAACATTGTCGTCTATAAGATTTTTATAGAGTTCAAAATAGTTTTCATATTTATGTATATTGATTTCAGGATGATTGAGTTCGAACTGACTTTGACGTAATCCGCGGATAACTCCCACAGATTTTATGTCTTTAAGAGTGTTAATGTTCTTGTTGGATTTTGAGAACAAATAAAAATATTGTTTCGTATAGGTGATTGTTTTATAACCATAATTTTGTGAAGCTTGCGATTGGCAGTCCAGATTTCTGAAGATAATATCAATTTTTCCAGACGCTAGCAGTGGTTTCACTTCATTCCAGTCATTAGAAATTAGTAGTTGATAATTAGGCTGTTCAAGCCTATCCATGAGGTTTGCTAAATAATCACCGTATTTATTTTGAGTGATACTTTGGGTAAAAACTTTGGGAAACCAAATAGTTAGCGGTTTGACTTCTGTTTCGCTAGCTGAGGAATGGAGGGCGAACACAAAGACGAAAAAAAGTAAAAAACATTCTTTTATAGACCTAATACTCATAAGGCTAATACTCCACTTGCTGAGTTTTCAGCAAGCTTATTCCTTAATAGTGTTTTATATCTCCCTTGGCTTTTTTAGTGAAATATCCTTTCAGCATATGCTTGATAGTAATAATAGCTCTCATTTTATTAGAGTGCTATTCATTGATCTTATTTGTAATAAATGCTGTTTTATTTGTCCTGGAAGTTTTCTTTAAAAAGCAGAGGTATGCTTTTGGGAGGGGGCGGTCAGAGGGGGGGCTACTGGGTTCAACCTATAATCACATCTTAAATAGGAATTTGATAATAGTAATGAGGAGGGTATATCAGTTTAATATGATTTTTTGAATTCTTAAAATATTCTTTATGCCGTTCTGGCAGTAATTCTATTAATAAGCTGAATCTAGTGGTTGTTTTATTTTGTTAATTTTCTTTATATGGGTTTCGTCTAATGGTTTAGTAATCTTGGTTCTGTAAATTCAAACTAGTGGTAAAGTGATACTTTAAATTTACAGATAAATTTTTGCATATGCTATCGGATGGCAATAACTGATTTTATTCCTTTATTAAGGTTATTAGTGTTCCGTGACAGTTAATTAAACTTTCTGTAGTTTTGTTGCAATTTCTATGATTTATTCTATTAATTTGTATTATTAGTGTTTTTGTATATACAAATCTTGTCTTCGTTTTTTCCTAGAGTAAAGGGATTTATCAATGAGAATTGTTGGGTCGTTGTCATTGTCACTTAAATATAAAATTCTATTGATAGCAATTATTGGTGCTTTGGGTTTTTCAATATATTTATTTTTTAATCTTGTTAATCAGCAGAAATTAGATAGTCGTCTTAATCACATTGAGCATATTAGCTTTCCAGTTTTGGAACAGGTGAATGATAGTTATCTAGCTCTGTTTAAGGTGCGTAATTCCCTTGCTGAAGCTATCAGTAATAGCGATGTTGACATGATTTCAGAAGCATCAAACCATCAGCAGGAAGTGCTAAAAAATCTTGAAGAACTTGTTCAAGTCGACCCAAATAGAGAGCAGGAGATTAACGGCTTACGTTATGAGTTTGAACAATACTGGGCATCGGCGAGTAAGCTAGCGGCTGGCATGATCGAAGGCGATATGGATTTAAATGCTATGGCAGCTGGAGCGAATACTGCCAATAAAAAGTATACGGATTTTCAGGATAAGCTGGCATTACTCAGACAGGGTAACCAACAGCTATTAAGTGAAGAAATTGGTCAAGCATCCCGAGAAAGTCGCCAGGCGATTTTTGCGGGAGTTGTTATTGCACTTTTGATGGTGGCTATTTTAATTGTTAGTGCGTTGTATATTGCGTTATATACAACGGGTGCTGTGAATCAAATTGTTCATTCGTTGGCGGGAATGTCGACGGGTAAAGGCGATTTAACCGTACGGTTAAAAACACATGCCAAGGATGAAATCGGTTCGCTAGTTAATAATTTCAACGGTTTCATTACCCACTTGCAGTTATTGGTTAGGGTTATTGCCAACTTGAGTATTGGTGTGTCTGATGGTTCAGAAAAAGTGAATACAGTTGCCGCCTCCACTCGTAAGGGCATAGAGCTACAGCAGGATGAAATTAATCAGGTGGCTGCTGCGGTCACTCAGATGTCTGCAACGGCAGCTGAGGTGGCTAAAAGTGCTGAGTCGGCTTCTGATGCGACCTCAAAGGCAAAACAAGAAACGGCTTCATCAATGAAGGTGATGCATGAAAATATTGGGGCTATATCAAATCTTGCTGCTGATGTAGGTGAGATACGTGAAGTTATTCAGCATCTTGCTAAAGAAAGTGAGTTAATTGGTAAAGCTTCTGACATTATTCAATCAGTCGCAGAACAAACTAATTTATTAGCATTAAATGCTGCTATTGAAGCTGCGCGTGCTGGTGAGCAGGGTCGAGGTTTTGCCGTCGTAGCTGATGAGGTGAGGGCGTTGGCTGCCAGAACAGGGGAGTCTACATCGGAAATAGGCAGTATCATTGAGCGCTTACAGAGTGGTACTACGCAGGCTGTGAAAAAAATGGAAGTTAGCCAACAAAATGCAGAGATGGCAATGGATCAATCCAGAAAAGCTGAAAATTCATTGGATGCGATTAATGAGCATGTGGATTTAATTAATGGTATGAACCAACAAGTAGCCAGTGCCGCCGAAGAGCAGAGTCGCGTGTCTGAGGAGATTAGTACAAATATCATTCGTATCAATGAATTATCTGAACGTACAGTAGATCAAGCATCGGATGCCGCTAAGGCTTCATCGGAACTTGCAGAACAGGCGGATAATTTAAGAAAAATTGTCTACGAGTTTAAAGTTCATTAGTTAGTATCCCTTCTTTATATTCTGCTGTATTTGGTAAAACGAAGCCTAAGGAAAGTGCGGCCTTTTAGGGCGCAAGAATGCTATTGGCCGGTACTACATTTATTGTTCTTTTTTGGTGTGTAAGGAGTAGTACAACACAATACTTCGCCAATAACCTGAATAGTGTATAATCGCCGCCCTTTGAAACGCCTCGCTATTCAGGTGCCCCTCTTTTTTAGGTATTCAGCAGTGATAGAGAACCTCCGTAATATCGCCATCATCGCCCACGTCGACCATGGCAAAACCACGCTTGTAGACAAGCTTCTCCAACAGTCCGGTACTTTGGATAGAAAAGACCAGGGTGCTGAGCGCATCATGGACTCTAACGACCAGGAGAAAGAGCGTGGCATCACCATCCTGGCCAAGAATACGGCCATTGAGTGGAATGGCTATCGCATCAATATTGTGGATACCCCGGGACACGCCGACTTCGGTGGTGAAGTAGAGCGGGTGTTATCGATGGTGGACTGCGTGCTGTTGTTGGTGGATGCTGTTGATGGTCCGATGCCTCAGACGCGTTTCGTGACCTCCAAAGCCTTTGAAAAAGGTCTGAATCCTATCGTGGTGGTGAATAAAGTGGATCGTCCGGGCTCTCGTCCTGACTGGGTGATCGACCAGGTCTTCGATTTGTTTGATCGCCTTGGCGCTACTGAGGAACAGCTCGACTTCCCTGTTATCTATGCTTCGGCACTCAATGGCATAGCAGGTCCTGAGCCCGATGAATTGGCTGAGGATATGACGCCGTTATTTGAGATGATCACTGAAAAGGTATCGCCACCGCAGGTGAAACTGGATGAATCCTTCCAAATGCAGATTTCTGCCCTGGATTACTCCAGCTATGTCGGTGTTATCGGAGTTGGTCGCATTACCCGCGGCAAACTGCAGCCTAATCAGCAAATCGTTGTGGTCGGTGCCGATGGTTCTGAGAAAAAGGGCAAAGTGTTGTCGGTGATGGGTTATCTCGGCTTGGAGCGCGTTGAAGTTGAAGAAGCGTCGGCTGGCGATATCGTCTGTATTACCGGTATCGATGGGTTAAGTATTTCCGATACGCTCTGTGACCCTGTAGCGATTGAAGCGCTGCCCGCATTGAGTGTTGATGAGCCGACGGTGAGCATGACTTTCCAGGTCAATGATTCACCCTTTGCCGGTAAAGAGGGTAAGTTTGTCACGTCGCGTAATATCAAGGATCGTCTGGATCAGGAGCTGATTCACAATGTGGCCTTGAGAGTGGAGCAGGGTGACAGCCCCGACAAATTTAAAGTCTCTGGTCGTGGTGAGCTGCATTTGTCAGTATTGATCGAAACCATGCGACGTGAAGGATTTGAATTGGGTGTGTCTCGCCCCGAAGTTATTCAGCGCGAAGTGGATGGAGAAATTCACGAGCCCTACGAGAATGTGGTGATTGATATTGAAGATCAGCATCAGGGTTCAATCATGGAAGAACTAGGTCTTCGCAAGGCCGAGATGACTAATATGGAGCCCGATGGTAAAGGTCGTGTGAAGCTGGAATTTATTGTGCCTTCACGTGGATTAATTGGTTTCCGTTCGCAGTTTTTAACTATGACTTCTGGTTCGGGCATTATGACCAGTATTTTTGATCACTATGGCCCAGTAAAACAGGGTGAAGTTGTTAGCCGCCAAAATGGTGTTTTGGTGTCGATGGTTAATGGTAAAACGCTGAGCTATTCCCTGTTTAATTTACAGGATCGTGGCCGCTTGTTTTTGGGGCATGCCGAAGAAGTATATGAAGGTCAAATTATCGGTTTGCATTCGCGGTCTAATGATTTAGCGGTGAATCCTACCAAAGGTAAACAGCTGACCAATGTTCGTGCTTCAGGTTCAGATGAAGCATTGATTTTGACCCCGCCTGTCAAACATACTCTGGAACAGGCGTTAGAGTTTATTGAAGATGATGAGTTGGTCGAAGTGACGCCAGAAAGTATTCGTCTACGCAAAAAACTTTTGAAAGAGCATGAGCGCAAACGTGCAGCCAATGCAAAGTAAGTGCTCGGACATATAAAGGATCATTTTATATAACAAGTTGATATTGGTTATTTAAATCCTATTGCGACTTTACTTTAGTTGTTGGATAGAGTTGCACTCCCTTTTTTCTAGCAGTCTTTTCTGAAAACCCCTGTACTGTCAGGCGATCTTTCGTTCCTGTTAAATCGATTTTATATATAAAAATGATGTTATTAGACAATGTATAGATAATAGATTGTTGGTGTAAATCAAATTTTATTTATAAATCAAATAAATATAAAAAATATTTAGATATTCCTTAATCTGGAATGTGGCGTAATTTTTATATTAAAAATTTTGTAGGTTATTACATTGCTCAGCTAAGGTTTTAAAAGAGAGGGGTGATGTTTAGCGATCCCCCTATAACAATTTACCGCTTACATATTCTTATCGGTTCATGCCTGAGAGGGAATAAGTTGTGAGCTTTGATTACGACACTATCCGAAAAAAAGGTAGTACTGGTGGGACGCAGTGGGCAGCCTATAGCGACCTTTTTATGGTGTTGGCCTTCGTTTTTCTTCTTATGTATATGGTTTCAAGTTTAAGGACTGAGATGATGTCAGTGTCCAGCTATGCACAGCTGGAAAATGCCAAGCAAGAGCTTCTCGCCTATGAGTCAGTTAAAGACGATTATTTAAATCAACAGGCTAGCGATTATGAGCGAAAGCTGTACGAAGATATTCTCGATCAAATTTATTTATTGGAAAATGAAGCCAGAGCGAAAAAGGATCAACTTTCAGCTCAGTATAACGAGCAAAAAGTGTTAGAAAATTCGCTCAATAACTATCAGCAGATGATAAGAACAGTAATGAACGCCAACGCCATAGCTAAGGCTGAAGCATCGGAACGGTTTAATACCGAAGTTGAACAGAACCGTCAATTGGAGAGGGAGATTGAGCAGCGACGGGATGACTTGGCTCAATTAAGTGATCGTATTAAGGATGAAGAGGAAGAGAAACTACAGCTTCAGCAGGCGCATTTTGAAGAAACCAGAGAGTTGGAAAGAAAATTCAGTGAGCTGCGTGCAGAGAATCAGAAAAATCAACAAAGTCTTGCGTCACTGGAAGACATATTACAGATAGAGGCTCAAGAGCAGGAACGATTAAAGTCAGATCATGAGCGGGAAAGGCGTGATTTGGAAAGAAAATATGATCAGCTTCAAAGTCAGCGCGATGAAGATAAAAGCCGGCTTGCACTGCTGGAAAATAAACTAGAAATGGAAGAAGAAAAAATATCTGATTTGCAAAATTTATATTCGGAAGAAAAAAGGAGTTTAGAGGACAAGGTTAACCGTCTGGCCGCAAGGCATGATGACCGTCTTAAGGAATTGGCGCAGTTAGAAGATCAGTTGCAGAGTGAAGCATTTGAAAACAGGGCTCTGCGCGGTAAGTTGAGTAGAGAGACTAATGATCTGGAAAGCCAAATTAGAGATTTACAAATGGAGCGTGAGAGCAGTGAGAGAAACATAGCTTCATTACAGGATAAGTTAGATTCGGCAGCTAATGAAAAAGATGACTTGAAAAATATTATGGCTGAAGAACGTGATCAGTTGAGGAAAAGAATATCAGAACTAAAAAATAAGGATGACAAAAATCAATCAGTGCTTGCATCGCTAGAAGATAAGTTGCGAGGTAAGGAGGCAGAAAAAGAAGCTATCTATCAAACTTATCTTGATGATAAGGCTGAATTGGAAAATAAAATTGATTCATTGAGAAATCAGCAGAGTGATAATAGGGATCAAGTCGCAAGGTTGCGATCAGACTTAGATGATGCAAGAAGAAATCTGGAGGATGCTGAAGAGGATCTTAATACAACCAGAGCTGAGCTTGCCGAGGCTGAAGATAATCTTGGCAAAGCCTTGGAGATGGAAAAACAGCGGCGCGATATCGCTAAACGAATCCGGGATAATTTCGATAAGAATGGAATTGCGGCTGATGTCGATATTGATACGGGTGATGTTATTCTGGATTTCGGTGATAGTTACTTTGATACCGATAGTCATACTCTGAAACCAGGCATGATAGTGACTATTCGTAAAGCGATTCCTGTTTATGCGCAAAGTTTGTTTGGTAGTGATTATTTGGCTGATTTAATTTCTTCAGTCGAAATAATTGGATTTGCTTCTCCAACTTATGCAGGAAAGCCGGTGGATCCAACGGCTCTGTCGGTTGAAAATAGAACAGCCGTGAATTACAACCTGGATCTCAGTTACAAGAGGGCCAGATCTATTTTTGAGTATGTGTTTGATACGGACAAAATTCGGTTTAATCATCAGGACAAAATGGTTCATTTGGTGAATGTAACAGGAAGAAGCTTTTTTACCGAAAAGGTTGATTTTTCCGATAGCGGTGGCCTGACGATTGATGAGTTTTGTGGTCGATATAATTGTTTGAAATCTCAGCGAGTCATTATCAAGTTTGGACTTACGGAGAAAGGGGAAGCATGATGAATGAGTTTATTTTCGAGGCGGTTAATCTTATTGTTCAGTATGCAACCAATTATTTAATGCCGATATTAATTGTCTTGTTTTTACTGGCAGTTATTGCGCGTTTATTTATCTCGGTGATTGTTAACAGGCAAAAGCGATTTGTTGATGAGTTTTGCAAGCGAGTTCACAGTGATATATGGAATAACCCAACACCAAAAGGATCATTTTATAATCTGGTTAAAAGTTTTTTGGCCAGGACTTATTTCGAGATATTTGAGTTAAGAGCTAAGTATAAAAGGAGAAATGATGATCATGTCATGACAATTGGTGATAGAGCATTTTTAGTTCAGGATGGCATTATTATGCTGATTGATGATTTTCTAACGCATGTCCGTTATTTGCGTAAAGACATATCACAGGCGCCAAATTTTAAGTCAATATCCAATAATGTTTTTTCGTCAAATCCGGTGTTTAATAAGATTTTAGGTGTAGTTTCATTAAGTAGAACGAATGAAATACTGAATATTTTGCCTGGTATATTTATTGTGGCGGGAATATTTGGAACTTTCTTGGGAATAATGAAGGCTCTGCCAGAGCTTACAGCAATGGATATCACCAATGCTGAAACCAGTAAAGTGGTGATTGACAGTTTTTTGATAAAAATATCCTTTGCGCTAACTACATCAATACTGGGTATAGTTCTGTCAATTATTATGAGCTTTCTAAACACGGTTATGTCGCCGGAAAGTACTTACCTGGAAATTATTGACTCTTTCAAATCGGCAACTGATATTCTTTGGAATAAATGTGAGACTAATGACTTAGTCGCTCCTGAGAATATGACAACGCGGGAGACAGAAGCAGAGGACGCGTTCGAAATGGCTATATCGAAGATGTATTCGCGACGATATTGATTGATAAGTATTTGTTTTTAGCTAAGAAGACATGGTTTGCTGGATGATCTCATCGTACTGTGTATGTAGCCCATCAAGAGCATCAGTTGCGACAGAAAAATAATCAGCAACAGATACTGTGGGCTTTGGCTTTAATAAATGTTGATCAATGCATTCCAGTAATTCTTTTAACATTTCACTTTGTTTTGGCGAAGGTGGAATGTTTTTCCAAGCTGTATCGGTTGTTTTCTCAATTTTTTGATATAGATATTGCAGTCTGATTTTTGCTGTTGCATCACAGCTTTGCGCCGCAACAATGGCAGTCCCTAATGCTCTGGCCTGGCCTATGCACTCTGATGCAATCAATAATTCTTTCCAGACAAAATGCAATGGTACATTGTCAATAGTGGTGACATCGTGTAAGTCATGTTCTTCTGCCATATCATCGATAAAGTACAGCAAATTCTGAATCAGCATATGGTGTTGTGTTAGATTGTTATCAACGACATTGCTTCTGAAATTTAATGTCAGTCTGCGCCAGTGTTCAGTGATCGATAACCAGCGATCATTTTTTTCAAACCAGGGGTCATCAGTAGTTAGTTCTTCAATGTGACGATTGGCACGACTTTGTAGCGATTCTATTTGGTCTATGAGTTCCGAGCTGCCATTTAAAAAGCCTGTTGTCAGACCGCGGTGCTGTTGAATTTCAGATAGTACGGTTTTTAATTTTAATAGCCAATTGAGTCCTGAGTTTTGTTTTTTTAGCTCACATTGTTTGCGTCGGTAAGCTTGCGAAACAGATAAAATAATAATTAAAACAATCAATAATAGCGGTAATAAAATAGACAATAGATTCATGAAGATTCCCCGCTAACTACAAATTTGGTGTAAGTGATTAGCGATAGAAGCAGATTGGTAAGAGATATCACTGTTTTCATCAGCCACAACAGTGACTTGTTCTATATTGGCCGATATTTCTCTGGCGGCAGCGGTTTGTTGATCGGTCGCACTGCTAATGGAATACAGCGCATCTGAAACGGTTTGTGTATTGTCCACAATAGTATTGAGAATATCTTCGGCCGCTTTGGCTTTGCCTACTGAGTTCTCGGTACATTGCACTACCTTGTTCATACTGTCACGTACGGTTTTCATCTGAGTTTGCACATCATTAATGTTGTCAGAAATTTCATTGGCAGAGGTATGACTGCGATTGGCTAAAGCCCTGACTTCATCGGCTACTACTGCAAACCCTCGTCCGTGCTCTCCCGCTCGTGCTGCTTCGATAGCGGCGTTTAATGCCAGTAAATTGGTTTGCTCGGCAATTTCCCGAATTACTGATGAAATCGATGCAACATTGGTTGTGTTGGCATCGAGTTTGGCCAGTAATTCATAGGTAGCTTCGGCATATTCGGCTACTTCCTCGGTATTGCTGCGGGAGTCTTTGATGATGTCAGTGCCTTCTTTGCTGAGGTGATCGACATCCTTGGCAATGCTATAGGCTTCCTTCATGCGCCCCGCAATATCATCAATACTGTGGCTGATTTCCGTCACAGCTGCGGCAATGGACGTGGTAGCCATCGATTGGCTTTTAATATTGTCAGCCAGTTTTTCGGCTTTGAGGTGTAGTTCTTGGGCGGAGTAGCCAATTTCAGCATTAGCGTCCATATGTTCCTGAAGCGAACGCGAGTCTTGCCGGATGCGAGAAAAGATACTGGGTAATGCACTGGTCAATATACCACTGAAATTATCTTCGATACCTTCCTGCTGCAGTTTTTCTTCGTTGGTTAACAGTTCTTTCAGTTGAACAATATCTTTATCTGCAATAAAGAGAATGCCGCTTAACAGATAACTGTTAAAACCAAATAAAAGCAGGGCTACGATGAGTCCTGATTGCTGCAAACTCAGCGACAGTAATGCACAGTTAATGAGTAGAAAAATACCAATAGATGGTTTGAGTCCTACTGTCCTTAGTAATACGGAAATAGCACCGTATAGCATAAGTTTTCCTATTATGTTTAATGACTTAATCAGTAAGGTAGTAAATTAAGTTTTCTACACAGAGCGTTAGCAAAAGCTATGCCCAAAAAGAACGCTTGCTTGCGCGTTGGTAAACAAGTTTGCGCACCATTAAAAAACAATTTTTGCAGAGGAGGTAAAATATGTTTTTTTCTGGTGCGCGACAGTAAGGCTGAGTTGGCAATTTGTTCTTTGCTTGTTGGAGTTCGCAAGGAGCTCCTGTGTAACGTGGATGAATGGCCTTTTAATTAGGTGATTAGGTATCAGGTATTACGTATTACGTATCTGGCATCAGCAGATAGTACACAGAGCTATACCTTTGTGGGTGATAGCGCTATTGTTACAAGTTATAGGGATTATGAAATGCCGATCCCAGTCATCATGACTAAATGGCATAACAAAAAAACATAAACAGGTAGCTACCCATGTTGACCTTGTATCCCGAGATAAAACCCTATGCTCAGCACCGTTTGCCGGTACAGAAGCCTCATGAGCTCTATTTAGAAGAGTGCGGTGATCCCGATGGTATTCCAGTACTGTTTGTTCACGGTGGGCCCGGTGGTGGTTGCGATAAAAAAGCGCGTAGCTTCTTTAACCCCGAACATTACCGCATAGTGTTGTTTGATCAACGTGGCGCCGGGCAGTCGACCCCTCATGCCGAGCTGGAGAATAACAATACGCAGGCCCTGATCAGTGATATTGAAATGATCAGAGAGCATTTGGGTATAGAACAGTGGGTACTATTTGGTGGCTCATGGGGCTCGACCTTGAGCTTGCTGTACGCGCAAACTTATCCCGAACGGGTCATGGGCTTGATTCTGCGGGGTATCTTTCTCTGTCGTGAAGAAGATTTGCAGTGGTTTTACCAGTGCGGAGCCAGCCATATCTTTCCCGATTATTGGGAGGATTTTGTCTATCCTGTCGCCAAAGACAAGCGCGACGATATGGTCACGGCTTACTATGAGTTACTGACCGGCGATAATGAGCTGGCGCGTATGGGGGCCGCCAAGGCATGGTCTCTATGGGAAGGACATTGTGCAACACTCAGGCCCAGCCATGAAACGGTAGAGCACTTTGGTGATCCGCATACCGCTTTAGCGCTGGCGCGTATTGAGGCGCATTATTTTGTTAACAAGTCTTTTATCGAGCCGAATCAAATCATCAAAAATGCCAGCCATCTAGAGGGTATTCCAGGCATTATCGTACACGGTCGTTATGATATGGTGTGCCCGCTGGATAATGCCGTGTCGCTACACAACGTCTGGCCGGACAGTCAGCTCAATATTGTTCGCGACGCAGGGCACGCTTCCTCAGAACCTAGCATTACCGATGCCTTGATTCGGGCAACGCGCGATATGGTGCGACGTTTTCGTCCCGATGACCAAGATGGCGATGCATCGGATTAAAGGGGCGTCGGATTAAAGGATGAGCGGATGCAAGATGCTGTTTTAGCGTCTGACATCTGATAGAAGATTTTTGGAGTACATTCATTGAAAGCATTAATACAGCGTGTCAGTAACGCCTGCGTTGTTGTTGATGGCGCAACCATTGGTGAGATTGACCATGGTTTGCTGGTGTTATTGGGGGTGGAAAAGGCCGACGATGAAACTTCAGTTGAGAAAATAGTTGATCGCCTGTTGGCATACCGGGTGTTTTCAGATAACGAAGGCAAAATGAATCTCAACGTCACCGAAGTTGGTGGCGGTTTATTAGTAGTGTCTCAATTTACTCTGGCGGCTGATACCCGCAAGGGGCTGCGCCCCAGTTTTTCCTCTGCTGCTAAGCCGGAGGAAGCTGAGCGTTTATATGAACTCGTCGTCGCCCAAATCGCTGAACGCGATGTGCCCATCGCCACCGGCCAGTTTGCCGCTGATATGAAAGTCAGCTTAACCAACGATGGGCCGGTAACCTTTCTTTTAGAGGTATAGCTTCAGAGATATAGCTTAGAGGTATAGCGGTCTGCACCATGATTGGCGGTATAATGCTCGGCTAGCTAGATTACCGATTAAACCGCAACGATTTACAGACAGTCTGTTAGGAGAAGCAATGAAGACAGATCGCCTGCAGTCCTTTTTTTGGGCTATCAGAAGTAACAAGGCCTTTGAAACCTTTGTCATTGTCATCATCATTACCTCGGCACTACTCATCGGCGCCAAGACCTATGACATCTCACCGTTGGCGCAACAGGCCATTAATATTGCGGATTGGGCGATAACCTTTTTCTTTTTAACTGAAATAACCATTCGTTTTTTGGGCGAAGAGAGAAAGTCGCACTTCTTTACTCAGGGCTGGAATATTTTCGATACCCTGATTGTCGTTGCCAGTTTAATTCCGTTAGAGAACAGCGAAATGGCGCTGCTGGGACGATTGATCAGAATCTTCCGGGTACTGCGGATGGTATCGATTATTCCTGAGATGCGTTTGTTACTAGATGCACTGCTAAAAGCATTGCCGCAATTAGGTTATGTCGTAGCGTTGATGTTTATCATTTTTTATATCTACGGCGCCGTTGGCAGTATGTTCTTCGCTGAAATTAATCCGGTGTTATGGGGCGATATCTCCATCGCCATGCTGACGTTGTTTCGCGTTATGACCTTCGAAGACTGGACTGATGTGATGTATGAAACGATGAGCGTTTATCCGCTCAGTTGGTTGTACTACATCACTTTTATCTTTTTTACCGCCTTCGCCTTTTTAAATATGGTGATTGGTATCGTGGTAAATACCTTGCATGAAGAAAGTGATCGAGTGAGATTGGAGCAGCAGGGGCTCAATGCTGTGACGCTGCATGAAATTCACGATGAGATTGGTGAAATTAAAAAAATATTAAAAGAAAGGGAATATGAGAGAGAATAATGCATGCTTAGGTTAGAAAATAAGATTGCATTGGTTACAGGTGCCGCGAAGGGAATCGGCAAGGCCGTGGCCGAGTTATTCGCGAAAGAAGGCGCAACTGTTCTCGTTAGTGATATTGATGATGATTTAGGGGCGGCTGTTAGTTCTGATATTGGTGGTCTTTCGGAATATATTCATCTGGATGTTTCTTCAGAATCAGAATGGAGTGCCATTCAAAGCTATATTGAAGAAAAATTCGGCAGGCTTGATGTGCTGGTGAATAATGCCGGTATTACTGGTTTTCTGGAAACAGAAGGCCCCTTCGATCCAGAGAACTTTAATACAGAAAGTTGGCATAAGGTTCATCAGGTTAATATCGATGGTGTTGCGTTTGGTTGTAAATCGGCAATCAAATTGATGAAGTCATCGCCAGCGGCAAGCATAGTTAATTTATCATCAAGGTCAGGAATGGTTGGCATCCCTGGTGCGGCAGCTTATGCATCAAGTAAGGCAGCGATACGAAATCACTCTAAAACAGTTGCGCTATATTGCGCTCAACAAGGCTACCCGATTCGCTGTAATTCTATTCATCCAGGGGCAATTCTAACTCCGTTATGGGATGCAATGTTGGGGCAAGGCGGTGATCGTGAAGCAGCCATTGCGAGCATTGCCCAAGATATACCTCTGGGTGTTATGGGAGAACCAAACGATGTCGCCTACGCAGCGCTTTATTTGGCATCAGATGAATCAAAATATGTTACGGGTGCCGAATTGACTATTGATGGGGGTATTTTAGCTGGCAGTACAGCTGCTCCCGCTAGCAAGTGAAAAAAATTTATAACAAAGCTCGATGGTTGGTCTCTGCATGCTTCAATTCATACGGGCGTTTTATGCATATTAAAATTATGTTTATAAGAAAAATAATTAAAGTAGTAATAGTAAACTTTTTGGTATTTTCATCTTGCATTTCTGTGGTTAACGCGGAACTAAAAAAGGAGAAAGTGATGTCTGCCAAGGGAGTTTTCGATGTAACACTGGAACCGCAGAATGATTCTGATATGCCAGCGTGAAGAATGACTATATTAAAAGAATGTTTTGGCGATATGGTTGGTAAGGGAATTGGTCAAATGATAAGTAAAAGAACTGAGAGCGGTGCATCCGTATATTCAGCAATCGAAGAGTTCGAGGGTACAGTAAATGGTAAAACCGGCGCTTTCACATTATTTCATAATGGTTATATGTCTAGCTCAAAACAGTCTTTATAAATAATTATTATTGAGGGTTCTGGCGAAGGAGAGTTAAAAGGGGTTCAAGGTGATCTATCAATCATTCAGGAAGATGGTGGCCATAAATATATTCTGGAATACAGTTTGTAGGTAAATACATAATAGGGAGGTGTTATTCATTATTTTACGGTGGGAAAACCTATATGTTGCTTTCGCGGTATCTCAAAACTTTAGTTAACATCACGAATCATATCTACGCAGCTTTTAGAATTTGTATGAACAATGGTAGTAATAAGAGAATCAAAAAAAAGCGATAAAGAGCTTATTTCTCAACTTCACCTGGAAGCCTTTGGTGAGGATGAAGGTGAGTCGGTATCAAAACTGGTTGTTGAATTGCTTGAAGATGAAAGTGCTTTGCCGCTGTTGTCTTTAGTGGCCGAAAATAATAATAAAATTATCGGCCATATTATTTTTTCTTCAGTTACGGTGGAAGGTTCAGCTACCAATAGTGCGTATATTCTCTGTCCTCTGGCGGTGCTTGATGATTGGCAGAGATCTGGTGTTGGGGCTGCACTTATCAATCATGGCTTAAGCACCCTTAAAGAATGGGATGCTGAATTTGTACTGGTTTTAGGTGATCCAAATTATTATTCTCGTACCGGCTTCAAAGCAGGGCATGGCATCAAACCTCCTTATCCTATTAGCTACCCGGAAGCTTGGATGGCGTTGGAGTTAAAAACTGGCGTGCTTCAAAATATTAAAGGGACGGTACAGTGCGCGGCTTCATTAAGCTCGCCGGAGTATTGGTAGCCGATAGCGCTATATAAAAAAGAACCGCTTTAATCATGGCTGAAATTGGTTTATAGACGCTGGTATAAGTATAGGCTGCTTTGTCCTATCATTATGTCAAGAAATAACTGTCCCCAATAATTGAATTGTACGCATACAAGTGAATGAAATAGCTAAAGATATATGGGGTGTATTCATTTACATACTGGTTCTCTACCTGGTATTTGCCTTGGTTGTTTTCGTGTTTCAACGAAATTTGCTTTATTACCCAAGCGACTTAAAACCATCGAAGAAGCTTTTAGCTGAGAACAACTTACGATTTTGGCCATCCGTTGAAGATTATCGTGGGGTAACTAGTGCAGGAGAATTAGCGAACGTTAAAGGTACTGTTATCGTTTTTCATGGTAATGCAGGCATGGCCCACCATCGAGCTTTTTATATAGATGCTTTGTCGCAATATGACTTGCGCGTTATCTTGGCCGAGTATCCTGGTTATGGTGGTCGAGATGGTTGGCCTACAGAATCTACCCTGGTAGAGGATGCTATGGAAACACTACGTCTCGCTTACGAGGCTTATGGTGAACCTTTGTATCTTTGGGGTGAGTCTTTAGGGAGTGGTGTTGTATCTGGCGTGGTATCACAAACTGATGTTCCGCTTTCAGGGTTAGTGCTTTTGTCACCTTGGGATTCATTACCTAATTTGGCTCAGACGCATTATTGGTATCTACCTGCTCGTTGGTTGGTGTTAGATCAATATCATAGTGTTGAAAATCTTCATCACTATGATGGGAAGGTTGCAGTTATCCTGGCGGGAATGGATGAAGTTGTTCCGGTAAAACACGGGAGAAAATTATATGAATCAATTACTACCAATAAGAAACTGTGGTTATTCGAAGGGGCCATGCATAATACGATACCAATAACAGCGGACTTGATATGGTGGAAAGA
The DNA here is from genome assembly GCA_028280715.1 of Spongiibacteraceae bacterium. Classification (GTDB taxonomy): domain Bacteria; phylum Pseudomonadota; class Gammaproteobacteria; order Pseudomonadales; family Dasaniaceae; genus Oceanicoccus. The sequence goes on along the minus strand of JANQLG010000050.1, from coordinate 163,248 downwards.
AGTCAGCGACTTTGTATTGGAATAGGAATATCAACAAATTTATTTTAGTTTTTCTTCATTTTATAATTGGCCTATTTAAAATGGTGTCTTTGCTGTTTTCATTTCTTACCTTGCCAATGCTTATCCATTTCGTGCTATAAATTGATGATTTAAAAAGGTGGGTAACTACCCGGCTGTATACCTTGAGTTTTCAATGTATTGAAAATTGTTATGCCATTTTTGCTTGTTTGTGTGCATCTTCAGGCTTTAGTGTTAACGCGATCAGCAGGATAGACATCACGCATCCGCCAATTAACAGCATAAAACCTCCATCCCAACCGAAAAAGTCTACGGTATAACCCAGTGCGATATTGGCAATGACAGCACCGCCCAAATAACCGAACAAGCCGGTTAATCCGGCAGCTGTGCCGGCCGCTTTTTTCGGTACCAGTTCCAAGGCATACAAGCCAATTAGCATAACTGGTCCGTAAATCAGAAAACCAATTGCCATCAGTGCGATCATATCAACGGTTGGGTTGCCAGCAGGGTTTAGCCAGTAAACTACAACCGCAACTAACACTAGCACCATGTATAAAATTCCAGCTGGTGCGCGTCGGCCTCTGAACCAGGTGTCACTAATCCAACCGCAGATTAACGTGCCGGGAATGCCGGCCCATTCGTAGAGAAAATAGGCCCAGGAACTCTCGTTGAAGGAGAAACCCTTGGCTTCATATAAATAGGTCGGTGCCCAGTCCAGTACGCCATAGCGAATTAAATAAATAAAAGCATTGGCAAAGGCGATTAGCCACAGCAGCCGGTTATTTAGCACATGGGAGAAGAAAATTTCTTTAGCGCTGAATTCCTTTTCGTGTGTCTGTGTGTAGTCTGTTGGGAAATCGTTGCGATGTGCTTCTATTGCCGGTAAACCGCAGGATTGGGGTGTATCTCGTACCGTTAAAAAAATAAATATGGCTACCAGGCAGGCGGCAGTGGCTGGCACATAAAATACACTGTGCCAGTCATTAAACCAAGCCATGCCCAAAATACTGAGAGGCCCGATTAAGCCGCCGCCAACATTGTGCGCAACATTCCAGATCGAAACCGCTTTGCCGCGTTCATTGCCGGAAAACCAGTGCACTAGCGTTCTGCCACAGGCGGGCCACCCCATACCCTGTACCCAACCATTTAAAAATAGTAAAACAAAAATCACTGTCACACTGCTGGTGGCGTAGGGCGTTAAACCAAAGGTAAACATAATCAGTGCCGATAACAGCAAACCGGTTGTCATAAAATAGCGCGGGTTGCTTCGGTCGGAAACGCTACCCATTAAAAATTTGCTGAGGCCGTAGGCAATGGAGACGGCTGACAGCGCAACACCCAATTGACCACGGGTATAACCCTGCTCTTCGATTAGGAAAGGCATCGCCAGGGAGAAATTTTTGCGCACTAAGTAATAGCCCGCATAGCCAATAAAAATACCCAGAAAAATTTGCCAGCGAAGGCGTTTGTATTCACCATCAACTTGTTCTTCAGGAAGCGAGGGCTGATGGGGGGCGGGCCTGTAAATGCCAATCATAATTGAATAGCCTGTTTGGTGTTATTTTTGTAAAAACTGGCAATCTAATAAGGAGCTTTTAAATATATACAGCGTAAACTTGCACAGCGGTCAGAAAAAGCCATATAGCCATTTCCTTTTAGTAATACTATCAATGATTCAATCAGAGGTGGTAATCGTTACATAGAATCAGGGAAAGTCTATACAAAAACAAAGGTTTTAACTGCAGCTACTAAGCTATATTAGCTAGCATGCTGGCGGGGCGTAACTATGGAATCGCAGTCTTTTTATCTTATCGTAGCTGACTTGATGTTGTTGCTACATACTCTTTTTGTCGCCTTTGTTGTACTGGGCTTGCTGATTATTCTTGTTGGTCACTTCTTGTCCTGGAGTTGGGTCAGAAACTTTTGGTTTCGTGTTTTGCATCTTGTTGCTATATCCATTGTTACAGTGCAGACATGGTTCGGCTTGAGTTGCCCATTAACTATCTGGGAAAGGGCATTGAGAGCAAGAGGTGGTGAAGAAACCTATCAAGGTGCTTTCATCGCGCATTGGCTTGAGATGATATTGTATTATCAAGCACCATGGTGGGCTTTTGTTTTGTGCTATACCGCCTTTGCTGCTCTGGTGGTAGCAACCTGGTATTTTATTCCGCCGCGTCGGTTGTGAAAATTATCTTAATTAAGCGCTAATGGGTTATGGCTGAATGAATATTTCGATGGGTTATGTTAATCAGATATTTAAGTCTTTAGCTCTGCTGATTGTGCTGTTGTGCTCTCAATTATCAGTCAATGCTGCAGTCATCAATCCAATTCAACAGGATTTTTCTCAACTGATAAAGCAGTTGGATGCGACGAGAGAGCGGCACAATATTCCTGCGTATGCTTTAGTGATTACATCCCCTGATGACATTTTAGTGGATGAAGTACGAGGCTATGCTAAATCAGGCTCGGTTATTCCAGTTTCAAAGCATGCTTATTTTCGTATTGGTTCTATTACTAAAACCTTTGTGGCGTTGTCAGCATTGGCTGCTGAGTCACAGGGAAAATTAACACTATCGGATAAAGCCTCTGATTATTTAGATAATGATTTATACGAAAATACCTATAAGGAAACACATCCGATAACGATAGAACAATTGCTTGAGCACACTGCGGGTTTGCCCGATATGGGGCGGGAAGAATTTGCTTCAAATGATATGGTGACATTGCAGGAGGGATTACAGCGATTTTTCAGTGAACGAAAAATACAATGGCAGCCCGGATATTTTCATTCATACAGTAATACCAGTTACGGTTTGGCTGGAAGAGTGCTTGAGATTGCCTCTGGCAAGAATATTAATGATTGGCTAACTTTTTCTGTATTTAAACCGCTCGATATGTCGACAGCAACGATGCTGCCTACTGAAAAAGTTATGGAAAATTTAGTGCCTGGTTATCAGCGCGATGGTATTGAAAACATACCCTATTGGCACATGATTTATCCTTCTCTAGGGGCAATAAATCTCCAGCCAAGAGATATGGCTAAATTGCTTCAGCTTTATCTTAATGGCGGTTCCCAACATTTCACTTCGGCTATGCTGAACAGGCAAGAGATGCCAGAAGCAAGCCTGGCAGCACAGAAGGGATTGGATTACGGCTATGGGCTAGGATTATATCCGTGGTATCGAAAGGGGTATCTGTTCTTTGGGCATGGTGGTGATGCTGATGGTTATCTCTCTCAGTTCGGTTATCAAAAGGATGCGCAATTGGGATTTTTTTTGGTGATCAATACCTTTAATAACCGAGCTAAAAGGGAAATGAGTCGATTAGTGGAAAGTTTTTTGGTTAATGGTCTGCCCGCTGTTAAAAAAGCTCCCGAAATGATGGCTAAGGATAACGAATATTTCACCGGAGATTACCGCGAGCTAACCTGGCGGTTTGGTGGGCCGTCATCCTTTAGATCCCTCAATATACAATGGCGCAAAGGAGCTTTTTATATCAAGGAGTATTTAGAGGATTGGGAGCGTTTAATATATGTGGGTGATGGTTTATTTCGGCGCCCCTTTGAGGCTAATCCGACCTTAAAAATATTTACTGATAAAGAGAGAGTCTACTTGGTTGGTGACGAGGGTAATTTCATTAAAATTAAGTAGATATCTTGGCGCTCCTTGATTTAACAGGACGTCAATTGGTTTAGAGCACTGGCAACTGCTAACATAGCACACTAGCAATAAATAACTCTTGGTAATTCCTTGGTTAATTCGGTGACTGATCTTAGTAACAGGCAAATTAGTAGAACAAGTCTTAATGACTTAGTGAGCCGCATTCGGTTTGGCGGGCCATTTTACGTTTTGGGATTTCTGGGTACAGCGCTTAGTTCGGCTCCCGCGAGGGAATCTCTAGATATCATAGTGATTGTCACAGCGATTTTAATCTTATTTGCTGGCGCCCGGTTTATTTTGGGACAGCGGCTTACTTCCGCAAGCAAATTCAATCCACGAACTGTTTTTTGGATTGTAACCTTATCCTATGTCGGGCCTGCGCTAGTCTGGTTTATGGCTTCCACCTGGGTCTATTCTGTTAACCCTACGGTTGATTTAGTTGTCATGATTAACATCATGGCTACCGCAGGCATTGGTGCGGGTGGTGTTGCTGCACTATCTCCCAGTTTTCCCCTTATGCGAATTTACTGTTTTATGATGTCGGTGCCGCAGGCTTTAGCAGCTGGTTTTTTATTAGAAGCTCCAGGCGGTTGGGTGGTGGCTTCTTTTATTGTAGCTTTTGCCATTTTTATCTTGGCGACAGGTAGACAGCAGAATCAGTCCTATTGGCGGGCACTCAGTGATAATGCCAAATTATCGGCTCAAGCAAAGGAGTTGCAATTGGCCAAGGAAGAGGCGGAGCGTGCGGGGCAGGCTAAGGCGAATTTTCTTGCTGCTATGACCCATGAAATTCGAACACCTATGAATGGTGTTATGGGAATGACCCAGCTATTGGCACTTACTGATCTTAATAAAGAACAAAAACAACAGGTAGAAGTCATTGATTCAGCAGGACATACGTTGCTTCATATTATCGATAATATTCTCGATTACTCAAAAATTAATGCTGGCAAACTCGCATTAGCTAATTTGGAATTCAACCTACATGCTGTGGTAGAAAATTTGGTTATGCTGTTTTCAGTACAGACAGCTGATAAAGGTATCGGTCTGGAATGTGTGATTGAGGATGACGTGCCTCGTTGGGTGGAAGGTGATTCCTATCGCCTGCATCAGGTTCTTTATAACTTAGTCGGAAATGCCATAAAATTTACAGACAGTGGCAATGTTTCCATTGTTCTTGCCTGTGAACAAAAAGATGAAGAGAAGGCGCTAATTAAATTAGTGGTGGAAGATACCGGCATTGGCATTAAACCCGATGATCAGCAACAAATATTTGAAGTCTTCCATCAGGTTGTTCAGTACAGCCCCACGGATAGAGGTACAGGGCTAGGATTGACTATCACGCAGAGTCTGGTTGATCTAATGGGAGGAACAATAGATTTAAAATCTACTGTAGGGATTGGTTCAGTATTTACTGTTTCACTTCCTTTCAAACTACCTTCTGATACAGCAAGATTTAAAGAAAGGTTAGAAGGTAGAAAAACGTCTTCTGATGATCTATGGAAAGAATTACGAATTCTTGTGGTGGAGGATAACAAAACCAATCAACTGATTTGTGCTCAGTTCCTTGGTAAGCTTGGTTGTCTGGTTGATATCGCTGAAACCGGAAAAGAAGCGATCAATTTTTTTCAAAATAAATCTTATTCGGCAATTTTCATGGATATTAACATGCCAGAAATGGATGGATTTGCAGCTACCGCCGGTATTCGTCAAATTGAAAAACAAAAAGGGCTGATAGTGACGCCGATTATTGCACTAACAGCGCATGTTGAAGAAGAAGTGAGAGAGCAGTGCAGAGCTGTGGGTATGACTGACTTTTTAAGCAAACCTTTTTTGTTTGAAGATATGAAGGCAGCGATCGATCGTGTGATGGCTGAAGATAAAAAGCTTGCCAACTAACGACGCTTGGTAAGCAGCAATAATATTATTATCAACACTCAAGGATGCCATTATGTTGACTTACCCGATTATTTTTGTTCCTGGAATCACAGCCTCATCTTTACGTGACTTGTATTCTTTGCCGCCTGAGCAGGTCTGGGCCACATTCAGCAAGGAATATCGGCGAGTTTCACTACACCCAAATGATTTGCGCTATGAAAGTGCTCAGCCGGCGATGATCAAACCTGATCAAGTGTTTGAGGTTGCCTATAAGGAATTAATCCATGAGTTGCGTGAAGAGTTTTTGGATATTTGTGGTAACGAAGTGCCAGTGTATCCCTTTGCCTATGACTGGCGACAGCCACTGGAAATAGCTCAGCAACAGTTGGCAGACTTCATTCAAGAAGTTATTGAGAGAACAAAGCTTTTACCACATTACCGCAAACATTATGGCGAAGATTTAAAAGTTAATTTAATCGGTCATTCTATGGGTGGCCTGGTGATTTCTCGTTGCTTGACTGATCAATCTAAGAAATTACCGATTAATAAAGTCAGTACACTGGCAACTCCTTTTCAGGGCAGCTTTGAGTCGATTGTGAAATTGACCGTTGGTGCCGGCAACTTAGGGCAGGGCAAACCCAGCCATGCAGAGCGTAGAGCTGCTCGTGTGACGCCAGCTTTATACCAACTATTGCCTGGATTTAAGGCCGGGATCACGATTGATCCTGCTTTTCCACAACATTTATTTGATGCAAAAACCTGGCAGCCATCGGTTGTCACATCGTTAACCAAGTATGTAAAAGAAACTGCTTTACCAGGAACGAAACCTAAGGAAACGGCGGAAAAGATTTTTTCTGATTTACTGGCTTTGGCAAAAAATCACCATCAGAAAATGAAGAAATTAAAATTATCTACACATGGTTTAAATGATAATGATTGGCTTACCATAGTGGGTGTGGATAGTAAGACACGGATACGGCAGGAGATTAATAAATCTCAAGGTAAGCCGGTATACCAATTTGATCACAAGGTTGATGTGAAAAATCGCTGGAAAGATAAAAACCCTCCTGATGATTGGCGTTTAACGGGTGATGGCACTGTGCCTTTTGAGGGCGCAGTACCACCTTTTTTGAGTGAAGATAAGCTAGTGCTGATATCCCCCGATGATTATGGTTTCTGGGAGTTGTCAGACAAAGCACTGACAGAATTTGGTGGGTTTCATGGTATCTTGCCCAATATGAATTTGATACAAAGAATTTTATTGCGTTTTTTCACTGGTAAAACCGACAAATATAAAAATACCTGGGGCAGAGCTGTGCCGGGAGTCGCGCAGTGGAACCCGCCCATTAAGCTAAAGCGTAAAAATTAATTTTATCGGTAATAGCAACAAGGGCTACATATTCAACCCTTGTTGCTATAGTTTTTACAACAGTTATTAAAGCGCTTTCATCTTCCAGGTGCCGCGCCTAAAAATTAGCACGCCAACTACTGCAAGCAGCGATTCCGCAACGGTAATTGCCCAAAACACGCCGATAGCATCGAGCGGCGTCATGGTTGCCAGGTAATACGCCAGAGGGATTTGTAACATCCAATAACAAAAAAAGTTAATTTTTGTTGGTGTGATCGTATCGCCTGCACCATTGAAAGCCTGTATTACAATCATGCCTATAGCAAAGAAACCATAACCATAACTCACATAACGCAGACAATTAACACCGTATTCGATGACATCCTGATCAATACTGAATAAGCGAATAATTTGTTCAGCAAATATATTAAATATCACAGCTACAAATAACATGAAGCACAGATTATAACGTGCAACCTTCCAGACCGATTGTTCAGCGCGCTCGGGTTGTCCTGCCCCCATATTTTGGCCAACCAGTGTTGCCACCGCATTGCTGAGTCCCCAAGCGGGCAGGATGGTAAATATAATCACGCGCAGTGCAATGGTGTAACCTGCAACAGCAGCGCTGCCATAGGAGGAAACAATGCGTATCAGAATTACCCAGCTCGCTGTGGCAATTAAAAATTGCAGGATGCCTCCCATAGATATTTTAACGAGACTTTTTATGACATCGAATGCGGGTCGCAAATGCTGCCATTGCAATTGGATCCTGCTGGCTTGTCCGCGTAGTTGATATAGCAGATATAAAGCGCCTAATCCGCGACCAATATTGGTTGCCACCGCGGCACCGGTTACTCCCATTTCAGGTGCAGGGCCAATACCGAAAATTAATATTGGATCGAGTACGATATTTAAGCCATTAGCGAGCAAGAGTGCTCTCATCGCAATCGTAGGATCACCAGCACCGCGAAAAATGGCACTAATTAAAAATAAATATAAAATCGTGATGGAGCTGCACAGCATGATGGTGGTGTAGTCTTTGCCAAGTAATACAACATCTTGCTCCGCACCCATCAACCGCAAAATATCTTCGGCAAAGTTAAAACCAATAGCTGCGACGATTAGGGCAACAATGAGCCCGATCCATAATGCCTGACCCGCTACTATATTGGCTTTTTCTACATCACCTTCACCGATACGTCGGGCAATTAGCGCGGTTACCCCCATACTTAAACCAATGGCAATGGCTTCGAGCAGCGTTAACACCGCCTCGGTTAAACCGACTACCGTAACTGCTTCAAAGCCCAGTGAGGATACGAAAAAAATATCGACAACGGCAAAAATTGATTCCATTGCCATTTCCAATACCATGGGTATCGCCAATAAAAACGCAGCAGTACCGATTGGCCCTTTGGTGAAATCGTGTTTTGTGTTTCCCGATAACGCTTGTTTGAATAACTTCCACAGGGAAGGTTTTGATAATGTTTTTTGTGACATACAAATAATCCTTATCCCCAATCTAAAAAACAGATGGGTTATTAAATCGGTAAAAAGACATGCAAATGCCTAAGAAACGATTAAGTTGTGCTATTCAGCTCAGCGCCGCTAAACGCAAAATGCTAAAAACAGCAATGGTAAAAACAGCGCTAGCAGTAATTGGGTGTTTTCGGTTGTGAAGCTATTGTGAGCTTATCTGGGTGTAGCCTAATGGCTGATCACTATTTACCTGTTTACAGTGACTTACAGTTGCGTAATCTGCCTAGGTACATAGTTGAGACAACCGAGGTGCTTGCAGCAATATCAGCGCTAATGAAAGTATTTAAAATGCTCATTGGCTTTATCCCGGTTGAGTTGAAAGGAGTTGCTAGAATGCGCCTGTAGGGGGATGGTTGTCAACTGTATTGAGCAAAAAATTAGAATTAATTTTGATACAACGAAATAGTGCTGCGAATAAAAGCACACTATGTGGCAGTATCAAAGTGCGCCTTTATTGCGATTGGATTAGAGTCAGCTATCTGCGGTTAATGTCTTAACGCCTGTTGCTGTACCAAGTAATAAAATATCAGCTGCGCGCATGGCGAATAATCCATTGGTGACAACGCCAGTAATTTGATTAATTTTCTGCTCGGTGACTACCGGGTTTTCAATCATAAAATTAAAAACATCTAAAATGATATTGCCGTTGTCAGTTACGACATCTTCGCGGTAAACAGGATCACCTCCGAGTTTAACTAATTCTCTAGCTACATGACTGCGAGCCATCGGAATGACCTCTATGGGTAAGGGGAAGGCACCAAGTTGTTTGACATATTTGCTGCCATCGGCAATACACACAAATTCTTTGGCCACAGCAGCAACAATTTTTTCACGTGTCAGGGCTGCGCCTCCGCCTTTGATTAATTCAAGCTTTGGGTTGGTTTCGTCAGCACCATCGACATAGACAGTGACTTCATCAACGGCATTTAAGTCATAGACTGGAATGCCGTGGCTTTTCAATCGTTCCGCTGAATCTTCAGAGCTGGCGACAGTGGCATAGATCTCACTTTTGATCTCTGCCAGATAATCAATGAAATAATTAGCAGTGGACCCGGTTCCGACACCGATAACACTGTCCGACTCAAGTTTTGGTCGAATGTAATCCAGTGCTGCTCGTGCTACCGCTTGTTTCAATTCATTTTGGGTCATAGCGTTTTGGGGCATAGAGAGTAACCAGCTGTGATTAAAATTTGTGGGGTAAATGGCCAGTAAAGTCTGACAGCAGTGGCTATTATAAGGATGAAGCTTTAATAGTCGATCAGATTGGCGGTTTATTTAACGGCGGGTGCTGTATTTTTTTTTATCAGACAGTAGTATGCGATTTTTATAGGGTAGTCCTAAACAACGATTTAATTTTTACAAAGCGAAATGCACTATGCCGCACACTTACGTTAAGAGAATTCTCGATGCCCGTGTTTACGATGTTGCCATCGAGACGCCTATTGATGAGGCAACGCTGTTGTCGCAACGTTTTGGCAATAGAATTTTGTTGAAGCGCGAAGATCTGCAGGCAGTATTTTCGTTTAAATTGCGCGGTGCCTATAACAAGATGCAGCACCTCAGTGAAGAGCAGTTGGCCAAGGGCGTTATCGCTGCTTCAGCGGGTAATCATGCGCAAGGTTTGGCCTTAGCGGCGATGAGGATGGGGGTAAATGCCATAATTGTTATGCCAAGGACGACGCCACAAATCAAAGTTGATGCAGTGAGAAGCCGAGGTGCCAGGGTGGTATTGCATGGCGATACCTATGATGAGGCATCAGCCCACGCCCAGCGTATGGTGGAGGAAAAGGGACTGGTGTATATCCATCCCTATGATGATCCCGATGTGATTGCTGGACAGGGAACAATTGGTATGGAAATTCTTCGTCAGCACAATGGGCCGCTGGATGCTGTATTTGTTCCCGTTGGTGGCGGTGGTTTGTTGGCTGGAGTCGCCGCCTATATCAAATATGTGCGTCCGGAAATAAAGGTTATCGGTGTTGAGCCAGAAGATGCAGCCTGCTTAAAAGTGGCTATGGAGAAAGGGCGTCGAGTGGTGCTGCCTCAAGTAGGGATATTTGCTGACGGTGTCGCTGTGGCGCAGATTGGCAAGGAAACCTTTCGGGTCATTCGTAAAACGGTTGATGAAGTTATCACTGTGAGTACCGATGAAATCTGTGCTGCGATCAAAGATATTTTTGATGACACGCGTTCTATTGCCGAGCCCGCTGGAGCGACAGCCTTGGCCGGCCTGAAAAAATATGTTGAGCAGCATCAAGTATCTGATCAAACCTTACTGGCCATCGACAGTGGTGCCAATACCAATTTTGATCGCTTGCGTTATATCTCCGAGCGCACTGAGATTGGTGAAAAGCGTGAGGCAATTCTTAGTGTCACCATCCCTGAGCGACCCGGCAGCTTTAAGAAATTCTGTTCGATGCTGGGTAAACGCAGTATTACCGAATTTAATTACCGTTACGGTGATAGCAAACAGGCGCAAATTTTTGTGGGTGTAAAGATTGATGGCGACGGCGTGGATCGAGAAGAGCTGGTGTCTACGCTACAACAAAAGGGATATCCGGTAGTTGATCTGACCGAGAACGAAATGGCCAAGCTGCATATTCGCCATATGGTGGGTGGCCATGCTCCCGAGCAGGTTGAGGAAGAGTTGTTATATCGGTTTGAGTTTCCCGAGCGGCCCGGTGCTCTACTGAACTTTCTGACCAAGCTGGGCCAGCGTTGGAATATTTCCATGTTTCACTACCGCAATCACGGAGCAGCCTACGGCCGTGTGCTGGTAGGTTTGCAGGCGGCAAAGTCTGACCGCAAACAGGTAGTAGCTTTCCTCAATAAATTGCACTACAGCTTTGTCGAAGAGACTGATAACCCTGCCTATCAACTATTTCTCAAGGGGAATAGATCCTAAAGAGCGGGGTATTTGCCCAACTCTGATTCATTTTTCCCCAGTTTGGTGCGTTTCAGGTTGTTTTTTGACCGTCTTTAATGGTAAAAATGCTGCCCCCACCCGGTTTTGTTGGGATTTGGGGGGGAATTCTGGTTGGCATTAAATTTGAATAGGTCATTCGGCAATTTGATAGCTGCCAGTAATTTGGTCAGGGACGCTCTCTTTGTGACCGCCTTAACAAGACTAATAGTCGCGGCATCACAAGCTTTGCAGTTAGCTTTGCTTAGGTCATTAATATCGCCTAGCTTAAAAGGTGCAGTCTTACTTTTGTTTGGCATTCTAAGGGTTATTGCCAGGCAGTAGAGAACTAATGGGACTGTGATAATAAAAAATCCGAGCTGATTTACAGAGATTTTGAAATGCGTACAAAGGTTGATTCACTAACAATTATGATGATTTTGTTTGGATTAGGTACTGCTTTAACAGGTACATTCCAAATGTTTTTTGCTTGATTGACGGTTAAATATTGGAAAGGCACTCAACGCCCGGCAGTATCTATTAACTCCAGATCGGTAGCTATTTTGTCTATAGGGATATCCCAATCATTCATCGCTATTTTATCCACTTCCTGACAGTGGTGAGCTAGTCCAATAAGTAACGGACGGCTCATTGCTGATTGTGTTTTGATAAAGCTAAAACTGCGGTCATAAAATCCGCCCCCCATTCCCAGGCGCCCACCTTGGCGATCAAACCCCACCAATGGTAGTAGCACCAAGTCTAGCTCCCAGGGTTCTCTATGGTCTTGATGGCCTATAGGTTCAGCTATGCCGAACTGGTTATTGCGCATTTTTTGATTGGGAAGATAACGGGCAAACTGTAAACGTTTGTCAGGCGATAATATGGGTAAATAACAACGGGTATTATGACACTGTAGGTGTTCAATGATGTGTTCTGTGCCAATTTCACCGTCATAGGCCAGATAAATACCGATATCCCGGAATCGATCTAAATAGCCGCTGTTGAGCAATATTTGAAGTACGCTTTCGGCTGCTAATTGTTGCTGGGCTGGCGATAATTCATTGCGGCGTTGGCGCAGGGTTTGCCTGAGTTGAGTTCGGTCGAGATTGCTCACTGAATCTTCTTAAGATGAATTAAGGAATGATTAAAAGCTTAGTGAAAAGGCCGCTGTTATGAAAGAGGCTCCCCACAATACCGCTGGCAACTTGGCCCTTGAACCCAACGGTTCAAGGTGGTGGTCCCGGTAAAACGTCGGGCTTTCCGTCTTGCGGACATGCACGCCAGTAATTCGCGGAACCCCCGGGGTAAATGTGCATCGGCTCAGGGGTCTAGGTTACCTGGCAAATATCACAGGGAGTAAAGTAATTATAACGTAGCTTGATGAGCTGGGTTAATAAGGGAAAACTGAAATGTCGTTATTTTCTGACAATCAGTTAATCGCCGCGAGAAAGTTATCTAGCCAATCTCCAGCTGACGAAAGCGCTGTAGGGCTTCTTCCAGCTTATCATTTAGCCCCTTCAATTGTTTGCTGCTGGTTGTCACTTCACCCGTTGATGAGGGTTCGTTTTGCAGTAATTCATTGGTGATGTTTAATGCGGCCATGACAGCAATACGCTCCAGACCAATCACTTTGCCATTGGCGCGGATCGTGCGCATTTTCTCATCAAGATAGCGGGCGGATTCGGCAAGAGCAGCTTCCTGACCGACGGGGCAGGCCACCTGGTATTCCTTACCTAGCAGTTTCACTATAACATTATCGTTACTCACGACTCTTGCTCCAGCGCCTTGAGGCGGGTAATCATGGTTTCAACTTTATTTCTGGCTAGTTCCGTTTTTTCTACTAATTGATCACGTTCCTGAACCCAGTCAGTAGCTTCTGCTTTTAGCTTGCGATTTTCCTGATCGAGCTGAGAGCAAAGCTGAATCAAGTCATCAATCTTTGTTGTGAGCTCTTTAAGTTGTTGATCTGCCATGGGTAAAAGTGTCAGGCATAGCCTTAGAACATATTCAAAGTTCAGTTAAATATAGTTCTGTGATCGCATGTGGTCAATGTAGTAAGTTCTTAAATTTCAATAACCTGGAAAATATTTAAAGAATTACTGTGAAGATGCGTAATAGTTCTCACAATCCGTTGACGAGTCAAATTCGATTTTAGTGGTCAGAGTCGCTAAGATGCGCCGGTTTTCCTCTTTGCAATCCTTCTAGCACTTCTTTTAGTGCCGGCTTTAGGGACGACATTAAGACGCCATAAGCCATAACATAAGCCATAAATAGGAGCGATATAACATGACCAATGACAGATCAATGCCGGCCTTTGACGAATACGCGGATTTTTTCTGGCGCCTGGGTGTGATGCAGTCGCCATCGCAGCTGCAGGGTTATTTGCTGGGCATGTTAGCGGTTGGTCACCCCTTCTCGTCAGATCAATGGTGTGAAATGGCCGTTGCGGCGATGGAGCCGGCGGGAGAACTCGAACAGGATGAACTGCAATTACTCAGCGATCTCCATAAAGTCGCTGCCAAGCAACTTGAAGAGGGAATTTCAGAATTAAGCCTGCTTCTCCCCGATGACGAAGTAGAGATTACCCAGCGGGTTGATTCACTAGGCAGCTGGTGTCGAGGCTTTTTGGCCGGCTTTGCCCTAGGCGGCAAACAGCGACAGCAGCAACAGGGTCAACAACAGTACTCTACGGATGTATCCGATGCGCTCAGCGATTTGGCCGCTATCAGCCAAATCAGCTTAGGAGAAGGCGATGAGGAGGAGCAGGATCGCGAGCAGAACTATGTGGAAATTCGTGACTATCTGCGATTGGCAGCCATCAATATTTATTTGGATTGCCATAGTCCGTCGACGTCTTCTGAGCATATTTCAGATACAACGAATAACAGCGATAACGACACCAAGTTAGCAACCCCGGCCAATTTGTTTAAACCCTCAAATGATAAGTTGCATTGAGTGATGGAACCCGTAAGCTAAGCGGGTTTTAGCATTAATCACTATCTTTTTATCATCCGCAAAGTTGTTATGAAAAAGAGTTGTTATGAAAATCAGTAAGCAGGAATTTGCCCGGCGCCGAAAAAATTTAATGGCGCAACTGGAACCCAACAGTATTGCCATTGTGCCCTCATCCCGAGAAAAGGTACGCAATCGCGACGTCGATTATCCCTTTCGTCAGGACAGTGATTTCTTTTATTTAACCGGATTTGCTGAGCCCGATTCTGTGCTGCTGCTACTGCCTGGCCGTAAACATGGCCAATATGTGTTGTTTTGTCGTGACCGCGATCCCGAGATGGAATTGTGGAATGGCTATCGTGCTGGGCCGGAAGGCGCATGTGCAGATTTCGGTGCAGATGATGCTTTTCCCATCACTGATATCGATGAAATTTTGCCCGGACTGTTAGAAGGTCGTGAACGAGTTTATTACGCGATGGGTCGACATGATGAATTCGATCGCAAGGTGATGAAGTGGGTGAATATCATTCGCTCTAAGGTGCGCTCCGGTGCTCATCCACCAGGAGAATTTTTGGACCTCGATCATTTGCTGCACGATATGCGTTTGTATAAAAGTGCGGCTGAAATTCGCATGATGCGTAAGGCCGGTAAAATTTCAGCCACTGCTCACGTCAGAGCCATGCAAGCTTGCAAGCCCGGTATGGCTGAATATCAACTGGAAGCTGAGATTCAGCACGAATTTGCTAAAAATGGCGCGCGCTATACCGCCTATTCTTCAATTGTGGGGGCAGGAATAAATGGCTGTATTCTGCATTACACGGAAAATCAGGATGTCATGAAAGATGGTGATCTGGTGCTGATTGATGCCGGCTGCGAGCTGGAACATTACGCGGCAGATATTACCCGAACGTTTCCCGTGAATGGAAAGTTTTCCAAGGAGCAGAAAGCACTGTACGAGATAGTGTTAGACGCACAACGAGCCGCAATTAGAACGATCAAGCCCGGTAATCACTGGAATCAGCCTCACGACGCGACGGTAAAAGTGATCACCAAAGGGTTGGTAGATTTAGGGTTGTTAAAGGGGCAGGTTAATAAACTGATTGAGCGTGAAGCCTATAAAGATTTTTACATGCATCGCGCTGGCCACTGGTTGGGCATGGATGTGCACGATGTAGGTGATTACAAAGTCGGGGATGAGTGGCGAGTGATGGAAGAGGGTATGGTGATGACCATCGAACCAGGCATTTATGTGTCGCCTGACAATACCAAGGTGGCTAAAAAGTGGCGTGGGATTGGCGTCCGAATTGAAGATGATGTGTTAGTTACCAAAGACGGCAATGAAGTATATACAGATGATGTCCCTAAAACGGTAAAAGACATTGAAAAGCTGATGGCGAAGAGTGCGGCTTAATGATTGGACACTGTTCCACATCAAACATAAAACAACAATACGATGTGGTGATTGCCGGTGGAGGTATGGTGGGTGTCAGTTTGGCCCTGCAACTGAGCGCTGGAAATGATTTGTCTATTTTGGTGGTAGAAAATTTTGCCATTGATCTCGAAAAACCGCTGATTTATAGCCCCAGTTTTGATGCCAGGTCTACCGCATTGTCCTATGGCAGCC
This sequence comes from Spongiibacteraceae bacterium, assembly GCA_028280715.1. Lineage (GTDB taxonomy): Bacteria > Pseudomonadota > Gammaproteobacteria > Pseudomonadales > Dasaniaceae > Oceanicoccus. Next base: position 147,331 of record JANQLG010000050.1, on the reverse strand, counting down.
GGTTGATTCTGGAATCGATGGGAGTGTGGTCGCAACTGGAACAACATCTGGCAGCCATTGAAACGGTACATGTTTCTCATCGAGGAAAACTGGGTTCGACACGTATGGATTGTCATGAAGCTGGTTGGCCAGCGCTGGGCTATGTGGTTGAAAATAGCTGGTTGGGTAATGTATTGCTCCAAGCCATGAAGGCGAAGACTAATATCACTTTTTTGTCGCCTGCATCAGTCAAAAGGGTAGAGCCTCAACAGCGTGGAGCGAAACTGCTTATTGAATCTGAAGGGCAGCAAGAAGACATATCTACTCAGTTAGTGGTGATTGCTGATGGCGCTGATTCCGGCTTGAGAAAACAGCTGGGCATTGATGTTGAGGAAACGCCTTATCACCAGCAAGCTTTGATTGCCAATGTCAGCTTTAGTCAATCGCACCAGGGTGTTGCCTATGAACGCTTCACTGATCAGGGGCCTGTAGCCTTGTTGCCGCTTACCGATAGCGAACAGGGGCAGTACAGAGCTGCGCTGGTCTGGTCGTTATCGGAGAATGAATCGGCGCAGTTGCTCGACTGTGAAGAATTGGATTTTCTGGCAGAACTGCAGCAACGTTTTGGCTACCGGCTTGGAGAGTTTGTGCGTGTCGGTCAGCGTTTTAGTTATCCGTTGAAATTGGTGGAATCGAAAGAACAAGTGCGCACAGGAATTGTCGTGATGGGGAATGCAGCGCATTCTTTGCACCCGGTCGCGGGCCAGGGGTTTAATTTGTCGTTGCGCGATTGTGCCCGGCTAACGGAGGTGCTGTTGGCGGCGCAGAGAGAAGGTGAGGTATTGGATTCCTTAGCATTGCTGGAATCCTATTATCAGCAACAGCATTTTGATCAACAAAAAACGGTATGGTTTTCTGATCGCTTACCCAAGGTGTTTGGTCAAAAGCAGTGGCCGTTGAGCACCTTGCGTATGCTGGGTTTGAGTTCACTGGATGTGCTACCTGCTACCAAGCAGCGGTTTATTCAGCATATGGCGGGTATGCACGATGGGGTGGCAGTCGGATGATGAGTTCTGCACAGGTAAAACAGTACGATGTATTGATTGTAGGTGCCGGCATTGTTGGTTCGGCGTTGGCTTGTTCGTTGGGTAACTCCAGTTTGCGCGTTGGTATTGTCGAGGCAAAGGACATTGCGACGGATTGGCCTGAAGCCGGTGGTGATGTTAATGGTTTTGATCCCCGTGTCAGCGCCCTGACGGCTGCATCGCAAAATTTTCTCGATGAATTGGGTTGTTGGTCTGCGATGCAACGGCAACGCGTTAGCCCCTATCAATACATGCATGTTTGGGATGCTGAGGGAACCGGTTTTGTTCACTTTGATGCTGCTGAGATTAACCAGCCAGCACTTGGTCATATTGTTGAAAATCGGATAACCGCCACAGCCTTGATGCAGCGATTACAGCAGCGCAACAATGTGGAATTAATTGTCGGGCACGCAGTTGCTGCGATTAACGAGCAGGATCAAGGTTATCTCATTGAATTAGCTTCGGGGCAGAAACTGCAAAGCCGTTTGCTGGTGGCAGCGGATGGTGCGAACTCAACCGTGCGCTCATTGCTGGATATTCCAATCAAACAACGTGGTTATGAACATAGTGCCATAGTGGCCACAGTGCAAACGGAGAAGTCACATCAGGCAACGGCTTGGCAACGTTTTTTGCCGGAAGGTCCACTGGCTTTTTTGCCGCTTATCGATTTACCTTTCGCAGATAATGACGGTAAGCAACATATCAGTTCCATTGTTTGGTCTGCTGAAACCGATTATGCCGAGCAGTTAATGAAGCTTGATGATGAAACCTTTGCCATCGAATTAGGTTGCACCTTTGAGAATCAGTTAGGAGCAATTCAGGCTGTAAGTCGTCGTTTTTGTTTTCCCCTTATTGAGCGGCATGTGGCTGATTATGTGAAGCCTGGTTTAGCCTTGGTGGGTGATGCGGCTCATACCATACACCCCTTGGCTGGGCAGGGCGTTAACTTGGGGCTAATGGATGCTATGGTTCTGGCGGAGGAACTGCTAAGAGCTGAACGCAGGAAATTAGACGTAGGGTCGGCGCATGTCCTCAGCCGTTTCCAACGACGACGTAAAGGTGCCAATGTCACGATGATGATGGCAATGGATGGGTTCAAACGCCTGTTCGAGCATGATGCATTAACTATTCGCTGGGCTAGAAATACCGGTATGCGCTGGTTCAATAAGATTGGCCCGTTAAAAAAACATGTGATGAGAAGCGCAATGGGTTTATAAAGCGGTGAGATTATAAAAGCGCGTGTCATATGCTGCTCATTTTTAAGGGATAGACTAAAAGCGTATGGATTAATAAAGGTTAACTTTGTAGCTGCAGGATTGTAAAAATAATGATAATCATTATCATTTAATCAGATTTTTATATTCAAAATAACCACACAACTAGAGGATGTCATGAAACCTGCAATTAATACCCTAGAAGTTGTAGTTCGATCACTTTGTGCAACCGTGATGGCTGTATTGCTTATGGCCTGTGGTGAGCAATCTGCACCAGAATCTGAGCAAACAACTGAAACACAGCCAGCTGTAGAAGCGCAGTCTGCTGAGAGTAAAGAGTTGGTGGTTTACAGCGCCAGAAATGAGCATTTAATCAAGCCTTTGTTTGATCGTTTTACCGAGCAGACAGGTATCAATATCAACTTCATCACTGATAAAGAAGGCCCGTTATTGACACGCTTAAAAGCAGAGGGCGAAAACTCTCCTGCCGATTTATTAATTACCGTTGATGCTGGCAACTTGTGGCATGCTGCCCAAGAAGGGGTGCTTGCGGCTACTGAATCTGAAGTACTTGAGGCCCGTGTACCAGCTCATTTACAAGATGAGGAAAACCGTTGGTATGCCGTGTCTATTCGTGCGCGTACCATGATCTACAACACGGACAAAGTAAACGCTGAGGAATTAAGCACTTACGAAGCATTAGCTGGTGAAGACTGGAACGGTCGTCTTTGCTTGCGCACATCCAAGAAGGTATATAACCAGTCACTGGTTGCTACGATGATTGCCAGCATGGGCGAGCAGGAAGCAGAGCAAATTGTCTCTGGCTGGGTTGGTAATCTGGCTTCTGATCCTTTTTCCAACGACACCAAGGTGATGGAAGCAATTGCTGCTGGCCAATGCGATGTAGGTATAGTCAATACTTACTATTACGGCCGTCTTATGAAACAGAACCCTGAGCTTCCCCTAGCGATTTTCTGGCCTAATCAAGAAGGCGGGGGCTTTGATCAACGTGGTGTACATATCAATGTTTCGGGCGCGGGTGTGACCAGTGCCAGTAAAAACAAAGCCGAAGCTCTGCAATTTATTGAGTGGATGGCGGGCAATGAAGCGCAAACCATCATGATGGAACTGAACCAGGAGTATCCTGTTAGCGCTGAAACAACTTTGACTGAAGAGCTGGCAGCCTGGGGCAGGTTTAAAGCTGATTCCATCAATGTGGCAAAGGCTGGCGAACTGCAAGCTGATGCGGTGAAGTTGATGGATCGTGTTGGTTATAAATAGCAGAGTGGCTGCAAATAAGAATAGTGATAAATAAGTCGTTGTCATAAATGACAGAGTTGTCAGCAAACCCACCAGAAGTGTCTTCTGCAGACGGATATCAACAAAGCCGCCAGAGCAAACCTTTACAAACCCTGATCCGCTGGATTGGGGTTTTGACTGTTCTGTTGGCGATCACACCGATTCTAGTGATTGCTGCCAGTTGGGGGTCTGATCAAAGTGATGTTTGGCAACATTTGATCGAGACGCAACTGTTCTCCTTGTTACGCAATACTATTGTGCTGGTGCTGGGGGTTACCTTCGGAGTGGTAACGCTCGGGGTTAGTCTTGCTTGGCTAACCGTCATGTGTGAATTTCCTGGGCGACGATTTTTCGATTGGGCGCTGATGTTGCCGCTGGCAATGCCTGCCTATGTACTGGCTTTTGTAGTGCTGGGTGTATTTGATTTTGGGGGTCCGATACAGGGGTTGCTGCAAGGTATCATTGGTGAAGACTATCGCTACGTTGATGTGCGCAGTGAAGGCACAGTTATTGTGGTGCTGGCATTGGTGTTTTATCCCTATGTCTACATGTTGGCGCGCAGTGCCTTTTTGTCACAAAGTAGTGATGTGATAGAAGCTGCCAGAGTGCTGGGAGCAAGCCGCTGGGAGGTGTTCTTTCAGGTCGCATTGCCAATGGCACGTCCAGCTATCATCGCTGGTGCATCCTTGGCGATTATGGAGACATTAGCGGACTTTGGTGCAGTCGCCGTGTTTAATTATGACACCTTTACCACTGCAATCTATAAATCCTGGTTTGGCCTTTTCAATATTCAAGCGGCGGCGCAATTAGCGTCATTGCTGTTATTGTTTGTCGCATTGGCACTTTTTGCAGAAAAGTCGGCAAGAGGTAATCGGCGCTATACACAGTCCGGAAAGAAACTGCACAGATTTCGACATCCTCTTATTGGCTTGAGGGGCTATTTAGCCAGTGCCTATGCCTGGCTGGTTTTGCTGATAGCCTTTTTGTTGCCTGTGATCGTGTTATTACAGTGGGTGTGGCAGGAAGGTTTTGCTGCCGTTGATGCTCGCTACTTTGGTTTGTTGTCACGCACATTACTGCTAGGTGCCATTGCCGCAGTATTAACAATTGTGATGGCTTTAATGGTTGCCTTTGGGCGACAACAGACACGAGGCGGCCTTCGGTCTTTTTATGATTTAGGCACTCTGGGTTACGCGATGCCGGGTTCAGTATTGGCTGTGGGGATCATGTTGTCCTTCGCTTTTATCGATAGAAACTTATTAGTGCCTTTGTACGATTGGATGGCGATTGAGACTAAACATTTGTTGGTAGGCAGTGTATTGGGATTGTTGGCTGCTTACTGGGTGCGGTTTTTAGCGGTGGCTCATGGGCCCGTGGATGCCAGTTTACAATCGATTAAACACACTATCCCGGAAGCTGCACGCAGCCTGGGTGCTTCGAGCTGGGATACGTTTTGGCATGTGTATCTGCCGATGTTGAGGCCGGGTTTATTGACGGCGCTGGTACTTGTGTTTGTTGATGTTATGAAAGAAATGCCGGCCACCCTATTGCTGCGTCCATTCGGGTGGGATACCTTGGCTATTCGGGTGTACGAGATGACATCCGAAGGTGAATGGCAGCGGGCGGCGCTACCAGCGTTGACGTTAGTGCTGATCGGTTTGTTGCCTGTGATTCAAGCCTTGCGACAATCGGCTCGATAATTTCCTGACAACATTTTTTCCGAAACAAAATTTCTGGCTGATGGCTTCCCCATCTTGTAATTCGACTTTTGCCGGGTAGAATGCCTCGCATCAAAAGAATTAATCATTGGTGTAACCGTGCAATATTGGTTACATCCCAAGAGTATAAGCACAAATAAAGAGGACGTTGCAATGAGCAATACACCTAGCGAATTGAAGTATGCTAGTAGTCATGAATGGGCGCGCCTGGAAGAAGATGGCACGGTGACGGTAGGTATCACTGATCATGCCCAGGAAGCGTTGGGCGATGTAGTATTTGTCGAAACGCCTGAAGTGGGTGCCAGCCTGGCGGCATCAGATGAAGCTGGTGTGGTTGAATCTGTTAAAGCGGCTTCTGATATTTATGCGCCAGTAGGTGGCGAAGTGATAGCGGTGAATGAAGCCTTGGAAGATGAGCCGGAATTGGTAAACAGTGATCCATACAATGATGGTTGGTTCTTCAAACTGCAGCCCTCTGATGTATCTGAACTGGAAAACTTGCTAAGTGCAGATGATTACAAGGCTCAGTGTGAGGAAGACGAATAAATTGTAGTAATTGTCAGCTATTGAGAAAGTGCTTCGACAAGCTTTTACAGGGCTGTGGTGATCGTATTAATCATCACAGCTTTTTTATTTTGGGATAAATATAAAATTTTTTAATCAGCAATAAAACCGTTATTGCCCAATCCCTGTTCTAGACAATTTTCCATGATGCATTGAAAATCATAGGCGCTGAGGCCTGTGTACAGCAAAACTGGGTCCTCCAGTTTTTCCCATTCATGGTCTACAGTTTGATTTCCTAGTGTCTTGTGTAAGCCGCATACATGTTCTGCCATTTTCAATATGGCCAGTAAGTTTTTCTTTTCAGTATTGGTGTAATTGGTATCTGAAAAAATTTTGTCGCAGCTGTGGTGATCGGCAATGGCTTCACATAAATAGATTGGTAAATTCCAGGATTTGGCAACATAGTAACCGACTACCGCATGATTGGTTTTCAGCTGTTTATTTTCTACGTCGATAATGCGCTGTTCGGACTGAGCATAGGATGCAGCTAAGCATTCACTGATATCGTCAAAGCGCATTATAAGAAGTGGAATGCCGCAATTGTGAAACAGCCCCAAGGTATAAGCTTCGTCTGGAGAGTGAAAGCCAATCTGCTTGGCAATGGTAGCTGACGCCATGGCGACGTCCATTGCGCTATCCCAAAAGCGATTGAGGGCGATAATGTTTTCATCACTGAGCTCGCCGCGAATGGACAGCGCATTGACTATATTAATGACGCTTTTAATGCCCAGAAGGCTACATGCCTGCTTAATGGAAGTAATTTTATTGCTGAGTCCGTACAGAGAAGAGTTAACGGTTTTCAGTACACTGCCGGACAATCCCATGTCCTGAGCAATCAAGTCGGAAATGCGATCGATATTACATTCGTGAGAGACTTGTTCCATCTGTAAATCCACCATAATTTGCGGCTGTGGTGGAATACTAATGCCCTGCAGTAGGTTTTTAATTTGATCGGGTGTGAGTTCTTTCGACACGGTGACATTTCCTGTGCGGGCGCTGACAGCTAAAGAACAAAATAGTACTTATTTTAAGTGTAGCAAGCTGACCGTATTTTATAGAAAGTTATTGCCGACTTTGTTAACAGTATATAATGCCCGCCCCTTTTCTTAGGGGTGGGTCTTAGGGGTGGTTTTAGCTTAGGCCTTGAGTTGGATCTTTTACTGGGTTAACCCAGTACAACGAAGTTATATTTAGTAGTTATTCATCCTATGGGTTTCCCGGTTATGAAAGAATCATTTGATGTGATCAGGCTTAAAAATCAGGCTGACCGTCGCCTGCGCGCTGGGCATTTATGGATTTATAGCAATGAAGTAGATGTGGCCCAGACGCCGTTGAAAAACTTTCAATCTGGTCAGCAGGTGCGAGTAGAAACGTCGCGTGGGAAAACTATTGGGTTGGCCTATCTCAATCCGCATAACCTGATCTGTGGTCGGTTGTTTAGTCGCGATATTAAATATGCATTGGATAAATCCCTGTTAGTTCATCGATTGAATATTGCGTTGAGTTTGCGTAATTCCATAACCGATAAACCCTTTTATCGTTTGGTCTATGGCGATAGTGATTTCCTGCCGGGTCTTGTGGTCGATCGGTTTGGAGACTATCTGGTAGTGCAAATTGCTACCGAGGGAATGGAATTAGTGAAGGGTGATATTGTGGCGGCGCTGGTTCAGGTTTTAAGGCCGAAGGGCATTCTGATTAAAAATGATTCCCGTATTCGTGCCACCGACGGGCTGCCGGAATATGTCGAAGTGGCTTATGGCGAGATGCCAGAACAGGTGCTGATGGAAGAAAATGGCGTCCGCTTTCATGTGCCGGTATTCAATGGCCAGAAAACGGGTTGGTTTTATGACCATCGTGCTAGCCGTGCACGATTAAAAAGCTATGTAAAAGATCTTAGGGTGTTGGATGTGTTCAGCTACATCGGTGGTTGGGGAGTACAAGCCGCCAGCTTTGGTGCTGAGTCGGTGACCTGCATCGATAGCTCCGAGTTTGCTTTGGATTTGGTGGAAGACAATGCATTGCTTAATGATGTACGCGATAAAGTGGGGACCATTCAAGGGTCGGCCTTCGATGCGATGAAAATGCTGATCGATGAAGGCGAGCGTTTCGATCTGGTTATCATCGATCCGCCTGCATTTATTCCAAAGCGCAAAGACAGCAAGAAGGGGGAGCAGGCCTACCGGCGAGCTAATGAGTTGGCGATGCGGCTGGTCAGTAAAAATGGTTATCTGGTTTCAGGTTCCTGCTCCATGCATTTGAAACGGGATACGTTGGTTGATTTGTTGAGGGCTTCTTCCCGTCATCTGGATCGTGATTTGCAGATTGTTGAGCAGGGTGGTCAGAGTTTTGACCACCCTGTGCACCCAGCAATTCCTGAGACAGATTATCTCAAAGCGGTATTCGCGCGTTTGCTGCCAGCTTCCTAGTGCGAGCTAGGTCCAGCTAGGTTGGGTCTAGTCAGACGTTAGTCGCGCAAACTGATTATTGGCCAGCTTCTTTTTTTTGCTTCTTCAGTCAGGATGGCGTCGGGATCGACAGCAACGGGGTTGTCGACCAGCTCAAGCAGCGGCAAGTCATTGTGAGAATCGCTGTAAAAATAACTTCCGTCTAAATTCAGTTTTCGGTCATTCATCCACTGCTGTAATCGCTCTACTTTGCCCTCTTGAAAACAGGGGGTGCCACTGACTCTGCCGGTATAGCTGCCATCGATAAACTCCGGTACGGTAGCCAGTATGTGTTCGATGCCTAATTTGTTGGCGATAGGGCCAGTGATGAATTCGTTGGTGGCGGTAATGATCAGTAATATGTCGCCCTCATCCCGGTGTTGCTGCAGTAATTTGTCTGCCTGATCTAGCAGCATGGGGACGATGACTTCGGCCATAAATTGTCGATGCCACTGATCGAGCTGGTTTTTGCTGTGCTGACTCAAAGGTCGCAAGGCAAATTCCAGGTATTCATGGATATTCAGTCCGCCATGTTGATATTGCTGATAAAAATAGTCATTGCTGCGGCGGTATTCCTCAGGGTCGACGATACCCTGGTCGACTAAAAACTGGCCCCAGGCATGATCGCTATCGCCATTAATTAAAGTGTTATCCAAATCAAAAATTGCAAGGCTCACAAGGGGTTAACTCCAAATTAACTTGTGATGTATCTGAAATATAAAGGTTGTATTTACATAATTTTGTCACAGCGGCATAGGATACTGATCGTCGCTGTCCAATGCACCTCCAATGCCAGCTATTTTGAGTGCGATTTCTCATAGAAAGCTATTTGTGGAACAATAGCTGAGTTTGGGGGCCCATTTTGCTTCCTGAAAAGGTCATCAATCTGGCCAAATATAAAAGCAATCCGTTGATTTCGAGAAGCGATCAGCGGCAGGAATAGTGAGGGGAAGTTGGTGATTGACTCAGAAGGATTTCGCGCCAATGTCGGCATCATGCTGGCAAATGCCAAGGGCGAGCTGTTGTGGGCGCGACGTGTAGGGCAGGATGCCTGGCAATTTCCTCAAGGTGGGATTAATCAGGGGGAGAACCCTGAGCAGGCCCTTTTCCGAGAACTGCACGAAGAAATTGGTCTTTCCAAAAAAGATGTTGAAATCATTGCCTGTACGCGGGGCTGGTTGCGTTACCGGTTGCCGCAGAGGTTGTTACGCCGGGGCAGTGAGCCTCTATGCATAGGCCAGAAACAAAAGTGGTTTCTGTTGCGAATGCTGGCTGAAGACAGTGAAGTTGTGTTTGATGCCGGAGAGAAGCCCGAGTTTGATGACTGGCGCTGGGTGAGTTATTGGTATCCACTGGGGCAGGTGATTCCCTTTAAGCGAGATGTCTATCGCCGGGCGCTGAAAGAGTTGTCGTCCAAACATAGTCGATTGGTAAATGCTGGATCATAGCTAGTCGTTTGATTCACATTATTGTCAGCAGGTTATAAATGCAAAAGAACATGCTTGAATCCCTTCGTCGCATTGTCCATGAGGTCAATGCGGCTGATGATCTGCAAGCCGTGTTAAATATCACGGTGATGCGGGTTCAGGAGACAATGGGGACTGAGGTTTGTTCGATTTATCTACGCGAAAATGAATTGAATCGTTATGTCTTTAGTGCAACTGAAGGCCTGAACAAAAATTTTGTCGGCAAGATCTCCATGGCCCCTGATGAAGGGTTGGTCGGTCAGGTGGCACTTCGCGAAGAGCCGATTAACTTGGAGCACGCCGAAGCGCACCCAAAGTTTCTGTTTATGCCGGGTATTGGGGAAGAGCGCTTTAGTTCATTTCTCGGTGTGCCCATTATTCATCAGCGCGAAGTGCTGGGTGTATTAATTATTCAACAGGTCGAACGTCGTCGTTTCGATGAGGATGAAGAGGCCTTTTTAGTAACTGTGTCGGCACAACTGGCTGGTGTGATAGCACATGCACAGGCTACTGGCTCCATTGTGAAGTTGGAGTCGGGTGAGAAAAAAGCGGCCATGGCCAGGTTTCGTGGCTTGTCTGGCGCTCCGGGCATTGCCATAGGTACCACCGTTGTTGTGTCACCGCCCGCTGATCTTACGGCGGTGCCATTTAGGCGCTGTAAAGATATTGATGCGGAGCTGAAGTTCTTTCATGAATGTCTCGCTGCTGTTCGTGAAGATATTAAGACGTTAGGGGAACAGCTTTCTACTCGACTAGCTCCTGAGGAACAGGCTCTATTTGATGTTTACCTGCGTATGCTGGATGACAATGCTTTGGCATTAGAAGTTGATGAGTTTATTCGCCAGGGCGAGTGGGCGCAGGGTGCACTTAGTCGAGTGGTGCTAAAACACGTTCGCACCTTTGAAATGATGGAAGATATCTACCTTAAGGAACGCGCTACCGATGTTAAGGACCTTGGGCGAAGAGTATTGGCTTATTTACAGGCAGCAAATGGCGGTCCGGTCGATTACCCTGATCGCACCATTTTAGTCGGTGAAGAGTTGACGGCCTCAGTGCTCGGTGAAATTCCGAGTGAAAAATTAGCAGGGCTGGTGTCGGTTAAAGGTTCGAGTTCTTCCCATGTAGCGATCTTGGCTCGCTCGATGGGTATTCCAACGGTCATGGGGGCGGTTGATTTACCGTTCACCCAGTTGGAAGGGAGCGAAATTATTGTTGATGGCTATAACGGCCATGTTTTTTTCAATCCCACTCAAGATCTTTATAGCCAGTACCAGGCGATTTATGAAGAAGAACAGCAACTGGCAAAGGGACTGGAAAAACTCAAAGATTTGCCCTGTGTCACCACCGATGAGCATCGTCTGCCGTTATGGGTAAATACTGGTTTACAAGCTGATATTGCGCGCTCGCTGGATCGAGGTGCCGAAGGTGTTGGGCTGTATCGTACCGAAGTGCCTTTTTTATTACGCGAACGTTTTCCCAGTGAGGAAGAGCAGCGCAAGATTTATCGTGCGCACTTGGAAGCCTTTTCTCCTATGGCGGTAACGATGCGCACCTTGGATGTTGGTGGTGATAAGTCGTTGCCTTATTTTCCGATTGAAGAGGATAATCCTTTTTTAGGTTGGCGCGGCATAAGGGTAACGTTAGATCATCCGGAAATATTTTTGGTACAAGTCCGCGCAATGATGAAAGCGAATGCTGGCTTGGGCAATTTGCGAATTATGCTGCCAATGATTAGTAGTGTACCTGAGCTGGAAGAAGCATTGGAGCTGATTTATAGGGCTCATGATGAATTGGCTGAAGAGCTTCAGGTCGATTTGGAGTTGCCGGAAATTGGTGTGATGGTGGAAGTACCGGCTGCTGTTTATCAAGCGAGAGAATTTGCGCGCCGAGTTTCATTTTTGTCGGTAGGATCTAACGATTTAACTCAGTACTTGTTGGCAGTGGATCGCAATAACGCGCGCGTAGCTGATATTTATCAGGCCTTTCATCCCGCCGTATTGCATGCGCTGAAAAAGGTAGCCGACGACTGCATTGCTGAAAATAAACAGGTCAGTATTTGCGGTGAGTTAGCGGGTGATCCTGCTGCTGCCATTCTATTGGTAGCCATGGGCTACAATGTACTCTCTATGAATGCGGCTAACTTGCCCAAAGTAAAATCGGTGATTCGAAATATTAGTCTGGCCAGGGCAAAGGAGTTGTTACAAGGTGCTATGACTATGGAAAGTGCAAGTCATGTTCGGGAATACCTCGAGAGTGTTTTACTTGAACAGGACAAGACGACAATTCTGCGGCCGTATATTTCTAAAGTCTCTGATTAATACCCTTATCTTTTTTATTTTTAACCCAGCGTAAATGTGTGCTTGGTTTGTTCTGAGCAGGGGCCATGTTGATCGTGGTGTTGTTCCATCCAATCAATAGTCTTTTTATTATCAAGTCGCAGTACTGTGGTTGTTCGGGTGCCGTATTCGGGCGTGCGAATAAATCGGCTGGAAAGTGCTCGTTCCATTTCAAGATTAATGCCTGTACTGGGTAAGTCATCGTCTTGGGCAATGTGTTGATCAAGAAGCAAGTCCAGTAATTGTCTTAAGGCAGAGCTACTGGGTTGTTCATGGTTGTCGAGAATGTTCTGAAGCGCAGCCTTGCCGCTTGTAACCTTGGGCCATGGGTCATTTAGCAGTCCGTTGCTTAGGCCGTAAATACCTGGGGCGAGTGGACGCATTGTTCGTGTTCGATTGGAGTAATAGCTTAATTGCAAAGTGTTGGTATCGCTTGGTTCACCCAGAAGGAGGTTAAAGCCGGCATACAAGTGGTGGTGTTGATCGATTTTTTCTGTAAAGGTTTTAGTGTCGGCTTGAGATAGTAAGAAGTTCTTACACAGTTCGCCGCGGCTAATGGCGTTGTCAGGCTGTTCCTTTGGTTCGCGAAAGTTAGTAACTGCAGCAAAGCGGCCTTGCTTTGATATCCCCATCCAGGTTCCGCCTGCTTGTAAGTCTTTGCCAGCAAAAATATCGGGGGCCTCTTTCCAGAAGTCAGCCGTTTGTGTGGGCCTTGCGTAATATTCGTCCCTATTAGCGGCAACAACGAGGGGATATTCGGCATGATATTGATAGGCAAATAAAATCAGGCACACAGCATAAGACCTTTAACGCAGGTTAAGAAATTCATGGCTTACAGTTCGCTCGCGCTTGCTGCATAATAACCGCCCATAAAAAACGCTTACCATTTTATAAGTTGTCACTATGCTAACGCATCCTAATTTTGATCCTGTTGCCATTGCTATTGGTCCGCTGTCGATTCACTGGTACGGATTGATGTATCTGATTGGTTTTGCCGCCGCATGGTTCCTGGCCGTTCGCCGCTCGGCGACTGACTATAGCCCGATCAAGCGCCAGCATGTGGACGACCTGATTTTTTATGGCGCCATAGGCGGGGTATTGGGTGGTAGGGTCGGCTATGTGCTGTTTTACAACTTTGATCGTTTTCTGGATGACCCGATTTGGCTGTTTAAAGTTTGGCAAGGTGGTATGGCGTTTCATGGTGGATTGTTGGGCGTTATTTTGGCGATGTTTATTTATTCCAGGCGTCTCAATGTGAGCTGGGGAGCTTTGCTGGATTTTGTGGTTCCTTTGGTGCCGATTGGTTTGGGCATGGGTCGGATAGGTAACTTTATCGGCCAGGAGTTGTGGGGGCGAGCTTCTGACGTGTCTTGGGCGATGGTCTTTCCTGCCGATCCACTGGGTGTTGCCCGTCATCCGTCTCAGCTCTATCAGGCCTTTTTAGAGGGCTTGGTGTTATTCCTAATCGTTTATGTGTTTTCTTCTAAGCCAAGGCCGGCATGGTCTGTAGGTGGCCTGTTCTTAATCTGCTATGGCGCGTTTCGATTTTTTGTTGAGTTCTTCAGAGAACCTGACAGCCATATTGGCTTTGATCTGCTGGGCTGGATGACTCGGGGGCAGCTGTTATCTACGCCTATGATTATTGTGGGTGTGGCCTTAATGGTAAGTGCCTATCGCAGGCAGGCGCTTGCGGTTTCTTCTCGTTAAAAGTTAGGTTTGTTATGCGGCAATATCTCGATTTGATTCAAGATGTAATCGACAACGGTGTTGATAAAGGTGATAGGACGGGGGTTGGTACACGGTCGGTATTTGGTCGCCAGATGCGTTTCGATCTCAACAAAGGTTTCCCTTTGGTGACCACTAAGAAAATTCATTTGAAGAGTATCATCTACGAGTTGATTTGGTTTTTGAATGGCAGTACCGATAACAATTGGCTGAAAGAACGCGGGGTGAGCATTTGGGATGAATGGGCATTACCCAATGGCGATCTCGGACCTATCTATGGCAAGCAATGGCGGAGTTGGGAATGCCCTGATGGATCAACAATTGATCAGATTTCTGAGTTGATCAATATGATTAAGACCAAGCCAAATTCCAGGCGGCTGATTGTCAGTGGCTGGAACCCTGCCGATTTGCCCGATGAGTCAATTGGTCCTCAGCAAAATGTTGAGCAAGGGCGAGCGGCGCTTCCACCATGCCATACTTTGTTTCAGTTTTATGTGGCAGAAGGAAAGCTCTCTTGTCAGTTATATCAGCGCAGTGCAGATTTATTTCTTGGTGTCCCTTTTAATATTGCCAGCTATTCGTTGTTTACCCATATGATTGCCCAACAGTGTGACTTGGGGGTCGGTGAATTTGTGCATACCTTTGGGGATTGCCATCTTTACACCAATCATCTCACTGATGAGATTGCCTATGAGCAATTACGTCGTGAGCCTCGCCAACGCCCCAAGCTAATTATTAAGCGCAAACCGGGCTCTATCTTTGATTATGAGTTTGAAGATTTTGAATTTGAGGGCTATGACCCGCACCCCGTGATTAAAGCGCCAATAGCTATTTAGCTCTGCAAATCGAGTATCTAACATGTCAGATGAGTTTGAAGTTGAGGTCGCCCTTATTGTGGCGATGGCAGAAAATTGTGTTATAGGTCGGGATAATCAATTGCCCTGGTATCTTCCCGAAGATTTGAAATATTTTAAAAAGGTCACAATGGGAAAACCGATTGTGATGGGAAGAAAGACCTTTGAGTCGATTGGCAAGCCTCTGCCGGGCCGAACTAATATTGTTGTAACGCGCAATGCGGATTTTCAGCCGGAAGGTGTGAGGGTGGTATCAACAGTAGAACAAGCAATTGCGTTAGGTAAAAGCATCGCCATAGTGAATGGTGTTAGAGAAATTATGGTGATTGGTGGTGCCGAGATCTATGAAGCTTGTCTGCCGGTTGTAGATAGGCTCTATTTGACTCATGTTCATGCCGAAGTGGAGGGTGATGCTTACTTTCCAGTAGTTGACTGGGCTGATTGGTCTTTGCAGATCTCAGAGAGATTTGAAGCTGAAGGAGGTAATCCCTATGACTACAGTTTCGCTGTTTATCAACGAGCTGGCTAAAAACTGTGCATTTTAAAGGTCTTTCTTTGGAGATTGTGTCTTTTAGCCGCAAGATCAAGCGTGCTATCTTGGTGCGAGCCTAGTGTATGGAATTCTGTCGCCATAATGAATATTAACTAAATGTTACCTTGCGGTTAGGTTTGCTACACAATTTCTCGAAGCTGTGTTACCTAATTACACGATTTTTGAAGCTGCAAAAATCATTTTATTAAAGTCTTATTTCGCCGTTGATTCTTCGGAAAACTTAATATTAAAATGCGGCGCTGTTATGGAGTTGCTGGTCAGCTTCTCTGCAATAATAAAAGGTCAGTTTTAATAATATCTGCTTTTTTTTTCATTACCCCTGAAGGAAATGCTATCCCCATGAATATGCATCGATTCAAAATGTTTGCGTTTGCGGTGACGATGTCATTCGGCGCAGTGACGGGCATGAATGCCCATGCCAACACAGTGGACGCTGTGTTGAAAGTAGGTCAAGCCCGTACCGAGGCTTCTCAACAATCCCAAAAGAGTGTAGATGCGCTAGCCAGCGAAACAGACAACCTGCTTCAAGACTATAAAACAGTCATGAAGCAAGTCGATGGTCTTCGTGTCTACAATGCGCGCCTGGAAAAGCAAATTGCTAATCAGCTGCAACGCATTAAGGATATAGAAACTTCTATCGATCAGGTGACCGTTATTCAGCGTCAGGTGACCCCTCTGGTCATTCGTATGATCGATGGTTTGGAACAGTTTGTTAAATTGGACGTTCCCTTCTTGATGGAAGAGCGCGAAGAACGTATCGCCTTCTTGCGTGCCAATGTTGATCGCTCAGATTTGTCTGTAGCTGAGAAATTCCGTCAAGTATTGGAAGCTTACAAAATTGAAAGTGAATACGGCCGTAAGGTTTCTGCCTACAATGGATCACTGAATATTGGTGGTGTTGATCGTGACGTGACCTTCTTCCGTGTAGGCCGCATTGCTTTGTTGTATCAAACTACAGATACCGAAACATCAGGTGCTTGGGATCAAGAAGTTGGTGATTTCGTTGAATTGGATTCGGGCGAGTATCGCAATGCAATCTTGCAAGGGTTGCGTATTGCGCGTAACCAGGCCTCTATCGACATCCTTAAACTGCCGATTTCTGCTCCGGAGGCTGTACAGTAATGAATATTAACAAGATGAAATCTGCATTTGCTGCAATCGCAATGAGTTCAGTTGTTGCCTTGTCTTCTGGTGCAGCTGTTGCTCAGGAAGCCAAATCCTTGGATCAACTGCTAGAGTTTGTTAAGCAGGGTCAAGCGACTGATGCGCAGGAAAACAGAGCGCGTGAAGCGCGTTTTAGAAATGCAAAAAACCAGCAATCAAGAATGCTGGCTGAAGCTAAAGATACTCGCACAAGAGAAGAACAGCGTTCAGCTCGCTTGGAAAATACCTTCGAGCAAAATGAGCTAAAAGTTGCTGAGAAGCAACGTCAGCTTAGAGAGCGTCTGGGTACTCTGACAGAATTGTTTGGTCACTTGACTTCAACTGCCGGCGACTTGCGTTCTAACTTCAGCAACTCTCTTATCAGTGCGCAATATCCGAATCGTGAAGTTTTCCTCGACGAGCTGATTGCTAAAATGAGTGGTTCAGAAAAACTGCCTAGCATCGAAGAGATCGAGCGTCTGTGGTTCGAAATGCAGCGCGAAATGGTTGAGTCAGGCAAAGTTGTATCTTTCACTGCCCAAGTAGCTAAGCCTGGTGGTGAGAAAGAAGAGCGTACCGTTGTTCGTGTTGGTACTTACAACATTGTTAGTGAAGACGGTAAATACCTGCAATACATTCCACAGACCAACACTTTAGCTGAGTTGGCTCGTCAGCCTACAGGTTCTTACCAGAGTTGGGCGGCTAATCTGGTAAGCGCTAATGGTAAAGTACCATTTGGTGCTGACCCTACTGGCCCATCAGGTGGTTCATTCCTCGCGGCTCTGATTAACTCTCCTACTTTAGAAGAGCGCTGGCATCAAGGTAATGAAATTGGTTACGCCATTACAGCAGTGGGTGGCTTTGCGTTCTTGCTGGGTATTTGGCGTTTGATTGTTCTGGCAGGCGTTTCTGCTCGCGTTAGTTCTCAGCTGAAGAGCGATAAAGCGAATGCGAATAACCCGCTGGGTCGTGTGCTGATGGTACATGAAGAAAATCCAACTATGGATACCGAAACTCTGGAACTGAAGCTCTCTGAAGCGGTTCTAAGAGAAGTACCTAAGATTGAATTTGGTCTGAACCTGTTGAAGATCATTTCTGCGGTAGCACCTCTGATGGGGCTGCTGGGTACGGTAACCGGTATGATTATTACCTTCCAGGCGATTACTATCTTTGGTGCTGGTGATCCAAAAGCAATGGCCGGTGGTATTTCTGGTGCACTGGTAACTACAGTTCTGGGTCTGTTAGTAGCGATTCCTACGGTTCTCTTGCATACCATCGTTAATGGTCAAGCTAAGAAAATCACTCATATTCTGGAAGAGCAGTCTACAGGTATTATTGCTGAGCATACTGAGGCCCAACTGGGAAAATAATCAATGTATCTCAATGACGTACTAGACTTTATTCTTCGCTTCATGAATCAGGGCGGCATCGTACTTTGGATGATCGCTGGCCTGACATTCGTGATGTGGACACTGGTCTTCGAACGTTTTTGGTATTTCAACACAAACTTGCGTAGCGATATTGATTATGCGATCAATACCTGGGAAGCCAGGCGCGAACGCAAGTCTTGGAACGCTCGTCAAATCCGTCGGCAGTTGGTGTCAGAAGCAAATCTGAAAATCAATGCCAGTTTACCCATGATCAAAACGCTGGTTGCTTTAGCGCCATTGTTTGGTCTGCTGGGAACCGTTACCGGTATGATAGAAGTATTTAATATCATGGCGGTAACTGGCGGTGGCGATGCCAAATCAATGGCAGGTGGTGTATCAAGGGCAACTATTCCGACTATGGCGGGAATGGTGGCAGCACTATCGGGCGTGTTTGCAAATACCTATGTGACGAGAATTGCAGAGCGTGAAAGCGAACTGCTGGAAGATCACCTGACAACAGATCATTAAGAGAATTATCATGCGCAGAAACGGTAGAAATGCGGCGACTGAAGAAGGTAGTGGTATTGACCTGACTCCCATGTTGGACGTTGTGTTCATCATGCTGATCTTCTTCATTGTAACTGCCTCGTTTATTAAAGAAGCGGGTATTGAAGTTAACCGCCCTGAAGCATCTACAGCTTCACCGGCAGAGAATGTCAATATCCTGGTTGCGGTGAGCGCGACCAACGAAATCTGGATTGACAAGCGCCGAGTGGACAAGCGCGCGGTACGTTCCGTTATAGAGCGTATGCATGCTGAGAATCCGAAAGGTGCTGTTGTTGTACAAGCTGACAACGAGTCTAATACAGAAACAGTAGCCGGTGTAATTGATGCTGCAAGAGCCGCTGGCGTATTTGATGTTTCACTGGCCACGGAAAATGACTAAGCCATTATGAATTACCTACGCTTACTTATTGGCGCCGGGTTGGCAGTTTTAGTCACCTCGGGCCTGTTTTATATTATGCCTCTTCTGATTGAAATGGCTGACAAAGAGCTGGATGAAAGTCCAGCGACTAAAATTGCCGATATCACAATGCCAGAAACGGAAATTGAAGCTAGGGTTGACGAAGCTAAGCCCGAAAAGCCAGACGACCCTGAAGAACCTCCACCTGATTTGGCGCAACCGGATATTGAACCTGTAGATGCCAACCCTGATGCACTCAACATGTCGCCACAAATTAGCGCAGATGTATCGATAGGCCTCGGTGGATTGGGGGGTTCAGATGGTGAGTACCTGCCGATTGTTAAAGTTGCACCGATGTATCCTCGTCGCGCAAATACAAGAGGCATTGAGGGCTACTGTACCGTTGAATATACGGTAACAAAGAGCGGTTCGGTTAGAGATCCTGTGCCTGTCGACTGTCAACCTAAAGGTTATTTCGAGCGCGCTTCTGTAAATGCTGCTTTGAAATTTAAGTATAAGCCAAGGGTTATAGACGGTGAGGCAATTGATGTATCTGGCGTTCAGAACCGTTTTACCTACGAACTAGAACAGTGATTGGTTTAATGTATGGGCTCTATTTATAAGTCTATACTGACAATTAACAGCTAAGTAACACAAGTAACAAGTGTGCCTATGAATATACAGCTTACAAAGACATTTCGGTGGGCTAAGGCCTTTGCCATAGCCGTTCCTCTAGTGGCGGCTCAAGCTATAGTTCCTGTTGTGTTGGAAACAGGAACTTTTGGTAAAGCCCAGGCTCAGGAAGAAGAAGCCAAGCCAGAACAGAAAACAAGACGTACACAGGCCTTGAATAACAAGGTGTATGAGAAATTGCAGGAAGCTCAGCAGGCAGTAGAAGCCAAGAATATCTCTGAGGCTATGGAGATCCTGGACGAGCTGCAAAACGACGGTAAGCCGTTAAACGATTACGAGATGGCTAACGTGCTTAATCTCTATGCGTTCATTTACTATAGCCAGGAAGATTTCGCCAAAGCTGTAGATGCCTACAAGCGTATTATTACTTTACAGGAAGCACCTGAAGGTACTATTGCACAGGCAAGATATAGCTTGGCGCAGTTGTATTTTGTCACTGAGCAATACAGAGAAGGTGTAAATGCGCTATTAGCTTGGTTTGAAACAGCACAAGCGCCTGGTTCGAGCGCCTATATGTTGCTGGGTCAAGGCTATTACCAGTTACAAGAAAACGATCTTGCTTTGCAGAATGTCGAAAAAGCTATTGCGATGACTAAAGAGAAGGGTCGTATTCCTAAGGAGAACTGGTACGGGTTGCAACGCTTTTTATATTATGACAAGGAAGATTATAGAAAGGTTGTAGAAATCCTGAGTGAAATGCTGATTCATTACCCAAAGAAGAACTACTGGGTGCAATTGTCAGCTATGTATTCCGAGTTGAATGAAGAGAGCAAACAATTGTCAGCTATGGAGACAGCCTATGAGCAGCAGTTGCTAAATCAGGAAAAAGAACTGCTTAATATGGCTTATTTGTATTTGGCCAATGAAGTACCTTACAAAGCTGCCAAAGTTGTTGATCAGGGTATTAAAGAAAAAACCATTGAGGCTACATCTAAGAATTTAGAGTTGTTGGGTAATGCATGGCGTGCCGCGCAGGAAGTTAAGAAATCCATCCCTGAGATGGCCAAAGCTGCTGAGAAATCTGATAAGGGCGATATTTGGGCTCGTCTTTGCAACATCTATCTCGACAATGATGAATTTAAGAAAGCCATTGAATCTTGTGATAAAGGCTTAAAGAAGGGTGGTGTTAAACGTCCTGATACTGCTTATCTGGTTAAGGGCATGGCTCATTTTAATCTTAAGCAATATCAGTCAGCACGTACTGCTTTCAGAGAAGCCGCTAAGGATAAGCGTAGTAAGCAATATGCAGATCAGTGGATTAAGTTCATGGATAGAGAGCTTGAACGTCAGAAGAGTTTGGAACAAGTTTGATGGTCCAGCTCATCTTATTAGTGATAAAAAAGGCGCTTATAAAGCGCCTTTTTTATTTTCAGTTATTTCCCAAATTAATCTAATTGAGAAAGATCTCTTACAGCCCCTTTGTCTGCACTAGTCGCCATTTTGGCGAAGACTTTGAGTGCGGCGGATACCTGTCTGGGTCGTTCTTTGACTGGTTGCCACGCCTGGGCTCCTTTTGACTCCATAACCTCACGGCGTGAGGCTAATTCCTCGTCTGTCAGGTCAACATTGATGGTTCGATTGGGAATGTTGATCTTAATAATGTCACCCTGTTCAACTAAGCCAATGGCACCGCCTGCAGCTGCCTCGGGCGAGGCATGTCCAATAGAAAGGCCGGATGTGCCACCGGAAAAACGGCCATCCGTTAAGAGTGCGCAAGCTTTTCCTAAGCCTTTAGATTTTAAATAGCTGGTTGGATAGAGCATCTCTTGCATACCCGGTCCGCCACGGGGACCTTCGTAGCGGATAACGACAACATCACCCGCTTTCACCTTGCCATTGAGAATGTCGTCTACGGCATCTTCCTGACTTTCGCAGACATAGGCTGGCCCTTCAAAAACTAAAATATCCTCGTCGACACCGGAGGTTTTGACAACACAGCCATCGACAGCAATATTGCCGAACAAAACAGCCAGACCGCCCTCTGTGGAATAGGCATGTTCAATGGATCTAATGCAGCCCTCTTCACGATCACTGTCTAAAGAGGGCCAGCGGGTACTTTGACTAAAAGCGGTTTGAGTAGGGATGCCGGCAGGTCCTGCCTGATAAAACTGCTTAACCTCTTCTTTGTCAGTCTGCATGATATCCCATTCGGCTAGAGCGGCTTTCATACTGTCGCTGTATACAGTTGGTAAATTGTTGTGAAGTAACTCAGCGCGGTCCAGTTCACCTAATATGCCTAAAACACCGCCGGCTCTATGCACATCCTCCATATGATAGAGAGGAGTATTTGGCGCGACTTTACAGAGCTGAGGTACACGACGAGATAAGCGGTCAATATCGGACATAGTGAAATCAATACCACCTTCCTGGGCTGCGGCCAGTAAGTGCAAAATGGTGTTGGTCGAGCCGCCCATTGCAATATCCAGGCTCATGGCATTTTCGAAAGCCTCAAAATTGGCTATGTTGCGAGGTAATACAGATTCGTCATCTTGCTCATAATAGCGACGAGTGATGCTGACAATTCTGCGGCCAGCCTCTAAAAATAAAGATTCGCGATCGGCATGAGTAGCCAGGGTAGAGCCGTTACCGGGTAATGAAAGGCCCAGAGCCTCAGTTAAACAGTTCATGGAGTTAGCGGTGAACATGCCAGAACAGGAGCCACAGGTTGGGCAGGCAGAGCGTTCATATTCTTCCACCATCTCGTCACTAGCACTATCATCTGTGGCGATAACGATAGCGTCGACAAGATCCAGTTTTTGATTAGCTAGCTTGGTTTTACCGGCTTCCATTGGGCCGCCAGAAACGAAAATTACAGGAATGTTGAGACGCATGGCGGCCATCAGCATTCCAGGGGTTATCTTGTCACAATTGGAAATACAGACCAGTGCGTCAGCACAGTGAGCATTGACCATATACTCAACGGAATCGGCAATGATATCGCGTGATGGCAAGCTGTACAGCATGCCATCATGTCCCATCGCGATGCCATCGTCGACAGCGATGGTATTAAATTCTTTGGCTACACCACCAGCTGCTTCGATTTCTCGACAAACCAGCTGACCCAAGTCCTTCAGATGCACATGGCCGGGAACGAATTGGGTAAAGGAATTGGACACAGCAATTATCGGCTTTTGGAAATCATCATCTTTCATGCCCGTAGCGCGCCAAAGCGCTCGAGCGCCCGCCATATTGCGGCCAGCTGTTGATGTTTTAGAGCGGTATCTGGGCATTGTTAGTACCTTCAGTCTGCCTTAAAAAAATAGGACGGTAAGGATACCACAGCTTGCTAGGGCAACAATTGTCTATAGAACGAATTTTGGTGTGTTTAAAATGCGGCCAGCACATCGTTTAAAAACAGAAACCCCTTTTGTGTTGGTCTGATGATATTGGATTCACGCTGCAGGAGCTGTTGGGAAATTAAAGAGTTTATGGTTGCTTCAATATTGTTGAACTGAAGCCCGGTGGTGTGTTCGTAGGTTGATATGTAAAAGCCAGACTGCAGCCGTAAAGCATTCATCATAAACTCCAAACTCAAATCACTTTTCTCAATGAGTTTTTCGCCTGCGAGAAATTGATTGTCTAAACGTTGTTGGTTAACTGCTAAATAGTGTTGCGGTGCTCGGGTCTTCCAGCGTCGGGAAATATTTTCGGTAGCGATATTGGTTAGCTTGCCATGCGCACCGGCACCAATGCCTATGAAATCGCCAAACAGCCAATAATGCTGGTTATGCTTGGCTTCTTTATTAGACTGGCAATAGGCAGAAATTTCGTAATGCTGATAATTGTTGTTTGCAAGTAGTTGTTCGCCCGCTTGCTGAATATCGCCAAGCTCATCATCGGGTGGAAGTATTGGCGGTGCACTGTAAAAAGCTGTATTGGGTTCAATCGTGAGCTGATACCAGGAAAGGTGTGTTGGATTGAGATCGATGGCTTGTTGTAAATCACTGAGTGCGCTTTTTTGAGACTGTTTGGGAAGGCCGTGCATTAAGTCAATATTGAAATTATTAAAGTTTGCCGCTACGGCCATCTTTGCGGCGGCAATGGCTTCATTGGATGAATGGATGCGTCCCAAGGATTGAAGCTGAGCATCATTAAAACTTTGCACACCAATCGATAAACGATTAACGCCGGCTGCCCGATAGCCAGAAAATTTAGCTTGTTCTGCAGTGCCGGGATTAGCTTCCAGAGTGATTTCTATATCCGATGCAAAAGGAATACGTTTTTCAGCTTCGTTAAGAATGGTGACAATCGAATCGACAGAAAATAAGCTAGGAGTGCCACCACCAAAAAAAATAGATTGCAGTGGTCGACCTTGAACAAATGGCAATTCAAATTCAAGGTCAGAAATTAACGCCCGCACATAGTCTTGTTCAGGAATGGCGTCGGCTTGATGAGAATTAAAATCGCAGTAGGGGCACTTACGCACGCACCATGGGATGTGAATGTATAAACTCAGTGGTGGCAGCTGCAACAGGCTTGTGTCCACTTAACTAAGCCCGAGTTGATCCCACAGCTGATCGACGCGTTGTTTAGTGTCTCCATCCATCTCTATGGGCTGGCCCCATTCGCGGGTTGTTTCGCCGCCGGTTTTGTTGGTGGCATCAAAACCAATTTTTGAACCGAGCCCGGAAACAGGTGAAGCAAAATCCAAATAGTCGATAGGCGAATTTTCAATAAATATGCAATCGCGGCTTGGGTCCATGCGCGTAGTCATTGCCCAGATCACATCCTTCCAATCGCGCGCATTGACATCATCGTCGGTAACGATAACAAATTTGGTATACATAAATTGGCGCAGAAAAGACCATACACCCATCATCACGCGTTTAGCATGACCAGGATATTGTTTTTTCATGGTCACCACCGCCATACGATAGGAGCAGCCTTCGGGCGGCAAATAAAAATCAGTAATTTCTGGAAACTGCTTTTGCAAAATAGGCACGAATACTTCGTTTAATGCCAAGCCCAAAATAGCGGGTTCATCGGGTGGACGGCCCGTGTAAGTACTGTGATAAATAGGATTGTCACGATGGGTAATATGCGTCACCGTCATCACAGGAAAGCGTTCTACCTCGTTGTAATAACCAGTGTGGTCACCAAAGGGGCCTTCATCTGCCATTTCATCAGGCGCAATATAGCCTTCCAAAACAAATTCAGCGCTGGCGGGAATTTGTAAATCATTGCTGATAGAGTTTGCCAGTTCAGTTTTGCTGCCGCGAAGCAGACCGGCAAAGGCGTATTCACTTAATGTGTCCGGCACTGGCGTCACTGCGCCTAAAATGGTTGCTGGGTCTGCGCCGAGAGCAACTGAAACTGGATAGGGTTGACCGGGGTTTTGTTGCTGGAATTCTTTAAAGTCCAGGGCGCCTCCGCGATGGGAAAGCCAGCGCATAATAAGCTTGTTTTTGCCGATTAATTGCATGCGATAAATGCCGAGGTTCTGCCGTTCTTTGTTCGGTCCTCGTGTAACGACTAATGGCCAGGTAATTAAAGGGCCTGCATCACCGGGCCAGCAAGTTTGGATAGGCAGTTGATATAAATTGACATCATCACCCTCAATAATGTTTTGCTGACAGGCGGGTTTTTTAATGTGTTTGGGTGCCATGTTTAGCGCTTGCTTAAAAATAGGCGCTTTATCCAGAGCATCTTTTAAGCCTTTTGGCGGGTCCGGTTGGCGTAAATAAGCTAACAGTTCGCCTACATCGCGTAATTTGTGGATGTCTTCCTGTCCCATGCCGAGGGCAACACGGTGTTCGGTGCCAAACAGATTGGTGAGCACTGGTGTGGAAAATCCGATGGGGTTTTCAAATAAAAGCGCTGGGCCTGCGTTGCGTAATATCCGATCACTGATTTCGGTCATTTCAAGGCGAGGATCAACTGGTTCGGTTATCCGAATAAGCTCACCTTGTTTTTCCAAGTAATCAATAAAGTCGCGCAGGTCTTTATATTGCATAGATGCTCGGCGCCTTTTTTAAACTGTTAGTGATTAATTGCTGATTATTTTCTCTTCATCGACATGAAGAATTCTTCATTAGTTTTAGTGTCTTTCAATTTATCCAGCAGGAATTCGATGGCGGGTAGGTCTTCCATGCCGTGCAGCAGTTTGCGCAATATCCACATGCGTTGCAGTTCTTCTTCACCCGTTAACAGTTCTTCACGGCGTGTGCCTGAGCGGCGAATATTAATGGCAGGGTAAACGCGCTTCTCGGCAATTTTGCGATCGAGATGCAATTCCATGTTACCGGTGCCTTTAAATTCTTCGTAAATAACTTCATCCATTTTTGAACCGGTATCAATCAGTGCTGTTGCAATAATGGATAGGCTTCCTCCTTCCTCAACATTACGAGCGGCACCGAAAAAGCGCTTAGGACGTTCCAGTGCGTGTGCATCCACACCACCTGTTAATACTTTGCCGGAGGAGGGAACAATAGTGTTGTAGGCACGAGCCAAACGGGTGATCGAGTCTAATAAAATCACAACATCCTTTTTGTGCTCAACCAGGCGCTTGGCTTTTTCGATAACCATCTCGGCGACTTGTACGTGACGTGCTGGTGGTTCATCAAAGGTTGAGGCAACGACTTCTGCACGTACCGAACGCTGCATATCGGTGACTTCCTCAGGACGTTCATCGATCAGGAGAACAATGACATAACATTCAGGATTATTGCGAATAATACTCTGGGCAATGTTTTGCAGCATCAGAGTTTTACCGGCTTTGGGTGGCGCAACAATCAAGCCGCGTACACCTTTTCCGAGTGGCGATGTCAGGTCGATGATACGGCCAGTTAAATCTTCAGTAGAGCCGTTTCCTGCTTCCAGAATCAATCGCTCATCGGGGAATAAAGGTGTCAGGTTTTCAAATAGAACCTTGTTCTTGGATTGTTCCGGTTGCGTATAGTTAACTTCACTAACTTTTAGCAGGGCAAAATAGCGCTCGCCGTCTTTTGGGGGGCGAATTTTTCCGGAGATGGTGTCGCCTGTGCGCAGATTGAAGCGTCGGATCTGACTGGGTGAAACATAAATATCGTCAGGCCCCGCAAGATATGAGCAATCAGCACTTCTTAAAAAACCAAAACCATCCTGCAGTATTTCCAGCACGCCATCACCATAGATGTCTTCTCCGCTCTTGGCGTGACGTTTAAGTATAGAAAAAATAATGTCCTGTTTGCGTTGCCTGGCGATGTTGTCGAGGCCGATTTCCTTGGCGATGTCTAAGAGTTCTTGGGTAGGTTTGGTTTTTAAGTCGGTTAAATTCATAGGATTATTAGAAGTACTTTATAGATGTAATGAATGTGATTGGATCGGATGCGCGAACACGCAAAGGTTTTTTTAAAGATTTAGAAAAAGGGGTTCTGATTGGTTTTATGAGTACTGCGGGAATCGCAATTGAGCCAAATGTAACACTGAAGTGATGGCGCGTCTAGCCCTATTCACATTTTTATGGTCCTTATTTTAATTTAAGGTCCATATAGATTAGTTAGTCACTTGAATAGGGCTGACAGGGCTTAATAGGGTTTATAGCGTGCTTTCAATAAATTCCATCAGCTGTGTTTTTGAAAGAGCACCAACTTTAGTGGCTTCTGCATTGCCGCCCTTGAAGATAATCAGGGTTGGAATACCTCGAATGCCGAACTTGGGAGCGGTTTCAGTATTGGCGTCCACGTCCATTTTGCAGACTTTGATTTTGCCTTCGTATTCGGTTGCGATCTCGGCTAATACTGGGGCAATCATTTTACAGGGGCCACACCATTCAGCCCAAAAATCTACCAGTACGGGAGTATCGGCGTTTAGCACATCGGCTTCAAAAGATGCATCGGTTACGTGAACGATATTGTCGCTCATGGTTTTTCTCCAGTTATTTAGGTACAGCGTTAGGAAAGACTATATGCGAGGGTCGTTATTCCCAAAATCACTCATAGCGTTCATTAAGCACCAGTTATGGGGCCTAAATTAAATATTTAAAGGTGTCGCCTATTGCGACGAGGGAGCCATCATACCACTCACTTTTGAGCTGAAAAAGCTAGTGTGAGCAGTAACTGGAGGAAAATACAAAAAGTGTTTTTAGGTGTCTTTACTTCTTGTGAGCTTATTTGCTTTGATTTGAATCCAGGGGCAGATATTTGGCGTAAATAGCCGGTGGCTAGTTATTAAGGCTATAAATCTACTCGGAATAAAACAATTGCGATAAGCTGAGCAGTTAGTAATAAAGTTAGTGCTGACAAACCCCGCTGATCACGTAATTCATGTTTCTAGTCTGTGTAAAGGTGCGAGCTGAAGGAACTATGCTCAGCGTCTGAAGGTCTATGTTTGGTCTCGATGGTATGGTACGGTCCTTTGGTTAATAGTGAAGGCTTATAACAATAAAGGTAGTATATGAAGCGAATCCTGATTCTTGCTTTGCTGATCATAGGTGTCGGCAGTTTTTTCTATTTGGATGGCGGGCAGTACCTGAGTCTTGACTACTTTAACCAGCAAAAACAGAACATTTTTGCCTATAGAGAGCAGTCGCCGTGGTTGGTCTCGGGGTTGTTTTTTATTATCTATGTAGTTGTGACGGCTTTGTCGCTTCCTGGTGCGGCAGTAATGACGCTGATAGGTGGAGCCATATTTGGCCTTGGTTGGGGGCTGTTACTGGTTTCCTTTGCGTCATCAATTGGAGCAACTCTGGCCTTCCTCATCGCCCGTAGTTTGTTGCGTGACTGGGTGCAGCAACGATTTGCTACTTATCTGGGAGCTATTAACAGAGGCATCGAGAGGGATGGCGCCTTTTATCTATTTAGTCTTCGCTTGGTGCCGATTTTTCCATTTTTTGTTGTTAACCTGGTGATGGCATTGACGCCGATAAAGGCATGGCCTTTTTACTGGGTGAGTCAGGTTGGAATGCTGGCCGGTACGGCCGTCTATGTGAATGCCGGAACACAACTGGCTCAAATCGATAGTGTTAGTGGCATTTTATCGGCGCCATTGATTATTTCCTTTTTGTTGTTGGCCTTGTTTCCCTGGGTGGCAAAGGGACTGGCTTCTCTACTGCGTCGTCGTCGAGTGCTCTCACAATTTAAAAAACCGAACCGGTTTGATACCAATTTGGCAGTGATTGGTGCAGGGTCTGCCGGGCTGGTTTCTGCTTATATTGCTGCTGCTGTTAAGGCAAAAGTCACCTTAATAGAAAAACATAAGATGGGTGGAGACTGCCTGAATACCGGATGTGTGCCGAGCAAAGCGATTATTCGTTCCAGCCGTATTAATCACTATCTCCATCGTGCACCTGACTACGGTTTACGCAATGTGTCAGGAGAAGTGGACTTTCCCGCTGTGATGCAGCGTGTTCAGGATATTATCAAGACCATCGAGCCGCATGATTCTGTGGAGCGTTACACTGAGTTGGGTGTCGATTGTGTGCAGGGAGAAGCCCGCATCCAGTCGCCCTGGGAAGTTGCGGTAAAAGCTTCTGATGGTAGTGAACAATTAATTACTGCGCGCAATATTGTCATTGCTAGTGGCGGTCGGCCAGCGGTGCCAGATATTCCGGGCCTTGACCAGGTTGATTACTTTACCTCTGATACCATTTGGCAATTACAAACTTTGCCAGAACATTTAGTAGTAATCGGCGGTGGGCCCATAGGGTGCGAACTGGCGCAGGCCTTTAAGCGGCTTGGAAAAGATGTGACGATGATTGTCCGTAGCCAGCTATTACCCAAGGAAGATCCGGATGTCGTAACAGAGGTTATGCGGCAATTTGAGCGCGATGATATTCGCGTGCTTTCGCAAACGCATATAGTCGGAATAGAAAAGCAAGAGGGAAATATAACGCTTCGACTTAGTCTCAATAACAGTGATGAGATTATTCTTCCCTGTAGCCATTTATTATTGGCTGTGGGCCGGCAGGCTAATACAGAGCATATCGGCCTTGAAAATGTCGGTATTAATTTGTCACCTAATGGCACGGTAGCTGTAGATGAATATCTTCGGACCGACTGCCCGACAATTTATGCCTGTGGTGATGTAGCCGGCCCCTATCAATTTACTCATGTGGCTTCTCACCAGGCCTGGTATGCGGCGGTGAATTCACTTTTTGGTATGTTCAGAAAGTTTAAGGCCGATTATTCGGTGATCCCCTGGGTGACTTTTTGTGACCCGGAAGTAGCGCGTGTAGGGTTGAATGAGAAAGAAGCGAAAGAGAAAAATATTGCCTATGAGGTCACGCGCTACGATATTGATGATCTCGATCGTGCTATTGCTGACAGTGAGGCACACGGTTTTGTCAAAGTGCTGACCGTACCCGGTAAGGATAAAATTCTTGGCGTTACCATTGTTGGCTACCATGCCAGCGAATTAATTGCTGAATATATTCTTGCTATGCGGCATGGCATAGGCTTGAACAAAATTCTCGGTACTATCCATATTTATCCTACCCTCAATGAAGCGAATAAATACGCTGCTGGTAATTGGAAACGCGCCCACCAGCCGGAAAAATTGTTGCGTTGGGTTGAATCATTTCACCGTTTTCGTCGTTAATTCAGTTAATAGTTTGTAGAAGGTTGTTTTATGTCATCTGTAGAAACCAATGTTAGCGAGCGTTATGCTGAAGGTGCCAAGGAGCGTCAAGAGGCATTATGTTGTCCCGTCGATTACGACACGTCATTACTTAAGCTTCTTCCACAAGAAATCATTGAGCGTGATTATGGTTGTGGCGATCCATCCCGTTATGTGCGCGAAGGTGATGTGGTGTTGGATCTGGGTTCAGGTGGAGGAAAGATTTGTTATATGGCGGCGCAGCTCGTAGGTGAACAGGGAAAAGTAATCGGTGTCGATATGACGGATGAGATGCTGGCATTGGCGCGCAAGCATCAATCAGCTATGGCCGATGTGTTAGGTGGTAATCGCGTAGAATTCAAAAAGGGTTATATCCAGGATCTGGCGCTACAGGTTGAAAAATTAGAGCAGCAACTTAAAGATAACCCTATTGAGACGACTGAAGATCTAAAAAAACTGGAGCATTGGAAACAACAACAGCGTCAAACAGAGCCGATGATTGCTGATAACAGTGTCAGCTTGGTGATTTCCAATTGCGTATTAAATCTGGTGGATAAAAAAGATCGCCAACAAATGATTGAAGAAATTTTTCGGGTGTTAAAACCCGGCGGACGTGTTGCCATTTCCGATATTATCAGTGATGAAATTGTACCTCAGTCATTACAGGATGATCCTACCTTGTGGAGTGGTTGTATTTCCGGAGCATTTGAAGAGAAGGAGTTTCTCGATGCCTTTTTGTCTGCTGGTTTTGTGGGAGTTGGCTATGACAAATGGGATGATCAACCCTGGCAAGTGGTGGAAGGTATAGAATTTCGTTCAGTCACGTTATTGGCGACCAAACCCGCTAAAGATAATTTATATGATGCTGGTCAAGCGATTTTGTACAGAGGACCTTATAGTGAAGTGGTAGATGATCTGGGGAATGTTTTTCCCAGAGGTGAGCGAATAGCCGTATCCAGACGTACCTTTGAGCTGATTCAAACTGGCCCCTATGCCAAAGATTTTGTTTGCATCAGCCCAGCAGAGGAACACAATAAAGGCTGTTTTTGCTTGCCGGCTGGTACCAAGCGTCCTGCTTCTGAAACCAAAGGTGGGCAGCATGTGGGCACAGGCACCAGCGAGGCCTGTTGTTAAAGGTATACTTAAATACATTATCAGAATATTAAATTGTCAGAATATTAAATGGAGGTGAATGCCATGAAAAAAGTTGCAGTTGTTTTAGCCGGTTGTGGTGTTTACGATGGGGCAGAAATTAATGAGGCTGTACTGACTTTATTAGCCTTGGAAAAAGCCGGTGCAGAATATCAGTGCTTCGCCCCGAATATCGATCAAATGCATGTCATCAACCACCTAACCGGTGAACAGATGAATGAAACGCGTAATGTGTTGGTGGAAGCGGCACGTATTGCGCGAGGCAATATCAAAGACCTGACCGAAGCTGCTGTTGCCGATTTTGATGCCTTAATCGTGCCAGGCGGTTTTGGTGCAGCGAAAAACCTGTCTGATTTTGCTGTCAAAGGGCCTGCATTGACCGTGCAGCCTGACTTCCTTGCGTTTGCCAAAGCCATGCACAAGACTGAAAAACCTATCGGGCTTATTTGTATTGCTCCTGCTATGTCAGCAGCGATTTTTGGTGACGGCGTAAAATGTACCATTGGTACCGATGCCGAAACCGCTGCGGCGATTGAATCAATGGGGGCTGAGCATGTGGTTTGTCCAGTCAATGAAGCGATTGTTGATGAAGCTAACAAATTAGTCACAACGCCTGCCTATATGTTAGCTGGTGCGGTTAGCGAAGCAGCTGCGGGCATCGAGCAGTGTGTTCAGTCGGTGCTGGATTTATCATCTTAATGGATTGATTGCGTGTGGTTGAATAATCAATTTCAACAACAGGTATTGCTGTGAGCGACAGTATTCAAACTGTCGATTTGGCACGGTTGGTGTTTGCCTTTGTGCCAGTAGCTGTTGTGTTAATGATTTATGTTCGCTGGTCGTTGAATTATAAGCATGCAAGTTATGCGTTAGCGCGTATGCTGGTGCAGTTACTGACAGTCGGTTATTTTCTTGCCTATTTATTGGAGACCAATCTTCCCTGGGTTGTGTTGTTAGTGTTGCTGGTAATGATTACGGTTTCCAGCTGGATTGCACTGAATACAATAGAAACTCATCGTAAACGGCTTTACGTTTATGCCTGTGCAGCCATTGCGTTAAGCGGTAGTTTTTCTCTTGGAATGATGAGTCAAATTGTACTAGTCATAGAGCCATGGTTTTCTGCTCAATACATGATTCCTTTGGGTGGTATGGTGTTCGCCAATGCTATGACTAGCGTGAGCCTGGCGGCAGAGCGTTTTTTTTCAGAGTATGAACGTAGTGAGAATTATCAGAATGCTCGCGCTATTGCCTTTAATGCATCCCTGATACCGGTAGTAAATTCTTTATTTGCAGTAGGTTTGGTTTCGTTGCCAGGAATGATGACTGGCCAAATACTTTCTGGTGTTTCCCCTTTGATTGCTGCGCGTTATCAAATTATGGTGATGTGTATGATTTTTGCTTCAGCAGGTATTGCTTCGGGGTTGTTTTTACGATTCATAAAAGGAAAGCATTGATTCATAAAACTGCTCTTCATTGTTAATTTATAGTGCTTTTAACAAATAGTATTCGGCATAATTTCTGTAGATGCTTGATTAAAATAAGTGTTATTCTATCTTTATCCCTTGAGCTAAATTCTAATAAAAATGACAGTATGTCAGTACCTAATCGATAAGTTGTTAACCCATCCGGCCGTTAGAGCTATTGTTGGTTTGTTATTTTTGATACCCATTTCTTTGACGTGCTTTGCCGAGCTTAATCAAACTGAAGATGTTTCTACTAACAAAAAACAAATAATCATTGCGGTACCTAGCAGTCCTCCTTGGTTTTGGCGTGATGCTAATAATAAACCACAAGGTTACTATCCTACACTCCTGCGGCCCTATGTTGATTTAATCGATCCGAGTATTCAGATCCAATATATAAATGTTATTGGGCGACGGGGCTTGCAATATCTCTTTAACGGCGAAGCGGATATTATGATAAGCGGTTCTAATCTTGAGGCTCGGCCTGACATTGAGCGTCTTTCTCCTAATGTCGTCGGAGAAAATATTTTATGGTCTAAAAAAGATAATCCCATTGCCGGGCTTGATACGAAAAAGGAATTTACATTGGCGACAACTCCGGGCATGGAAAGACGATTACGTAATAGCGCATTTAGTGTGGAAGTCTATAAGAGTAGTGATCAGTTTATTCAAATGTTGATGAGTGGTAGGGTGGACGGTGTGATTGGTATCAGACCTTCATTAGAGTATCAGGCTAAATATTATGGAATAGATGTAAATCAATTTCATGAAGTGCATATTGGATATGTTAAGGCCTACCTTTGGTATCGTGATGATTCTATTGTTGCTAAAAATAGAGATGTTTGGGAAGCTGTGGCAAAGGAATTTTTTACTCAGCAGAGATACCATAAGATTATGGAAGATTTGATTTCAGAAGCTGATAAAGATGACTAGTGAAAGGCTGATTTTTTCTTGTTAATTTGCTTTATTTAATTTTTTTCACGCTGTAAATAGTAATAAATACTTTCCTGTGAACGAAGTTTTCGTTTGTTTCCCCGTGCTACATATTGATTCTCCAGTGAGTCATCAATGATTCGAGCTTTTTGATTGTCGGCAAGTTGGATGTCCATAATGGCAATTAGGCGTTGCTTAATGTCTTGGTCATATATAGGGCAGGTAACTTCTATACGATAGTCGAGGTTTCTGACCATCCAGTCTGCTGATGAAATGAAAATTTCAGGGTTACCATTATTTTCAAATATTGCCAGGCGAGTATGTTCCAGAAAACGATCAACAATGCTGGTTACTCTGATATTTTCACTCAGCCCTTTTATGCCAGGTTTGAGGCAGCACATGCCACGTACAATCATGTCAACAGTCACGCCGGATTGACTGGCTTGATACAGGCGATCAGCAATTTCTTCATCGACCAGATTGTTGAGTTTTAACTTAATACTCGCCTTAATGCCTTGGTTGGCATTATCTATTTCGCGATCGATTTTTTTTAGAATCGTTGAACGCGTTGTTAAAGGCGATAGCCAAAGGTGTTTTAGTTTCGGGTGCCTGTAACTGGTTTCAATGAACTGAAAAACGCTATCGGCTTCTTTGCAAATACCCTGATGGGAGGTAAATAAGGCGAAATCAGTATAGGTTCTGGCGGTGTTCTCATTGAAGTTGCCAGTGCTGACCACAGCATAGCGTTTAATGTCATCATCTACCTTGCGCGAAACGACAAACAGTTTTGAATGAACTTTCAAATTGGAAATGCCGAGCGTTACTTTGATGTTAGCGTCGTTAAGGCGCTCTGTCAGTTCAAGATTGTGTTCTTCGTCAAAACGTGCACGTAATTCAACATTAACGGTCACTTGTTTGCCATTTCGCGAGGCATCAATAAGTGAATCAACAATTTTTGAATCTGGTGCAACACGATAGACATTAATTTTTATTTCGACAACAGCAGGGTCAAAGGCGGCCTGGCGTACGAATTCGGTAAAATAACTGAAGCGGTCGTAGGGGTAACAGAGTAGGACATCGTTTTCATCCAGGGCTTCAAAAATATTGCGATGTTGATCGAGATGATGGCAAGGTAGTGGCGGCATGGGTTTGTGTTCAAGGTATTTTTTTCCGGGTGCTTTAAAACTGATAAAATCACGGAAGTTTCGGTAGCGTCCTCCTGTTATAATACTGTCAACACTTTCAATGCCTAAACGTTCACGTAGCAGTTCAACCAGTTCCCCTGGCATGGTTCGGTCGTAACTTAATCTAACTGGTTCGGCGGTTAATCGTTGTTTCATACCAAGGTTAAGTTTTTCCATATAGCTGAGGTCGTGATCATCTTCGAGCTCGTACTCTGAGTCGCGAGAAAACTTCATGGACCAGGCCTGAATGCTGTCAAAGTCGACAAAGGGTATAAAAATTTCATTCAGGTTGAAGCGAATAACTTCATCGACCATCATAAAATAATTGCGAGCATGGCCCCTGTCAGGGGGGATGTTGATAAACCTGGGAACGCTGTCTGGAATATCGACAATGGCGTAACGTCGATCGCTGTTTTTTTTAACTTCAACGACCAGATAAGACACTTCGTCGGTGAGGTGCTTATCAAGATCGGTGTCCGCTTGTATCCAAATGGGTACCAGATTTTGCAGAATATTTTCCTGAAAGTGGTGGATTAACCATTTCCCTTGTTTTTCGGATAGGGTGTCAGGCGTCAGGAAAAATATTTTCTTAGCTTCCAGCTGCTGC
The DNA here is from genome assembly GCA_028280715.1 of Spongiibacteraceae bacterium. GTDB lineage: Bacteria > Pseudomonadota > Gammaproteobacteria > Pseudomonadales > Dasaniaceae > Oceanicoccus. The sequence continues at coordinate 112,052 of JANQLG010000050.1, read as the reverse complement.
AGGACCTCTTCCAGAATGGTGTCAAATTTCGAAGACAGCTGAGATATTTTTTCCTGTATTCGATTGAGTAGTTTTTTGTCCTCGCCAGAAACCCCGTGTCTTTCCTTTTGTTTCACAGCGCGCCGAACGTCAGCAACGCGGACCTTAAAAAATTCATCTTGATTGTTAGAGAAAATACCTAAAAATCGTACGCGCTCGACAATAGGGTTTCGCGGATCAGCCGCCTCTTGCAGCACGCGATCATTAAATGCTAGCCAACTCAATTCTTTTGCTATAAATCGATCGTTACTTTTCATCATTCTGTGTCAGTGTGATTCTCTGGAACACACATTATTATCATAGCTTCTGAAGATAAAAGTGGTTTCCATCAATAAAAATAGTTTTAATCGATAAATTTGTGGTTATTTTTGACTAATCAGCAATTGATAAGGGTTATTTCTATGTGGAATTTTGCGGCATCAATGAGGATGTTGAGATCCGAAGATATTCTAACGGCAGGACTATAAACATCTGATGGACAGACAATTCAATAACCTTCCTGTGTCGCATAAAGTTATTTAGTTTTGCACGTACAACAATTGTCTTAAATATCGGTGATTTCGACTGTTATTCATAGCTCGTTACTTTCAGAGGCAGTTTCAGTGCTGTTTGCGGTAGCTGATCCACTCGTTTTATTGTCAGTCGACTGCGGTGCAAGTTCAGTTAGGATATTTAGATTTCCCCATAATTCAGCTGCATCATACAGAGCTTGATGATGGGCAGGGCTGGTATGGATCCATTTACGTAATGATTCACGCTCAACGGGCGAGAGTTCTTCGTCTCCGTCCAGTCGTGCAATCCAGTGGGCGGCTTCCTTCTTAACCACTGCTGCATCAGGAAAACTAACAATATTCTTCATTTTACAGCTGTACCTCAGCATGCACATTTGAAATAGATAACATCACATCGTTGATCATCAAAATGGCGCTTAGCCCCTTGACCATTTCTTTTTATGATGACTGCTTAATGTATTGAAGTAACAAAATGATACGATGTATCGTATCATTTTAGAAGTAAATATTGTGTAGAACAGCCTTTATTGGGGGCTTGAACCGATGAAGTTCAATCAATTTCGACCTGGATATAGTCTGGATCTTTAGATTTTGGGCAATAAAAATAGTTTTAATCGATAGAAAATGCTGTCGCTTATTTATTGTTTTCCCTAATCATTTCCTTGAGAAACTGTGTTAATGCTTGCACTTTTGGTGTGCGATGTATGTCGCGGTGAGTGACTAGCCACAATTCTGTATTCCATTCTTTGGGTGGGGGAAATAACGGCACCAGCTTGCGGTTATTCTCGGCTAACCAGCAATTGATAGGCGTTATTCCTATGTCGGATTCTGCTGCATCAATCATAGTATTGAAGTCTGATGCTCGATAATAAACCTGTTCAGCTGGAATATGTTTTGACAGCCAGTCAATGATAGGAATGTTACTTAATTGCATGATATGGGTAATAAAACGATGCCCGGCAATGTCATGCTGATCTTTCATGCCGCCGAATTGTTTGATGTATCGTGGGGAGGCGTAGAGAGTCGAAGGGGTGGTGCGTAGATGTTGGACTACATAGTCTGGATCTTTAGGTTTGGCACCTGGCCTTATGCTGACATGGGCTTCACCATATTCCAGTTTAAAAATGCGGGAATCGGCGACATAGTCCATTCGAATTTCGGGATGCTGCTGCTGAAATTTTGCCAGAATGGGGGTCAGGTGAAGCGATAGAGTGTTGACTGTAGTTACTACCAGCGTGCCGGTCAGCTGATCATCAATTCCTGCTAATTGCCCTACAAGTCGATCAAACTCTTCCTGAGCACGCGATGCAGTAGCTAACATTAATTGTCCGGCTTCGGTCAGGGTGTAGCCTCTTGCATGGCGTTGAAACAGGTGAGTGTTCAGTCGCTGTTCCAATGCATCGATTCGTCTCAGTACGGTGGAATGATGTACATTCAGCACTTCAGCGGCTGCTGACAGTGTGCCCAGGCGTGCTACCTGAAAGGCAAAATGCATATCGCTCCAATCTTGGAACTTGGCCTGAAGCTTGGCTTTCAGCTGAGTCTTCGAAGCCGCTTTTTTGCCCTTGATGTTGCTGGTCTTTGATTGTGCTTTCATGCACATAAGTTTTGCATTTATTCTGTTTTTGTTCAAATTTATAAGTGGCAAACTGGCTTCATTGTTTAGGTAATGACGTGTTTTAGCAGTAACAATTGAATTGCAAATTAGGTGGAAGGTGAATCATGCAAAAGAACAGTAAGCCATACATTCTTGCGTTATCGGGTAGTCTACGTAAAGACAGCTGGAATCAGCAACTAGTGGAGAATGCGGCTAGAGCGGCCAGATCAGCTGGAGCGGAAATGACAGTCATTCAGTTGAGTGATTATGAATTGCCGTTATTTTCAGAAGATAGGGAGGCTCAGGGTCAGCCGATTGCTGCGTTAGTTGCATTGCGACAATTGCTGTCCCAGGCCGACGGCTTGATTATTGCCAGCCCGGAATACAATGGTTCTTTGACGGCTGTGTTAAAAAATACGTTGGACTGGCTGTCGCGGCCTGATTCAGAGAGCAACTATGCTCCGGATTTTGATCGTAAGTCAGTGGCTATTATGAGCACTTCCCCGGGAGGTTTGGGTGGTATTCGTGGATTGGCTCATTTGCGGGATATTTTGACTAGTCTGGGCAGTTTGGTTATGCCTCAGCAGTTAGCTGTCCCCTCGGCACATCAGGCATTTGATCAACAGGGGCAGCTGGTCGGCGATGTATTGCAGGATCGGCTACAGGCGGTGGTTAGTAGTCTGGTGGCTCAGTTGCAGTTTCAGTCTGTGGGTAATATTGAGGCCGTGAAGGCGGTGTCTTAATTACGGATAGTAGTTAATGGTTTATTCAAAACTGCTCATTTCATTTTAGGAGCAAATACAGTGTAATAAAGGGCTTGGTATTTCCTGTGCATCAACTGTTGGATGAATAAAATGAAAAACAAATGGCTTGTTAAGACACTTATGGTAAGTGTTGTGTTGTTTTTGTCAGGTTGTATGGAGTATCTGCCCTTTTCGAGTGGTGCGCTCAGTGGCTCGGTCACTTCAGCACCGCAAGATTGGACCACCCTGGCGCAGCAAGAAATTATCAAACTGGAAACCAATCCCGATGATCCGTACTCCGTCAACCTATGGGTGATCGGTATGGGCTCTGTGCTTTATGTACATGCCGGCGATAACCGTGCGACCTGGGTTGAGCATATAGAAGTGAATCCCAATGTCCGAATGCTTTTTGGTGAGAATATCTATGAGCTGCGCGGTGAGCGGGTTACAGATCAGGAAGAGTTTAATGCTTTTGCTGTACCCTATGAGGAGAAGTATGGCAATCGTCCTCGGAATGAGAATATTTCAGAGATTTATCTTTTCCGGTTGGTAGCCCGTGAGTCGTAATCTCATTTAGTAAATTCTTCCTGGTCAGGAATGCGCGTAAACGTAATCTTGGTGCCGATGTATCCTGCCAGTGTTTTGTAGTATGTGCTTAGCTGGATGGTGCCTGCACAATAACGTCGATTGATGTGATCCATAAAGCCAATTTTGATGATTGTGGAAATCTACAATAATTCCCTAAGACGATCGTCTACCCAGCTTTCCAATTGATAATTTTTGAGAAACGCACAATGTGCGCCGTGGCGGGTAAGAATAATATCCAGTTTGTCAGAATTAAGATGGGTTGGTAATTTGCTTGCACTAACGATAGGGTCATCTTCGCTGGCAATAATCGTTGTTGGTGTATCAAGATTGGCCAACTGATCTTCAGCAATAGTATAGGCATCAAGATAGGTATTGGTGTCTGAATAGGGCGTGTAACGCGGCACCAAATAGTCGTTCATTTGCTGTAGTGTTTTTGTTTCATTTAAAAAGTTCTGATAGTCGTAGTTGGGAAAGCATGCACTTTTTTTGAAAAGAGAAGATTTCCATCGACGAACAAAATACTGTTCATAAATACGTGCACCATTACTCAGCGAATGCATAGTATCTTTGGGGCAGATTACCGGACATATGGCAATAGTTTTGTGCAACTGATATTGATGTTTTGGCTCATTAATTGTTAAGCGTAATGCAAAGTTCCCACCTAAAGAAAATCCTACCAATTGTATTTTTTCGTGAGGGAATTGCTGAACGATTGTTTCAAGGGCGCCGGTTACATCTGAAAGTCGGGCCGAATGAAAAATCTCAGGATTTAAATGATGCGAGTTGCCGTGATCGCGAAAATTCAATCTAAAAATCGAATGTCCCTGTAAAGATAATGTCTGTGCCGCAGAAAGCACGTAGGAGGATTCGCTGCAGCCCTCCCATCCATGCAGTAGAATGATTAGTGATCGTTGATCTTCGGCAGGGTTGTAGTGCCCTAACAATTTTGTTTTGTTGCCACAATCTAAAATAATTTCCTGGGCGGTAGCTCTGAGTTGTCGGGTCTTGTATCGAATTTTCCACTTTCTTACGCCGACATTGGCCATAATGTTTTGGATATGAACATTGCGCAGCCCTGCTGGTGGGCTGTATTGATAGGTGCTATGTCTTATAGAGTTGAATTGGCTCATCGGCGCTCAATATACATGGATTTTCTGAAGTAACAAAACCTGAATGCAGTACTTTTATTAAAAAGTGATTAGCTTAATTATTGAAATAATTACTATTGAAAATAGCAATAATTCACATTGAGGATACTGAGGCTCCGACGTTAGAGCTATTGCTGTAGTATGATACTAACTCTATGTAAATAAAGCAGTTATTGATTTTTGGACTTTAAGTCAGATTTCTTTCGATAGTTTTCTAACGACAATAAGTTATCAATGTTAAATATTTATAATTTTAAATTCTTAAAGTAACAGGTTGATCCGCTAAACTATTTTAAGAGAGCACAGAATAGTAAACAGGTAGTGACATGGCTATCGAAGTATCAAGTGTTAACAGTTTCCCCGCGCCAAGGTTGGATACTAGGGCGCAAAATTTGGATGTCAATGAAAATGGCAGTGTGACCTTTGATGACCTGGTCAGGTTTAAGGAGGCTCCGATTTTGGAGACAGCTGAGCCTAATACGCCACAGGTTGATAATTTTGATGTTAACAAGGATGGGATTGTTACAACTGCAGATATAGACAATAAGTTCGAGCAAGATGCTGAAGCTTCATTGCGTAAAGATTTAGGAGTAGCGCAATTGGCTAGTCGTATGGATCAGATTATTGCTTCTGTTTCTGAAAACCGGATAGCGATTTCAACATTAAATGAAGTTCAGTCAAATACTGAAGAAACAAGGCTTGTAGACGTTCGAGTGTAACGTTGATTATGCGTCTTAATATTTTCTTTCCTTAAATTTGGTAGCTCTTTAAAGTAGTTCTAAAGTTGTTCTTAAAAATATTTAGTGAAAAACCGGCGGACTGGCTGGTTTTTTTATATGCGTGAGTTTTATCACGAACCTATCCGTAACTGACAGCTAATACAATGAGCGAAGTAGTACTCTAAAAGCAAATAAGATCGCTTATCAATATTATTATAACTTTCTGAAAAATAAGGAAATTTTTCTTTAAAAGTCGATGCATAAGTGGTATTTTTTGCGCAATTGAAAGTGATCCTTGTTTAACAGCAAAGTAACACTAGGCAACTAATTTTTTATAGCAATTAATAGTTAGAGAATTGCGTTGCGCAAAATAGCCGGGAGGGGTGCAATGAAAGGTAATAGCGATGTATTAGCTGTATTAAATAAAGTACTTTTTCATGAGTTGACTTCAATTAATCAATACTTCCTCCATGCGCGGATGTATCGGAATTGGGGATTGGAAGAGCTCAATGAAAAAGCTTATAAAAAATCGATCAAAGATATGAAACAGGCTGATGACCTGATTGAACGTATTCTTTTTTTGGAAGGGCTGCCCAATTTACAAGACCTGGGAAAGTTGAGAATTGGTGAGAAAACCGAAGAAATGCTGCAGTGTGATTTGGATCTGGAAATGGAACAGATTACATTGGTGCGAGACGCGATCACATTGTGTGAAAAGCACAGCGACTATGTGAGTCGTGATCTGCTAGAAGATATTCTCGAAGACGAAGAAGAATATGTGGATTGGATTGAGGCGCAGCAGTTCTTGATTCAACATACCGGTATTGAAAATTATCTACAGTCGATGATGGAGGATTAATTATGCAAGGTGTAACTAAGGTCATCGACCTGTTAAATAAGCAATTGACTCTGGAATTAACTTCCATGGATCAATATTTGGCCCATTCCAAAATGTATGAGGATTGGGGTATTAGCAAACTGCATGAAAAACTGTCGCATGAGTTTGAAGAGGAGTTAGATCACTCAAAAAAACTCATCGAGCGAATTCTGTTTTTGGAGGGCACGCCAGATACAGCATCCAGAGAACCGATTAATGTCGGTGCTGATGTAAAAGAAATGCTGGAAAATGATCTGGCGGCAGAGCGAAAAGTTGCAGAGAGTTTGAGAAGCATTATTGCCGTTTGTGAAGAAGAAAAGGACTACGTTTCTAGAGAAATTCTGGAAGGTCTATTAGATGATACTGAGATGGATCATATTTACTGGTTGGAGCAGCATCTGGGATTGATCGATAAGATTGGTCTGCAAAATTATATTCAATCACAAATGGAAAAGGGTGCTTCCTAAATTTCGCGTTTGAAATAAAGGGATTTATATTTTCCTATCTATTGCGCCGTATTGTGCGGCGCTGATTCCTCTAATACTCACTCGAATTGCTCGTTTCGGCAAAGAAGCGCTGCGGCCTATTACGTCCTTAAATTAAGAGGCCAATTAATTTACAGTAATGAAGCGCGCCAGATAGGAAAATTTATGTTTAACTAATGTCAGATGTTCCATTAAATCATCAATGGGAGCTTGCTATGAATAAAACTATAACCAGCCTCTTTTTAATGGCTTTTTGTTTATCTTCTGGTGTTGCCTATTCTGCAGAAATGATTTTTGGTGGGGGAGATCATGCTCGTCGTTGTTATATGGCAGCTGTGCAGGTTTCACGTTTAGGTATGGGCGATGAAGGGGCCATTGAGGAATGTACATTATCACTAGAAAAGGAAACATTAACCGGTCACGACAAAGCAGCAACCTATGTCAATCGAGGTATTTTACGTGTTGCCAATGACCAGCTGCAGGAAGCGGTGCAGGATTACAATAAGGCGTTAGCGCTGTCTCCTAATATGGCAGCTGCCTACGGTAACCGCGCGAATTTGTGGTACATGTCGGGTTATATCGAAGAGGCGGTCAAGGAATATAACAAGGCTATTGAAATCAACAGTGAAGATGCATCGTTGTATTTAAATCGCGGTATGGCCTATGAAAAGTTGCAACGCTTTTCTGAAGCTCAGCAGGATTATCAGCGCGCTTTGGAGCTAATCCCCGAATGGAGCAAAGCGACCGAACGTTTGGCAGAGTTACCTAACCAGAATTAAATTAACAAAGTTTCCCTGGCAATTGATTATTCGACCAAAAGCGCTTTATTAAATATCACTAAACGAGGTTGATCTGTTTTGGTCATATCGTAAATGACCACATAAGTGGATTGATTATCTTCAGGATCAATTGTCATATGCCAGGGGCGCCCGTCTATAGTAAAGGTCATTTTTCCTTGATTGACGGTGGTTTCCATATGGTATTGATGTTGCCCCAGATAGCTCAATGTTCTCTCGCGAATAACCGGTTGGTTGTCGATAAAACCGGTTATGGTGATGTTTTTATCTTCTGCCGGCTCGCCTGAGCTATTGCTGATTAATTCCAGTAGGCGTAAATACTCTTCTTCTGCCAATTGCTGTTCAGCGGCGTAGGGTATTGTGTTATCGGCATTGATGAGTCGATTGCCAATTCCTGCTTGTTCCTTCAGCATAAGGCGCAGGCTAACAATTTCATCTCTCGCGTCTTCATTATTTGCAAGCTTTTCTGATAGGTCAGAGAGGTTCACTTTTAAGGCTTTATTTAGCGCCATGTCCAGCGTGCTGGGAGCCGCTCCACGTTCCATAGTACTCAACAATAACCGCTGTCGAGATATCGTACCCAACACATTATCCATAACAGTATCTAATAATTTGATGTAGTTATTTATTGTATCGATCTCACCCTGAAGTGATTCATTGGTTAGCCGTTGCCGGGTCAGTGTCAGCTGTAGTTCCTTTTCAAATAACTGTTTTTCCTGTTCCAGGCGAAGCATATTGCGCTGATTTTCCAGTAGTCGCTTACGTGTTTCTATGGCGGGATCAGACCATGCAGGTTGAGAAAATGCGAATAAAATTATACCGGTGAGCGTGACGGATAAAAGCAATTTACACATAGCGGTTATTTGCATTACTGCCGGCATTTTATTGTGTCCTGATGTGGTGAGTTATTATGTCATAGTTTATTCAGGACTTATGTTTTTATTAATAACTTTGGGGCCTAAAATTTTATCATCTTCTTTCCCTGGTTATTAAAAGTATGGCTAGTGCTGATGGCCGCCAATACCGTGAGCGTGGCGATGGGCAATTTCCTCTGCCGTGGCTTCTCTTATATCAACGATTTCTACATCAAAGGTAATGGTTTTTCCCGCCAGCGGATGGTTGAGATCGATATCGACTGAAAACTTTCCTATCTTGATGATGGTGGCTGTTCTCATGCCCTTGTCAGTATTGATACGGACTATTTTACCTGGGGTTAGTTTGTCTTCGTGTTTAAGATATTTGGCAGAAATACGGTCTGTTTTATTCTCGTTTCTAACGCCATACGCTAGATGAGGTTCTAAAGTGCCCTCGACTTTATCGCCAACTTCTTTTCCCAGTAATGCTTGCTCAAGGCCGGGTAGCACATTATTGGCGCCGACCAGAAATAATGTCGGGTCACCGGTGCGGCTCGTTTCCAGCATTTGCCCCTGATCATCTGACAAACTGTAGTGAAAGGAAACGACTTTATTATGGCTGATGTTCATGGATATTCTGCTTGGATCTGTACTGGTGTCGCGATTTGGAAAGGGGAAATGGGTGGCAAATAGTACTGATTTTAACAACTCAGGACAATATAAGGCGCTGGTAAGGGGTGAAGCCGCTTGACGCAGGTTTTATTAACATGCACTAATAGCAAGATCGATCATGGAGCAGAGTATGGCTGAAATTCTTCCTTTTAAAAAGCCTGCTGGCAAGGCGACATCTGCAAAAAGCAAAGGTAATACCCTGTGCCGTCAGGGCCATCATAAATGGAAAATTGTGACTAAGCAGAAGTTTGATGTTAAGCAGGGGCGCTTGGTGACAGTTTCAGAGTGTATTCGGTGCGGCAAGAAAAAAGTGCAAGCAATTTAGCGTGCGTTAGTAGTGTGGTTTGGGGGATGTTATTCAATCTTGTTTAACGTGAGTGGGTAGTAAAAATAATTAGGGTACGGCATGGACTTCACTATTGCGTTTATCAAAATATTTTTTGTGCTGATTTATATGGCGATGCCGCTGTTGTTGTTTCTCGCCAGTGTGGTTGTGGTGCTTGGGTTGGTGGTTGGTCATCGAGAGGGCTGGCGACCAGGAGATAGTGTGTACTGGGCGTTTATTACTGCAACGACGGTTGGCTATGGAGATATTCGTCCGCTTAAACCCATATCGCGTTTTTTTTCGGTGATGATTGCCTTTGTTGGCGTGATATTTACCGGGATTTTGGTTTCGTTGGCAGTGCAGGCTTCATCGTCAGCATTTATTCAGCATCAAAATCTTGAACAGGCGCAACAGCTCTTGGATGAAGCGGGTTATAAATCACCAAACGCTAATTGATTGTTGAAACTTGAATGTAGAGTCAGGCTTGTTGGTTGAGATATGAAGGGGCTAAACGCAATTTAACTGTTTGCCTATTTTATCCAGAACTTTCTTTACTTCGTCCTTGCCTTCCACTGCGCCCATAACCAGGGCCAATCCCAGCATGTGCTCTACAATGACATCTTTAACTGGAACGCCTAGCGTGTCGGCCTCGTCGCGAATAAAAAGGAAAGCTCTGGCGCCGATATCATCAATCAATTGTTGATCATTTTGTCTCTTGAATTGCTCAAGTTGCACGACATTCTCTGATGAGGACATATTCTCTCCTGATGTTGGAATCCAGTGGCTTTGGGCGACTGACTTAAAAATCAGTATATGATCACCAGCCTCTTTTGAAACTAGGTAATTACCCTTAAAAAGACTGCGCAATATCCTTATTAGCTGCTGGTAACTGGCTGATATCTAAGGGATAATCCGACGATATTTTTATTAATAAATTGTTGATGGATTCCTAACCATGTCAGACCAGCTCAATATCTCAGCTGACGGTGTTGAACAGATTTCCCTTAAAACCTATACCGAAAAAGCCTACCTGGATTACTCCATGTACGTTATTTTGGATCGGGCTTTGCCGAATATTGCCGATGGCTTGAAACCGGTGCAGCGGCGTATTGTTTACGCCATGAGTGAGCTAGGGCTAAAGGCCAGTGCCAAATATAAAAAGTCGGCGCGCACGGTGGGTGATGTCATTGGTAAGTTCCATCCACACGGTGATAGTTCAGTTTATGAAGCCATGGTGTTGATGGCGCAGGATTTTTCCTATCGCTATCCCTTGGTCGATGGTCAGGGCAACTGGGGGTCTACCGATGACCCGAAATCCTTTGCGGCGATGCGTTACACCGAATCCAAGCTGGCCCCCTTTTCAGAGCTGCTCTTGTCTGAATTGGGTCAGGGCACTGTAGACTGGCAGCCAAACTTTGATGGCACATTGGATGAACCCAAGGTCATGCCGGCGAGAGTACCAACGGTATTACTGAATGGCACAACTGGCATCGCGGTGGGTATGGCCACCGATATTCCTCCACATAATTTACGTGAAGTGGTTCAGGCCTGTATCCATTTACTGGAACAGCCCAAGGCTGGTTTGCAGGACTTATTTGAATTTGTGCAGGGGCCGGATTTTCCCACCGAAGCAGAAATTATCACTCCGAAGCAGGATATCATGGATATGTACCAATCTGGCCGTGGCAGTATCCGGATGCGCGCGGTTTGGCAAAAAGATAGTGGTGATGTGGTGGTGACCGCATTGCCGCACCAGGTGTCGGGTTCGAAAGTGCTGGAGCAAATTGCGCAACAAATGCAGGCGAAAAAGTTGCCGATGGTGGCGGATCTTCGCGATGAATCGGATCATGAAAATCCGACGCGCCTAGTTATCATTCCACGTTCCAACCGCGTCGATATCGAAGCCATGATGGGGCACTTGTTTGCCACCACCGATCTTGAGAAAACCTATCGCGTTAATCTCAATATGATTGGTATTGATGGTAAACCGGAAGTTAAAACTCTCGACAAAATTTTGCGTGAGTGGCTGCAGTTTCGAACCGAAACAACACGTCGTCGTTTGCAATACCGCTTGCAAAAGGTCGAAGAACGTTTAATGCGATTAGCGGCATTGATGATTGTATACCTAAACGTCGATGAAGTGATTCGTATTATTCGGGAGGAAGATAGTCCCAAGCCGATTCTAATGAAGCGTTTTGATCTGGTCGAAATGCAGGCGGAATATATTCTCGAAACCAAATTGCGTCAGTTGGCACGTCTGGAAGAGATGAAAATCCGTGAGGAAGAAGAAGCACTGGAGCAGGAAAAGGAAAATCTGGAAAAAATTCTCAACTCATCTGCACGCTTAAAAACGCTGATGAAAAAAGAACTGCAGGAAATCGCTGAACAGTATGGCGATGATCGTCGTTCAATGATCGTTGCCCGTAGCGATGCCAAAGCCTTTAGCGAAGAAGAATTAATGACGACGGAACCGGTGACGGTGGTACTTTCCTCCAAAGGCTGGATACGTTCCGCAAAGGGGCATGATATTGAGCCCCAGAGTTTGAATTATAAGTCGGGCGATGGCTTTCATTTGGCCGCAAAGGGTAAATCAAATCAGACTACGGTAATTCTTGATTCAACTGGCAAGGCCTACAGCGTGGCTGCACATACTTTGCCTTCGGCCCGCGGTCAGGGTGAGCCATTGACCGGACGCATCAATTCTCCTTCTGGTGCGAGTTTTGAGGGGTTGATGATGGGCGCTGCAGACGATTTATTTCTGTTGGCCTCCGATGCCGGTTATGGTTTTGTAGTAAAGCTGGGCGACCTCTATACCAAAAATAAATCAGGTAAGGCAGCTCTCACATTGCCCAAGGGTGGGCGAGTATTGTCACCCGGCATTGTTAGTGAAGGTGTTGTTGACGGTAGTTTTGTCGTGGCAGTAAGCAATGAAGGTCGCATGTTGTTGTTCCCGCTTTCCGATTTGCCGGTGATGTCGCGCGGGAAAGGTAACAAAATTATTTCTATTCCCACCTCTCGTGTTGAGTCACGGGAAGAATTTGTCGTCGCTATCGCTGTAGTCAATCAGAAAGATACGTTACGTATTTATGCTGGTAAGCGCTATCTCAATTTAAAATTTAATGAGCTGGATCATTATATGGGAGAGCGTGGTCGACGCGGTCACAAGTTGCCAAGAGGCTTCCAAAAGGTTGATAGAATGGAAGTGGTTAACGATTAGTGTATGGTTTCACTGAATTGAGCGCCCAATTTTTTTGATTGCTTGTCTAACAGTTCATCATAGGGTGGGTTAATTGTATCGATGCGGACGCACTGTAGTATTGCGTCCAAAGCGGTATCTGATTCTAGGGCCGACGTAGTGATCTTGCCGCTAATACTAGTGTGTGCTGACAAACGTTGGCTGATGCCAATACTGTGTTGTGCTGCAGTTGCAATTTCTAGGCTGCGACTAATAGTTGCCTGTTTTGCTAAAGAAGGGTCGGCATTAGCAAGAGTATTGAGCCCTTCGCTGATACCTATACTGATATCAAAGTATTCCGGCTGATTTGTAAGCGATTGTTTAATGAGAAACGCGCTACATATTGCGCGAAATGGATAATTGCCTTCGTCGTCCTCGGCGCTAAAAATAACACTTAAACTATTTTCTCGGCTGACTTCCATTTTGCCATCATATAGCGCGCAGATAGTTTTTAATTGTTTGATAAAAACATTCATGCGTTTTGATACTGTGTTAACCGATTGCTGCTGCAATTCTGATTGTAGGTCAAGTAGCTTGATAGTGAGTAATGCATATTGTCCGTTAGGTAAATATTGCGTGGTGGCGGTCACCGAATCTTTAGGAGGGTTTTGCACGGCGAATGCCAGTTGTTTTAATTCGTCCTGCCCGCGATAGGCTGTAGCAGTGATTCCTCGTCTTTTTTTAATAGGTGTGGCGGCAATTAATGTTAAGTCTTTGATGATGGCTGCCAGATGCCGACCAGGTGGTAAGCTGATCATAAATACCAATGCACTCAGTAAAAAGGACAGCCCAAATAGCTGCCAGCTTAAGGACGTTGCAGCGGTCGTTAGTGTTTCAGATTGAAAAAAAACAACTGCGTAACCGGCAATGCTGTCTTGGAACGTAATCGATGCAGAAAATGACAAACCGTCAGAGGGTTCTCCGGCTTCCACAACAGGCTGATTTTCAATGTCATAAATAACGGCGCGCGAAATCATCGGGCTTTCAATCAACTCTTTTAGCAGTGATTGCAAGCTCAATTTGTCATCTTGTATTAGCGCAGTGCTGGCATCGAAGGCCAGTTTTTCAACCAGGCTTTCACCGAATAGCGCGCTGGCCTGGTTGATCAGTGAGCGGTGGCCCTGATGACTGGCAACTACCAGAATGCAGGCACTGAGCAAACACAGGCAGGCTGTTATAGAAGCAATTTTTTGTGCCAGAGGCAGCAGCCAGAAGCGTTGAAACATGGTTGTTGTGAGATGGTCTTTATTTAATAGTTATTATGTGTCGGTTTTGGTCAATATGTTCAAAGCCGTCGAGTCTGCTAGTGTTAAACCAGTGTTTAGTATAAACGATACTTTACGGCTTGGGGTTTTACTTTTATCTCTTAACATAAAGTGTGGTTGGAGCCAGCGTGAGCTGCCGTTACAATAGTCGCCCATTAAGGAGGTATAGAGCCTCTTTCTTGCTAAGTAAGCTCTTGCAAATAGGGTCTTATAAATAGGATTACGAGTGAAAGAAATAATTTTGATCAACATTGCCGGTGATGACAAGCCGGGCCTGACATCTAGTGTGACGGAGATTCTGGCTAACTACGAGGTCAATATTTTGGATATTGGGCAGGCGGTGATCCACGATACCTTGTCACTTGGTATTTTGGTTCAGGTTCCCTCCACCTCAGGCACATCGCCGGTATTAAAGGATATTTTATTTCGCACTCATGAACTGGGGCTAACCGTGCGATTCACCCCCATTGATGTTGAAGATTATGAGCAGTGGGTGATGGGACAGGGTAAGCCGCGTTATATTATTACGCTGCTGGCTAGAATGATTACAGCTGAGCATCTGGCTGGTGTGACAAAAGTGGTTTCTGCCAATGGCTTGAATATTGATCGGGTGGATCGTCTGTCGGGGCGAATTCCGTTAGATGATTTACAGCAACAAACCAAAGCCTGTGTTGAATTTTCTGTAAGAGGAAGTGTGCAGGATAGTGATGCTTTTCGCAGCCAGTTAATGGAACTGGCCAGTGAATTCGATATCGATGTAGCTTTCCAGGAAGATAATATGTTTCGCCGCAACCGCCGGTTAGTTGCCTTCGATATGGATTCAACATTGATCGAAGCAGAGGTCATTGATGAGCTGGCGAAAGCTGCAGGTGTCGGAGAGCAGGTTGCAGCTATTACTGAACGTGCTATGGCAGGCGAACTGGATTTTATCGAAAGTTTTACGGCAAGGGTTGCTCTATTAAAAGGGCTCGATGAAAAGGTATTGGCAGATATTGCGAAAAATCTGCCGGTAACCGAGGGCGCTGAAAAACTGGTATCGACCTTGAAGCGCTTGGGTTATAAGACAGCGATACTCAGTGGTGGCTTTAACTATTTTGGTCAATATTTGCAGCAACAGTTAGGCATTGATTACGTCTATGCCAACGAGTTGGAAATTATTGATGGCAAAGTCACCGGTAATGTGACTGGTACAGTCGTTGATGGCAAACGTAAAGCTGAGTTGTTGCAGGAAATTGCTAATCAAGAGCGCATTGCGCTAGAACAGGTTATCGCTGTTGGTGATGGTGCTAACGATTTGCCTATGTTGAATGCGGCTGGGTTGGGGATTGCTTTCAGAGCCAAACCAATAGTTAAAGAGTCAGCCAAGCAATCGATTTCCACGTTAGGACTTGATGGTATTTTGTATTTGCTAGGGATCGGTGATCGTCACTCGCAATGATCTGCATTTTTATCATTACGCAATGTCGGTGAATTCGTAATCCATACCTGTGGATGCACCGGCCAAGTATTCGCCTTGAATATAATCAACGCCCAGTTGCCATAATTGTGCTAATGCGGCGGCATTTTCTACTCTGCAAATGATCGCCTTGGCATCATTTTCATTGATACTACCGATCATTGTTTTAAGTGCTTGAGAATCACCACCTGATTGCAATTGATCAGTATATTGTTCTGCCATCTTAGTGAAGTTGGCGTTAACCTGCTTAAGGTTCTTAATTGGGTCATCAATGATGCCAAATTCAGCAATTGATAGTTTACAGCCTAAGTTGTGGATGGTTTCTGAAAAACTAATAGCTGCTTTCAGGTAATCAATAATATCATTTTCAGTAAATTGGAATGTTAGTGCGCTGGCGGGGATTCCACCCGCTTTTAATGCGACCCCCAGCCATGGGATCAAGCTGTCATCTTTTAGCGCGTTGGTGGTTAAGTTAATAAAGAGTCGCGTGTCTGTGCCATCCTCAATATGTGAGGCTAACTGCTTTGTAGCTTCGAGAATAATCCAGCGGTCCAGCCGCGTATTGGCTTCAGTAAAATTCAGACTGTTGATGAGTTCATCGGTGGATTGTTCTTCGCCATCTTCGTCTTGCGTTAAGGTGACCACTTCATAGTGTTCACCACTGCTACCGCGCAAACTGACAATAGGCTGAAATTTTAAGAAAAAACGGCCATCTTCCAATGCTTCTTCCAGGAAGGCGTCAAGGTCGGCATCATTACTGGCGCTGCCCAATGTTCTTTTCTCTTTAATGGGAATATAGACGGCAGACGCATTGCCCGTTCCAGTATTGTCATTTTGCTGGCGGATACTTTCACAAGTGTTAAATGCATATTCGATTAATTGTTTAGGCTCTGCTTGTAATTGGCTGTCAAGTAGTACTAAGCCAATACTGACTGTGCACTGAAGTGACTGACTTTCTACATCGATAATATGTTGCTCAATTTTTTCACGCAATGAATCAGCAAATTCTTTGGCTTTTTCTATTCCTGTGTCATCGAGTAGTAAAGTAAAACTGTCATCGCAATAGTGAGCGAGCTTATGGTCATCATTGGTATTGTCCTGAATGAATTTTGCCAGGTCGAGGACAATCTGTTCAGCCTGATTGATGCCATAGCGGTGTCGAATGGTGGAAAACTTATCGATACCAATAAACAATAGTGAGCTGATTTTGGAGCCGGAAGTAGTCAGTTGGCTACAGGCTGCTAATTGAGACAGAAAATAACTTTGACTGTAGAGCCCTGTTGCGGGGTCATGATCTTGCTTATTGTCATTCTGGTTTGATGACGAGCTGCTATTGTCACGTATGGTGATTTGAATGCACGTTTCTTCATCCAGTACTGCGCTGCTTAACTGCATGCTAGCTTTAAATTGTTCGCCATTTTGTTTGATACCGGAAAATTCAAGTTGCGAAGAGCCTTCCTTATTGTTGGTTTGAGCTTTTAATGTGTTTTTGAAAAGTTCGTGATTGCTTTCATCGATAAGGTCAATCACAGTGGCACAATCGAGGTCGTCTGGTTCTTCATAGCCAAAACGCGCACAAAACAAGTTGTTGGCATTAATGATCATGCCATCTGCAACATAGGCGATGGCATCCTGCGATTCATTTAAGAGTAATGCGCAACGTTCTTCAGCATCATCCAGTTTTTCTTTGACCAGTTCTAGTTCGCGGTAAGTTTCAATATGTTGAAGTTCTCTAAAAGCGGCTTGAATTAAACGCTCATCTTGTTCAGGGTTTACTACATTAGCTGCGCCCGCTTCCAGTAAGGTTAATGCTTCGTTTTCATCGGCAACAATAAGTGCAGGAAGAGTAAGTTTGGATTTGCTGAGCTGTTCCAGCAACTGTTGCGGGTTAATTTCAGAGTGGCGCTGGTTGGCAATAACGAGGTCCCAGGATTCCTCCTGTAACATGACGCTTAGTTCTTCCATAGATTTTGGGCGTTCTGCACGAGCTACCCGGCCTGCATTTCTGAACAGGCTGATGATACGTTCACCTTCATTGGCTGACTCATTGATTAACAATAATTTAATAGTGCTTTTTCTAGCCATTAGTCCTACAGCTTCCGTGAACCAGTTACCGGGTGCGAAGGTACCAGTTAATTGGTAATTAATCACTTATATTAAGGTAATTTTCACCCTATGCACATTACTTGGGCGTTTATTACTGAAAATGCTTCTATTTCATCGGGCTAGTTGTGAAATGAAGCCTTTTTTCCTTTGACAATGCTATTGTTACACCATGCGGAG
Source organism: Spongiibacteraceae bacterium (assembly GCA_028280715.1). GTDB lineage: Bacteria > Pseudomonadota > Gammaproteobacteria > Pseudomonadales > Dasaniaceae > Oceanicoccus. The sequence continues at coordinate 94,457 of JANQLG010000050.1, read as the reverse complement.
TGTGGCGCTGACATTTATAAATTTCCCCAGATTGAATCAAAATCATCAAGATTTTCATCTTCTGAAGAAGGCTTATCTTCTTTGGTAGCGGATAATGTAGTTGATATGCGACTGAATTCGAATTGGTTATACGCTCCTGACGTATTTACTTTTCTTCCCAATTGAATTTGTACTTCTTTTGCACGTTGGTTGAGGATAACTTTCATACCTGTCCGAAATGGTACTTTAGGTGTCAGTATAGTGACGGGCTGTTTGGTGGTTGTAACTTCAGGCAGAATAAGAACGCGCGTAAACTCTGTGGGTTGCCCTTTTTTATGAATGATTCTTGCTCCATAGGGAGCAGCACTGGGGCTAATGAGCTCCAGTCCTAATTGTGTTTTTTGAGAGCTCTCGTGACTAACCCAGCGGATACAAGCGATGTTCCAGTTGTGAGAGTGTGACTCTTTAATTCCCACAATCTCACCGGTCTTGATTTGCGCTTCCACTCCTTCCGGCCATGCTACGCAATAGCCATGCGCGCTGGAGTTGATTATGGCGACATCATGACTAGTGTATTTGCTCTTTTCTGTATCGTTACCCATGCGAGCTTCATTGTTGCGCATATTAAATTCGATTGACTCAAGTGCGACCTTGGTATCACCAACATTGGATTGATAAGGGCTATCCCACACGTCCTTCTGACGTCTAATAGGCGGCGGAGTTTTAAGAAAAGGATTTTCCTGTTGCATGGTATAGGTTTTGGCACCACGTTTTTCCACTAAAGCTTCGAAGCTTAATTCTCCAGAGACAAAATGGTGAGCACTACTGAGCCCAATGCATAGATCTAGCGTATCGTTATTTTCCAAGCGCATGTAATTGCGTCTACTGACTGTACTCCATGAGAGAATCAAGTGATTCAATAGGTCTCTGGAAAAGGATTGATTCTGTATAACGATTTTATCGGCTGCAGGGTTCGCTGTATCTCTCAGCTCCTTTAATCGGTGGGTTAGTTTGAGCGTGTTAAGGCCTATCCACAGTGGATTAATATCTGCTTGATAGAGTTCACTGTACACAGGAGGCTTGTCGTCTTCGGGATTAATAGCAAATAGCGTAGCGTCAGAAACCGGTTGTAAGTAGCAGAGGTTGGCCCACCCAGTAAGCAACTTAAATAGACAGTGAAAATCTTCCTGGCGTAATTGATTCGGTTGGCAACAGCCTATCAATAGCGCTCGCAGATAATTGTTTTGGATGCTGCCGTCACCACATTTGGTATCTTCGATGGAGTGGTCCATCAGTTTATGTTGTTTAGCCAATAGGTAGAGTTGGTGCAGCGTGCTCCACACATTGTGTTTTACTGGTTGGTATAGCTGAAAGTGCCGCCGCATGTTTAGCGTGTGCTCAGTGATGGCGCGAAAGATTGCCTTAGCGATTAGCGATTCAGGTCGATTCTGGCCAGAGCGTTTTCCCAGAGCTGCAGTATGTGTGGCGACAATGGTGTAGCCAGTGGCCAGCTGTAAATGCAGTGTATGAGCTAATTCGGCTATCTTGCGGGCCTGTTCAGGTAAAACGATGGGCTGATTCAGATAGTGCTTATTCAACCCCTGACTGACTTGATAAACAGCGCCGCGCAGTAATTCCAGCATATCCAAACGAGCATTGGGTAGCATACGTACACGATTGAGTTCTGAGATTGCCTGATAAATTTGGCGTGTGCTCTGGCCAAGGTTAGCCATTGGCAATGTTGATAACCATGATGAAACCTCATCAAGGCTATTGCCAAAATAGCTACTTTGATCGAGGTCCTGGCGAGGAATTCGCAGTCTGATGGTATCTTCTGCTGTCATTAAATCGTGCTTGCTTTGCAGCCCATATTGAAAGAGAGCTTATTAACTCATTGGTTTTGTTAGGAAAGCTTCCTAACCCTATGATTTTCAGTATATATCAGAATTGCCATATAGGGGTTGGATGAACTTAAAAGACATCCTCTAGCCGTCAAAATGATGATTGAGTCACTAAAAAACGGCGATGGGTAATTTTGATTTGGCCTCGGGTACCTCTTTTACCAATCTCGGTACTAAATAGCCTGGTAGTAGGGTTAGTAGTTGTCGAGTAATCGCTACGGCTTTTTGCTCAGAAACATCAAAATGAGCTGCCCCCTGTACGCGATCCAGTAGGTGAAGGTAGTAGGGCAGGGTCTGAAAATCTAGTAGGCGCTCACTAAGTTTGGCGAGTATTTCTGGCTCGTCGTTGATTCCCGCCAATAGCACGGTTTGATTAAGAACTGTAACTCCTTGATTTGCTAGCATTTTAAGCCTGAAGCCAACTGCTTCATCAATTTCGTTAGCGTGATTACTGTGAATAACTAAAACGGGTCGTAATCGGGTTGCAGTTAGCCAGTTCAGGCACTGATCATTGATTCGCTGAGGGATGACCACTGGCAAACGGCTATGAATGCGTAGTGTCTTCACATGCTCAATGGTAGCTATTTCTCGGGTTAGATCGGCCAGCAGCTTATCGCTGGCAACCAGTGGGTCACCACCACTGTAAATGACTTCGTTGATTTCGATATTGCCACGGATGTAATCCAGCGCTGCCTGCCATTGTTGTCTGCCAGGATTATTGTCGGCATAGGGAAAGTGACGACGAAAACAATAACGGCAATGAATAGCACAACCGCCACTCACAACCATCAATACTCGGCTTTGGTATTTATGAATTAATCCAGGCAGTGGGTTACTGGCTTTTTCCTGTAGTGGATCTTGTTGAAAGCCGGGTTGGTAATCTAGTTCTTTACCAAGTGGCAATACTTGCTGTAGTAGTGGATCCTGCCAGTTGCCCGGTTCCATGCGCTCAGCAAAAGGGCGAGGTACGCGCAGAGGAAATTCATTTTCAGCCATTAGCGCATGCGGGGCCTGCTGATGATCTAGCTGTAGCATTTCCAGTAATTCGCTGTAATCCGTGATCACATCAGAGAGTGCCTGCTGCCAACTCACCTCTTTGTGGATAGTAGAAAGTAACGCTTTGGGTGGCATGCAGTGACAGCTCCGAAAATACGCTTAGCGTGATGGAGTCGCAGTGTAGCAAAGGGCAGTGCAGGAAATAAATGTTGCAGTTACTTCCGCTTACGGTTGTATGGTTACCATCCAATCCGCGCTCCTGTATAATCGCCAGCCACTTTTTATCTTAAAGTGGGCTACCGTGGTGGCGTGGTGGTGCTACCTTGATTGGATTAACTTGATAGGATAGATAATTCATTTTTAGCAAATAGTAATTTATAGCAACCATTGGCTCGCATGTGAGCCAAATGATTTTAAAGTTAAGGCGTAATGTCGGAGCGAGGCGCAAAACAGAATGGCTACATACTCTACAAACGAATTCAAAAATGGTTTGAAATTAATGGTAGATGGAGACCCTTGTTCCATCGTAGAAAATGAATTCGTCCGCCCCGGTAAGGGTCAGGCTTTCAATCGGGTTAAATTTCGCAATTTAAAAACCGGTCGTATTTGGGAGCGCTCCTTTAAATCGGGTGAATCTCTGGAAGGCGCCGATGTGGTTGATACTGAAATGGAGTACCTCTACAACGATGGTGAATTCTGGCACTTTATGGATCCGGATTCCTTCGAGCAATGTCAGGCTGACGCCAATGCAGTTGGTGAAGCGGGCAAATGGTTAAAAGAGCAAGACCGCTGTGAAGTCACGCTTTATAACGGCGCGCCGTTGTCAGTCACTCCCCCTAATTTTGTGGAACTTGAAGTCACAGAAACCGATCCTGGTTTGAAGGGTGATACCGCCCAAGGTGGCAGCAAGCCGGCAACCTTACAAACAGGTGCGGTGGTTCGAGTTCCCCTATTTATCGAAGAGGGTGAAGTATTGCGTATCGATACTCGCACAGGAGAGTATGTTAGTCGCGCCAAGGGTTAATCCTCTACGAAATAGGTTGGCTGCCTGATTGTTCACTATGGATGATTCATTCTTCGAAGAAAAAAACTGGCAGCCAACAGCGACGTTTGCCAACATCAATGCGCGGGCCAAACTACTAGCTGCTATTCGCAGTTTTTTCTCTGATCGCAATGTGTTGGAGGTGGAAACACCGCTGTTAGCACATTACTCAGTTACAGATCCTCACATGCAGGCCATCACGGCACAAAATCCATTGGGAGGGTCATCACCTTTTTATTTGCAGACATCTCCCGAGTACGCCATGAAGCGGCTGTTAGCGGCAGGGTCTGGTCCCATCTTTCAAATCTGCAAGGCTTTTCGCAAGGGGGAAGCCAGCCGGCGTCACAATCCCGAATTTACCCTATTGGAATGGTATCGCCCTGACTTCGATGATCATCAGTTGATGGAAGAAATTGAAGGTTTATTGAGGGCCTTGAATGCTAATTGGCCGGCCTTTGAAAAAGTGACCTATCACTCCTTGTTTGAACAGCATCTGCAAATTAATCCGCATAGTATTGATGTTGGCTCTCTGCAAAAAGTGGCCAGGCAATACATCGATGTGCAGATGGATAGTGACAATAAAGATGACTGGCTGAACCTGTTATTGGCGGAAGTTATTGAGCCAACCTTAGGTATTAAAGCCCCAGTCTTTGTTATTGAATATCCTTCGAGTCAAAGTGCTCTGGCACAGCTGTCACCGAATCAGCAGGGCGTGGAAATAGCCAGACGCTTTGAGTTGTATATCGATAGCGTGGAGCTGGCCAACGGTTATTTTGAATTGAATGATGTAACTGAGCAGCGTAGGCGCTTTAATCAAGATCAGCAGATGCGCGAACAATTACAACGTCCTACTATTGCAAGCGATCAATTTTTATTGGCAGCGATGGAGCACGGTTTGCCGTCTTGCAGTGGCGTTGCCTTAGGTATTGATCGTTTACTGATGTTGTTATTAAAAGTGCATACTATTGACGATGTGATCTTTTTTCCTGTGGGGCGCGCTTAAAGCCGATTGATAGTAGGCTCTGTTCTATTCGTTTTGTGTGTTTGCAGCACTATGCTTAGCGACAATCTGTGCATTGAATGTTAATGGTGGCGCGACCTTCAGCGATCCGCCCGCAGCGGAAAAAGGTGTTAAACCTAAGTCTTGATGGTTGAGGCTAAACTGAGCAGATACAGATAACCCGTTGTCATCTTCGGTCGCTATAGCTTTGATCGAGTGGCTGAAGGATTGCCCTTTGATCGTGATTTGCGTATTGCATTGGTACTGATTTTGTTTGAGTGGCTGATCATATTCGAGTTGTTGGCAATCCAAAGCAACGTCAATGTTCGGATAGTGCTCCGCATCTAATAACTTATTGCCAAGCATATTCTTGCGCGTTCCAGTAATGGCTGATTCAGCCAATACGCCTTGATACTTTTTATCCTGCTGTTGCTGGCGGATAACAGGATCATCAACTACAAACTGATGCGGATAAAAGCGTAATTCGGCGTGTATACTTTGCTCCGAAAGCTTGCCATGGCCTTCAATGCCCTGCAGCGAAATTAAATGCCGATGACCTAAAAAACCGGCTAATCCAGCTTTCTCCGTATAGACATAAACTGCAGACTCTTCGGGTATAACGCGGTACTGTTGTTCAGCGTTGGTTGCTGTTGCGATGACTAACAACAATATGAGTGGTATGAAGTAATGTGATGAAATACGTTGCATAAGAAAAAACTGATTAAGACGTTATTATTTGCGTAAGGCTAATGCGTTACAGGATTTAACTCAATCAATAGTTTACTGTTTGATTTGGTGAAAGGCATCTAGGGCTCGTTGACGGCTTTGCTTCAAGTCTACTATGGGTGATGGATAAGTCTGATCCAAAAGAATATGATGTTGTTGCAAAAAATCTGCAGAGGCTTCCCAGGGATTGTGAATATATTTAGATGGCAACGAACCAAGTTCTGGACAGAATCTTTTTACATATTCACCGTCAGGATCAAACTTCTTGCCCTGTAATACCGGATTAAAAATACGAAAATAGGGCGCTGCATCTGCCCCTGAGCCGGCAACCCATTGCCAGCTGGCACTGTTGTTGGCGAGATCCGCATCCAGCAGACAATCCCAAAACCAGGCCGCGCCTTCACGCCAATCCTGCAATAAATTTTTTACCAAAAATGAAGCGACAATCATCCGTACCCGGTTATGCATATAACCGGTTTGCCACAGTTCACGCATGCCCGCATCGATAATGGGAATCCCCGTTTTTCCTTGTTGCCATGCGATCAGTAAATTGTCGTCCTTACTCCAGGGAAAGTGATCAAAGCGTGCGTTAAAATTTTTTTCAGGAAAACTCGGAAAGTGATAGAGCAAATAATAAGAAAATTCGCGCCAAACCAACTGACGTCGAAATGGCTCGCACTGCTCTACATCAGCTGCTGTTATTTGCTCTGCTGCGTACCACACTTGATGTGGCGACAGTTCGCCAAAATGTAAATGGGCTGACAGGCACGAAGTGCCGTTCACTGAAGGTATATTGCGATTATTGGCATAGTCGGCAATATTATTATTGAGAAACTGACTGAGAATAAAACCAGCCCCTTCTTCACCTGGGCGCCAGTGTTTAGTAAAGGCCTGATACCAATTAATTGATGGCATCAGCGCTAACTCAGCTAACGGTAGAGATGATAATGTGTGATGATAGTACTGAATGCTTTCTGATTTTGGCACTGGAAAGCGCGGTGTTTGATGTTGTAAACACTTTTTATAAAAAGGAGTAAAAACCTTGTAGGGTGAGCCATCTTGTTTGGTCAACTGCCAAGGTTCCCATAATAAATTGCCGTTGAAACTTTGGCACTGAATACCCACATTCTGTAGCTGTGCTTTCAAGGTTTTATCGCGTCGAATTTGCCAGGGTTCATAACAGCGATTCCACACTACCTGTTCAATTTGGGTTTGACTGATAATATCGGGAATGATCTGTAGTGGATCGCCTTTAAAGAAAAGCAAATTGCCATTGAGAGATTCATTGAGAGCACACAGTGACTGATGCAGCCACCAATTACTGGCGCTACCTGGCTGCCACTGCTGTGCATGTGTATCATCGACAATATAAACAGGTATAACGCTACCAGATGCTGCAGCGTGAGCAAGAGCAGGGTTATCCCTTAATCGTAAATCCTGTCGGAACCAGACCAGTGTTGTTGAAGTCACGTCTTAACCCAAAGTAGTTAACCAATAGTACTTATACATTGGGTAATATCTATTGGATGACTGGAGCTTTTCTTAATCCAGTTAATGAGAATAATACGATCATATGCAATACTATTAAAGATAGTCATTAGGGTCATTTATATATCCACAAAATCACAAGTCTACAAGTCCATAAAAAAGTTACCTGATATTTCATTTGTAACGCATCACAATGACAGCTTAAGGAGGCTAACGCTATGACGTTAATAACCAAACTATCTGCCGCTGTAGTTGTTGTTTTAGTTTTATCCATCACGGTTTTTAGTGCAGTTTGCCCTTGTGAGCGTACGCCAGGCTTATGGTTGTGGGGAGAGGAAATAAAGGAACCCGTTACTGACTGGTCCTTTGCGAATACCGTGCCTTTATGTCAACTACAGGTTAACAGTTGGCGGCCGCATTCTATTAATTTAAATTGCATGTCAGCGAACCAGGAACTTTTTATCAGTTGTATGCGATGTGAAGGAAAAGTCTGGTCAACGATGGCGCTGAATAACCCTCAGGCTGTGATTCGAATGGGCGATAAACTATACCCCGTTACGCTTAAGCAGTTAAAGGATGAAGCGCTATTGGATATAGCCTGGCAAGCGAGAGCAGAAAAGATGAGTCGGGAGCCACAATCCAGGCCAGAGCATTGGTGGTCTTTTCAGCTGGAGTCTCTTTAGAGATACTGCTTATTTGCAGCAAGTATAAATGACAGCTGAAATTATGCGAATAAAGGATTGGACGCCCAAGGTGCTTGAAACAATGGGTCAATATCCCGATCTTGTACCTGGTCTAATGATTTGAACTTCCAATTGGGTTGTTGATCCTTCTCGATAATTAATGCGCGGATGCCTTCTGCGAATTCACCATGATGGACAATATTTGTAGCCAGAATCATTTCTTTTTCAAATACCTGTTTTAAAGAACAGTTGGCAGTTAATTGCAGTTGTTTAAAAATCCATTTAATGGCAAGTGGCGAGTCTTTGCTTAATCCCTTTTGCGCTTTTATCATCCACTCATCATTGGTAATGTAGTTACTGATGCGTTGAATTATCATATTCACATCGTCACCCTGACAAAGCTGGTCGATAATATGGCGATGAGATTTTAATTTCGCTGTCGGTAGATTTTGTTGGTCTTGTTCTTTGTGTTGCTCCTGAAATGATGACAGCAGTTGTTTTATGCTGGTATCGTCCATGTTTTTATCTCGCTGCCAATCAATCTTTGTTAATGCAGTTAGGATTTCGAACCTCTTGTTTGTACTGATAAAATAATCGGTGATACCTGAATAGATACTATCGGTTGCGTTGATGCTGATGCCGGTGAGGGCTAAAAATCTGCCGCAATAGCCGGGCATACGGTTGAGGAAATAACTGCCTCCTGCATCGGGGAATAGCCCTATGCGGACTTCTGGCATAGCAATACAAGTATTTTCGGTGGCAATACGGTGTTTGCATCCTGCCAATACACCCAGGCCTCCGCCCATTGCATAACCGTTACCCCATACGATAGTGGGTTTGCAATAGGTGTGGACGAAGTAGACAAGACGATAAAAGCGAATAAAAAATTCCTCAGCATATTCACAGTTACTCGCTGATTGCTCGACCATTGAGTGATAGATCTGCTGAATATCTCCACCGGGACAAAAAGATTTTTCACCCGAACTGTGAATAAATATAGCGACAATACGATCATTGTTTTGCCAGCTAATAAGCTGTTCCATTATCTGATCGGTCATCTGCAGATCAATGGCATTAAGTGTTGCTTCTGAATTTAGCAGAATGACACCAATGGCATTTTGGCCATTGCTAGAAACTTCTTCAAATAGTACAGAGTCAGTCATTATTATTTGTAATAAACGCGTTGATTAGCTTACAAACGCCAATTCTAACTGTATCTGAGTAAAATATTCGAGATGTTATTTCTCGCTATTAGTGTATAGGTTTAGAAACTGAGTGATAGCGGTAATAGCTTCAGCTTCAGTCAATAGTGGTGCATGGCCACAGTCTGTAATTTCTACTGTCTTTATATCGGACTTTTTGCTGCGCATTTTTCTAACACATTCAGTAGACAAAATGTCACTGTGGCAGCCGCGAAAAACCAGAATGGGAAGGTGCTTGATTAAATCAAACACTGGCCATAGGTCTCCCGTAACGTCTGATGAGGCTACATTTTTCATTGGAACAGCAATTGCTGGGTCGTAGTTTAGGACAGGGCGTCCGTCATTATCTTCGCGATAAAGGTTGCGGGTGAAGGCTTCCCAATCTCGTTCAGAAAACTTCGGGTATTCTCGCTTAAGAATGCTTCGAGTTTTTTCAATGGCTTGTGACCAGGTTGTCACTGTTTCTGGATCACAGACATATTCTTTGATCCGCTCTAAGCCTTCGGTATTAATTTCAGGGCCAATATCATTAAGAATGATCTTGTCGATACGATTAGGGCGCATGGCAGAAGCGATCATTGATACCAGGCCGCCGAGTGATGTCCCAATTAAAATAACCGACTGCAGATCCAGATCATCTAATAACTTTACAATATCGTTAGCATAGGTGGCGGGTAAATAATTTTCCGGTTTAGGGTCGTAATTTGATTTTCCTCGGCCTCTAAGCTCAACGGCGAGTACACGAAATTGACTCGATAAAAGTGTGCAGAGATCGGCAAAGTCGGCTGAATTTCTGGTCAGTCCTGGTATACAAATAACGGTTTGTGTGGCGCGGTTATTCGGATAGTCGCGGGCATATAATGATAAGCCGTCCTGGGTGGAAAACCAAAAATCCTGGAATTCGGAATGAGTGTGTACAGACATTAATAAAACTCTAAAAAAGCCAGCTACCTATGTATTACTATCTATGTACTACTACCAATTACTTATGTCCTACATAAAATAAGTCTTGAGGATGTAAAAGTCGACTACATAGGTGCTGACAAACGAGGCCACCGGATGTTAAAAGTTGTACGATACGCTGGCAGTTATTGTTCGGGGCGCGCCATAAAAGGCTAATTCACCGGAACCTAGATTATAGCCACCTGTTTTGTAATGAGTGTTACCGAGGTTTTTCAAAAACAGGCTAACAGTCCATTTGTCATCGGCTGAATACCAATTGGCGCTGGTATCCCAGACGGTATATTCTTTGTTTTGATCACAACTACAGGTCACATTGTTGAAGTTGCGTGTAGCATCGCGATAGGAAACGGCAGTGTTGAGATTCAGGCTGCCATTATTACCCAGATTGATATCGTAGTTGAATCCCAGTTGGCCTGTCCATTCGGGGGCGTTCAACATTTCCCATGAGTCTGACACATCCACGCCAGCAGAAATAACTTCGATTAGTTCTGCGTTCATATAACCAGCCATAAAGGTTGTGCTGAAGCCTTCCGTAATTTGTGCCAGTGCTTCCACTTCAAAGCCCTTAATTTCAGCTGTACCTGCATTAACCACATCAGAGGAAAAGAAGATCGGTGCAGGCTGCGCTGTTTGTACCGTGAGTTGCATATCTTCATAGTCCATATCGAATAATGTAATGTTTAAACGCAAACGATCATCCAGTAATTGGGATTTCATACCCACTTCCCATGTTTCAACGATCTCAGGATCATAACCATCGGCAACATTGGGGTTAGTGGCAGCATTACCGCGCATATCAAAACCACCTGACTTAAAGCCTTCTGCATAACTGATGTAGAACATCATGTTGTCATTCATTTTCCAATCGACTTTTATCGAAGGGCTGACTTCATTCCATGTATCTTTGGCTTCGTTATCAGTGATATCTGTGCTTACGCCAAGTAAGGTGTCATCATCGGGATCTCCGAAAGTAAAACCGGTACCTTGCGTTGTGGTATAGGGAAAAGAATTGGTGGTGATGTACGAAAAGCGTTGTATATTAGAATTTTTTTCGTCTTCGGTGAATCTTACTCCAGCGGTTAGAGTGAAAGCCTGTGTTAGCTCAAAACTGCCATTGACATAGCCGGATAAACTTTCTGTATCAACATCCCCGCCAATGGCCAGATCGAAATGCGTTCCATCCATAAATGGGTCTAGCGTTGGTGGTACGGTGGTAGGGTCTGCTAGCGCGCCGTTTAGTACAACATCGAAAGCACCCGCCGAGTTGCCTTCAAAATAGTAAATCCCACCCACGATAGCTAATCTACCTGAGTTGAAATTAATTTGAAGCTCGTGCGATTCCTGTTCATCTGTATAAGAAGCTGGCACATCGAAGGCATCGAGGGGTGTGCCTTCAAAATCGATGAATTGTTGAGTTTCGCCCTCACGATCAGCATAAATATATTTGAGCGAGATGGCATCATTTACATCATATTGAGCTGTTATTGAATAACCTTCATTTTCAACATTGGATTTATGGCTGGTGCCACAGGCTGAATCATAGGGGTCATTTGAAGCTAAAAATAATTCGCCTGTTGCAGGATGTGTTAAGAGCGTTTGGTTGGATTGCGTGCCACAGGGCTGGTTTGATTCATCGTCGGTTTTGTCGGCTGCAATTCTAAAAAAAAGTCGATCTGTTGGTGTGTATTCGATACTTATGCGACTAACAGTGACATCTTTGTTGTAGTTTTCTTCACTACTACTAAATTCACCTGTGGTAATGTCGTAACCGGTTTTTACATCATCATAGCCATCGCGATCCAGCTTGGCAATGGCAGCTCCGATATACAGTTGGTTTTCAATAATAGGCAATTGGCCGGATAAAGTAATGTCCTGTTGACCATAGCTGCCTGCAGCTAATGTAACTTTTCCTGAAGCTTCGCCATCCATCTTCCTGGTGATGTATTTCACTGCACCGCCGACAGTATTTTTTCCGTACAGTGTTCCTTGGGGGCCGCGCAACACCTCAATGCGCTCAACGTCAAATACATCGAGTACTGCAGCTTGAGGTCTGGCGTAATAAACATCATCGACGTAAACGCCAACGCCAGGCTCAAAGCCCCATAGAGGATCTTGTTGACCAACACCCCTGATATAAGCTGTTAGAGTTGAGTTGGTGGCGCGGCTGGCGCGGAACTGGGTGTTAGGTGAACTCTTTTCCAGATCGATAATGGTGGTAATGGCTTTGCTTTCCAGCTCAATAGCACTATAGGAGGTGATGGATACTGGAACTTCCTGCAGGTTCTGTTCGCGTTTTTGTGCGGTTACTACCACTTCTTCCAGCATGCCTGCGCCACTTTGAGCAAATGCAGCTGTTGAGGGTAATGTCAGTACACTGGCTAATGAAATGGAAACAGCAAGCTTTTTCTTTGTAAGCGTTGTGATCATCATAAGTCACCTTCTGTATTGATAGCTTATTGTTATATTTTTCCTAAATTCAACATTCGTTGAAATTTGGAGTGACAATATTCAACGTTTGTTGAAAAGTCAATGGTTTTTTTAAAAATTATGTAGAGGTTTTCAGTCTGCGACTGAAAATTAGGCCGGTTCCTGTCATCGCTAACGACACTAAAATAGCGTAACTGGCTGAAACTGCAGGATTAATGACTCCTGCAAAAAGGTTGAGATAAAAGTGTATCGCCAAACCAGCAAAGGATGCTCCGGCAATTAACCACAGGGGCATTGTACCTCGATACAAAATGCCAAACAGAATAGGCGCAGCCGAGGCGGCAGCTAATCCGTACACGCCTTTTTGTGCAAATAGCCCAATCAGTGGTGGCGGGTTCCATGCAAGCATTAGTCCGATAATACCGACGACGATTAATACCCAGCGTGACCAAGCCAGGCCCCGGTGTCTATTGCCTGTAAGGGGGGTGACGATATCGTTGACTACCATGGCGGATAGCGAGACCAGTATGCCGTCCAGTGTGCTCATACCGGCGGCTAACAGCGTAATAAATATAAATGTTAATAACAGGTTGCCTAAGGGGCTACCGCTAAATTCGTGCAATAGATATTGTCTGACTACTGTGTCCTGTTCAGGGATATCCAGCCCGGCTAAACGCGCGTAGATCCCAGTAACTAAAATCAGGGTAAAGAGTGTACCGACGACAACGGTGGTGCCAATAAATTTATTGATATCGCCTTCGTTGCGCAGGTAAAGCACTTTGGTCAGAATGTGAGGCTGCAGCATCAATGCAAAGGTAATGATAAAACCGCTGCCGAAGACAGAGAAAAAACTGTAATAAAGATTGCTGTCACGATTGAAAATAGATGCATAGGATTGTCCGACAGAACGTAATGATTCCATTACGCCATTTTCAAAATAGTGCAAGCCCTCTACGAACAGAATTACAGTGACCAGCATCATCATGATGCCTTGCAAGGTATTGGTGTAGGCGTGAGCGTAGGTGCCTCCCATTAGCACATAAGAAAAGACAAACAGCAGTACGATGATCAGAGCGGTTTTCTGGTCGACGGGAAATAGCCCTGTGACTAATAAACTACATCCCACCAAAATCAACACTACAAAGGTAATTGAGAGCAGGTTAATAAAGGCAAAAAACAGACTAAAACCGCGATGTTGATAGCGATGGTAAATCCATTCGGGAATGGTAAGCGCCTGTTTCTCCTCACCTAAACGAAGAAAACCTCGCGACAGCGTTAAAAAGGCACAGAGAATTCCCAATGAACCGGCAATGCCGTAGTGGAAGTAAGCCGATATGCCATGAACGTAGACAAAGCCCGGGTTAATTACAAAGGTGGCAGTAGAAGCAATGGAGGCAGCCAGTGTGATACCGATCAGATAGGGACTCATGTCCTTGTTGCCGATAGAAAAACCGCGAATGTCTTTCGTTCTGCGCATGCCTATCCAGGACAGCCAGTACACCAGCAATACGTAGCCGGCAGTGACAAGATATTTAAAGATTTCCACTGACACGACAGCGCCCCTCTTATTATATGGGTGGAATTGGCAATACTATATTCAACAAACGTTGAATTATCAACTGCCATTTATTTTTGTTATTGCCTTAGCCGTAATAAGATAGCGGTTGTGTAGATACAGTTGAGACATTAGACAAGAGGTAAGTATGGCCGGGAGTGGTGCGCGCAGTAACACCAGTAGCAAAGGTGCAGGTAAGAAAGGTACAGGCAAAAGAGGTACGGGGGAAAAAAGTGAAAGGATATTGGATGTCGCAGAAGAACTTTTTGCCCTGCATGGCTACGATGGGGTGACTATGCGTCAAATTTCCACGGGGGCTAAAGTGGATGTGGCGCTAGCGAATTATCACTTTGGCAAAAAGCTCGATCTGTTTTATGCCGTTTTCAATCGTCGCGCTGAATCGTTGAGTAATACTCGCCGTGAGTTACTTCGTGAAAACGAAAAGAAATTAAAAAAAGGCCAAACACAAACCCTTGAGCAAATTATCGAAGCTTTTCTGCTGCCGTTAAAATTTGCTCAGGAAAGCCGCGACCCCGGTTGGAAAAATTATATGGCATTGCTGGCTTATGTGATGACATCTCCGGTATGGAATGAGCAGTTGATGAAGGAAAATTTCGACAAACGAGTAGGTGAGTTTATTGAGGCGTTGAAAAAAGTGTTTCCCAAGGCCAAGGATGAAGAAATTCATTGGTGTTATCACTATATGTCTGGAGCGCTGGCGCTGACCTTCGCACAAACAGGGCGTATTGATCGCCTGTCGGGTGGCAAATGTTTGTCTTCAGATTTTGATGCTGCCTATACTCGAATGATTCCCTTTGTCGCCGCCGGTTTCAGGGAAGTTTGTGGTTAGTTGTTGTTCGCCGTCTGCTGTTGAATAGACAACAAATCTTCAGGTGTATCGATATCCTGTTCGGCATTGGGCATATCTACAATGTCTATTTGATCTGTATATTGACGAATAATTTTTCTGGCACCGATATCGCCCGTTAAGGATTTCAGTTGCATGGCTGCGGTAAGTGGAAAAATTGCCGGTACCCCCAGTGACTCATGATAGCGGGATGCCACCAAACATTGGTTGATATTATATCGGTCGAGCAGTTGCTGATAATTTTGTGCTGTAACCAAAGGCTGATCGGCTAAGGCTATCATCAGTGCAGGTGCGCGGGAATTATTTTCCAAAATAGCCGTTGCGCCAGCGGCTAACGAATGCCCCATGCCGAGATGGGCATCTTCGCAGATTACAGTGTGACAACCGTCAAGTATAGATTGGGAGAAGTCCTCTTTTCCATTAGTGACAACCCAAATGTTATCGTTGATTTGTTTAAGCGTTTCTAGGGTGTGCTGTAATAAAGGAATACCATTTATTTTGGCAAGTAACTTATTTTCCTGGCCAAAACGTTTCGATTGCCCGGCTGCCAGCAATAATATGGGGATGTCGAGTGATGGAGTATATTGTGTTGATGGCATGTGATTAAAGTTTAGGAAGCACGCTTAACGCAAAGGATGCCAGCAAAATTGAACCACTGAAAAAAAGTTTCGACAATATCGAAACCGTTGCGTCTAAAGAGTTCAAAATTTTCATCAAAACGGTAAGGGATTAGTACATTCTCCAGCGCTTCGCGTTTGCGATTAATTTCGTCCTCAGAGTAACCGTTTTTACGTTTGAAATCGTAATAAAAATCAATAAAAAAGCGATTCATATTGGAGTCATTAGTCAGCACTTTTTCCGTAATGATTAATACTCCACCATTGGCCATGTTGTCGTAAATAGTTTTAATTAATAAATCACGTTTTAATGGCCGGATGAATTGTAAAGTCCAACATAGCGTTACAACACTGCTGTTACTAAGGTCGATGTTTGTCAGGTCGTTATTTAAATCAGCGCAGCGAAGTGTAATGCGGTCTTCAAGTTTGGAGCTGTTGATATTGTTTCTGGCTTTATCGAGCATCGGCTCTGAATTGTCATAACCGATAAGTTCTTTGGCTTCAGGAATAGTGAGTGCCAGGTTGGTTAATGTTGTTCCAGTGGAGCAGCCCAGGTCGATGATGCGCGTATCTGGCACATAAAATTGTCTGGCAATAGTGCTAATTAAATGCTGCTGTTCCTGATAAAAAGGAATACTGCGAGCAAGCATGTCATCAAAGACTGCCGCAACTTCTGAATTAAACTGGAAGTCGCTGTCACTCGTTTCGTCGTTATTAAAAAGTTCATCACGATTCCGATTCATGGCTCAAACCGTCTTATATTTTCAGTGCTGTTTTAAAAAATAATTCGCAATAGTTTTCTATTGTGCCTGGCGTCGCAGTTGAGTCAGCTCTGCCATTACGGCAACAGCAATCTCGATAGGCGTTTTACTGCCAATTTTTAATCCAACGGGCGCATGCAGTTTGGCAATATGTTCGTCTTCCAGGCCCAATGTTTTTAATCGTTCTAAGCGTTTGTCTGTGGTTCGCTGAGAGCCTAATGAGCCGACATACCAGGCATCAGTTTTCAACGCTTCCATCAACGCCATATCATCAATACGTGGGTCGTGTGTCAGTGTAATCACGATAGAAAATTTATCGGCGGCATTTTGTAATACTACGTCGTCCGGCATGCCCTGTATTAAAGACACTTCTGGGCCTTCCCATTGCGCTAACATGTTCTCACGAGTGTCTGTGACCAGTACTTCATAATCCATTGCCAGTGCCAACTCAGCAATGCTTTGGCCTAATTGTCCTGCTCCCACCAGTAGCATACGCATGCGAGGGCCATAGCACTGTTGTAGTGAGCTTTCATCAAAAGACAAAGTGGCAAAGTGTTCAACCGGTTTAATAGTCGATTTGCCACTGTTGATATCGAGGTGGCGGATGACGCATTTTCGTTCATTCATCGCGTTAATAATTTCATCCAGCCAAGGCAAGTCACCTTCATCTAATTGTTGAACCAGGATATAAAGGCGGCCACCGCAGGGTAGGCCTAATCGCTCATTTTCTTCGGGGGTGACACCGTATTCGACAACTAATGGTTTGTCGTTGGGAATTTGTTGGTTATGTAAGCGTTCAAGCAAATCGTCCTCAACACAACCACCAGACAAGGAGCCGGTTTGCAAGCCGTTTTCCAGACAGGAGAGCATGGAGCCGATAGGCCTGGGTGATGAACCTATCGCTTTAACAATGGTGCAAAGCCAGGGCTTATCGCCTTGCTGCAGCCATTGGTGAGCATGAGAAAGAACTTCATAGTCTTGAGTGCGCATAATGTGTGACCAACTAAAAACACGAGTAATAACGTTAGCATACGATAAAAAAACGCAGCTGAGATATTACCAATTGTACATCGGGATTTGATTGAGATGTGAACCGGGAGATAAGACAACAGGGGGTTGAATTATCTCCCGATATTAAGAGACGTTTTAGAAGTTATAAGTAACTTCTAAGCCGTAAGTGCGAGGCATACCACGAGTGAAGTAGTCTTGGCCGAAAGCATTAAGGTTCAAGCCATACACATAGTAAAACTCGTCGCTCAGGTTTTTACCCCACAGGCTGACTGAGTAGTTAGCGCCTTCAAAGGTAGCACGGGCATCGTAGGTCCAATAGTCCGGGTTACCTTCGGCTAATTCTGCAGAAGCAGCAAATCCACTACCGGTATCGGCTGAACCGCCAGGGTAATTGCCTTCATAGTCGCCAAAGGGATCGAATACGTATTCGCCCATGTATTTCGCTTCAGCTGAAATGGATAAAGTACCTTGATTGCTCGACCAGGCGTCCCAGGTGAAACCGGCGATAAAGGTTTCGTCCGGAGCATTTGGAAAGTCATTACCTCCAATGTCTAAACCGGTGGGTGTAAATTGTTGGTTGCTATCGTATTCGGATTCCAGTAAGCCCAGAGAGGCTCTGATTTCCAGAGTTGAGGTTGGCAATGCAACCAATTCTACTTCAAGTCCTGATAGTTCGCCGTTAGCAGAGCGAAGGAATGATGTGGTGCCAACAATTTCTGCAATCTGTTGATTCTCGTAGTCTGAGTAGAATAGTGCTGCGTTCAATTGCACACGATCATCCATAAATCGGGATTTAATACCCAGCTCATAGGCATCGACGATCTCAGGTTCAAGATAGAAAATCTGATTGATATCCTGGTAGGCCAGAGCATTATAGGTACCGGCACGATAACCGTGGCTGTAGCTGGCATAGCCCATAATGTTGTCAGTAAAGCGGTAATCGACAATCAGGCGACCGGTAATTTCATCACTTTCTTCATCTTCAGAAACAGCTGGCAGAGTTAAATCGGCCGGAAAACTATAGGGGATAGTAGTGGCTCGGGCTACGCCGTCTTCACTGAAGATAATGGTACGGGCATCTTTCAGTTCTACTTCGTCATGGGTGTAGCGAAGGCCGAGGGTTACGGTAAGTTCGGCACTAAAGTCGTAGGACACTTCCCCATAAATTGCTTGTGATGGGCGTTCGATAGTAAAACGCTGGTCAGCCAGGATGGAAGTGAATGGTGGAGCCCCTGCTGCAGTACAACCAGCGGTCAAGCCTAGGAATTCAAAGAAAGTTCGGGTATCCATAAATCCATTAGGATTGACAATTAAAGGTGAGCAAGCACCATCAGCGGGTAGTACACCCAAAGCAGGGTTACTTGGGTCAATAGCACCCAAGATAGGATTAAATAAATTGTCGGGAATTGCTGGATTGAGTAGCCCGAAAAAGTCTGGGGTATTGCGTGTTTTCACTTCTTCGGTGCCAAAGTACAAACCGCCGACAAATTTTAATTTGTCATCTGTGTAAGTAACCCGGAAATCCTGATTGAAGCTCTCGCTATCAGAATCATATTTGATGGCACAAAGATCCAATACGGTGCCATCACAATCGAAAGGGTTTAGTCGATATTCATTTTCATCGTAACCGGTAATCGACGTGAAGGTGAAGTCACCACGCACCCATTCCCATGTCATAGAGAAGCCATCAGACTTGGTGTAGTAGCGGTTGCCGGAATCAGATTCGACTTGGTCCTCATCAAGTTGAGCACCACCGCCACCAGCTAAGCGAGTGCCGAAACCCAGGATATTGGTTTGATTTGGAAAGTAACCAATGCCATAGGGCAAGTCACCTAGAGCATCATTCTCTGCTGTGTAAATTTTGAAGTGGGCACTTAAATCATCACTAGGTTGCCAGAGTGCGGATAAGCGAAAAGCCTCTGAGTCAGTTTCGCCGTAGTCTTTGCCATCAATGGGATTTTCAGTATAACCATCGGCCTGCTTAACAGTACCGGCAAATCGAACGCCAAAACTATCGGAAAGCGTAACATCTAACGCGCCTGTCGCATTAACTGCATCGTAGTTACCTATACCGCCAGTGATGTAGCCAGAAGTGCCACCTTCCAATGTTGGTTTTTTGGTGACGAAGCTTATCGCACCACCAGTAGTATTACGGCCAAATAGCGTGCCTTGCGGTCCGCGGATAACTTCCAGACGTTCCAGGTCATAAAGTTGCTGACCATGGGATGCGCGGAATGTTTGATATACCTCATCCACATATACGCCCACAGGAGAAGCTGTAGCAGCACTGAATTCGTTGGCAACACTGATGCCGCGGATACTGAAGTTTGGCTGGGTTGTTGAATAGGCAGAGGTGACTTGCAGGTTAGGTGCGGTGCCCATCAAGTCTGAGGTTTCAAAAATAACGCGCTCCTGCATCATTTCGGCCGTCATAGCGGTTACCGCTACAGGTACTTCTTGCAGGTTTTCAGCACGTTTGGTGGCGGTTACAACAACTTCTTCTAGCTGAGTGTTTTGAGCATGCAGATTGGTGGATATTGCTGCTGCCAAGGGCGTTATGCCGATGGCTATTAGGTGCTTATATAGTTGTCTCATAACGCTTTCCTTTTATTAAATATTATGTGTGGTTAGTAACGTTAAATGATTATTACGTTTCTCGGGTCTCCTTGGATTAAATCAATTATGCGAAAAAGATTGTAAAGGGTTGGCTTGTTACTTCTCAAGTAAAACCGGAAGGTGCTTTGATTAAGATCTGTTTATTTCAATGTAAAAATGGATTTGCGCTTTAAACGTCAGATTTGTGTCTCGAAATATCAAGAGTTTATTCTTCAGTTTCTTTAATTACTAATTCATTTCCGTTAATAGTGGCTACTTTAGAAACCATAAATTTAACGGCTTCCTCGATTTCCTGTTCTGTAAATTGTGTATTGCCTCCTTTGGCTGGCATGCGTCCATAGCCAGAAATGGCGTGATTAATCAGTGTAGGTAAGCCCTGCTGAATTCTACTTTCCCATGCTGCTACATCGCCAATTCCCGGTGTGTAGCCAAACAGGGTATTGTGGCAGTACCGACAGGTACGATTGTATACATCTTTACCAATTGGGTAAGGCTCTTCGGGAGAGTCACAACCCATTAAATATAAGCAGAATAGAAAGAAAATAGGTTTTAATTGACGTATTGGCATTGCTGTTTTTATGAAGGTTTTAATGCTGGTCTAATTTTAATGTAACGAGATAAGCACTGTCGTGAAGGTTGGTTAATGTAAAAAACGGTTAATATAATTAAAAACATATATTGAATAGCGTTCTTGGCAGATGCAAAAAAGCCACAGCTAACAAGTTAGCTGTGGCTTTCTCTCGAAATTAACGTTTTTCTGTAGTCAGTTTTATAGAACAGCTGGTTGTACTGAAGAGCCTGCGTAGCCAAAAGTACCCAATACAATCAATGCAAGACAAACAACAGCGATGATAAAGCCGGTGTTGCCTGATTCACTTTTCAGTAACGTTGAGTAGCTATAAATACCTAATAATGGCAGCAGGTAGTAACCAAAAGTGATGATTAATTGCTGAGTGTATGTGCCATCTGCACCGTGGCCGAGTAGCGCAAACCAGATGCCGTAAGCTACCTGGAACATAAACGGTCCAACAGCAAGAACAAATAGTTGATTGCGGAACATTTCTTCATAGAGTGCATCACCTTTGGAGCGGCTCTCAAAAAAGCGATAAACGACAAAGTAAGCTACGATGCAGTAGGCACTGCCGCTGTGGATGCTCAAACCCATCAAACCTAGGTGTTCACCAGTGCTGATAAAGAAACTTTGGAAAATTAAGTAACCGGTGGCAAAAAGTGTCACTATCCATCCGGTTAATGTTTGGAGCCCGCGAGTGGCGATGCCAGAGTTGGGCATAAGGACGCGTGTAATCTGCATTAAACAACCTGCTAGCATCATTAACGCTGCGAATACCAGATTAAACCCAACGTTGGTGTTGCGTAGAGATTCACCTTCGGTAAAAGCTTTATAAGACTCATTGCCGCCTAGCCATTGTAAACCCGCTGAGATCAGCTCCAGCATGTAGGGTGATGCCAGTAGCAATGCGCCACCTGCTACAACCAGTGGACTGTATTTGTTTAAGCCTTCGTTAGATGAGGCTATTTTGGTTTCTGCAGTAGTACTCATTCCTAGCTACCTCGTATGTGTGTTTGCTGTTTCATCGATTAGCTGGCGCTGTTTTTTGCGCGATAGACTTCAATGATTTCTTGTAATGTGGGGCGCTATGCTAGGTGAAAAGGTGGGGGAAGTAAACGGATGGTTATACGTGCGGGTTTACCATTTTTTAATATTAAAAATTATCTGTTTAAAGCTGGATTTATTGATATTTTTCTTTTAATTCAATATGTTGCGTGTGTGTCGTGTTTGGCGGAAAGTCACTTTCGAGTCTTAACTTTCCGCCACCTTATATGACTAGTCGCTGATGTCTTGATGCAAATCAAAAGCTTCCGCGGAAGCCGACAATGAATTCACGAGGGAACTGTTCTCTTCTTTCTTCGATAAAGAGGAGTTGGTCATCAGCAACATTACCTGAATATACTTCGCTGTCACGGAAACGAGTATTATCAAGCGAGGCCCTTATTGTCATCCAAAAGGATAGGCTTCTAGTAATATTTTTCTCTAATGAAAAGTTAACCCTTGGTACTTCCCAGTCATTTTCGCGTATGGCGTTGTGGCGATATTCATAAAAGGTGCTTTGCCATTCTGCGTCAAACCAGTATGAGAAGCCCCACTTGCTGATATCTTGCCGATAGGTGAGGAAAATTCTGTGTCGAGGCTCGTCTTTTATTGGCCTTTTGATACCCAAAAAAGGATCAGTGGCCTCTGTGTCCTGATAGGTATAAGTGATATCTACAGTTGCTTCACTTATACCGAGGTCCGATAAGTTGCTGCTGGCCTTAACTTCAAAACCATTCACTGATGCATCACCAATATTACCTGTGGCAGAGCCGTTGCCTACCGCAATCAAGTCAATGTGGTCTGTAATATCTTTATAAAAGCCTTTTAGAGAAACAAGGCCGCGATTGTTATCCAGCCTGTGTTCAAAAGTCGCTTCATATTCCCAGGTTTTCTCGGGTGATAGATTTGGGTTGCCTGAACTGACGTCTTCATTGTCTTCGTCAAAGGAGGCCGAGAATTCAGCGAAGTCCAACTGGCTGATAGTCCGTTCTACTTTTAGTCTTAATTGGTTGGCGTCATTAAAATCGTGTGTGAATGCTATCCGCGGTTTGGGGAAGTCAAAATGTCTGGATAAGTCTGTCCCCGACCCTTTTTGTCTGATGTTTGAGTATTCCCAGTTCAAAGATAGTTCTAACGTGTCAGCATCAGAGACATTGGTAGTATGTGTGGCAAATACTTCGGCCCGGTTTTCCGATACCGTCGATTCACCAATGGCGAGATCCACCTCTGTTAGGCCGCTGATAGTACCAGTAAACTTCTCTGCTGCAGAGTCAAGCGTGTTACGAGCGCCCTCAATACCCGTATCCAGTGTTTGGGAGTCACTTAACTGGAATAAGTATGAGCTTCTTAAAACCAGTTCCGATGCTCTTGTATCGCGTCTTTCTATATTGCTAATAAAATCAGTTCCATTGACGGGTAAGGTGGTAACGATCTTATCGGAGTCTTCATTTTTTCTGGTGTAGATAAATCGTGTATTGAGTTTGCCGCTATAGACAGGCAAAGAGTAGAAAGCACCCACTTCCCATTCATCACCGATAACATCTCTATCTTCAAAAACAGTGGAAGATAGCGGAAACTCACCAGTGTTGGTGTCTAGGTCAAATATATCTTTATCGCCATTAAAGATTTGGCGATTATCAGAGTATTGGAAGTTAAGGTCGAGCTTTTGGCCTCCCGATAGTTCGATGTTACCGATACCGGTAATAGATAAGTTGTCTGTATCGTCTGGGCGGCTCTCTCTTCTCTTTTGAAAAACTGTACCGTCAGGTGCAGTTCTGGTGTCGTGGTGCTGCCTGTCGCTGGCGCTATTCCAGGGGCCGTATTCCAGTGCAAGTTGGTATTGCATGGATTTAAAACTATCGGAGTAATTGAGTTTAGCGTTACCATCTAATTTGTCGCGGCCTTCCATGAACCATGCGTTTGCTTCCCAGGTGCCGCTGCCGCCGGCATTTTCGTCCAAAATGATATTCACCAAAAGGCCGTCGCTGCGTACGTCCAGGCCTTCACGCGTACCGCGAATTACCTCTATGCTTTTTATGTTTTTTGATTGAATGCGCTCAAGGCTGGTTGCGAGGTTATTGGATTTGCCTGATAGCCTTTTACCGTTGATCAGTATCTGGTCGCCTCCTGAGCCAAAGCCGCGGGTGTCATCAACGTTGTTGTTGGTTGGGATTAAATCGGCAACACCAGGAATTCTTCGCAATACTTCACGGGCGTTTATCGCGTTGTATTTGTTGAAATATACCGGCAGGTACTTAGTGGTAGATCCGTTATCGAGCAGTTCTACACCGGCCTCTAAAGTATTGGTCTGAGCTATCGCAGCGAGGGGGCATGTTGCTGATAGCGCGATAGAGGTATAAATCGCCAAGCGAGAAAGAGATTGCTTTGACTTTCTCGGGTGAGGTTTCCAGTGCTGTCTCATTGAATAATAGGCCTTATATGTAGAGGTATATAATTTCTCGCATAATAAGAGACGAGGTGACTTTTATCAAGAATCACGTCGTCTCTTATTGTCAGTTGTTGTTATGGCTGATATGGTTGGAATTATGGTTGGCCATGGAAATTGGCGGCGATTATATATCAGTTGTGGCAAAGGATTCCAAAATATGATCATAAGGTTAATAAAGGTTAATGCCCTGGATGAATAATCCTTAATGTTGGGTGTGGATAGAGGATGGCGAGTAGTGGTCGTAGGTAGTTGGGAAAGAGCAAGAAGTGAAGAACAAAAAAACGAGCGGATAGCAGAGATTGTTCAGGCTGCAGCTCGACTGTACAAAAATCTCGATGTGGATGACATCAATCTGGCCATGATTGCCAAAGAGGCCAATTTTACCCGTTCGAATATTTACAAATATTTTGCCAGTAAAGAAGAAATCTTTCTTGAGTTAATAAAGCTGGATCGCGTGAAGTGGCGAAAAGATCTTGAGAAAACCTTCAAGGGGCGTAGTGTAGACACGGATATGTTTTCCCGCGAATGGATGGAGGTGCAGCTGCGTCATACCCGCCTAACTCAGCTACATACCATTATGTATACCGTTTTGGAAAAGAATGCCTCGCTGGATAGCCTTATAGCTCTTAAAAAAACCTATCTGGAAGAAGCTGGTTACGTGTTGAAGTTGTTGGTGTCTTTATTTGACGGTTTGACGGAGGAGTTGGCCGGAGATTTCCTTATTGCGCAGGCAGCCCTTTCGATAGGATCTTATCCTTATTTGACCTTCAATACGCGTCAGAAAGAGGCCATGATAGCCTGTGGTATGAAATACGATACAGAGTATTTTCAGGAGCAGTACTTTTACTGTACGAAGGCATTAATTGAGAGTGTATTGGATCGAGCTAAAGAGGCTTCGCTTCAGTCAGTCTCTTGATTTGGAATAACGGTATTCCATTACTGAAAAGCCCATTTCTCTAATTAAAACCCACTGCATTTTATTGGCAAAGGAAACTCGCGGTCCTACTTAAGAGAATTCGAGTCTCTTGACAGGAGTCTAGTTGTCTCTTATTGTTGAGCCCTGTTTGAGCTACATCTCTAGTTCATAGTTTTATTGAATAGTTAAGGGTGGGTGACATGTCAGTAGCGACTGCAAGCTGGGAGCGTGCGAGGACTCCAGAACAAAAAGAAGTGCGTATTGTTGAAATTATTGAAGCAACTGCCAGGCTTTTTGAGCATAAGGACTTTGAGAAAATCAACCTTGCAATGATTGCTCGTGAAGCTGAATTTACCCGCTCGAATCTTTACAAATATTTTGGTAGTAAAGAGGAAATTTTTCTTGAGTTGATTAGGCGTGACTCAGAAAAGTGGTTTTTAGACCTTAAGCAAACATTGGGTAATGACCGGTTGGACTCAGAAACCTTCGCTCGCCTTTGGGTGGAAGTGCAGTCGCGGCATCAGCGGTTAGTTAAATTACTCCCACTTAAATACACCATAATACAAGAAAAAGCGCCCAGAGAAGCCCTGGCCAACAGTCAACAAGCCTACCTTACTCAGACCAAGTTACTGGTCAGTCTACTTAAATCAATTTTTGAAGAAATCACCGAAGATTTGGCGGCAAGCTTTTTCCATTCGCTGAAAGTGGTTGTACTCGGTACTCGTCCGCTAATGGCAACAAACTCCAAGCAGAAGCAGGCAATGGAGGCGAACGATATTACCAATGATAAAGGATATATTGAGAAACTGTACTTCAACACTATAAAGGCCCTAATTGATAATGTACTTGTTAGAGCTAGAGAAGAGCAGGTTGTGCCTGTAGCTTGATCTCGGTAAATACAAGACACAGATTTGAGTAGGTCAATTTTAAGCTTCAAACTCAATTAAACAGCGATTAAAGGAGGTGGCCTAGGCAAATAAGCCTGGGCCATTTTTGTTAGGGTGTTAGTCTCTATCCTGGTGGTAGTCTGCAGAGTAGAACGGCCAGTCTACAAGCTCTATGAAACCGGCAGCTGATGATAGTTTGGGTTAGGTTAATGACGTAATTTGGTCAATAACTTGACCCAACCCTCACTAAAGAAAGTTCCTCTGGGTGTTGTTATCGGTAAACTGCGTGGTTTGGATAAAAGATGACGCATTTATGGTGCTTGGTCTTTGTGAGTCCGCTCAAAAAGGGCTTGAATTGGCTATATGCTGTCATATTTGTATCAATGTGATTGATATCCACAAAGTTTGGATGTAAGGCTTATTGGTGTTTTAATATGCCGCCAACTTCAGTACTGACTCAGGAAATTTTATGACTACAAAAGCCGTTGTTGCCGGCGTTGGTATGACCCAATTCGGTAAATTTATTGACCGCTCAATCAAAGAGCTTGCGGGTGAAGCAATTCAGCAAGCACTTACTGATGCGGGCATAGAAAGTAAAGAATTGCAGGCAGCCTACATGGGTAACGCTGCTGCGGGGGTGATTACTGGGCAAGTATGTGTTCCCGGGCAGGTTATTGCCAGGGAGATGGGTATTGGCGGTATTCCCGTGATTAATACAGAGAATGCCTGTGCATCAGCTGCCACTGCATTTAATCAAGCCGTTATGATGGTTGAGTTGGGAGCTTACGATATTGTGTTGGCTTGCGGCTATGAAAAACTGTATTCAGAAGACAAGCAAAAAACTTTTTCTGTTTTCACTGGTGCAGTAGATGTGTTGGGTATCGACAAGCTGTCTGAAAATCTGGACAAGCGTATGGATGCAGCCGGCGTGCAACGTGACGCAGAAGGCGCAGGTAGCAAGCGCTCTCTATTTATGGATATCTACGCTACCTGGGCGGCAGAGCATACCCATAAATATGGCACGACTCGTGAGCAATATGCAGCAGTATCAGCAAAAAATTCCTTCCATGGCAGCTTGAACCCTAGAGCGCAATATCAACAGTGTTTAACTGTAGAAGAAGTACTGGCAGCACCAGAGATTTGCTATCCCCTGACCTTGCCTATGTGTTCTCCCATTGGTGATGGCGCAGCAGCAGCGATTGTCATGAGTGAGAAAAAGGCGCGTGAATTAGGTATTAGTCATCCGGTCCAAGTGGCGTCAACAGTGATCATGAGCGGCTTTGATTACGACGAAAATACTGAAGAGACGGTAACAGAAATAGCTTCTCGCAGAGCCTATGAGGCAGCAGGTATTGGCCCCGAAGAGGTTAATGTCGTTGAATTGCACGATGCTTCAGCACCATCGGAAATTTTGTGTATTGAGCACCTGGGTCTGTGTCCTTATGGTGATGGAGGCCCTTTCACTGAGGAAGGAGAAACTAAACTCGGTGGCAAGGTGCCTGTGAATACTTCGGGTGGCTTATTGCGTAAAGGTCACCCTATCGGAGCAACCGGTCTTGCACAGATTTTTGAGTTGACTGAACAGCTACGTGGCAATTGTGGTGATCGTCAGGTTGAGGGGGCCAAAGTAGCTTTGGCTGAAAATGGTGGTGGCTACGTCGGTGAAGACGCGGGCGCTATGGTAGTTAGTGTTCTTAAAATATAAGAAGGCAATAGGCGAAGACGATGAGTACAGATTTTATTTTAGGTCATATCATAAAAAAACATGTAGCCGAGAATCCTGATCTGGATGTGGCTACTTTTGTAGAGATTGGCCCTGATCGAGAATATATTGAAACTGTTAGAACCTATCAGCAGTTATGGGATAACGGCCAAAAGGTAGCGAATGGATTGTTAAAGGAAGGTATGCAGGCAGAGGATCGCTTTGCCATTTTTATGCATAACCATGTTGAATTTGTCGATGCGATGGTGGGTTCCTCTATTGCAGCTACCGTATTCGTTCCCATTGATCCACGTAGTAAAGGTGCCAAGCTCAGTTATATGCTGAACTTTACCGAATGCCGTGGTGCAGTAGTCAGTGCTTTTAGCTTGCCCGCCGTGTTGGAAATTGCTGACGAGCTACCAAACCTGGAGTGGTTATGGGTGATTGACGATATTCCTGCGGATATCAACCCTGGAAAAATAAAGGTTAAAAGCCTGCAATCGATTTATGACGATCAAGTTGAAGAGTTACCGATTGCTGCTAATGATCCCGAAATGCCGATGCAAATGTTGTTTACCTCAGGAACTACTGGTGATCCGAAGGCTATCCTGAGTCCGTACAGCCGTATGGGTGTAGCTGCGATGGCTTATCAATTGTTTGGTTTGAATGAACAAGATAGGCCGTACACTGGTCTGTCTCTGACTCACGCCAATGCGCAGCTGTTAACACTTGGCAGCAGCCTATATGCAGGTATGCGCTGTGTTATCAGCCAGAAATTTACCAAGTCGCGTTTATGGGATATCACCCGCAAGTACGGATGTACGATATTTAATTTGTTGGGTGGTATGACGAATGCTATTTACAGCGAGCCCGCAAAAGACAATGACTCGGATAACCCGGTCAGGTTGGTGATCAGTGCAGGCATGCCGAAGGAAATCTGGAATGCTTTTGCCGAGCGTTTTAATCTGGAAATTTATGAATTTTACGGTGCGGCGGAAGGTGGTTTCTCTGCCAATCCTCCCGGTGTTGGACCTATCGGTTCAATCGGCAAGCCTCCCGCCAGTATGGTGTGCAAGATTGTCGATGAAGATGACAATGAAGTGGCTGCCGGCGAGCCTGGTGAATTGATTTTCCAAAACACCGATGGCTCTACGCCGAACGTTAAATACTTCAAAAATGAAGAAGCCACGACTAAGAAAGTTGCTGGTGGTTGGTTACGAATGGGTGATATTGGTTATCAGGATGAAGAAGGTTGGTTGTACTTCCTGTTCCGTAAAGGTGGCGGTATTCGCAAAAATGGTGATTTCATCAGCCCTGGAATTCTGGAAAAAGAACTGGCCGAATGTGACAGCGTAGATGATGTCTTTATATACGGTGTAGCAACACCTGGTCTTGCTCCCGGTGAGCGCGATATTGTTGCTGCTATTGTTCCTACCGATAGTGGAAGTTTTTCTACCGATGAAATCTTTGCCTATTGCGAAGGCCGTTTGGAGAAAAACTATATTCCTGATCACATTCAGGTAGTGAACGAGATTCCAAAAACCGCTTCTGAGAAACCCCAGGAACGATTTTTGGTGGAAGATTACGATGCTGGCAAGGGCAATGTGTTTTCACGTTAAGCTGGTTAGTTAATTTAAGCTGAAACTAATTTTTAAAAAATGAACCAAAGTCTGTAGGCTCTGGTTTTTAATAATAACGATGATTGGTACGTTGTAAGTATCTGAGTGAGGTATGGACTATGGCTAAATATATTGAGCTTCCTGTCAGCGGTTTGGAAGCACCTTTAAACGAATTGGAGCAAGCGGTTCAGGATAACTGTCACAAGTTTGCTGAAGAAGTAATGCGTCCCGCAGGTTTGCGTCTTGACAAGCTGTCGGCTGAAGAGATGGCTGCTGAGGATTCAGAGCTTTGGGATGTGATTGAGAAGGCTGAGTCTCTCGGTTTGAACCTGACAGATATGGTAGACATGGACCCTGTTGAACAGGTTAAGCTGCTGGCGATTGCGTCAGAAGAGCTGGCCTGGGGTGACTGTGGGTTGGCCTGTCAAATTTTGACTAAGCAATTCCCAGTGATGTTCTCGCTACTGGCGGGCAACATGGAAATGGCCAAGTATTGTGACAGTTTTAAAACCGGCTGTTGGGGTATTACTGAGCCAGACCATGGTACTGATATGCTAGATGCCAATGGCGCATTGCACTATGGCGGTGAGCCAACTTACGGCAGCAATGGCACCTATGGTCGACCAAATTGTGTTGCTAAGATTGAAGGCGATAAAGTTATTGTTCAAGGTCAAAAGTCAGCGTGGATTTCAGGCGGCTTCACTGCACAGGTTTGTGCTTTGTTCTGTCATGCAGAGGTAGATGGTGTGACCAAACCTGGCGTGGCCGTGATCGTGCCACTGGATTCACCTGGAATAACCCGTGGTCAGCCGCTGGAAAAAATGGGTGTGCGTACGCTGAACCAGACCGAACTGTATTTCGATAATGTCGAAGTGCCCATTGCTAACGTTCTGGCAGGCCCAGACACTTACGAAGAATATGCTTACAAAGTATTGTCTATTGCCAACCCAATGGTAGCGATCATGTGGTTGGGTAATGCGCGTGCCGCTTTTGAATTAGCGCTGGATTACGCGCATGAGCGTAAAGCCGGTGGTGTGCCTATCATCAAACACCAAAGCGTTCGTTATCGCTTGTTCCATATGTTCCGCAAGGTTGAAGCGTCTCGTGCATTGATCAGAAGAACTCTTGAGTACAATGCCAGCCATGAAACGCCTGCGCTGCAGGGTTCTACCGCTGCCAAAGTTACCACTACTCAATTAGGCTTCGAAGTATGTTCTGACGCGTTGCAAATCTTTGGTGGCAACGGTATGACCAAAGAGTATCCGATGGAGAAACTGTTACGTGATGCTCGCGCCGGTATGATTGCTGATGGTTGTAACGAAATGCTAGCTGTTAAAGGCGGCTCGATGTTGGTTAATCCCGAGAAGTTATAATCAAGCGTTAGCTTCAGTATCGCCGTTGTCCATTATTTCGGGCAAATAAAAGACAGCTTCAGAGTTTGCTCTGAGGCTGTTTTTTTTTAGGTTCAGCGTGTCTATACTCCGAACTCACCTGTTTAAAATAAAAAGAGGTTGTAGTCGGTCTTGGAGCTTAGTAACGAATCTAGTAATGAGTCTAGTGTCGATGGTGCCGCTATCCCAATTCTGGATAGCCAGCTGAAACCTCCTCGCGTTTCTCGCAATACCCTTCATAGACCTCGGTTCACCGAACTGCTGGCTGCTGTCGATAATCCTGTTCTAGTGGGTTTTAATGCCCCTCCGGGATCAGGTAAGACGGAATTACTGTCACAAATTTATTGGGAGCAACATACGAAAATTCGGCGTCCCCATGCCTGGTTGACGGTTACATCTAACGAAAACAATTTGCAGCGTTTCCTCGGCGCTTTTTCATTATCGCTAAGAAGGACTTACCCGGACTTGGGTGAGCGCTTGCAGTTTCTACTGTTGGCTGGTGGAGAATGTCCTCCGCAATTGGCTATGGCAGTGTTTTGCAATGAGTTGTTTCAGTATAACCAACCTGTAAATATCATCATGGATTGCTGTGAGTATTTGCAGGATTCCAATATTTGGCAATTTGTCGAGTTGTTATTGGAAAATGCGCCATCTGACTTTCAATTGATTTGTGCCAGTCGAAATAAATTGCCTATCAGTATCAAAGCGCTGAAATCGAAACGCTGGATATCCATTGGTTTTGATGAATTGCGTTTTACGTTGTCTGAAACGCGCGACCTGTTAAAAACGGTTTATCAATTGGACGTGGATGAAAATTATATTCATGAGCTATATGAATGCTCATTGGGTTGGCCCTATGCGTTAAGTTTGGTGCCTGGAAAAAAATCAACGAAAAAGTGGCAGACTATTGAATCAATTAAGCAGGAGCTGAATGAATTTTATGACGCTTTTTGTCAGCAGTTATCTGAACAAACATTAAAGATTTTATATTGTTGTAGTTTGCTGAATACTTATTTTGAGCAACAATTATGTGAACTTTTAGAGGTTGATCAAAAATTGATTGCTGAATTCCAGGATCAGCAAATTTTTAGTACTTGTTTCGAAGAGAAAAAAAGTAGATTGCAACCACTTTTTAAAACCTATTTGCAATCACGATTTGAAGAAGCGTCAGCTTCAGAAGTGGAGCGATTACATCGCAAGGCCGAGGCTTGGTACCAAAAGAATAAAGATGTACGGGAGGCGGTTTATCACGGACTATTTGTCAGTGATTCTGATGGC
This sequence comes from Spongiibacteraceae bacterium, assembly GCA_028280715.1. Taxonomy (GTDB): domain Bacteria; phylum Pseudomonadota; class Gammaproteobacteria; order Pseudomonadales; family Dasaniaceae; genus Oceanicoccus. Next base: position 62,768 of record JANQLG010000050.1, on the reverse strand, counting down.
ATCCTGTTGAACCTCGAAGAGGTAGCCGTTGAGCTTATTTTACGCAGTGAGTTAAACACTCTTCAGGATTGGGTCAATCAGCTTAAGGGTTTAGGTGTTAAGTTTTCACAGCACCATGAAGCTGTTCTTCAGCTGGCTGAGCTATGGGCATTAACTTTCTCCTTTAAAGCAAAACAAGTTGATGAAGGATTGAAGTCATTACAGCGGCGGCTGGATGATGAGGAAATTTTCTTAACCGATTCGGCTTACGCCACACTGCAAACTATCACAGCACTTAATTCTGCTTACAATGAAAAATTCGCCGATGCAGCAGTAATTGCAAAAAATACCTTAAATTCGGGGTTGGAGTTAAGTCACTGGAGTCAGGGTGTTTTGCAAAACATTATGACCTATTGTGCTGTGCAGGAGATGGACTTTGAGGCAGCTTCGGCGTATCAACAACAGCTTGCTCAACATATTGATGATAAAAATATCTTTGTGAAAACCTACAATGATGTGCTAACAGGTAATGTGTTATTGCTTAGGGGGAGGTTTTCTGAAGCTGAGCAATACTTAAAGCATGGTTACGAGTTAGCAGAAAATTTTGTCGGCAACGATGTTATTGCTTCTGCAATTGCGGCCGGTTACCTGGCGGAATATTTTTACGAAAGTAATCAGCTTGATCAAATCGAACAAATTATTTCATTTCGATTGGATGTTATTGATCTGGGTGGATTGATAACAGCGGCTATTCGAGCTTATTTATCTTATGCCAAATCGCAAATTCATAGCGGCAATTTTGTACGAGCGCAGGAGATTCTCAGCAGAGGAAAACGCGTTGCTCAGGATCGCGGTTGGCACCGTATGACGGCTGCCTGTTTATATGGATATGTTGTAGCTGCTGTCAAAGAGAAAAAACAAATGGTTGCCAGTCAATACTTGCAGGAACTGGAGGCCATGCTCAATGTGGAAGAAAATGAACCCGTTGTTAATCAGGAAATAAATACCTACTACTTATTAGCGATGGCCTATTTTGCTCAAATTGCCAAAATCGATGTCTCCTTTGAAACAGATTTCCAGCAGAAAACAGAATTAATGGAAAGCAAAGGTGCATTGTTGGATGCTGCCAGAATGCGAGTGGGTTGGGCCATGGTGTTGCTGAGCATGGGCAATACGAAAAAAGCGCGGGACATTCTACTACCGGCTTTAAATTATTGTGTTGAGGGTGGATTTAGCCGGGTGATAATGGATGGTGGTGAGAGTGTGTTAGCGTTGGCAGAGGAATGTGCAAAGTCGGTTAAAGCGCTAAATCCACTGACCGCGTTGCTGAATAGCCATACGGCAGATAATGCCACTGCCTTGGCAGCAATGGCTAAACCAGAAGAGGAGGGCGCTGCTAAATTAAGCAGTAAGGAATTGGAAATTCTGATGCTGTTATCCAGTGGTTTGTCTAATAAAGACATTTCGGAAGCACTGGAAATTAGTATTGGCACGGTAAAATGGCACCTCTCCAATATTTACCACAAGATGGATGTGTCCAGCCGAACAGAGGCGGTATTTGAGGCTAAAGTTTCAGGTTTGGTTAAATAATAGCCGTTGTTGGCTTGGTTACTTGGTTTTCTCTGTAATGCTGGGCGATTTTACTTGCGCTGAAAGACTTGTCCTCACTAAAGTCAGGGTGTTTGGGTTTTATCTTTGGTCAGTTTTTTTTGTTGTGAGACTTAATTACAGTCTCACAATCAAGTGTTAGCAAAATATGCTTGCTTCTATGCGGTAAACCAGATTATCGGCCCCGCATTGTGAAAGAACTTGTAATTCAGAATTGCTGAAAAAGCAGTTACAATGATTTGCTTGTGCATTTTTGGCTGAAAATGCGCTTTTTTCCATACAATAAAAGGTACTTTACTGTGACTAAGAAACATAAACTGTGGGCGCTGATCCCACCACTGCCTAAAGAAGTGTTAGGGCCAACGGCTAGCCAACTAGACGCTGCGGGTTTGGAAGGTATTTGGTCTCCGCAGTTGTACTCGGCTCCTTTTGTACCGCTTGCTGCAATGGCAATGGTTACTGAAAATGTGAAGCTGGGTACTGGTATTGCTTTGGCTTTCTCGAGAAGCCCGCTGGAAACAGCGTGTAGTGCGATGGACTTGGATTTAATAAATGGGGGTCGTACAGTTTTAGGCCTTGGCCCAAGTATTAAACACTGGAATGAAAACTGGTACGGCAATACCTACGGCAAGCCTCTCAAGCATTTGCGTGAAGCTGTCACTATTATCCGCGATCTTATTAACAAAGGTCATTCCGGGGATATGGGTAAAGTCGATACGGAATATTACACCCTAGACTATTCTGATTTTAAAACCCTAACTCCGCCCATTCGTTCGGACATTCCGATTTATTTGCCAGCTGTGTTTGAAAAATCTATTGAAACTGCTGGAGAGTTAGCTGACGGTTTACCTGGTCACCCTATCTGGACGGCAGGCTGGATTAAGGATGAAGTCGAGAAAAACCTGAAAGTTGGCCTAGATCGAGTAGGCAAGAGCAGAAGCGATTTTGATCTTCAACCATGGATTTTCTGTGCGCCTAACGAAGATAAAAAAGAAGCGATTGAGGATGCGCGCCACACCATAGCTTGGTACGGCTGCATGGCTCAATATCACCGCTATTACGCATCGATTGGTTTTGGCGATGCAAACCTGGCATTACAGGAAGCTGCCAAACTTAATGACGCTGAGGCCTTGAAAGCTGCTTGTCCTGATGAGATGGTTGAGGCGATTGCCTTTGTTGGCCCTCCTTCTGAATTGCGTAAGCGTTTAGCGGAAATGGGAGATATAGCTGATTCCTTCTGTTTGACTGTACCTTTCTATGGTTTATCCCCAGAGAAGAGTGCTCATTACAGCCAGAAAATTGCTGAAACCTTTTATGGTTAATTTCTTTATTTGAAATTGGCATAAGAATAAAAGCCGCAGCTATCTTTAGTGATATAGATAGCTGCGGCTTTTTTATTGTGCATTAAGAACTCTTAATTTGACTTAAAAGACGCTTGGCCATATTTTTACCCTTTATGAATTAGTGGTTTGCGTTATTTCCAGCAAATTACAGGCGATGTAGTGATAGTGGATCAGGGATTGAGACGTGTCAGTAGTTTTTTTAACAATAATAAATAGATAATAGATATTGTATAACGAGGTACATTTATGAATGTTGCAGCTCAGCAACCTTTAGATAGTGGCGATGACCGAATGGCCAAAGTAGCAGAGTCTATTTTTGCTGTTGGTGTGTTAATTCTTTCAATCCCCTTTATTTTGGAATGGGGCGGATTAGCGTCCGATTATTGGTTGGAGGGTGATCTTAGTCGTTCAATTTATGCGATTGAAGTGGATGAAAAAAGGTTTGTCGCTGATGTCAGTGTTAACAACTTTATGGCGGGCATTTGGGTTTTATGTGGCACCATTTCAATGATTTTGGCGCCTATGATGTTGCTGTCTAAGGCTTACCTGGGTAAAACGGCAGCATTAACATCGCGTTTGGTGTCAGTATTGTGTGTGGTTTTGACAGTGGGCGTTTTTTTCGAGCTAGCTCGTATCAGTCTGTTTTTTAGTGTGGGTCACAATGGCAATAAGTATATGGGTAGTCACGCTATTTCGGCCTTTTGCATCATTGCCATGTTTATTGTTTATCGTGTCTATGTTGCTCGCAGATACAATGATGAGCAAACCTATGATTTATTTTTCACACAATTGTTTGTAGCCGGAATTACCCCTTGGTTGTTCAGAATGGGTTATGGCATTTGGGCTATGCTTTTAGGTAATGCGGATCAATACTCTGTTGGACAACAGTTTTTTGTCTCTTACAGTGTTTATTTACTACCTATGACCGGGGTTTATTGTTTCTATTCCTTTAGAGGAAAGTTTGCCGATTTGCCTAAGGCCTTCCCAATGGTAGCCTCAGTGGCAGGCTTGCTCCTGTTACTGGTAGGGACTATTGGTTATATGTCCGCAAATTTAACAATTGAAATGTATTAGTATTTAGAAAATAACTAGGAGAAAATGCTATGGCAACAGCAGCTGAGGTAGGCGTATCAAAGACGCAATTGCCCGCGTTTATGACGAGCAAAATGTTCGCGATCAATATGTTTTTGCTCGCGGCTTGGATTTTATCCATTCCCTTTGTTTACCACGCGATTACATCGGGCGGTGGCTTTGTATTAACCGGTGAATCTGCGCATCCAGTATTGAATTTGGAGAGGGAAGGACACTATGCAATAGCGATTTATGCGATAGCAGCTCACATGGTAGCCGGTGGTATGATGAACTTCTTGGTACCACTGCAAGTACATTTAGGTTTAACGCGTAAAAGTCGCTCATGGCACAAAATTATTGGTTTGAGCTGCTTGGTAATTGCTTTTACTGGTGCTTTTGTCGGTACGGTGTTTTTTGTACTGTATCCTGAAAGTGAAGCAGGTCGCGGTCCTTGGTCTCACTCGGCCGGTGCCATGTATGGTGTTGCCATGTTCTACGTGACTTTCAAATGTGTTCAGACTATTGCGACACGTGATTTCAAAACACACAAAGAATGGGCGGTTAGGTTGTTTGCATTGGCAATTGGTTCGTATCTTTCTCGTGTAATTGGTGGCTGGCAAGGTCTGTTCATGGTAACTGAGCTTATTACCCGTGAAACTAATGTTTATTTCACTATGTTCAGAAACTGGGGTTTCTGGGTTGCTCCATTGCTGATGATCCAGTTTTACTATGTAATGCAAAGACGTAACAAGTTTGCCAATCTGCCTGCCTATACACCGTTCGTTGTGTCCTTGGCCGGGGTTATTTTCTTGGCAGTAGGTACAGGTGTTTATCTGATGGCGATGTTTAGCCGCATGTCATAATCTGTTTTTTAGCAGTTACTTAAAAACCCTCCACAGTAAATGTGGAGGGTTTTTTGTTTTCAGGCTTGTCAAAACGGGTTCTCAAAATCTACTTAGTAGCAGTTACGTTTTAAATCAGTTGTTAGTTTTCGAGAGCGTATGTATTGATAAAAATGGAAACAGCCGAATCGACGATGTTGTCTATTTCTTCGTTGGTGGGAACAGGGCGATTAAAAACAATCTGCGGCCAGAAGCAAAAGCTTTCCACCAAACCGGACACTTGATAAGCCATAAACTCAGGGTCAATATCTTTCAATTTTCCGTCTCTTTGTGCTGCCTCAATCCAGTGAAAGGTGGGGCCTTTAGATAGTCTTTGGAAGAGCATGTCGGCGCGTTCAGATGAATGCAGTGCTTCGGGTAGGGTGATTTTAAAGAAGCCGGTAAAGTGGGGATTCGTCAGCATATTCACTCGCCGGCGTAGCAACTCTTCGAGTTGATCTTTTAAAGGCCTGGTTGTTGAGTATTCTAAGGTAGTGACTTGTTTTGACTCGGCAATCAGCAATTCAATAATCGTGACAAATAAGTCCTCTTTGCTATCAAAATTTTTGTATAACGTGCGTTTTGATACATCGGCATTGTCAGCAATTACCGACATTTTTGCTTTGTTATACCCAACTGCAATAAATTCCTCTTGAGCCGCTGTGATGATACTTAAACGCTTTCTTTCACTTAAATTCATTCAGTTTCACTGCTTATTTTTCAGTTTATTCATAGAGATTTATGGCAGTAACATCGTGGTTGAATAGTAGTCTGGAGCCCACTCAACCCAGTGTGTATTGGCCATATAGGCGTCATTATACAAACTGAATGGTTGATTAGTAAGTTTAGGGTGTCTAATTATTAGACTGGATAGTCAGAGATGCGGGAAGAGTAAGGCGATGATTGTTTCGTGAACAGAGTGTGTAAGGATTGGTATTAAATGGACCCTGTTATAAGGGTCCAACAGTGTGTGCATGGTAGAAACGTTAGGGCTTTATAGATCTAACGCATAAGCCTGTAGCCTACCTGGGAAGCCGGCTCCACCGGTACCAACCACGATATATTGTTTCCCCTTATGCATGAAACTCATGGGAATACCATGAGGAGGTTCATCCATGGCTAATTCCCAAATCACATTTCCAGAGCGTTTATCGAAGGCGCGAAGGAAATTGGAAGGTGCATTGAAGTACATGCCGGGTGATTGCACTTGATTCATAAATAGTAGTGTTTTCGTAACCAGCGGGCCTGAGCCGGATAACCCTTGTCTTGCTGCACCAAGAGGTGGCAAATTCAAATCTTTGATCGCTGGGTTGTTGATAGGGCCATCACCGTGAGGAACAGCCCAGGCAATTTCACCCTTATTTAAATCAATGGCTGTAACAGTGGCATAGGGCGGTTTGATAAGTGGAAGACCATTAGGTCCACGCGGAGCAAAACTGGGCCCAATATGATATAGCGGTTGCGCCTTTTTGGGATCACCCTGCATTTTTTTACAACCTTGTTGACGCATGGTGTCGGTATGACATTCCATCCATTCGCCAGTCTCTTTCTCGGCATTTTCATTTTTGGTAACGGCAATGCTACCCAAGGAGTGACTCACATCGAGATATAAATAGCCGGTATCGGGGTCAAAACCAGCGCCAGCCCAGTTGGCGCCACCGCCAGCGCTGGGAGCCATCAGCACGCCCTTTTTACCATTTTCACCAAGGAGAATCGGGGGGGTATAGAGAGGGCCAAACTCGTAATCCTTGGTTGCATCTAACGCGGCTTGCCTCATCTCAGGAGTGAAATCAATTAAGTCATCGGGGGTGATGCCCTGCCGGGTGAATGCCGGTGGCTTGGTAGGAAAGGGTTGAGTAGCGGCGGTCTTTTCTCCCGGCACTTTAGATTGGGGGACTGGCCGTTCTTCAATGGGCCAGACGGGTTCACCCGTAATCCGATCAAAGACGTAAGTAAATCCTTGCTTACTTACAGTGGCAATGGCCTTAATAGCTTTCCCATCAACAGTGATGTCGGCGAGAGTCGGTGCAACATTTAAATCATAATCCCACAGGCCGTGATGAATGGCTTGAAAGTGCCACAGGCGCTTGCCGGTTCTGGCTTCTAGCGCCAGCAGGGTTTCGGCAAAGAGGTTATCGCCAGGGCGGTCACCTCCCCAAAAGTCATTGTTAGGTGTGCTAGTGCCGATGTAGACGATGCCTAGCTCTGGGTCTGCACTGATGGGTGCCCATGCATTACTAGCGCCACCCAGTTTCCAGCTGTCGTTCTCCCAGGTTTCTGTGCCTAATTCGCCTTCTCTTGGAACGACATGAAAATTCCAGCGGCGCTCGCCAGTGCGGGCATCAAAGGCTTGAATATCGCCAGCGGGAAAAGAAACGGTATTGGCGCGGTCATAGATAACACCACCTAATACCACCACATCATCGACAACAATAGGGGGGGAGTTAAAGCCAATAAATCGTCGATCATCTTCGTTATCGACCAATGCTTCCTGGATATCGACACGTCCTTTGTTGCCAAAGTCGGCGATGGGCTTACCGGTATCGGCATCCAGAGCGATCAAATCGCCAGTGCCGGTGGCGATATAGATACGCTGGGATGGCTGTCCATTAACTTCGCCTGACCAGTAGGCTACGCCGCGATTTTGCCAGCCGGTATTAGCCGGGCGGAATTTTTCTTTGTAGGCTTCCGGGTCAAAATTCCAGATGGTTGCGCCTGTTTCGGGGTCAATAGCGGTTACCTGGGAGAAGGAGGTGCAGGTAAATAATTTGCCGTCAACATATAACGGCGTGGCTTTGAAAAAGCTGGGGCGTTGCTTGGTGACTTTACCAACTAGGGCATCATCAGGACTGTTCCAGGTCCAGACATTTTTAAGTTCACTGACATTTTCAGCGTTAATTTGATCAAGAGGTATGTACTTACTACTGCCAGCATCTCCGCCGTGATAGCGCCATTCACCAAGTGGTGCATTGGATGTTGTGGTAGTACAGGCTGCCAGCAGAAGGCTGGCTAATGTGGCGGTGACTGAGGTTGCGATCTTTCCGTTCGATTTTTTTTTATCGTTATTCATAGAGCCTACTCTTCAAAAGTAACCATGTATTCAACGGCATGACGTAACTCATGTTCCGAGCAGTCTCCACATTGACCATTTGGTGGCATCGCCATGGAGCCACTGATGACGGTTTGCAGCATGGCATCAATGCCCTTTGGTAATCGCTCTTCCCAATCGGATTTATACTGAGCAACGGGCGCCCCTTCCCAGCCGCTGTCGTGACATTGGCTGCAGAAGATGACATAAATCTGGCCGCCAGTGCGCTCATGCATAAACACACCGGATGCATGACTTGTGGGAAGATAGAACACAGCTGATAAAGCTGTGCCCAATATCAATCCACTTTTTTTGCTGAACAAAAAATCCAGTTGCATGGCCATTAGGACTCTCCGGTGTCGATACAGAGAACTTCAGGGTGACCGCCTTCGAGCGCCGCTGCCGGAATAGGATTGTTGGATGCACAGGCCCACCCTTCATCAGTGAATACGACATCACGCGTGTAGGTGCCCTTTAGCGGTAGTGGATAGGTAATAAATTCTTTCTTGCCTGGAATATAACGATAAAGCGCATCCATTTGCGTATCAGCGACCCAGACATCCTGAGTTTGTGGGTGAACTGACAGTGCATAAGGGAAGGTGGTTTGTCCTGGAGCAAAAATCGGTAGATCGATAACTTCCGCTTTCCAGTTGTCTACTTCGACCTTGGCGATTTGGCCTGTTCTGAAACCGGCGATCCAGAGGTTGCCCTTGGCATCAAAACGGTGACGACGAGGTGAAGGTACAGGTGAGTCAAACTCTGTTACTTCCAACGTTTCCGGGTCGATACGACCTATACGGCCAGCGCCAATCTTGGCGTACCACACACTGCCATCAATAGGTGATACATCGATACCGTAGGGGCCTTCGCCTCTGCCTTGATTAACTGGTAGCTGCACCACTGTCATTTCCTTGGTTTTGGTATTTAGTCTGGCTACCTGATTACTGGCAATGATAGTGGCCCATACCATGCCGTTTAAGCCTTCACGAATAGTGTGTGGATACCAGGAATTGTCGCCTACTTGATAGTAAGTGAACTCGTTCGTTTCGGGATCCATCTCCGCCAAGGCGCCACCGTAAGAATCCGTGATATAAATCAGCCCATTAACATCAGCTTGCACTAAACTGTGCGGCGCTCTTGAGACTTTGCTTCTGAAAGGTGCTTCTCTGCCGGCTTTAGCGAACATACCGCCAGGAGGGCTGCCGCCAGCAGGCATATCAACTTTTGTAACTTCGCCAGATTTGATATCGATTTTAACGATTTGCTGTGCAGTCATATCAGCGGCATAAATCACATCGCCGATAATATCGATGTCGTGGGGAATTTCTCCATCCTTAATGCGCCACTGGTAGATTTTTGCGTTATCTAACTTTTCGTTATAGGGGATGGCTGCCAGTTGATCTTCTGGTAAAGGTTTACCATTAAAGGCGGCGGATAATAACTCTGCGCGTTTTTGCACATTCTCAGGGGAACCTCCCGATCCGCGGCCCTCAAACATACGTTCAATGGTGGGTTTCCATTGCTCAGCACTGCGTGGCCAGCGGCTAAGTGAGTTGCCTAACGAGTGGCAGTTAATACATTGCAGACCAAAAATCTCGCGTGAGAACATGCCGTTCTCATCAAAATCAATTTGCGAGAAGTGAGCCAGTGAAGGAGCGTCATTCGAGATCTCTGTCGCATCAGTCATTTTGCGCAACGTGATGTCGAGTTTTTGCTTGCTATCATCCTTCAGCGTGATGGTCTGAGTGTCATCAGCGTGATAGCGTTTGCGCGTACGCAGATTTAGCTCGCCTTCCAGTTCAGTGGATAGTGTATAGCGTCCATTTTTGTTGGTATAAACGACTTCAGAGATAAAATCGCTGTTGGTAATTCGTACCATTGCTCCAGGAATTGGATCGCCATCTTTGGTGGTCACTGTTCCCGAAAGCTCGGCACTTACCCCATAACTGGAAAACGTGCTGGCGATAATGGCTGTTAGTAAAGACTTTGAATAATTTTTATGTCCCATGATATAACCTCCATAGGTTAATCGTTAACGATTAGTGAGTTTCTAACCAGTTTCTCAAGGTGCTGTTCACGATTTCAATGGCTTCGTGATGTGGGTCGTGGCCGACACCGGGTAGTGTGATTAATGTGTAGTTATTGTCAATATGATTCCAGGTGTCGCGCAAACCATCTTTATCAACAGCACGGTCATTCATGCCGTGGAACTGTAACACTGGCATTTGTAGTCTGGGCAGTTGTCCGTACTCGCCGGATACAAACAGTGGATACAGGTTGCGGTAGTAGTCCAAAATGTTATTCATAGAGGTATTTTGATAGGCCGCCAGGTGTCTTGCTTTAACTACATCGGATCCACCCTTACGCTCGGCTAATTGCTCAGGAACCATAAACGGTGCAGGCTCAGTCGAATCATGAATTTGCTTGATGTAGGCGGTATTGGCTTTTTGTTCAGGTGTGCCTTCATTCAGAACCTTCATGTAAGAGGTTGGGTGGGTTAAGTTAAAGATCACCAGTTTTTCAATCAATTCCGGATGTGTAGCTGCAACGCGCCAGGAAATACCACCGCCCCAGTCGTGACCCACTAGCGTTACCTTTTCGACTCCCAGGTCGTTGATAACTGCCGTTACATCAGAAATAAAATGGGGGAAGGTGTATTCGTTTTTCTCTTCAGGCTTGTCGCTTTTGTTATAACCGCGAGTGTCTAAGGCGACCACTTTATAGTCAGAGGCAAGATCAGCCATCTGATTGCGCCAGTCGTACCACCAGTTGGGAAAACCATGCACAAATAAAATGACTTCGCCTTCGCCTTGGGTAACGTAGTGGATGTTAACGCCGTTATTGTCAACATAATGGTGCTCAACTACATCGAACAATGATTCGGCAGTCAGTGATGTTGCTTCCTCAATAGATTGTTGGTCAGTTGATTGTTCTGTTGTTGCTTGTTGATCTGTGGATTGTTGATTGCAGGCGGTGATCAGTGCCAGCATGCTTAATATGAAGACTGTTTTTTTCATGGTGTTGCCCATTAGTTTTTGTTTTAAAAAGTATTAGTTATCTTTTTATTTAGAAGCATTTTCGCTCACTCCAAAGTTTTTAATAGTGTTGCTAATTGTCCTGTTTATTTCCTAAAAAGCTTAATGATTTTTTTGTCTATAACGCGTCATGTAAAGAAAGGCTAGTAATGCCATTATTGCCGTGACTAAGCCGATCGGCGGCAAATAGCCATACCACTCAGTGGGTTGCAGCCACTTGCTGGGTACACTGGTGGGTAGAATATGGCCGAAGGCAAGCGCACAACCCAGTTGCTTGAGGCGATGTTGAATCACGCCACTGTATTTGGGAATTTGCCAAAACATAACAATCGCCAGCACGCCGGATATCAATACCAATTCACCCAACAGGCTGAGTCTTAATGCATTCGCCCCATAAAAAGCTCGATAGTAGCCTGGAGAAAACAACACGACTGACAAACCAATATGAATCACCATCATATGCCAGGCGATTCTTCCGAATGCCCTATGTTGTTCCTGCTGACCTTTGAAATAGGCATAGCAAGACAGCAACAGCATCACAATGGCAAATAGCGCAAAGGATTTGTTGGCGATGTAGGCAGGCCAGTGAACACTCGCAATTGGACCGAAAAAACTATAGCGAATCAGTGCATAGCCCAGACACATGACATAAATTATTGTTAGTTGCCATTTAGTCATTTCAATGAGGATATAGCTGAGTTTTTGTATAGCGACGTATCATAATGCTATCTGGCCGCCGGTTTAATTAATAACTTTTAATTATTGATGTTCTGCAGAGCTTCTGGCTACGATGACTCATGAGTTTGTTATCGAATCTTCAGCCAGTTTATTAGGTTGCTATTAACCAGCTCAATTGCTTCATGATGTGGGTCATGACCAACGCCGGGAATTGTCACCAGTGTGTAGTCCTTTTCTATGTAATTCCAAGTATCGCGCAGGCCATCTTTATCAACCGGGACATCCTCTAAGCCATGAAACTGTAGTACGGGCATGGTTAGCATAGGAATCTTGCCGTATTCACCCGAAGCAATCATCGGATAGACATTGCGATAGTAATCCAAAATATTATTTAACGATGTGTTTTGGTATGCAGCTAAGTGGCGTTCCTGGTCAACGGCAGAACCGCCTTTGCGTTTGGCCAGTGCTTCTGGCGTCATACCCGGCGTTACCTCAGTGGACTCGTGGATTCGACGAATATAGGCAGTGTTGGCGCGTTGCCTTTCAGTGCCTTCCTTTGACACCTTGGAATAAGGCGTAGGATGAGTCAGGTTCACAATGACTAAGTTTTTGATAAGTTCGGGATGATAGGCCGCCATACGCCAGGAGATACCTGCACCCCAGTCGTGACCTACCAGGGTGACTTCGTCGACGCCTAAATCAGCTATGACCGCTTTGATGTCACCGAGGAAATGATCAAAGGTGTAATTTTCTCGGCCGGCCGGTTTATCACTTTTGTTATAGCCGCGGGTATCCATAGCAACGGTTTTGTAGTCATTTGACAGCGCCACCATTTGATTGCGCCAGTCGTACCACCAGTTAGGGAAGCCATGTACAAAAAGGATGACGGGGCCTTCGCCTTGGGTAACGTAATGGATTTTTACCCCATCATTATCGGCATAATGGTGCTCCACTTCTTCAAACAGCTGTTCAGCGGGTGTTGTCGCCCATGTGCAAAAGCTAGTGAGCATGATGGCAAATAGTAAACAGAGATGTTGAGTACGCATGGGTGTTCCTGTTGTTATTTTGAAAGATGAATCAACTGCTTGCTTCTTTAAAGCGTCGTGTCAGCCAGTCGATCAGGAGTTTATTGAGTTCGTCCGGGGCTTCCGATTGGGTCCAATGGCCAATGCCTTTAATAATGTGCCGTTCGAGATCAGGAATAAAGTCTTCCATGCCCTCAGATAACAGCGGTTCTAGAATAGTGTCGTGTTCCGCACCGATATACATACAGGGTACATCAATATCCCATTTCGCCGTTTTCCAGACTTCGCGACCATGCCGGCCACCGCGATACCAATTAAGGCCGCCGGTAAATCCTGTGACTTCGAAGGTATCGATATAATACTGCAGCTCTTCCTTGGTATTGACCTGCTCGCCGGAAATGGTGCCTCGTTCAATCATGGTTAGTGCATCCCAGCGTCGTTCAGCAGAGTCCTCTGGGAATTGGGCAAATTTTTCCCGGTTCCAGATATTGCCACCGGTTTGGAAGACCCATCTCATAGTGTGTTCGACATCCCGTTCCATAATTCGCTCGGGGCGTTCAGGCTCCATAAATGTTCTTGCATAGTAATTGCCTGTGGTCACTGCCAGGCGTTTTTTATGATTCTCTACTGGCGGTAAGTTGGGAGGTCTGGAGGCCGGGGTGTTAACGCCGATTACACCTAAGCAGCGTTCGGGGTGCAGACGAGCCATTGACCAAACCACAGAGCCGCCCCAGTCATGTCCGCAGAAAATGGCTTTATCAATACCCTTGGCATCCAATAGCCCTGCCAGGTCATCCGTCAGGTGTTTTATTGTGTAATTTTCTGCACCGTCTGGCCCGCCAGTCATGCCATAGCCACGCTGATCGGGTACTAAAACACGAAAACCTGCATCAGCCAGCGAATGCAATTGATGACGCCAGGAGTAGGCCAATTCTGGAAAGCCGTGAACCAATACCACGGGTATGCCTTCACCTTTTTCATACACCGCCATTTTCAGGCCGTTGGTATCAACAAACTCAGGTGCCGGCATATTGGGAGCTGGCTTAACGGCAGCAGGAACGGCGAAGGTTGAGGGCGCGCGGGTTAGGAATCCCATTCCCAGCATGGATGAATAGGTGATGAAGGTTCTTCTATTGATATTCATATTGCGAGCGACCTCTGTTATTCATTATTAGTGGTTATGGCTATATTAAGGCATACAACAAAAAGAACTTACATAATCCGTGCCTAAAAGATCAATACTATGGTTGATCAGCATTGTTGCCGGTTGCTTATCTTTCTTCATGTTTACAGTGTTTTATCATAATCGCGGTTTACAGTTTTGCTAATTAATTGCCATTCATCATTGGTTTTTCTCGATATAAGTTATTGAACTTGGTTTAGTTTTTTGCCGGTTTTAGTTTGGTAATGGAGTATTCCTGATATTTTTGTAATGTGTCTTTTATTTGTGGAAGTGATTGGCGGAATAGAGTATAAATCCAAGCTGTTTAATTGGCGGTTTATTCTCATGGAGTGGCCTAATAACTATAAAAAGCCGTGTTTTTTGTTCAAAAATCATCGTTAAAACTAACCGTTGGCTGTGAATGTGCGTCCATCGTCACTGTCAGATCACTGTTAGTTAGTGCTTAGCAAAAAGTACTAAGAAATACATAAGAAAAAAGAATTCAACAACAATAATCAAGTAAAAAATAAAATCGGGAGGAACCGATGTATAAATTCTTAGCGCTGCTATCAGTTTCGACATTGTTTTCATTCACGGCTGTTGCGGATACCTCTGGTACTGCCAACGGTGAATGGCGCTACTGGGGTGGTGATGAAAACAGTTCGCGCTATTCACCACTGAGTCAGATCAGCCAAGATAATGTTGAAGAGCTGGAAGTCGCATGGCGCTGGAAAGCGGATAACTTTGGCCCTCGCGCTGCAAATATCAATCGAACTACACCGTTGTATGTTAAAGGTAAGCTCTATGCCGTAGCCGGTGAGCGCCGAACCGTGGTGTCTATCGATCCCGAAACCGGTGAAACCCTGTGGATGTGGCGGATGAAGCCCAATAAGCGTTGGGAGACGTCTACCCGCAAAAATTACGGTAAGGGTGTTGCCTATGCTGAAGTCAATGGTCGCGATGTCATTTATGTCATCACTCCAGGTTACTACATGGTAGCTCTTGCAGCAGAAACCGGTCAGCCCATTCCCAGTTTTGGTATTAATGGTATTGTCGATCTGCATTTGGGCCTGGGAGATTATCCGGTTGAAGCGGATACCGGTGTGCTCGCTTCAGGTGATATTACTTCCTCTTCGCCACCAATTATCGTCAATGGTGTAATTGTAGTGGGCAACTCTCATGACCGCGGTTATTACCCTAATAAGAAAGAAAATATCCCTGGGCACATACGCGGCTATGATGTCGCTACAGGTGAAATGTTATGGCGCTTCAATGTAGTACCGCAGGAAGGTGAATTTGGTAACGATACCTGGGACACCGATGCCTGGAAATACACTGGTAATGTGTCGGCCTGGGCGCCACTGTCTGCCGATTCGGAATTGGGTTTGGTTTATATCCCAACCGATACGCCCACCAATGATTACTACGGTGGTGATCGCCCTGGTGATAACCTGTTTGGCACCAGCCTGATTGCCTTGGATGTTAAAACCGGCAAACGCGTGTGGCACTACCAAATGGTGCACCATGATATCTGGAATATGGATAACCCTACTGCGCCCAAGTTGATCGATATTAGAGTTCGTGGCAAAAAAATTCCTGCCGTAGTGGAAACCACCAAGCAGGGGTGGGCCTATGTGTTTAACCGCAAAACAGGCGAGCCAGTGTGGCCGATTGAAGAACGCGAAGTTCCTGTTTCCGATGTGAAAGGCGAGATCATTGCCAAGACACAACCTTTTCCTACCAAGCCTCCAGCCTTTGAAATGCAGGGCACGACGGTGGATGACTTAATTGATTTCACTCCTGAGTTGCGCGAACAAGCGATAGCGTTAGCCAGCCAGTATCGGATGGGGCCCATGTTTACACCACCATCACTGGCCAAGCATTCAGATGGTACCAAGGGCGCGTTTGTGATGCCGGGTGCTAATGGTGGCGCTAATATTCCCGGTGGTTCTTCAGTCGATCCTGAAACTGGTATGTTGTATGTGGCAACAGAGCGTGGTCACAGTGTGATTTCGTTAGTGCCAGGTGAAGAAAAGGGTTCTAACGCTGGTTATGTGTCGCTTGGCCCTGGTGGTATTCGCGGGCCACAGGGTTTGCAATTATTCAAACCTCCCTACGGCAGTATCGTAGCAATTGATTTAAACAAAGGTGATATTGCCTGGAAGGTGCCCAATGGCGATACGCCAGAATCCATCAAAAATCACCCGGCCCTGAAAGACGTTGATTTGCCGGTTACAGGTAAGCGTTCTCACGCCACCATACTGACAACCAAATCCTTGCTGTTTTACGGTGAAGGTCGTCGTGGTGATCCCTGGCTACATGCGTTAGATAAAAAGACAGGTAAAGAAATTGCCAGAGTGGAATTGCCCGCTACTACCAATACGGCACCGATGACCTATATGCACAAAGGTCGTCAATATATTATTGCCGCTGTGGGAGGTCGTGGGTCGCCTGGGGAATTGGTTGCATTAAGTTTGCCTGAAGAATGAGAGAAATGAGATGTTGCTTAAAAAATTTGTAATCGGTTTGTTGTCAGTTTTGTCATTGATGCCCGTTGTTTCAATGGCAGAAAGCCAGACTACATTAGATGGCGTATTTAATCAGCTGCAGGTAGATCGTGGTGAAAAGCTCGTTGCGAAATATTGTGCTCAATGCCACGATCAATCCTATTTTCAAGATGTGTTTCTGCAATCCTGGCAATTCCAAACTGTACAGGCGTTGTATGACGAAATTCAGGCCACAATGCCGCGTGATCAGCCCGGTAGTTTGAAGGATAGACAATACGCTGAAGTCTTGGCCTTTATTTTTTCGATTAATGATTTGCCAGTGGGTGAAGAAAAATTAGATTACAAAAATGGTGGTTTAGAACAAATAACTATTCGGCTGCCATAAAGGACTTTTCGAACAATAAAAACTCTTGAATAAAACCTCTTGGAGGAAAAATAATGAGAAGCTTAGTTATTGTGGTACTACTGTGTGCAGTTACACACGCCTATGCTGAAACACGCAATGTGCGCTTTAGTGCCGAAGGTCAAACCTATTATGGCGTGTTAGAGGGAAAAGAAATCAGCGTATTATCCGGTGATTATTTTAGTAATCCGGAAAAAACCGGCAAGAAATTTGCTCTTGACGATGTGGAGTTGTTATTACCCGTCGATCCAATGCGTATTACGAAAGTGATTGGTGCAGCGGTAAATACTAAACGCCCAAATGTAGTGCTGCCAGAAAATGCGCATCCGCGTTTGTTCGCAAAATTTCCAACATCGTTGAACCCTGATGGCGGTGGTGTGCGTTTGCCGCCAGAAGCTGGCAATCTCAACTATGAAGGTGAGCTGGTAGTGGTTATCGGTAAAAAAGCCAGCGGCGTTAGCAAAGAAGAAGCTCTGGATTATGTCTTTGGTTATGCGGTGGGTAATGATTTCTCTGAAAACACGTGGTACGGAGAGCGTAAAAGAAGAGAAGAACCTTCGCGTTTAATTTCCAAAGGCTCAGATACCTGGGCCTGTTTAGGTTCGGTTATCGTGTCCGATTTTGATTACAAAAATCGCTCGGTAAAAACCATGTTAAATGGTGAAGTGGTACAAAACGGTAATACCAGTGAGCTGATGCAGGATGTTCCAGAATTGGTGAGCTATATCAGTCGTTACATTACGCTCATGCCCGGTGATTTAATTTACACCGGTACCGTTTTGTTTGAAGAAGGTGCGCGTCGAAAAATGAAAGTAGGCGATAAACTGGAAGTGACTATAGAAGGTATTGGTTCAGTGAAAAATGAAATCGTTGCAATGTAAGTGATTTGAAAGAGACGATTTAACAGTAGTCATGATCAACGAAAGTTTATGAGGGAATTTCACTAATGATAATTAAAAAAATGATAACGGCTGCAGTAGTATCGATACTGTCGCTGCCTGTATTAGCAGAACGAATTAACCATACCATTTCAGTGCTGGAAAAAGGTGGGGCGGCATTTGGAACTTTTTCCAGCGATACTTCTTTAACTAACGCACGTTCAATGACGAGATCAGCATTGGATTTTGTTTTTATCGATATGGAGCATGGTCCCTACGATACAAATACATTGCATAACTTTCTCTTGGGGATGACTGATAAAAAAACCATTGCTGAAACGGGCAGTTTGAAAATGGGGACAACGCCAATTGTCAGAGTGCCGGTGAATGGTCGCGAGATGAATCAATTCATTACCAAGCAGGTACTCGATCTGGGAGCCTTTGGCATTATGTTTCCTATGATTAACACACGTGAACAGGCGGAGTGGGCTATCGCGGCGTCACGATTTCCTCAGGCGCGAGGCGCTAAAGATAGTTTCCCTGTCGGCTTAAGAGGTAAGTCACCAGTTAACGCCGCCTGGTATTGGGGTTTGGGTTTTGGTGAATATGTTGAACGTGCCGATGCATGGCCGCTAGATCCAAATGGTGAAATTCTGGTGGTTATTCAGATAGAAAGCCCGCAGGCGGTAGAAAATATAGAAGAAATAATTTCAGTGCCCGGTGTCGGCGCTATTTTTGTTGGTCCCGCTGATTTGTCAGCCAATATGGGATTGCCGTCCAATGATCCAGAAGTGGAAGCGGCTATTCAAACTGTTTTGAAATCCTGTATAAAACACAATATTGCCTGTGGCATTACCACAGGTAGTCGTTCGGTTGAAAACCGAATTAAACAAGGCTTTCGTTTTGTCACTGTAGGTGGCTACAGTGCAGCGGCGGCAGTATCTGAAAACTTGGCTAAGGGAAGAAAGGCTGCAGGCCGGGATTAAAGATATGAGCGATCAACTATCTAGACGTCAACTATTAGAACTGGTTGGTAAAGCTGGTGGTTCAGCTGCTGTTTATCAGGTAGCGTTGGCGTTGGGTATGATGCCGGGACGAGCGGCCGCTGAGCGTGTTTCAGTGGCTAAAGCGCCAGCTGGTGCGGGAAAAAATATTTTACTTTTAGGTGCAGGGCTTGCCAATTTGTGCATCGCTTATGAATTGGAGAAAGCGGGCTACCAATGCACCTTTGTTGAATCGTCAGAGCGTATTGGTGGTCGTAGCCTGACTCTTCGCGCAGGTGATACGGTGGATGAAATTGGTCAGCCTCGTAAAGTGATGTTCGATAATGAATCGCATCTTTATTTTAATGCAGGACCCGCGCGTATTCCGGCTCATCACCACTTGTTGCATGGTTATTGTCGTGAGCTCGGTGTCGAGCTGGAATGGTTTGTTAATGACAACCGTTATGCCTTGACTCAGGATGACGCCAGTTTGGATGGTAAGCCCGTTATGATTCGTGAGTATATGGCCGATGCTCGCGGTTTCATGTCAGAGCTATTAGCCAAGGCGATTAACAAAAATATTTTCAGTGAAGAATTTTCCAAAGAAGATTCAGAGCGCCTGTTTGAATTTGTCAGGCGTTATGGCGATTTGGATGAAAAGGGTTTCTATAAGGGAACAGCACGGGCGGGTTATGCCTCTGGTGGTATGATTGAACCCGGTGTTAAAAAAGGACCACTGGATTTCAGTGAATTATTAAAAAATAACTTCTGGAAATCCGGCATGCATTTTCCCGATGGTGAAAGTCAGTCGGCGCCGTTAATGCAGGCGGTGGGTGGTAATGATCATGTTTTTAAAGCCTTTTTGCCACATTTAAAATCGACCTTTATTTTGAATGCGCCAGTGATCTCAATCACCAATACACCGGCGGGTGTCGATGTAGTGTATAGCCATGAAGGTAAACATAAGAAAATCAGTGCCGATTACTGTTTTAACAGCATTCCGTTGCCGTTGATGACCGGCGTCGATAACAATTTTTCCGGTAAGTACCGCGAAGGCATTGCTAAGGCAAGGCGCGGTAAACTCACCAAAATCGCTTTTCAGACCAGCGAGCGTTTTTGGGAGAAGGAGGATATCTATGGCGGCATTAGTTGGACTAATCAACCCGTGCAACAAATCTGGTATCCCAGTCATGGCGTCTATAAGCAGAAAGGTGTGATGTTAGCCTCCTATACCTGGAGCCGCACTAATTCCGAAGCCTTTGGTCGCATGTCGCCAGAGCAGCGTTTAGAAGATGCCAAGCAGCAAGTCAGTAAAGTGCATGCCGATTTTCCAAAGTATGTGGAGAATGGCGTCAGTGTTGTTTGGCATCGCATGAATCATCATCTGGGCTGTACCACTAGCTGGAGTGCTGAAGATAAAGAAAAATATTTCAAAACCATGCAAATGCCGGATGGAAGGCATTATATGGTGGGTGATCAAATCAGTTATCACTCCGGTTGGCAGGAAGGTGCCTTTTCGTCAGCGCATTTTGCCTTGGCGCATTTTAATGAAAGGGTGCACAAGGCATGAAGAAACTATCGATGAAAATACTGACCTTTTTACTGGTTGTTAGTGCGGTATCGACGTTATCGGTAAATGTGTTGGCGCAGGATATCGTTACACCGCAGCGTTATGAGTTTTGTACTGTGTGTCATGGTGCCAGCTTTCAGGGTAACTCTAGTATTGATGCGCCCAATCTGTCGATACTAAGCAGTACTTATATCAAGCAACAGTTGACCAACTATAAGCAGAGCATTCGTGGTACTTTGCCTGATGATATTATCGGGCGGGAGATGCAACCAATGACATTGGAGTTGTCTGCCGAAGAGATTAACGCTATTGCCGAATTTGTCGGTGATCTTCCTGACAAGCTGGCTAAGGCGACAGTGGAGGGGGGTGATGTCGTGCGCGGTCGCAGGCTTTATGCTGGCTGCAGTGCCTGTCATGGCTTGAAAGGTGAGGGCAACGAGGCGATGAAGGCACCACGTTTGGCCGGGCAAAATGATTGGTATTTGTTTAGACAGTTGCAATCCTATAAACAGCGCTTGCGTGGTGATACGCCAGGAGACATGCCAGGCGCACAAATGCTTAGCGCATCGCAGATGTTGGCTGATGATCGGGCCATTCTTGATGTTGTGTTTTACATTAATACACTAGCAAATTAATAATAATTGCGATTTTAAAATATTGAATAAGGAGTTAATCATGAAAATAAAATTTATCGCCATGGTGTTAATGTTAGTGGCGGGTATAGCTCAGGCCGAGGTTGAGCGTTATCCCCTGCCCAATAATTCAACATTCCCTATAGCCGAAGCAGTGGAAGTTAAACCGGGTACGACGCTGGTTTATCTTAGCGGTAAAGTACCTGCACCTGCCAATCGTGAAGCCGAACGTGGTTCAGCTGAGTTTTGGGGTGATACCAAGGTACAAACTATTTCTGTGCTGGAAAGAATTAAATCATCCCTGGAGGCCAAAGGCCTGACCATGGGTGACGTAATTAAAATGACGGTATTTTTAGTGGGTGATCCCTCCAAAGGCGGCAAGATGGATTTTAGAGGGTTTATGGAAGCTTACACACAATACTTTGGTACTGAAGAGCAGCCTAATTTGCCTTCGCGTTCAGCGGTACAAATAGCTGGCTTAGTATCATCTGGTATGCTGGTTGAAATTGAAGTTGTCGCTGCACGGCCCGAATAATTATTGGGCTGTATGCAGGTTTATTCAGCGATAATCGGTTGGCTGTAGCGATTAACAAAAGCAATCAGCTTCAGACCAGCCGTCATTACCGGCCAGGACGGATAGTTATCTCTGAATAGTTAAGAGAACAATGTCTCACCTTTTTATATTGGGTGTTTTTATTTAGTCTTTTCGATATACACTACTAATTGATAAATTATTTGTATTCAGGGAGGAATGTTGAGCAGAGTTGTATGATTCATCGGGCGTTATTAAAGCATACTGCGAGTATTAAAAAGAATTTTGAAAAAAAATTAAACGCTTTTCTTCCTTTATTGTTCGCCTGTCTAATCAGCCAGCCTCTATCTGCTGATCACCTTCTTATCCATCATGCGTTAATGCAAAGTGATAACTCGGCTATCAGTTTGCGCTCCGAACGGTTTAAAAAAGCGTTGGTTGAAAGCGTAGCTCGCAAATTAAACGTTTCACTGGTTAATGATGATTGTCCCTTTAAACGCTGCATGGCTCAATTACATGATGGTAATGCTGATCTCATCGTATTAATCACAGTCACGGAAGAACGAAAGGAATATTTGGATTATTTCCACATGATTGAATCACAGGGTTCGTCGATTCCGTTTTATATTCGTTCAGAAGACACAAATAAGTTGATGAATTATCAGGATTTGTATCGCTTAAATGTCGGTGTTGTTAAAGGTGTGGCCTATTTCGAGCGATTTGATAGTGATGCACTTATTAATAAGATGGAGATGCAAATAGAGGCGCAATTACCTAAATTGCTGTTGTCAAAGCGTATAGATGCCTTTATAGCTCATACGCTTAACAGGGATGATATGATGAAAGAGTATCCGGAAATTACTATTGCTAAATTTAAACAGCCCTATCCTCCAGCTGCTCTAGTGGCGATTAGCAAAAGTTCATCAAACTATGAATTCTTAAAGCAGCATTTACCTGGTGCATTTAATGAGCTCGTTGCCGAAGGAAGTTTAAAAGCACTTTGCCAACAGCATGGATCCTGCCCTCCGGAAATAGAAAACTATACCGTAAGTGATTGATGCGCACAGTCGCCAAATTAAGTTTAGTTTTTTAGTGCATAGTTCTTCTTCTTTATTAATTATTAACAAAGCCGATGTCTTAGAGTTTCACCCGTTTTGTCACTATAAAATGTGACCCTGTTATAAGTTTCATAAGTCACTTTATTTTCCCGTCAACGCTTTCTCTAACTGCGCGTTTGTTCGTAGTGGTGTGTTCCATCATATCAACTGGCGAGATGTTGAAATAACCGAATGCATAAGTCGCTCAGTTTTTTGTGATGCGCATCACAGCACTATCCATTTTCAAATGGTGATTAATTAGGAGAATGACTATGCATAATTTTATACATAGAAAAATACTATTGCTGTTACTTTTTGCAGCAATGGCTTTACCTGGACAGGCACAAATTCAACAACCCTCCCCAGATATACAAAGTAATGTAACGACAGACGATACGCGCAATGCTCGAAATCGAGATGGACGCCGCGATGACAGAAATCGACCGGATAGGCCTAATGACAGACGAGTTGCAATAGGAACACCTGCACAAGTGGAATTAGGCCGCCTGTTGTTTTTTGACAAGGAATTAAGTGGTAATCGAAATATTTCCTGCTCGACTTGTCATCATCCTTTCACATGGACTGGTGACGCGATTTCTCTACCAATCGGTGAAGGTGCTACTGGGCTTGGGCCATTTCGTGATACCGGTATAGGGGATGATGCCATCTTTGAGCGCGTACCACGCAATTCACCTGCGTTATTTAATTTGGGACGGGTGATTACAGGTCATATGTTTTGGGATGGTCGTATCGAAATTGATGAGGATCAACCCTCTGGTTTCCTAAACCCTGCGGGTGATGATTTACCGCTGGGGTTGACGAACATTGTTGCGGTGCAGGCGATGTTCCCGGTGACTTCAGCGACGGAGATGGCGGGGCAGGGCGATGAAAATGCCATTGCCGCTGCTGTGGCTGCCGGTGATTTGGCGGGGCCAGCTGGTGTGTGGGAGTTATTGGCCGAGCGCCTGCGCAATATTCCGGAGTATGTTGAGCTGTTTAGCGAGGCTTACCCAGATGAGGTGGTCACTGCTGCCAATATTACCTTTGTGCAAGCTGCCAATGCCATTGCCGCTTTTGAGATTGCTACCTGGGGTGCACGTAATTCACCCTTTGATCGACAATTGCGCGGTGAAGATGTAATGAGTGATGCGGCATTGCGCGGGCAGGAACTGTTTCGTGAAAAAGGTTGTAATCGCTGTCACCGAGGCCGATTACAAACAGACAATAACTTCCATGCCATTGCTATGCCGCAGATTGGACCGGGTGCAGGTGATAATTCTCCTGGATACACTGACGGCCGCGAAGATTTTGGTCGCGAGCGTGTTACCGGAGATATTGCTGACCGATTTAAATTTAAAACGCCGTCCTTGCGCAATGTAGAATTAACTGCACCTTATGGACATGCTGGTGCTTATGCTTCGCTAGAAGATATTGTGCGGCATTATATTAACCCGGTAGGTGCATTATTCAATTACGATCAAACACAAGCTGCGCTGCCCTTTAGAGCGGATTTGGATGCGCTGGATTTTGTTGTGATGAATGATCTTCAGCGGCTTGAAGCGATTGCCGACGCGGCACGCGCTGAGCGCAGGCTGCGTCCAGTGAGTATGACGGATCAAGAAGTTGCTGATATTGTGGAATTTTTGAAAGCACTAACCGATCCTGATAGTGTCGATTTGAGTGATGATATTCCCGATGCGGTGCCTAGTGGATTAAGTGTTATCGACTAACTGTTACTTATTAAACATCGGGCGCGATCTCAACGCGCCCGGTTATTAATAGGCTTCTTTTGTATGAGTTGAATTAAAAACTGCGCATACTCTCCAGAGTTTGATGGTCAATATTATTAGTGATTGTTTTCCTCTTTCTTTTTGCTCGGCTTATATTTAACATGCCTGCTGGATTATTAATCTATCAATAATAAGGGTCCTGAGTATGTTTAAAGCACGCCTGAAACATCCGTCAAAAATAATCTTATCGGCTACAGCTATTGCCCTGTTATGGTGTAGTTCTGCCTCGGCTGACAAGTTTCCGAGAGCCAAGCCTGAAAGTCAGGGCGTTTCATCAGAGCGTTTGGAACGAATGACAACCAATCTTCAGGGTTATATCGATGACAATCATTTGTCTGGCACTATTTCTTTGGTTGCGCGTAACGGCAAAGTGCTTTACCTGAATTCACAGGGTTGGAAAAACAAAGAAACCGATCAGTTGATGACAGATGACACCATCTACCACATTATGTCGATTACCAAGACAGTAGTTGCGGTGGGATTGATGATGTTGCACGAGGAGGGACACTTTCGTTTGACGGATTCTGTCACTAAATTTATTCCAGAAATGGAAAATCTCAAGGTGGTTGTGAAAAATGAAGATGGCACTAGTACTACTGAGCGTGTTGACGCTGTGCGCCCAATCACTTTTCGTCATCTTCTCACGCATCAATCTGGTTTAGTGCCGCCTAGAGATATGTTGACGGAGGAAGAGCTTGAAGTACGTAAGTTGCATGACACGGTAGAGGACAATGTTATTGCCTGGTCAAGTTTGCCGCTTTCCTTTCATCCAGGGGATGAATGGAAGTACGGATTATCTTCGGATTATATTGTGCTGATTATTGAGCGCATTTCCGGCATGCCAATCGAAAAATTCTTACAAGAGCGCATTTTTAAACCGTTAAAAATGAAGGACACTGGTTATAGCGTACCTGAAGAAAAATTGCATCGTGTTGCTTCCGTTTATCAGCCTACAGGCCCTAACAAAACTATTGAGCTGCATAAAAGTCCTGATTATGCTTTAGAGCCTGTTTATGGAAAAAGCTATCACCCAGGTTGGTCAGGATTATTCTCTACTGTTCACGATATTTGGCGCTTTGGTCAAATGCTGGCGAATGGTGGTGAATTGGATGGCGAGCGCCTGCTGAGTCCAAAAACCGTTAACCTGATGGCTACCAATCACAGTGGAGATAAGGCTATCGGTAGCTGGGGTCCCGGTTATGGTATGGGCCTGGGTCTCGGTGTATTGGTAGACGCCGGCAAAGCTCGTGTTAATTTGACGCCAGGCAGCTTTAGTCACCGTGGTGGTTGGGGAACTGGTATGTGGATTGATCCGGTAGAAAATATGGTCGGTGTGTTTATGACTCAGCTGACAACCTATCGCCACATTTCTTTCCGTGACGATGCTGTCAATATCGCTATTCAGGCTATTACCGATAGCTATAGCAACAAACCGTACAAGGTGATGGGTTACACAACACGCCATTAATCAATATTTATCAGTGCTTGCGTCTGTTTGAGTCAAATAGACGTAAGTGTATTTAAATCAGATAGGTATTGGTTCTGAGGGGGGACAAGATTTCCTTGATTATTGGCCGGCTATAATGGGATATAAGATCAAAAAATTATTGTAGTGTAAGAGTTGATATAGGTTCCCGATAACTCATTAAATAGCATAGGGATGATGTTGAAATGAAGGTTGTTCTGAGTCTATATTTAGCTGGCTTTTTATTGGTTGTATTTCTCCTGCTTTTTATCAGGCTGCTGGCTTCTATTCCTGATATTTCCACAGATTACTTCTCCAGTTTATTTTCTTATCCTGTTAGTATCTTGCTTTATGTTCTTAATAAAATTGTCAGTTTTCATATATATGGCCTTACGATAATTGCAGGGGCTTTGTTCATCTGCTTAATATGTAAAAGCATAATTTCGATTAAATATTATGCTTATCTAGCTGCTTTTTCTGCTATATCACTCTTTATTTACAGTTATCTGCTTTCCATATACTTTATCGCTGAAGAGTTTGGCGCTGGTTTTGTATTTATCCTTTTTTCTTTGCCTATCTATATGGGCGTGTTTTTTCCTTTGATCTCTTTAATTTATCTTATAGCTTCACCTTTTAAAAAAGTATTTGGAAAAATAGATAATATTTTTGGATTAAAAACTCTTTCTCTCGTTAAATTTATTTGGGCAATATTTATTGGTGTGTTTTCTTTGGCTGTATTTATTGTGTCGTTTTTAGCATTTTTTTCCACATTTGCTCCGTTGGTGGGTATGTTGGCTAAGTTATTATCGCGTGAATGGGCTGATTTTTTTACTTTGTTTTCGATCGGGTTGGCATTTATTTTCTTGTCTGTTGCTATTGGCACATTAGAAAAAGAGCATAATATGAAGATTTTTAAATCCTAAATTATTTTAAGTGTTTCAATATATAAATATTTTTCCTTTATCATAATGATTTTTAGATGGATGAAGCCATGTTAAAACTTGCAAAGTTGAGTGTGTTGATACTTTGTTGCTTGATGCTAAGCGGCTGTGTAGCGCCTTTGTTAGCTGTGCCGGTTGTTGGTGGTTTAATGGTATTGCTGGCAGGCTTTTTTATGTTGTTAGGTAGTGTTTTACACGACAATAGCTTTGTTTATCTTATTTTGGTCACTGTTGTTCTATGGATTGCTTGTATCGATAAACTTGCAAAAGTATTGTCTAAGAATCTTGATGATTATGGTCAGAACATGAATGCATTTAAATTAGCTTTTTTGCAATCTTTTTTCTCTGGCTTGTCTGTTGTTTTTGTTCTTGCTGTTATGGGCGAATTTGGTTGGTCATTTATTAAGGCTGCTTTAGGTTTTACCTTCACATTTCTTTATGTTTTTTTAATAGTATTTTTTGCTAACAATATTGAACAGAGTATTGAAGAGTTATCATCGAAGATAGATGGTGTGGCGGAAAAATTTAAAGATAAACAACAATATCTCACCGGTATAGATGATTATGGAGAAGATCTAAAAGGACTTAATAAGGTTCAAGGTTGGGGGTACGTGAGTTTTTTGCTGCCGCCTTTGGTGTTTATCCCTGTATCCTTAGTTGGCTTTAGCTTTGATTTTACGATTATGCAATTATTGGGCATGGGCTCAATCCTGTTTGGTGCATTTGGTATTGGCTATGTGATATGGAGAAGTATTGGTCTTTCAAATAAAAATGACTTCTCTTTTGATGAGGCAGTAGCATTTGATGAAGTGATTGAATTT
Organism: Spongiibacteraceae bacterium; assembly: GCA_028280715.1. GTDB lineage: Bacteria > Pseudomonadota > Gammaproteobacteria > Pseudomonadales > Dasaniaceae > Oceanicoccus. The sequence goes on along the minus strand of JANQLG010000050.1, from coordinate 35,279 downwards.
TATGCGGCGATATATCAGTCGAGATCTATTATCTTGATGGATCGCCTTCATACTGTAGTCGTATCTATCGCTTCTTTGTGTTTGGGATATGCGTTAGTGTTAAAGGATACAGTCAACTGGTTGCAGTTGGGTGTTGTTTGTGCAGTAACTGCAGGTTTAATTGTACTTATCTTTTGTTGGGCCCCCTTTTATGTTCATCAAAATGGCAGTAAGTCATCGCTGGTTAATCAGATCAGACTGGGAGGCACAACATCAATAACAGAACTTGAGGAAGTGAGGAGTAAATTAGATGGGCTGTATCCTTCAATACCAAGAACGGATGCGGTAGCCTCTGTTATGTCTGTTTTAACATTGAGTGGAGGAGTCAGTTTGTTGTCGACAATCGCCCGGGCATTGAGTTCATAAGGGGCATCCTCTTTTCAATTTCGTTACGTTTACTAACTTGGAATTAATCTCTTTGTGTCATTGATTTTTAATACATAGCAATTATGATGAGCGGGCAAGGGATTAGATGATAATAACAGGATAAGCTCTCGCTTTACCCTGAAGCGAGATTACCGGTAATACCTCATCCCATTGATTTAAAAATAAAATTATCTTGGATGTCGTTGGACGTGCCAGAATTACACTGCTTGAAACATGTACAGTGTCAGGCTAATTAATTGTTAAAACTACAAAACTTAGGAGAGAAAATGAAACAGACATTAATGTTGTTATTATGTACCTTAATATCGTTATCGTCTTTTGCAGGTGTAACTTCATCAACGATTGATAAGATATTAGTTTACGACACGGACATGCTAATTTATGTATACCCTGATGGTGGAGTTACAAACCCGCCTGCATGCCATGGGTCTAATGGTAATTATTATTCCTTTTCTGCAACACGACCAATGGCAAAGGAGTATTTAAGTATTCTTCTTTCGGCTCAAGCTAGGAAAGCAACTGTCAGGATTTGGGGAGCAGGTGCGTGCAATGACCAGCCTATGTCTGAAACTTTGTGGTACTTGCGTATTGAAAGCTAAAAACTTTAATTACAAAAGAAAATTTCAGTGATCTTAACTCATTAGAACCCAATGCTGCTTCTATATATGATGCAGCATACTAAGTTTAAAAATTAATAAATTATAAGGATCAATAGGTTTCGGCTTAGAATCTATGCCCCCAGATCACCAATGCCCAACAAGTTATTTTGTTTTGTCGCCTAATCTAACTGAAAAGCAAAGAGATCGATATTTTTCAGTATTATTATCAGCTAGGGCAACGGGTGCGGAAATTATCGTAGGTTATGATAAAAATAATCCAGATTGTGAGTCTGGTCGCCCACTAGTTCATGCAATTTCATACTGATGTCATATCATGTTAATTAAAAATTAGCATGCCCGAAAATTTGCGCTTATTACATGGTTTTTATGCTTGATTTTACTTAAGGAAGATATATGAAAACAGTAGCATTAATAATAACTTTGATGTTTCCACTCTTTGCATATTCAGCAGCAATATGGAGCCCAAGTACTACAATAAGAGGTTTTTATCCACTCTCAGGCGGGATATTTGTGATTACATTAAACGAGGATGCCCCAAGCTGTACTAACGGCAGTAGCCCCAACAAGTATTATTACGTGAAAGTTGGGGAAAACAGTATGACACAAGAGGGCGCAGATAAAATATTTAGTGCTGCGCTTGCAGCAGCCGCGTCAGGAAAAAAAGTACGTTTTTCCTTTGATGATAGTACGCCTTATTGTTACATAAATAGGTTGTACGTTGATTTCGAATAAAATATAACAGTAAGATCAAATATTGCCTTTGGTTGGGTTTGCTAAAAATACAGGATCAATAAGCCGGTGCACAATTGCCCTGGGCGGTCGGATGGGATCAGTAATATGAAGATTGGCCGTTATATATTTTTCACTGGTGTTGGCGTTGTTTTTGGCATAATTGCAATGGCGATATATATAACCTTTGATAATTTTATTTACCCAGATCCCTGGATCGTCATTCATGTGAAAAATGATTCTTCACAGGATGTCGTTGGCATGTCTATAAAAAATGAAAATGGTAGTGTAGAGCATGTGGGGATACAGAAGGGGCAAGATGTTCGAGTGCCAGTATCGCAGTTTGGAGAGGGAAACTACACCATTCAACTCACATTACAAAATGGTGCAGTCTGCGGTAGTGAAATCGGATATATCGAATCAGGTAGTAAAGCTATTGAGTGGGTTACTGATGAAGGAGTAATAAATGACGTATATAAAAGACTAGGTTATCCGCCTAATAAGTGTGCCAATTAAATTATTTGTAAATTCGCGATTATGGCAGAAATTAATAAATTATAGGTAGAGCAATTTTTATCTTGGCGTTAGAATTTATACGGTAAGTTATAGCGAAGAGTGTAACCAATATGTTCTATGTCATTCTCGTTCTCGCTTTGTTGGCATTGATCCTTGGCCCTAACCTGTGGGTGAAGTACGTTTTAAGTTCACATCATAAAACCATAGAATCAATGCCTGGTACCGGCGGTGAATTAGCCATTCATTTGTTACAGCAATATGATTTGGAAGCTGTGAAGGTAGAAAAGTCAACAAAGGATGATGATCATTACAGCCCTTCAGAGAATGCAGTACGTTTAAGTCCGGAAGTGTTTGATGGAAAATCTCTATCAGCTGTTGCGGTAGCTGCTCATGAAGTCGGCCATGCTATTCAGTTCAATCGCAAAGAGCCGGTTAGTTTTCTGCGAGAAAAATACTTGGGAAAAGCTGCCAAGGTTCAGGAATGGGGCATTTATATATTAATGGCGTTGCCTCTAGTCGGCGCAGTCTTTCGAATTCCTCACTTAATGTTACTGACGGCTTTGATTGGCATCGTTACTATGTTGAGTTCAGTATTGTTATATGCAGCTATTTTGCCTGAAGAATGGGATGCCAGTTTTAACAAGGCACTACCTATTTTAGAAAAAGGTGGTTATGTACCCGAACGTCATCTTCCAGCCATTCAAAAAATATTAACCGCTTGTGCCTTAACCTATGTGGCAGCAGCGTTGGCTGATATTTTGCGACTTTGGCGTTGGATTCACTTACTTCGCTAATGTGGTTTTTTAAGCAATTCTTTTTATATTCAATATCATCATGAGAGCTCAACAGCGTTTAATGTCACGTTATATCGGTAATCTTAATCCAGGCACCTTGACGTGGATAGGGTTACGTCCTGAACGCCGAGTCGATATGCAGGTGGTGAGTGAATGCATGGCCTTAAAAGATTTAGGTTTGGAGGGCGATCATCGCAGTATCAAAACACCAGGCTCTGGCCGGCAGGTCACGATGATTTCCGAAGAGTATATTGGGCAAATTGCTCACTTTACTGGCAAAGCATTGAAAGTATCGAAAGCATCGATCGATCCCGCGTTGCTGCGTCGTAACCTAGTAGTAAAAGATATTAACCTCACCGCACTGCGGTATCAGCAATTCAGTATTGGTGAGGCGGTGTTTGAAGCTGTCGCATTATGTCATCCCTGTTCGCGGATGGAACAGGCACTGGGGGAAGGGGGATTGGTTGCCATGCTGGGGCATGGCGGCTTGTGTTGCAAAATACTGAAGGGCGGTTGGATAAAAATCGGCGATAAGGTGCAGGTGATAACACCTCAGCCGGATTTATTTTCGTAGAAATTAAAAGGCTCAGCTTCCTTGTTAGTGTTTAACGAATACTGATTCAGTGTTTATAACAATGCCAATAAAAAATCACTAATGCTAATTAGAGCGTAAGAAAACTAAACGAAGCATTACGTATCAGTAGATCGTTTTTGATCAATAACAACTGCATTGTGTGCATGTAAGCTTTCTTGATGGTCCACTTTAATCCAGTAGTTCTTTATAAAGTGCATTTGTTCTAAGCAATTTTTTATTCGTCTGGCGGCATCCTCACAAAACATCAGATTGGATGCATTTAATCGCGCAAACTCCTGTTCGTCACGGCGTTTTACTGCGGTTTGAACAGGTGTGCCAATCACTTCTTCAAACTGAAAAATCAGAGAAGCCAGATTAGGCCAATCATTTTTACCAATAGCTATTTTGATAGTGGCATATGAGCGTTGGCTGTGTGGAGTTGCAATTGACCCTGCTGCTGATTGTATCCATTGCAATAAGGCCGCTTTATCGATGGTTGCATCGGGAAATTCCCGATCGATTGCGTTGGACTGTAATTGCCGTGCAAGTGATGCAGAACACGGGCAGGTACTTGAATAGGGAATTACGATTTCAAACTCATAGCTAGGACCGCTTGATAGTTTCTCGGCTGTGATTCTTACTGGATAGGATTGGAATCCACTTTCATCACTAATTAGTGCTGGCTTGTTGAGAAGTACATCGAATGCCAGTTGTATTTTTGCTTCGCTGCTATTCCCTTGCTGAGATTGCATCATGTCATTCAGTAATTGATCAATTGTGGTTTGGTTGCACTCATGGTCAGCGAGTTGATTAATCACTGAATGCAGGCGTGACATATGTATACCCTTTGCCTCTGGATTGTCGAGGCTGACAAAGATGTTGGCCTTTGCTGTCGTGGTATATAGCTGCCCTTGCTGTAAAGCGATTGAAATGGGAACGGCAATTTCTTCCATGCCCACCCATTGTAATGATAATGGTGTGTCGGCATTTGAGTCAGAGGTGACGTCGGGTAGTGTGCGTGTTAACAACAGAGTGCTCCTGATATAGTTAAGAACTATTGATTAAACCGTTATTAATTAATAGGGAGTTAAAAAATTACTTAGAAAAATCTAAGCGCATTGAGTGTTCGGTTTCTTGCTGAATAATGTCTTGCCCATTGAAAACCAATTCCCCATTGACCCAGGTACTTTGAATGCGCGATGAGAATTGATGGCCGTCAAAAGGTGTCCAACCACAATGGTAGTGGACGTTGTCATGACTTACGGTGGTGGATTGATTGCTGTTTACCAAAACCAAGTCAGCGAAATAACCTTCGCGGATATAACCGCGATCGACCATAGCAAAACGTATTGCGGGATTATGAGCCGTTTTCTCGACAACTTGTTGCAGGCTTAGTCGATTGTGATGAACATGATCGAACAAGCTTAGCAATGCATGTTGTACTAACGGCAGACCAGCAGGTGCATTGTTATAGTCGCATTGTTTTTCTTCCAGCGTATGCGGCGCATGGTCGGTGGCAATAATGTCGATGTGACCACTATTCAATGCAGCAATTAATGCTTCGCGATCACTGGCAGCTTTAATTGCGGGATTGCATTTAATGAAATTCCCCAAGCGAGAATAATCCTGATCACAAAACCAGAGATGATGCACGCAGGCTTCGGCAGTGATGTGTTTATTGGCGATGGGGCCGGCCTCAAACAAACTCAGTTCTTTTTCAGTGGTGATATGCAGTACGTGCAGTTGGCTTTGGTATTGTTTTGCTAGTCCAACAGCATAAGAAGAAGAGGCATAGCAAGCCTCAGTATCGCGTATCACTGGGTGATCTTGAATGGTTGGTGTGTGAGTAATGTTGTCGAGGTTCTTTTTAATGACCGGGCCACTTTCACAATGGGTAGTGATAATTACAGGGCTGTCACGAAAAATCGCTTCCAGTGCACTGGGTTTTTCGACCAGTAAACTGCCGGTGGAGGCGCCCATAAATACTTTTACACCAGGATGTTTTTTGGGATCGAGCAGTTTGATTTGCTCGATATTGTCTTCCGTTGCGCCTAGATAAAAGGCGTAGTTAGCCATCGAGTTTTGCGAGGCTATATCATATTTTTTTTCTAATGCATCAATGGATGTAGTCGCAGGATTAACATTCGGCATTTCAATAAAGCTGGTAATGCCACCTACGACAGCTGCACGCGATTCGCTGGCAATGGTGCCTTTGTGCGTTAAACCCGGTTCGCGAAAATGCACTTGATCATCAATCATGCCGGGCAGCAGATAACAACCGTTAGCCTCTACAATATTATCGGAGGCTTCAGCGGGAATCTCGCTGGCGACTTTATCAATGCGCTGCTCTTTAATGCGCAAATCGGCTTCGATAATACTGCCTTCATTAACGATGCGGGCATGTTTGATTAATGTGTTTGGCATAAAGTTTAAAAATCCCTATGTTTAAAATGCAAGTGCCTGAACATTTCGTTCAGGCACTTGCGTATTGCTGCTCAAAAACGTAGCTGTTTAACCTAGGTATTTATCCTCAGTGCTTAAAAAGTACCGCGAATACCAATGCGGAAGTTACGTCCCGGTCTTGGCGCTACGTCTTTGATGAAAGATGAGTGAACACGTGCTTCATCATCAGTAAGGTTTTCACCCTTCAGGAATACAGTGAGTTCCTGGTTGTTAAAGGGAATGCGGTAGTTAATCGAAGCATTGACCCAATCATAACCATCGGTTTCTGTTTCCAGTTGTGCGGATCGATGTTGATCATCAAAACGCGTCCAGCTTAGATTGGCCGACATATTATTGATGGTGTAATCAACACTGGCGCCAAATCGCAGCGGTGGGATTCTTGGCAGATCGTCACCGTCATCAAAATCATCCAATCGGCCGCGAACATAATCGGCAAATAAAGTGGTTTTGAAGTTTTGGTTAACTTGCCAAACGCCCTGTGCTTCGAAGCCCCATAAGGTGGCATCGGCACTTTGGAAAAGAAATACGGGTAACTCACCAGCATGTTCATGCCCTTCTTCCTCTTCACCTTCTTCTTCGTCATGGGCGTGGCCAGCTTCGGCGAAAAGTTCAGTATCAAACTCGGTGTAGTAGTTCTCTACCTGATTGTAAAAGGCGTTGATGATGATGCCGATATCGCCTTCAAATTTACGGAAGGTGATGTCGATGTTGTTGGACTTCTCCATGTCTGGTGTGCCACTTCTGCGTTCGAAGTGAATTTCATCATCCTCTTCATGGGGTTCAAACAGGGCGCCAATTTCGAAGGTGCCTGTTGCAATGTGCGGGCCGAAGGAAAGTAATTCAGCTGCGGAGGGTGCACGCTCTGCATGGCTTAAAGAAACGCCAATATTGTAGCCAGGTGCGAACTCCCACACTGCGCCAACAGAAACGCTGAAGGGCATATAGTCTTCATCAAAGGTGAAGGTTTCGTGCTCATGTTCTTCGTGTTCTTCTTCCTCTTCTTCGCCTTCCTCATCATGGTGATGGAATTCAACTTCGGGAATCTCGACGTCGTTGCTGTTGATATTGACGTGCTCAATGCGGGCACCCATTTGTACCAATACATCGCCAAAATGTTTTTCTTCAATTAAGGCGATAGCAAAGGTTTCGGTTTCTGAAGGTGGTGCAAAGGCTTCATCTCCGGATGCTTCAAATTCACTGTTTTTGTAATCGAACACTAATCCACCGCGCCAATCTGACATGGCTTGATGCATGACTTCCAAACGAAGCTCAGTAGTTTCGTTAGTGAACTCTGTTCCAGACTCACCATTTTCAAATTCAGTGTGTGTGTAGTCGGTATAGCCGACGCGAGCATTGATAGCACTGATCAAAGCATGATCCAGTGTGAACTCACTGATCAACTGGAAGCGGTCCTGGTCTAAGTCCAGTAGCACCTCTTCTTCTTCATGTTCTTCGTGCTCTTCTTCCTCTTCCTCATGTTCTTCTTCGCCATGGCTGTGGCCGGGAACACCGTATTCGCGTTCCAGCTTGCCGTAAGAGAAACCGATATAACCATTGTCCAGAATATAGCTGGAGCCAAAGGTGAAGCCGTTGGATTCCTCAGCGGTATTTGCAACGCTGTCTTCGCCGTGATCCTCATCTATCTCTGGTGATTCAGGTACGTCGTAATCATTGGATTCACGCCAAAATCCATCAAGGTGCAGGCCGATGTTGCCAACGCCGCTATTGAGGTTAAAGGAGCCAAGCTTTTGATCGTTAACGGAATCGTGAGAGACAATCCATTCACCGGTGGTGTTGGTGTCAGTGGGTACACGCTTGTCGACCACATTGACTACGCCGCCGATAGCGCCACTGCCGTAGAATAAAGTCGCAGGGCCTCTCAGTACCTCCACCTGCTCGGCGGTAGATGTTTCAGTAGCAACTGAGTGATCTGGTCCGACGCGTGACACATCACTGGTATCCAGGCTGTTTTGAGTAATCAATACGCGCGGTCCGCTTAGCCCGCGAATAATGGGAGTACTGGCGACATTACCGTGAAAACTGGTGTGGATGCCCACCTCGTCTGCCAGAGTGTCACCTAAGGTGGCTGCCTGTTTGTTGCGTAGCTCATCACCGGTGAGAACTGTGACTGGAATGGTGGACTCAATATTTGAGGCATGCATTGGAATGCCCACAACATCCACCTGCTCAAGGGCGCTACGGCTTAATATGATATTTTGTGCGCTACCTGAATTCTGATGAATGTGGATGACTTTATGGCTAAAGCCCGGCGCTGATACATGCAGTTCATCTACTTCGTCAGTATCCAGCTTAAAATTGCCTTGTTCATCAGTAGTAACTGATAAGCGCTTGCCGACCACTTCAACTAATGCGCCACTAATGCCTTGGCCATCAGTACCTACTATTCTGCCTTCTAGTGCGTAAACTGGTGTAGACAGCAAAGTTATCGCTGCCCACAATGCTTTGGCTTTCATTGTTTGCTCCGTTCCGAGTGTAAAAGTGTGTGAAGGTGTAAAACCAAGAGATGATACATCATATCATTTTTGTTGGTAAGTGTTTGTGCTGAGCAAAGGCGGTGTGGTTGCCATGCTGGGGCGGTGGATTGTGTTGCAAAATACTGAAGAGTGGTTGGATAAAAAACAGGGATAAAGTGCCGGTGATAACATTTCAGCTGGATTTATTTGTATAGAAATTAAAGAGCCTGGCTTCGCTCTTGCTCGTGTTATAGCCCATTATCAGTGGACTGGCGCTATTCCTTGCCTAAGATACTTCCATTAAATGTCTTAAGAATATGGCAAGTCAGATATCCACAGTTCCTCTGGATATCTCAGTGAATAAATGGTCTGTTAAAGGCATGAAATCCAGAAAGTTATCCAATGATTCTCTGGATAACTTACTTATAAGTATTGTAAATTTTCTTGATAAGCTCTGTAATGGTCTGGTATATTCCACGTTAACTCACCCTGTGACGTGGAAGATAAGGCCGTATGGAATCGACAATACTCTCTAAAAACAGGCCTCCAGCCGACTCAGCTAAAGGCTTTGCTGACAACAAGCTTTCCGAGCAAGATACCTTAAGTGCATGGCAAGCCTGTGACGAAAACCTAAAGAGCGAACTTTCTTACTATGACTACATACGCCTGGTAGCACCGCTAGAAATACGTCCTGCCAAACACATTATTGAAATAACTCATTCCCACAGTGCAATTCGCCAGGAATTGCAGCAGAAAGTAGCGCCATTGCTAGAGAAGTGGCTAGCCGCAACACCGTTCTCTTTCATCATTCGTAACCAGGCAGAGAGTCAAACCATCATCCAGGAAAGTTTATGGGACAAATGCCTTGCTCAATTAGCAACAGAGCTACCCGAAGTGCAAATGAATACATGGCTGCGCCCGCTACAGGCGATCGAGTCCGGTGATACGTTGCAGTTGCTGGCAAACAATCTTATGAGCGCAGAGTGGGTCAAGCATAACCTGCTTGAACGACTCCAAGAGACCTTAGCGTTAATTGCAGGGGATGATCCTCCAAAAATCCTTATTGATGTCATTGATAGGTCGCCAGCCGAACGTGGATTGGACACACTGGAACTTACAGACAAGCAAGTTTCATCAGGCAAGCAGCTTTCCTCAGGCAGGCAGCTTGCATCTCAGAATAGCACTCTCCAGCATCGAGCCCCTTTCTCTGAATCATCCAACCTCAATGACAAATTTACCTTTGATGCGTTTGTCGAAGGAAAGTCGAATCAGCTTGCCAAAGCTGCTGCAAGTCAGATTGTGGACAATCCTGGTGGTTCCTATAACCCTCTGTTCATCTATGGCGGCGTCGGCCTCGGCAAAACACATTTAATGCACGCTGTAGGCAATGAGCTGAAAAAAAATCGCCCTGAAGCAAAGGTTGTTTATTTGCATTCCGAAAGATTTGTCACCGAAATGGTTAAAGCGTTACAAAGCGGTACGCTCGATAAGTTTAAACAGGTTTATCGGTCGGTTGATGCGTTGTTAATCGACGACATTCAGTTTTTTGCTGGTAAAGATCGTTCGCAGGAAGAATTTTTTCACACCTTTAACTGCCTGTTAGAAGGTGATCACCAAATCATATTAACCTGTGATCGTTACCCCAAAGAAATTAGCGGTGTAGAAGAGCGGTTGAAATCGCGTTTTGGTTGGGGTTTAACGGTAGCCATTGAGCCGCCCGAGCTTGAAACGCGCGTGGCGATATTAATGAAAAAAGCCGAGCAGTCAAATGTGACCTTATCCCATGATGCGGCTTTCTTTCTCGCACATCGATTGCGCTCTAACGTGCGAGAGTTGGAAGGCGCGTTAAAAAGAGTTATAGCAACAGCGCAATTCACAGGAAAGCCCCTCGATATTACGTTGATGAGAGAATCGTTAAAGGACTTGTTAGCACTGCAGGACAAACAGGTCAGCATCGACAACATTCAGCGCACCACCGCAGAGTATTACAAAATTAAAGTGGCCGATTTAACGTCAAAGCGTCGCAACCGCTCCATTGCCAGGCCGCGGCAGATGGCCATGGCTTTAGCTAAAGAATTGACCAGTCACAGTTTACCCGAAATTGGCGATGCATTCGGTGGTAGAGATAATACAACCGTACTGCATGCCTGTCGTAAAATCAGTGAACTGCGAGAAACCAACTCCGATATTAAAGAGGATCACAAAAACTTACTCCGAACGTTAACAGCGTAAACAACAGGAAAAATACTCGATTAGTTTAGATGGAGACTATGAAAGCAAATAGTGTGAACAGTGATGGATATACAAATTTTAATCGAAATGTTTATACAGGCTGCCAATGTTGGTAGCCACAATAACCATTTTAATGGACGTTCATAGAAGGTCAGTCATGAGCAAGAAAAAACTAGGCGTTTCTGAAGTGTGTGGCATCGTGGCGCTAGCGATTAGTCTCGTATTGGCTATTGGTGGTATTTTTACTTATGCGTACGAATTAAAGGCTAATCAGAGAGAGATTCTCGATAAGCTGGAAGCGATAGAAGCAACAAACAGCAATCAAAAGCATCAAGTGTCCTCCTAACTCCTTCAGTCCTAAGTTCTATAGTTAGCGTTTATTGCCCTGCTGAAAAATAAATTTATTCTCTTTGTCTGTTTTGCCCTGTTGGGCGAGTTCATATTCTTTTGTAAAGGTTGCCGGGGGTTGCCCGGCGGCAAGTCACTTTTCTTTGCATGCCCAAAGAAAAGTAACCAAAAGAAAGGGCACCCGAATCCGTCGCCCTGCGGGTTCACTGTGCTACTCGGAAAATAACGGCCGCAATCCGAACTCGCCATTTTTTGATACTCAATCAAAAAATAGCTCAGACATTCGGTTGCTCTTATGACCGTTATTTTCCTCCGTTGCTCGCCGACTCCAATGGGACCCAAAGTCAAAAACAAAAAGCATTGCCGTTTCTATACTTTGTTTAGTGTTATAGATTCTGGCATAGTGTTCATATTGTTGTTTCGTAGTTATGTTCCTTGAGTATTATTAGCTTCTGTAAAACATGCCAACATTAACTGATTTGCCCGCGTACCTCCCGGAAGGATACTTTCCCGAAGAGCGTTCCGATGCAGCCCGCAATCGGCTGACGATTATTAATCATGCCCACAGCATGTTGGAAACCATTACCATTCAAGAATTAAAAATGTCAGATTTGGCTGTCGCTGCGGGTGTTGGCAAAGGCACATTGTACCGGCGCTTTGAAAACAAAGGGGCTCTGGCAAAAGCGTTAGTCATCGATGACTTTTTGGCGTTGCAGCGTGAACTAATGCAGAAAAATGAACAAGGTATGGAGGCTGAAAGTTTATTGCTTTGGTTTGTTAAGGCATTGACGCGTTTTAACATGGCTCATGCAGAGCTGATATCGGCAACTATTATGAAGGAAGATATGCCTGCGGATTGGTGGCTGGAAAGTGGGGTAATGGTGTGGTTGAAAGATATTCTTGCCGCCATCTATGTGTCGGCAGCGCCTGGTCGCGATGGCGATTGGTTTGCGTCAAGTATTATCCCGGCGATTATGCTGGTCAGCCCTAAGTCGAGCAAAGCGAAAAACAAACGCGAAGAACAACGCATCGAGTGGTTGGTCAATGCGTTGTTAAAAGCTTAAGTTGCTCACACAATTACTCATAACTATTTTTTATCCATTTTGCGCGACTAACAAAATAAATCAGGCGCAAAAAACAGCTGCCAATCACTTCCGGTTAGTTAGCCAGCTCAAAGGTGACACCGGCTTTAGGAAGTCTCCCCAGAAGTGGATTACCCATCACGGTTGCCGGGGTCCAGAATCCACCTTTAACATCAGTATCGATATCTTTAGCTAAACAAATGGCAGCTTCTGCCAGCATTTTGGGTGTGCTGCCATACCCTGCCTCGGCATCACCTTTGACCACAGCGGATAAGCGCTGATTGTCAGCCGTTTTGCCGATGAGTAGTAATTCGTAAGAACCGGGATCAGCCGGATCAACAGCGGGTGGGCCATCGCCGGTTTTTGGTAACACAAAATTTTTCAGAAACCATCTGGTGGGACCAAAACGCAAGCCGCCCAGAATACACCCCAAAGCAAAGGATGCCATCATTGCCTTGAAACGACCTTTGCCGCCGACTCCCATGGTTTCAATTTCCTGATAAGTAAAATCGTCACCATAGGCATAACCGCTTAGCGCATTACTGCGTTGTACAACCCGGGTGTTAATGGCTGCCATAATAAATGGCGCAATCCATTGGCCGATATCCGGTGCGAAGGCTGCGCTTCTCAAGTCGGGTTGTGCAGGTGACTCTTTAAAGGGGAGTGGGTTCAGACAGTAAGGGTGGGCAATCAGCTTGTCGATATCAGGGTCGGCATCACATTCCTCCATCACGTTGATCAGGCTTTGTGCTGTGCCGCCGCTCATGGTTCCATCTAACTCCACTACATAAAGGTCAATAGATTGTAGTGGCTTACCAAATTTCTCCCGAGCATGATTCTGTAGAAAAAACACACCCAAATCGGATGGAATAGAATCAAACCCACAGCAGGGCACAATCTTTGCGCCGGTTTTTTCTGCTGTTTCCTGATGTGTATCGATCATACGTCGAATCCATTGCACTTCGCCTGTGAGATCACAGTAGTGAGTGCCGTTTTCGGCGCAGAGCCTAACCAGCAGTGAACCGTGCCAGGCATAAGGTCCAACAGTAGAGATGATAACTTTGGTTTGTTGGCATAGTTCCCGCAATGATGTTTCGTCATTACTCTCGGCAATCAGCAATGGAATCTCTTGCTTGTCATCGCCGATCTCCCGGCGAAGTGATTCAAGCTTTTCGTTATCGCGGCCAGCCATAGCCCAACGTAAACTGCCATCGCGATAATGTTGATACAGGTATTCGACAACCGGGCGACCTGAAAAGCCGGTGGCTCCCCACACAATAACGTCAAATTGAGGTTGATTTTCCATAGGGTTGGTTCTCGTATTTATTTCAAGTGAGCTGTTTGATTGGTAATTTTAGTGATGATAAGCGGACTGTAGTCCATTTTATCGAGATGATAATAGCTGTCAATGGTTTTTTTATTGGAGTGAGGGTAGGGTTTGGCCCTGTTGGGCTAGTTCATTTGCTTTTGTAAAGATTGCCGGGGGTTGCTCGTCGACTTCAACGGGATCTAAGTTCAAAAGCAAAAGCCATTAAACAAGCTTAAAAGAGCCGCATTGACAGTGTAATCATATGAGCTATTATATAGTTCATATGATTTATTAGGTTGGTCGTTATGTTTGAGGCACTATTTGGCAATGAGTCTGCAGAGCGGGTGTTGGTCTACATCAATGCGCGCGAAGGTGGCTATGGTCGTGAAATAGCCGCGTTCTTTGATGCGAGTTTAACGTCCATACAAAAACAGCTCGATAAACTGGAGATAGCCAACATTCTTTATAGCGAGCAACAGGGAAGAACACGTATCTACAAGCTCAATCCGCGCTATGCGTTGTATAAAGAACTCAAACAATTGCTCGATAAGGTTGTTGAATTTTACCCGCCTGACATTAAGAAAGTGCTGATCAGTAATCGTCGTCGACCAAGGAGAAAAGGGAAGCCGTTGTAAATGATAAAAACAGTTAAGGATATGACGATGATGGAGTTGTGCGCTTTTGTCTCAAACTATCTATCCGGTGAGGGAATGCCAGTCGTTTTGGTTGGCGGGGCTTGCGTCAGTATATATAGCGACAATGAGTACCAGACGCGGGATTTAGATTTTATCCAGAAGTACAGTGTTAAAAGAAAAGGCCTAGCCAAGTCATTATCTAAAATTGGGTTTACTGAACGAAACCGCTATTTTGAACATCCTGATACCGACTATTTTATAGAGTTTCCTACTGGCCCGATTGCGATTGGTGATGAGCCTGTCCATCATTTTGTAGAACTCGATACTCCCCTGGGGCCATTAGTGCTATTAAGTGCAACGGATTGTTGCAAAGACAGATTGTCAGCCTTTTATCACTGGCGCGATGAGCAATCGTTGCAGCAGGCTATTAATATTGCTAAAGATAATGATGTTGACCTTAAGGAAATTAAACGGTGGTCTGAACAGGAAGGTATGCAGGAGAAATTCGCCAGGTTTATTGCAGAATTAAAATAATCATTGTTATGTAAAAGGCAAAAGCTTAACTGGTGAAATGGGGAGTTAAAACGAGAAAAGTTATTCTTTTTTGTTATCCCAGTGGATTTGAGTGCAGGGCCCAGCCCTGCTGGGCAAGCTCATTTTTCTTTTATTCGCAGTCATTTTATTTAAGAACAGTTGTTGGTTAACATGCACTTTATCTGATGGGATGGTGGCGTTGACTGTCCGCAGACCTTAGGCATTATTGATAGTTTGGTAAACAACGTATTAGATAGGTTTGCGTGCTATCAATGTGATGACTACCCATATTGATGAAGGAGGATCAGGTTATGCGCAGTCAAAGAAAAAAAGTGACTTTCCGCAACCAGGAGGGTATTGAGCTGGCCGGGTTGATGGAGTTGACCCAGGGAGAACTAAAGGGCGTCGCACTTTTTGCTCATTGTTTTACCTGTGGTAAGGATATTAATTCAGCATCGCGCATTGCCAGAGCGCTCGCCAATAGAGGTATTGCTGTACTGCGTTTTGATTTTACCGGGCTGGGCAGTAGTGATGGTGATTTTGGCAATACCAATTTTTCTTCCAATGTCGAAGACTTAATCAGCGCTGCAGATTATTTAGCGGCTGAATATCAAACGCCGGCTATTTTAATTGGTCATAGCTTGGGTGGAACAGCTGTATTATCGGCAGCGGCTGAGCTATCTGATGTTAAAGCGGTGGTCACCATTGGCTCACCTGCCGAACCCGATCATGTGGCCCATCAATTTGGCAATTCGATTCAGTTGATTGAAGAACAAGGCGTCGCCGAAGTGAATTTGGCGGGGCGTAAATTTACTATCAAGAAACATTTTCTAGAGGATATTCGTGAGCATTCTGTACTGGAAAAGGTGAAAAAACTTAAATGCGCAAAATTGTTTTTTCATTCGCCGGTTGATGCCATTGTGAATATTGAGCAAGCGGCCAAAATTTACCAGGCTGCTCATCATCCAAAAAGTTTTGTCAGTTTGGATAATGCTGATCATCTATTAATGAAAAGTGCCGATGCCGAATATGTGGCTGATACATTAAGTGCTTGGGTAAAACGGTATTTACCTGCACTGAATGAGGCCACGCCTGAGGTGGCGAATAATCACGTGCTCGTTGCAGAAAAAAACCAGCGCTTTACACGCTCCGTTTACAGTGATGACCATGCCTGGTTTGCCGATGAGCCGGTATCCGTAGGTGGCGATAACATTGGCCCCGATCCCTATGAGCATTTATTAGCGGCATTGGGCACTTGCACGTCGATGACTATGCGTATGTATGCCAATCGAAAACAGTGGCCAGTGCAAGATATCTATGTCAGTTTGCAACACGCGAGACAACATGTAAAAGATTGTGAATGTGATGTCGAAGACAATCTGAGCCCTGAAGCTATGCTGGATATCATACAGCGAACTATCCGTATTGAAGGTGATCAACTTACCGATGAACAAAAGCAGCGATTGCTGGATATTGCGGATAAATGTCCGGTGCATAAAACATTGACTAATACTATCGTAATCAAAACAGTCTCGGAGTAAGAGCTAATGGTTGAGTTGTTGAAGAGAGCATGAAATATTGAACTGTTGGCACGCGATAGTTGTTTTTCTTTGTTATTGCAGGGGATTTGAGGGCAGGGTTTCGCCCTGCTGGGCGAGTTTATTTGCTTTTGTAAAGCGTGCCGGGGGTTGCCCGGCGGCAAGTCACTTTTCTTTGTGTGGCCACAAAAGCGCTTTGTGCGTTGAACAACCTTTAGGTTGGCCCGAAGGGTGAGCGAAGCGAATCAAGAAAAGTAACCAAAAGAAAGGCCACCCGAATCCGTCGCCCCTTCGGGGTACACTGCGCTACTCAGAAATTTGCGGCACGCGATCCGAACTCATCTTTAAAAGATACTTAATCTTTTAAAGATTCAGACATACGGTCGCTCTTAGGGCCGTAAATTTCCTCCGTTGCTCGCCGACTCCAACTGGGCTCAGGGTCAAAAGCAAAAGCCATTAAATAAACTTAATGGCTTGTTTGTGTTATGAATCTGTGGTTTATTAGTTGCCAATAAGTAAAACAGGCTTGCAGGGATAGGAGTGTAGCGGGCTGGTGACTTGGAATTCTTGTGGTAGTTGCCTTCCTTTTGATGTTGATCATTTCGCTTTTTTCCTTGTTAGCATATTAAAGAGGTGTTTGGGAAATAAATCTGTTCCAAATAGATACTGGGCCTTTTAATTGAAGAGTGCTTTATGGGATTAACTAGAGATCATTTCCGTTTGGTTTTTGATTTGATGAAAAAATTTCCCTGGCTTCTTGAAAAAGAAGAAGCAGTAGTTCGTCTTTTGTATCAAGAATGTGAATCTGAGGAAGAGCGTAGCCTAATTTTAGAGCTGATTGATAGAATTACGCATCTTTCAAGAGTTGATTATTCTAATTATATTGAGCGGCTCGCAGAGAAAATTATTAGTGATTTAGGTTTGTCTGATGAAAATTCGCAGATTGTTGCGATGGCTTGTAATTCTCAACCTGATAGCTCACAGCTAATTATTTACGATTTGAAAATTGCATTATCCAAAAAAGGTTGGTTTAACCAAAAAATGGTGAATAACTTCCAGAAAGCCTTAAGGACATATAAAAGTTCACCTCAGCATAAAAATATTGTTCTAGTAGATGAATTTGTAGGTTCTGGTCAGACTTTGTTGGGGCGGGTTAAAACTATCAAGACTCAGTTTAAATGTTCTAAAATTGATGATTACAGTATCACAGCTGTGGTTCTAGTTTCGACCGAACAGGGTGAAAAAATTGTTCGTGATAATGGTATAGATTTGTTTACTTTTGTCTCTTTGAAAAAAGGTATTAGTGACTTCTATTCAGGTGAAGACTTGCAATTAAAGCTTGATTTAATGAGGAAGCTTGAGGGTATTCTGGCGGAGAATTATAAAGGTATAGAACTGCCAGCTTTAGGTTATGGTGAGCTTGAAGCTCTTTATTCAAGAGAGGATGGTAATACTCCTAATAACGTTTTCCCCATTTTTTGGTGGCCATTTCTGAGAGATAATTCTTTAAGGGATACTCTTTTGCATAGGGCTTTGTGATGATTAGTAAGATTGATCGTGCCGTTCTCAATGTTTTGATTAAATCTTCAGGTGATATAGATACTTTCACGGCTTATAGAAGATCTCGACTTTCTCTTTCTGAATTCGGTAAGTGTGTGGAGCGGCTTAAGGCCTCCGAATATATTGTAGAGAATGGATATAATTTATCTTTAAGCGATAAAGGATATAAAGCTGTTTCAAGGTCTTTGCCGGATGAGGTTGGAGACTATAGCTGGAAAAAAATACCTGTACACATGCGTTCAAACAAAATGAGTGTTGATGAGGGTTATATACCTAGCAAACAATTGCTAGATCGCAGAACTTTCAACCTTAACAAAAATGAGGTAAATTGATTTGGGGCTTATAGAAGCTAGTACGTTGAAGTGTAGTCGCTTCCCGGGTTTAGGTGCCCGTTAACCAAGCCCATAAAATTCACCTGTCGGTGAGTTTTATGGGTGTGAAAGGTGCTTCGCACTTGTCACATCACTCAATTAGATCAAATTCAGCTGTATCGCTGAATTTGATTCAATTGAGTGAAGTCGCGGAGTATAGAAGGTAGATTCTATCTAGCCCCTTTTTTATTATGCTGACAAAAAGACAATGGAAAGTATTCTTTAGAGATAGAGGTGTCTCTGAGGATCTAATAGCAGAATATCTTAAGTATATATCCCCGCTTGTAAGTAGAGATGTTCCAGTTATTTTTGAGTTAGATCATTTATCTAACTTGGTCGGTTTTAAATCGAGTGAGCTTGTAAAAATGTTAGCTAGTAGTGATCATTTTTATCGTGAGTTCAAAATTCCTAAGCGTAGAGGTGGAAAAAGGACAATATATGCTCCTTATCCTTCATTGCATTCGATACAGCGTTGGATTTATAAAAATATATTACTAAAGCTAAATGTCCATGAAGCAGCTCATGGATTTGTTCCTGGGTGTTCAATTGTCACTAATGCAGAGAAACACTTAAATCAAAGAGCTTTGCTTAAATTAGATCTTAAAGATTTTTTTCCATCAATACCGATTAATTGGATTATAAATTTCTTCGCATCTTTGGGCTATGCTAAAAATGTTTCCTACTATTTGGCTGCTCTTTGTTGTTATGATGGTCGTCTTTCTCAAGGTGCTTCTACTAGCCCTTATCTCAGTAATTTATTATTGGTTAGCCTTGATAAAAGACTGACTCGGCTTTCGAAAAAATATAAGCTGAATTATACGCGTTATGCTGATGATTTAACATTTTCAGGTCAATATATTCCGCATGAACTTATAGGAGTAATCGGAGATATTGTTGCTGGGTATGGTTTGACTGTAAATAACTCTAAAACAAAACTCATAACCAAGCCTGGGCAAAGAATAGTGACTGGATTGTCGGTTTCTGGGAGTACTTTAAAGATACCAAGAGCTACTAAAAGGGAGTTGCGAAAAGAGATACATTTTATTAGGAAGTACGGATACCTCTCTCATGTTGGGAAGAGCAGGATACGTGTACCGAACTACCTTGATTCACTTGAGGGTAAATTGAGCTTTTGGCTTCATGTTGAACCAGATAATAGATTTGCAGTTGAATCTATAAGTTACCTGAATAATTTGGGCCAGTATAAAGAATGATTTATTTCCGAGCTTGAATTTGTGACCCAAATTTATAAGGACTGAGTATGGTGAACATAGGTACAACGGACTTTTTTATTAATGTACCTAGCTTTCCGCGCAGGGAATTTGAGGAATATTCCACACAGCTTTTCGATGAGTGGGAAAGCTATGTGGATAGTACCTTGGAGTTAACAGATTATTCTTTGGCGCTAGAGGTTGAAGAAGGTTCAATTAAAGCTGTTGGAAAAGTCGCAGCTACATTGGGTGTTCTATATATTGGTATAGGTCAATATGGCTCTTTCATCTCTGGTCTTCAAACAATCTATAATCAAGTACGCACCGTAGGGGATTATTTTAGTGAGCGTGCGGTCGCACCCTTTGACTCCACCAACTTTAAGCCTAAAGTTCGAAAGAGGGGCGAATCGTTAGCGCGGCTACAAACTCTATTTGTCAAAGTGCAGAGCGGTGAAATGTCTGTAGATGAAGCAATGAAGGAAACGGAAGCTCTTTTCGGGGTAGAAGCAGAGTCTTCTCCTGAGTTTATGAATGAGTTACAAAATGCCTTAAAAGCCGCCCCGTCACTTCCCCAGCAGATTCAATTGCCTCTGGTTGGTGCTGATGGAGAGCTCTTAGTTCTAGAAACTAAAAAGCAGAGAAATCCCCGTAAGCCCACACCAAAACAGCCGGTACCTGTGCCCGACCTATATCGTGTTGAAGTATGGAGAGAAAATAAAAAAGGAAGGAGAAATATTCGAGTTATTAGTTTGTAGCGTAATATCTCCTAACATATACATCAAAAATCAATAACTTGGGGTACAGCCCTTTTACTAAACAAAAACTGGGACAGATTTATTTAAAAAGTATCAAAACTAATAAAATAAATCTGTCTCCAGTAGTTTTGGATTACTGCAGGTAGCTATTCGCTTATTAGAAGGATTATCTTTTGATAGGAGGAATTGGTAACGCGGTTAGATTAGTGGGGCTATGACAAAAAATTCTCTACTGTCATGCTTTCCGCAATTTCTAACTTATATCTGTTTTTTGATGGCTTGGTGAAATAGATGTGTGCTTCTGATGGAAGATGAGCGGCTGCTTTTCGTACGGTATCCAAATTGCTCTTTGGTCCAATTATCATGCCTTGTAAGGCTTCTGGATTGTATTTGTAGAGTATGGGCTCGGCGCCAACATCCTGCCCTTCAGTTCGAATTATCAATCTAGATTCTTGTTCATACCGGTATTCTCGGCATTTTGTTAAGACTCCGGCATCAAGCATTCTCTTCGTTATCTCTTCTATTTTTTCCTCTGTACCTATTCGAACATTTTCTAGAATGCTGACAGCATTGAGCCGAGGCGGGTTATGGCTGTATCTGACCCAGGATAGTCTATATGCTGTTCCAGATACTTCAGTGTGGGCTTGAGACGTTCTGGCTCCATCAGAGTGCCATATTTTTTTTGAATCGAATACCAACCCAACACCACGTCCGCCATTCGCGTAATGTGCCCACATCAGCTGATTATTCCATCGTCTAGTGAAACTGCAGATACGAAAGTGATTGGAGTTCTCGGTGATTCTTTCCTGTGTATAATGGACTAAATGACCGTGTTTATCGCTGATGTAGTTATAATATGATTCCTTGCTGGAAAGTATGTTGCTGGATATGCTCGGATCAATAATGTCAATTAAACGACGCGCTTCATCTTTGTTCTTTTCATAGTTTGGCCACACGTCTTCTAAGACGTGGTGAAATTCATACAGGTCATTGAAGTCGTTTCCGCACCGACACAATAATTCTCGGTTCTCAAGGTTTTCTAAAAAGTACTTGTCATCGATGTCAGAAAGCTTAAAAACACAGCTGTTAAGTTTATTCGCCATCGTTGGTAGATTCCTTGATCTTTACAACGGCTGATATGCCATCTTTTACTAGCTGTATTTTGTCTGTTTGGAAGGGTTGAATGAAATGAAGATCTTCGTAAAGTCGTTTACGATATAAGTTGTATTCAACAACGTTTAAATTGCATTTATTCATCACTTCTGAATCGCTCATGTGGTATTCATTCGATTCAGCTATTGTTAGAAGTATGGATTTTTCCGTAACAGAGAGCTTGCCGTTTTTTGCCTCTAGCTGTAAAATCCGTTCACTTTGGTTTCTTAATTGTTGCTGCGTCTTGGTGTTCTCATTTAGAAGCTTTGTGTTTTCTTCTTCTAGATCGTAAACCTTGCGCGTTAAAGAATTTTCAACTTTCTCTTTTTCGTATTCCAAATTTTCAATCTCTTCCTCAATAGCCCGAAGCTTCTCTACGGGTATTATCTCAGGCGACCGAATTTTATGCTGAGCTTTTTTTAATGACGCGTTTACTAAGTGTTGCCACAATGAAACAAGGAAGTGGAGGATGGGGATTATGAAAAGTATTGTCAGGCCGGTTAAAAGTGGGTTGAGAATCCATAAATGGAAAATCGCACCCGAGTCAGGATAGATTTTTTGCAGCAATTCATATCTTTCTTCTAATGAATTTGCGAATAATAGGGCCATCGCTAACTTGTGATTCCAGCCGATCCAGGAAAGAAAAATGTATCCACCGATGGGCGTAGATACGCGCTCTTTTGTTGCTGCTCTTATTGACGAGAAAATATCCTCTATTTTTGACACTTTTATAAATTCCTATTTTTAGTTACTAAAGAGACGGCACACGACATCCCGCTTACGCAGGAAATTAGAGTAGCATAAGGTCAGTCAAGTCGTCATTTTTGTAGTCAATAATTTCTTTTCTAATGTCCGCTATTGGCCGAAATCAGACAATAACAATTAAAAGGGTCAAAGCCCTTTCATGCCCTGTTGGTTAAATAGTTCATATGTGAACATTACCCCGTGTTAGTCTCATATTCATAAATGGAGACTATAGGAGTAGCACTATGGATGCGCCAGAGAATAATCCCAAAACAACAGAACCCACCTTGGCGACGGCATTACTCGAATACTATGACGAATTCGCCGCCTTTAACGAGGATTGCGCTTTTCTGTGTGATGCCTTTTCCTGTTTGGTGGCCAATAGTGAAATAATGAATCAACACAGCATTCACGGTATGCAAAGCCATGCCGACTGGCTAAAACGCAAGGTTTCCGAATTCAAAGAACAACTACAACAGATCAGAGAACTCCATTCCGCCGCCAACGACTAAAGCTTTTGCTGTTTGTTTTTGACTTACGTTTTTGATGTTCAAACTCCCTTTTGGAGTCGACGAGCAACGGAGGAAATTTACGGCCCAAAGAGCGACCGTATGTTTGATTCAAATACGCTAAGGCGTATTTTCACCCTACGGGCGACCTAAAGGTCGTCCAAATTACTCTCGCAATTTGTGAGCTTCGTGAGTTCGACAAAAAGCATGCTTTTTGCTGCGAGCAGTAAACTGCTCGGCCGAAGGCTAATAAAACCACAGAGGGTTTTATTACTAATCGCGGCCGCAAATTTCTGAGTAGCGCAGTGAACCCGCAGGGCGACGGAAGTGGGTGCCTTTTCTTTTGGTTCCGTTTTCTTTGGGCATTCAAAGAAAATGAACTCGCCCAGCGGGGCGAAACCCTGCACTCAAATTCACTGCAATAACAAAGAAAAACAACTTACTCCCAGCCAACCCCAAAAAAACTTAACCCCCTTTCCCAATTGCCAAATAAACAACCCCCCCAATAAATACCCTCGCCACTACGACATCAATTAAAGAGGTCAGAGCCTTTTTCCAATGTCTAGATGTGGCTTATGTTCTAATATGGACCCATCGGGAAAAAGTAGGTTATCAATAATGAAATTGGGCATTGCTTTGGGCGGTGGCGGGGCCAAGGGCCTGGCGCATATTCCTATGCTGGAAGTGATCGATGAGTTTGGATTGCCAGTGCATCAAATTGCCGGCACCAGTATTGGGGCAATTGTCGGTGTTTTATATGCATCAGGACACTCGGCTAAGGAGATCCGCTATATTGTGTCGCAGATGTCGTACATGGAAGGCGACGGATTATTGCGGAGTATTAAAGACAAATACACATTTCGCTGGCTTCAGTATATTGATATTGATTGGAGCGGTAACGCGCTTTTAAAAGCCGATAGTTTCATGGCCGATTTGATGTACGATGTCAGAGCCTCGGTTTTTGAAGATTTAACATGCCAGCTCAAAGTTGTGGCAGCCGATTTCTGGAAGCGTGAGCAGGTTGTATTCGAATCCGGGGATATTCGTCAGGCCATTCAGGCTAGTATGGCACTGCCGGGTGTCTTTGTGCCCATGGCCATTAATGACCAAGTTCTGATCGATGGCGGCGCCGTGAATCCGGTACCTTTTGATGTACTCGATGATTGCGATTTAGTCGTTGCGATCAATGTCATGGGTAACCGCACTGAAAGCGCAGATTTAATCCCGTCGTTTACCGAAGCAGTTTTTAACAGCTTTCAAATCATGCAGATGACGATACTCAAGCACAAGCTGCTGACAGCGCCGCCGGATATATTTATCGCGCCAGATATCGTTGATATTCAGATGCTCGAATTTTACAGGGCCGAGGAGATATTCAAACAATCTGAGCCCGCCAAGGAGTTGTTGCGCAGACAGTTGGACGAATTGTTGAAATCGAAAAGCTGATTACAAAATTGGGGCAAACAATCGCGCGGTATTTTCCACAAAACGGGAATAGTCTGAGCGTTCGGACCATTGATTTTTGTCGATTCTGTCGGAATCCGAGATGTATTGCATTTGCAGGTCGCGTAACTGAGACGTGAAGGTAATATCCGTGGTGGCAAAACTGATTTCGTAATTCAGTTCGAAACTGCGGCGGTCGAAGTTGGCGGTATCGAGTAAAGACAATTCACCGTCAATGGTGACGGTCTTGGAATGCAGCAGGCCGGGCCGATATTCGTAGATTTCCACACCGGCATCGAGCAGATCCTGATAGAAGCTGCGGCTAGCAGCAGCGACCATCTTGGAATCATTGTGTTTGGGTACGATCAACACAGTCCGTATGCCGGATCGTGCCAGGCCGCAATAGGCGGTTATACTGGCTTCATCGGGTACGAAATAAGGTGTTGTGATAATTAATTCATGTTTGGCAATGAATAGCGATACGATCGTTATTTCACGCAATCTTCGAAAGTCTAAGGTTGGCCCGGACGCGAATACTTGAACTTGTGATTGGTTATTCTCGGGTTTCGGCATCGGTGTCATCAGCGTTTCGATCGGCACATCCTGCTCAAGTAGCCAGTCTTCAATGAATACTATCTGCAGGTCGTACACTGATGGTCCGCTCATGCGCACCATGATATCGACCCAGGGTGCAAAATCGGGTTTGATGCTGAATTCGGCGTCGGCCAGATTGCGGCTGCCAGTCCATCCAATATTGCCATCGATGACAATCAGTTTACGGTGGTTGCGGTGATCGATTCGTATATCGAAACTGGACAACGGAAACGAAGTCACCACTTCAATGCCGCCCTCATCCATTCGCGTTTTAAGTGCAGAATTTAGAAACTGAGCCGAACCCATCGCATCGACAAGCACTCGACATTCAACCCCGCGTTGCCGAGCGCGAATCAATGCATTCGCCACTAGGTTTCCCGAGTCATCATCGAGCCAGATATAAAACAGTAAATGACAGCTCTGTTGCGCCTGATCTATATCTTCGGCAATCTTCAGCATGGTCTGTTTGGGATCGCTGAAAAGCTGTAATTGGTTGCCCTGACGTAGTGGAAAAGCGCCCTGAAATTCAAAGGCATTAGCCACTTTTGCATAGGCGTTATCTGGCATCTGTTCAGGGGCACTAAAAGGTACGGTTTCCATCTGGCTACGTACCCGATCAATAATCGACTTATGTCGTGCCAGACGACCCCGGTCCCGCCAAACTTCACCAAACAGCAAATACAGAGCCATACCGATAAAAGGAATGAGCAACACCACGATCACCCAACCCAGACGCACAGGCGAAGAACTTTTATTTCGATAAATGATAACTCCGGTAAACAACAGGCGTAGGGAGATATCTAGGAAAAAAGGAAAATCCATGGCAGATTATGAGTTGAGTCCGTGGATGACCAATTGAGAGCTTTGTTAAACCGCTTATTAGTATTATAAAAATTTGTCTAGGTCAATTTGACGGCTGTTTGTTGGTGGCTATTAAAAAGATCCGTGGCCGACATCGACCAACGCCGTTTTATGATGACAATGGCCAGCCTGTGAGTGAACTAGACGTTCTCTATTGAGTCTTTTACATGGGTGAAGGTATCAGCGATAGATTAATCAGTCATTCAGTAAATAGGTAAGATGAGTAACATGACGAATAAATTTGCCAATATTCTCGAGACCGTCGGCAACACTCCGGTGGTGAAGATCAACAAACTGGCGCCGCCGGATATTAATCTCTACGTCAAAATCGAGGCTTTTAACCCGATGGGGTCAGTGAAGGATCGGCTGGCATTGGGGGTGATTGAGGCCGCGGAGAAAAGTGGCGCGCTGCAACCGGGGCGAACGGTGGTGGAGGCCACTAGCGGTAATACCGGTATTGGCCTGGCTATGGTGTGCGCGCAAAAGGGGTACCCCTTAGTGGTGACGATGGCTGAGAATTTTAGCGTTGAGCGACGCAAGATGATGCGCTTTCTCGGCGCTAAGGTGGTGTTAACGCCAGCAGCGCAAAAGGGCAGTGGTATGCTGGCCAAAGCGATTGAACTAGCGGAGCAACACGGTTGGTTTCTCACTCGGCAGTTTGAAAACGAAGCCAATGCCGATATGCATTCCCGCACTACTGCGCCGGAGATTCTTGCCGCTTTCGACGGCGAACCGTTGGATTATTGGGTCACGGGTTACGGTACCGGGGGAACATTGAAAGGTGTGGCGCGGGTGCTGCGCGAGCGTAGCCCTGACACTCGAATTATTGTTTGTGAACCCGATAATTCGCCACTGCTGGAAAGCGGCGTGGCGCAACAACAGCATGACGATGGTTCGCCCGCCGCCAGTCATCCGCATTTTCGTCCTCATTTGATGCAGGGGTGGACGCCGGACTTTATTTCTAAACTGACCGCCGATGCCGTCGATGCGCAGCTAATCGATGGTGTTATGGGTATCAACGGTAATGATGCTTTGCGCATGTCCAGAGAACTGGCGCAGCAGGAGGGCATTTTTGTTGGCACTACTGCGGGAGCGACTTTTGCGGGTGCGTTGCGTATTGCTGAAACTGCTGCGCCTGGCACTAACATGTTATGTATGTTGCCGGATACGGCCGAGCGGTATTTGAGTACGCCGTTGTTTGAGGATATTTCCGAAGAGATGACCGACGAGGAGCTGGAAATCTCTAAATCGACGCCGGGTTTTCGTTTTGATGTGACAGCGCCGGCGGCACCTGTTTCCGATGATAGCGACAATAAAATTAGTGACGATAAAACCGTAGACCTCGACGCCGCGCAGCAGTTTATCGATCAGGTGCTAAGTGATAGCGAACAACCGGTGACGATGTTTGCACTGGAGTGGTGTGAGTTCTGCTGGTCGGTGCGGAAGTTTTTTGCTCAATGCGATATTCCCTATCGCTCGGTGGATTTGGATTCTGTGGAATTTCAACAGGATAACCTCGGCGGCAATATTCGTGAGGTGTTGAAGACTAAAACCGGTTGTGTGACGATTCCGCAGATTTTTATCGGCGGTGAATTTGTCGGCGGCTGTACCGAGACCTTTGATGCGTTTCGCTCTGGTCAGTTGCAACAAATTCTCGGCACTTACGGTATTGATGTGGCTGCTTCTGAAGTGTTGGATCCCTATTCGTTTTTACCGAAATGGCTGCAGCCTAGATGAGAATATGAGAATAAAGCAGGGGACAGTTTTTCGGTTTTGACTTTTATTCCCTTTTGTAGTCGCCGAGCATCGCAGAATTTTTTCGGCCCTTAGAGCGGCCGTATGTCTGAGAAATAAATGATTGATTATCATTTATTTTGAGTTCGGACCGCGTGCCGAAACAAATTTGAGAAGCGCAGGGAACCCGCAGGGCGACGGAAGTAGGGTGGCTTTTTCTTGGTTACTTCTTTTGGCCATGCAAAAGAAGTGACTTGCCGCCGGGCAACCCCCGGCAAATAAAATAAAAAATAACCCTTATTCTCAAATCCCTTTCCCAATTGCCAAATAAACAACCCCCCCAACAAACACCATCGCCACCACCAAAGCCCCCCAACGCCTACCCCTATCAACCGCCTTCATCGCCACAAACCCACTAACAATATAAGCCACCACCAACACTAACTTGATGGATAACCAATTAACCGGCCACAACGAATAACCCACCATAACTACCAAGGTAATACCACTGATGAGCAGACAGGTATCAATCAAGTGAGGTGCTATTTTAAAAAACCTGGCCTGAATAAACGCTGCACCAGCTTCCCGACTGACAAAGCGGACAACAAATAAGGTGATGGAGAGGGCGGCCAGACTGATATGAATATATTTGAGTGCCAGCATAAAGTTTACGCCTTTACCAATGAGTGAAAATGAATGTGTTTATATTTTTAAAAAGTCGTTGACGGTTTTTGACTTTACTATTTTCTACCCTGCAATGTACCTGATTCATTGATCCGATGTTTTCGTCATACCAACAAAGCGATTGAGAATGCTTTGGAATTCTTCCTGGCTGATATCCACTAATTCTAATACCCGCCCATAGAGCATAATCGTGGGGACATTTCTGCCGCCTAGTTCCTGTTGGGTTTGTTGCAGGCAGTACAAGATAGCGCGCTCTTTTTTATTCAAGCCGTCGCGCACATCGGGAATGTTGTCATAATTGTCTGGGTTACTCATAGCTGTCTGGGTTGCTCATAGATAGTCATCTATTAAAGAACGGTTTTATTTCGTAATGGTAATCATCGGCTGTATGTTTGTAGTAGTAAATAGCATTTAGTCGGTTTAATCTGGTTTTCTGTTGTTGGTGTGTTATTCATAAGGGATAACCGTCGATGAATAAAACAAATCGAAGACTGTTTTTAAAACGGGGCGCTATTAGCACTGTGCTTGGGCTGTTAGTCGGCACGAGCGCGGCGAAAGTCTTTGCCAAATTACTCCCTACACCTTCTGAAGTCGAAGGTCCTTTTTATCCTGTCGAGGCACAAAAGGATAAAGATTTTGATCTTACGCGAATAGAGGGGCAGGCTGGCATAGCCGAGGGCAGGGTTATTGTCATTCAGGGGCAGGTATTGGACACCGATGGCAACCCGATTGAGGATGTCACCGTGGATTTGTGGCAGGCTAATGCCGCGGGGCGCTATCGACATCCACATGACACTAATAAGGCGCCGTTAGATCCCAATTTTCAGGGTTGGGCAATTGTGCTCAGCGGGCAAGAAGGTCGGTTTCGTTTTAAAACCATATACCCTGGCGCTTATCCGGTTTCGTTTATGTGGAGGCGCACGCCGCATATTCACTTTAAGATCAGTAAGCGGGGTTATGAGGAGTTGGTGACTCAGATGTATTTTCCTGATGAACCTCTTAATGAGCGCGATCGGTTATTGGCGAGAAAAAGTAAAGATGAGCAACAGCGAATGATCGCGGTTGAGGCAGTCAATGAGCCGGGAATTTATAACCACCAGTTGGTATTACAAAAGGTATAAAAGCCAGTTTGGTTACGGCAATCTGACTAATTAATAAAAAGAGCAGGAGGTTGTTGATGAAAGCGTTAAAGATAATCGCTATTTTATTTGGGGTTTATGTGGGCGTAGTTGTCGCATTTGAATCGCTGCTAGGTTATGTCCAGCCTGCGGGCGGCAGTACACAAGTTATTACCACCTTTGATGCCGATGGTACTGCTTATCCTCGCGTAGTGGCTCGCCTTGAAGTGGATGGAAAATTATATGTTGCCGCCAATCATTGGCCGCGAGCCTGGTATAACCGCGCGTTGGAAAACCCCAAAATAGAGGTGACGTATTCAGATGTGACCACAGAGTATCGTGCTGTGAAAATCGAAGGGGCAGAGCATGATCGTGTTAATAGTGAGCGTCCATTGGGTATTGTTATAAAGCTTCTGACAGGGTTTCCACCCCGGTATTTTGTGCGACTGGACCCTGTTAGTTAGTTGCCTTGTTTTAGTTATCTGGTTTTAGCTGCCCGGTTATTGAATGGTTATGACCTGGGTATCTAGTTGATCAACCACGATATCGGCCAAGGTCATACCATCCATAGAAGCCAAAAATGCAGCCATCGCGCCTCCTAATACCTGCTTGAGCCGGCAGTTGGGCGATATTCGGCAGGGTGGTTCATTGCAGTTTACCGGGTTTAGCTCGGGCTCTACGGCCTGTAAAACATCTCTGAGATAGATGGCTGCAGGTAACTGCGCCAGGCATATACCGCCTCCCTTTCCGCGCACTGATTTTACATACCCCAGATTAACTAGCTTAAGTACTACTTTGGAGAGATGGTTAGGGGATATGTCGTAGTATTCACAGATATGTTTGATGCTGGTTAGCTTGCCTTCAGGCACTGAGGCTAGGTAAATGAGAGTCCGAAAGGCATAATCTGTGTGCTTGGTTAGCTGCATGTGCGTATTAAATCATTTACTTTTTTAAAAGATGCATCTAGTATACCTCTTACAAAGATGCAAATAAAATGCATCTTTGTCGTGTTGGAGAGGAGAATAGATATTTAGTTATTCAGATATTAGGGATCACAAATTTTTAAAGAGGGTAAAAAATATGAGCAGCCTGTATGAACGATTGGGTGGTGAAGCAGCAGTGGATGCTGCCGTTGATAAATTTTATGACAAGGTTCTGGCAGATGAACGCATCAATGGTTTTTTTGAAAACCTGGATATGGTGGCCCAGGCCAATAAGCAAAAGGCCTTTTTAACGATGGTGTTTGGTGGGCCGAATGATTACAGCGGCAAAGATATGCGTGCGGGCCATGCACACCTGGGGTTAAATGAAGAGCATTTTGATGCTGTGGTAGAAAACCTGGCCTCAACGTTGACTGAATTGGGTGTGGGTAATGCCGATATCCAGGAAGTAGCCGGTATCGCCATGAGTGTTAAGGATGATGTGTTAAATCGCTAATCGGTTTTATTCTACAGCTGTCGGGTCTAGGCTTTCAGGTCTAGGTTTTCAGGTAAATGCCCGGCAGCTTACCTCCTCAACTGTACCTGATCATTAACTGCGCCTAATCATTTTTCGATAGTGTTTGTGATGCACAACTAATAGTTCTACTCACTTAGCCTGCGCGGCTAAACCCATTCATCCAGGATTCAGCTTCAGTGCATACACTATGCTTGTGTAGCCAGTTTTGGAGTGGTCATGAAAATTATTTCTTATCCTGTTGTTCTCATTGCGTCGCTGTTATCAGGTTGCGTTTCACTCGACGATTTTAAACAGATGGATGCCAGCCAACGTGCTGAATATGTATGCAATAGAGATCATGCTGTTGAATATCATGAGCGAAAAATATCAACGTTTGAAAACAAAATTGATGATATTTCCGCAGCATTAGATCGGGGGTATCGCGTTCATAAATCCTGTGAAACGATATCCTTTGAGGTGCCGGATAAAATAATTTGCAAGAATATTGAAAAAGGTAATAAGACATACCAGGAATGTTATAACCGTACAAAGCACTCTTATGAACAGGTGTGTAGTGAAACACCAGTGCCTATTGCGGTTGAGTTGGAGAAAGAGAACTTACATAAGTATGAGCATTTGCTTGAAGATTCTGTGGAAGAAAGAGATGCCAACTTCGAATATTGTTATTCCGATGTTCGGTTGATGTCGGCGGAACAGGCTTATTACCGATATAAACAATAATTGAGGAGGCTAAAAAGCTAAACGGAAAATCCAATTTATGCCTGCATAAAGAAATAGATTGGTTGTAGCAATAAATTAGTTGTAATAGTCGTTCTGGGGGTAACTCTGCATTTGTTATAAATATACTAAGGCCTATTCCAATTGATAGGGTTCCGCCTACTTTTTTTGCGCTATGCTAATTATTATATCGTTGCCTGTAACAAGCGGTTTGATATCCGGCGTATAGATTGTTAACAGATGGTGTGATGATTATAAGCGTACCTCTATTTATCCTTGTTCTATTAGCTTCATCTTTTGGTTTAGCTAACGAAGTTGATGCCAATGCCAATACTAAGCTTCAACCCGAAAACAAAATAGTCATTTATAGTTCCCTTCCCGCATCCATTAGTCACCGGCAGCTTGCACCGGTAATAGATCATATGCGCCAGGAAATGGGAATTGAGGCAGCCATACCGCGAGGTGACTGCGAGGCTTATCGGTTTTTTCAATTGTCGAAAGAGGCATTAGTATCGTCTATTTTTCGTCTCTGGAAACCTTTGGTGGAAAAGGGATATGTGCCATTAGTGGAATCAGTTAGTCGATTTGAAATGATTATCATCAGCAGGCAGAACGTCGCAAGTTTGCAAGACCTGGCTGGCAAGAAGGTGGCAGTAGCTACTAGCTATATCGATTTATATAAGGATGTTATTAACAATAATGCTGCAGATGTTTTGTCAGAGATAACGTTTGTTAATAACAATCGCCCCGATGATACTGTTCTTCAAGTACTTAATGGAGAAGTTGAGTATGGCTTAATCGGGCGGGTAGTGTGGGAAGTTACCGTACCAAATATTAAGAATAAATTGCATGCTTTACATATTGCTACTGAGCTGCCGCTGACATTGATATTTGCCCATCCTGATTTGACAGAAGAGCGGAAACAGCAATATAGCGATTTACTGATGTCGATTCACCGTCAACCGCCGGTAAAAGAAGTTTTAGACGATACGTATGTAAAGCGTTTTGTGGCATCTCAGCCGGAAACTTATAACAATATAAAAAGAATTTCTATGAATGAGCTGGTTGATCCATGTCAGGAAGATAATGATTTTCTATCTACTGTTAATCAATAAACTATTCACTCAGCATTTAATGTTGATTTAAAAAAATAGAGTTTGCATAGATATGAACTCTTACTGGATTAGTAATTCCGGCTAACTGCAAGAATTTGTTCAAAAGCCTGCTCACAGCCTTGCAAATAACTACCGCCAAAAATATTGTAGTGATTTAAATAATGATACAGGTTGTAGATGATTTTCTTTTTGTGGTAAGTATTACTGCGCGGCCTTAACTCAAAATAGCTTTGATAAAATAATGGATTAAATCTTCCAAACATTTCTGTAAAAGCTATATCAACTTCAGCATCTCCATAATAGACAGCCGGGTCGATTAGCCAGACCTTATTATTGCTGAATAGTACGTTGCCGCTCCATAAGTCTCCGTGTAATAAGGATGCTTCGTTAACGGTGCCTAGAAGGTCAATTATTGTTGATTGACTTGTTGCCAAATGCTGTAGGAAATATTCTTTTATTGAATGATCAGTTATGCGATCAATTTGCGGTGTTAACCGGTAGTCAATAAAGAATGTGGCCCAATCGTTACTCAACACATTCAGCTGTTGCCCTAATCCAATAAAGTTATCGCTGTGCCAGCCAAATTGTGTTTGCTTAATGTTATGCAATTTGGCCAAACCGGTCCCCAATTGTTGCCACTGTTCTGGTGTGGGAGATGTTTGTTGAATGTGGGTCATTTCCAGTTTGCTGTTAGTAACCGTTTTAATGGTCGGAGTCATTAACTCATTGATGGCATGCTGAGTTAAAAGCTGTTGAATGGCGGTTATGCCTTCGGCTTCAGCGAGTAAATCTTTGCCGTCAAGTGTGTTGGTTTTTTTAATAAATAACACGCGTGATTCCCGTCAAAAAATTAGTATGGGTATTGTGTTAAGTGTAACTCTGTTTCATTTAATAGTGTTATTTGTATGAAATCTAGTTTATTAAAAAATGGCGATGCGATGTTATTTAATGCGAATATTTTGTCAGTTATTTTTTAAATCGAATAGTTTATGTGTGTATTTGAACGGTTATGTCAATTTCAATGGTATTTATGTAAAAGTGAGCGATTATAACCGCTGCATTCGCTGTACTTATTTTCACTGCCTGGCATATGCTCTCCTCCGCATTCATTAAGCACTTTAAATTAAAGGAGGAATGTATATGAAAATAATCAATAAATTACTGCTGTTAGTGAGTGTTTCCCTCGTCTCACTTGGAAATTCTGCTTATGCTTTACTACCTGGTCAGGTTGATGCGCAATTTCCTTTATTGCATCCTGAAGGTGTGGAATGGGATTCAAAAAATTATCGTTTTTTAGTGAGTTCTGTTTTTCACAGTGGTGTCTTTCAAGTTGATGACTTTGGTGTAACAACGCCATTCTCCCAACATACCAGCCTGGCTCCCAGTGCTATTGGTATTCATATTGATAAATATCAGGATCGTGTATTAGTCGCTTTTGCAAATCCTTATGTTCAATTTGATCCTACACAGCCCAGCATTGCTGAAGTGGGTGTTTATGATCTCGATACGGGTGAAGAAATTAGTCTGGTTAGTTTTACCGGTATGTTAGGTGCTGGTGTTCCTCAATTGGCTAACGATTTAACCAGTGACCCTGAAGGTAATATTTATGTAACTGATTGGTTTGCCGGTGTGGTTTATAAGGTGGATACCGCAGGTAATGCCAGTGTGTTTGTTAACTTTGGCGACCCTACTATCGCACCTAATGGTATTGATTATCATCCTGACGGTTACCTGCTAGTAGCACGTCCGCTTGGTGGTTCTCTTATGAAGGTCCCTGTGAATGACCCTAATGCTTATTCTTTCGTCAATATGGGGCAGCCCATTGCGATGGATGGTGTGGTTGTTAATAAGCATGGTGATATCGCTGCAGTCGCTAATACCTTTGATAGTCAAGGTGGCCTTGTTAGTGAAATCATCACATTGCACAGTGCAGATGACTGGAGTAATGCTGAGATTGTTTCTCGCGGTTCAGTGGCTAACCCGGAGCTAGGCCCAACCACATTGGCTTTGCGTAATATTCCATTTACTCTTGGTTTGTTACAAACGGCTTATGTTGTTACTCCAGACTATAACGCTTTGCTTGCATTTCTGGAGGGCGGTGAGCCTGCAGTGAGCTTCAGAATAGAGCGTATAGAAGAGTTGCAAGTTAACGGCTTTACCACTATCTGCTTCAATGGTAATACGCGTTTGGCCAGCTTGTATGCCTGGGATAATTACTACAGCCAAAATGGCGGTACCTTAGGCGCTTGCCAATAACCTTATGTATTAGCGCAATTGCCGCTAATATCCAGTAGAAAGCCATCTGCTATGCAGATGGCTTTTGTTTTTAGGTGGTGGTGGATTTATCGAAGCCTCACGTTTTTCCATTCGCGCGCTTTTCCATTGTAGCCTTGCATAATCGCAGGTTTATCAGTTAACAAAGTTTGCTATCTGTCAGTCAATATTGTGAAATCTGTTTTTCTCTTGAGAGTTAAGAGAAGTCATTCATTTTTCGTTAAAGCAATTTTGAATAATAACGTTGAGTAATAACATGACAGATACTATTTGGTTTGATTCCCCCAGTATTGAAGCGATTAATGCCACTATGAGAAATACTGCCTGTGAGGTGTTGGGTATTCAGGTGACGGAGTTAGGGGCAGATTTTATTCGCGGCACGATGCCCGTCGATTCGCGAACTGTCCAGCCTTACGGTGTCGTGCACGGTGGTGTTAATGTGGTATTGGCCGAAACGCTAGGCAGTCTTGGCGCTAATTTGATTGTCGACTCAAGCCAGTACTACTGTGTAGGGCAGGAGGTCAATGCCAATCATTTACGTGCCGTTAGTGAAGGAGAAGTGATAGGTACTGCTACGTTGGTTCATGGTGGCCGTATGTCGCAAGTCTGGGAAATTAGGCTTGAAGATAGCCGGGGAAAACTGAGTTGTATTTCCCGCCTTACCATGGCTGTTATAAAAAAATAGTATCGTGCTATTGTGATGTG
>JANQLG010000016.1 GCA_028280715.1 Spongiibacteraceae bacterium | reverse complement strand
TCGCCCTGACATGTTTTCGCAACGAATGGAAAAGAGCATGGTTTATAATGATAGCGACGATGATTGTCGACCTCGATCATCTATTGGCTAATCCAATCTATGATCCCGGGCGTTGTAGTATTGGGTTCCATCCCCTACATCAGTTATGGCTCGTTGGGTTTTATTTCATTCTGTGTTTTTTCCCTCAGTCACGCTTGGTGGGAATTGGTTTGATGATTCATATGGGGCTGGATGCGGTTGATTGCCAGGTAACCAATGGTATTTGGTTTTATCAAAGTAGTTGAAAAGCAATTATCGGGCTTTTTTTAGTAGCCATAACCGGTAAACTGTTCCACTATTATCTTTATTTAACGTGTCGTGATCATAGAAGGAGAGCTGTGATGGCTGATATCGATATTCCTGATTCCTTACCACCCTGGATTAAAGAGCACATACAGCGTTATCTTGCCGATGGCGAAGCTGGTCATTTGTGGGATGCCAGCCTGGCTGGTGGCGAGGGTATGCTGACTACACTATTACTGACTACGACGGGACGTAAATCGGGTAAGGCCCTCATTATTCCCTTGATCTATCGACCCACTGGTGATGGTGGTTACTGCGTGATTGCTTCCAAAGGCGGTGCGCCTGCACACCCTGCCTGGTTTTTGAATCTTGAAACTAATCCGATGGCTCGTATACAAGTAGCTAATGACGAATACAGGGTCAAAGCACGTGTGGCTGAAGGTGAGGAGCGCGCTCGGCTTTGGGATGTCATGGTGGATTACTACACACCTTATACTGACTATCAGGCAGCTACTGATAGACAGATTCCGGTAGTGGTATTGGACCCGATTAAATAGAACGAAATAAAACGCTGGATTGATGTTGTTAATAGCTAATTTGCGATTATAGAGAATTAGAATGAAAACTATAAATATTCAGAGTTTTAAGACATCTGTTGGAGAATTATTGTTAGGCTCATTTAATGGCAAATTATGCCTATGTGATTGGAAATATAGAAAAATGAGAGCTTCGATAGATGCAAGAATTAAAAAAGGTCTACAAGCAGAATTTGTAGTTAAAAAAGACGAAGTGATAGAGCAGGCCAAGCAAGAGCTAAATGAATATTTAAATTTTCAAAGAAAAATTTTTACTGTCCCGTTGTTAATGATTGGCACTGATTTTCAAAAAACGGTTTGGGATGCGTTGATTAAGATTCCCTTTGGCGAAACATCAACCTATATGAATATTGCAGAAGATATTGCTAATAAGAATTCTGTTAGAGCAGTGGCTAATGCAAATGGTGCTAATGCGATTTCAATAATGGTGCCTTGTCATAGAATTATCGGTAGCAATGGAAGTCTGATTGGTTATGCCGGCGGAATTAAAACCAAGGAACAATTACTTAGCTTGGAAAATGATATGTTTATATAGAGCTCCCTGTCTAGCTCATTAAAAAATTGAGATAAGATTTGACATCAGTTTTAGGCTAAGTCTTGATCCGTGTTGGGTATGTTTATTTTTAGAATAGTCGAGTTGATTAATTGGGGATGATAATAGTGTTATCGACTTTATCGGTCTGCCAAAAATATATTAAGAATTCAAAGTATTTATTGCGAAGGCTTGTAAGCTTTTTTCTTTTAATATTCACGATTTCCTGTTATTCGGAAGAACATAGTGTGGTTCTTTGGAATCGTAACTTTGATACTGCACCTGTCGATCAATTTCTGGCGCTGGCTTTTCGAAAAACTGAAGACTTATATCCTCCAGTTAGCATTGTTCGATCCGCATCCATGGAGCAGGACCAAGCGATTGCAGCACTGCTCGACGGTAATTCTCTAGATATTATGAGTGCTGCATCTTCAGTGGTGCATGACGAACAGTTCATTACACTACGTTTTCCTATCCTTAAAGGTTTGTTGGGTCATAGGTTGTGTTTGATTAGAAGCGGAGAGCAATCTTTTTTCGATCAAATTCGAACGGCGTACGATTTTGTCGAGGCAAAACTGACAATATGTCAGGGACTTCACTGGCCCGATACAGCTGTGCTTCAGCGTAATGGTTTACCGGTAGTAACTTCGTCAGAGTATCAGGAGTTATTTGTCATGTTGCAGGATGGCCGCTGCGATTGTTTTTTGCGAGGTGCGCAAGAAATTGGGCCAGAACTGCAGGCGCATCAACCTTTATTGACTTTAGAAGAAAACTTAGTCATCCGTTATAGTCAGCCAGGCGTTATATATGTGCGCAAAGATAAACCCGAACTGGCAACCCGATTGGAATTAGGATTGCTGCGAGCGCTTGAAGACGGCAGTTATGAGGCTTTGTTTGAACGCTTACTTGGTGAAAGTTTGGCACAGTTACACATGGATAAGCGTTACCAGATTTTATTAAATAATCCTGCACAGTCATCAGTATTGCGTGATATCAACGGTATTAGGGATTTTGATTTTCAACCATGAATAGGATTCGATGCTCAGATAAGCGTTTTAAAGGACAATCATGTTTGATTCTACTATTGATGCTGTCCTGTAGTTGTTTTGCTAATCCAGTTGAAGAAGTCGTTTTATGGTACCGTAACTTTGATGCGCCACATACGCGCAATTTATTAGAGTTGGCATTAGAAAAAACTACTGCTGAATATGGTCCTTATGTCATTCAAAGAGGAGCCGAAATTAATCAGCAACGGGCGCTGGCATCGTTGGTACAAAATCAACGACAGTTGCTCGAAGTGATGAACGTAGTAATTGATGATGATCGAGAACAGTCATTGATTCCCATACGTGTGGTTTCAGATGAAGGGCTAATTGGTCACCGAGTGTGTATTGTCAATAAAGATGACTTGCCGCGATTTGAAGGAGTGCGTAGCCATAAAGATATCATGAATAGAGGTATTGTTTTTGGACAAGGTGCACACTGGCCCGATACGGATGTGTTAACAGAAAATGCTTTGGAGGTAATGACTAGTATTAACTATGAGGATTTGTTTGAAATGCTGATTGCAAAACGTTTTCATTGTTTTCTACGTGGTGCCAATGAGGCGGTTAATGATTTGAAGCAGCACCAGGATCAGCGCTTGATGATAGAGCCGAATTTATTGTTTTCTTATCCTTCAACATCAACATTTTTTGTTAATAAAGAAAATCCACGTCTTGCTGCGCGCATCGAGTTGGGTTTGCGTCGTGCTAAGCTTGATGGTTCCTTTGCCCGTTATTTCGAGCAGACTCATGCCGAAACGCTCGACACTTTAAACTTAAACCAGCGACGAGTGATTCGATTAAATAATCCGTATATTAGTAACGAGTTTTTAGAAAAGAGTACGCGACAGAATATGCTCAGAGGTACTGCATATTAATCCTGCTGGGAGGGAAAGATGAGAGGGATATTTCTCTCATCTTTCTAATAGCAGTACAAGTTGGCTAATAGCAGTACAAGTTGGCTAATAGCAGTACAAGTTGGCTAATAGCAGTGCAAGTTGGTTTATTCGGTTGCTCCGTTTTTTTCCAGCACTGCAGCGTATTCGTCTGATTTACGATGAGTTTTGATGATCGACAATACTGTGTTCCCATCCGGTCCCTTAGCATTTACGTTGCGCCCTTCGGCGACAAAGAAACCGACGAACTCTTCAAAGTTTTCCAATCGCATAGCTTGATAAGCCTTTAGCAATGTATGAAAGTCAGCTTCAACATCCTCTGCTGGTTTTACATTTAAAAAATCTTTTACCCGCTCTTCAGTCCATACTTCGTCGAGGACTTTTTCTTTGTCTTTCTTTAGTACCATTGTTCTGTTACCTGATTCAGTGATTTAATCGTTTAATTTTTTCAAGAGAATTTGATTGATCATGCCGGGGTTAGCCTGACCTTTCGATGCTTTCATAATCTGGCCAACGAAAAAGCCGAGCATTTTTTTGCGTTTGCCTTCGTCAGCATTGCGATAGTTTTCGACTTGTTCGGTATTGTTGGCAATGACTTCGTCAACCATGGTTTCCAGTGCTCCGGTGTCCGAAACCTGTTTTAGGTCCTTAGCTTCGATAATTTCATCAGCAGTCCCTTCGCCATTCCACATTGCTTCAAAAACAGTTTTAGCGATTTTTCCGGAAATGGTGTTGTCTTTGATGCGGCTGATTAAGCCACCCAGCTGTTCAGCATTGATTGGACAGTGATTAATGCCGATTTCTTCATTGTTTAATTTTGCTGACAGCTCGCCCATCACCCAATTGGCGGCTAATTTGGCATCGCCACATTGTTCGGTAACAGTTTCAAAAAAGCTTGCTGTTGTAGCTTCGCCTCCAAGAATGCCTGCATCGTATTCCGATAAGCCATAGCTTTCGACAAAACGTGCCTGACGAGCGTCGGGTAATTCGGGCAGGTTGTTTCCCAGTTCTTCGATATAGCTATCGTCGATGACTACGGGTAATAAATCAGGACATGGGAAGTAGCGATAGTCGTTGGCTTCCTCTTTGCTGCGCATGGAGCGAGCTGTTTTGGTGTCGCCATTGTAGAGGCGGGTTTCCTGAATAATTTCACCGCCATCTTCCAGAATATCAATTTGGCGTTCTACTTCTAGTTCGATCGCTTCTTCCATAAATTTGAAAGAATTAAGATTTTTGGTCTCGGTACGCGTGCCAAATTCTTCTTCGCCTTTTAATCGTACAGACACGTTGACGTCAAAGCGCATGGAGCCTTGTGACATTTCACCATCGGAGATGCCTAACGAGGTCACTATGGAATGCAATTTTTTAGCGAACTCCACGGCTTCTTCGGCACTGCGTATATCAGGCTCAGAAACGATTTCGATCAGTGGTGTGCCGGCGCGGTTCAGATCGATACCCGAACTGCCATGCCCCATGCCTGATAAAACACCTTCGTGTAACGATTTGCCGGCATCCTCTTCCAAATGCGCATGATGAATACGAATGGTTTTGTGGCTGCCATTTTTCAACTGAATTTCGACAGTGCCGGCACCGACAATGGGTTCGTCCATCTGTGTGGTTTGATAGCCTTTGGGCAAATCGGGATAGAAATAATTTTTACGATCAAACACCGATTTTTTATTGATATCAGCGTTAATAGCTAAGCCGAACATAATGGCATTTTTCAAAGCTTGTTCGTTGAGCACAGGTAAAGTACCGGGCATGGCCAAGTCAACAGCATTGGCTTGAGTATTGGGCTCAGCGCCAAAGGCCGTACTGCTGCCAGAAAATATTTTGGTTTGCGTGGCCAGTTGTACGTGCACTTCAAGGCCGATTACGGTTTCCCATTCCATGATTAGCCCTCCACCTGATCGGCAATTGTTGCCGGCAGTTGTTTGTGCCAGTCAGTTGCCTGTTGGAAACGATGGGCAATATTGAGCAGTTTGGCTTCGGCAAAATAATTGCCGGTTAACTGCAAGCCAGCGGGTTTGCCGTTGGCAAACCCGGCCGGTATCGACATGCCGGGTAATCCTGCCAAATTGGTGGAGATGGTGTAGATATCTTCTAAATACATGGCAACAGGGTCGTTAGATTTTTCGCCAATGCCAAAGGCGGTGTTGGGCACGGTCGGCCCCATAATGACATCCACTTCTTTAAAGGCCTCGACAAAATCGTTCTTGATTAAGCGACGAATTTGCTGCGCTTTTTTATAGTAGGCATCGTAGAAGCCAGCGGAAAGCGCGTAGGTACCCACTAAGATGCGGCGCTTCACTTCTTCACCAAAGCCTTCTTCGCGAGTACGCGTGTATAGATCGTGCAAATCTTTAGGGTCTTCACAGCGATAACCATAACGTACACCGTCAAAGCGCGACAGGTTAGCTGAGGCTTCCGACGGTGCAATCACATAGTAACAGGGGACAGCCAGATCGGTGTTGGGTAGGGAGATTTCTTTTACTGAAGCGCCTAGCTGTTCGTATTCTTTGATAGCAGCTTGCACTGATGCTTCAATGGCAGGATCCAGACCTTCACCAAAATATTCCTTCGGTAAGCCGATGGTTAAACCACTCAAATCGTCGTTAAGTGTGGCGATGTAATCGGCTACGGCTGTATCACTACTGGTTGAGTCTTTAGCGTCAAAGCCTGCCATCACGTTTAACAGCAGCGCTGCATCTTCAGCGGTTTGTGTCATCGGACCGCCTTGATCGAGACTGGAGGCGAAGGCGATCATGCCGTAGCGAGAGACGCGGCCATAGGTGGGTTTCAATCCTGTAATGCCACAGAGTGCTGCAGGCTGACGAATAGAGCCGCCAGTGTCAGTACCAGTGGCGGCGGGAGCCAAGCGAGCTGCGACAGCTGCGGCACTGCCACCGGATGAGCCGCCGGGCACACAGCTAGTATTCCAGGGGTTTTTGACTGAGCCGTAGAAGCTGGTTTCATTGGATGAACCCATAGCGAATTCATCCATATTAGTCTTGCCAAGACTTATTGCTCCAGCTGCATTAAATTTTTCGATTACAGTGGCGTTGTAGGGCGGTACGAAATTGTCCAGCATTTTGGAGCCACAGCTGGTTTTTACCCCTTCAGTACAAAAAATATCTTTATGGGCGATTGGGACACCTGTTAGTGCTTGGGTATTACCTTTGGCGAGTTGCTCATCGGCAGCCTTTGCCTGAGCTACTGCCTGTTCTTCGGTGATAGTGATAAAGCTATTGTAGTTGCCATCAAGATCGTTAATCCGCTTGAGAAAATGTTCGGTCAGCTCAACGCTGGAAAACGCTTTGTCTGCTAACCCTTGGCTCAGTTCAGCCAGTGTCTTGTCGTGCATGTTGAGAGAATCCTGTTGTTATCGGCTCATTAATCTGTGATAGGAATCAGTGACGGATTTATTAAGAGCTCGTTTATTCAATGACTTTAGGTACTAGGTATAGGCCCTGCTCAGCCTCCGGAGCAATCGCCTGAAATTGTTCGCGCTGATCTATTTCTGTAGGAGTGTCGGCACGCAGGCGTTGATGAGCATCCAGCGGGTTGGCCATGGGTTCTACTTCGCTGGTATCTACGGCCTGCATTTTATCGACCATAGCCAGGATGTCGTTTAATCGATCAACTACTTCCGGTACGGCTTGTTCATCAATGCGAATACGAGCCAGATTGGCAATTTTTTCTATATCGGATGGTTGTACTGACATGAATATTTGCTCGGCATGGTTGTCCTGCAAGCGTACCTTATTGGAAGCTGACAGGAGTGGATGCTGTTAGTTAAATGTATTGTCTATTGAGTTATTGATTCCGCGACTAACACCGATGGAGGTAAAAACCTTGAATGAGTGAAAAATTTCGGCGTTAAGTAGTTATAAACGCTAAACTTATCATAAATCTGCCTTGCTCTAAATCCCTGCCATTGCTAGAGTCGGTTAATTAGTTTTTTCGTCACTGGAAATCGGGCTGAAGAGTAAGAAATAACTAGCCAAGATAATAGATGTAGATGATTCACTCATGGTATTGCCAAATAGCACAACCAATAGTGAATCCAGAATACTAAAAAGAATTAGCAATAGTGCATACCGTTAGATAGCTAAGGTGAAATCAATTCATGCTGAAACGAATTAGAGGATTGTTCTCCAACGATCTGTCCATTGACCTGGGCACAGCAAATACCCTGATATATGTAAGAGAAGAAGGCATCGTACTTGATGAACCTTCAGTGGTAGCCATTCGTGTCCATAATGGTCAAAAAACCATTGAGGCAGTTGGTTCTGATGCCAAGCGTATGCTGGGTCGTACGCCTGGCAATATCACTGCCATCCGTCCACTGAAAGATGGTGTGATTGCTGACTTTCAGGTGACAGAAAAAATGCTGCAGCATTTTATCTCCAAGGTACATCAGAATAGTTTTATTCGTCCCAGTCCCCGAGTGCTAGTGTGCGTGCCCTGTAAATCTACGCAAGTAGAGCGCCGCGCAATTCGCGAATCGGCGTTGAGTGCTGGTGCTCGTGAGGTGCGATTAATAGAAGAGCCAATGGCGGCCGCGATTGGTGCAGGCTTGTCTGTCGAAGAAGCGCAGGGTTCGATGGTGGTGGACATTGGTGGTGGTACTACAGAAATCGCCATCATTTCATTGAACGGTGTGGTGTATTCCGATTCGGTACGTGTGGGGGGTGACCGCTTTGATGAAGCTATTGTCTCCCATGTACGCCGCAAATACGGCAGCCTGATTGGCGATGCCACTGCTGAGCGGATTAAGAAAGAAATTGGCTGTGCCCATACGGGTAGTGAATTACGCGAAATTGATGTGCGCGGTCGCAACCTGGCTGAGGGGGTTCCCCGCAGTTTTACTTTGAATAGTGATGAAGTACTTGAAGCATTGCAGGAGCCGTTAACGGCTATTGTGCAGTCGGTGAAGCGTGCACTGGAACAATCACCACCAGAATTGGCGGCAGATATTGCCGAAACGGGTATCGTGTTGACCGGTGGCGGCGCGTTATTACATGACCTTGACCGTTTGATATCCGATGAGACCGGTTTACCCGTATTGGTCGCTGATGATCCATTGACCTGTGTCGCTCGCGGTGGTGGCAAGGCGTTGGAGATTATGGATCAGCACAGTATTGATTTGTTATCCACAGAATAACTTTGGTGAAATACCGAGGGCCTCAATACCGGGGTAAATCGCCCCGAAGCTGGGGCTGATCTTGGAGTAAGGGGCATCTCATCAAGCCATTATTTGTCAAAGGACCTTCTGTTGCATCCCGGCTGTTAGTGCTGGGAATAGTTGCGTTGTTACTGGTTTTTGCCGGCCAACGCTTCCAGTGGTTTGACGACTTGGAATCTCGCCTTTCTGTTATTGCTACGCCCTTTTACTGGGTGGCCAACATTCCCTCACAAGTTTCTCAATGGTCCAGTGATCAACTGCGTAGCCGCGAAACCCTGCAGCAGGAAAATGAGCGTCTACAAGCCGAGTCCATATTGCTAAAGGCCAAGGTACAGAAACTGGCTTCACTTGAAGCTGAAAATGTTCGCCTGCGTGAGCTGCTGAATTCCTCTGCTTTGTTGGATGATAGTGTGTTGGTAGCAGAGATGATTGGTCTCTCCCCTGATCCTGTGCATCATCAGATTGTGATTAATAAAGGTCTTGATGATGGTGTCTATGTTGGCCAGCCGGTCATCGATGCGCTCGGGTTGATGGGACAAGTGGTAGAGGTTGGCCCTCTGCAAAGCCGAGTACTGTTAATTACTGATTCCACGCATGCTTTACCCGTGCAAATTAATCGCAATGGAGTGCGCAGTGTTGCCGAGGGTGTTGGTTTATACCATGAACTGGTATTGCAGCATGTAGCTGCTACCACAGATATTAAGGTTGGTGATCTGTTGGTTAGTTCCGGATTGGGGCTGCGTTTCCCTACCGGTTACCCGGTGGCGGTGGTGTCTGAGGTGACCATTGACCCGGGTCAGCCCTTTGCTACCGTCAAAGCGATGCCCAGTGCGGCCTTAAATCGCAGTCGTCATGTGTTACTGGTC
Organism: Spongiibacteraceae bacterium; assembly: GCA_028280715.1. Taxonomy (GTDB): domain Bacteria; phylum Pseudomonadota; class Gammaproteobacteria; order Pseudomonadales; family Dasaniaceae; genus Oceanicoccus. The sequence goes on along the minus strand of JANQLG010000016.1, from coordinate 21,005 downwards.
TTTACCCAAGAAAGGCCAGATGATGCAGTGGATGCGGGAGAGTAACGTCGATGATGTTGAACCGCAGCAACGGGCTTTGGGTCATCGCCGCTACCCTAATAGTGGCATTGTGGCTCAACATTTTTCCGCTGCCTGAATGGTTGAGGTCAGGGCGACCGGAGTTTGTGGCCATGGTGCTGCTTTATTGGGTGATCGCCTTGCCAGAGCGTGTAGGCGTCACGGTTGCCTGGGGGGTCGGTCTGGCGCAGGATGTGGTTGAAGGTGTACCTCTGGGCCAAAATGCCTTGGCTTTATCAGTATTGGCTTATCTCGCCTTGATTTTGTATCAACGTTTACGGATGTTCACTCCGATTCAGCAGGCGGGGGTGATATTTATGATGATCGGGCTAAATCAATTGCTGTGTAATTGGGTGCAGACGCTTACCGGCAGTCCCTCGCAAAACTTGTTATTCCTATTGCCTGCGCTAATCAGTGCCTTGCTATGGCCGATGATTTCGGTGTTTTTGCGGCTACTTCGTCGAACTTATCATGTGACTTAAGTGTTATGACTGACAAACGGATTTATCTGGCCTCACAATCTCCACGTCGTGCTGAATTATTAGAGCAAATCGGTGTCAGGTTTGAGGTAGTTAATATCGATGTTGACGAAACGACAGAGGCGGGAGAAGCAGCTGAGAACTATGTATTAAGGTTGGCAATGGCTAAAGCTCACGCTGGCTGGCAGTACCTAAAGCGTAATGATTTGCCATTGAAACCTGTGTTAGGAGCCGATACCTCGGTGGTGCTGGGTGCCAGAATTATGGGTAAACCCAGAGACCAGGAGCATGCTATGGAAATGCTAGACTTGCTGTCAGGTCATACCCATCAGGTCATGAGTGCTGTGTGCTTTTGTTATGGCGATTTTCAGCATTCGGCATTGAGTGTTACTGCCGTGAGCTTTCGCGATATTAGCAAGCAGGAGCTTATCGATTACTGGCATAGCGGTGAACCACTGGGAAAAGCCGGAGCCTATGCTATACAAGGTTTGGGAGCCGTATTTGTCGAGCGCATCGAGGGTAGTTACTCCGGAGTTGTGGGCTTGCCATTATTGGAAACACATCAACTCTTGCTCCAGATTGAAAAGAATATAATGAGCGCCGGCCAATAAGCGGGTTGCCGTAGAAAAAACAAATAGATATTGGATACGAAACCGCACTTATGAGTGAAGAAATACTGATCAACATTACCCCGATGGAAACGCGGGTAGCAGTAGTTGAAAATGGTGTGCTGCAGGAAATTTATATCGAGCGTAGTGCCTCTAAAGGTATTGTTGGCAATATTTATAAGGGTAAAGTGGTTCGAGTATTGCCGGGCATGCAGGCCGCTTTTGTCGATATTGGCCTGGAGCGTACCAGTTTTATTCATGCATCGGACATCGCTGTAGTAGATGATGAGGGTGTTGAACAGCGTGGTGGTGACGTACCTGACATACGCTCTATGGTGCGTGAAGGGCAGAGTCTGATTGTTCAGGTTATTAAAGATCCCATTGGTACCAAGGGGGCGCGTTTGACGACGCACTTGTCGGTACCATCGCGTTATCTGGTATATATGCCGCATACCCGCCATATTGGAATTTCCCAACGCATAGATGATGAAACTGAACGTAACCGCATGCGTGAGGTGGTGGAGTCCTGCATAGCCAACGAGGGTATGGAAAATCTGGGCGGTTTTATCATTCGTACGGCCGCAGAAGGGTTTGGCGAAGATGAGCTACAGGCCGACGTAAAATATTTTAAACGTCTATGGGCAGCTCTGGAGAGGAAAATCAAAGAGCGCAGTGCGCCGGCAATTATTTATGAAGACTTGCCGTTGTATATGAGAACCATGCGAGATCTGGTTCGCCCAGAGCTGGAAAAAATTCGCATCGACTCTAAAGAAAATTACGAAAAGGTCAAAGAGTTCGCCGAGGACTATATTCCTGAATTGGCAGCGCGTATTGAATATTATCCGGGTGAGAGGCCTATTTTTGATTTGTACGGCGTTGAAGATGAAATTCAAAAAGCGCTGGGTAGAAAGGTTGACCTTAAGTCGGGTGGTTACCTGATTATCGATCAGACAGAAGCGATGACTACCATTGATGTGAATACTGGCGGTTTTGTGGGGCATCGCAATCTAGAAGAAACCATTTTTAAAACCAATCTGGAAGCAGCAACAGCTTTGGCGAGGCAGCTGAGAGTACGTAATTTGGGCGGAATCATCATTATCGACTTCATCGATATGCAGGACCTGGAGCATCGGCGACAAGTACACCGCACCCTGGAAAAGGCAATGGAGAAAGATTATGCCAAGGCGGTTGTCACCGGCGTGTCTGAATTGGGGTTAGTGGAAATGACCCGCAAGCGCACACGCGAGAGCCTCGAACATGTTATGTGTGAAGATTGCCCGGTTTGTCAGGCCAGAGGGTCGGTGAAAACGGCAGAAACTATTTGTTATGAAATTTTTCGAGAAATTCTGCGCGAAGCTCGGGCTTATGATAACGATAAGTTATTAGTGCTAGCTTCCCAGTCAGTGGTGGATCGTTTGCTGGATGAGGAATCCGCCAGCGTTGCTGATTTGGAGGAATTTATTGGTAAGAGTATCCAGTTTCAAGTAGAGAGTGTGTACAACCAGGAACAGTTTGACGTCATTCTGCTCTAATGAATTAAGGAAATGAAATGATTATCCAAACTGTACCAGGAAGTGAACTCACGTGATAAAAATCAGTATTCGCTGGTTCAATCGAATGCTCTGGACGGTGATCGTCACCGTGCTGGTATTGACGGCTACCTATGTCAGTCTGGGGCGTTATTACATTGATTATGTTGATGACTTCCAGCCGCAATTAGTATCACGGTTTAAGGAGGCTACCGGGTTACCGGTATCGGTCGGTAAGCTCTATGGTTACTGGTCGTTTTTATCTCCGGTTATTACTCTGGAAGAGGTCGTTCTCAATTCTCCTGATGGTGACTCTGTTCTCAGTATCAACTCTGTCAGTTTTCAATTGGATGTGTTGAATACGATTCGCCAAAGAACGATACAGGCCAATCGCCTTTTCATTGATGGTGTCAACACTGATGTTGAGGAAGCATCACCTGGCAACTGGAGCTTGCGAGGGTATCCAGTAGGCCAAAGTCAGGCGGATGCAGAGGAAGGCTTCGATCTCGATGCAATCATTGATCTGATTCTATCTGTTGACGGCGCTAGACTTACGGATGCCAATATCGTCACCTACCAGTTTGATGGTGATGCAGCTTTATTGTTAATCAGCGAATTATCGCTGCGACATGAAGATAATTTTCGGCGCTTGAAATTATTGGCAGCGCTTGATGATGAAGAAAATCCTTTCTCTGCGATTATAGAAACCAACGGAGACCCTAGAGAAGTAGAAGAATTTTCAGCCAAGGCTCATATTAAATTTGATGACGTCGATTTTTCATCCCAGCTGCCAACACTAAGAGGGTTAGGGATCGATCTGCAGCAAGCCAAAATTGATAGTGAGCTATGGCTGGATTTACGCCCTGGCGCAGAGTTATCGGCGCACGGAGTTATGTCTACGCCTTACCTCGATATAGCGGCTTTAGGAGGTGTAGGGGACGGTACTGATCTGGCGCCTGTTGAAGCGCTTGAATTATCTTTTCATGTCGAGAGGACGGAAGATGCTGACTGGCAGATATGGATCCCCAAGTTTGAATTCAGTTGGCAGGATAAAGCTTTTGATTTCCATCAGTTGATTGCTGAAATTGAAGCGGAATACGCTTACTTGCGTATGGCGTCGCTGTCGCTGGATACAGCGCGCGATCAACTACTGTCACTTGAAATGCTTCCGGATCGAGCTAAGCAAATTTTAGAAGCGCTTTCACCCGCTGGCGAATTAACCTCAGTTCACATTCAGCTCTCTCGTCCAAATGTTGATGAAAGTGAAACCGGTGGCATTAATGACTTTTCGTTGCGGGCTAATTTAGATGATGTAGCTGTACAGTCCTGGCGTGGATCGCCAGTAGCGAAGGGAGTGGCGGGCTACCTGGAAGTAAAACCGCGTAGCGGTATGGTTGAACTCGATGCAGAAAATTTATCGATGCATTTTCCCCATGTTTATCATCATGAGTTGCTCTTTGGTAAGGCGCTTGCTCAACTTACATGGCAGGTTGACCAGGAACGCATTCTGGTAAATAGCGGAGAAATCCACATACAGGGAGAATATGGTCCGGCCGTTGGACTGCTTGGTTTAAATTTGCCGCTAAAAAAAGAATTTGGTTATCCGCAAATGGATTTGGCGATTGGTATTACCGGTTTTGATGCCAGTTATCGAAACCTATTTATTCCTCATACTCTTAACAAAGATTTTCTCCAATGGATGGAAAACAGTGTTCCTGAGGGGCGGGTAAACAAAGGTGGTTTTGTTTTCAGAGGTTCGTTGCAAAAAGTCGGCGGCCTAAACAGAACTGTTCAATTATTTCTCGATGTGGAAAATACCACGCTGGATTACAACAGCGAATGGCCAGTGCTTACCGATATTGAAGGAACCGTTCTGGTTGATGATGTTGATGTAGTAGTTACTGCAAATTCTGCCAAAGTCTATGACTTGGATGTTGCGAATACCGTTGTTAATGTCAATCGAGATCAGCAGGGCATGTGGCTGACAATTAATGCAGAGGCCAAAGGAAATTCAGCAGATGCATTGAAAGTCGTTAATGAAAGTTATCTCGCAACAGTCGTGGGTGATACCTTTAAAACATGGCAACTACAGGGTGATGTATCGACAGCATTGAAGTTGGGTATCCCATTAGCTGGCAATCCAAGAGCCAATGAAATCGATGTAAATGTACAGCTGGCTAACAGTGAATTAAAGATACCTGATTACAATGTGTCCTTTGAAAATATAATCGGTCCGCTGACTTATCACAGCGACAGGGGTATTGACTCAACTGGTATCACGGCAGAGCTTTATGGAAAAGCTGTAAGTGTTACGGTTAGACAAAATAATAATGAAATCGATGTCGACATGTCGGGTCGGGTTGCCATGAGTGATGTGGCTACCTGGAGTCAACAGCCTGCTATGACTTTTGTTCAAGGGGAAACCGATTTTAAAGCTAATATTCATGTTGAGCCTAATGCGGAAAATGGGGCCAATGTATTTACAGTTCGATCTAATTTGAAAGGTGTTTCTGTTGACTTGCCTGCTCCATTTAATAAATCAGTAGAGAGCGAACAGGCCTTTCAACTGCAGCAAACACTTTCAGCTGAATCAGAATTACAAATGCTGTGGCAGGATCTGGCTGAATTACACATTCAATTTGATCAAGGCGAAGCACTGGGTGCATTAGTTGTTGTCGGCGAGGCTGATCAAGGTGTCGACAGAGATTCGGTCGCTGATAATCAGGTTACCTTTACCGGTTCATTGCCTTTCTTTGATCTGGATGAATGGCTACCTGTGTTTGATCGTTATCAAGTAGCAGTCGATGAACTTGGTGATGGTGAACACGATAATGTCGAAGATCAAGCGGATGCCAGAGTAGGTGCTCGTCAATTACATATCAAAAAAGCCATCGCCCTTGAGCAGGAATTTGATGAAGTTACTGTGGGATTAGAACAAGGTGATGAACACTGGACCCTATCAGCAGACAATGCCATGTTGGCCGGTAGTATCGTTTTTTTCGATGATGATGCCAAACCTATGCAAGTGCAGTTAGAGCGATTGAGTCTGCCTGTAGAAACCGTGTCAGGTGATAGCGAGAGTGATGGCGAAGGTGGCTTAGCAGGTATTGATCCCGTGGCTCATAGCGGTTTGGCTGTTGATGTAGCGGTTGCAGATTTATCGATTGGAGAAACGGGTTGGGGGTCGATCAGTTTTGAATTGCGAGGTATTAGCAATGGATTATTGTTTAATAATCTAGCTGGAAATATTCGTGGAATTACCATGACAGCCGATGAGCCGCTGGGCTTTGAATGGCTTAAAGAAGGCGATATTGAGCAGAGTAGGCTTTACGGCGACTTTCGTTTCAAAGATTTGGGTAGAGTCATTCAACAGTGGGGTTACGAGCGTTTTATTGTTACTGATCGTGGGCAAGTGTCTTTGGATTTAACCTGGCAGGGCCGACCAGATGAGTGGCAGTTAAATATATCTGAAGGGCCGCTTTATGTGAAATTAGATGATGGTCGTTTTCTCGGAGCATCGGATGCGGCAACGGGTGCATTGAAGGTAGTCGGTATAGTTAATCTAACGAATATACTTAGACGATTGCAGCTGGATTTTTCTGATCTGTCAAAAAGTGGTATTAGTTTCGACCGGATAGAAGGGGAGACTATTCTTTCCAATAGAGAATTAATTATTGTTGATGATGTGTTAATTAAAAGTCCATCCAGTCGTTTCCATCTTTACGGCAGTGCTGACCTGGATCAATCATTATTGGATATGGAATTAATTGTTACACTGCCGGTAGCCAATAATTTGCCGTGGATTGCCGCGTTGGCAGGTGGCTTGCCAACAGCAGCCGGTGTTTATGTGGCCAGTAAAATCTTTGAAAAGCAGGTGGATCAATTATCCAGTGCGGTGTATACCGTTCAAGGAGATTGGAATGAGCCAGAACTCGCTTTTTCCAGGGTGTTTGATAGCAATAGAAATAATAAAAACTCCAAGCAGGATGAAAAAAATGGCGCGAAGACAAGTCCGGATATTTCTCCCAGCGTTGATCCGCCGCCAGAAAAACAGAATGAGTTAAGTCACAATGACTAATACAGCTGTTGCTGCTATTCAGATGATTAGCGGAAAAGATCTGCAAGCTAATCTTTTGGCAGCAGAAAGTTTAGTAATGCAAGCTGCGGAAGCGGGGGCGCGTTTAATCGTATTGCCAGAAACGTTTGCTATGTTTTCGACCCGGCAACAACAAAGTATCGGTGATAAGGAAAATTCAGAACAAGCAGTTATTCGGCCTTTTTTACAGCAGCTAGCCAGCCGCTTAGGTGTGTGGTTAGTAGCTGGCACGATTCCCCTGGCGGTTGATGGTAGTGACAGAGTGTTGTCATCTTCTTTCATTATTGATGATAAAGGTAAAGAAGTTGCGCGCTATGACAAAATACATATGTTTGATGTCGATGTGGCAGACAATCACGGTAGTTATCGAGAATCAGCTACATTCTTGCCCGGTGATCATATTACGGTCGTTGATACTCCCTTTGGTCGTTTAGGCGTGGTTGTTTGTTACGATATTCGTTTTCCAGAATTGTTTCGTTTAATGACGCAGCAAGGATTGGATATCGTAGCTGTTCCGGCCGCTTTTACTCTGCATACTGGTGAAGCGCATTGGTTGCCGCTATTACGCGCACGAGCTATTGAAAATCAGTGTTATATTGTTGGCGCCAACCAGGGAGGTAAGCACAACGAGAAGCGTGCTACTTCCGGTGGTTCAGTTATTATCGATGGCTGGGGTAATGTGCTGGCCGAAGCGGGACGAGGGGAAGGGGTTGTAATGGCAGATATCGATCTTGATGTGTTAGAAAAACTTCGTCGTAACATGCCAGTTCATCAGCACCAGCGATTTCGTATCATCAAATAAGTTCGTGTCTGACAAAAAGATTAATACAAAATCGCTTGGATGATATAGCGATGCTATTTACTGTCGATTTCTTCCGCTACCAGTGATCCCCATTGTTGGAAAGCGATATAGGCATCTTGCCAATATCTCACTGCGTTCATTCTTGTCAATGAGTTGGGGCCTGTATGTCGTGAGCCGGTGACTTTTCTTCCTGAGCTTTGCAGTAAAACATCACCATTGGCACTATCTTCCAGTGTTAGATTAATAGTCATGTGGCCGCTCTCATGAACGGCGTGTGTCACACTGAAGGGTTCGTCATTTTTGATCGGCGCATTCAAATACAGGTTAGTGATGTTAGCCTTGACTACGATAACATCATTTCCACTAGATTCGGTGGGTTCCCATCCTAAGCTTTTTCCCCATTGCTTGGTTAAAGCTTTCACCCATTGTTTATTAAATTGTGCCAGTTCTTTGTCATCAAATTGAAAATCTTCATCATCTCGATAAACCGGATCGAAACGGCGTCGGTCGCTATATTCAACGTTGACTGGTTCGAACTTAACTTTGGTATAGCGAGAGAAATCGGTATCAGGTTTAAGCAATAATTGATCGAAGCTGCGATGTTCAATAGCAGTCATTCCTTCTGGAATGCTTTCAGTTGTATCAGTCATACTACAACCAGAGATAAGCAAGACAATGGCAACTGCGGAAGTGAAAGATTTTAAAGACCGTTTAATCATGATGCGCCTCCCTCGTAAAACCGTCTCTAATAGGACCCTGATTGTAACGTCAGGTTCCGGTATAGACTAGTGAAAACAGAGCTGTGATCAAAAGAAAAGCGGTGTTAAGCGTCGACACTGAAGAGTTCGTCAGTTTGGTTATTAAAGCGTTCGACGATATTTCTCAATTGAGTAGCTTCCCCAAACAGGTATCCCTGAACAGTGGTACAGTTAAGACTGCATAGATAATCCAGTTGTTCTTTGTTCTCAACACCCTCTGCAACAATTTCCATTTTCAACCCATGCGCCATAGCAATAATCGCATTGACGATGCAGGCTTCGTCTCCATTACTGGTAATAGCTTGAATAAAGCTGCGATCAATTTTTAATGTGTGAATGGGAAAATTATGCAAGTAACTCAATGAGGAATAGCCGGTGCCAAAATCATCAATGGCCAACCGAATACCTGAATTGGCAAGTCTCAAGAGTTTGTCTATTACATCCTGGCGGTCGTCCATGATAATCCCTTCGGTGATTTCCAGCTCTAATAATCTGGCTGGAAATTGTTCTTCTGTCAGTATATCCAGGATGGCTGTCACATACTCATCTTTCTCAATGATAATCGGAGATAGATTTACCGAAAGCTGTAAGTCGGGAAAGCCGTTTTTGTGGTAATAACTGATTTCGCGGCAGGCTTTGCGCAGTGTAAACAAGTCCATCTCCACAATTAATCGGCTATCTTCTGCAATAGGGATGAACTTCGCTGGGCCTAGTCTGCCGAAGCTTGGGTGATTCCAGCGCGTAAGTGCTTCAACTCCAACAATGTCCTGGGTGCTGGTATTGATTTGTGGTTGATAGCAGATTTCGAACTCGTCATTTTTAATTGCCCGACGCATATCCTGTTCCAACATCAATCGTTCGCTGGAAATACTATGCATCTCTTCAGAAAATAGTTTGTAACCATCCTTTCCTGATTTTTTGACTTGATACATGGCGATGTCGGCATTTTTAATCAATGCGTCCATGCTATCGCCAGAATCAGGGTAAATAGTAATGCCAATACTGGCACCAATATGTAACTGGTGTCCTGATAATTCGAAGGGTTGCTTGATATCGGCAAGTATTTTTTCTGCAATCTGAATGGCAGCATTCGCGTTTTTTACGTCGGGTAATAATAAGGTAAATTCGTCGCCGCCAAAGCGTGATAGTGTGTCACCTTTTCGGATACATCCCAGCAGCCGTTGACTTACAGCCTGTAATAAACGATCTCCCATCGTGTGACCGAGTGAGTCGTTGATGACTTTAAATCGGTCCAAGTCAATAAACATAACTGCCAGTAAGGTGTTATTCCTCTGGGCCTGGGTAATGGCAACACCGAGACGGTCTTTAAATAATGCGCGATTGGGAAGCCGTGTCAGCAAATCATGATAAGCCTGGAAGTTGATAAAAGCTTCTGCCTCCATACGCTCTGAAATATCTCTGGCTGTGCCATAAATACGATATTGCTTGCTAGGTTTTAAGTTGCCTTGATCTTCGTTTCTATCAATTGGCCATAAGCTCACTTCAAAGTGACGTTTCCCCTTCACTGAAGCATGAGGTTTTAAGATTAGCTCAGTGGTTTGAACTCCCAGGTGTGGGTTGTTCGATTGCCCAAAGAAATAGCTGGCTTTTGATTTGTCTTCATCGTCAACCAATTCCGAAATATGTTTGCCAATGAGTTCGTTACGTGGGTAATGCAATAACTTGTTAATTTTAGAATTGATAAAACTGAAATTACCTTGGCTATCGAGAATGAAAATGATGTCGGGAGAGTTGTTAACAATAAAACGGTGCAGTCGTTCCGATTGATTAAGACGCGCTTGCATGGAACGGTTAGAGTGTTCCAGTGCTTTTTTCCTAATAGCATTGTTGACAGTTGCAGTTAATTCTTCAGGAACATAAGGCTTTTTCAAATAATCATAGGCGCCGTGTCTAAGGGCCTTGCTAATATCATCTAGTGATGTTTCGCCGCTTACCACAATTGTCATTGTGTCAATATTGTTCTGCGACATAAAACTCATCACATCGTGTCCATTAACGTGTGGCATTTTTAAATCGAGCAGAATGAGATCGTATTGATAGTTGGAGAGTTTGTTAATAGCCGCTTGGCCGCCCAGTGCTGTTTCAACAGCATAATCATAGAGTCGAAGCAGGGTTTGCAAACTTTCCAGCATCCTCGGGTCATCATCGCACAGTAGGATTCTTGCGTTATCGGCATCTGGGGCTGAGTTGTTGTTATTGAGCTGATCAGCTGTTGCCATAATGATTACCTGAAATCCCTAAATGTCACTTGGGAAGCAGTATCTGGAACTCTGTGCCGGTAGTTGCGTTACTGCGGCAGACAATGGATCCTTCCATCTCATCAATTAATTTTTTAACGATACTTAATCCTAGGCCGGAATGACCCGATCCTTTCGTTGATGTCACAGGAGAAAACAGATGTTGTTTAATCTCATCAGGAATACCGGGGCCGTTATCCTGAATACTAATAGCGACAAAATCTTTGCCGCTGAAACTAATTGATGAATCACTGGTAATTGAGATCGTATCACCAGGAGACAGCGCCTCGACAGCATTTTTAATCAGGTTGGTTAAAATCTGCTTCAAATGTTCGGGGCTTCCCTCTATTTCAGGCATCTTATTGTCGAGATTTAAGGACATTGTTAGTTGTTTGGTGGTACAAACAGAATCTTTGAAGATTTGCGCAATTGATTGGGTAATGTTGTTAACGTTTATGGGGCCAGGTTTGCCTTCTGATAATTGAGGGTCTTTTAATCGCAGTAAAATATTGCCAACGCGTTCGATTTCTTCCTTGATTAAATTGAGGCTTTTATTGGCACTGTGTTCGTCGCCCAGCTTGATCCGTAGCATCTCGAGATAGTTGCGAATAATACTGAGTGGATTGCTGGCTTCGTGCACAGCTTCTCTTATCTTATTTTGATAGATTTCAGCGGGCTCATTCAGATAGTTAAACGTGTTTATCTGGCTACCGCTACGCACGATGGTGTCTGCAATCTCTCGACATAGAGAATTTGCTAGTTCTTTTTTACTGTTTAATTGATCGAGTTGTTCTTGGGTGACGGAGAATACCAGTGTGCCGATGGCATCTTGAGTGTCGCTTGTGGTCAGTGGCCAACACACCAGAATGTCCGATTGACAGAAGGAGTTAATTTGCCGGTCAATAACTGTTAAAGATTGCTCCTGTTCCAGACTAGTTTTTACTTCGCTAGCAAGTAAAGCATCACTGACCAGACTGCGCCCGGGCATTACCGCAACTTTAAAGTCACTACTATTTTCCTGCTCATCGCACTGTGCTGAAAGTGTTTTTTTATCCTGGTCTAGTAAAAAAAGCAGGCTTTTATTGATGCCGAAGGTTAAGAATAATGAGCGTTGTATGGCTTCATGCAATGCATCTTTGGTACGTGCTTGCCAGATTTCAGTGTTCAATTGCGCCAGCTCGCCGAGCTCGCTCAATCGTTCTCCCAATTTGAAGTGCGCAGTACTGTTTAGCTGTTGCGCTTGTTCGGAGTCATTAATGTCGATGCCCAGGCTGTTGGCCATATTATCGACATCATCGCTGATGCGGTTGCACAATTCCGTGGTTAGTGATTCATTGAGGCCAAACAAGGCATCTGCCGCAGCAAGTGTTTGATCACTTAACTCATTTTCCGCACTATTTTCGGCGCTTAGCAGGCTTGCAAGGTTAATAATTTTAACGAGATGTTGGGCATCCTGAATCAAGTCAATCGGTTCATGGTGGTACCGCAGAGCGTCTGCCATAAATCCGGGGATATTCCAGCTGTCAGCTAAGTCACCACTGAGTTGGCAGTGGGTATTGTTAAAGGCCTTTTGCTCAGCTTCGAGTAATTGTTGGTCGTTCTCTGCTTGTTTTAGCAAGGTTAAATATTCTTTTTCTCGGGTGGTCAACAACATCAATTGGCCAACATCTAACAGCAGTCCGCAAAGGTAGGCTTCGTCTGGTGAATGATAACTGGTTAATGTGGCCAGCACTTGAGCCAGGTTGGCTGAGACTAGTGATCGGTGCCAGAATCTCTTAAGGAATTGATTATGTTGTTGATTGAAATGACTAAAGAATTGTTTGATCGATGCAGTGATGACAATGGTTTTAACCGCATCCGTACCTAAGAACAGCAGTGCTCTTTCGATTGTGTCACACTGTTTGGGGCGGCCAAAGTAGCTGGAATTAGCAACAGCAATCAGGCGGGATGCGATAGCGGTATCCTGGCGGATAATGTCAGAAATCCGCTGATAATCAGCCTTGTCACTCTGGATTGCATCCAGAATTTGTACCAGTACCTGTGGTAGGCTCGGTAACTGGTCAGTCGCTATTTTTATTACCACTCAAGAGGCCTGCAAAATCTGTTAGTTATTTTTCGTGCTTTCGACTGTCATAATTTTGTCAGTAGCAAAGCGGGCTGTTGTTCTGTAAATAACTGGGGTTGGGACAGGGGCAGATACTTACCCAGGCATTTATTGTCAAGTACGCTGGAAGTATAGCTAACCGTCAAAAGTCTGGCCACTGCCTGGACCTTGGATTACCCGATAATGAAGTAGTATTAATACCGATAAAAGTTGAATCTAAGTCACTTTTGATACTTATTTTGATACCATTGCAGTTAAGAAAATTGATAGGGGCACTCGCTATCAGTGAGTGTGTAAAAGAAGAAGAAATTACGCAAGGCATCTGAGTGGATTGGGGATTTCACATCAGTTAAGCCTTGAGACCGTCATGGGGTGAGGGTTCCGGTGCAACAGCCGAAACAAGAAAAGGAATCCGGACAAGACAAGGGATCCAGAAGTATACCGCCTCGCGTTATCGCTATTAGTAGTGGTAAGGGTGGAGTAGGTAAATCCAGCATAACCGTTAACCTGGGTATTGCCCTGGCAAAAACGGGTGTTAAGGTTTGTCTGTTGGATGCGGATACCGGGTTGGCGAATGCGAATATTCTGCTGGGTCTAACACCTCAATTTAGTCTTGAGCATGTTTTATACGGTGCTAAATCCATCGAAGATGTGATGATGGATGGCCCCCACGGCATGAAAATCATACCTGGCGCCAACGGCATTAGTGAGTGTGTCAGTCTGCATACAAGGCAGCAATTACGTCTTACCCGCGAGTTGGCCCGTATCGAAAGTGATTTTGATTATATGTTGATTGATACCGCCGCGGGTATCAGTGACACAACACTCGATTTTGTCAGTGCAGCTCATCACACCCTCATCGTTATTACCCCCGAGCCAACGTCTCTTACTGATGCTTTTTCATTGATCAAACTACTAGAAAAACGTCGCAAGGGGATTGATTATCACGTCGTCGTTAATATGTGCAGTTCGGCGTCTCAGGCCAAGGAAGTATTTAGCCGATTTCGTTCCGCCGTTGATAAATATATCAGCGTCAATACGGATTATTTAGGGCATATCCTGCGCGATGAAAGCATGAGAGCGGCAGTGGTGCTGCAAAACCCGGTAGCGATGTTTCCGGAAACCGACCCTTCCTGTCGTAGCTTTATTAAGTTGGCGGAATCGGTAGAGTCTTTCTCTAGTCAGTCTGAAGCGCCGAAATCTTTCAGCGCCTATTGGCATCGCGAATTTCGAGAACAGAGAATCCAGCATGAAGCATCAGGTCAGAATGCTATTCGTGTAGTGCCTGAACTCGATTCTGAGGTAAATCGTGATAGTGATTATCTTTCTGAGCTTCGAGCTCGCGTATTGCTGTTAATCGAGCAAGGGCATGTTGATGAACAACTAATTAGCTCTATGTTGCAGGAGAGTGTGGATACTTTTCAAAGTCGTTTTGATAAATCGCCGGTAAACATTTTGTCGCTGGTGGATCAGTTGCTGGATACACAGGATCGCGATGACAAATTGTTGCGAAAGATTGCAGAACGTGTAGAACCTTGGCGAAGTGAGAAAATCTTTTTGCCTACAGAAGAGCTGCATTTGCCGCCAAATGAACTGTCGCTGAAGACAAAAAAAGCACCGACTGATAATGTAACACCTGAGTCTGTGGTTGACGACATTGAGGCATGCAGTGGTTTTGAAGAGATTATTGACGCGCGACAGGTGCATGAAAAGAGTGAATTATCGTTGGCTGTTGATGACAATAACCACAAGCAGGCGGACGAATCATCGGTTATTCATCATTATGATGTCCAACGCTTTGGTTCTCAGGAACACTTATTAGATTTGTTACAGAGAAGGGGCGATGAAGAGCAGACGCTGGCGGAATTTCTTACCGCGTTCAGTCATTAAATAGTGTCTTGAGATTGAAAAAAAGCTTGAACTGAGCTTTATTGCTAACTGTATACATAAATCATTTCTCGGTAGGAAAAACATTGCGACGCAACCCCGAAGGCCCTGATCGCAAGGCAAAGGATGGTAAGGCATTAAATCGCCTGATGTCGCGCCGTTTGGAAAACCTCAGTGATACCGTTAATGATCTGTTTCAAAAAGCGGTACAAAACGAAAAAACCCTCCGCCGTTTTCAGCAGTTCGAACTTAAGCTACTGGATTTATCCTGTTTTGACGATTTACTAGACATGTTGTTGCGCAACAGTCTCGATCATTTTCAATTGGATTGCGTTGAACTGTGGCTATATGACCCGCAATCAACACTAAAGTCTCTGTTGCCCGATGAATATCTGCTTTGCCCCGATTTAAAATTATTTAAGCAGCCTAAAGAGATGGAGCTGCTCTATGGTCGCTGTCCCGAAGTGCGTTTGTTATCGACCGCAGAAGGCGGCAATTTAAGTGTATTTGAAGGTTCGCAGATGCGTTCGGCGGCGCTGCTGCCATTGCTGCGTCAGGGGATATTAGTGGGTAGCCTACACTTTGGTGCCAAAGGGCATCAGCGGTTCACAGCTGATAAATCGACAGAGTTTATTACCCATTTGGCGTCAGTGGTTGCGGTTTGCCTTGAAAATGTTGTTAACCATGAGCGGCTGCGTCGCTTAAGTATGTATGACATGTTGACCCAGGTTAAAAACCGGCGCGCTTTTCATCAGGCTTTAGAAAAAGAAATTTCGAGGGCTTCCCGAAATGGTGATCCGCTTAGCATGCTGTTTGTTGATCTTGACCATTTCAAACAAATTAATGATTCGCATGGTCACCCAATGGGCGACAAAGTGTTGAAGGTGATTGCGCAATATATCAATGAAATGTTGCGAAAAACGGATCATGTCTGTCGCTATGGTGGCGAGGAATTTGCACTAATCTTACCTAATTGTGGTCAGCAGCGAGCCATGGAAATTGCAGAGAGAATCAGAGAACAAATCAGTCAATTGAGTATTGACGATGATACCAGTGATGATGCGGAACAACGGGAACTGTCACCAATTCACGTAACGCTTTCGATTGGCGTCAGTTGTTGGTTGCCTATGGATGAACTGGATGCCAAAGGGGAGGCTTTGATTGCGCGTGAGTTAGTAGCCCGTTCGGATCAGGGAGTGTATCAATCAAAAGCCGCAGGTAGAAATTGCGTGCATTATATAGCTATGGATAGTGTTTATTCTGGTGATTATAGCTGTGATCTATAAGTGAAAGAATTTCTTATAATTTCCTGTAGCCGGGTTGTAATTAATTGCTCTATGTCAATGTTCGGCAGCAAGTAGTCACATACTGTAAGCAATACTAATGTGTTAGTGAAGTTGCTGGGGTGTATTAAATACCCTATTCAGTGATTACGGTTACCCGAATTATGGTTAGAGAAACTCAGGATATGGATGTCACAGAAATTTTTCATGATAGTCTCGAACGCTGTGGTCCAGCGTCAAAATTTCTTGGCCGATTTTATGTAATATTTAAAGCATCTTCTAAAGATGTGGCACAAAAATTTGTAGGCACAGATTTCACTACGCAGATTCGAATATTAAAAACCTCTTTCTATATGGCGATGTTGGCAGCGGATCAGCCGGCAGATACACAGTGTTATCTACAGCGAATAGCTGAAAGCCATAACCGCGATCATTTGGATATCAAGCCGGAATTCTATGACCTATGGCTAGAAAGCCTTATTCAGGCGGTACAAGAGTTCGATGTTGATTATGATGAAACAGTGGGGTCGGCCTGGAGACAGATGATGACTCCGGCTATCGAATATTTGAAATCGAAATATTAGATAGATTTAGAACATTACTTCGATATGTATTAAGAAAACAGAGTTTTCTGGTGTCTAATTCTACAAGTGATCGATAGGCTGTTTATATCATTGGAAAATTGTGCAAAGCGATGTTCTTTATCATTGAGCAAGGTAATCGGATCAGAACGCCAATTGATCGCGTTTTGCCATCTCCTCATGTGGAGCAATTATCTGCCACATCCAAAGTTGCGCGAATCAGTGAAGATAAGGAATCTGACAGAACAGCGGCTTCGCTTAAACCTCCATTAAAACACGTTGAGGATACCTACCAGCAGGCTTCATCGGAGAAAGCGCCTGTTACTTCGGCTCATCAAATCATGTCAAAGCCAGTGACTACGGCTTTGGTAAGCCGGTCACTCTATGACATCTGGACGCTATTCTCCTCACAGTCTTTCCATCACCTACCGTTACTGGATCATAATGGTTTACTGCAGGGCATTGTTTCCGATAGAGATATTTTAAGATTTGCCGCCAATCATGGTAAGGATGCCGGACATTTGAGCATTGATAGCATCATGACTAAACAAGTGGTTAGTGCGGCTCCAGAAACTGAAATTAGAGAGATCGCAGAGGTCATGATTGGGCGCGCCATTGGGGCGGTTCCAATTGTAAACGACAATGTCAGGATAGAGGGAATTGTGACGCGCTCAGATATTCTGCGGGTGTTGGTCAATCATGCGCCCATGGAGTTATGGGTTTAACCGCCGTCGTATCTTTTTACAGGTTGCTTCTTTCCTGGTATCAGAATTATATTTAACTCATTGAAAAATAATAATAATTTATACTTGGCCTGGTGTTTGCATTAGATTCTTTTGTGGCATCTAATTATAGGTGTCTGTGGGAAGCATAGCCTGAAACTGAATGAGCGTTGTGCTGTGTAGATTCGATCAAGACTGTCAGAGTAAATTAGATAAATGGAAGCAAAACCTCAATATATTCCCAATTTAGAGGAGAAGGATATCTCATCAGCTCGCTCATGGCGGCTAGATGATATAGATAAAATAGACGTTCCCTTTTTTAACACCTCGTTTAATACCTGTACTCGCTCAGGGGAAGACCGAAGGAAATCAGATAGGCCATGGCCCGCCCATAGGGAGCGTCGCAGTGGCCGTGACCGTCGCCTCTATTATTAAACGCTGTTGTGAAGGGTAGAGTGCGACCATAGTCAAAGTAGTTGTTTGCACCATAACCTCCTGTATCCCCATACCCGCCTTTCGTTTACAATAGCCCGCCTTTTTAAAGGTGATATTAATAATTCGGGAGAAACAGGTGAGTTGCGATTACATCGCACTGGCAAATATGGGTGTGCAGGGTTTAATGCCGTATCAGGCAGGCAAACCTATTGAAGAGCTGCAGCGTGAATTGGGCTTGGAGCACATTGTAAAGCTTGCCAGCAACGAAAATCCGCTTGGACCCAGCAAAAAAGTACTGGCAGCAATCGAAAAGTCCTTTGCTGATATTACCCGCTACCCTGACAGTAATGGTTTTGAATTAAAACAGGCACTGGCGAACCGGCTGCAGGTTTTGCCATCACAAATTACGCTTGGCAATGGCTCCAATGATGTGTTGGAGCTGGTGGCTAGAAGTTATCTGCAGAAAGGCAAATCAGCCATATTTTCCGAGCAGGCATTTATTGTTTATCCTCTGGTGACCCAAGCCTGCGGTGCGCGTTCCATCGTAACAAGATCTAAAAATTGGCATCATGATCTCAATGCGATGGCTGATGCCATCGAAGATGATACAGCGGTCGTGTTTGTGGCTAATCCTAATAATCCCACTGGTTGCGCGATTGGCGAAGCTGAATTGGTGGATTTTTTGGATAAAGTGCCAGCCAATGTTCTGGTCGTTTTGGATGAGGCTTACATCGAATACACAGAAAACGGCAACTTCCCTGATGGTATTTCGTTATTGACGCATTATCCGAATTTAATTGTAACGCGTACTTTTTCCAAGGCTTGGGGTTTGGCGGCGTTACGCGTTGGCTATGCCGTGGCTTCTGAACAAATTACCGATATCCTAAATCGTGTTCGTCAACCCTTTAACGTAAATTCATTGGCAATCGCGGCAGCCACAGCGGTATTGGATGATGAGGATTATTTACAGCGAAGTCGCGAAGTGAATTACAGCGGTATGCAGCAATTAGAGGACGGCTTTAAACAATTGGGTTTGTCGTACATTCCATCATTTGGCAATTTTATTGCTGTGGATTTTGAGCGGGATGTGACTGATATTTATCAAGTGTTACTAAGGGAAGGTATTATTGTTCGTCCGATCGGTGTTTATGGCATGCCTAATCATCTGCGTATTTCTATCGGTTTAGAGTCAGAAAATAAAGCCTTGTTGGCCGCTTTGTCGAGAGTACTTTGAATTCAGAGATGTTTTGAATCCAGAACAGCAGATTAAATAAAACAACAGTTTAAATAAAAAGGTAAATGAATCTATGCCGAGTTCTATTGAACGAATTTGTATTCTGGCGCTGGGCTTAATTGGAGGTTCATTAGCCAAAGCGCTTAAGCAAAATGGTTATGCGGGTGAAATTGTTGGCTGGGGGCGCAGAGAGTCGACGTTGCAACGTGGATTAGAGTTGGATGTTATCGATCGTTACAGCCTGGATTTAGTTGAAGCGATAAAAAATGCTGACGTCGTCGTGATCGCCACTCCAACTTTGATTGCAGAAAATATGCTGCGA
The DNA here is from genome assembly GCA_028280715.1 of Spongiibacteraceae bacterium. GTDB lineage: Bacteria > Pseudomonadota > Gammaproteobacteria > Pseudomonadales > Dasaniaceae > Oceanicoccus. The sequence continues at coordinate 1,850 of JANQLG010000016.1, read as the reverse complement.
CAGCTGGCTGAGTTAAAGACTAATGGCCAGCTGGCAGATAAAACAGTCATTACTGATGTGGCTAGTGTTAAAGGGAATTTATTAGCCGTTGCTAAAGAAGCCTTTGGTGAAGTGCCGCCTAAGCTGGTGCTTGGCCATCCAATCGCTGGTTCGGAAAAAAGTGGTGTTGAAGCTGCCAAAGCAGATTTATTTGTCAATCACAGAGTAATATTAACGCCCACTGAAGAGACTGATCCTGCTGCAGTAAAGCTGATTCAATCCATGTGGGAATCCACTGGTGCCGAAATTGCACAGATGCCAGTGGATGAGCACGATGATGTATTGGCGGCCACCAGTCATTTGCCGCATATCCTTGCTTACAGCTTGGTAGATGCGTTAGCTGAACAAAAGGAGCGGCAGGATATCTTTCGTTTTGCAGCTGGCGGATTTAGAGATTTCACTCGCATTGCATCCAGTGATCCCACAATGTGGCACGATATTTCACTGGCCAATAGCCAGTCGCTGTTAAAAATGATTGATATGTTTTCAGACCACCTGGCCACTTTGCGCGCAGATATCGAAAAAGCTAATGGCGATGCCATTATGACGTGTTTTTCCCGAGCTAAAGCTGCGCGGGATAATTTCGCTGCGATTTTGGAAAAACAAAATCAATCAACGATTACTGATGAATAATAATGAATCATCACTGGCCAGAAAGTAAAAGCGTTTAGAGAGTTTAAATAGAGTCTGATAATGTCAACTGTTGAACAATTAGTCCTCAAGCCCATTTCTCATGTGAACGGTGAAGTTGTCATTCCTGGGTCAAAGAGTCTTTCCAATCGCGCGTTGTTGTTGGCAGCAATGGCTAATGGGCAAACCATAATAACCAACTTGCTCGACTCTGATGATGTGCGACATATGTTAACTGCGTTGAAGCAGCTGGGCATTGAGTATTCGTTGTCTGAAGACAAGACTCGTTGCATTGTCCAAGGACGAGGTGGTCCCTTGGCTAATGATGGCGATTATGAATTATTTTTGGGTAATGCCGGTACCGCAATGCGGCCGTTGGCAGCAGCGCTTTGTTTAGGTGCTAGTGGCCAATTTACCTTAACGGGCGAGCCGAGAATGTATGAGCGCCCAATAGGCCACTTGGTTGATGCTCTAGAACCGTTAGGTGCAAATATTGAGTACCTGAAAGAGCAGGGCTATCCACCTCTTAAAATACGGGGAACAGGATTGAGTGGTAGAGAAGTTGAGATTGACGGGACCATTTCCAGTCAGTTTTTAACGGCGTTGTTAATGTCGGCGCCAATGGCTAGAGATGACATAACGATAAAGGTAAAGGGTGATCTCGTTTCCAAGCCTTACATCGATATTACGCTGGACTTAATGGCTAAGTTTGGCGTGTCTGTTAATCACCAGAATTATCAGGTTTTCTCGATTAAGGGTAGACGAACTTATCAGTCGCCTGGGGAGATTATGGTGGAAGGTGATGCTTCTTCGGCTTCTTATTTTTTAGCCGCAGCGGCGATTAAGGGTGGTACTGCTCGGGTTTACGGTGTGGGTAAAAATTCTGTTCAGGGTGATATTCGCTTTGCAGAAGTATTGGAACAAATGGGCGCAGTGATTACTTATGGTGATGATTATATAGAAGCGACTAAAGACCAGCTTAAGGGTGTTGATGTCGATCTTAATCACATTCCAGATGCAGCAATGACCATAGCAACGACAGCACTGTTTGCCGATGGACCGACCAAAATTCGTAATATCTATAACTGGCGTGTTAAAGAAACCGATCGTTTGTCAGCGATGGCAACGGAATTAAGAAAAGTCGGTGCCACAGTGGTAGAAGGTGAAGACTTTATTGAAAT
>JANQLG010000043.1 GCA_028280715.1 Spongiibacteraceae bacterium | reverse complement strand
AAAAAAACAGGGCAACCCTGCGTTGGGCATCGAAGGCGTTGATCAGGCAACCTGTGAATGGGCCTTGATCGACTTTGGTGATGTGATCGTGCATGTGATGCTGCCGGATACCCGTGATTTTTATGATTTGGAAAGACTATGGTCCACCAATTCGGCTAACACTGAACAATAATTATTACTCACCCGCTAGATTCGGAAGCTCTAATGCGAATTCGCCTGATAGCCGTTGGAACCAAAATGCCCAAATGGGTTGCCGAGGGAGTTGAGGAATACAGCAAGCGCCTGCCTGCTGACGCCAAGCTTGAAACCAGGGAAATCCCGTTGGGAAAACGCGGCAAGGGTGCGGATATCAAGCGGGCCATTCTGAGTGAAGGGCAGCAAATGATGGCGGCTATTGGCAAGCAGGATAAGGTTATTGCATTGGAAGTGACGGGTAAGCCCTGGAGTACAGAGCAGTTGGCGGATAACCTGAAGTCCTGGCAGCTGGAAGGTAATAATATTTGCTTGTTAGTGGGTGGTCCTGATGGTCTGGCAGATGAGTGTCTGCAGCGAGCTGATCAAAAGTGGTCGTTGTCGGCGTTGACCCTGCCACATCCCTTGGTAAGAATTGTATTGGCTGAGCAACTTTATCGTGCTTGGAGTATCAATAATAATCATCCCTATCATCGTCAGGGCTAGTTGCCAAAAATGTCGTCGGTCAAGGTCGCATTAAAAGATCCCTATACAGAAAAGCGTATTTTTACCGCGCGGTTGATAGTGGCCGGTATCTTTATTGGTGTATCAATGTTGTTGTTAGTAGTGCGGTATTTTTCTCTGCAAATTGTTGAGCACGATGTTTACCGTACCCAGTCTGATCGCAATCGCGTTCAACTGCAGCCCGTTCCCCCCAAGCGTGGATTAATCTATGACCGCAATGGAATTTTATTGGCTGAGAATCTTCCCAGTTACAGTTTGACCATCGTAAAAGAGCGGGTTGAGGATTTGGATCAAACGCTCTCATTGTTGCAAGAGCTTATCGATATAGATGAAGAACAGGTGACCAAATTTAATCGCCTGCTTCGTCATCGTCGCCCCTACGCCGCGGTGCCATTAAAACTACAATTAAGTGAAGAGGAGATTGCAGTTATCTCGGTTAATCGATATCGCTTGCCGGGTGTGGAGGTGAATGCGGAGTTGGCGCGTCATTATCCGCAAGGAGAGTTGTTTGCTCACGTACTGGGGTATGTCGGGAGTATCAATGAACATGAGCAATTCACTATCGATGAGGTGAATTACAGTGGTACTAACGAAATTGGTAAGAGCGGTATTGAAAAATATTATGAAGAGGCCTTGCACGGCAATGTGGGTTATCAAAACGTAGAAACCAATGCCCGTGGTCGTGTGCTTAGGGTGTTGGAGAGAACTAATCCCGAACCTGGCAAAAACCTGACTCTACATCTTGATGCACATGTGCAACAGATTGCTCATGAGGCATTGGGTGATGAACGTGGTGCGGTAGTGGCTATTGATACCAGAACCGGTGGTGTGATTGCCATGGTTAGCACTCCCAGTTTTGATGCCAATTTATTTGTCGGTGGTATCAGCAGCAGAGATTATGGTGCATTACGCGATTCGCCTGATTTGCCGTTATTTAATCGTGCATTACAGGGGCAGTACCCGCCAGGGTCAACGGTGAAGCCAATTTTTGGTCTGGCAGGTTTGTACTATGAGGTGTTTACGCCGGAGACTAAAGTGCGGGATCCAGGTTGGTATCAATTACCTAATGACGATCGCCTCTACCGTGATTGGACCTGGAAGCTTCGTAAAACCGGGCATGGTGAATTTGTATCCTTGAAACAGGCTATAGCTGAATCCTGTGATACCTATTTTTGGGAGTTGTCCTATCAGTTAGGTATTGATCGCATACATGAATTCAGCTCACAGTTCGGCTTTGGTAGCCAAACTGGCGTAGACAGTACCAGCGAGCGCAGTGGCTTGATGCCATCCAGAGAATGGAAGCGTATATATAAACGCTTGCCCTGGTTTCCCGGTGAAACACTGAATGTCGGTATTGGCCAAGGGTATATGTTGGCTACACCCATGCAGTTGGCCAGCGCAACAGCTGTGATTGCTAATAGAGGAAAACATTTTACGCCGCAAATTTTGAAACAGCGTGATGACGAGATGGTGCCAGTACCCGAGCAGCCTGTAATTGAGGTGAGTGATAAGCATTGGGATGCAGTCATTGAAGGGATGATGGAAGTAGTTCATGGCATTCGCGGTTCGGCGAATATGATTAGGCAGGGCGCACAATATAAGATGGCTGGAAAAACCGGTACTGCACAGGTGATCAGCATTGCTCAGGATGAAGAATACGATGCCGAGCAAATTGCCAAGCGTAAACGCGATCACGCGCTATTCGTTGGCTTTGCTCCTCTGGAAAATCCCAAAATTGCCGTTGCTGCTATTATTGAAAATGGTGAAAAAAGTGGTCGCGCCGCCTCGGTCGTGCGTAAAGTGTTTGATGCCTATTTGTTAGATCAGAGTATGTTGCATGATGCGCCATCTAAACAACCAACGAGTGTTAGCAATATTGCCGCCAATATGATGGTAGATACAGCGCTTTAATAATTAGAATTTATTTATGAGCCATAGTGATTTTGTTAGACAGATGCCAAGTCAGTCATCGGACTTTGTCCGTGGTGAGAGCTTTTGGCGTCGCTTGCATATCGATCCATGGTTGCTTCTGCTGTTGCTGTTATTAACGTCCTTTGGGTTGGTGGTTTTGTACAGTGCCAGTGGTCAGAGTACGGGTGCGGTAGTTCGTCAGGGCAGGTTTTTGATCATCGCGTATACGGCTATGTTGATCATTGCCCAGGTTGACGTGAAACGTATACGACGTCTGGCTCCCATTGCTTATATAGCTGGCTTGTTGCTTTTACTGGCGGTGCCTTTGTTCGGCGTTAGTGCTAAGGGTGCGCAGCGTTGGTTGAGTCTTGGCGGTTTTCGCTTCCAGCCTTCTGAGATAATGAAGCTGGTCGTGCCGATGGCCATGGCCTGGTATTTTTCCAGTCGTGTATTGCCGCCGCGTTTTCGTTACATCGTGATTAGTTTATTGATTGTATTTATTCCTGCCGGTTTAATAGCTCGGCAGCCTGATTTGGGAACGTCAATTTTAATCGCGGCTTCCGGATTGTTTGTGTTATTTATGGCCGGCATCAGCTGGCGATATATATTTTCCGCGCTGGCATTATTGGCTGTTTCGATTTATCCAATCTGGCAATTTCTGTTACTGGACTATCAGCGTCAACGTGTGTTGACCTTACTCGATCCCGAGAGTGACAAGCTCGGTGCTGGTTGGAATATCATTCAATCGAAAACTGCGATAGGTTCTGGTGGCTGGGAAGGTAAAGGCTGGCTAAATGGCACGCAATCGCAGCTGGATTTTCTACCGGAAAGTCATACCGATTTTATTATCGCCGTTCTCGCCGAGGAGTGGGGCTTGAGAGGGGTATTGCTATTGATGTTGGTCTATCTGGCCGTGATCGTGAGGGGGTTGTGGATAGGCTTCAATGCTCAGCATACCTTTGGTCGCTTATTAGCTGCCAGTATCACACTCACTTTTTTGGTCTATGTATTTGTCAATATGGGAATGGTATCGGGCTTGCTACCTGTAGTCGGTGTGCCTCTACCATTGGTGAGCCAAGGTGGTACCTCACTGGTTACGCTTCTGGGTGGCTTCGGTTTGTTGATGGCTATCAGTACGGAAAAGAAAATGTTGAATCAATAGTCATTGGTGTAGTCTATTTTTTAATTGGGTCATAAATGAGAGATTATTAATTTGTCCTGTTGGAAAAGATGTTACAGTCAGTTCATGGTTTTGCGTTAACAGTAATAAAACAGGCTGGTTTTTAGCTAAACTATTTTTAGTCACCAGTGACAAAGTATTGCAATTATTTAGCTATATTTATGAGTGTTTAAATGGACATTCACGAGAAAGTAGAGACAAGAGAGCGGATAAGTGTTGAAAATAAATAAAATCAATCTGGTTAATTCCACAATGTTTATGGTGTTGTTAGTCATGGCGATCTCTTCGCAAGCGATGACCTATGGCGATCATCCGGCAGCGAAAAAATTTGTCGATAAGATGGTTGATGAACATGGATTTGATCGTGCCTATGTACAAGGTTTGATGAATAATGCCGAACGTAAACAGTCCATTCTTGACGCTATCGCCAGACCTGCTGAAAAAGTGCTTACCTGGGGTGAATATCGTGACATCTTTGTGACCGATAGGAGCACTCGTCAAGGCATAGAATTCATGCAGGAGCATAGTGATACGTTAGCGAGAGCAGAAAAAGAATTTGGCGTGCCAGCAGAAATTATCAGTGCCGTTATCGGTGTGGAAACTCGCTACGGACGTAACAAGGGTGGTTACCGCGTGTTGGATGCGCTGGCTACTCTTGGTTTTGATTATGAACCGCGCAGTCAGTTTTTTAGCAAGCAGCTGGAAGAATATTTGTTGCTGGTTAAAGAACAACGCTTTGATGCCTTGCAGGTGAAAGGTTCTTATGCCGGTGCAATGGGCTTTGGACAGTTTATTCCCAGCAGCTATCGCCACTATGCTATTGATTTTGATGGCGATGGTGTCGCTGATATTGTCAACAACCCCGTCGATGCCATTGGTAGTGTTGCCAATTATTTTAGGGCACATGGTTGGAAGCCCGGTGAGCTCGTCACCACGACGGCACAAGTATCCTCTAAATACAATCTTGATGTGGCCAATAAAAAACTCAAACCGGCTCATACGGTTGCAGAGTTGAAACAGCATGGCTACCAGCCAACTGCGTTAGTCAGCGAAGAAGCGATGGCTACAGCAATGCGTTTAAAGGGTGATAAGGGTGTTGAGTTTTGGTTAGGGCTAGATAATTTTTATGTCATTACCCGTTACAATCACAGCCGTTTGTATGCCATGGCGGTGTATCATCTCAGTGAAACACTCAAGCAAAAAAATAGTATGTAGGCTGGCTTATGCTTTTTAAGGTTAGTTGGGCGTTAAGGTTTGGTGGGTAGGAGCGGTTCGGTGAGTATTCGGCGCGTATCGGTAATATTTCTGTTAGCAGCTATATTATCTGCCTGCGGTTTTAATTCTACTGTAATAACACCAAAAGATAGCGCTCCCAGTTACAAGGTTGATGCCGACTCCATCAGAGATGCGATACCGCGCAATGATGAGATTACCCGCGCGGGAAATAAAAATCCCTATACCGTTAATGGTAAAACCTATCATCTATTACCTAACAGTCAGGGCTATGAGGCCGAAGGCATTGCTTCCTGGTACGGTACTAAATTTCAGGGTCGGCCTACGGCCAATGGAGAACGTTATAATCTCTACGCGATGACTGCAGCCCACCGAACTTTGCCAATTCCTGCTTATGTCAGAGTGACTAATTTAGAGAATGGTCGGACCACAGTGGTGCGGGTTAACGATCGCGGTCCCTTTCATGAAGACCGTATTATCGACTTGTCCTATGCGGCAGCAGTTAAACTGAGTTTTGTTGATAAAGGTACAGCCAGGGTGAGAGTGGAGGTTATTGATACTCGTCCCAATGCTACGGTTGCACAACAAGAAGGCCCTGGTCGTTATTTTTTGCAGGTTGGTGCATTTAAGAGCCTTACCTTGGCCAACCGCCTGCGCGATGAATTACAAGCGATGACCGGTCGCGACATTAAAATTTTTGCATCGGAATCAGCAGAGTTTTACCGAGTGCAAATTGGACCTCTGGTAAAACTCGATCAGGTTCAGTTAATTAGTGACCAGCTGGAAGCAGCAGGCAAAGGACGGCCGCGCCTGATTAGTGAGTAGAGGTTTCAGTGAATAGCGTTGCCCGCGATGAGAAGCCCTTGTGTTCGCTGTTCTATCCGTTAACATCGGCGTCGTTTTAAGTGTCAAATAAGATAAACCCTATTGGAGAAAACTCCTGAACATTATGTATTTTTCTAGTCGATCATCATTCCTGATTTCAGTTTTTGCCAAGACTCTTTCCTTTATTGTTTGTCTAGTAGCTATTAATGCTGCTGCTGCGCCAGCGATTATTCCGGCACCTCCGCAAATTAGCGCCAGTGGTTATATTCTGATTGATGCCGACAGTGGCAAGGTTATTGTCGAGCACAATGCTGATGAGCAATTGCCGCCTGCCAGCCTGACCAAATTAATGACCAGCTATGTACTTTCTTACGAGTTGGAACAGGGCAATGTCTCAAATGATGATCTGGTCACCATCAGTAAAAATGCCTGGGCGCAGAATCCGATTTTTGCGGGCTCCTCTCTGATGTGGATTGAAGTGGGTAAAAAAGTTTCGTTGGGAGACTTACATAAAGGAATCGTGATTTCTTCGGGTAATGATTCAAGTGTGGCTGTTGCGGAACATTTAGCTGGTAGTGAAAGTGCTTTTGCCGATGTAATGAACCAACATGCACAACTGTTGGGTATGTCGGGTTCGCATTTTACTAATTCCCACGGCTTGCCGGATGGCGAGCATTATATGACGGCACGGGATCTCGCTACGCTATCCAAGGCCATCCTGCAGTATCCTGATGAATATGCGCTGTATAGTGAAAGAGAATATACCTACAACAATATTACGCAGACCAATCGAAATCGCTTACTGTGGAAGGATGAGTCCGTTGATGGTTTAAAAACCGGGCACACCGAAGAAGCAGGATATTGTCTGGTAACGTCAGCGCAGAAAAATGGTATGCGACTTATTTCAGTTGTTATGGGCACGAGCAGTGAGTCCGTCAGGGAGCGTGAGACACAAAAACTATTGTCCTATGGCTTTCGCTATTATGAAACCCACAAGCTTTATTCGGCGGGAGATCAGTTAACCGATACAAAAGTGTGGTCTGGAGCGGATGACAGTTTATCCTTGGGCGTTGAGCGTGAAGTATATTTGACCATTCCCCGTGGACAAAAAGATGAACTGGAAGCGCTGATGAATATTGATGAGATTATCGAAGCGCCAGTTACTAAAGGCAAAGATTATGGCGAATTGGTTGTGAGCTTGAATGGTGAGGAGTTGTTACGTGAACCACTAATCGCCATGCAATCTGTTGAGCAGGGTGGTTTGTTCAAGCGCTTGTGGGATGCAATCGTACTGTTCTTCATACAGTTGTTTAGTTAAAACTATTTAGTGAAAAAATTTTTATGAGCAGCTGCTCATATTGGTAATAAAAGTTATGAGTCACCAGGACCCTCCAAAAATTGAATTTCCCTGTGACTACCCGATTAAAGTGTTAGGTCGTCAAAGTGTCGATTTTCGTGCGGTTGTAGTAGATGTGATGGAAAGGCATGCCGGCCCTATTCACGATTCTTCAGTAAAAGAACGTCCCAGTGGCAAGGGTACCTTTGTATCGATCACGGTTACCATTGTTGCAACAGGAAAAGATCAGCTCGATGCCATTCATGCGGATCTCATGGCTACTGGTTGTGTACAAATGGTTTTGTAGATGGTGAGGAAACGTGTCGACTGACAACCCCGCTATCATTGTCAAAAATCTGGGTACCGTTGAGTACCTTCCCACCCTGAAAGCCATGCAGCAGTTCACTGATCAACGCGGCCCTGAAGATGCCGATGAATTTTGGGTGCTGCAACATCCGCCAGTGTTTACTCAAGGTCAGGCAGGCAAATCCGAACATGTGCTGGATGCGGGAAACATTCCGGTTATTCAAACGGATCGTGGTGGCCAAGTAACCTATCATGGGCCCGGTCAACTCATCATTTATCTGTTAATCGATTTGAAGCGTCGTCATCTTGGAGTGCGCGATTTGGTTTCAAAAATTGAGAGCAGTATTGTTGTGCTGCTTGCTGATTACAATGTTGCTGCTATGCCCCGTTCTGATGCGCCGGGTGTTTATGTAAAAAAATCAACAGGTGAACCCGGTGCTAAAATTGCCCAGTTGGGTTTGCGTGTGCGAAAAGGGTGCAGCTTTCACGGTTTGAGTTTGAATGTAGCAATGGATGTTAAACCTTTTTCACAGATTAACCCGTGTGGCCATGAAAATTTAGATGTCACTACTCTTCAATTGCAAGGGGGAGTGACGCCTGATATCGACGTCATTGCAGAAAAACTTACCGATATTCTTCAGTGTCAGTTAGGTCGCGTGATTGATTGATCTGTCTCTTATTTATTAAAAACCTTTGCAAAATGTAATATTCATAAGATAGAAATTTTCTTCGTTTCGTGTGAAGCTTGAGTTTGTTTTTAAAAATTTTCGAACATAGAAAATTACTGAAACACGAAAGAAATAAGCGCCAATTTTTTTATAAAAATAAAACTTTGAGTTTACTTGTGTTGGCGTAATGAATCTGAAATTAAGATGGATGATTGCTTGTCAGAACAATGGACAATTAATCGCACACACTTTTCTAGTCGATAGAGGGCGATTTAAATGCCAACGTATAGTTTGAAAATTAATGGTACAGAACAGCAGTTAGAAGCTGATCCCGCGATGCCACTTCTCTGGGTGCTGCGAGATATGCTGGGGATGGTTGGCACAAAATTTGGCTGTGGTATTGGTCAGTGTGGTGCCTGTACTATTCATGTGGATGGTCAGCCGATGCGGGCTTGTTCGATTCCCGCTTCAGCATTAGTCGGGCGTGATATTACCACTATTGAAGGTTTAGCTTCAGATACGAATTTAACAGCCCTGCAGCAAGCCTGGATTGATCTCGATGTGCCGCAGTGTGGATATTGCCAATCGGGACAATTAATGTCGGCGGCTGCATTGTTGGAGAGTAAACCAAACCCCAGCGATGATGATATTGATGCAGCGATGGCGGGAAATTATTGTCGCTGCGGAACCTATGTGCGAATTCGTCAGGCAATTCATCAGGCAGCTGCTAGTAAAACAGCGATGTTTTACGACGCGACAGAAAAAAATCAGGAGGATCTGGTATGAGTCTTCACAATGACAACAAAAATTTAATCGAAACTGTTGCGGAAAAAGTTGAACAACAGCAATTAGCTGAAAGCTCATCAGATGGATTTAGTCGTCGCGGCTTTCTAAAGGTCACAGGCATTGCAGGTGGCGGTTTGGTGTTGGCAATGACCATGCCCTCAATACCATCATTTGCTCAGACATCTAATGATTTGGAAAGCACTATCGAACTTAACGCTTTTGTTAGGGTTGGTTCAGATGGAAAAATACAGATTTACGCTGCTCATCCGGATATTGGACAGGGTGTTAAAACAGCATTGCCAATGATTGTGGCCGAAGAACTCGGTGTGAAATGGGAAGATGTCGATGTGTTGATGGCACCGATTGATGATCGTTTTGGCCGTCAAGGAGTCGGTGGTTCCACAGCCATTCCGCGAAACTTTCAATTGTTGCGCGAGATGGGTGCCTCGGCCAGAGAAATGTTTATTGGCGCTGCAGCTGACGCGATGAATGTTCCCAGAGATGAATTAAAAGCTGAGAATAGTCGGGTGGTGCATAGCTCTGGTAAGTCCATGTCCTTTGCGGAATTAGCCAAGTTAGGTATACAGAACCAGCCAGTTCCCGATCCTGGTACGTTGAAGTTTAAAGATCGTTCGGAATACACCATTTTGGGATCTTCCGATATTACCGGCATCGACAATTACAATTTAGTCAATGGCAATCCTTTGTTTGGTGTTGATATTTCGATACCTGAAATGAAGTATGCAGCGTACCACAAATGTCCTTCGCCACGTGGTAAAGTCGTTAGTGCCAATCTTGATGACATTAAAAAACTGCCGGGGATTACCGATGCGTTTCTTGTTGAGGGCAATGGTGATGCGCGTTTGCTGTTAGATGGTGTGGCGATTATCGGCACATCAACCTGGGCTGTATTTAATGCCAAGCAGCAGCTGGAAGTCGAGTGGGATTATACAACTGCCTCGAAAGATAGCTGGACTGATATGGTTGCCCGTGCCGAAGCTGGCCAGAATCAGCTCGGTGATCAGATTGTCAAAGAAGTCGGTAATGTGGATAACATATTCGCCGATGCTGCTAACAAGACGATTCAGTCTCATTATCAATATCCCTTTATCTCCCATATTTGTCTCGAGCCGATGAACTGTACAGCGGATTATCGCAAGGGTGAAAATGGCGTAGATGATACGGTTGAATTGTGGCCTCCCCATCAGTTCCCTGCACGCGCTTATGAGGTGGCCGAACAAGTGTTTGGAATGAAAAAGGAGCAGGTACAGATTAATCCCGTAACTCGAGTGGGTGGTAGTTTTGGACGCCGGGTTTATGGTGAATATATTAGCGAAGCTATTGCCATTTCCAAACAGGCCGGAGTTCCAGTTAAGCTGACCTGGACACGTGAAGATTGTATGCGACATGATTTTTTCCGTGCTGGTGGTTTCCAGACTTTAAAGGCAGCGCTGAACCCAGAGGGCAAATTGGTAGCTTGGCAAAATCACTTTGTGGGTATCACGGTGGGGGATCGGCCAGCTTCGGGTGCCCGTCTGCGCGATGTGGAGTTCCCCATGTTGAACCTTGATCATGTCAAAGGTACGCAAACGACCTTCAACATTGGCACACCCTGTGGGCCGTTGCGTGCACCGAGCGCGAATGCGACGAGTTTTGTCGTACAAAGTTTTATCCATGAATTGGCACTGGCTGCCGGGCGAGATCACCTTGAGTTTCTACTGGAAATTATGGGTGAACCGCGTTGGTTTGAACCGGATAATGATCGCTCACTCAATACCGGGCGCGCAGCTGATGTTATTAAATTAGCAGCGGAAAAAGCTGGTTGGGGTAAAACCTTGCCGGCAGGACAAGGCTTGGGGTTGGCTTTCCACTTCAGTCATCGAGCTCATGTGGCTGAGGTGGCACATGTTAGCGTCGATGCTAACAAGAAGCTTAAGGTGCATAAGGTTACCGTGGCAGTGGATGTCGGCCCGATTATCAATATGAGTGGTGCGCGCTCGCAAATCGAAGGCTCGGTTGTCGATGGATTAAGTGGCATGGTGGGCCAGAAAATCACTATGGAAAATGGTGAGGTCGAGCAAACTAATTTTCATGAATATCCGGTGTTAAGAATACCGGCGACACCTGAAATCGATATTCATTTTATTGAAAGTGAGTATCCTCCAACGGGTTTGGGCGAGCCGGCGTTGCCGCCGTTAGTGCCTGCTGTAGCTAACGCAATTTATGCAGCTAATGGTGATCGCGTGCGACATTTACCACTGACTGATCAGGGGTATAGCGTTTAAGGATACGAGTATTTAGCAGTTTTAACCTTGTATCTTAAGGTCTCTTATCAGACACTAAAAACCAGCCTAAAGGCTGGTTTTTTTACGTGTTATTTTTTGCTTATTAGATGTGTCGTTATCTGATCATAAAAATAATGAGATGATGGGCGATGAGTGTTCCGTTTCAGTTCCGGTTAAATAGTAAAATAATTTCAATAACAACGATTTGCCGATAACAATGTCTGCACGGATTCGGAGAGAAAAGAGTATGAGTGAACGCATGAGTAATCGTCAGCAAAACAATGAATTGATCGAATCTGTCGAGCAGGCAATGCATCAGCAATTACAGCAAAAAACGGCTGGTTTGAATGCTATGAACCGTCGCGGTTTTCTGAAATTAACAGGTATAGCGGGTGGCGGGTTAATCCTGGCACTGTCGACAATGCCAGAGGTTCTAGCTGCCGATGCAACTGAAGAGCAAACGGATCCGCTGGCGGGTACGTTGACCTTGAATACCTTCATCAAAGTGCAAACCGATGGCAAGGTCCAGATCTATGCACCGAATGCTGATATTGGTCAGGGCGTACGAAATGCCTTGCCTATGATTGTTGCGGAAGAGTTAGGTGTGAAGTGGGAAGACGTCGAAGTGCTGCAAGCTCCGGTTGACGAGCGTTTTGGTCGTCAATCCACGGCGGGTTCTAATTCTATTTATCGTAATTTTGAAACCATGAAGCAGATGGGTGCATCGGCCCGTGAGATGTTTATCGGTGCGGCGGCAGAGGCGATGAATGTACCGCGAGACGAATTAAAAGTAGTAAACAGCCAGGTGGTACATGCTTCTGGCAGGGGTATGTCCTTTGCTGAATTGGTTGGCCCTACTTTATTGAACCAGCCAGTGCCTGATCCAGGTTCTCTAAGGTTTAAAGATAAATCGGAATACACTATCGTCGGTTCCTCTGAGATTACCGGAATCGACAACGCTAACTTGGTGACAGGTAGCCCACTGTTTGGCATCGATATCCGCTTACCTGACATGTTGTATGGTACATATCATCGTTGCCCGGCTAGTGGTGGCAAGGTGGTCAGCGCTAATCTTGAAGAAATCAAAGCCATGCCCGGTATCAAGGATGCCTTTTTAGTCGAGGGTAGCGGCAAGCCGCGTGAACTGTTGGATGGTGTTGCTATTGTTGGTACCTCAACTTGGGCGGTGTTCAGTGCGAGGCGCAAATTACGTGTTGAGTGGGATGAATCAGAAGCCTCGAAGGATAACTGGGACGAAATTGTTGCCAAAGCCGAGCTGGTAAAAGACAGTCTTGGTGATGAAGTCATCAAAGAAGTGGGCGATGTCGATACGGTTTTTGCCGATCCGGCTAACAAAACCATTACCGCGCATTATGAATATCCTTTTTTAGCTCATGTCTGTTTGGAGCCGATGACCTGTACGGCACATTATAAAAAGGGTGAAAACGGCGAGGAAGATAAAGTCGAGATGTGGGTTCCGCATCAGATTCCGCAGCGGTTATACGGCGGTATCGAAGGTATCCATGGTCTTAAAAAAGAGCAAATTCAGCTTAATCCCGTCACCCGTATAGGTGGTGGATTTGGTCGTAAGTTGTACTCGGAATATGCCAATGAGGCGATAGCGATGGCGAAGCGTGTTGGGGTGCCGGTAAAACATACCTGGACGCGTGAAGACTGTATGCATCACGATTTTTATCGCAATGGTGGATTCCAGAATTTAAAAGCGGCCGTTGATTCTGAGGGTAAGCTTGTTGCCTGGCAAAACCATCTGATTTTGATGGTTCACAATGGCAGGCCTGCCGTTGGTGGTCGTTTGAATCCGGCCGAGTTCCCGATGCTGAATCTGTCTAATGTTAAGGGCACGCAGAGCCGCTTTGATATTGGTACGCCCTGTGGTGCATTGCGGGCTCCAGGCGCTAACTTTAATGCCTTTGTGGTGCAGGGTTTTATTCACGAATTGGCTGAAACAGCTGGGCGTGATCACCTGGAGTTTTTGTTGGAAATCATGGGTGAGCCGCGCTGGTTTGATGAAGGTAACATTCGTTCCATGAATACAGGTCGTGCCGCTGGTGTGATCAGGCTGGCGGCAGAGAAGGCTGGTTGGGGTAAACCCATGCCTCCCGGTGAAGGGCTGGGTTTGGCCTTTCAGTTCAGTCATGCTGCACATGCTGCAGAGGTGGCTCATATCAGTGTCGATGCCAATAAAAAATTGACTATCCATAAAGTCACTGCTGCGATCGATGTTGGGCCTATCATCAACTTAAGTGGCGCACGTTCACAGATCGAAGGTGCGGTTGTCGAAGGTATTAGCCATATGATGGGGCAGAAAATCACCATGCAAAATGGCCGCATTGATCAATCCAATTTTCATGATTATCCAGTGGCGAGAATGGCAGCTGCGCCGAGCGAAATCGATATCCACTTCATTGAGAGTGATTTTAGTCCAACAGGCTTGGGTGAGCCGGGTTTGCCTCCTGTGATCCCGGCAGTGACCAATGCTATTTATATGGCCAATGGTGATAGGATAAGGAAGTTACCACTGGTTGAGGCGGGCTACAGCATTGCATAGTGCTCGCTGTCGTTAATTACGGTTGATTTAGAAAGTAAAAACCAGTGAGCTTTATAGTGACACTGGTTTTTTTTCGCTATAAGCTTGTAATTTCCTTTAATAAATACCTTGCATAAAACAATAAGTCTGATATTCCGGAACAGGAATGAAAACGGGTGGTCTTTCTAAGTTAGAATTGTTGCGTCTATTGAGTATCCGTTTGAGTGACAGACATACAGCGGCTAATAATATTTTCAAATGGGAGGTGGTATCGAAATGCCAACATACACATTAACGATTAACGGTGTTGATCAGGAGTTAGAGGCTGACCCAGCAATGCCACTGTTGTGGGCGCTAAGAGACGTACTGGGAATGGTCGGCACTAAATTTGGCTGTGGTATTGGGCAGTGTGGGGCATGTACGGTACATGTGGATGGCCAGCCTATGCGTGCTTGTTCAATCCCGGCTTCGGCGTTAGTAGGGCGTAGTATTACCACCATTGAGGGTTTAGCTGCTGATGCGAATTTAACGGCATTACAGCAGGCCTGGGTTGATTTGGACGTGCCGCAGTGCGGTTACTGTCAGTCTGGCCAGTTGATGGCTGCAGCTGCACTGCTGGAAAGCAAACCCAACCCAACCGATGATGATATCGATGCGGCGATGGCAGGTAACTACTGCCGTTGTGGTACTTATGTACGTATTCGACAGGCGATTCATCAGGCGGCATCTAACAAGACGGCTATGTTCTATGATGCTACAGCGACTAATGCAGAGGAGGATGTAGCATGAGCCTTCAAAACGAACACCAACAAGTAGTTGAGACAGTAGAGCAGGCCTTAAGTCAGGAGGTACGACGCCTTTCTGAAACAGAAAGTGGATTGACAGCTGACAACTTAAGTCGTCGCGGCTTTTTGAAACTAAGTGGTGTTGCTGGTGGCGGATTAGTGCTGGCAATGGCATTGCCTTCAACCAAATCGATGGCGCAAGAGGAACAGGATATAACGGGCTCTATGGAGCTAAACACCTTTATTAAGGTGACCTCCGAAGGGAAAATTCAAATTTATGCACAGGCGCCTGATATGGGGCAGGGCGTGAGAACAGCATTGCCCATGATTGCCGCAGAAGAGCTGGGTGTTAAATGGGAGGATGTAGAAGTCCTGCAAGCGCCAGTCGCTGAACGCTTTGGGGTGCAATTTGCGGGTGGATCACTGAGTGTGCCGCGTGAATATCAAAAAATGCGTGAGATGGGTGCATCGGCTCGCGAGATGTTCATTGGTGCAGCAGCTGCAGCGATGAATGTGCCTAGAGAAGAGCTGAAAGTCGAAGACAGTATGGTCATTCACACTTCAGGTCAGTCGATGAGTTTTGCAGAATTGGCGCAGCCTTCATTGGCCAATCAACCGGTTCCCGACCCTGGTACGCTCAAGTTTAAAGATAAATCAGAATACAAAATCATCGGTTCTTCCCAGATAACGGGTATTGATAATACGTTTCTGGTGACCGGTAATCCGCTATTTGGCATTGATATTAAAATCCCTGATATGTTGTACGCCTCCTATATGAAGTGCCCTTCTATTAGTGGTAAGGCGGTGAGTGCCAATCTTGAAGACATCAAAAGACTGCCGGGTATAAAAGATGCGTTTATCATTGAGGGTGATGGTAACTTCCAGCAGTTATTAAGTGGTGTTGCCATTGTGGGCAACTCCACCTGGGCGGTATTTAATGCTAAACAGCAGCTAAAGGTAGAGTGGGATACCAGCTCAGCGTCTAAAGACAGCTGGACAGCAATGGTCGAGTTCGCGGATGGCAATAAAGACAATGACGGATCAGAGCCTATTGCAGAAGTGGGTGATGTTGCGGCAGCATTCGCTGATCCTGCGAATAAGGTGCTTACATCGCACTATGAATACCCCTTTCTTTCACATTTTTGTTTAGAACCGATTAACTGTACTGCCGATTATAAAAAAGGTGAAAATGGCGAGGCCGATACGCTTGATTTGTGGGCCCCACATCAATTCCCTGCCAGGATGTATACAGCGGCAGAAACCGTCTTCGGTTTACCTAAAGAGCAGGTGATGGTTCATCCTGTTACTCGAATAGGGGGTGGTTTCGGGCGTCGTTTTACCTCTGAGTTTGTCTGCGAAGCCATTGCTATTTCCAAGCATGTAGGTGCACCTGTAAAACTGACCTGGTCGAGAGAAGATTGTGTTCGGCATGATTTTTATCGTTCAGGCGGCTTCCAAACAGTTAAGGCTGCTGTGGATGCCGATGGCAAATTGGTAGCCTGGCAAAATCATCTATTTGCTACCAAATTGGGCGAGCGATACACCTGGGAAGGTCGTTTAAATGAAACCGAATTTCCCATGTTAAACGTACCCAATGTTAAAGCGACCAAGACACCCTATGAAATTGGTACACCCTGTGGTGCATTGCGCGCACCTGGTTCCAATGTGAATGCTTTTGTTGCGGAGAGCTTTATTAATGAGTTGGCCGTTGCAGCAGGTCGAGATCATCTGGAATTCCTGCTGGAAATAATGGGTGAGCCGCGCTGGTTTGAAGAGGGTAATCCACGTTCACTTCATACTGGTCGTGCGGCTGGTGTTATTAAAGCTGCTGCTGAAAAGGCTGGTTGGGGTAGGCAGCTACCTGCAGGTCAAGGGCTTGGTCTTGCTTTCCACTTTAGCCATGCTGGTTATGTGGCGCAGGTTGCTGATGTTACTGTCAGCAGTGATAAGAAGCTCATAGTTAATAAGGTGACAGTGGCTGTGGATGTTGGACCCATTATTAATATGAGTGGTGCCAGAGCTCAAGTTGAGGGTTCAGTCATTGATGGTATTAGCGCCATGGTGGGGCAAAAAATCACTATGGAAGATGGCGCTATAGAACAGTCTAATTTCCATGATTACCCTGTAATGAGAATTCCTGCAACACCGGAAATTGATATTCACTTCCTTGAAACGGACAATCCACCGACCGGTTTGGGTGAACCAGCCTATCCCGTTGTAACGCCAGCGGTGACCAATGCGATTTTTGCTGCTACAGGACAGCGGATTAGAAAATTGCCATTACGTGAACATGGCTACAGCATATAGTTAGGCTATATGAATAGGGCTAAATAGACTGGGTAAATACTGCTAGGATACGGCCAGAAATAGTAATACAGCTATTTCTGGCCGTATCCTATTTCACATAGTGCTTTCTGGTTTAGTGTCCTTTGGTTTGAAGTCTCTGAGTGAGATTGATCATGTTCTTCTGATGAGATTTTTCGTCAGACTCTTCGCTGAGCTGCATGGTTAATCTTCAAAGATACAGGCTTGGTTTCGTCCCTTTTCCTTTGCTTGATATAGTGCCTTATCAGCGTTTTTAATTAATGCTTCAGGGCGGTCTGTATTCTTTGATGCGAAGGCGGCACCAACACTACAGCTCATGGGAATGCTTTTACCATTATAGTTGATAGTGATATTGGATAAGCTCTCATGTAAACGATGAATCAGTTTGATGGCCTTTGCTTTGTTTTTGTAAGTTAAAATCACGCAAAACTCATCGCCGCCTAGCCTGCCAATCACATCAGATTCTCTTAAAATAGTGGTCAATACATTAGAGATGTTTTCAAGCATAAGATCGCCGACATCATGACCATAGGTATCATTGACTGCTTTAAAGTGGTCTGCATCAATCATAAGAAAAACAATCGACAGATCATCTTTGCGGTATTCTTCAAATATTTTTTTCAGGTGCTCATCAATAAATCTTCGATTGTATAATTGCGTTAGTGGATCTTTGGTAGCCAGGTTGCCTAACTCTTCATTAGTCTCGGTAATAATGTCGATGTGTTTTTCGCTTTCATTGGTGAATATTCTAAACAGAAAAATGGAGGTTAATATCAGAAAGCAGTCATTGATATAACGGTAATTCTGGAAGTCATCTAGGATGGAGGAAAATACCGGTTCGTGATTTTTAAACCACCATTCTAAGGCGCCCCAAATAGGTAGCCCTGCATAGGTAAGAATCCATCTAAGAAAGCCAATTTCATTGCGAAATAATATTAGGGGTATGCCGACACTCGGGATTATAAAGTATTGAAAATGGAGAGTAGGCCCAAATAAAATCGCTAGTATGCAAATAGTTGAATAACAGGCAGCGACAAACGTTAATCTGGATAAATTGTGTTTTTGCTGCTGATTTAAAAAGAGAGTTAGTACATTAATAGCGGCAAAAAGTAATAATAGGTTGATTATTTGAGGTAATAAAAAAAATACTAAAACAATAACAATCGATAATAGAGATAGTGATAATGCCGTGAAAAAATTAACTATTCGGATGCGACCTGCAAGCCAGAGGTTGGTTTCTTCTGTGATGCCGATATTTATAATTTTTTTAACTAATGGCAATGGCCGGCCCCCTATTATAAATTAGTAGAGAAAATCAGTAGCAGAGAGATTTTCCACTTCTAAAGCTAGGTTATCTTTAATCGGTTTATTGAATGAGCTTATTGGGAGTTTAGCACTGTTTTATGGTGAAGAGACAGTGTGTGAAATAATTGCACTTGAGGGGGGTTATATTTTTTAGTAACTATGAAATTTCTACCCTTTTCTTTAACTTTTCATAAGATAATCAGCGCACCGCAATATTTATTAATATGATTAAACAGGTTTTTTCTCAGTGCTATAGATAGCTGTTACCGTGCGTCCGCCATTGGAATATTCGACAGATTTACATAGCGTTCTAATAATATCTATGCCACGACCAAAAGCGTTGGAGTCGTCTTTGTCATTTACACCTTCAAAATCAAATCCTGTTCCTGAATCGGTAATGGTAATTGAAACATCTCTTGATGTATTGGTGGGCTGATAATCAATCATTATATCGATGGAGGCATCCTTTAGTTGAGATAGTTTCTCTGAGCGTTGCATGTAATACTCAATAAAACCATCATCAGTATCTTTGATGGCAGAATCTAGTTGCAATAAACCATGTTCAAGAGCGTTGCTGTATAACTCCGATAATATTGTCGAAAGATAGTCCTGGTGGACATCAATGCCAGATACCTTGCCTAATAACAAAATTATTTGAGGAATGGGATCTGTGTCTCTGAAGTGCTCTTCGGTCAGATGAAGTTCGATTTTCCATGGCACAGGTATAACATCAGATTTTTCTTGCTCAGGTTCTTCCAGAACATCATTAGGCTTACAGGTTATTTCAACCAGGGTGATATCATCGTCTTGTTCTGATCCTTTGGTAAATTGTTCAAGTTCATAAATAATATGATCGAACATGTTTTTTGTTTTGCCATTAAAAAGGTTATGCAATCTTTCTTCTGTGAACATTTGTTCGGATTTGTTTCGGGCTTCTTCTAAGCCGTCTGTAAATAAATAGACGCGCTCGCCTTCTTGTACTTCATAAATATCAATATCTTGTTTAAATTCTTCCGGCTCCATTGTCGATAGAGGGTAGTGCATAGATGAAACGGTTTTCCTGATATTGCCCTTTCCATCTTCTATTAACAATGCGGGCATTCCGCCTGCCCAAATATTGAGGCTAGTTGCCGATGAATTTAGTTCAATAAGTGTGGCTGCCATCATCATGTGGTCAGGTAATAGTCGTCTGAGCGAGCTGTTAATTTCGGCAGCGATAGTGCCAATGCTCAGCCCCTTTTTGACCATAGTCTGAAAATTAGAAAATACAGGAATGGCACCTACAGCCGCTGGTAATCCGTGGCCGGTAACGTCACCTATAAGAACATATAGATTTCCTGTCGGGCCAGTTTCTGCTAAAAGAACATCGCCGTTAAATACTGAGACAGATGATATGTGATACTGCAAGTTGTCTGCCTTGGTGATGTTTTTTGAAATATGGTTGGTAAAAATATTCTTTACTATGTCATGTTCGCGAGCAACAGCATTTCTATAGTGCTTCAATTCACGGTGTAAGCTTTCTAACTGCTTATAGTTTTTACTTACTCTTAAGTGAGCGTCGATTCTGGCTATAAGATTTTCCACCTGAAAGGGCTTTTTAATATAATCGTCACCAACTGATAGGCATTTTCTGATGATGTTTTTTTTCTGAGAACCTGTAAGGAAGATGATCGGAAAATGTAACGTGTCAACTAATCCCTTTAATTTATAAGCTGTTTCGAAACCATCAATATCAACTAGTTCGACATCCAAAATAGCAATATCAGGAGCTACCTCCTGTTTTAGGAATAATGACAAAGCCTGTTCTCCAGAGTCGGCTTCTAATGCCTCATGGCCCATGTCTCGTATGACGTTAGCAATAAGACCGCGCATAGACGCACTATCTTCAGTGACAAGAATTTTCATTATCAGGCAAGCTTGAATTTTTGTTCAAAGCGTGAAATAACCAGTACTTTTTTTATCTGTGGTCTGCAGTTTGTCAAAGTTATACTTATATTTTCGCCTAGCTTTCGTTTCATGTTTAATAACATTCCTAAACCTGAACTATCCATATATTCAGTATTGCGAAAGTCGATAGTGTATTCTTTAGCATTGCTGTCTATATAGGTTTTTTGGAAGTCTTCAATAGAGTCAAAATCAAACTTATTACCTAGTGTGATAGTAAGAATATTGTCTTTGAGAGATGTGTTAAAAGACATGGCGCTAGTTCCTTAATATGATTATTCCTGTTGATTTTTTAAAAGAGCTCAACGTCGCCTTCTTCCATTGAAGATTGTAAAACTACTTGGCTTACGTTCTGATTCTTAAAGTCGTTACGCATCTTGGTGAGTGTTTCTGATGCCTCTTCAATCCTTTCATTGATGGTGTGAGGTTCTGAATCTGTAGGGAAGGTCGTTTGTCCTACTTGGTTGATGTGATCTAACTTTAACTGAATGCTTGATGAGAGTTGATTGATAATGTCTTCAAATTGCAAAGCTCTAATCGAATGGTTGATTTCTTCATTGATGACTGAAGTGGTTTTCCCTATTTTTGATGCTAGTTGATTAGTATGTTCACTGATGGATTGAAATTCCGAAAGAGTTTTATCGATATTGCTTTTGTTCTCAATAGCAGTGCTCATGTCCATCTTTGCAATGTCCGTTATTACCGAGTGAGTGTTACTAATTTTGTTCTTGGACTCCTGAACTTTTTCTCTTATTTGTTCGTTAAGTGTAGAAGACCCTATTGATAAGGTGCGCACTTCATCGGCAACTACAGCAAATCCTCGGCCAACTTCTCCTGCCCGTGCTGCTTCGATTGCTGCATTAAGTGCTAATAAGTTGGTTTGATCTGATAGTTTTTGAATGTCATCAAGAATGGAGAACATGCCTTCCATATGCTCCGATAGTTCATTAATACTGTGAACCGCTAATACGGATTTGTCGCTGATTTCTACTAGCATGTCGACAAAGTGTTGGATAGCTTCCTCAGAAAAGTTGATTGCTTGGGTAATAGTCGAAAGCTGAGAATCCTTATTGGTGTCATTGCTGCCATATAAATCATGTAGTAAGTTTGTAGTCAGTTCTGTTTGGATGTTGGTGTTGTTCATCACTTCCTGAAAACTGTGCTGAAGCTGTTCTACTGCTTCATTAAGTAATGTTTTCACTTTCTCCATATCATTGTGAATATCAGTTGTCTCCTCTGTTAATATGCCGCTAAGTTCAGAGCCGATATTATTAATTTTTAAATTGGTTTCATGATTGATAGCCGGTTCACCTGTATAGCTATTTGTTGAAGGGTTATCAATTGATTGAAAAGCAATAACCGACCAGAGTAAGACGACGCTAATAAAAGATAAAATAATGACTGCTTTCTGATCAAAAAAAACTATTGCCAGCAGCCCAATAGTGCTCAACACTAAAGCTGCCCGGAAACTATTAACAGTATTTAACATGGTGATTTGTTTCCTTAAATTAATAGTTAGTTGTAACAGAGTTCCGTTAAGCGGCGACCAATTTTTTTCAATGCCAAGACTTCGGTTGCTGCATTTCGCTCTACTGCCGCTTTCGGCATACCCCAAACAACAGATGATTTTTCATCCTGGGCAATAGTGATAGAGCCTTGTTTTCGAATTTCAGCCATGCCGTTGGCGCCATCAATACCCATGCCGGTAAGTAGGAGGGCTATGGCATCATTAGTACAGCTCTCAGTAATGGAGATAAATAAACGATCTACCGAAGGTTTGTGTCGATTTACCGGCTCGGAATCCTCGCAGGCACCAAATAATTGATCGCCCCTTTTTCGTACAATCAGATGTTCGTTGCCATTGGCGATATAGACATGATTGTTTTTAAGCGGGCGTTTGCCTTCGATAAATTCTTCGACAGTAAAGGGTAATAATTTGTCGAGACGCTTAGCGAAGGATTTTGTGAAGCCTGCTGGCATATGTTGGGCAATAACAATAGGCGGCATATTGACTGGTAGCGAAGTAAGTACTTCTTTAATCGCTTCTGTACCTCCGGTTGAAGCACCTATGGCAATGATTTTAATGTTGTCAGCGAGTTTTTGGTTGGGCCGAATACTAATTGGTTTTGAAAACTGTTCCTGCTTAATGTTGTGCTCTAGTGCCGAAATGTTTGCTCGGGACGCCAGTTTTACCTTTGCAATAATTTCTTTCGACAGTTTTGGTAGTTCACTACTAACGCCAAGTTTAGGTTTTGCAACATAATCTATGGCGCCCAATTCCAGTGCCTGCATCGTCGAATCTGTGCCTTTCTCAGTGAGGGTGGAAATCATGACAACAGGGGTGGGCCGCAGGCGCATTAAGTTACCAAGAAAAGTAATGCCGTCCATGCGAGGCATTTCAATATCCAGTGTTAAGACATCAGGATTAAGTTGCTTGATTTTTTCCCGAGCATCAAAAGGATCAGAAGCAGTACCTATTACTTCAATGTTAGGGTCGGTGTTTAGAATTTCAGTCAGTAGTGTTCTGATCAGCTCCGAATCATCTACTACAAGCACTTTTATTGGCTTTCTCATAAGTTCCCTGTCCGTCTTGTTAACGGTGCTTTACTGATTTTCTCAGAACAATTCTATATCGCCTTCAACTGGTTTGTGCTCAATCGTATCGCGATAATCTTTCTCGCGTGTTGCGATAGTGTCATTATGTAGAGATTGTAGTTGTTTAATAAAAGCCTGGCCCGTTACCGGCGTATAAATAACTTTTCGTGGCACGGTATCTTTTAGGTCGCTGGCAATGATTGGAATGTTTTCAGTAGCAAGATAATCAATTACAAAGTCTGCATTCTTGGTGCCGATGTCATTGGCTTGCCTTAAAATTTTGCCGCCGCCAAAAACTTTGGCTTCCAGATTTTTTCTTATCCCACCGTGCTTGATAATTTCATTAATGAGGTGTTCCATTGCATAATTGCCATAACGAGTGGCGTCGCTAACCTCGTTGCCCCAGCGAACTTTGTCGCTTTCCTGCGCAGTTAACGGCAACATAAAGTGATTCATGCCGCCAATGCCTATTTTCCTATCTCGTATACAAGCAGATACACAGGAGCCTAATGTGGTGGCAACAGATTCATTACCGCGAGTTACGTAAAATTCCCCAGGCAAAATTTTGGCTACATAGGTTTTGCGTTGGTTATCCCAAAATCGATTGACGTGTTCAAAACCCGGCAGGCAAGCTGGCAATGGTGGTTTTGTAAGGCGGTTACCCGATGGATTCTTCACAGTTAGTAACTTCCAATAGCAGGGTTTACAGTGGTTTTCTAAAAATGGTTTTGCCTTTAAATTCAAAATTTATACTATCTTTTTGAATACTTTCGCTATGCCCCAGGAATAATATGCCGCCGGGTGTGAGTATGTCGTAGAAGCGGGGTAGTAGTCGGTTTTGGGTTTCTTTGTCAAAATAAATCATGACATTTCTGCAAAAGATAACATCAAAGGGGCCACTCATTGGCCAATCATGCAGTATGTTGAGTTGTTTAAAGGTAATAATATCCTGTAAATTCTGATGAGTTCTGATAAAGCCTTCATTGTTGCCTGTGCCTTTCACAAACCACTTTTGCGCGAGTGTTTTGTCAAGATCACTGATACGGTCATCGACATAGACGCCAGACTGTGCCGTTGCCACGACATTTGAATCAATATCTGTGGCTAATATTTTGGCGTCCCAGGATCGAGAATTGTTCCCCAGAACTGATAGTAATGATATAGCTATGCTGTAGGGTTCTTCACCAGTTGAACAAGCGGCCGACCAGATTCGCAAACGCTTGCTGTCATCACTGCGTCGATGTTTATTCAACACAGAAGGCAAAAACTCTTGTTCGAGATAGTCGAAGTGATGTTTCTCCCTGAAGAAACTCGTTAGGTTGGTAGTGATAGCGTTGATAAAATTATCAACTTCAGCGTTGTGGTTGTCTTTCAGTAGCTGACAATATTCTGTAAAGCTGGCGACTTTTAATTCACGAGTTCTACGCATTAGGCGGCGATAAACCATCTCGCGTTTGCGTTCATCTAGCACTATGCCGCTGGATTTGTAGACCAGCTGGCATAAAAACCGGAACTCTTTATCGGTAAGAGTGTGCTTCTCCTGCCTGCTTGATACTGCCTCTGATGAATTCAAAACTCTTTCCATTCATCATCTGCTGCGCTAGCCACTTTACGGGATGGCGATGGTTGAGTTCTGGAGCTGCTAATGTTGGTGACACTGGCTCCGCCTTGATCTGATGTTTTAAAGAAGCTAACTTGTTCCAGCAGGCTTTGTGACTGTTCTTCCATTGATTTACTGGAGGCTGAAGCTTCTTCTACCAGTGCTGCATTTTGCTGAGTCATTTCGTCCATTTGCGCGACAGCCTGACTGACTTCAGTTATACCGGCAGCCTGCTCACTACTGGCGCTGTCTATGTCAGATACCATTTTCTCCACTTCATTAACAGCTTCGATAAGTTCTTGGAAAGTTTGACCTGTTTCGTCGACCAGTTTGGTTCCTTTGTCGACGGCTTCAACACTATCGTTAATCAGCCCTTTAATTTCTTTAGCGGCTGCAGCACTTCTGCCTGCCAGGTTACGAACTTCGGCTGCTACTACCGCAAAACCTCGACCTTGCTCACCTGCTCTGGCTGCTTCAACGGCGGCGTTCAGTGCCAACAAATTGGTTTGGAAAGCAATTTCATCAATGACGCTAATAATGTCTGCAATTTTCTTGCTGGAGCTATTAATGTTTTCCATGGCAGTTACCGCACTGCTAACGACTTCGCCTCCGTTGCTGGCTTTCTTCACGGCACTGCAAGTAAGTTTGGTAGCCTCGGTAGCGTTGTCAGCATTTTGTTTCACGGTAGTCGTCAGCTCTTCCATCGCTGAAGCGGTTTCTTCCAGACTGGAAGCCTGTGCTTCTGTACGTGTGCTGAGATCGCTATTGCCTTGGGCAATTTCTCTAGCCGCGCTAAATACATTGTTAGAACCGTTCCTGATTTCTTCTACCATATTGTTCAGGTTTTCAATCAGGGAGTTCATCGCGTCGCCCAAAACTTGGAATTCGCCTTCTAGCTGAATTTCAATATTGTTGGTGAGATCTCCTGCCGACATAGATACCAGTGACTCTTTAATATATGCAATAGCTTGCTTGCGGCCAGTGATATCAGATGCGTATTTTACGACTTTGTAGGGAATGCCATTTAAATCAAAAATAGGATTGTAGGAGGCTTGTATCCAGATTTCTTTACCATTTTTGCCAAGACGTTTGTATTCGCCGGCATCAAATTCACCGCGATTGAGCTTCTCCCAAAATTGGCGATATTCGACGCTCGTTTTGTAGTTGGGCTCAGTAAAAATGGAATGATGCTGGCCTTTAATTTCGTCCAGTGTGTAACCCATAGCGTTAAGAAAGTTATCGTTGGCCGTGATGATGGTGCCATCCATATTAAACTCAATCACTGCTTGTGATTTGCTGATGGCATCCAGCTGGCCAGAGAAATCAGCATATTTATCTTTTTCTTTGGTAATGTCAGCCCATTCCAGAATACTGCCAGTATGCTGTCCATTGCTGTCGTACATGGCGCTTATGTAGAGACTGAATGCCAGCGGTCCTACTCTGATTTCAGCTGTGTGAGGCAAGTTGTTGGGATCAGCGAGTAAGCGACGTTGATGTTCGGGATTTTTGTGGAAGGCATCAATGCAGCCACCTATGATGTTATCGATATCAAATCCCGGATAAGCCTCTTTGAATACATTCACATTATCTTGCAGCAGTCGCATGGTACCCTGATTGGCATAGGTAATGATCAAATCTTTATCCACAACCATAACCGCCGTGCGGATAGAATCGATCATTGACGACAAGAAATGCAGTTGGTTAGTGTTGGTTTCAGTAATCGATTGTGTGTTGTTATCAGTTTGCCTCATTACTGATGCGATAATATTAAAAGTTTCTAGCCAGGCTGATTCTACTTCGCTGGTAAAAGCATCGCCTAAACCCATAGCCAGTGTTTTAATCAGTGCTTGGCCCACCTGATCATAATGTTGAGGTTCGGTACCGTATTCAACATGGCGCTGACCAAGAGTAGTCAGTACGGGTAATAATTTGTCCGGTTTATCCAGCAGGCTTACGGCGCCATCTATCATCGCCATAAGTTTTTTTCCCTGTTCTGCCATATCGCCTTTAAACAGGTGTTGCAGGGACGGATTGGCTTCAAATAAGTTGCCATAAAACAACTCGGCAACGGCTTCAGCATCAGGTGATACTTTGGCCCAGCTATCGCGCACATGTTGTATGCTTTCCGTCGATAAACCCGTGGTTGCAGTCATATAGTTACACCTCAGACTCTGTTAGCTTCCCTGCCGATATGTCTGCAAAATCGGCGTGATGAAACAGTTGTTCTACATCTAACAGTTTTTCTGTATCGAGCAAGATGATAATTTTTTTGGCTATTGTGGCCATGCCTTTGATAAAACGGCTGTCGATGTGACTGCCAAAATTGGGCGTTTTCTTGATCGCTTCAGGTTCAACTTTGTACACATCAGACACTGCATCAACAACAATACCGATTGGGCTTTTGCCACCGCTCATTGCGGCTTGTAACACGATGACGACAGTCGTGGCATCGTATTTGGTTGAAGATTTGTTAAAACGCTGGCGCAGGTCGACAATGGGCACAATAATGCCACGAAGATTAATGACACCTTTTAGATAGTCGGGCGTGTTGGGGATTTCTGTTACCGAAGACCAGACACGAATTTCCTGTACCGATAATATATCTACGCCGAATTCTTCGTTCTCGATCACGAAGGTGAGATATTCCTGTTCATCGATTAACGCGGGTTCAGCCATTGACTTCCTCCAGCGTGAGTAGTTGTTCTACATTCAAAAGGGTGACGGCATCGTTCTGAACGTTGACTAATCCTTTCACTAAATCGCGCGGAATACTGCCGGCAACAAAAGGCGCTGGTTTGATGTCTTCTCCTTCAGCGTTCAGTACGTCCGATACCGCATCGACAACAAACCCCATCATGTATTGCCGCTCAGCATTTTCGACACTCAGCACGATAACAACAGTAGCCGGCGTGTAATCGATTTTGCCGATGCCGAATCGAATGCGTAAATCAATAATAGGAATAATCATGCCGCGGATATTGATGACGCCTTTTACATAATGCGGTGAGTTCGGTATCAGTGTCGGCAATTCCCAGCCGCGAATTTCTTTCACGCTGAGAATATCAACGCCGTATTGTTCTGAATCCAGGCAGAAGGTCAGGTATTGCTCTCCGTTGGAGATAAAATTAATACCTTCCAGATTGGTTTCACCGGCTACCGGAATAAATTCACTGAGGTCTTGTAGTTCCACAATGAGTTACCTCAAGCTGCTTGTGTATGGTTAGAGCGATTAATCGGGTCGCTGCCGCCAGCAACGCGATTGATTAGCCCTGGGATGTCGATAATGAGTGATACTGAACCATCACCTAAAATAGTTGCGCCCGAAATGCCTTCAACACGTTTGTAGTTGCTCTCTAAACTCTTGATGACGACTTGTTGCTGAGCGAGTAAGTCGTCTACCAGTAGGCCGATTTTTTGGCCGGCACTTTCAACGACAACTAACAGGCCGTTCTCCAGCTCTTTGTTATCAGCGTCGATATTGAATTCCTGATAGATGGGAATGATAGGAACATTGTCTTCACGCAGGCGGTATAAGATAGTATTGCCGGATGCACGGTTCACCAGTTCGGGTTTGATTTGTAACGATTCGACAATGGAGATCAAGGGGATAATGTAGGTTTGATCACCTACGCGTACTAGTTGGCCATCGAGAATTGCCAGCGTGAGTGGTAAGTAAACGCGGAATACTGAGCCCGAGCCGAGTTCGGATTCGACCTCAATGCGGCCTCCCAGCGACTTGATGTTGCGACGTACCACATCCATGCCGACACCCCGGCCAGAAATATCGCTGACTACCGCGGCGGTAGAAAAGCCCGGTTCAAAAAGCAGGTCGTAAATCTGGCTTTTGGATAGCTCTTCGTTACCGCCAATAATGCCTTTTTCAATGGCTTTAGTGCGTATTTTTTCGGGGTCGATGCCGCGGCCGTCGTCGCTGATCTCAACTACGATATTGCCACCTCGGTGATAGGCGTCGAGTGTGATAGTGCCATCTTCCGGTTTACCCTGAGCGATGCGCTCTTCTGAAGGTTCTATGCCGTGGTCGATAGCATTACGCACCAGGTGAACCAGCGGGTCGCCAATTTGTTCCATGACCGTTTTGTCGAGTTCAGTCTGTTCGCCATTGACGATCAGGTTTACCTTCTTGCCAGTTTTGGCTGCAAGGTCGCGAATCATTCGAGGAAAGCGGTTGAAAGCAAAGCTGATGGGCAACATGCGAATGCGCATCACGCTCTCTTGCAGCTCTTTAGTGTTCTGCAATAGTTGTTCAAGGCCATTATTGAGGCGTTCGATATCACTCATTTCAAAATTGCTGCTCAACTGCGACAGCATGGATTGAGTAATGACCAGTTCACCCACTAAATTGATCAGACTGTCGACTTTATCGATGCCAACCCGGATGGAGCTGGCTGAAGCCGAGGCAGACGCGCCTGTGCTGGGTGCAGTCTGTTGTGCATCAGTTGCCGTTGTTGCTTGAGCAGGTGTAGTTGCTTGAGTTGTAGTTGCTGGAGCAGGTGTGACTGCTGCAGGCTCAGATGGCTGTTGCTCTTGTTGTGGTTCCTGTTGTGATTCCGGCTCCGGTTGTTCAGTAGTGGTGCTTGCTGAGAGTTCAGATTCGCCCTCACGACTAATCTCTAATTTGCATTCATCCAGTACCCAGTCAAAAACATCGAGAATATCATCTTTGTCGACCTCTCCGTCCATCCACAGAGTCCAGCTAAGATGGCATTCATCGACTACCAGGTCTTCAAAATCGGGTAGCTTTGAAGTGTCGGCTTCAACGGATAAGTTACCCAGTGAAGCCAGTTCCCGAAAAATTCGGTTGGGTTCATTACCGGTTAACAGAATTTGTGGTTCTGGTACAAAATGTATTTTCCAGCGGCCATCGGTATCAGTATTGCCGCTTGGGCTTGCAGAGGCCGCCTGGCCTGCCGGTTCGTTGTCACCATTCAACATCGTGCTGACCGAGGCCATTACCAGATCATTGTAATCCTCAGCATTCATCGTAGCGGAGGACTCAGTTGTCGCTGGTGTTGATTCCGTCGTAGCGGGTTCAGCAGTTTTTGGTGATGTTGGAGTAGTAGCGGTTTCCTGGCCGGCCAGAATGGCCTCAAAAGCAGCAATCAGTGGGCGAGCTTCAGTATCATCGATTGGTTGTTTGGCCTGTAATTGATTGACCATAGTGCGCAGGCAATCGCAGGATTTTAACAGCAGATCAACGATTTGATCGGTAATTTGGCGAGAGCCGTCCCGCACTTCATCCAGTAGTGTTTCCAATACGTGGGTAAAGTCTGTTATTTGCTCGAAACCAAAGGTACCGCTGCCGCCTTTGATTGAGTGAGCTGCGCGGAATATGGTGTTAATGATTTCAGGATCGACGTTGTCAGGTGTAATCTCCAACAGCGAATGTTCCATGGCTTCTAGACCTTCAAGGCTTTCCTCGAAGAAAACTTGATGGAACTGTTCCAGATCAATTGCCATGGTTTGAGTCTTCCCTGTTGTTATAACACTCTATCAATTGTTGCCAGTAGCTTTTCCGGATTAAAGGGTTTCACTAACCAACCCGTTGCCCCTGCGGATTTACCAGACGCCTTTTTGTCAGCTGACGATTCTGTCGTTAATAGCAGGATCGGCGTGTATTTGTAATTCGGTAGCGAGCGAAGTTGCTTGATTAATTCGATGCCATCCATGTTTGGCATATTGAGATCAGTGACGACAGCATCAAACTTTTTACCTTTGGCACTTCCGAGCGCGATTACTCCGTCAGCGGCATCGGTAACCTGATGGCCAGCAGTCTGCAAGGTCGTAGTTACCATATTCCGCATTGACGCCGAATCATCAACAATCAGAATTTCAGCCATCTATGGTCTCCTATTGGTGCGTTGTTATTAAGATAAATGGAGTTGATCGTGAAGTCCCAGCGATTTAGCTGTAGCTAATAAAGCATCACTGGGTTTTTTCCAAATCAGGCTGCCATTATGTTGCTTAACTGTTTTCGCTAATATGACAAAAAGTTGTAAACCGGCGGTATCGGCTTTTTCTACTTTGTCAGCCTTCAGTTCAATGGTGTAGGATTTTTCCAGTGCTTTACGCAGCCTGTCTCGTAGCGGACCAACATGAACAATGTCTAGCGCTTCACCACAAGAAAAAGTTGTTTTAGTAGGCATATCTAAGTCCCTATATCATGCCGGAGGGTGGTCATTTTTATAGTGCTCAAAATAACTACCTTGCCTGATTCAGCTCATACGTTTTGTTATACGCAATGGTTTTAATCCTAGTTGAGGAATATCGACATGGCAAAAAAATACTTTAACCTAATTCATATTTTAGGCATGGATTTAGTGAGCGGTTGTGGTTAATAAATAATCAAAACTTAAGCCGCTGTTAATAATAAAAAATTCAAACAAAAGTGAATAAACTTTGGGCCTAATTATGGCAATGAATTATTAAAAATTATTTTTCAAAAGCTTATGGGTAATGGTGAAAGTAATTATGGCTGGAACAAGCTGGCAGTAAAAAGTGACTACAGACAACATTCCATCATCGTAACGATAACGCTTTTAAGTATTTGAAAGCATTAGAATGTAATGGCGAGGGGAGTTAAATAAACAGTATTCTGGACTTTATCTGCTATGCTTCCTATTATTTTAAAAAATGACAACCCGTTTATTAAAATGATGTATGACAGGGAGGAAGGAGTCTAATGTCGAAATACGCAGTTGTGATTGTTACGGATAAACAACCTGAACAATGTTGCTTTATAGACAAGGACGTATTCGATCCCGTTTACATTCCCTCTCCAGACCAACTCGAATCACTTGCCGGTATAGATGATATCCAAGTAATTATTGTCAATTATGATTTGCAGCAGAGTCTGTGTGGTGATGCGATAGCGCAGCTAATGTTAATGCCCTGCATGCATGAAAAGTCATTGGTAATGATGTGTAACGAAGCGGGCTTCCAGCAGAAAATCGAATTACTGGAAGCGGGCGTCAATGATGTTATTCCTGTTGATGAGCCAGTCAGTGAGATTACTACTCGATTACTGAGAGAAGTTTACCACGCTGTAGCCAACAAGCAGCTGAAGCAGCAGGCAAGTTGTGCCAGTGATGCCGCTATGGCTGCGATGCAAGAATCCAGTAATCTGGGTAATAACATACAGTTTCTGTTAAAAGCGCATCAGTGTGGAAATGTAGATCAGTTGGCGCAGATTTTCTTTCAGACAATGGCGACCTATGATCTAAAGTGCAGTTTGCAGATGCGCAGTGTTTTCGGCGTAAAGAATATGGAAACCAATGGCATGGCACGCCAGATGGAGTCTGATCTGTTGAATGAACTTAAAAGTGTCGGTCGTTATTTTGATTTTGGCCACCGCTCAGTGGTGAATTATGGAAGGGTTTCTGTGTTAGTAAAAAATATGCCAGAAGATGAAATGCTATATGGTTTGGTAAAGGATAATACCTTCACTTTATTGCAGGGTATGGATGCAAGAATTAAAGCCTTGGATGAACATGAGCAGCTATTAACTGAAATCGATGCAGTAGAAAGTATTTCAAAAAGAGTTAACGAAGCGGCAGAACGTGTCGGTAAAGATTATCACGCAGTGATGTTAGGTATTGTTGATGTGGTGGAGAATATGGCAGAAAAAATTACCGATAAAATACCTTCGCTTTTGCTTAATGAAGAGCAGGAGGTATTTATAGAAACAATCGTGCAGGATTGTGTGTTAAATTCCAATAAAATTTTTACTGAGGGATTTAAAGTCGATAGTTATTTTTCCAGCATGCGTGAAGAAATTAATCTGGCGCTGGAGACGGCGAGAGAAGGCTTGGGTGAAGACGAAGCTGTTGAAGATACCTCCATGAATGAAAGTGAGGAAGGTGTAGAACTTTTTTAAAATAATAGTTAATTTTAAGTTGTAATTATCCTGATTCAATTTTATAGCTATTGACATATTGTGCATATTTGGCGTTGAAATTAATTCAAGTTAAACCAAATCTATTCTATGGTAACAAGTTCTCTTTGTAGCCAAAGCCAACTGGTGTAAATGGCACTCTTCTCATGGTATCTCCTTACGCAAGTTACACAACTATTTATACAGTGTTTATTAAAATCAGAAAAAACAAGCACCCGTCATATAACTTCTCATGTTATTTGCGCAAATTTAAAAATAGCTTTGAAATCAATTAAGTAAAAAAATAAAGCCCAACTGATCAGCGGAACAAATAATAGACTCAAGTCGTTGAACATCCCAAAACGGCACTTATACCAGCAGTAGTCGTTGAACACTGGCTTTTTTCCAGCAAATTGAATTAGTATTGGTAAATCAGGCAGTTAAAACAAAAATAATCATCTAGAGATAGGGATGATACACAGCACTAGCGACTTTTTATCCCTATTTCCGGGATTCAACGACAAATTTTGTTTGAATCAACATATATCGCATGAGCGATATAATAAGCGTTATGACCTCAAGGGAAACTATATGAAAAATATTATAATTATGACGTTGTCAATGTTTGCTTTCAGCGCTGAGGCTGCAATTCAAGCTGAGGCGACGGGAAAGATAACTGCTCTACGGACTCAAACCAATCACCACGCCGTTAGTGCATCACATGGTGAAACTATCTTTAAATTATCTAATGGTCATGATTCTGCTTGTGCATGGCTTAGTCTGGCTTCAGGAAATGACACTTCAGTATCATTTATATTGTCGGCACAAGCTCAGGATAGAGAGATTAAAGTTTGGTATTACACAGATAAAAAATCGGCAGCATGGGGCACAGCATGCAAAGTTGCTAATATTTCGTTTCTTGGAAATTAATCATAACAAACGGCTGTAATCGCCGCAAAGGACGCGGCTGGGACTATTTACTCCGCTGCGCTCCATAAATAGCCCTTAAACCGGGCGTTATACGTTTCTATGAAAAAGATATTATTAAGCACAATTCTTGTTTTTCTAATATTTGCTTCTTTCTATACAGGTGCTCTCTACGGTCATCGAATTGCCGATACGCATTCATTTATTAATGCTGCTTGGGTGAAAGTGCGTGAGCTAAAATTTGATAAGTCCATGGACGAGGATATAAAAAAACGACTCCATGCAGAAATTTATGAAACATTAAAAATATATTCAAACTCAATTAGTGAGCCTTATCCTTTTTATGAAAGAAGACTATACGAAGAATCAGTAACTCAAGCACATCTCAATGAAATAATAAAATATGCAAATGATAATATTATTGACTCAACTAGGGAGCAGCAGCTCAAAATAACTGAAAAATATTCTAGTGAAGACCCTTATATAGACATGCACTTAAAAAAAGTTAATGACTTTTGGGATATGCTTGAAAGTGTTAAATAAAACGTATAACAAGTGACTATGGTCCTTCGTCAAGTATTAAGCCATTTTCTCATCCCAATGTTCCATTTTTTACCATCGTGTTAAGGATCGTCAGCTGCTTGCGCATGCAGGCAACGATGGCCACTTTTTTCGGTTTTCCAGCAGCTACCATGCGTTCGTACATTGGTTTTAATTTAGGATGACACTGTATCGCTGACATCATCGATACAAATAAAACCGTTCTCACTTTGTGTCTACCGCCCTTAAAGAAATCCTATCTGCTTTTCGCTGAGTTGCGATTGAATAAACCGCTGTGCGCCCGGGTAGCGATCGCGGTATAAACAAGCTACCATCGGCTGATAGTTTGATTAACCTGGTGTATCGAATTAAAAATCGCGTCCTTTCTATTTTGCACTAGCGGAATTCAGAGATCCTTGTATGTACAAAAAGAAGCTCTTTTTCTTTGGACTAATGACCTCCGTCATTTTGTTTATCGCACTTGCATGCGCTTCAGTTTCAGCTTATCTCACTCGGGAAAACCTCAAGCAAAGTGATATCGCGCAGTCGTTGCTGGTTGAGCACCAGCGCTTGTCTAGTGTCTCCTATCGCTTATTCAAACAATTTACTGATGAATACATTTTTGGTTCTAATGCCAATCAGGCCGATGTGCGCAACAAGCAGGAAATTATTAATCAGTCACTTGGCGTTATTCGCGAACTGGAACTGAACCAGCGCGAGGCCTTGGGCAGGGCGGCAACCCAGGGCAGCGTGGAAGATACCAACGCTCTGGAAAAGATTATTAAGCAAATTATCGCGGAATTTCAGGCACTGTTGGGTGAAACCGCAACACCGGAGGCGGAGCAACAGGAGCGCTTGCAGCGCTTACTCGAGGTGCAGATCGACAACCAGTTTAGAGAGGCAATCGATTCGGCGGTGATCCGGCAAAACCGTGTGGTGGCAGCGCTAAACGCAAGGATAGAAACGCTCAATTCGTCGATGCTATGGTTTACCGTTGGCCTTGGCCTGGTTTCGCTGTCGTTAATTATTTATGGCTGTTTCTGGCTGTTTGGCCAACTGTATCAGCCCCTGGTCACCATCCAGGCGGCTACCGATCGTATTGCCGCCGGCGACTATGATCACCCCATCACCGAGAAAATTGACCGGGAGTTTGAACAGCTGGTTGATTCCATCAATCGTATTGGCGAGCGGCTACAGGAGCACGAACACAAGGAGTATGAATCACGCAAGCAACTGGAATTCCAGGTCGAGCAACGTACCGCCGAACTGACCCAGGCAAACCTGCAACTGACCAGGCAGGATGCGCGCAGGCGCCAGTTCATTAATGACATTTCTCACGAATTGAGAACACCGCTGACTATTATTCGCGGTGAGTCGCAGATCACACTGCGGATGAGTTCGGCAACAGAAAACGACTACCGGGAGACACTGACATCGGTGCTCAGCCAGTCGGTTAATTTAAGCCGCCTGGTCGACGATTTACTGCTGCTTGCGCGCGCTGAGGTGGATAAACTGCATCTGGAACTGGATAAACAACCGCTGCTGCCAGTGCTGCAGGACGAAACCGACAAGTGGAATCGACTGGTACAGGATCAAGCGATCAATCTGGATGTGGTTGAGGAAATTGCATCTATAGCACTGCGCTTTGATCGCCATAGAATACAGCAGGCGCTGGCCATACTGTTGGATAATGCCGTTAAGTACACGATAGATAACGCCCCCATCGATGTGACGGCAGGACTACAAAATGGTTATGTCAGCATTAGTGTTGCCGACCAGGGTGAGGGTATTTCCGGTGCCGAAGTCGACAATATTTTTGAACGCTTTGTGCGTTTTCGTAAAAACCGTGAGGGTATTGGTCTTGGCTTACCCATCGCCAAAGCCATCGTGGAGGCACATGGCGGTAGCATTGTTGTTGAATCTGCATTGGGGCAAGGCTCTACATTCTCTTTTACGCTACCGGTTGAAGATTAATGATCGATATTCTTATCGCAGACGACGAAAAGCCGCTGGCTAACTTTTTGCAGCGCGGGCTCAGCGCTGAGGGTTACCAATGCGCGACGCTTAATGAGCTACACGAGTTGCTGCCACACTTGCGTCAGCAACCAGCGCAGGTGCTGATTCTTGACCGGATGTTTCACCAGGAGGACAGCCTCGAGCTGCTGGTTGCGATCAAGGCGTTACCGCAGCCGCCGATGATTTTAATGCTGACGGCACTGGATGAAGTCAGCCACCGGGTGCAGGGCCTTACCCAGGGTGCCGACGACTATTTGTGTAAACCTTTCGATTTTGATGAGCTTTTGGCCAGGGTATCGGCGCTGGCCCGGCGCAACCCAGGCGCCGAGGTCAGTGCCGGAAAGATTGAATTGCTAAGTGCTGGCAGTTTGCAAATTGACCGGGAGCAGCGCATAGCGTGCTTGTTTTCGGAAGAACTAGCGCTGACCAAAATTGAGCTGGACCTGCTGATATATTTTGTCGAAAACGCCAACCGGGTGCTAACACGGGAGCGTATCTTGTCGCGGGTTTGGCACACTAGCAGTGATCCACAAACCAACGTTGTTGACGTGTATATCAGCCGCCTGCGCAAAAAGCTGGAAACCGATCAAAGCCTGGCAATAGAAACACTGCGCGGCAGTGGGTATCGCCTGAAACAGAAAACGCCCGATGCTTGAAATCCGACAGAAAAAAATGCCAGGAGAGCATTGACTCACCTGACATTGCGGTTTTGGCTAACTACGTAGCAACTGCTATTTGCTAAATGGCAACGAAGAGTGATGCACGTTGATACGCAAATTGCCGTCGTCGTCGCGGATGTAGCCAAAGGTATACTCTACTTTGGTTTCGGTATCTTCACCGTGGGGGGTAAAGTAATAGTTACCCATCGCTATAGCTGAGTCGCTATCGATGACAATATTTTGCTCACCAAAGCGTGCGTTGGACCAGGGCTTAATGGCAAAACCACTATCTTCTTTAATTTTGCCACCGACAAAGTACGACAATGCTTCGTCAAAGGATTCCCTGAACTGATCATCAGAGGCTAAGGTGGGTTTAAACAACACGTCGCCCTGGCCATAAGCATACAAATCCTGGATATGCTGCTTGGCACGCTCTCGGTAGTCACCTTTATTCAGATAAACCTTGCTGATTTCGACAATGCCATTGGCCCACTCTTGCTGTGCCGCCAGCACATCGGCTTCGGATATTGGCTTCATGTCCGCGTGAGCGGCAGTAGCAGCAAGACCCATTACACATACAGCTGAGATAAGTTTTTTCATGAAATTTTCCTCTGTTGTTGATAAAAGTTTGATTAAAACCGGTAGCCCAGGCTCAAGGAGTACACCAGAGGATCTACTTCTATATCGCCTACAGAACCGGGGGTGCCATTGAGGTTAAACGATGCCTTGGTATCGATATCAATCCAGCGGATGGACGAGTTAACGAACCATTGGTCGTTGACCATGTAGTCAAAGCCAACTTGTATTGCGATGCCAAAGGAGTTATCCAGCTCCAGATCGTTAAGGCCTATGTTTCTATTCGCGCCGGTGAATTCCTCTTCAAAAAAAATGGTGTAATTAAGGCCGGCACCAACGTATGGCTTGAAGGCTTCGTTACCAACTGGTAAGTAATAGTTCAAGGTAATCGTGGGCGGTAAATGCTTTAGCTCGCCCAAGACGTCGCCGGTGCCCAGGGGGTCTGAAGTGCCAAAATCGATGTCATGGTTGAATGGCGTCGCTGCCAGCACCTCGACATTCCAGCGGTCGGATATAAAATAAGCTGCTGTCAGCTTCAACTGGGTATCGTCATTCACTTCAATACCGAAGCCCAAATCGCCGCCCACATTAATATTCGACGAGGAGTCGTTAGGTGACACATTTGCTGCGCCGCCCCGGACGATGATATCACCTTTTTCAAAGGCCACTGCCGGCAGGGAGATGAGGGGCGAGGCCGCAACCACCGCTATTAACAACTGCTTGTTCATATCTTTGCTGCTCCTGTTGTTTCGCTTTAAGTTGAGAAAAGCATAAGTTACTGCGTCTAAAAATTGGTTTAACCGAACGTTAAAATTGGATTAAAACCCGTGAGAAATTTGGCCTGCATGCCTGACTCAAGAGTCCAAGGTATAACCAGCGCATTGAGCTAGTAAGAGTGATTGGAGAGGGTATGGCTGTTGAGCTATCCTAGAATTTAAAGGGACGTAGGGATTAAAGTTTGATCGTTGGATAAAAAATAATTCCTCCGTCCCCTTAGGTCTATACAGTGTTCATTAACGTCAGAAAAAACAAGCACCTGTCATATAACTTCCCATGTTATTTGCGTAGTTCAAAAAATAATTTTGAAATCAAACGGTTGAAAAACAAAAATAAACTGACCAACGGAACAAATAACATACTCAAGT
This sequence comes from Spongiibacteraceae bacterium, assembly GCA_028280715.1. Lineage (GTDB taxonomy): Bacteria > Pseudomonadota > Gammaproteobacteria > Pseudomonadales > Dasaniaceae > Oceanicoccus. The sequence goes on along the minus strand of JANQLG010000043.1, from coordinate 28,623 downwards.
CGTTGAATACCCAAAAACGGCACTTATATCAGCAGCAGTCGTTGAACACTGGCTTTTTTCCAGCAAATTGAATTAGTATTGGTAAATCAGGAAGTTAAAATAAAAATAATCATCGAGAGACAGGGATGATACACAGCGCCAGCGACTTTTTATCCCTATTTCCGAGCTTCAACGACAAATTTTGTTTGAATCAACATATATCGCACGAGCGATATAATAAGCGTTATGCATAAGCTATGAATTCGAAGATTAAGACAATTGATGACTTATATTCCGAAATCGATGAGCTTGTAGAGCTGCTGAAGGACGAAGGGTGCGTTGATTCTGCGGTTAATCTACAAAAGCTAGTCTATGAAACTGCTTGGACAACGGGGTCAGAGTTGCTTGGTGAATTGGCGCTGCATCTAGATAAAATGACTGCGCAATATTCAGCTAGTGTAAGGAAGCGACTAGAAGGCTGTAAGTATTTTTGTAAGCACCATCGTAGAATTATGGGTATTTATTAGTAACGGGTTCTAAACATGCATAAAAACTAATATACGGACCGTAGGGTCCGTACTATTACACTGTTAGGTTTACGTAAGAATGAACGATAAACACGAAAATCAATCCAGTCTTTCTGATCCAGAACGGACAAGGCATCGCCTCGAAATATTTAATCAGCTTTTTAGAGGTTTGCTACTTGTAAGTGGCGGCGGTATTGTTGCTCTATTTGCTTTTCTACAAGCAGTAACGACTAACAGATGCCTTTCAAAAGTTCTGCTAGTTGGTATCGTGTTTTTGGCTTTAAGTATGGTTTCTGCTTTATTATTTATGAAGTATCGCTACCTAACATCAGAATACGATCAATTTAATACTGGTGACGCAAAACAAGCTCAAAAATATGAAAGGATTTCACTAAATTCCTCTATTGCATTTATTGGTATTTCAATTTTAGTTCTGGTTGTAGGCGCATGGATATACATATGAGTAACAAACCTAACAAAGCAATGTACGCCCGCAATGCTTTGCATTGCTCGGACCTCCACTACGGCGCTTCGCACCTTTGTTTCGGCCCGTAATTGAGGCGTTATGCACTGAAAGCAGTAATCCTCACGAGGAAGTTTCATGTCTGAAGATATTGATATTGAACAGTTTTTTAACAATAACGACATTAAAGTTCATGAGCTATCGAAACAAATACCAAGAATTGATGACGTAACTCTGGTTGTAATAAAGGGACACCTGGTTGTTGAAAGGTGTCTGTTTGAAATATTGCAATTAAATATGCACAACCATAAATACCTTGAAGATGCGAAACTATCTTTTGCCCAGCTCTTAAATATGGTTAAAGCCATATCAAAAATACCACCTCACGAAAAAACGTTTGGCGGTATTAAAAAGCTGAACCGTTTAAGGAATCATCTTGCTCACAACCTGCCGAATGAAAATACAGATAAAATGATTGATGAGTTTATTGACTACGTAGGGGTTCACATTGATGGCCATATGACCCGAGCACAGAAAGTGTGGGACCAAATTTATAGTATGCTCGGCGCAATAAGTATTCTTATTTCAGTCTCAGAACTAGTATCTTCTGAAGCAAGTAAGTCGGGCCTGATAGACGCATTAAGGAAATTAGGTGCGGAAAAATAAGGGCAAGTCATTCAAAATGCATAACAAGCCAAGGCTGTCGGACGCTTCGCGCCGCAGCTTGGGGCGTTATATCTAAATAGGAACTGAAAGAATAGTGAAATACTTTTTATTGATTTTATTTGTTGTTACAGCTAACTCTTACGCAGCGAATTACAGTCATATCGATGTCGTTGAACGAATAGGTTCGATTGACTCGCGAGACGACGGTGATTTCTTAATGGTAAAGGGTTTTACTGAGGCTGGTACTTGCCCTCAATCGGGTGGATTGGTAATAGCACGTATAAGAAGTGATAATAATGGAGACCGATCTTTTTCAATGGCACTGGCTGCTAGATTATCTGGAAAAAAAGTAAAAATTAGTATAGATGATACCAAGAGAAATGCTGAAGGAGACTGCTTTTTGAACTCCTTAGAAATTAGAGACTAAAAGATATAACAAGCAATTCCAAACGACCGCCTTTGGCGTCGTTTGAGTTGGGCGTTATGACTAAATACACTGATGGAGAGAGTATGAAAAAGATATTCGACATTTTAGTAATATTAGTATTATTGTCTTTTGCTAACAGTAGCTTATCTGCCGGCTGGTCTGGCAATGCTACTGTTACTGGGATTTATGTATTAAATGAGAATAGAGTGCTCATTAAGTTATCAAGTTTTTCAAATCCAGACAATTGCCAAACCAACGAGCAGGGAGATGTTGTATTAAACCCAACCACACAAAAGGCTTGGTTTACTGTACTGTTGTCTGCATACATGGCTAAAAAAACTGTAGATATTTATGTTACTTCTAATTGCACCCCTATTTGGGGAAACACCTCATATGCAGATATTGGTCATGTCCGGTTGCTATAAAAGTCATAACAAAGCGCACCAGTTGCGGCAGCCTTAAGGCTGCCGCTGTGTTTTGCGTTATGAATCAATCACGTAATCTGAGACGATGAAAAGTTATCTTCTAAATTATGGGAAATAATAAGTGTTGAAAAATTTCACTTTGGTGTTGATGGCTTTTGTTCTCGTTTCATGCGTATCGCAACCATTAGGTTTTGACTCGCGTCAGCTTCGATTTGATCAACAGCTACAAGGTAAAGTGTCTGAGAAATTTATTCCTAATGCATCTTGGGAAAATTTCGATAATGTTTCGTGTATTTCTTTTTCCGCTGATGGTCGTCAGATGGCATTTGCTATGCTCGATAAAGATAAGCTTACTAATGTTTATGTTAGTCACTACGTTGATGGAAGTTGGTTACCGCCGAAGGCGCTTGATGGAAGGCCAAAAGGTAAGCATTGGGGTTTTCCAACTTATTCTTTGGAGGGGGGATACGATATTTACCTGACTGAAGCTGCGCCTATACGCCAAAAGGTGCTTCTTTATAAACAGGGCAATTGGGAAGCGAAGGATTTATCCGAGCCTATTGGAAATAAAATACGTTGGGGCGTAACTCACTCTAAAGATCATGTCGCATTTTTCGGTTCAACGGTTAAAGACAAAAACGATGATTTGTTTTTTGCAAAGCGTAATGAGGATGGTTACGGACAAGCTATACATTTACCCTATCCTATTAATTCGGAAGCAAATGAAACCAGACCCTTTATTTCGGCAGATCGAGATTATCTGATTTTTGAGTCTAACCGTGGAGGGAGAAAGCCAGATCTATATGTTACTTTTGCTATGAATAAAGAAAATGGCAAGGCATGGTCTGATCCAATTGCTTTAGGCCCAGAAATAAACACAGAGCATTTAGAAGATGGTCCGTGGGTATCTCCAGATGGAAAAATTCTTTTTTTCCGGCGCTTTATAGAGTCACAGGGTGACGAAGGTAAATCTGAAGTTTCGCACATTTATTGGGTAGATATGTCTGTTGTATATGATCTAGATCCAAGAAAAAAGTAACGAGAAGAAAATCGTGCACAGCTAAGAGCTTTACCAAATATGCCGATGAGCGCGGCATTATGTAATTTTATGGAACCTGATATCTACAAAAAAATTCAACAAGACTTTGGCGAAAAAGCTAGTGTAATACTTGCTTTGTTGAAGAGCCTTGATGTGAAAATTAAGGGCCCGACATCAAAGAGAGTCATTCGGGCTATTCTTTATCTCGCGAACGGTGATCTTACGATCCTTCATATAAAGGTGAAGCAGGCAAAAGTAGATTACCGAGATATTTTTATGCAGGCAGAATATGGTGGCGCTGAAAATCAGAGGGAAAGAGATTTTTCAAAAACATTCTATGAGCTTGGCATTATTGAAGAAAGTAAACCTTAAATACCAGTTAACTCGGCAAGTTAATCGGCTTGCCGGCAATACCTAGTACCAGTTGTTCCAATAAATCCCAGGATGGCTTATTAACCATCCCTTTTATAGATTGATCAATTTGATTGGCATTATTGATAAGCGTTTTTAGCTGCTTGGGTGAAAGTCGTTTTAACGCTGATTTGACTAGGGGCTTGCGTTTGTCCCAAACGCCCTGGTTTTGCAGAATACGTTCTAATCCATTTCCCTGCTGCAATTGTTCGGCGCATTGGTAGAGTGTGCGTAGCTCGCGACATAAAGCCCATAATAAAACCGTTGGTTCAGTGCCTTCGGCGCGCAGGCCATGCAATATTTTCAGGCTGCTGTTGGCATTGCCTTCGACGGCGCGATCTACCAGGCCAAAGATGTCATACCGTGCGTTATCAGCGACTGCTGCGGTAATGGTATCGGCATCAACTGTATCGCCTTCAACATAAAGGCGTAGTTTTTCAATTTCCTGCGCTGCAGCTAACAAATTACCTTCGACGCGATCAGCCAGCATGGTAATGGCTTGTTGGTTGGCATTAAGCCCCGCTTGTTTTAGCCGCTGGTTTATCCAATTGGGGAGTTGCCTGTTATCAATAGGCCAACATTGAATTGATGCGCCCGCGCCTTCAATATTTTTGTACCATTTGGTGCGCGTGGTGGAGCCATCCAGTTTGTTGCAGATGATGAGTAGAATATTGTCGGGTGAAATATTCTGGGCGTATTCAGTTAATGCTTTGCCGCCGGCATCGCCAGGTTTTCCCGAAGGCATTCTTAGCTCAATTAATTGCCTTTCAGCAAACAGAGACATTGCGTTGGCCGAAGCTAAAAACTCGTTCCAGTCAAATCCGGTTTCAACATGCATTACTTCGCGGCTGAAGCCCTGTTTTCTACATGTTGCGCGAATGGCATCACAACATTCCTGCACCAATAAGCTTTCGTCACCACTGACGATGTAGATGGGCAGTAGGCTCTTGCTTAGGTTCTGTTGTAACTGGTCAGGACGTAAGCGCATGATGATTTACGCGTTCTCAGGATTCAGGGGTGTTGGTGTAGTTATAGGCTTGTAGTTGTCGGGCCAACTTGGCAGCCAGGTTTTGCAGCATTTCACCGCGCAACAGTTTTTCTTCTTCGCTCGAACTGACTACTCGGCTGGGATCATTAGGCATGATTTTGCGTTCGGTCAGTTTGTTGGGGCCAATGACGCGTTGTTGACTTTTATCCTGTAACTCAAAAACTACTTCTTCAATGAGTTGATATTCTGCAGCGCGAGCACCTTCACCGAGTGAGGCTGTGCGACGTTCTTTTTGGTAATCGACGATAACTAAACGGTAATTAGCTTGAGATTGCTGGTCGGTAACATCAATGCCAACAGTTGATAACGCATTGCGAAGATTGATGCTTAAGGTTTTGTTACTGCTTTCGATCAATATGGGCTCGACGCCTTCAGGTAAATTGACACTGCCGCGTAAATGAAAGCCACAGGCAGTTAACATTGAAGCCAACGCTATCAAAAAAATGCTGATCAATTTTTGAGAAGAAAACATGAACGTTCCTATTGCCTCGTTGGTTGTTTTATTGTTATCGCTTTACTTGACCGCGATCGTCACCAGCTTACCGGGAATGACTTTACGCATTTTAACTTCTTTGCCTTCTATGAACTTTACAACATTGCTGTCGGAGAATGCTTGTTCAAGGATTGCTTCTTCCGATGCATCGGCAGCGACTTCAATTTTTCCGCGTACTTTGCCATTCACTTGAACCACCAGCTCAATAGAACTTTTAACCAGGGCTTGTTTATCCACTACCGGCCAGGGTGCATTGATGACGGCTTGTTGATGTCCGAATTCCTGCCACAGTTGATGGCAAATGTGCGGAGCAATGGGTGACAGCATAACGGTAATGGCTTCAAGCACTTCACGCTCTACAGCCAAACCTTGCCCATCTCTATCCTGAAGTTTGCCTAAATCATTAAGCAGTTCCATGACAGCGGCTATGGCCGTATTAAAAGTTAAACGACGACCAAAATCATCAGAAATTTTGGCGATGGTTTCGTGAAGTTTGCGACGTAAATCCTGCTGGCCTTTGGTGAGTGCATTTGCATCAAGTGCAGGTACGTTTGTTTCCTGCAAATGACTGTACACGCGGTTCCACAGGCGATTTAAAAATTTGTGCGCGCCGCCAACGGCAGAGTCAGACCACTCCAGTGATTGCTCAGGTGGTGCTGCAAACATCATAAATAAACGCACGGTGTCGGCACCGTACTGCTCAATCATTTCCTGGGGATCGACAGTGTTGCCCTTTGACTTGGACATTTTGCTGCCATCTTTCAACACCATGCCCTGACATAACAATTTATCGAAGGGTTCGTCGCAGTTAATCAAACCTTCGTCGCGCATCAGTTTGTGAAAGAAACGAGCGTATAACAGGTGCAGTATGGCGTGCTCAATGCCGCCGACATATTGGTCTACAGGTAACCAGTAATTAGCGGCATCTGTATCCAGCATACCCTGATCGTAGTCGGCACAGGTGAAGCGAGCGTAGTACCAGGAAGATTCCATAAAGGTATCGAAGGTGTCGGTTTCGCGAATAACATCTTTGCCGTCCAGTTGATCTTTGCGCCATTCGGGGTCGCTTTTAATGGGCGAGGTTACGCCGTCCATTTCAACATCTTCCGGCAGTAAAATGGGGAGACGATCAGCGGGTACCGGAATTTCTCCACCCTCTGGCAAATTAAACATCGGGATTGGCGCGCCCCAGTAGCGTTGGCGTGAAACTCCCCAGTCGCGCAAACGGTAGTTGATGGTTTTCTTGCCTTTACTCAGTGAAACTAATTTATCGGCGATGCCATTAAAGGCATCGTTAAAATCCAGGCCATCAAAGTCACCCGAATTAATTGTTGTGGTGTTGCCTTTACGTGCGTACCAGTCTTGCCACTCGCGGTTGTCAAAAGCGTCATCGTTGTCATCATTGCTGGCGATCACCTGCACGATGGGTAATTCGTATTTATTGGCAAAGGCAAAGTCGCGTTCATCGTGCGCGGGCACAGCCATTACCGCGCCTGAACCGTAGTCCATCAATACATAGTTGGCGATCCATACCGGTACGGTTTCACCGGTGATTGGGTGAATGGCATTGATACCGGCAAAGACGCCTTTTTTCTCCATTGTCGCCATATCGGCTTCGGCAACGGAGCTGGTTTTGCATTCTTCTATAAACGCTTGCAGCTGTGGGTTATTTTCTGCCAGTGACAAGCTGATGGGATGTTCAGCGGCAAGGCTGACATAGGTGGCGCCCATTAATGTATCGGGGCGCGTGGTATAGACGTCAAAACCTTCGATATGATTGTTGTCGTTGTCGGCAACAGGTGTTTCCAGCGCAAAGGTCATTTCTACACCTTCGCTTTTGCCAATCCAGTTGCGCTGCATGGTTTTGACCTGTTCGGGCCAGTCATCGAGCTTGTCGAGGTCTTCCAGAAGTTGATCGGCATAGGCGGTGATTTTGATAAACCACTGAGGGATTTCTTTGCGTTCTACCAGTGCACCGGAACGCCAGCCACGCCCGTCGATAACTTGTTCATTGGCCAATACTGTTTGGTCGACAGGATCCCAATTGACGAAGGCCATCTTTTTGTAGACCAGCCCTTTTTCATAGAGGCGTGTGAAGAACCACTGCTCCCAGCGATAGTAGTCGGGTTTGCAAGTGGCCAGCTCTTTAGTCCAGTCGTAGGCAAAGCCCAATTGTTTCAGCTGCTCGCGCATATAATCGATGTTGCTGTCAGTCCAGGCGGCGGGAGCGGTGTTATTTTTAACGGCAGCATTTTCCGCAGGCAAACCAAAAGCATCCCAGCCCATCGGCTGCAGTACATTTTTCCCCAGCATGCGTTGGTAACGGGAAATCACATCGGCAATGGTGTAATTGCGCACATGCCCCATATGCAGTTTTCCGCTGGGGTAGGGGAACATCGCCAAACAGTAGTATTTATCGCGCTGAGTATCGGCGTTGGCTACGAAGCTTTGGTGTTCTTCCCAGAAGTCCTGGGCTTGTTGTTCGATGGCGTTGGGCGTGTAGTTTTGTTGCATTGTGTACCTAATGTTGCTCTAAATATATTGCTTTAAATCTGTTTGCACTGAATTTGTTTGTACTGAATTCTATGCAGTTTGTTGTGCGTTGAATTTTAAAACGCGTTAACTCATTGTCGTGATCGTCGACGAAAAAACTAGCCGCGTATCTTATCAGCAAATAGCCTTAGACCGATACACAGAAGTAGGCTGAAAATGAGGATAGGGAAGCTGCCAGTAACAGCAAAGGGAGTGGAGCCTTGGTAGACCACGGCCTCTCCGCGAATCACTTCGCGTTTGAATTGATCACCTCGTTCAACAATTCTGCCACGATGGTCGATGATGGCGCTGACACCGGTACCGGTGCTGCGAAGCAGATAGCGGCCATTTTCCAAGGCGCGCATTTGCGCCATTTCCAAATGTTGTAGTGGACCAATTGAGGAACCAAACCAAGCGTCATTACTGAGTGTGATTAACATATCGGCTTTTGGCAGCCATTGTTTGACTAAATCCGGGTAAACAATTTCATAACAGACCATGGGGGCCAGTGAAATACCATTGGCGATCAGCCCTGCCTGTCCTGCCGGCCCTGTGCTCATGGAAGACATGGGTAATTCGAAAAACTGCATTAACCCCCCGAGTATATTCTGTAGCGGAACGTACTCGCCAAAGGGTACTAGGTGCTGTTTGTGATAAACCCCGCTCGCCATACCAAACCCCATGACACTGTTATAGCGGCGATTACCCTCGGGTGAAACTTCGACGTAGGGGATGCCGGTAATCAGGCTGCTGTTGTGATCGCTGGCGGTGCGGTTGATGTTGTTGAAATAACTGGTGGCGCGCTGGTAGAGGTTGGGTATGGCGGCTTCCGGCCAGATAACCAAGTCGTGGTCAGGCCATAGTTCAGCGCTGGTATCTTGATAGAGCTCCAAGGTCGGCACGTAATGGCTGCGTTTCCATTTATCTTCCTGGGCAATATTGGTTTGAACCATAGCCACTTTTAATGAAGGTCGGTCGGCAGGGCTAACCCATTCGATGGCAGAGAACACAGTGCCCATTACCCAGATAGCGATCAAAGTGATCCAATGCGTGGGAGAGAATTTTTTCTGTGTAAGACTTAGGGCAATAATCGCTCCACTTAGCGCGACAATAAAAGATAAGCCATATATTCCGGTGACCGGTGCCCAGCCTGAAAGCGGAGTATCCAGATGTGCGTAACCGAGATAGAGCCAGGGAAAGCCGGTTAGAAACCAGCTACGCCACCATTCGGTCAGCACCCATAGACTGGCGAATCCAAAGGTCATGCCGTAGGGAAGGTCCCTCACCCAGCGTGCGTAAAGATAACAGGGCAAGCTGACAAAAAACGCCAGACCAGCAACAAATAGTAGGGTGAGAAAGCTGGCGAAACCAACAGAGACATAACCGTAGACATGGATGCTCACATAAACCCAGGATGAGCCGCTGCCAAAAAGGCCGAGTCCATACCACCAGCCGCGCCATAGTGCCTGAACTGGAGTTATCCCATTAAGTTGCCAGGCCAGTAACGCACAGCTGACTATACCCAATGGCCAAACATTAAAGGGGGCTAGTGACAGTGTCACCAGACCACCGGCAAGGAGTGCGATCAGATGTCCTTTCCAGCTCTGGGTAAGCCAACTCTGGGACAGCCAGCCTTGGGGAGATGCGCTCAACAGAAGCTCCGGGGTATTTTTATTGCTATGCTAGCTTTTTTATTTTTCGCCAATTGTCGACATGCGCAGCAAGTGCACTTGTCGACTGTCGGCATTGAGGACTTTAAATTGAAAGCCATCCACAGTCGCGATTTCATTGCGGCGCGGCAAGTGGCCAAATTGCTGCAAAATAATACCGCCGATAGTATCGAATTCTTCGTCGCTGAAGCCAGTGTTAAAGGTTTCATTAAATTCTTCAATGGGGGTCAGAGCCTTCACAATATAGTCGTTGTCGGCCAGTTTCTTGATGAAGGTATCTCCTCCAACATCGTGCTCGTCTTCAATTTCACCAACGATTTCTTCTAACACATCTTCAATGGTGACGAGTCCGCCAACACCACCATATTCATCGATAACTATTGCCATATGATTACGGTTTTCACGAAACTCACGTAACAAAACATTCAGACGTTTGCTTTCGGGCACAGCAGTAGCGGGGCGAAGAAGGGGCTTAATATCAAAGTCTTCAGCATCTTGTTGCAGAATTTGTGGTAACAGATCTTTGGCGAGCAGAATGCCCAGGATCTCGTCAGTGGTTTCGCCGATGACCGGGTAGCGGGAGTGAGAAGCTTTAATAATTTGTGGCAGGACTTCGCTCAGTGGTTGTCCGGCTTTAATCACCGTCATTTGGGTGCGCGGTACCATTACTTCCCGCACCTGCATTTCGGAGACCTGCATGGCGCCTTCGATAATAGTCATGGCGTCGCCATCAATGATCTCGTTGCTTTGGGCTACTTTCAGAACATCCAATACATCGTCGCGGGTTTTGGGTTCTGAAGAAAACAGATGTGTAATTTTGTCGAGCCAGGATTTTTCTTCTGACTCGTAACTTCGGTCTTCGCTCATGACTTTGGGTTCAGTCCTCCTGAGGTCATTGCATTGTGCGCGGTATTGTTACCCGCTGATTATCGGGTATATGAGAATAGGGATTATTGATCTGCATCGAAGCTAATATCTTTATTTCCAGGGCTTCCATGATTTCGGCGTCGGAATTTTCGATATGGTCATAGCCTAACAGGTGCAGGGTGCCGTGGACGACCATATGGGCCCAGTGATCCATACTGGTTTTTTGCTGTTCGAGAGCTTCTTGTTCGACGATTACGCTGCAAATCACCAAGTCGCCAAGTAAAGGCAGGTCGATGTGATCGGGAACATCGGCGGGAAAAGACAGTACATTGGTTGCTGAATCTTTGCCGCGATATTGGTGGTTTAGCTGAGTGATTTCCGCCGTGTCGACAATACGCACCGTCAATTCAGCTTCATCTGGCACATTGTCACAACCCGCCATCAAAGCTGCTTTAACCCATCGTTCGATAGATTCCGGGGGAGGGTGGTCGTCGTCTTCTGTGACGACTTGTATATCGACGGTCAGTTCCATGATCAGGTCGGTTTGTGTTCGGATTTTCCGCTGTCAGCTGTCTTTGCTTCAAACGCTTTGGCTTCAAAGGTCTTGGCTTCGGTTTCACTGACTTCGTAGGCATCGACAATCTTTTGTACCAGCGGGTGTCGCACTACATCCTTGGATTGGAAATAGGTGAAACTGATACCTTTCACATCCTTCAATACGTTAATGACATGGGTGAGGCCTGATTGATTGCCGCGTGGTAAATCGATCTGTGTGGCATCGCCGGTGATGACCGCCGTTGAGCCAAATCCTATTCGAGTCAGAAACATTTTCATTTGTTCGCGAGTGGTATTTTGGCTTTCATCAAGAATGATGTAGGAATCATTCAGGGTGCGCCCGCGCATATAGGCCAGTGGGGCAATCTCAATAATGTTGCGCTCAATCATTTTGGTCACGGTATCGACACCTAGCATTTCGTACAGAGCATCGTACAGAGGCCGTAAATAGGGATCGATTTTCTGTGCCAGGTCGCCAGGTAAAAAGCCCAACTTTTCGCCAGCTTCCACCGCAGGGCGAACTAGTAATATGCGATCTACTTCTTCGTTGATTAAAGCTTGTACCGCACATGCGACAGCTAAATACGTTTTACCTGTGCCCGCCGGGCCAATACCAAAGTTGATATCGTGGTTTGTGATCGATCGAACATAGCCCTGTTGGTTTTTACCACGGGGTTTGATGGTGGCTTTTTTAGTATGAATCAGGGTAATGGGTTCGACGCTATGGTGCTGTGATGATTCATTCAATGCTTCTATTCCTGCCTGTTGCAGATTCAGATGTATGGTTTCCGAATTAAGTGTGACACCTTCACAGGCTTCCTGATACAGACTGCTCAATACCTTGGCGGCAGCTTTGACGGCGGGTTCTTCACCCTGCAATTCAAAGTGGTTACCGCGGTTGCGAATCGTTATAGCAAGACGATGCTCAATCTGACGAAGATGTTCGTCAAATTGTCCACAAAGGTTTGCTAATGAGCGGGAATCGTTTGGTTCTAGAGTAAGAACCTGTTGGAAGTTAGTCGATGTTTTCAATAGTGTGATGTATAAGCCGTTATCTTCGGCACCAATAATAGCTTTAGGATATACCGAAAGTTTGTGAAGTAAAACCGTATCAGGTGCTTTTATTTGGGTGATTTTTGATAGCTATAAAAGAATATGGCTTTTTTAGGCGATTTAAATAGTGGTGCTGTGTGTATAAAACTTCTGTATATGAAGTTTTGTGATAACAATTTGTTATCGCCTGAATCGAATAGTGCTTGAGTAGCGCCAGCTTTGATAAGGGCCATTAAGTCACTGATATCAATGACTTAATAGCAGCCAGATAGTTAATGCAATGTTAAATCACAAAGTCTTTAACCTTATACCCTAAAGCTTCTAACTGTGGACGAAGAGTCGTGGCATCGCCGACGATAACAATATGCATCTGTTTGATATCCAGATGCTGAGCGGCCAATGTATTGATTTCTTCAGTGGAGATTGTTGCCACTATTTCCGATTGTTGTTTGACAAAATCTGTAGGCAGATCGTATTCGAGAATTTGACTAAAGAAGCCCAGCTTGGCATTAGGGGTTTCATACTTGAGTGCATCGCGTTGGTTGATGGCATTGCGCATAAAAGCCAATTCATCGTCGGAAGCGCCATTCATATGGAATGTACTAATTTCTTTGACAAGCTCTTGTAGAGATTTATCGGTAACATTAGCGCGTACTGCTGTTGAGGCAGTGAACTGACCGGACAACGTGCCACCCGAAAACCCGGATCTGGCGCCATAGGTATAACCTTTGTCCTCGCGCAAATTCAGATTGATGCGGCTGTTGAATGCGCCGCCAAGTGGAAAATTCATCAGCTCGGCGCGAAAGAACTGACCAGTGAAGTCCCTTTTGATATCGCGTTTACCTAAACGAATAATCGATTGTGCTGCACCGGGTTTATCTACCAAATAAATAGTATTGGGTTCGTGTTCTGGTACCGGTAGCGATAACGACAATGCCGGTGCTTGACCATGCCATTTTTCCAGACCACTGATGGCTTGTTGAATCGTTGCCTTAGATTCGTCAGAAACCACAATGAGTTGAGAATTGGCAGGTTTAAAGTGCAGTTGATAAAAATCTTTAACATCCTTCAAGGTTAATCCGTTAACTGACTGCTCAGTACCATTTCTCGGTAAGCCGGCAATACTATCGCCAAACAAAAGCTTGGTATAGGCCATTTGGGATAAGTAATTTGGGTCTTTTTGGTTTCTGCGGATGTTTTGCAATGTTTGGTATTTGATCCGAGCAAAGTCAGCTTCATTGAAGGCCGGCTCAAATAATTTTTCGTCAACTAAGGCCATCGTTTCAGAGAGGTTTTTACTGAGAGTGCTGATAAAAATTGTGGTGTACTGATTGCCTGCCGATATAGCAATGTTGCTGCCGAGTTTCTGTAGTGCTTTGCTGATATCTTCGCTGGAACGTTTTTGCGTTGATTCATTCAGCATGGCCGCGGTTAATGCAGCTAACCCAGCTTTGTCCATACTCTCTGCATAGTGACCTGCCGGGACTTTTAACAATAATGAAGTTGTTGGGGTTTCAGTACTGTTAGTACCTAAAACACGTATGCCATTGTTTAGGGTTTGTTGCCAGAATTCCGGTACGGCCACTTGGCTATTGGGGCCAGCGGTGGGTTGTAAGCTGCGATCGAAATTGTCGACAGGGCTGCGCATAACCAAATCATCAGCACTGGTTGTCGATTGGCTGTGTACTATGCGCTGTGGACGCTCAAAGGTGTCTTCATGAGCGATCAGTTGTGTTTTACCGTGAGGTACTACACTCATAATGACCGCGTGCTGGCTTTTGATGTACTGTTCGTAAACTCGCATTACGTCGGCTTTAGTGACGTTGTTATAACGGGCGATATCCCGCTCAATATAATTGGGGTTGCCAGTATAAATTTGGTTAGCGGCCAAGCGACTGACTTTACCCTGTACGCTCTGTAGGCCAAAAATGACGCGGGCTTCCCTCGTGGCTTTAGCTTTTAGTAGGTCGTCATCAGTCACTCCGCGTTGTTCGAATTCTGCAAATGAGTCGCGAATGATTTTTTCCATGTCGGCGAGTGTTTTGCCTGAGTCGGGGGAGGGCAGAGCGCGTAAGTCGAAGGTGCAGGCTAATTCGGAACAGCTATGGTAGGCAAATGCTTGTACTGCCAGCCGATTCTTAACCAGATTTTTGTAAAGTAGTGAGGTTTTACCTCTGCCTATAATTTCGGCTAGTAAGCTCAAAGGGGCTTCATCTGCATGGCGGTCATAGACTGTAGGAAAGGACATAAAAATTAATGGCAGGTGTACATTGTCCTCCATAGAAATGTAGCGATCTTGTTCCAGGTTGGCTGGTTGTTTGGGCGCCATTTCTACTTCAGGTCCGCGGGGGATCGAACCAAAGTATTTGTTGACCAACTTGAGCGTTGCTTCAATGTCGACATCACCACCAATGGTTAGGGTTGCATTGTTAGGACCGTACCAACGTAAGAAAAAGGCTTTAAGGTCGTTAACGTTTACCCGGTTGAGGTCATCCATGTAACCGATTACTGGCCAAGAGTAGGGATGACCAACCGGATACATGGCTTCACTGATTCGTTCACTCGTTCTGCCATAGGGACGATTATCGATTCGTTGTCCCCGTTCGTTTTTGACTGTTGCCCGTTGTACCTCAAATTTTTCGGGAGTAATGGCATCGAGCAGAACACCCATTCGATCCGCTTCCAGCCACAGCACTTTTTCCAACTGATTAGCGGGTACGGTTTGAAAATAATTGGTGCGATCCCTACTGGTAGTACCATTCATTCTGCCGCCGGCTTCAGTGACTATCTGGAAATGTTCCTCATCGGCAACATTTTTTGATCCCTGGAACATCATATGCTCGAACAGGTGTGCAAAACCGGATTTACCCAGTTCTTCGCGGGCTGAGCCAACATGATAAGTGACATCGACATGAACTAGGGGATCAGAGTGATCTTCATGAATCAGTACAGTTAAGCCATTATCCAGTTGATATTTTTTATAGGGGATAACGATCTTGTCCGGTTCAGTTTTTACTTCTTCGATAAAGTTAATACCAGCGATGGTGGTTTCGGTCTCGTTAACAGATAGTTGTGAGCATGCGATGACAGCAGTGGCGAGTAATATTAAGGTCGCTTTTTTCATTTTACTATTTATAAAAAATGATTTTTGAAACATAGTTATATCAGTACGGGTTCTTTTTCGGTGTTAGTGAGCGATTTCTGTAAGGCAATCGCTGTGGCTTGTGTGTGTTGATATTTAGCTAATTGTTCTATGATTTTTTGGGTGTAGGGGAATATTGACTGTGCTTGTTCAAAATAGTTCTTGGCTTCGTCTTCAGTTGTAGGGGTATCTTTCAGTGCGGCCCATTTTGTGTACAAAGCACAGGCTAGAGTGAGACGGGCATTGCCATAATTCATGATGCTGATTGCTTTGTTGGCTTTTTCAATTGCACCATCAATATCTTTATATCGATAGAGCAAAAAACCCGCGTAGTTGCCCCAGGTCCACGCATCATTAGGTCTAATTTCAATTTGCTTTTTATGGCCTTCATTAGCTTTCTCATATTGCTTGGTTCGAACTTGGTAACTTGTGATGTCAGTTAACGCAGCAATATAGTGTTGGCTATCAGTTTCACTAGATTGCAGAACATGTTCATAGTGCTTGATGGCCAGTTGAATCTTGCCTTGTTTGTTTAATAGTTCTCCCCAGCTAAGATGTAGCGATAAAGGATCTGCGCCGTACTTATTCGCATTGAGAAGCGCTGCTTTTGCTTCAACAAAGCGCTTGGTTCTTATATAAATATCGGCCAGTAGAATATAGGCTTCAGCATATTCTTGCTCGAGTTGTATTGCTTCACTTAAGAATTGTTCTGCTGTGTGTAATTTGTCAGCACGAAATTGACTGCTGTTGATGTAACTTTGTTTTTGATACACGCGACCTAATGCTTTAAAGGCCGGAGCAAAATCTTTGTCCTTTTTAATAATTTCCTGAAGGATTTCTTCGGCATCGATTAATTTTTGAGTTTGGCCTCGCCAGCTGTTTAACAATTCACGCGCCTGTAGTAGTTTGGTAAATGATTGTGTTGCATTGGCTTGGTAATATGCATCAATTGAGGATTGCCATTCTGTCGATGATAATTCACCTTCAAATTCGATAAGATAACCTTCTATTTTATAAGCGCCTCTCTTGTGTCTAGGAATATCACCATTTTCATTACGTGATAGAAAGGCAGCTTTTCTCATCATATGCCCATAGTCTCTTTCATCTAACTCGGGCCCCTGCTGAAGTGCAAAGATCATGTCTCTATTTAAAGGTTGATCACATATCCAGCGCCATTTTCCTTCTGTTTCGCTATCAGTTAAACCAACCCATACAAGGCTATCGCCACCTTTTAGTTGTCTGACTAGTTGTAAATATTCAAGTTCTTCTTTTGTTTCCACGCATGCCAGATTTCCCCCAGCGATTTCGGCCTTTCTTTTGGCTTCGTGCCAACTGACGGCTTCGAATACAAATCTGTATTTTTTGCCGTTATAGCTACCATCATATTTTTCTGTATTTTTAATAGCTTTGAGAGCAGGATTTTCTTTGAGGCTTTTTTCTGTATTCGCATCTGCTGTTGTGGCGTATCCATAAATCAGCGTGCCAAATATTAAAATAGAGCAGAAAAACTTTTTCATAATGTCTCCTTGAGAAATCGTTTTATATGACGATTTCTGTCCTTTCGGTCTCAGTATGTAACCTTATAAACCAACCCCTTTGTATTTATTCGATGTGAGATGTAGACAAAGGTTCTTGTCATTCAATATATTATTTATATTATAAAATAAGGTGGTTCTGAACTATACTTAATAATTTTCTTTGTTGTCAATATGTGGTTCTTTTCTCTAGCTTCGGCAAATTCCTTGCTGAAAAAATATTATAGCTTTCTGCCAACCCAAAAAGGCTATGACGACTCTAAGTAAACAAATAGAACAGTTATTGCTAAAAATAACGTAAGGATAGCGCTTGGAACCACAACAACATTTGATTGAGGCAGCACAGAGAGGTTCAGCCAGCGCATTCGAGCAAATTATTATTGGCGTTGAAAGGCCAATGCTGGCCCTGGCAGCAGGTTTGGCATCACACCCGGATGAGGCCGATGATATTTACCAGGAAGCCATTATCAATGCATACAGGGCTTTGCCTAAATTTCGCTTAGAGAGTCAGTTTTCTACCTGGTTGTACCGGATTTTTGTCAATACCGCGCTCGGTTATAAACGCAAACTAAGCAACAAAATGAGTAGGGGGTTGGCAACAGAAACAGAATATCATGGTGAACAATATCCTTGCCCGACACAGGAAGTTGAAAGTGCACAGTTAAGTATGGCGATTCATCAAGCGATCAGATGTTTAAGTGAGAAAGAACGGATTGCCTTCGTGTTATGTCATCAGCAAGAACTGTCGATTAATCAGGCTGCGCATATTATGTCGTGCACTGAAGGTTCGGTGAAAAGTTATTTATTTAGAGCGAGAGATAAACTCCGAAAAATGTTACATGAGAATCAAAGATGACGAATCACACACCTGAACAGAAACGTGAAGCATGGGTTATCGATTATCTCTATGGTGAGCTAAACGATGAACAAAAGGCTGTTTTTGAGCATGCTTTAGAGAGCGATGAGCAATTAAAACAACTTTATGAGAAACACTCGTCGCTGGATTGTTTACTACCAAAAGGAACAAAACCGCTGATTAGTGATGAACGTCTTCAGGGTGTGCGTTGGACTACTTTTCGAGGTGTTCGCCAAAGTCAAAAGCCATCATTTTTATCGTATTGGAATAATTTATGGCGTATACAGCTACCGATTAAAGTGCAATTAACCGGTATGGCATTAATGTTTTTAGTAGGTTTACTTATTGGTATCGAGCCAGAAGTTTCTCCATTCAATGAAAATATTGCTGAAAATAATTTTTCTGAGAGTACTGGTCCGTGGGAATTTGTGCAAAACGATGACTATAAAATTGTCGATATGAATTTGGATGCTTACGATAAAGATAATGGCGAAGTGACGTTTTCTTTTGCTTTAGCATCACAGTCACAGGTTCGCGGCAATATCACAAATCCAAGTATCCGGCGATTGCTAACACAAAGTTTAAATACTGAAAGTCGTGACGATGTGCGTTTGCAGTTAACCGATCTATTTGGAAAATTTTCTGATAATCAGGAAATAAAAGCTGCATTAATATTTGCGTTAGTTAATGACCCCAACCCCGGTGTTCGCTATAACGCAATCGAGCATTTAGTCACGCTGTCTGAGCAAAAAGAAGTAAGACAAGCACTGATGTATGCGTTAGTTAATGATGTTAATACTGGTATTCGCGTTGAAGCGTTTTTAGCTCTTACTGAAAACATAGACAAAGAGTTAATGGATGTAATAAGAAATCATAGTGTTGATGATGCAAATACTTTTATTCGCGAACGTTCGAAAAGATTGTTAGAAAACGGCGCCTCTTCTTATAACAGAGGCAATGGTGCATTATCCATTTAAATTAAATTAGGAATTGGCCCATGTTAATTAAAAGCTCATTATTTAATATTTTAGTTGTGTGTCTATTGTGTGCTTGCTCAAGTCTTAGTGTCCATGCAAAAACAGAAATTATTGAAAAACAGTTTACAGTTGATGATGGCGGTAACCTGGTAGTTGATAGTTCTCAGGGATCGATCAGTGTTGAAACTTGGAGTAAAAAAGAAGTTTTTATAAAGGTCGAAAAAACTGCCAAGAACGAAGATGCATTTGAAAGTTTCTACTTATCTTTTGATCAGCAGGGGAATACCGTTACTGTTGAGGGAGAAAAAGAAGGGCGGGCACGGGTGAATGTTAAATATCATATTAATGTTCCTGAGAATTTCAGCGTTAATCTTGATACTGGCGGTGGTGCAATTAACGTTGGAGATTTAATTGGTAACGTGCTTGCTGATACCAGTGGCGGCAGTATTAAAGTAGGTAATATCGATGGCGATGTTAACCTGGATACCTCAGGAGGTTCCATCTCTGTAGGTAGAGTGACCGGGTTAACGAAAGTGGATACCTCTGGCGGCAGCATTAGCATCGAAGCCGGTGGGAAGGAGGTAAACGCTGATACGTCCGGAGGTAGTATTCGCATAGGACCTACTAATGGCAACGTCAAAGCTGATACGTCCGGAGGCAGCATCACTGTTGCCCACGCAAAAGGCGATGTTATTGTCGATACTTCTGGTGGTTCTATTCGTGTCGAAGGTAGTGATGGCAATGTGAATGCGGATACCTCTGGCGGCGGTATTGAGATCGATAATGTCGCTGGCTGGGTTAAAGCGGATACCAGCGGAGGTAGCATCAGAATTACTCGTTCGCGAGGCGCTATTCAAGCGGATACTGCTGACGGTCATATTACAGCAGAGCTAATTGAAGATAATACTGATACTTCGATAAACCTGGATACTTCTGGTGGTGGTTCGATTACAGTTTATCTGCCAGAACACATTACAGCCAGTGTGTTAGCTGAGTCAGGAGCTGGCGCAAAAATTTATTCCGATTTTCCACTAACGATTAGAAATGAAAGAGGGTCAGTTTTTGGCGAAGGCGATATTAATGGCGGTGGAGACTTAATAAAGCTCGGTGCGTCATACGGCAATATTTATATTAAGAAATTGAAAAAATAGTTTAAAAAGTGATTGGTAAAAATCTGATAGTTTTCTCAAATTTCAGTAGCTTAATCATCTAATATTTAAAGACTAGTCGAATCAGCGATATTAAGGATATTAGTATGCGATATGTAAACGGCGCGCGTGGTTTTACCTGCCTAACAGTTTTTCTTATGTGGGTTAGTCTTGCCCAATCCGCCGAGGCTGTTTCGAAGAGCCTTCTCAAAGACAATCAGTTTTTATTGGAATGGTCTGTGCTGGAAGCTATTTCATTCCCCGAAGGTCAGTTTAACGATGTGTTCGAGCAGGAAGTTGCCACGCCGGCGGAGCTATGGCAGAGCATCGATAAGGGTAATGTTCAGTGGAAAGAAAAAAAGTATCAATGGAAATCGATTAAATCCAAACACAGTATTATCGACTTGGACAAACTGTTAACTCGATCAGAAACGGTTTTTACTTATGCAGCTATCGAGTTACAAGTCGCGCAGGCGGGTCACTATATTCTCGGTGTGGGAAGCGACGATGGTGTTAAGGTGTGGGTCAATGACCAGTTGATGCATGAAAACCTGGTTTTTCGGGGGCCTGGAAAAGATCAAGACTTGGTACCGGTTAAACTGCAGCAAGGTTCCAATCGATTGTTGCTCAAGGTGATTAATGGCAAAAGAACTTGGGGATTTGCTGTTAGGGTTCTCGACGATCAGCGTGCTAATAGCCTGTTTGCTCAAAGGTCAGAAAATATGGGCCTGCAGCAATTGGAAGCTTTAATCGGTGCCGGTGTTAATATCAATACAAAAAATGATCAGGGTTTAACGGCACTGCATCTCGCTCAACTTAAAGGACTTAATAGCCGTATACAGTTTTTCCTGGAACATGGTGCTGATAAAAATGTACCGCTGCCCGATGCCAAAACCTTTGCTAAAGAGTATTTCAATCGGGGGGTAGACGCTGACTCTGCCGGCCTGAGTTATCTGGTCGTCCAAAATGGTGAAGTGCTTGTCAAAGGTGGGATAGGCCTGGCCGATATTGAAAAACAACGTCCCATTACTACTACGACAGCGTTTCGTATTGGCTCGGTGACCAAACAGTTCGCCATGGTTTCCATTATGCAGTTACAGGAGCAGGGGAAGCTATCTATTGAAGATCCCTTAGCTAAATACTTGCCGGGCTTTCCTCGAGGTGATGAGGTGACTTTAAGGCAGATGCTCAATCATACTTCGGGTATTCGTACCTACACCATTGGCGATGAGTTTTGGAGTCAGGTTGCCCAGTCAATCAAAACTGAAGACCTGGTTAAGAGAATAGAATCATTTGACTATGATTTTGAGCCGGGCACTTATTGGTCTTACAGCAATAGCGGATACTTTTTGCTCGGGGTAATTATTGAAAAGATAACAGGGCAGCCACTTGATGCCTATTGGCACGAAACGCTTTTTGAGCCGCTGGGTATGCGCAACACCGGCGTTTATATCAACGGCAAAACACGCTTAACTGACGAAGCATTGGGATACAGTAAGGAAAATGGCAGAGTGCAGCGTGCGTTGGATTGGGATATGAGCTGGGCAGGTGCGGCGGGTAATTTGTATTCCACCGTGGAGGATTTGTTGATATGGAACCAAGCGCTGCACGGTGGCAGGGTGATTAATGCGGTGAGTTATACCGATGCTACTACTCCTGCGCGTTTGAAAAATGGAGATGAAGTTCAGGCATGGGGTGGCAGCTACGGTTTAGGTTTGGCTATGCACATTTCAAACGGCAGGCGAGTGGTGGCGCATGGAGGGGGATTAAACGGTTTCGGCACTATGTTGGCGGCCATTCCCGAAGAGCGTTTGACTTATATCACGCTCTCCAATTCCTTGCCGTCGAATTTACGATTTAATGAAGATCCGCTTTCGCTAGTGGCTTCCATTGTACTCGGGCCGCCCTCGCTGACAGAGCATGTTGGGGTTAAACGCTCGGAATCTCGCACTGACTGGAACGATTATGTGGGGCAATACGATAGTGAAGCAAAATTAACGACAGTAACCTTAGAAAACGGCAGACTGTACGCACAACATATAAATCGGCCCCGCTTCGAAATATTCAGTAGTGGTGGCGATGCTTTTTATTTCAAAGCAATACCAGCGGAAATGACCTTTGAGCGGGACGCCAATAATAACGTGACCGGTGTCATTTATAATCAAAATGGACACACCTCTACGGCGCATCGCATAGAGACTCCTGTATTTATTCAACTGGCCCCCGAAGACTACGATAAATTTCTGGGGCAATATCAACTGAGGCTCAATAAGTTTGTAGCGATCACTAGGGAAAACGACAGACTTTTTATACAAGCGACGGGTGAAGAGCGTGTTGAAATTTTGCCTCTATCACCATTGGTCTTTCGTGGCAAAGAATGGAATATAACCCTGAAATTTGAAACCATGCCCGATAATAAATCGCTGATTGCATTTTTTACTGGGCATGAAGGTGGCGCTACTTTTAAAGCGTCTAAAATTCAATAATGGATTCAGACTACGCTTGCCCGCTTGATTTTGACATTACTCTTTTGGGGGTAACTTGTAAGGTCTTAAGCTAACAATTCACCACGCAAAGAATTAGGCAGTGCTTCGGTAATGATTACCTCGACGAATTTTCCAATGAGTGATTGATCTTCTGACAGAAAATTTACGACGCGGTTATTTTCGGTACGACCCTGTAGTTGCTCGCTGTGTTTGCGAGATACACCGCTTACTAAAATTTTCTCGACATTGCCCACCATTTGACGAC
The DNA here is from genome assembly GCA_028280715.1 of Spongiibacteraceae bacterium. GTDB lineage: Bacteria > Pseudomonadota > Gammaproteobacteria > Pseudomonadales > Dasaniaceae > Oceanicoccus. Next base: position 6,059 of record JANQLG010000043.1, on the reverse strand, counting down.
TGATTTGCTGGGCTTGTTGATTGATTCGGTGTTGCAGAATTTGTAGCCGCTCCTTCTTGGCGGACATCGGTGTGTTATCTTCCAGTTCAGCTGCAGGTGTGCCCGGCCTAGCGCTATAGATAAAACTGAAGGAAGTATCGAAGCCGATCTCGGCAATCAGATTCATAGTGTCTTCAAAGTCTTCGTCGGTTTCACCCGGAAAGCCGATAATAAAATCGGAAGAAAAACTAATATTGGGGCGAATGGATTGTAGGCGTTTCATTTTAGCGATGTACTCATCGCGAGTGTGGCCGCGCTTCATAGCGGCAAGGACCTTGTCTGAGCCGCTTTGCACTGGTAGATGCAAGTGGCTAACCAATTCGGGAATTTCCGCATAGGCGTTAATTAATGCATCACTGAATTCCACTGGATGTGAGGTGGTATAACGAATGCGTTCAATGCCGGGAACAGCGGCAACGAAGTAGAGCAGTTCGGCAAAGTCGATAATATCACCTTCGTGGTTTTCGCCGCGGTAGGCGTTGACATTCTGGCCCAGCAAATTGACTTCTTTAACGCCTTCTTGCGCCAAGTGGGAAATTTCTGCGATGACATCATCAAAGGGGCGGCTGACTTCTTCGCCACGGGTATAAGGCACTACACAAAAAGTGCAGTACTTGGAACAGCCTTCCATGATCGAGACAAAGGCACTGGGGCCATCCACCGATGGTTCGGGCAGGGCATCAAATTTCTCGATTTCAGGGAAGGTGATATCCACCAACACTGGGCCATCCGGTTTGCTGGCATCAATCATTTCCGGTACTCGGTGCAGTGTTTGTGGGCCGAATACCATATCGACAAAGGGCGCACGTTGGCCGATTGCCTCACCTTCCTGGCTGGCTACGCAGCCGCCGACACCAATGATCAGGTCGGGATTTTCATCCTTTAGGTGTTTCCAGCGGCCTAGCTGATGGAATACCTTTTCTTGTGCTTTTTCCCGGATGGAGCAGGTGTTAAGTAGCAGAATATCGGCTTCTTCAGGGTTATCGGTAGTTTCTACGCCATGACTGACACCCAGCAAGTCCTGAATACGCGCTGAGTCATATTCATTCATCTGGCAGCCATGGGTCTTGATATAGAGCTTTTTCATCGGCCCTGCCTGCTGCCCAGCGTCTATGGTTAGTTGGCTGCTGGATTTGTCACTGGCAATTACGTCGCTCATTGAATCTGGTTTGTCCTGCTCTGTTTAACACTTGAATTACTGTAGATTGCCCCTAAATAGAGGGGCGGGAGATTATACAGTAAACCCAATCAGTCGGGTATTTATTGAGCACAGTGTGGTAAAATCGACCATCAGCCCAGCAGAAACAGGGTTTGAATCACTATTGTATTTACACAGGTTATACGAAGCTCATGTCAGATAGTCCGATCTATAAGGTTATTTTCCTTAACCAGAACAAAGTCTACGAACTGTATGCGAAAGCGATTTACCAGAGTGAAATGTACGGCTTTGTTGAAGTGGAAGATTATGTATTTGGTGAGCGCACACAAATGATAGTCGATCCGGCTGAGGAAAAATTAAAGTCTGAATTTCTTGGTGTGGCCCGCTCTTTTATTCCGATGCATGCCATCATTCGTATTGATGAGGTTGAGAAAGAAGGGGTGGGTAAAATTCATGAGGCGACCGGTGGTAACAATGTTTCTCCGTTTCCGATGCCCAATAATGCCAGGCCCATGAGGACTGATAAGGAATAGTGAGCATAGAAGATTAAGTAAGTAGAAGATTAATAAAAAACGCCGGCAATCGCCGGCGTTTTTTATTGCAGCTTAAAGCTATACGCTTTTGAAGTTGCTCTATGAATTAGCGAGCTTTTGTCTTACCGAAGCCAGCTTGACGCAGGTGGTAAAGACGTTCATGGCTTTGCTGATTTCATCCAGCGACGGATAGGTTGGTGCCAGTCGAATATTTTTATCCTCAGGGTCATCGCCGTAGGGGAATGTTGCACCAGCTGGAGTTAGCTTAACTCCAGCCTCCGCAGCTAGTGCTATGATGCTCTTGGCCAACCCCGGACGAGAGTCAAAGGAGATAAAATAGCCGCCTTTCGGGTTGGTCCAGCTACCCATGCCGGTATCCGCCAGTTCTGCCTCCAACTGCTGGATAACGGCTTCGAAGCGAGGTTTCATGATTGACGCATGCTCATCCATATGTTGCTTAAGGTTGTCGATATCTTTTAAAAAGCGTGCATGGCGCAGCTGATTGATTTTATCGGGCCCAATTGAGGTAAAGCCCATATGTTTTTTCAGTACTGCCAGGTTGCCAGTTGAGCTGCCGACAAAAGCCACGCCGGCACCGGCAAAGGTAATTTTGGAGGTTGAGCCGAAATGATAAATGCTATGCTCAGTGCCTTCTTCGCGACAATAATCCATCAAGTTAGCCAGCTCAGGAGCATTCTCTTCGAGTACATGCACAGCATAGGCGTTATCCCAAAATACCCGGAAATTTGATCCGGCAATATTGGCCAGCTTGGCAATGCGACGAACGACTTCATCGGAATAAACACAACCTGTTGGATTGGAGAAGCGCGGCACACACCAGATGCCTTTAATGTTGGCATCCTGTTGGACCAAAGCTTCGACTTGGTCCATGTCTGGGCCTTCTTCAGTCATACCGACGGGGATCAGCTCAATGCCCAGATGCTCACAGACGCTAAAGTGACGATCATAGCCGGGCACTGGAGCCAGAAATTTAGTGGTGCTTTCTTTTGACCAGGCGCTGTCTGCATCACTACAACCTTGATGTAGGCAGGTTTGGGCGGTGAAATACATCAAGGTCAGACTGCTGTTGCCACCGATCATGACTTCTTCGGGTTTCATCCCGATCATACTGGAAAACAGTTGTTTGGCCTCTGGAATACCATCGATGCCACCGTAATTACGCAGGTCCGTGCCATTGGTGTCCTGATATTTGCCCTGCAAAATGCCGTCTAGAGCATTGGAAAGATCCAGCTGTTCGCCACTGGGTTTACCACGGGTAAGGTCCAGATTAAGACCTGCCTGCAAAATGGTTTGATATTCCTCTGCAAGAGCTGTTTCTAACTTGCGCAGTTGTTCTGGAGTTGCTTGATCGAGATGCAACGTTAAATCCTCATGGTTTGTACACGGCTCCTTATTAGTTAACAGGAGCGGGAAGGTTAAAAGGGTTTTGTTTACAAGGATGGAAATGCGTTTGACCTTGCGCGGCGATTATACCTGTAATTACGTCAATGGGTAATGGTTGAAATTGCCGCCCCCTCTGTGAGGGGAATTTGCAAGGAGCGCGGTTATTTGGCGTAGAGCTTAATTAATTCGTTGAGTTGCTTTGTAGCAGTATCCGAGGCATCGATTATGTGGAATCCTGCCCAATAGCGATTGAAGTTCTCTACTTTTTTGCACCACAGGCAGTCAGCGCCTAGCTCAACGGTAGAATTTCCTGCTATTTCCATTGGCAGTTCCAGTGCCAGTTGGAAAATGGATTGAATAGGAATTTCCCTATCCGTCATTATCATCAGGCCTTCTACTGTTACATTAACGAGTTCGCCGAATGTGCCACCATTTATTGTATCAATGATGTTAATCGTTTGATTGAGTTCAGTCCTTTCCAGTTTGCGCTCGTTTTTATCCTGCATAATCGTTGTGCCTGTAAAGAGGTCCTTTGAAATTGAATTGTGCATCAACAAAGTTACACCTAGTGTAGACCATAGCTGATAGGTTTATTGTTCCTGATGCTGTAGTTGTTCCAACACATTTTCCATTGCTTTTTCGAAGAAGGGCTTGTCATCTGACTTTTTCAACAAGCGCGTTTTTCCTGCGCGCATCTCTGCTACCAGTGATTCACCAGATTTAACATTGGATTGCTGCCCTAAGCGATTAACAAACATAAAGTGCAGGGTGTTCCTGTTGGCCCAGGCCAGTTTAACCTGTTCAGGTTCATTCGTATCACTGTTAAATTCAAACCAGGTGCCAATGTCCAATTTGCTGAGTTTTTCAAGTATGGGGTTTTGGGAAAGCACTTGTTGGACATTCTGATTGATTTCAACGTGTTCAATATCCATCTTGACTGGTTTGATAGCGGGTTGAACCGATGCATCGCCTGGGGCAGATTGTTGCTGGTTCTCTAGTGCTTTCAGCAGTCGGTTACCTTGTTCACTATCGTAGCCGACTGTCTCGAATCCAGCCTGTAAGGATTTTGGTAATGATTGTTGTAATTCCTGGATTCGAGTTCTTGCGTGAATATCGTTGGCAACATCATGGGGCTGACAATACCAGAGAATATCATCCACGATTTGTGCTGCCTTTCGCCACTGCTGACTACGGGAACCAAACCGTAAAAGGTTAAAAGACAAAAAATTCGCCCAGGGTTCAAAAAGCAGTGTACTGATAGGCGAGGAGAGTGGGATGTCACCGATTTTGGCTTCAAGGTAGCCCTTAATTTTCAGCCTGATTTCTTTCAGTTTGTTTTCACCCTCAGCTGCTTGCAGTGCTCTTTTTTCGGTGAGTCTAATGCGCCGCGAATGTTGCCGCAGGTACTGATTAAAATTAAACAGTAGCTCTGAGAGTAAACGAGTATCGTTGTCGAAGTCCTTCAGTAATCTGTCAACGATGACTTTGATTTGCTGAAAAACCTCATTTTTGTCCTTGGCGTTGGGATCAACCCAACGTTCGCCTGCAGCGACCAAACTGTTTAGCAGTTGTCGGGCGGGGTGATCGGGATGATTAAAGAAATCTTTGTCGGTAAGTGCGATCTTTAAAAAGGGTGTGTGTAAATAACTGAGCAGTGCTTTTATTGAATCGGGAAGTTGTTGAACATTGAGCATGTATTCAAACATCAACCCTACAATTTCAATGACTTGCGCATCAACTTCTGTGCTATTTTTAACGGCTTCTTCTGTCTGTCGGCGCAGATTAGTTATATTGGAGCTGGCAACGGATTGTTGGGAATTCATATTGCCCAACATAACACCGGCATTTTGTTGCAGTTGATGAATACTGCTGAGTAATTGTTTTATAGAAACTGTAGGTGTGCCGGCTGGTCGTTGGGCAACTAATCTTGGGCGCAATTGTGACTGCAGTACCTGAATCGCGTGAATAAGTTCGATTTGTCGAGCGATGGTGGCCTGGCTAAGCTGAGCTTGTAGTTCTTCTGGTAATTCTTGTAGAGGGTTGTTTATTCCTGCAGTGTCGTTATTTTTCTTCAAACCAAAGCTTAGATTAGGTAATACACCGTGGTCTTTGTAATAAATATTGAGTTGCTCATATAGCTGGTACAACTTGTCCATAAATTGTTTTTCAAACACTTTATAGATAAGTAATTTCGAGCGATTGTCTAATGTAAGATCGCTGATAGCGGTTTGCATGCCTTCGGCAAATACAGCGGGTGATACTGGGTTGAGTTGTTCATTAATTTTCCTTCCGCCAGCAAGAGCAGATAAACGCTGATTGGTGGCATATATCAATTCTGAGCAATCCGCGCAGATCTTCCGGCTCATGGTACCTACGGCGAGTTTTTCTTCAAGTTCCTCATTGTCTACCAGGCTGAGAGCGTTTTCATTGATCTCTTCTTTATTGTCTGATTGTTGTAGAGGATCAAGGGTGAAATCGGTGGCGGTGGTCTTTCCGTGTAGATAATTGTCGAAGGCCAAACTGATATGATTGAGGAAGAATTGCTGTAAGTTGTCTTTGTTGGCCAGTACTTCATCTTTGGCCTGACAGTAGCGAGTCATGTCAGCATTGTTGCCAGCTTTTTCTGCCAGTTGCAGAAGCTGATGCAAAAGCTGATCGACATAATCAGGAAATAGAGTGTTGATCCACTGTCGTGTCATCTCATGGCCTGTTGAAAGAATTTGTTTTTTCTCAACAGGTCCATGGGCGCTTCGTTGATCTTCCATCACTTTTTGCTATCCAATGGCATTGTTATCTTTTGTAATATTGGGGCTTGCCGTGAGCTTATGCCATCTGTGAGGGTGTGATCAAGTTATACCTGGTTTCAGCCCAAGCGTGAGCCGTGCTGGTTGGGTGCTGGTTGGGTGCTGGGTTTGGCGCTGGTC
>JANQLG010000018.1 GCA_028280715.1 Spongiibacteraceae bacterium | reverse complement strand
GATGAATGGGATGTATGGAGAAGTCTTTTCACCAGCCCACAGAGCCACGTTATTAACACCGGACATACGGGAAGAACCTACGCCCATGGTGCCTTTTTCAGCGATCAGCATAACCTTGGCGTCTGGGTGCTTCTTGCCCAGCTCAACGATTTCTTGCTGAGCTTCCGGGGTGATCATGCACTGGCCGTGCAGTTCACGGTCAGCGCGGGAGTGAGACTGGTTGCCTGGAGACAGCAAGTCAGTAGAGATATCGCCTTCAGCAGCAATATAGGTAACAACGTTGATCTTCTCTGGGATGTCGTCCAGCTTGGTGAAGAATTCGGCTTTAGCGTAGCTTTCCAGGATATCTTTAGCGATGGCGTTGCCCGCTTTGAAAGCGTCAGCCAGGCGGGTGGTGTCAGCATCGTACAGGAATACCTGAGACTTCAGAACTTCACCAGCTGCGGCAGCTTGAGCATCGTCAGACAGAGCGATGTCCAACAGAACCTCAACAGAAGGGCCGCCTTTCATGTGAGAGAGTTGTTCCAGAGCGAACCCAGGGCTGATCTCTGCAATAGTTTCGTTACCCAGTACGATGTCTTTCAGGAACTTAGCTTTTACACCGGCGGCAGGGGTGGTGCCTGGGAGAGTGTTGTAGATGAAGAACTTCAGGGAGTCTTCGCGGTGTTCGTTTCCGGTTTCTTTGATCTGGGCAATAATCTCTGACAGCAGCTCGGCGCTGTCAATCGGCTTTGGATTCAATCCCAAGTCCTTCTTACGGGTTGCGATTTCATCCAAGTATTCTGAATATAAGCTCATTCTAACCTCTCACGACAGGCAATAAATAGTTATAGGTCACTCATCACTGGCCAGGATCGCTGGCGGATGAGACTATCGGTGGCACACCCACCGATCAATGCACAGGGCAGCTTTTGTTTGTTTGTTCTTATTGAAAAAGTACCCGAAATGGCGCGCGGATTATACAAAAAATAGGGTTTTAAGTTAAGGCGAATTCTATTAACCCCAAGAATGCTCGTTATTCACCGAGATAATTGCGGCGGTGGATTCCGTTCAGTCGGGCTGCTGGGTTAAGATTACGTTCGTCATCAAAATAATTGTGTATAAGAAATAGCCTGTTCAACCCAAAAGCTATTGCTGGACATAAAGCCTGGTATTTTCATAATCGTGCCCAAAGAAGTTTTAGAAAGAGTCAAAACACCTTGTATTGGAGTCTGTTCCACTGGCATTGGTGATGCTGTATGCCGTGGTTGCAAGCGCTTTGCGCACGAAGTGATCCAGTGGAATAGTTATACAGAAGCACAAAAACTGATTATTGATCAACGGCTTGAGCACTTCCTGGTACAAATTGTAGCCACTAAGCTGCGAGTGGTGGATGAAAAGCTGTTGAAGTGGCATATGGATGTTCAGCAGATTCGTTATCCGGCCAATAAAAGCCCTTACATCTGGGCCTACGAATTACTCAGAGCCGGCGGTAGTCAGCTTGATGATGTCACGCAATACGGGTTGGTAATGGATGCCGAATACCGTAATGCTGATTTAGTTGAGTTGAGAAAATCTATCGATGCTGAATTTTATATCTTGTCTGAAGCGCACTATCAGCGCTATTTTTTGCAGCATAGGGTGGAAGAAGCTGATGAAAATGCGCAGCCTTCCGATTCAAGCTCAGAAATGTTGCCAGAGTTTCAAGGCGCTTAGTAGTAATATTCAAATCCGTTTAATCCATGAAAAAAGCCGTTGATTTAACCGAAATACATCAGTTTCTTGCCTGTGAAACGCCAGATGCCTGGGTGGTAACCGCCTTGCAGGAGCAAGCGATTATGCTGATCGATCATGCCAACTGTGAAAAGAAGGCGGCGTCGACAGCGCTGAATCTGATTTATCGTTATGTCGAGAAGCATGATTTGCTCAATAAAATGTCGAAATTGGCACGTGAAGAATTGCGACACTTTGAGCAGGTCATCTCCATCATGAAAAAACGTGGCATTGAGTATGTACAATTAAGTTCAGCACGCTATGCCGGTGGTTTGCGCGAGGGCATGTCGACTTTTGAGCCGAACCGCTTGGTGGATACCTTAATAATTGGTGCTTTTATCGAAGCGCGTTCCTGTGAGCGTTTTGCCAAAGTGGCGCCGCATCTGGATGAAGAGTTGCAGGACTTTTATCTGTCCTTGTTGAAATCCGAATCTCGCCACTTTATGGATTATTTAAAACTGGCGCAAAAGTACTCGGAGCAACCTATCGATGATCGTGTTGCTTACTATGCAGAAAAAGAGAAGCAGTTAATTCTTTCGCCTGATACTGAATTCAGGTTTCACAGTGGGCCGCTGCATTAGAGCTATGTCTGGCGGTGTTATTCAATAGCGAACTTGTCTAACGAATAGTTATTGTCGGGCTGATAGCGCAATACCCAGCCATAACTTTCCCAGTCACCCAACACAATGCGGGTTGCTGTTTTATCTTCAATCGATAGTGAATGAATATCTGGGCGGTGGGTGTGGCCATGAATCAGCAGATCAGTGTCATATTGTTTGAGGATATCAGCCACTGCCTGTTGATTCACATCCATTATGTCTTCAGCCTTGTTGGACATGGCTTCGCGACTGTTAGCTCGTAGTTGTTGAGCCAGCAATCGCCTTTCTTCCAGAGGTTTTGCCAGCACTGCAGATTGCCAAGCCTGGCTGCGGCACTGCATACGAAATTCCATATAGCTCACATCGTCTGTACATAAGCTGTCGCCGTGCATCAGTAATGTTTTTTGACCATAGAGGTTAACCACTACGGGATCTGTAATCAGCTGGCAGCCACTTTGTTGGCAAAAGTCTTCGCCGATTAAAAAGTCGCGATTACCGTGCATAAGATAAACAGGCGTGCCGCTATCCACCAATTGCTTGAGAGCATTGCTGATATCGGTGTTTAAATCAGAGCGATCATCATCTCCGATCCAGGCTTCAAAAAAATCACCCAGAATATAGAGTGCGTCAGCCGAGCTGGCTTCTTCGGTCAAAAATTGCTTAAAAGCGTCTATCACCTTTGGGCGTGATAGATCGAGGTGCAAATCAGAAATGAACAGCGTGGTCATAGTGGGGCGTTGAAAATGATTAAGAAGGATACGCGCCTGCTTTGGTGGCAGGCGCTTGGGCGCTTATTCGCTCAGTTCAGCTGAATTGATAACAACGTCTTCAGTCGGTACATCCTGATGGCCTGCAGCCATAGTCGTAGATACGGCTTTGATTTTGTTGACTACATCCATACCGTCAGTCACTTTACCAAATACCGCATAGCCCCAACCTTGAGAGGTTTTTGCAGTGTGGTTCAGAAAGTCATTGTCCTTCACATTAATGAAAAATTGGGCACTGGCTGAGTGTGGTTCCATGGTTCTGGCCATGGCGATGGTGCCTTCATTATTGCTTAGACCGTTATCAGCTTCATTTTCAATGGGGTCACGAGTTTCCTTTTGTGTCATGCCTGGCTCAAAGCCGCCGCCTTGAATCATGAAGTTATCGATCACGCGGTGAAAAATGGTGTTGTCGTAAAAACCGTCCTTTACGTATTGAGCAAAGTTCTCTGCTGTCTTTGGCGCTTTTTCAAAATCCAGCTCAATGGTGATGTCGCCGTGGTTTGTTTTAAGAATAACCATATCAGTCTCTGTCCAGTCGCTTCCAAGTTAAAATGTAAAGCAGCTATAATACGGCTTTTGCCTGACCGGCGGAACCACTTCTTTTTCATAATGAAGTGACTTGATTCGCTGCCATAACCATAAGTGATTGATGAATGAGCAATACTCCAACTTCTGCTGATGCCACGGCTGATAGTAAGACAGCTGAAAATAAACCTGCCAATTTTATCGAAACCATTATTGAGCAGGATATAGCAGAGCAAAAAGTGGCTAAGGTCATTACCCGCTTTCCACCAGAACCCAATGGCTTCTTGCATGTGGGGCACGCTAAATCCATTTGTTTGAATTTTGGTCTGGCTGAAAAGTTTGATGGTGAGTGCAATCTTCGTTTTGACGACACAAACCCTGCCAAAGAAGAGCAGGCCTATGTCGATGCGATAAAGGAAGATGTGCAGTGGTTGGGTTTTCAGTGGTCGGGCGAAGTTCGTTACGCTTCAGATTACTTTGATCAGTTCTACGAGTGGGCGCTGTATCTAATTAAAGAAAGTAAAGCCTACGTCTGTGAGTTAAGCCCGGAACAAGCCAGTGAGTATCGCGGATGGGCAACCAGTCCTGGTAAAGACAGCCCTTATCGTGATCGCAGTGTTGATGACAATTTGGTGCTGTTTGAAAAGATGAAGTCCGGCGAGTTGGAAGAGGGCGCTTGTGTGTTGCGTGCCAAAATCGATATGGCGTCGCCCAACATGAATATGCGTGACCCGATTTTGTACCGGATTCGCAAAGCTTCTCATCATCAAACCGGCGACAAGTGGTGTATTTATCCTTCCTATGATTTTGCTCATGGTCAGGAAGATGCCATTGAAGGTGTGACACATTCCATTTGTACCTTGGAATTTGCCGATCATCGACCGTTATATGATTGGTTTATTGACAATTTACCGGTGCCAGCGAAACCCAAGCAATATGAATTTGGTCGGTTGAATTTGAATTATACGGTGACTAGTAAACGTAAATTAAAACAGCTGGTTGATGATGGTATTGTTGAAGGCTGGAATGATCCACGCATGCCCACTATTTCGGGTATGCGTCGTCGCGGTTATAGCGCGCAGGCGGTTAGAAATTTCTGTCAGAGTTTGGCCGTTGCCAAGACCGATGGCGTAGTAGATATGGCGCAGCTGGAATTTTTTGTACGTGATGATCTGAATAAAAATGCGCCACGTGCAATGGCAGTGTTGAATCCATTAAAAGTAGTTATTACTAATTATCCAGAGGATAAAGTGGAGTTGCTAACCGCGCCTGCGCATCCAGAGTTAGATCTTGGTGAAAGAAGTTTGCCTTTTACTCGTGAAATTATTATTGATCAGGATGATTTTCGCGAAGAGTACAGCGGTAAATTTAAAAAGAAACTAACACCAGGCAAGCGCGTGCGTTTGCGTAATGGCTATGTTATAGAAGCCGATGATTATGAAAAGGATGATGCAGATAATATTGTGCAGGTGAATGCGTCATTGATTCCAAACACTTTAGGTACTGATCCGGAAGATGGTGTCAAACCGAAGGGAGTTGTACATTGGGTGTCTGCAACGCATGGCAAAAAAGCGACTATCAGAAAATATGATCGCCTGTTTACTCACGAGGCACCTGATCGCGGCGAAGAAGATTTTATGCAGCATTTAAATCCTCACTCGTTAACTATTATTGAAGAGTGTTGGATCGAACCAGGATTGGCCGATGCTAAGCCTGAATTGTGCTTTCAGTTCGAGCGTGAAGGTTATTTTGTGGCTGATCGTTATGATCACTCATCAGATCATCCCGTCTTTAATATGACGATTGGTCTTCGCAGTCAAATTTAATTCAGAAAATGTTGAGTAATGTTGAAAATTTATAACTCCTACACAGGGAAAAAAGAAGATTTTGTTCCGCTTGAACCTGATACTGTCAAGATGTATGTCTGTGGTCCTACGGTTTATAACCGTGTGCATATTGGCAATGCCAGGCCTGTGGTAGTTTTTGATACCCTTTATCGTTTATTACAAACCTTGTATAGCAACGTAATCTATGCCCGCAATATCACGGATATTGACGACAAGATTATGATTGCGGCAAAGGAAAATAATGAATCCATTGCTGATGTAACCGAGCGTTATACCACCGCTTATTTTGAAGACATGGCTGAGCTGAATAATCTTGAGCCTACGCTGAATCCTCGTGCCACAGAAACCATTGGTGAAATGGTTTCGATGATAAAAGCACTGATTGATAATGGTCATGCCTACGCTACTGAAGGGCATGTATTGTTTGATGTGCAGTCGATGGACGATTATGGCAAGTTAGCCAAACGTTCCCTGGATGATATGTTGGCCGGTGCCCGAGTAGAAGTGGCGCCCTATAAAAAATATGCTGGTGATTTTGTTTTATGGAAACCGTCGAGTGATGACGAACCCGGTTGGGATAGTCCCTGGGGAAGAGGGCGGCCCGGTTGGCACTTAGAGTGTTCTGCCATGATCGAAAAACACTTGGGTGAAACTATTGATATTCACGGTGGGGGTGTCGACTTGCAATTCCCCCATCATGAAAATGAAATTGCACAGAGTACCTGTGCCCACGGCGGCAAGCAATTTGTTCGTTACTGGATGCACAATGCCTATATCAATATTGATGGCGAGAAAATGTCCAAGTCTTTGGGCAATTTCAAAATGGTCAATGATTTACTACAGCACTATCCAGGGGAAGTACTGCGATTTGCTATTCTCTCTGCGCATTATCGTTCTGAACTTAACTTTAGTGTTGATGCCTTGGACCAGGCGACTAAGACCTTAGATAATTTATATTCAGTTTTACGCGATGTTGGCAGTGTAAAAACTAATTCGAGTGTCGATATTTCAGATTCTGCTATTTATCAGGCTTTGCTTGATGATTTAAATACACCTGTTGCCATGCGAGAAATCCATGCTTTAGCAAAAGAAGTTAAATCTGCTGAGGGAGAAAAACAGATTGAACTTAAATCCATACTGTTAAAAACAGCAGAATTGATGGGTTTACTGCAACAATCACCTGATGATTGGTTTCATGTTGAGTTAGGTGAGGATGATTTATCGGATCACCAGGTTGAAGAACTTATTGCTGCAATGAACAGTGCTCGTGCCGAGAAAAATTATTCCAAGGCCGATGACATTAGAGCATTGCTGATGGATAAAGGTATTAAATTAACCCGTGAAGGCTGGCAGAGATAATAGTATGCAGTTTTCATCATGTACTGGAAAAACAATAGGCTTCAAGCTGTTTAGGTTAATAGCTCAGAAAGAATATTATAAAAAGCACGCGGATTGATTGGCTTGCTGATATAAGCGTCCATACCTTCTTCCAGGCATTTTTTTTCATTGCTAGCCATGGCGTGAGCTGTCATGGCAATGATCGGAATATCGGCATGTAGGTTTTCGGAGCGAATGAATCGCGTTGCTTGATAGCCATCGACAACAGGCATTTCTATATCCATTAAAATTAAATCAAAAGTGCCTTTGGGAGTCGCTAAAAGTGAATCAATAGCTTCTTGACCATTATTGGCTACGGTAACGGTTACACCTTGTTTTTTTAATATACCAATCGCCACTTTTTGGTTAACAATATTGTCTTCGACTAATAGTAGTTTTTTTCCATTCAGGTGCTCCCAGGATTCTATTTGTAAATTGTCGCTGGATTTGTCGATGGACTTTGGTGCACCTATTGTATTGCTAATGGCGTCATAGAGTCTTGAGCGAGTGATCGGTTTGGTAATGAATCCATCGACATAATTAGCACCTGCATGGGACATAACATCCTCTTTATCAAGTGCTGAAATCATTATGACAGTAGGCGGTTTACTGCCGCTATAAAATTCCTTAATCATTTTGGTTGCAGTCAAACCATCAATATCAGGCATGCGATAGTCGATTAGAACAAGATCAAAATGATTTTTAGGGTCGTCTTTAGTCTCTTTGATCCACTCGATTCCCTCTATAGAGGTTAATGTGGATTCAGTTTTTAATTTCAAATCTTTAGCGGTGGCGGTGATAGCGTCCAGTGCAATTTCATTGTCATCAATAACTAATGTGTGCAAATCATCCAGAGATATATAATTGATCGTGGTACCGTCATCAATCTCGTTGATGGTACTGATTTCAAAGCCGGCGGTGAAAGTAAATGTACTTCCTTCTCCTTGCGTGCTTTTAACATGGATGTCTCCGCCCATTAATGTGACCAGGCGTTTGCAGATAGATAGGCCTAAGCCGGTTCCGCCAAATCTTCTGGAGGTTGAACCATCTGCTTGAGTAAAAGGATTAAAAAGATTGTTTATCTCCTCCTGGCTCATGCCAATACCAGTATCACTTACGGAAAATTTCAGGGTTATTTCATTACGGCTTTTTTCTAATGCTTCAATGTTAATCAGAATATGTCCCGCGCTTGTAAATTTTATGGCATTACCCACTAGATTTGTTAGAACCTGGTTCAGGCGTAACGAATCACCAATTAACAGGGTAGGAACATTCGGATCGACCTTGTAAATGATCTCCAGGTCTTTTTGCTCGGCCCGAATACTTAAAATTTCTGAAACATATTCGAGGCAATGTTCAATGTTAAAACTAATGTTCTCTAATTCTAATTTTCCGGCTTCTATTTTAGAAAAATCCAGTATTTCATTAATGATATGTAGCAGTGATTGTGCAGCTTGATCTATGTGTTCAAGAGAATCACGTTGTTTGGGTTGTAATTCGGTATCTCGCATTAAATGTGTCATGCCGATAATGGCATTCATGGGCGTGCGAATCTCATGGCTCATTCGGGCCAAAAACTCGGTTTTTGCATTATTGGCTTCGTTAGCCCGCTGACGGGCAAGCTCTAATTCTTCCTGTTGGTTAACGAATGCAGTGATATCAGAAACCACGCCAACTAGTCGTACCACATTGCCATCTTTGTCTCTTTCTACACATTTTGTGCGAGCATAACCCCAGACGGGATATCCATCCTTATGTATATATTTCAATTTAAGATTTTCAAAGGGCACCTCTTGTATTTTGAGCTTGGAAATTTCTTTGGTAAAGATTTGGTGGTAACTAGGATGAATCCAGGTTTTTATTATAGCTCCAGGTGTAATCTCTTTAACCGTATCCATGATCGACTCGTCATGACCAACCATTGCGTAATAACTTGGACTGATATAATAATCATTAGTGGGTAAGTGCCATTCCCATAAACCGTCTTTACTGACATTCATTGCATGGCGGAAACGTTGTTCACTATGTTTTAAACGGCGATTGATTTGGTCGCGAATATATAAATTGGCAAGAATATTAGCGATGGTTTGACCGGCATGTTTTTCAAGCTCAGTCCAGATTCGGCAATGAATAAAGTCTTGAGCAACAATATAACCTTGAATGTCCTTGGTGTTAGTAATAGGAAGCAGCATTGCCGATTGCATTGGATCATCTGCAGGAATCCAGGTTTGATCTGGATGTTTTTGCCTTAGAATTTCAATATCTTCAATCGTTTGAACTTCGCCTTGTGATTCGATGACCTGTTGGATTTCATCGGTGACTTCTTTGTTGGCAGGCATGTCCGGAGGTAACAATCCCTCAGGTAAATCATTGGTAAGCCATTTCCCTACTAGTTTTAAATTGGGATGATTACCTTCCCTAATTCTTAGGCCGCAACGATGTACTTTTAGTCGTTTGCCTAACTCTTCTAAACAGTAATTGATAGCATCTTTTGTATGTTCAACCTGATTGACACGGTTAATCGTATCTGAGATCCATTTCTCAGTTTCAACTTCGCGATTTTTTTCCTCGGCAATTTTTTTCTGTCGATTAATATTAGAAAACACACCAATGACTTGCCGGTTATGTATTGTTCCTGCCTTATGTTGTAGAGGAGACATACGAAGCAGGTACCAGTGTATTTTGCCATCTCCACGATCAACCCTGAATTCCTGCATGTAGGGCTGACCAGAGTTAACACATTCTTCAAAGGCGATTAATACTGGCTTTTTATCTTCGGGGAGAATTTTAGAAAAAACCTGTTCGCTGCTCAGCTCGCCTCCATCATCTTCAAAGCCAAAAATTTTATGGCAGTTTGGGCTGTAGGTAATGCCTTGATTTTCCGTCCAGAGGCTGTAGCCGATTTTGGTGGTTCTCAGTACCTGGTTAAAAATATCTTCGAGTAGGTTATCCGGATGAGAAACCGTATCAAGTTTAGAGACGATTTTTTCTGCTTCGTTTAAGCGATGCTGTAATTCAGCATTAGTTTTTTTTAGTTCAGCAATTTCAGATTCAAGCTGATTATTGCGAGTAGGCTGCTTGGACATTGGTTTATACTGTGTTGATGGCTGACAGTATCGTCACTAGAACACCTAGGTGTTCTAGTTAGTATAGATAGTCAAACAAGAAGCTGCTAACAAACGATTTGTAATAACTGAAAGGAATTAATTGTTAATAAATCGACGATTGTGATTGTATAGCGTTACTTATACCGAGTTTTGGATGGGGTTGTTGTAGGGTGGAATTGATTTCACCACGGTTGTTTAGTTAGCGTGATGCGCAGGATAAGGCAATCTACCCTACGCAATTAACCTAGATCTACCCCAAAGATTTCTCACCCGATTCAACGGATTGAAAAATCAATGTGTTGATAGTCATAGGGCCAACACCACCGGGAACAGGAGTGTAGGCAGTACAGCGATCGATGATGGCACTGAGTTCGATGTCACCAACTCCGCCTGGATGGTAGCCCGCATCAACGACGACAGCGCCATCTTTTATCCACTCACCTTTAATAAATTCGGGCTTTCCAACTGCGCCTACAATGATATCGGCTTGTTTAATAAGATCTGGTAGATTACGAGTGCGTGAGTGGCAAGTGGTGACAGTGGCATTGGCTTCCAGCAGCATGGCAGACATGGGTTTACCGAGAATAGGGCTTCTACCGACAACTACTGCATGCTTGCCTTCAATCTCGATATTGTAGTGTTCTAGGATACGCATAATGCCCTTGGGAGTGGCGCAGCCATAAGCCTCTTCACCCATTGCCATACGGCCATAACCCAGACAGGTGACACCATCGACGTCCTTTTCCAGGTTAATCGCATCGAAGCAGGCACGCTCATCGATTTGCGAGGGGACGGGATGCTGCAGCAGGATGCCGTGTACATCAGGGTTGGCATTGAGTTCTTCAATCTTGGCTAGCAGCTGTTCAGTTGTGGTGTCTTCACTCATTTCCACCGCTAATGAATCCATTCCGACACGGCGACAGGCATTGCCTTTCATCTTTACATAGGTAGCTGAAGCGGGGTCAGCGCCTACCAAAATAGTTGCCAGAATAGGAATCTTGCCGCCGGATTTCTCCTTCAGCACTTCGACGCGTTCACTCAGTTGTTGCTCCCACTGTGCGGCCAGTGCCTTACCATCAAGTACCAGTGCTGACATAGTGTTGTGATTCCTATATGGCTGATTTGAGTACAAATTTGAGTACGAAAAGTGGCGCTATTCTCTCACGCCATTTACCTCAGGCAAAGCACCAAATTTGCTTGAAAAACGATGATTTAGCGTTGACGGACCCAGGTAGTCTGAGTATTATGCGCACCTCATTTGGCAAGGCCAAAATGAATGTTTACAGCAGCACTGATTTTATCTACTGTAAACACTGTATCGGGGTATAGCGCAGTCTGGTAGCGCGCCTGCTTTGGGAGCAGGATGTCGGGAGTTCGAATCTCTCTACCCCGACCATTATTTTGAAGTGTGCTACTTTACAATAGCCAGCATACTTAAAAGCCGCCCATCGGTATGAAGCCCATAGAGTGACGGCATAAGAAAGTTAATGGTGGGCGTAGCTCAGTTGGTAGAGCGCAGGATTGTGATTCCTGTGGTCGTGGGTTCGATCCCCATCGTCCACCCCATATTAAGAAGGCTTACAGCCACAACTGTAAGCCTTTTTCGTTTCTGACTAATTGTGTGTAGATAAGTCAGGAGCAAACAGCGTAAAGCGCCCGTAGCTCAGCTGGATAGAGCATCCGCCTTCTAAGCGGATGGTCGCAGGTTCGACCAATTACGCCTATGGCGGAATTGGGACGAGGAGCAAAGCGACGAAGCCCGCGTAGCGGGTCATTACAGCCCCAAGGCTGAAATGATCAATCCTGCCGGTTTCAGTGTGTGGCAGTGGTTTTAAAAAATATGTTTCTGGTTAATATTAATTTAGCGCAGAAGCCAACAGTTCAAAGCGCCCGTAGCTCAGCTGGATAGAGCATCCGCCTTCTAAGCGGATGGTCGCAGGTTCGAATCCTGCCGGGCGTGCCAAATAAAAAAGCCGACACTTCCTACAATTAGGAAGTGTCGGCTTTTTTATTTGCCGTGTCTGGTGATTCAGGCCTGCTGTTCTAACTGTTGTAATGTTGCTGTAAACTCTCCCATAAAGTAGTATATATATTATAAATAAATCTCTGTCCTGCCATTCATAATAAATCTAACCGAGGGAAGGGAGCATGCACACTAAACCCGAATCCGAATCACGCATTGCAATGATAGACGCCCTGAGGGGGTTGGCGCTCTCGGGAATTTTGCTGTTGCATCATATTGAGCACTTTGACTTCTATAAAAAGCCCTTAAAAGAATTTCGCTTTGAATGGTTAAAACCGCTGGACTCTTGGGTTTGGGACAATCTGTTTCTGATTGCTTCGGGAAAGGCTTATGCTTTATTTAGCATTCTGTTTGGTTTGAGCTTTGCGATTATTTCTCAAAATGCCCGCAACCGCGGGGAACCCTATCTGTTTCGCCACTTCTGGCGCATGGCATTGCTGGTAGGGTTTGGTTTGTTCCATATGCTGTTCTTTCGCGGCGATATTTTGATTATGTACGCAATTCTCGGTCTGCCTCTGGCATTCACACTGTTTATGAGCAATCGGGCCATTTTAATCGTTGCGTTTATACTTTTATTGAATCCGATAAACCTCTATGCCATCGCTACCTATTTTATTGGCCCAGAAGTTTATAACTTCAACCTTAGTTACCCCAAGCAGGGAATGAATAAATTCCTTTCGGGAGACTCTTTTATTGAATTAGTTAAGGCAAACTTTCTTTATGGCTATCCTACGACACTGATTTGGAGCTGGAATGTTGGCCGTATGCTCTCCATTCCAGGGCTTTTCTTTCTGGGTGTTTATCTTGGCAGAACGAAAAGTTTAACCGATAGGCCCTTAAGTTTTTGGTATCGCTTTTTTTACTCTAGCTTGGTTGTATGTATAGCAACCTATATTCTGAGAGATGCTTTTGTTTCCCAGATAGTCGAAGATCAGAACCGTAAAATTTTAGAAGCCATTGCTGATATTTATATTCGATTATCTTCAACCTTTTTCATCCTAAGCGCTTTCGTTATTTTATGGCGATTACATGATGGAAGAATATGGGTAAATAAACTTTGTAATTTTGGCCGTATGGGTTTGACCAACTACATCTTAATGTCTGTGATAGGCGCCGTGCTTTACTACGGGTGGGCTGCAGGATTGTACCGTTACTGTGGTACAACACTGTCTTTTATTATTGGATTAGCTGCCTTGTATGCCCAGATGCAATTCTCTAACTATTGGATAGCAAAGTATGGTCAAGGCCCCTTGGAAAGCCTTTGGCGTAAAGGTACCTGGATGCGTTTTAACCTCTCCAAAGCCAAGCAAAGTGAAAGCCCTGAGCCTGCGGGTAGTAGCTAAGGGCTGCAAACACAAAAGGTCGTATCTTAGTCTTTGTAAAAATGCATCGTTGTTTTAGCCATGCTAATGGCATAGCATAATGATCTCTCAAATCCGGTCGCACTTTATTCTCAGTGAAGAGGCATAAGGTGATTAAAACAGTGATTCGTTTTATTTTATATACGCTCTCAACTCTAATAATAGGCGTATCTTATTCCGCAATTGCTGAGATACAAGAAAATCAGGGTAAGCAGTTAACAATTGGTTACAGTCTTGCTGAAGGCTCTATTTCTCATTACCGGGTATTGCGTTTAATAGAAGAATTAAAAAAACGGTCAGGTATTGAGATTGAGTTAGAGAAATTACCATCACTGAGAAGTTTGCTGTATGCCGATAAAGGCATTATTGATGGCGAACTTTCTCGTATCAAAACACTAAGTACTGATAAAAATTATTCCAATTTAAAAATAGTTGATGCCCCTTGGCTGGAGGCTACCTTTAAAGTCATTGTTAAAAAAGATTCGCCTATTAATATCACTGGCTGGGAAAGTTTAAAGTATTATCGGTTCTGTTATAAAAGGGGCAATATACTGATTAAAAATATGATGGATGCAAATAATGTATCTGGCTATGATCTCGCAACACCTATGCAAGCTTTGAAACAAATTGTTAATGATCGATGTGATGTTACAGCATATTGGTATGAACACTACACGCCTGAAGACTTGCGGTATATGAAAGATAATAATTTAGTGGCTGTGCATGACTTGGTGATAATGGAAGGGTTTATTTATCTTCATGAGAGTAAGCGACAATTTATTGCTGAGATAAACCGAGCCTTGCGGGAGATTAAAAGAGATGGAACCAGAGAAAAGATTTTTGATGAGTCGATTCGTGTGGTTAGTGCAGCCTTGGTTGATTGAAATTGCATATGGTATGTGACTAGAGGATTAAACTGTATAGTTGTTATGGTTTTGAAAATAATATCTGTTCCGTTTTTCCATATTTAACTTACGCTATCCATATCGATATGTGTACTATATGTGTCAGCAAATGTTTGGAATTCGCTAATGGGTAACGGTCGACTAAACAAATAGCCCTGATAAGTTGTACAGCCATAAGCGGCGAGAAAACTGCGCTGGACTTCAGTTTCCACTCCTTCGGCAATGACGGTGAGTTCCAGGCTGCGGGCGAGTGCAATGATAGTTTTGGCAATTGCAGTGTTATTGGTATCAGAGCCGATATCTTTAACAAAGCTTTGATCGATTTTAAGTTGATCGAGAGGCAACTGTTTCAAATACGCCAGTGAAGAAAAACCGGTGCCGAAATCGTCCAGTGAAAAACTAATTCCCTTGGTTCGTAGTACACTCATTTTCTCGATAACGTCTTCCACATTAAGTGCCAGCATACTTTCTGTAAGTTCCAGCTTGAGTAGCTTAGGGTTGGCTCTTGTTTTTGCAAGTGCACTGAGCACCTGTTCGACAAAGTCTGGCTGGCCAAATTGATGAGGACTGACGTTAACCGAGAGAGTCAGGTTTGTACATGCAGGTTGTGCAGACCATCGAGCTAACTGAACACAAGCAGTTTCTAATACCCATTGCCCTAACTTAATAATCAAACCGGTGTCTTCGGCTACAGGAATAAATTCTCCGGGCGGCACCATCCCATGCTGTGGATGTTGCCAGCGCACTAAGGCTTCGGCACCAATAAGTTGTTTGGTCTCAGCAATTTGAGGTTGGTAGTGCAGGGTAAGTTGTTGCTGAGTAATGGCGATGCGTAATTCTTCTTCCAATTGTGAGCGGGCGATCATTGCGGCTTGAATCTGGGGGTCAAAGAAACGCAGGCTGTTGCGGCCAGATTCTTTTGCTTGGTACAAAGCTAGGTCGGCACGTTTTAGCGGCCCTTCAATATCTTCCTGATTATCTCCAAATAAGGTGATACCAATGCTGGACGTGCTGTTATGTGATTTTCCATCGAGTAGATAAGGCTCTCCTAGTACACGTAAAACTTTTTCGCCAGCGATATTGGCTTGGGCTGCAGCGTCCGATTTGTTGGAGCTCAAATTTTCTAGCAAGATGACAAACTCATCTCCACCAAAGCGTGCTAACGTATCACATTTGCGAATATTAGCTTGTAGTCGCTGTGCAACCTGTAGCAATAGTAAGTCACCATGATTATGGCCATATGTATCATTCAGTGCTTTGAAGTTATCAAGATCGATAAACAGTAGGGCGCTGATTTGGGAATGACGCTCAGCTGTATTGAGTATATGTTTAAGCCTGTCCATCAGTAGGCGTCGGTTGGGTAAGTTGGTAAGTGGGTCGTAAAAAGCGAGATTTTCTATCTGTTCCTCAGCGCTCTTGCGTTCAGTGATATCGGCGGCAATACCCCCAACGTATCGCCTGCCAGAAGTATCGGAATAGGGGAATCTTGTGCATAACCACCAGCGGCTTTTACCATCAGAGCTGACGCTAACTTCTTCAGTCGTTATGGCTTTGTTATTTTGTAAGACTTCCAGATCAGTTTTTATAAACTTATCTGTGACTGTTTGCGAAAATAATTCGGCATCGGACTTTCCTTGCCCGCTTCCCGGCTTTAATTCAAAGCATTTTTCATAATGCTGATTGAGATAAACATATTGACCCTGTTCATCTTTCATCCATGACAAGAAGTTGCCACAGTCCATAAACGAGCGAAATCGATTTTCGCTATCCTGTAATTGCGTTAGTGTTTGGTAAAGGTTGTAAGCGTAGTTTTGCAATAGATAAATAACGATTGCACTTAGTGTCGAACCGGTTAAATAAATAGCTACTAAGTGATAACCGCGGTTTTCAAGTACGAATGACCATTGTGGTGATATAAATGCATAATAACCACTAGTCGCGCTTAATGCGGTTACTATCAGCCCAGGCCCGATACCTAGAAAATAGAAAACAGCGACAGTAGCGGGATAGAAGGTTATAAAAGGTAATTCAACGTTGGCCGGAAATACCAAGAGGCGGGTCAAAAAAGCAAATATAAAAATAATGACGGCTAATCTGTAGCGTGTCTGCGATGATAAATCGCGATGCAACAGCATCATGTTTTTATTCAAAACAAAGAATCCTTTGTTATAGCAATCGAGACTGATTTAATAGTTACTGTTATATATAAAGTCGGTGTTAGTTTAGATTAGAGACGGATGCTTTTCCAATGAGTGGAGGGTAGAGAACTTATGCAGGTTAGTAAAAGTAGCAACTTTATGAATTAAGTCGGTTGATTGAACAAAGCATTTTAGATAACAGTATTCTTGCTTAATACTAGAATTCAAAATTCACAACCTGGTTCTCGATAGTTGAAACCGAACTTGTTTGCTTAGCTCATCGTTTCAAGAATACTGGCCAATTCGTCTGCTTCCATACACTGGCCGCTGCCCCATAGCTGTGATAGACGGTCTACTAGAGCATCCATTTTGGTTTTATTCTTGATCAATTGTTGTAATAGCACTTCGGTCTGCCTCTGTTTTTCTTTCAAACGTTGCATAATGACCTCGTGATCCACCCCTTCACCAGTATCCAATAGTGTTGGCAGTTCATCCAACGTAAAGCCCAGGCTTTGACTGAATTTTATCAACTGCAAATGCTCCAGAGCATTGACATCATAATCACGGTATCCACTGGGCAGCCGGCGGGCTTTGGGCAGCAATCCTTTACGTTCATAAAAACGAATAGTACTGGCGGCAAGACCACTTTTTTCAGCGAGTTGACCGATTTTCATAACATTAAGTCACCTAAAAAGAAGCACCTGAAAATTTGTTCTTGACCTTAAAGTCAGCTTAAAGGTTACACTTTGCTAATCTACACCACTAGCTATTCAAAAGCGACTTTAACGCGTGAACCTTTCCATCCATTGATCACATTGAGTGAAATAAGTTATGACTAAGACATTACTGGTTACCGGTGCATCAGGATTCATCGGCTCTCATACCATTATTGAACTACTGAATCATGGCTACAACGTTCGTGGCACATTGCGCAGTCTGGATCGAGCAGATCAAATACGCGAGATTGTCGCCAAACATACAGAGAATGCGGATAAGTTGAGCTTTGTAACGGCTACGCTCACTGATGAGCATTGTTGGCATGATGCAGTTGCAGAGTGTGATGGCATTATCCACATTGCCTCTCCGGTGCCACCACCAACCAAACAGCCTGATAACGCCGATGAAATTGTCAAACCCGCCAGGGAAGGAGCCATCAATGTACTAAAAGCCGCGAAGAAGGCAAATATTAGCCGTGTGGTAATGACATCATCGGTGGCATCAGTTTATTACAATAAAGAAGCCACATCGCGTGTGCAAACTGCGAAGGATTGGAGTGACCTAAACTTGCCAGGTGTTACACCTTACACCATGAGTAAAACCATCGCCGAGCAGACTGCATGGGATTTCGTCAAGGGCACAGAAGGTATTGAGCTTGTCACTGTTCTGCCTTCAGTAACGCTTGGCCCTGCATTAGAAGCAGACTATGGTTCATCCCTCGACAGTTTGTTGGTTTTATTAAAAGGTGATTATCCACTGTTACCGCATATTGGGTTTGGTGTTGTTGATGTGCGTGACGTGGCGAAACTGCATCGCATTGCCTTTGAAGCACCAGACGCTGCCAACCAGCGCTTACTGTGCAGCAGTGGTATACGCTGGTATGTTGACGTTTCCAAGATATTAGCCAAGGCATTCCCGGATTACCAAAAGGCATTGCCCACGCATGAACTACCCAACTTTGTCGTAAGACTTCTCTCGCACTTCAATAAAGACTTTGCCAGCATTGTTAACGATATCAACAAACACATTGAATACGATTGCCAACCGGCAAAAAATCTCGGCTGGGAGCCAAGGCCACCTGAAGAAGCGATTATTGCTGGAGGTAAAAGTTTAATTGAGCAGGGACTTGTCTAATTTAATTTTTCTTGTCTGTTAGACTTTCCTTATTTGCCCTTTGATGTTTGTAACTGCGTGCTAATTCGATAAACGCCTTTAGGTATTCAACGTCGTTATCAGTTTCACGAGTCCCTAAATAAATTTGTTTATCTATACCGCTTTTGCCAAGGCGAACCACTGATAATGGAAATTTTCTGCAATATTCCTCTGCTAGCCAACGAGGCAAAGCAGCTACTCCACGACCACTGGCAACCATTTGCAACATAATGTCGGTGGTTTCGCTGGTTTTGTGACGCTTTGGAATTACGCCAGCCGGGTTAAGAAATTGCGTATAAATATCCAGGCGATCCGGCTCGACAGGGTAGGTCAGTAAGACTTGATCACGCAAATCAGCTGCGTTGATGTACTTTCGTGTCGCCAATGTGTGATCGTTAGGTACAATCAATACTTGCTCATAATCAAATACAGGTTCAAAGGATAAACCGGATTTGTAGAAGGGATCAGGCGTTACCAGTAAATCGATTTCGTAGCTCAGTAAGGCACCAACACCGCCAAATTGAAACTTTTGTTTCACGTCCACATCCACATTGGGCCAAGCCTCTAAGAATGGTGACACCACTTTCAAAAGCCATTGGTAACAGGGATGGCATTCCATACCAATACGCAATGTACCGAGCTCACCTTTAGCCATTTGATGGAGTTTATTTTCAGCATAGTGAAGCTGTGGAAGTACACGGTTAGCGATGCTTAACAGGTATTGTCCCGCTTGCGTCAACCGCAAACTGCGTCCCTCGCGTAACCAGATCGGCGTGCCGAGATTATCTTCTAACTTCCGCATGGTATGACTCAATGCGGATTGAGTGACGCAAAGCTCCTTAGCTGCTGCTGTCAGCGAGCCATGCTCATCAACGGCTTGTACGACGGTAAGGTGAGTACGTTCTAGCATACTATCTATGAATAAAATTAATCGATAGGTGAAAATATACCATTTTTATTCATTTTTAAAGCGCCGTATCCTGACTGCAACACATTATCGACCACATATTGAAAATACTGAAAAATTAAAAGGTAGCGCAATGGCTTTGACTCATAATCTTGGATACCCGCGTATTGGCGAGCAGCGTGAACTGAAACGGGCAACAGAAGCTTTTTGGAAAGGCCAGCTCTCAGAAGCTGAACTGCAAAAAACGGCTGCGGACATTCGCCGTACGAATTGGCTCAAACAAAAAGACGCAGGTATTGATCTTATCCCGGTCAATGATTTCTCTTTTTACGACCAAACCCTCGACATGAGCTGTCTACTGGGTAATGTGCCGTCGCGATTTCAGTGGCAAGGTGGGCAAACCGATATCAATACTGTATTCACCATCGCGCGTGGCACCCAGGGTGGTGCATCATTGGTTGAAGACGACAAAGATTGCCAGACTGGGAAAATTTCTACCTTCGCCAGTGAAATGACGAAGTGGTTCGATACCAACTATCACTACATCGTTCCTGAATTTCATGCTGGCACACAGTTCGCGCTATCGGGAAGTAAAATATTTGACGAATTTCTTGAAGCAAAAGCGCTCGGGATAAATGCTAAACCTGTACTGATTGGTCCGGTAACTTATCTGTCGCTAGGCAAGGTACAAGATGCTAAAAATCCCGACTTCGATCCATTCACACTGCTCGACAATCTTGTTAGTGTTTATGAAGAAATTATCAGTAAGCTTGCTGATGAAGGAGCGCAGTGGATTCAGTTGGATGAGCCGGTGCTTTCGCTTGATCTATCTTACAAACAGCACGCGGCTTTAAAGAGCACCTATGACCGTTTAGCCAAGATCAAAGGTGCGGCCAAGCTGCTAGTCACTACCTATTTTGGTGGTGTGCGTGAAAACCTGGACAACTACTTGGCGCTGCCAGTCGATGCACTGCACTTTGACTTCGTGCGCGGGGCTGAAGATATAGATGTTGTACTGAAGAGATTCCCGCAGGACAAAATTCTTTCTGTCGGCATCGTTGAGGGGCGTAATATTTGGAAGAATAATTACGATGTGTCGCTGGCTGTTCTGCAAAAAGCCAAAGCAGCAGTGGGTGATCGCTTTTGGATTGCACCGAGTTGCTCGCTGCTTCATTCACCGATCACGTTAAATAACGAAACAAAGTTCGACGACGAACTGAAAAGTTGGCTCGCGTTTGCGGATCAGAAACTTCTGGAAGTTGTCGATCTTTACCAACTCTTGGAAGGTGAGGGTGGCAACGAAGCACTGCTATCAAATCGAACAGCTATTGCATCTCGTAAAACTAGCAAACGTATCCATAACGATGCTGTTCAGGCGCGTCTTGCTGGAGTAACAGCGAATGATTTCCAGCGCAGTTCAAATTTTGCGAGCCGTCAACAAAGCCAGGCTAGCAAACTTCAGCTGCCGGAATTTCCTACGACTACCATAGGCTCTTTCCCGCAGACTAATGAAGTTCGTCAGGCTCGTGCAAAATGGAAAAAAGGTGAACTTAGCGATGCCGACTACGATCAGTTCCTAAAGCAAGAAACCGCAAAATGTGTCGCCTTTCAGGACGAGATTGGCATCGACATGCCAGTGCATGGCGAATTCGAGCGTAACGATATGGTGGAATATTTCGGGGAAAATCTCGAAGGCTTTGCTTTTACCAGCAATGGTTGGGTACAAAGTTATGGCTCCCGTTACGTTAAACCCCCTGTGATTTTTGGTGACGTGAGCCGTCCGAAACCGATGACCGTTTACTGGTCGCAGTACGCGCAATCGCTGACCAAGCGGCCGATGAAGGGCATGCTTACCGGTCCGGTGACTATCTTGCAGTGGAGTTTCGTGCGCGACGACCAGCCGCGTTCGGTAACTACACACCAGATTGCGCTTGCGATTCGCGACGAAGTGGTGGATCTAGAGACTGCCGGCATTGCTGCTATCCAGATCGATGAGCCCGCTTTCCGCGAAGGCTTGCCATTGCGTCGCAGCGATTGGGACCAGTACCTCAACTGGGCCGTAAAAACCTTCCGTTTAAGTGCCAGTGGAGTGAAGGACGATACTCAAATTCACACGCATATGTGCTATTCGGAGTTCAACGATATCATCGAATCCATTGCAAACATGGATGCTGATGTTATCACCATTGAAACGAGCCGCTCCAATATGGAATTGCTTGACGCCTTCGTGAGTTTTAAATACCCCAGTGAGATTGGACCTGGCGTCTATGACATTCACTCGCCACGTGTGCCTGCCAAGAACGAGATGATTGGCCTAATGAGCAAAGCGGAAGCCGTTCTGCCACGTCGTAACCTCTGGGTGAACCCAGACTGTGGTTTGAAAACGCGTGCCTGGGCGGAAGTGAAACCTTCCCTTATTCATATGGTCGACGCCGCGAAACATTTGCGGTCGGTTTTGCCGGTCAAAGCAAGTTAGCCACTGGGGTTAACCACAAGAGTGTGGTGTATGTATGCTGGTTATGAAGAACGCCCAAATGGATTTGGGCGGTCGAATTGAATCGGGAACAAAAGCCAGGCAATGAGAGGTCCGATTGTTAAAAGGACTAAATCATAACCGTCTCTTCTATCCTATCCGTAATAATAGATAAGGGTTTCAGAACCAATAAACTTACTCGCCTCGGGCGTTGAGTATGGCTTCTATTTCATTCATCACGGCGTCCATTCGGTCTATGACAGCATTGTAGGGTTCTGGGCTTGTCATATCCAGACCAGCGTTCTTAAGGATTTCGACCGGGTAGTCTGAACCTCCAGCCTTGAGAAAATCGAGATAGATCTCACGGGCCTTATCACCGCTGGATTTCATTTGATCCACGAAATAGGCTGCTCCTGCTATCGAGGTGGCGTATTGATAAACGTAGAAGTTGTAATAGAAATGCGGGATATAGGCCCATTCGATCATTTCACGCTCAGTAATTTTCATAACACCTTGTTCATGGCCATGATAACGCTTCAGAATCTCACCATATATTTCCGTCATGCGGGAACCGGTCAACGCTTTACCCTGTTCGACTTCTTCGTGAATGGCCAGCTCAAATTCCGAGAACATAACCTGACGATAGAAAGTCCCACGCATTTGTTCCAAAGCATAACCCAGATAAAACAGGCGCTCTTCCTCATTCGCTGCTTGCTCAAGCATGTACTCTTGCAAGAGGATCTCCTTAGCGATCGCTGCAATCTCGGTGGTAAAAATCGAGAAGTCGGCAAGTTCATAGGGCTGGTTTTCATTCGTTAGCACCTGGTGCATTGCATGTCCCCATTCATGGGCATAGGTTGATGCGCTATTGTAAGTGTCCTGATGATTCAACAGTATGAGAGGGTGTACATCATAAGCAGACCCGGACATGTAAGCGCCAGAACGTTTGCCCGTCTGCGGATAGACGTGCATCCAACGCTCAAGTGAAGCCTTGGCGAATTTGTCTGAAAACTCGGCCCCTAAGATGTTGATCGAGGCCAGCATATAATCCCGCGTTTTATCGATTGGGAAAGTCAGGTTTGTCTCCACCAAATCTGGGTAAATATCGTGATACCCAAGATCCTCGACGCCTAGCATACGAGCGCGCAGTTTCAAGTAACGATGTAGCACATTCATCCGATCATTGGTCACTTGAACGAGGGTTCGGTAGACCTTCTCCGGAATGTTGTCGCCAGACAAGAAATACTGCAGGGTGTTTTCGTATTTGCGAGACTTAGCGGTTGCAACATTGGCTTGAACTTCACCATTCAATGTCACTCCAAAGGTACTCTCGAAATCTTTATACTTGCCCCAGAAGGCGTTGAAAACAGCGATACGATCTTCACGGTCCGGATCTGCACGATGCAGTACGTAACCGGCATTGGTCAGGTGGGCCTCTGTTCCATCACTGAGCGTAATGCGGGGCCATTCGATCTCAGCATTGGCTAGAATATCGCGGGCGTTTTGCGATGCTGACAGAGCCGTTCCCATCAGAGAAAGGACTTCCTCCGTCTCTGGTGAGAGAACGTGCGCACCTTGACGTAACGTATTTCTCAGGAATAAGGCATGTTTTGCAAGGCCTGGCTCTTTCTTGATCAGTTGCTCTATACGACGCTCACCCAACTCAACAATCTCAGGAGCCAAGAAGCTTTGGGCGGCGCTAGAGGCTTGGATGAGCGCTTGAACACGTCCAACCATCGCTTGCCCTTCCGGATCGCCTAAATTGCTATTGCGCAGA
>JANQLG010000010.1 GCA_028280715.1 Spongiibacteraceae bacterium | reverse complement strand
TGCCATAAAGGTAATGTTTGTTTCACAGCACCACTGTATTTCTCGGCTACTGGTAATACCTTTTGAATAAGCAAAGAGGATAATTTTCAATAAAATTGTTGGATTATAGGCATACCGGCCTGTTGCTTCATTCTTGTAGCTCGGATGAAATACGGATAAATCCAGGCGAGATTCAATCAGATGGTGAATTCCGTGCTCAAAAGTACCCGGTTGTAGCTGATCTAAAAAATTAATCACAACCATTTCTGATTGCTTGTGATCATAAGGAATGAAATTGGGCATAGTCAGAACAATCCATATTGAATACTTCCAAATTTTAACAAAATAGGGACTTTTTCTACAGCCTCAACGCAAAGCTAAAGGGCCGCAGGCGTTTTTTGCCGGAGGTCCAGCCCACGTTTTCCATGGGTGTGCTTTCAGCGTATTGTTACATTCTTAGTTAAAGTATTTTCCGTACTCTATCCGGTCTATAATGCAGCCTTCAGATCCAGGGTAAACAACAATTTGAACTGACTTGTCCGCAGTTCGTGCTACAAGCAACGTCGAGTAAATATAATCGCTATTCTTATGTTCTGTATTTAACGTAACATATTTTCCATCAGTACCAGAGCAGGGAAGTACGGATTCGTCCCCTGAGGTGGTCACTATTATATTTGATTGAGCTGTTACATACAGATTTTCAATTTTAACATCCCAGCAGCTATTTGATTCACATATTGCATTCGAAGGCATGCTACAAATAGCGAGAAACACAAGGGTAATGAGCTTTACAGGGATTTTCATATCGTATTCCTTTTTAGATGTAACGCTTCAAGCAGCGGGCGGCGTAGCCGATCCGTTGCCTTGATTTGGTATGCTTAGTCATGAATGTTAATCAATGTGAAAGGCCTTGTGCTATCAGAGTCGTCGAAATATACACTGACATTCTTTCTTGCACTAAGGGCCATGAGCAACATTGAATAAACAGCTTGGCTATTAGTGGTCATTTGTTCTGTATCGCCCCAGTAGTATGAATAAGAAGTACCAGAACTAGTTTTAAATACAATTCTCTTTTGTTGGAACTGGAGATAAACGTCCGCAACATCCACACCTTGCCCCCATGCATCATTGTCCGTCCAGACCATTCCTGCAAATGAATTAAAAGAAAGTGCAGTAAGCACTAGCAAAAGCATTGACTTATATTTCATTGATTATTACTCCTTACAAAAGCATAACGCCGCCATAATTTGCCGCTCGGTCGAGTAGACCAAGAGAACTTCCCCCTTGGCCTCTCACAGAACCGTACGTGAACCTCTCGATTCATACGGCTCTTCACATTCAACCCTTTCCAGACTATGCCCCTTGCCAGTGAGGAAATCCCCATGGGTTTTCCTTTCTGACTTTATTCACTCGTTTTGCCGCTTGCATCAGTGTCTTGAGTTTCTTGTACTTCTTCTTTGCCCAGCGGCTTAGCCGCTTGTCAAAATGAAATAGCACATTGCCGATTATACTTTTACCAAACAGCCCATAATAATGATACCACCCTCGCAGGCGGCTTAAACTGTAGGCACGTATATCCTTTAACTCTTTGTGACACCAATACTGCCATGGCCAACCATTAATCTCCTGTCGGATTGCTTTGGCTGCTTTCTGGCTAATCGCACCCAGAAAGAACAGACCAAAATCACCTCGGCGTGTCTTGATCCAACGCGGCCGAAACGTGTATCCCAGAAAATCGAACGTCACTACCGGATGGGACTGTCGGTTAAACCCACCTTTGCAATAGACCACTTGGGTCTTCTCTGGATGCAGCCGCAATCCACATTGCTGGAATCGCGCCTCCAGTAAAGACCTCAGTCGCTTCGCTTCCCGCTGGCTGGCACAGTGGCAGACAATATCGTCCGCATAGCGTTCGAATTGTATGCCTCCCCAGTGCCGATCAACCCAAACATCGAAAACGTAATGCAAAAACAGATTGGCCAACAGCGGGCTGATTACTCCACCTTGAGGTGTACCCCTCTCGGTGTATTCCAGCCTCCCATCCCCGTGTTGTACTGGCGCATTTAACCATCGCTCTATATAGAGCAGGTGCCATGCTTCTTTGATGTGCTTGCGCACGGCTCTCATCAACAACTCTCTGTCGATACTATCAAAGAACCCCTTGATATCCATGTCCAACACCCAGGCGCGACGGTCACAGCGGCTTTTTGCGGCAGCTAATGCCTGATGCGCTGATTTGCCCGGTCGGTATCCGTAGGAGTCGGCATGGAAGTGGGGATCTAGCAACGGCTCTATTTGCAGCTTTACCACCATCTGGGCGATGCGGTCGGCAACCGTGGGAATACCCAGCGGGCGTAGGCCACCGTCGGGTTTCTCGATTTCGACCCGCCTTACCGGTGGTGGCATGTAACTACCCGATGACAAACGGTTCCAAAGCTTGTAAAGGTTGCCACTGAGATTCGATTCAAAAGCTTCGAGTCTTTCGCCATCTATCCCCGCGCTACCTTTGTTCGCTCTGACCCGTTGATACGCTTCGTACACGAGTGCTTTTGGTATAGAAAAGGGTTTTGTTGAAATCATCCTGCTCATCCCACAACTGGTTGGCGTTCAGATTCGAACTGAACGTGCTGCTGTCTTCGCTCCATTCCCATTACAGGAACTTCAACACTACTACACAGCAGTCCGCCCCTGTGCTCTGCTTCGGTACTCTCACCTTGTGGAGTTCCCACTTGTGCTTCTCCCTTATCATCAGAGCGACAGGTTCTCATGTTCCGTATTAAAGCCTGATCTGAAGTCATGCCGCCTCTATGCCGGTTGCCACGCTGCCCGTTTCCAGATTACGTCAGCGCTTGTCCCGAGAAGACGCTCATTCCCCGGTTTCGACAACGTTTTTACATATCGACACTTCATCGACGGTTCACTTTCGTTCATCTCTTCAGAACGTACCTGACAGCTTTTTTTTTTACTGCCTTTTCCCCTATCGCTCACGACACACACTCTTAATGCATGCCGCATAGGGCGGTTTGATTCCTGCATCTGGCTGCCGGAACCGAGGGGCCTTCCCTCATCTTTAATACAGCAAGAAAGACTTTCGTCTTCCGTCATGACACACGAGCGTAGCGTAAAGCGGTCAAATTGATGGCTTTTGTTAATATTTATTTTGCCATTTGTATATAAGATGCTGTAAAACAAGAATCACTAGCGAAATTATAAACCCTTACCTTGGTATTGCCCATAGAGAATGCAGCTAATGCCAGTGAATAAGCTCTAGCATGATATTCTTTGCTTGGTGCCGAACTTGCTGGAAAGATTATTGAAGAGCCAACACATGGCCCAGTACCACCTTGAGTTTTAATAAAGAAATCATCTTGTCCGTTCGCTGTATTGCCGACCATAATTATTTCTGCATCTTTTGTCAACTCCCCTGCATTTGCTAAACCAGAAAGAGTCAGCAGCCAAACAGTTAGAATGTAATATTTCATGTTTTCCTCATTTTGTTTAGAAAGTTAACGTCTGTGTATGGGGCGGCTGGAGCAACGCGTAAGCCGTCCCAGCCCCGAAGGGGCGAACATGACACACTTGTTAGCTTTTTGTTCTACTTGAGCCATAACCAATAGCAAATAGCCGCAACGACTATAAGCAATAGAACTAGTTTTATTTTATCACTCCCGGGCGATGCTCCAGACTTTTTAATGACTGAACGCCATAACCTTTCAGTTTCAATGTATTTGAGCAATACTTCTTCATCGTGTGGACCTGTCGCTGAAATTAGCTGAACGCAAGAATGTGCAGCTTGATCCCTCTTATCTTTTAGGCCTGCTAGGTGATACCAAGCGGAAATAAATGATGAAACCGTAAGATATGAATTGATCTTTGACAACTCCTTACTCGATAGACTTACAATGCTACCCTCCTCAGACTCCCACTCCTGTCGCTGACCAGAATTAATAACGCTAAATGTATCTTTATATGCGGCGACTAGCTTTGGAGGGTGATTTTTGATTGCTTCCTCTTGCATGGAAGTAATTTCTGATATTTCCCTTAAGGCTTCATTTTTATCCATAGTTTCCGAACCTGGTTTGAAAGCTAACGAGGCTGTAGAAAAACTGATTTTATAGTAATGGTAACTTTTGATTAAATCCATTAATCAATAACGATTATCAGTTCTATCTACAGATCTATAAA
>JANQLG010000023.1 GCA_028280715.1 Spongiibacteraceae bacterium | reverse complement strand
TCTGCTTCTGCTTCTGCTTCTGCTTCTGCTTCTGCTTCTGCTTCTGCTTCTGCTTCTGCTTCTGCTTCTGCTTCTGCTTCTGCTTCTGCTTCTGAGGATGAACCCTCTTCTACCTCATCACCAGCGATATCCGCCCCGGCTTTTTCCGCCTCACCATCAACGGGTGGAGTATCGGCACCTTCCAGCGCCAACTCTTCGTTCATGGTATCGAACTCTTTGATTTCGGCGAGCGTTGGCAACTGATCCAGGGATTTCAGATTGAAGTAATCGAGAAAGCGTTTTGTGGTGGCGTACATTGCCGGACGACCTGGTACATCTTTGTGCCCGACGACACGCACCCACTCTCTTTCCAACAGAGTTTTAATAATATTTGAACTCACGGCAACACCGCGAATATCTTCGATATCACCACGAGTAATCGGCTGACGGTAGGCGATGAGCGCTAACGTTTCTAATAGGGCGCGAGAATATTTCTGCGGCTTTTCTTCCCACATACGACCGACCCAGTGCGCGACATCCTGCACCACCTGAAAACGGTAGCCACTGGAAACTTGCTTTAATTCAAAACCGCGGCCCTGACATTCCTGTTCGATATCTTCCAACACCGTACGAATAACATCGTTGGCAGGACGCTCCTCTTCTTCAAATAGTTCCGCTAATTGCTGAACGGTCATCGGTTTGGATGACGCCATTAACGCGCCTTCTAGTATGCGCTGTAATAGTTCTGTATCAATACTCATTATCGGCTAATTTTCTTTAACTGTATTTTCGGATAAATGTTTTCGGGTAGATTTTTAAGTCACTGTTGGTTTATGTAGATTTTGCTTTTACGTGAATCGGGCCAAAGTCTTCGGTCTGAACAATTTCGATCAGGGATTCTTTAATCAATTCCATCACGGCCAAAAAGGTGACGATGACACCGAGGCGCCCTTCTTCAACAGTAAACAGCGAAACAAAGGGAGTAAATTGATCCGATGATAATCTGCCCAGCACTTGCGACATCCGTTCTCTGGTCGACAATTTTTCTTTGTGAATGTGGTGACTCTCAAACATATCAGCTCGGCGCAGTACTTCACTGAGCGCCAACATAATTTCTTTCATTTCCACCACGGGCTCTGGTCGCGCCTTTTGAATATCGGGTGGATTGGCACTGGCTTCATAGTAGTCGCGCCCCAGTCGTGGCATCTCATCAATATCTTCTGCAGCCTGTTTAAAGCGCTCGTATTCCTGTAGACGACGGATCAATTGCGCCCGTGGATCATCTTCTTCATCTTCACTTTCGCTGGAACGAGGCAACAGCATGCGCGATTTGATTTCCGCCAGCATGGCTGCCATCAGCAGATACTCGGCGGCCAGTTCAAACTGCATGGCATCCATCAGGCTGACGTATTGCATGTACTGTTCAGTGATAGAGGCGACATTGATCTGGAGAATATCGATGTTCTGACGTTTGATCAGATACAGCAGCAGATCCAATGGGCCTTCAAAAGCTTCCAGAAAGACTTCCAACGCATCCGGCGGAATATATAAATCCTGTGGAATTTCGGTAACCGCTTTACCGCTAACTACTGCAAAGGGCATTTCATTCTGGCTCGGTGCAAGGTTACGTAACTCTTTAAGGCCGATTGCGTGCGCATCTTGCTCTGACTGGCCTTCATCTTGATGATGACCTCCTTGATTTTGGTTCTCCACTTCGGGCACAGGCGTTTGCGATTGATTGGCTGCAGGCTCAGCTGAAACCTGTTCGGCTCCGGCCTGCTCTTCGCTGATTACTAATTCGTCTTCCACAGATTTATTCTTATCTCACTTCAATAGAACCATTTACTACAGAACTGCTCACTACACTACTGCTTACCATACTAAGACAGCCCAGTGGCAGATCGGGGCATTATACCGGTATCGGTCTGGCAGGCACAGAGGTCAGTACTCCCAATTAGCTTTGCATTAACCTTCAAGCTTCTTCTTTATTAGCCTTCGAAAGCGGAAACATCTCCCTGGCCCTGACGGAGGACAACCGGCTCATCTTCCACCAAATCGATGATTGAGGTGGGTTCCATGCCGCAATAACCGCCATCAATCACCAGATCCAGCTCATGCTCCAGCGTTTGGCGAATATCGTAGGGGTCGGTCATGGGCATGTCTTCACCAGGCAGCATCATGGTAACGCTCATCATTGGCTCGCCCAGGGTTTCCAGCAGCGCCTGTGTAATAGCATTGTCTGGCACTCTCAGGCCAATGGTTTTACGCTTCTCTTGCATCAGTCGTTTAGGCACTTCGCTGGTCGCTTTGAGAATAAAGGTATAGGGGCCAGGCGTATGGTTTTTAATCAGGCGATAGGCCTGATTGTCTACTCGCGCGTAGGTGCCTAATTCCGACAGATCGCGGCAAATCAGGGTAAAGTTATGCTTATTGTCCAGTCGGCGAATACGGCAAATTCGCTCCATAGCCCTTTTATCGCCCAAATGGCAGCCGAGGGCATAGCCAGAATCGGTGGGATAAACCACCACACCGCCGCGCTGAATGATTTCAACCGCCTGGTTGATCAAGCGTAGTTGCGGGTTTTCGGGATGAATCTGAAAAAACTGACTCATGTAATTTCTCTCAACATCAGAGCTCTCAACACTATAGCTTTCAACACCTAGCTCTCAACACTTTCAATAGTCTTGCTTTAATCGAGATCCTGGCAGGTTTTACCAGCCAGACCACACCGGCTCACAGCTTTTGGGTAACTCGCCCATTTGCCCCAGTTCATTCCAGGGCTGGTCGGGCTGATGAAAGTCGCTACCTATCGATGCCAACAACTGGTATCGCTGTGATAACTGAGCCAGATGCTGGGTTTGATCGGCGGTTTGTTTGCCACTAACCACCTCAATCGCAACACCACCTGCAGCTTTAAAATCAGCAATCAACGCTCGCAGCTTGGTGGCTGTCATCTTATATTTCAGTGGGTGCGCCAGCACAGCCTGTCCACCACTCGCAACGATCCAGCTCACCACTGTTTCCAGTGCTGGCCAGGTTAACTTCACATCGCCGGGTTTGCCGGCTCCCAGGTATTTTTTAAAGGCCTGACTGATCGAGCTCACATGGCCCTTTTCCACCAGGAAGCGTGCAAAATGCGGTCTTCCCACCTGCCCATCTCCAGCAAGCGCGGAAGCATACTCCAAAGCGCCACTAAAACCGAGCTTTTCCAGTTTCTGAGCAATAATGACTGCTCGCTGCTCTCTGGCTAATTGCTGCGATTGTAGCCCTTCAACCAACACCGGGACTTTGGGGTCAACTTTCAGCCCCACAATATGAATCAGCGCCTTGCCCCAGATGCAGGAAAGCTCAACGCCGGCAATCAGCTGGAATTGTTCTCGCTCAACCTCGACATCTGCCTGCTCACAGACCTCAAAGTACCCATCCATGCTGTCGTGATCAGTTATAGCCAGGCGCGAAACGCCCTGCTGCTTTGCTCGCTCTATCAGCTCGTTAGGGGTTAACTGGCCATCAGAGGCAGTGGTATGGCAATGTAAATCGGTGGTCACAAAATTTTTCGAAGCTATAAGTAGAGGCTGTTGATGGAAAGTATGAATGAAAGCTATGAATAAAAACAATCAATGAAAATTTAAAGTAGCTTGTCACAATTGTCTTGCAACAGCTGGGCTATAGTAGCGCATTTGTGGCATCATTTGGCCCAATGAATACGTTATCCCTACATTAGTCTGTATATGGAGCAGTAACCGCAGTGACCGAACCATCCGATCCCGTAAAAGCCACAGTCCGCACCTCAGAAGCAAGCTCAGATTTGGCTGAAAAAACTGATACACAACCGACTCCTACCGTTACCCCAAAAAACGGTACCGAAGAAAAAAAGCCCAGCATGTTGGCCAACCTGGCTTTTAACATCATTATTCCCACATTAATTCTGACCAAATTAAGCTCTGAAGAGTATCTTGGCCCGGTATACAGCATCGTCGTAGCGTTAAGTTTCCCTATCATTTATGGCACACGTGATTATTTAAAAAGTCATAAGCCGAACTTCTTTTCGATTCTGGGGGTCATCAGTGTTTTCCTAACAGGAGGCATGAGCCTGTTACAACTCGACCCGCAATATATTGCAATTAAAGAAGCCGCCATTCCCGGACTGTTCGGCATTGCCACGTTAATTTCGGTACGCACTAAATATCCGCTGGTACGCACGTTTTTGTATAACGACCAGATTTTACAAATCAATCGCGTAAAATCTGCTTTGCGTGAGCATAATTCCGAAACAGATTTTGAACACAAGTTAAGTAATGCCTCCTATATGGTGGCTGGTTCATTCTTTATGTCGTCGGTACTCAATTATATTCTGGCCAAAGTTATCCTGGTAAGTGAACCGGGCACGGTGGAATTCACTGAAGAGCTGGGAAAAATGACTGCGCTCAGTTTCCCTGTTATCGCACTACCCAGCACCATCGTATTAATGGCCTCCTTGTTTTATTTACTGCATCATATTCAGAAACTGACCCACTTAAAGCCGGAAGATATTTTTAATCAGGCTTAATATGAAAGTTGTTTGAATAACTGATTGCTAACGGAACTGATAAATTGCCATTGAAGGCCTATAATTAGCGTTTGTTAAATGTGAATAGGTTAGTCAACGGCCAGCGGGGCCATAACCAACAATAACAAAGGATAGAAAAGTGAGAACCATTGTACTTTTGTTGATTTTACTCGGCACCAGCAACTCTGTGTTTGCTCAGGAAACCCGTTACATTCGCGATGTACTATATGTACCTCTGCGTAGCGGCCAAACCACACAACATCGTATTGTCCATAAAGGATTAGTCAGTGGCACACCCGTTACCCTGATCACTCTCAACGAAGACGAGACCTATAGCCACGTACGCACTCAAGGTGGCATTGAAGGCTGGATCCAAACGCAGTACTTGAGCGACGAACCTGCCGCGCGCGACCAACTTGCCACTGCAGAGCAGAGAATAGAACAACTACAACAAAGTAACAGCAATTTGAATCAGCAATTGTCATCACTGAAACAGGAAGAGCAACAGGCAAAAAATCAGCTCGCCCAAATTACCACTGAAAGCAATGCGCTAAATAATGAATTAACCTCGATTAAAGAAATTTCTGCCAACGCCATTCAACTTAACTCAGATAATCAGCGACTGCTGGAAGAAAACCAAATGCTTAAAAATGAAGTCGATGTTTTAAGCACGGATAATCAACGGCTCATTGATGAAAAAAATAATGAAGATTTTTTAAATGGCGCCTTCGCCGTTTTGATCGGTGTTTTTATCACCCTTATCGTGCCTCGACTCTGGCCCAAGAAATCTACTGACTGGGCATAACCGGCGCGTAATATAATCACTATTTACTATCGTCTCTGTTTAATTCTGAAGAGGTCACTTCGTACCATGAACGCTTTTTTTAA
This sequence comes from Spongiibacteraceae bacterium, assembly GCA_028280715.1. GTDB lineage: Bacteria > Pseudomonadota > Gammaproteobacteria > Pseudomonadales > Dasaniaceae > Oceanicoccus. The sequence continues at coordinate 210,644 of JANQLG010000023.1, read as the reverse complement.
ACTATGCAGCGCGGCGCTGATATTATTATTTTCTTTAGGCAGCATTGCTCAGGAAACTACTGCTAACACCGTCATTTTGCATACCACAAAGGGACCTATCACCATTCAACTTAACCCGGAAAAAGCGCCTATTACAGTTGCCAATTTTCTCGACTACGCCAAATCCGGTTTTTACGACGGCACTATTTTTCACCGTGTGATGAAACGCTTTATGATCCAGGGTGGAGGCTTTGTCATCGAAGGTGGAGGTGAAGACATCGAGCTGATCAGAAAAGAAACCAAAGACCCCATTATTAATGAATCTAAAAATGGCCTGCACAATGATCGCTGGACCATCGCAATGGCCAGAACCGATGAGCCTGATAGCGCCACCGCCCAATTTTTTATTAATACCCGTATGAATTCGCAACTGGATCGTCTCGGCAAGCGCGCAGGTTATGCAGTATTTGGTGAAGTGACCGATGGGTTTTATGTGGTTCAAGCCATCGAAAAAGTAGCCGTACAACCCTTTGGCGGTCACGGCCATGTTCCTATCGAGCCAATTATTATTGAGCGGGTAGAAATATTGTGAGCGACACAGCCTTAAGCATTAATCTGAATAAAATTGCTCTAATAAGAAATTCTCGTCAAGGCAACAATCCCAGTATTACCTATTTTGCGCAGCGGTTTATCGATGCAGGAGCTGATGGAATTACGGTTCATCCCCGACCCGATCAACGGCATATTCGTGCTTCAGACTGTTTTGATTTAGCTGACATATTAACCGTTGAATTCAATATTGAAGGTAATCCCTTTGCGCCGGCCATGAAAAGTGCCCGAGAGGATGTAGGTAATTATCCGGGATTTATGGATTTGGTTAAAAACATCCGTCCTGCTCAATGCACATTGGTACCGGACAGTAATGATCAATTAACATCGGACCACGGGTTTAATTTAAAAAAAAGTGGTGACCAGTTAGTACCTATCATTCAGGAACTTAAACAAGCAGGAATACGCGTCAGTTTGTTTATGGATCCTGACCCTGAGCAAATCAAACTGGCAAAAGCTGTTGGTGCTGACCGAATAGAACTCTATACCGGCCCCTATGCTGATGCGGTGACTCACAATGAGAACGTCGATGTAATTTTTCAGCAGTTCTATTGTGCTGCAGAAGTCGCACAAGAATGCGGATTAGGTTTAAATGCGGGCCATGATTTAAACCTTATTAACCTCGCCCGATTTGCTACCATTCCTAATCTGTTAGAGGTTTCCATCGGCCATGCAATGACTATCGACTGTATGGAACTGGGATTAGATCAAGCGGTAAAGGAATACCAGCGCTGCCTGGGTAAAGCATAAAGCCAATACAACCACTTGCCCTATTAGCTCTAATAGTTTCAGTTAATTATTCGGAAGCTGTGGCTGGCGAAGTATCTGTTTCCGTTTTTGGCGTTCTAAAATGCTGTACCAACATCACAATAAACAATACGCTCAACACCGTATGCAATATACCCCCAACAAATAACTGCTCCGCATATTTTACTGAAGTCAGACAACCCAGCGCTGCTACAATATTATAAAAAGCAAAACCAATACTTAAGGCAATCAAAGATAATCGGTCTTTAATAAAAAAGGCGACAAAGGAAATTATTGCCAAAGAAGTTACTGCCGCACCAAAACCAGCGACAAATTGCATCGCCTCTGGCGACATATTCATACCGGGAAAACGCTCATTAATAATGTCTGCAGACCCAGTTAACGCAATAATTCCAGCAAATAGTTCTAATAATCCAAAAACGATAAACGTGTATCTCATTGTAATGTTCCCACTTTCAGCTAAGAGCCTGAAGGCCAACGACTTGTTGACAATCAAGTTTGATGATCATATCTAATCGATAGTGTGGAGACTAGCTGAATTAAGAGACAAGTTTTATGTGGTGGTAGGAAAAACAGGCGCCCTTTTCATGGCGGAAGGAATCTTAATGCCTTTATTATATTGCTCAGGAAAATCTTGTCCCAGAATTGCCGAATAGCTTTCGGCTATTTTCTCTCGAGCCTCTTGCTCCGAAATAATGCCCAACTGGCAACCTGCTTCAATAAAACCTTCTGTTCGAAAATTTTCTGCCGGGGGAACATCTTTACCATCAGCATAGGCTTGAAAAATATTACTGACCTTTTCTTCTAACAATTGAAGAAACTGTTGCTGATCAATATGCGTTTTTTTAGAGGTCATGAGCTATGCGAAAACCTACTGTCACACTTTTACTGGTATCATTGCCACTGCCTCGGTAGGCACTGCGAGCTTCATCATTGCCGTAAAACCAGGAGCCGCCACGCTGTGAACGAATTGAGCAACCGTTTTCTTTTTCTCTTGGCCTACTATCAGCAGGCGCATCACGATAGCTTAGGTACCAGCAGTCACTCAGCCATTCCCAAACATTGCCGTGCATATCATAGAGACCATAATCATTGGGTTTAAAACTGCCTACCGGCGAAGTCGTCGCATGGCCATCATTGCAGTTTCTATTTCGCCAACCTATGGTGGTTGAACGATCAGCAACATTGCCGAACTCACATAATTTAGTAGCATCATTGCCAAAACTATAATTGTCCAAACTGCCAGCGCGCGCGGCATATTCCCATTCAGCCTCTGAGGGCAAACGAAAATTAATTCCCGTCTCTCTACTCACCCAGGCAACAAATGCCTGCGCATCATGCCAACTGACATTCACAACAGGTTGCTTGCCTCTTCCCCATCTGGCTTTAATTAATGGCTGCTTGGTTTGACGTGTGTAAAGGTCATACTGCTCATAGGTCACTTCAAATTTACTGATAGAAAAAGCGCCGACCAACACTTCGCGAACGGGCTGCTCGTCGTTTTCACCCACGCCCAGGCTATCACCCATTAAAAATTTGCCAGAGGGAATTTGCACCATATCCTCAACCAGCTGATGAAGAATGTCGCCTCCTTCTTCTTTGCTCAGTCGAATCTTGGGTTTAACGACAATTTTTTCCGCAACAGCTCTATCTGTTTCAGCCGGCTCAACAGGCTGCTGAGAAACACAGCCCGCTATAAAGGCAGCCACCAAGAAAAAAATCGCTCTCTGACAGTTTAGTTTTATCCTTAACAATGCGACCCACCACAATGAAAAATAGATGTTATTTATTTAGCTGCGTTTTTTAACCGCTCTTGTTTAACTGCACTAGAACCCAAGGTGCAACAACGACAGCCCAATGATCAGCTTCCGCGTTTAACCACTCTTCGGCGGTTTGATCATCGACTTTAAAAATATCGCCCGCACAGAGCCACTTTTCCACCTGGTCTTTATTATCCTGATGGATTTCAATCGCTGTTTCTATCAAATCCATACCATCCTTAACGCCAATCACAACGCCTCTGGCATAGTAACGCTGTAGCTCCTTCCAACTGATTTTGGCTGTTTCTCGATTAAAGTGTTCCTTTAAGCTTTCTTTGCTTTCTCCGCCTTCTCTGCTCTCTTGTATATTTTTTTGCATAATGTATTAACAATTTAGATTGTTTTATGGAATTCAGAAATCTTCCAGTTTTAGTGGAAACAAAGGATCAGCATTATCCACGCGATATCGCCAAATAGCTAGATTTAACGGTTATAAGAAATGACTACGCTAATGTCAATTTTCGTCAGCTATTGACGCAATTCGTCGACATGTGAACCAGTTAGTTCTTCTCTTGCGATACAGTTACGTGTCTATTAACTACATGGTATCTACTATTTACCTCGGCATACGGAGATGTAAAAACGCCACTGGATCTGAAGGTACCCTTGTTAAATTCAAAAGGTTAAATCCAAAGGGTTAAACCCAAGGTATTCAATCTCAGGGGCTCAATCTCAGGCTTCTGAGCAACATCAGAAATGATACAACGCGTGGAACGACAAATGCCCCAACACATCGAGCAAAATATTAGCAATCTGATCAAACGTTTTTCACCACTTAACAAGATAAGCCACAAGTATCACGGCCAATTAATAGAAGAGCTAAAACTGACCTCGTATAAGGCTGGAGCAGTCATTGTTCGTAAAGAGCGAGACAAAAAACAAGCGCACTTCCTGGTACAAGGGCGTGTCGAAATCAGGGAGTCCTTCGAGAACCGCTTTCACATCGACCACGAGAACCCCGACAGCAACAATGCAATTGAAAGCATACTTAAGGATCGCAGCCTGGTCAGAGCAGTGGATGATTGCCAAATCCTTTCCGTGAATACGGATATCATCGATCACTACCTCAGTTGGAGCCAGGATTACCGAATTTTCTATTTGGATGACAGTGACATGGTGGTTGATGATGATGCACTGATTGATGATGACTACCAGGAAGACTGGGACAACAGCTTTATTCGCTCAAAACTTGCAGCGAACCTATCCAATCAAGTCATTCACCAGCTCTTCTCCCAACTGGAAGAAGTGATAGTCGCTGCTAACGAAACTATCATAAAGGCCAATAGCCAGGGAGATTATTTCTACATCATCAAAAAGGGAGAAGCTTTAGTACAAACCGATGCCGATGGTCCCTACAAAGGTGCACAATTTAGCCTGCTGCCTGGCAACTATTTTGGTGATGAGGCTCTGGTTGCCGATACAACCCGCAATGCATCTGTCACCATGAAAACAAGCGGCATATTGGGCCGTATCAATGCTGAAACCTTTAACGCATTGATTAAACAACACCTCGTGCGCCCTCTTACCACAGCTATTAGTTACGATCAGTCACAAATAAAAATTCTGGATGTTCGCTTGCCGATCGAGTATCAGCACGGACATGCCAAAAACAGTGACAATTTGCCCATCAGCCTATTGCGCCAAAAAATGCAAACAATGAAAGAATCGTTGAAGTATGTGATTGGCCCAGCTAACGATAGCCGCTCAGAATTAGCAACCTATCTCATGCGCCAGGCCGGGTTTGATGCGTATCACTTATCAGCGGATTTACCTGCCGCTTGATTTACCTGTCACTTAAAGACCGAACCCTCTGGCTATAATTCATGGAAGCGTGTTCAGCGTATATACCGCCTTCCTGAATATGCCGGAGAAACAGGAGTAACTCTATTTCGGCATCATCCCGTGTTGCAAAGGGTCCGATTTGCAAATTCTCACGGGTTGAAAAAAACCATTCACCACTGATACAAAAATAACGATCCGTTCGAAAATGTGTCCCTGATGCTTCACCACTACGACATTGCATAGGCACCTCCTGCCGGTAAAGACAACTTATAATAGTTATGTTTCAGTTTAGGAAAAAACTGCCTGAAGAAGCTAGCAAGGGCCTAGATTGTTTTGGTCTAATAAATAGAAAAAGCGCAGAGAAAGGGATCTTTATTTAAAATCCAACTTCAAAAAACATGTATAACTTATTGAAAATAAATAATAAAAAATGAACTTAACAAAAAGGATTAATTATCCTCGGGTGGCAGCATGTCATCTGTAATGGCCTTGTTAAAACCTGTGTGCGCACCAATGGATTGAAGCTTAATATCCTTCATAGCCTCGGTTACCATTTTGTCGGTGATGGGGATCTCCTCTCCCTTCTCATTGAGAATACAGCCTTGAGCAGAAGACTCTTTGTCATCAGAATCATGATCTTTTGTCATGTTTAATCCTAACTGTTATGTGCCTGAAAACATTAACCGCTGCCGAGAAAACATGCAACCGCTATCAGGCAAGAATAACCAACACCAGCTCCTAATTACATACAGGTAATTGAAATAACACCGAAAACAGGCGACAGTTCATCTCCCTCGGAAATAGCAGCATAAAAGCAGTGAGTAAAGCACATATGAATAAGCCAACACGTTGTACCTGGTGCGGCGATGACCCTTTATACCAACAATATCACGATGAAGAATGGGGTGTTCCTGTATACGATGATCAAAAATTATTCGAATTTCTAATCCTCGAAGGCGCACAGGCTGGTTTAGCATGGATTACGGTACTAAGAAAACGTGAAGGTTACCGAAAAGCTTTCGCCGATTTCGATGTCAACAAAGTCGCCCGTTTCAGCGACAAAAAGCTCGATAAACTGTTACTCAACCCCGAGATCATCCGCAACCGTCTCAAGGTATATTCAGCACGCACTAATGCTCAGGCATTAATTAAGGTACAAAAGGAATTCGGTAGCTTCTCGGACTACATATGGGGCTTTGTCGACCACCAACCGATACAAAATCAATGGCAATCACTCAAAGAGATACCCGCCTCTACTGATGTTTCAGACCAGCTGTCAAAGGACTTAAAAAAGCGCGGATTCAAATTCGTTGGATCAACTATTATGTATGCCTATATGCAGGCCACAGGCATGGTCAACGACCATACAATCGACTGCTTCAGATACAACGAAATAAAAAATAGTTAAGGGTCAATGGATTACAAAAGTCTTCTAATATTTAACTTAACATCCTCAAAGAGAATCATCTCGGTTCTGCATTCTTCTCATTGGCTTTCCTAGAGGCTCTGTATAACCAAGGCAAGGCAGTTTGACCACTTTTACCCTATAGTTTGATTAATATACCCTGCAAGTAAATTAAGACCTTGAAAAAAAGATTCTCTCTATTGTGTTTGTATTTGCTATCAGTTGCCTCCTTTGGTCAGGAGCCGCAATCAAGCTTGGATGGACTATCAGAACCAGAACAATATATTCTGATCTTTTCGCCAATGCCTCCCGATATCACTCGAAGGCTGATGACACCATTTATCGAATATTCAAAGAAAACAATGCAGCTTGAGGTACAAATTCCACTGGGCGATTGTGACGCCTATGAGCGATATAAAGCAATGAAGGAAGCATTAGTCATGCCTAGCGCTCCGTTGTGGCAGCCATTACTGGAAAAGGGTTATAAACCTTTTGTGGAATCCAGCAACCGATCTGGGCTGGTTATCTTTGGTAGAAATGAAATAACCAATCTGCAAACATTGAGAGGCAAACGTTTTGCCTTTGACGCAAGATATAAAGATATCTATCAAGCCAGGTTTGATGATGTGACCAGTGGCATATGGAATACCATGGATTTGATACCCGTTACCAATGCCAGTGAAAGCGTTATTAAAGTGCTTAATAGTGAAGCCGATTTTGGCATGGTTGGACGCCCTATTTGGGGGCTAACCGCAGCATCGGTAAAAGAAAAATTGTTTACCTTTCCATTGGCTTCAAAAAACCCGATACTGCTATTGATGTCACATCCGCATCTAAGTGATCAGCATAAACAGAACTATAAAAATATTTTCCTAAAAATGCATAACGATGATGTATTGAAACAATGGATGAATAACTTAAATATTGGACAGTTTATTGCTTCAGACGAAAAAATTGCTGCTCGCATAGCAGAAGAACATAATGATCAACCAATAAATAGTTGTTGGAAAAAGTAAAGGCTGACTAGACTTTAAAAACCAGCAATAACTAATTTCAACTATTATAACTTCAAACTTCGTTATCCTACATTAGCGCCTTCATTCTAACCCATTTTTTATGAACTAAACCTTTATTCATTTTATAAAAAATAAACTTTATTGATAGTTTTTTTCGAAAAACAGTTTACTTAATCTCGCATCAAAATCAGGCGCAAACGATACTGTTTTTATTATTCAAACGTATAAATTATAAACCGATTGACTTAGAAAATTTCTCTTCAAGCATATGGTTATAACAATGCTTTCAGAATAAAAATTTAAATAATATCTTGTAAAAAATGTGAATTTATTCACGCAGCTTATGGGATTAATCCTCTAAGTTTATCTAGAGACAATTTTTTTAGGGAAAAGAAAATGAACGACAGATCCTGGCTACTTAACCCCCATGCTATTCGCGCAGCAAAAAAATGTATTCAGTGCGTTCAAATTGAACTTGATATCAAATTAAAATTATCACATCCCGACTTTATGCAGATGCTCCATGAATATGTGGAGCTCACCGAATCTCCAGATTTGGGTTTCGCCTATGCAGAACTATTAAGTTTCGTTGGTGTTGGCAATACCATTACAAAACTAAAAAGCTCTCGGATCATTCAGGAAAAAGAACCTAAGAAAACAAAAATGGTTGCTAACGGTGGAAATATGCGGCAGTCAGCAACACCGACCAATGAAACCGTCATATATTCCGGTAAATCTTATCCATTGTGGCGAGATGGGAAGCGTTTTAAAGGCGTTTACCGCGGACAACCGAATTACGCTTAGTCTGTATGATTTAGAAAGCAGCTTTAAATTTACTGCCCCAATAATCTTCTATGTCCACATGCTAGCCATGGTGATGGCTTGCAGCAACATTTTGTAGCTACACCTTTAACTACACAGCCAGCATCGAGCCTCAGGCTTTATAATCACCGTTAAACTACACTTACGATCTAGACTGATAAATTGACAGCTCTGTCAGGTCACGATACCGTTCGAGAAGCACCCCTTATTGCAACTGGAGGAACCATGATCAGTTTTACATTAAATGGCGAAACTGTTTCCACTGATGCACCCGCCGATGCACCATTACTCTGGGTTGTTCGCGACATTTTTAAACTTAAAGGCTCAAAGTTTGGTTGTGGTGCCGGGCTTTGCGGTGCATGTACTATGCACCTTGATGGCGTTGCCGTCAGAACCTGCATTTTGCCCATTTCAGCAGCACAGAATAAAGCGGTAACCACTATTGAAGCCTTGGGTGATAGGGAAAATCCTCACCCATTACAAACTGCATGGGTTGAACACAGCGTACCGCAATGTGGCTACTGTCAGTCTGGGCAGATCATGTCAGCAGCTGCATTACTAGCTACCAATGCTTCTCCCACTAATGAAGACATTGATGCGGCAATGAGTGGCAATGTCTGTCGATGTGGTACCTATCCTCGAATCAAGGCAGCCATTCACACTGCTGCAAAAATGCAGGACGAGTCGTTGGGAGGTGAGTCATGATGAACAAGACGAAAGGGCCTACCATGCTATCTTCTCAAGGCATTTCGCGCCGCTCTCTATTGATTACTGCAGGTGTTGTGGGCGGTGGACTCGTTGTGGGAATACCGCTAATGAGCGGTGATGAACCGCCACCTCCTGAAATGATGAGTGAACACGGGGGTTACATCCCAAATGCGTTTTTACAAATCACACCCACAAATGAAATTCATTTTTATCAACCCAGAGCGGAAATGGGCCAAGGTGTATATGAAGGCATGACCACCTTAATCGCCGAAGAGCTAGACGTATCGCCTGATACCATCATTGTCCATCTCGCACCAGTTCACCCTGAATTTAAACGGCCGGGGTCGCCGGCTCAAGGCACTGGTGGAAGCACCAGTATGAATGCCCATTACACACACCTAAGACAAGTGGGCGCCAATGTTAGAGAAGCTATTCGCCAAGCTGCAGCGGCCGAAACCGGCATTGCAGCAGCCAGTCTCATCGTGAGTGATGGCAAAGTCGTGGGCAATAATCAGGAGTGGACTTATGGGCACTTTGCCGAGGCTGCCGCTAAACAACCACTACCTGAAAATGCTGCGCTTAAATCACCCGACGAATTTCGCTTTATTGGCACAGAACACAACCGACTTGATGCCTGGGCAAAGGTAACGGGTGAAGCGCAATTTGGCCTTGATGTCGATTTCCCCGGCCTTTATCGCGCTGTTGTAAAACGCTGCCCGGTAGCAGGTGGCACGGTAAAATCGGTTAATACCAATGCCGCCGCCAGTTCACCCGGTGTATTTAAAGTGGTGGAAATTTTTAATGGCGTAGCTGTAGTTGCTGAGCACTACTGGCAAGCACGAAAAGCCGCAGACCTGCTCGAAGTCGAATGGTATTACCCGGAGTTGGCAAACACCAGCAGTGCTGAACTACGCCAGCAGATGGAAAACGCACTCGAACACGATGAGGGGCTGGAAGCTGACAAACAGGGCGAAGGTGCTGCGGCCCTGTCTCAAAGTAAGCAAGTTATTGAGGCCACCTACTGGACGCCTTATCTTGCCCACTGCACGATGGAACCAATGACATGTACCGTAAAAATTGCCGATGGCAATTGCGATGTCTGGGTTGGCTGCCAGGTTCTGGAAGTTGCGGAGGGAATGGCTGCACACTACAGCGGCGTTCCCCGCGAGAATGTAACCATCCATTCAACCTTTTTAGGTGGCGGCTTTGGCCGGCGCCTTATCGCCGACTATGTCGCTGAGGCTACAGCCATAGCTAAAGCCAGCGACGTGCCTGTACAACTGGTCTGGAGTCGTGAAGATGATGTTAAGCACGACCGCTATCGCCCCGTGTCATTAGTAAAATTCAGTGCGGGCCTTGATGACAACGGCAAAATAGAAACCTTTGTTGTCCGCAACGTCAGCCCCAATACTGGTGCTTATTTCATTGATGATTCGATAGAAGCCGCCTTCCAAGGCACTATCCCCTGGAGCGTGGGCGATTGGCTTAGCAAACGTGGTTACTGGTTGTTTGAAAATATCACCGTGAATGGTGGTGTTGTGGAAGGCTTATCCGGCAACTATCCCTGCCCAAATCAAGAAGTTCGCCACGCCACAGTGGACCCCGGTTTACCTATTGGCTACTGGCGGGCAGTAGGCCACTCCTGTAACGGTTTTTTTGCCGAAGGATTTATGGATGAACTGGCCCACTCTGCAGGACAAGACCCTATGCAATATCGGCTGGAGAATTCTACCCATAGCCCTCGCATGCAGACGGTCATCAAGCAACTGGCAGAGAAGAGCGCCTGGGGAAACGTTGCTGAAGGTCGATACCAAGGTATTGCAGCACATGAATCATTCAACACTCCGACTGCACAAGTCATAGAAATTTCAGTGGACAACCAAACTGTAACTATCCATAAAATAACCTGCGTGGTGGACTGTGGTCTCGCCGTCAACCCTGATATTGTGCGCGCACAGATGGAAAGCGGGATTATCTATGGTCTAACCGCCGCTTTATACGGAGAAATTACACTCAGTAATGGTGCTGTGGAACAAAGTAATTTCCATGACTATCCGATGCTGCGGATGGATCAGACTCCGACAATTGAAGTTCATATTGTCGATAGTCAAGAACATCCAACGGGTGTGGGAGAACCGGGGTTGCCTCCGGTCGCTCCAGCATTAGCCAATGCCATTTATACAGCAACAGGACAACGCATACGGGAATTACCGCTAAACAAGGCTTTTAAATTTAGTTAATTACTCGCTAGCGACTCTAAAAATTCCAGCCAGCGCTGGTCTGTTTTCTGTGGCGCCAATGATTTTTCGGCAGCAGCCTGCCATTCGGCTAGGTTATCGTATACAACCGATTTTTCATGTGTCCATAAAACAATGGGGGTTGAGTCAATCGTGTAATGCACAAATTGCTCAGAACTATAGCCCAAACTATAACTGCTATATCTGAATAAATAATCCATTGCCAACACTGCATCGACCTGTTTCTTAATGAGTGCTTCGACGAGAGCACTGGTTGATTCAAAAACTACCGGAGAGACGTCCTTAAAAAATGAACTGGTCACATAGCTTTGCACTGTGCCCATTCTTAGTTTTGTTAGATCCTGGTCGGGATGCACAGGCTTAGAAGGTAAACTCCAAAGTTTGATTTCTCTTGGTTCAGGAATATAAACAATAACTGCGTTATCCAGTAAATTTTCATTAACAACGCTAAAATTAAGATCCAAATTTCCTGCAATAATTTCTTGCCTTAGCTCCTCTGGCTCAGCAATGAAAAAATCCAACTTGGCTTTTTGATCAACCTCCCTAACCATTTCACGATAAACATCCGCGATAATCCCTGTGTGTTTTCCATTTACCTTTATTGATGATAGCGGATGATTAGTACCCCCTACTTTCAGCACCAAATTTTCTGCACTAAGCTGTTGAACCCATATCAGGTTCAACAACAGCATTAACATCATCAATCTAGACAATAAAAGTTTCATAATTGAGATCCATTTTTTATAAAAAATAAAATTGAATACCGCAGATTTACATAAAAGTGTGGGTTAGGGATTAAGAATTTACAAGAAAATGAATTATGCGTATTGCTTCTTAATTGCCTATTTTTAGTCGCAATAAATTATAGGTAACACACTCAGAAACAATTAAACAAGAATATTTAATAAGGTAGGAAATCAAAACTGTAGTTAACCCGCGTATTGATCACATTTTCAGCAATAAAACGAATTAACTTGATGCGGGATAAAATTTTTCTCTCTAAGTCAGGATTGTTGAGATCGCTGGATAATAATTTTACTTCTGAAACACTACCGTTAGGCTCGATCAGCATTTCAAATACGAATTTGCCCTGCAAGGCTGGATCTTTACGCAGTGCACGATTGTAGATGGCAAAGATAGCACCTTTATTTTGATCCATAATACGGCGAATGGATTCATCACTGCGGCCACCTGAAAGCGCCGAGGTATCAACCGTGCCTTCTTTTGCAGCGATTTGATCAAAGTCACTGGTGACTTGAGTGTTTTCTTTGCCAGATAACGCAGAGCCGCCGGTGTCACGACTCAGTGCTGCAGTTTGAATACCGCCACTAGTGGACCTTGATTTCGAAGTAATGATTGATCGTTCAACTTTAGCCGCTTCAGCTTCACCTCGGCTTAAATTGTTTTTGGATAAACTATCCAGATCTACACTGTCGCGCATAGCCGCCAAATCATCCTGAAATGCCAATACACCCGACACTGCCGCTTTTTCCTGTGCCTGCTTCACCAAGTTAACCGGCTCAGGTGGTTTTTCCTTAGGCTCTGGTTTAGGTTCTGGCTTTTCTTCCGGCTTTGGCTCTTCCTTCGGTTCTGGCTTTGGCGGAATCGGTTCAGGTTTTGGAAGCTCCTGTTTTTCCAGAATCACTCTCGCCAATTGTGGTGGCAGCGTTTCCTGTTCTTCCCTTGTAATTTCGGCTACAGGCAAAAAGGGAATTGCTATCGCAATGACTGCAAATACAATCAACGCGTTGCGTAAAATTCGTTTGAATTTAGCGTCTTCCTGCTCTGAAGAAGACCAGGGTAAGATCAGGTCAGGGCCTATTGCAAAAAATGCCGTCACACTAACCTCCGCTCGCCAAAGGTTGGGACTGTTGCTGGGAATTGATGAAAGCATCCTCATCAAATGCCGGCGCGGCATTTACGGCTAGTGCGATATCACGATAATCGGTTTGCGCACAGGTGGACATGACCTTTTTTAATAATTGATAAGGCACAAATTGATCGCCCATAATCGTAACAGCGCGACCCTTTTGCTGTTCCTCTTCGGTTTCCAGCGGTTTACTGCGCTCTGCCAAATATTCGAGTTCTTGCTGAAGCTCAGCAATTTCATTGCCTTCCTCGCTGAGGATGTCATCAACCTTAGCTATGGAACGCCCCTGCACGATCACATCAGTAGCGCTGATTTTAATTAGCAGTGTGACATCGGGTTTTTGCTCTGAAACAGACTCAGGTAATTTGATATCTTTATCTGCCTGCAACACTTCCACATCACCGCTATTCACCATTAAGAAGAACACCAAAATAGTAAAAATATCCATCAGTGAAACCAGATTCAAACGCGGACTTTGTTGCATACGGCGATGATTTCTCGCCATGCGACGGGCTCTTAAGGAGGACTTCACTGCACACCTCCGACCTGAGCTATTTGCGGCGCATCGCCAAAAGAAATTTCCGGAAACAATTCGGCATCAACAACTGAAGTTACCACTACTGCTTTATAGGAACGAACGGCATCCATTGCACTGACAATGGTTTGATAGTGTGTATCCTGTTCGGAAAGAATAGTGATGGCACGATTCTCTATCGATTGCTCGCGCAATTGTCGCTTAACTTCCTGCAGCACCAGGCTCAGCATTTTAAAGTCATGTGTCATCACTGCCTGCTGCTCCGCTGGTTGCTCTGCGGGCTGTGCAGTTACTGCAGTTTCTTCAGGATCAATCTCAACAGGTATTTGAGGAATTCGCTTTAACAAAATGCCTTTGGGGTAATTTACCAGTAGGGCATCTTCGCGGATGACTAACTCAATCTCTTTTTTCTCTTCGGGAGTTTCGTTGCTGGCGGCTTCTGCAGCACTCTCGGGCAATTTAAGATCAATAACTGTAATTTGCGAAAACACCATACCCAACAGCAAAACAGGCACCAATACAATCATCAAATTCATGAAGGCGGTGATATCCAGATCTGCGTCTTTACGGGGGATACGGCTGAGTCTGACTTTTCTCATCAAAAACGTTCTCGCTTTATGGCTATGCTAGCTAACTACTCTTTTATTAACGGCTTAACCAGCAGCATCCGTAGAACGTGTTTTCGCATTGAAGTTTTTATCTGCCAGCATGTTAAGCACTTTCACACCAGCCATCTCCAGGCTATCGACAATTTCTGCTGTTTTAGTTTGCAGTAATGCGTGACTCAACAACAGAGGGATTGCGGAGATCAAGCCAAAGGCTGTGGTGTTCATTGCTACAGAAATACTTTGTGATAACAGATTAGCTTTTTCTGCAGGGTCAGCATTGGCAACCGCGGTGAAAGCAGCGATCAAACCAATAATGGTACCCAACAGTCCCAGCAATGTAGCAACATTGGCTAAGGTGGCAAGATATTGTGTGCGCTTTTCGAGTCTGGGCAATGCTTCCATCACCCCCTCTTCCATCGCATACTCAATATCATCGCGGCGCTGACTGACCGCCATACGGGCAATACCGGCACCGATGATTCTGCCCATAGGCGCAGTGGTGCCATTGGCAAAATTAACTACGCCTTTAAAGTCCTTCTTTTTCAAAAGAGGCAGGATGTGATTAAAGGCTTTGCGATTCGACATTCGCGCTGCTGATAAAAAGACCCAACGCTCTATGGCAATGGCCAAACCACATACCAATACAACGGCAATGGGATACATAAATGTGCCCCCATCTTGGAAGAAACGGACAATAGTGCTGTAAAGATCCATGGTATTTCCTTGCTTGCTGCGTGTTCTGTGTAACAGGGTTAGCTACGAATACAATCAATAGCCATCAAAAATACTTTGCTAATAATAGCTTCTTTTTTCAGGAATATTTTGAACATTGTCTAATCTGCAAAAAAAGTGTCGACTGGTTTGCAAAAATTTGGGGCAATTAATTACCACTTTCTACCGCCGTGCTGATTTTCTCGCGGTAATCCAGTTCACGGAGGAATTCCTCCCGGTCGACGGGCTCAAATACGCCATCAACGAGGCTCTGAATAGGTTGATAAATCAGCTCGGGCTGATCAGCTTGCTGCCAGGGAATAATGTAAAGCACCTTAGGCTGCTCCTGGTTGCCGGTTACGGTACTTCGTAAAATCACCTGCGCTTCCTGCGCTGCCGAAACAGTGCTTATTACCAAAAGGAAAATCATCAATAACCATTTATTCACTGAATAGGTTTTCATAGACCATCTCCAGCTAATGTATTTGAAATACGACGCTCAGTATCGATAATCCAACCAGCCACCTGACGATCAGGCTCTCCTAGCAACTCCTGGTAACGCCGATAATGATGTAAGGCTTTGGTAAAATCACCGAGATATAAATCGTAGAGAATGCCCAAATTCCGATGGGTGTTCGGTGAATCCTGCCACTTTTGCAGCGCCTGTAAATAAATCGTTTCCGCCTGTTTAAACTGCCCTTGCTCTCTTAAAAAGATGCCATATTGATCATAGGCTTCAACATTATCAGCGTTAGCTGTAATAGCTTGTTTAAAAGCGGATTCAGATTGCTCTGGCTGATCAGTGGTTTTATACAGTAAAGCCAGTGTTAAATGAGGGCCGGATAAATTAGCGTGATTTTCGGTTAACCACAGCAAGTCTGTTTCGGCCAACTCCCATTGTTGCTCACTTAATGCTTGCTTGGCACTTTCAAAACGCTGTATTGCTTCACTCGACACACGTGGCCGATTTGTCAAATAAGGATTAGGTTGAGCTAATGGCTGCTCTTCAACAGCCGCCTGCCCCTCAATCATTTCTTCATCGTGAGGTGTAGCACTTTGAGACACAGTACTTTGAGGTGCAGTATCTTGCTGCATTGGAATAAATTGACAGCCTGCTAGTGATAAAACTAAAAAAATCTGTAAAACAATTTTTAACCCAGTGCTCACACCAATAATATCCATAAGACTAATAAATTTCTGACGCATACAGCCCTCCCTTTTCTTCTTTAGCATAACGGGCGGGCAATAACTGTTTCAGCGCATCAAAACTCTCTTTTACCCATGCATCATAAACACCATCCCAACTACGCTGACTGTTGGCCTCATGAATTTCAATGGCCTTTTCTTCAAAGGGAAAAGCCTGCTCCTCCAGTAATAGCTCATATTGCTCCAGCGCCAATGCATCCAAATCTTTGGGTCGATCAGACTCCATTAAGGCACCACTTAACTTGTTATAGATTTCGCCAATACGAAATGTTGCCAAGGTTGTATATTCTTCAACCTGATAATCTGCTAATTTTTGATAAGCATTGAGCGTTTTATCCAGCGCTTTTCTTTTTCTTTGCAAACTATTTTTCAACGGTAAAGTAAGCCGCAACCTTTGGAACGCCTGATATTCATCATCGGCCAACACACTTGAAGACATCGCGGCCAGATAACGCGAACGGTCTGTAGCCTGTTGCCCGGCAGTGTCATGAGCAGTAATCATTTTCCTCAGCCAAAAACGGCGCTTATCCGGTTGATTAGTTGCAACATATAGTTCATTCAATTTATTGCGCGCTTCCATGGCAATGGGGAAAGGATCGGGATAAGCATGAGCATAGGCACGATAACGTAAGATAGCTGATTCTTTGTCATCGGCCCGCTCGTACAGTTCAGCTGCCTGGTAAAGTGTTTCCTGTTTTAATGCTTCATCATCAGTACCCTGATAGATTGCTGTCAGTTCATCAGCTGCCATCGACCATTGTTCAGTTTCCTGATAAGCCACCACCATTTTTGCAGGGATATCTGCAGTTAAGGGATTATCGGGATAATTTCTTCTGAATTGATCGAGAATGGGTATGGCTTCTGCATAATGCGCTGAATTCATTAATGCATTAGCTGCATCAAATTTTGCTGTAATGCTAATAGATGAGTTAGGTGCAACAACCGCAACCCGAAGAAACTGATCCGCTGCTTCTAATGGTTGTTCAGCCGCTAATGCCAGTTCAGCCTGCTTATAAACACTGGCAGCCAAACGCTCGACGATATCATTTCGCGTTACATCGCTACTTGGCAGAATTTGCAATACTTCATGATAGGCATTTTCTGCAGCAACAAAGTCCTGTAATTCAAATTGGCTGTGACCGATAACCAGCCAGGCCGTTTTACGCAAACTCTGTTCGGCAGGGGGATCACGACGGGTCAACTGCGACGCAGCATCTACTGCATGCTGGTATTCTTCCAACCCTAATAATTCTTCTGCCGATTTAGTCAGAACAATGGGTGCATTGGCATCATCAGCGAAGGTGTTAGCAAATCGAAGTTGGCTCTCAATTTTCAAACGCAACCAGTTCTCGTAATCGGGATGATTGCTGCCATCAGGTAATCGTTCCAGATAAAGCCCATAGGATAAAATTGCCGCATAACCGGCAATCGCACCCCGCTCATGATCGGGATATTTATAGGCCACAATTTCGTAGGCTTCGATAGCCTGATCATACACTTCCGCTTCGAAACGGCTTTCTGCCAACAGGAAGTGCATCTCAGGTACTTGCTCATCTTCGGGGAAGGTATCAATAAATTCCTGATAATAATCGCCGGCTTTGAGGTATTCGCTGATGGCTAATTGTTTTAGTTCTGTTCTTTCTTTTTCAGTTAATGTCTTGTCTGTTAATGCGTTATCCGTTAACGAAGTTTCATCGGATTTAATTTCCTGCTCGGCACCAGGATTTAATACTACCGTTTTTTCCTGCGCCTTGGCATGATAATGACGCGCTAATTCCGGAAGATATTGTTCAAGGAAAGGACGAATATAATTTTGACTCTCTTCCGATTTACTCTGCCAGAATTCGCTATGAATACCGTAATAAACGATATACTGCTCTTTCTCCCGCAACACATCCTCAGAAAAACCACCCGTCAGATAGGCATCAATCAAGCTGGCATAGAATACAGGCGACTGATCAGACTGAGGATATCTCTCCACATAAGTGCGATAGGCTTCGGCACTATCTTTATAACGTTCCTGCTCTAAATATAATTTAGCCAGGTTATCGTATAACAAACCAATATAGTGGCGCTCTCCAAAGTTGTCGTAAACTTCACTGATAGTTTTAGGGCCATCAAGATACGAGAATACAATACTCATAATACGAAAAGTATCTTGCGTTAATTCCCGCATACCGCGACTGAGGTTATCTAATTTATTATCTGCTGGCACATTCAAGTCCAACACTTCGGTAAAAGACTGAAGCGAAGCACGGTAACGTTCACGCTTGAATTGCGACCAGCCATGCATATAGAGCGCATTTTCATAATGCTGGCTTTTTTCTTTTCCCTGCCTAATCACTTCTGCATAAGCAAGTTCGGCATTTCGATAATCGGCACGTGAGAAGAAAATTTCAGCGCGGCGAAATTGCGCCTCGGAATAATGGTCAGAAGCAGGACTATCAACGACTAATTGATCCAGTACTTCCATAGACTGCTGTTGCTGCCCACCAAGGTCATAGGCTTTGGATAATTGATACCGTAATCGATCATTGCGCGGATGTTCTGGATTACTCGCCAATAATGTCTGATAAGCATCGATAGCTAGTTCAAATTGATTAGCCACTACTTCCTGCTCATAGAGATTTTGTTCCGCCCGTTTCATTTCAAGCCCGGCCAGGCGATGCAAAACACGTAATCTCAACTCAGGCTCATCGGTAACATCCAAAACTTCTTGATACGTTGTAATTAACGTATTCAAATCAACCATTGGTAACGTGCGATTTTTATCCGGCATGACAGCAGGTTGCAAATCGGCAAGGGTTGGCGCTGCTTCCTGTTCCTCGACCTCTTCTTCACCAATAAAAGGCACCCAGCTACATGCTGAAATAGCGATACTTAGTGCTAACCAAAATAAGAGGCGATAAGTCACTGCACAAACTCCTCGCTACCGAGATCATACAATCTGGCAACACCCAGTTTTGCCTGTGCAATGTAATAGGTAAGACGACGCTCCTGTGCCTGCAAATCAGCAATGGCCATAGTACGAATGACTGACTCGGCTTGCGCTAATGCTTGATCAACACCAGCTTGTTGATTGTTTAAACGAGTTTTTAAACCGGTGATACGGTCATTATATTCAGTTTGATAACGATCAGCCTGCAGAGATTCTAATATTTCCAGTTGAGATTGTGTTTCGGTTAATAACACTTCAACTTGATTAAGTTGTTTTTCAAACTCCCAACGTTTTGCAGAATCCTGTTCACTGGCCTGCCATTTCAATTGTCCCTGATAAAACTTTAATAAACGCTCTTCCTCAGCGACATCTTCTCCCGCCGACTTAAGGGATTCAATCATTTGTTCGGCATGTTCTGCCACTTGCCACAATTCTCTTTCTTCACCGCTTACATAACGCCGGCCATCGGCTTCCTGATCGGCTAACGCTTTCTGTTCTAACAACTGTTGTTTGACTTGCTGCAACTGTTGATGGGCTTGACGATATTCTTCTCTTTTAGACTGATTCAAATTTTCTTGCCATGCACGTTTTTGCACTTCGTAAACCGTCTCCATCGATTGCAATCGTTCTTCCGACTCAAACAGATAACGTTGCATCCTCACTAAATCGCTAAGATTTTTAACCGATGATTGAAAGTGTTCTTTGGCGATTAATTCAACCAGATAAGGCGCTTGCGGATTGATTGGCAAATAGTCTTCGCGCACTACCCAATCGGAGCCTAACCCCTGTTCAGATACCGTTTGCACGATAGGTACATCATTAAAGACATTAATGGCTTCTTTAATATTTACTAACTGTGATTCAAAAACAGCGACCGCTCGCTGATACTCCTCAAGTGCTGTAGCCTTTGCATCGAGTTTCTCGTAGGCGAAGGGAACAGCCAGCAGGCTTTCCTGCACGCTGGTGTTCATTACTGATTTGCTATTAAGTGCCTGCCAGGGTGATAGCGCACGCTGGTAATCCTCCTGACGCGCAGCTGCCCAGCCATAACCTAACATCGCCTGTTCCACCAGCGGACTTTCAAGGCGAACCTGTAAAAAATCGGCTATTGCCGACTCCAAATTATCACCGCCTAAATAGGCAAAACCGGAAGCGATATTGGCCCTGTCCTTTAACGTATTACCTTCTTCACCACGAATGGGTAAATTTCTAACGGTGTGAAAAGCCTGGACTGCCTGTTCTATTTCTCCATTTAAACTTAATGCTGCGCCGCGATTAAAATAATAATAACCCAGCCAGGGGGAAGTTTCGGGCAACTGATTAATAGTAGTTTCTGCGCTACCAAGATCGCCCTCACTGAGCTGTAAATTAGCACGCAAATAAATTAGTTCTTCATGTAACGATTCAGGCAAAGTAGTTTGAATATTGGCGAACACTTGCTTGGCTAATTCCTTTTCCCCTCTCAGGTAATATAACTTACCCAAATAAAACCAGGCTCTATCACGTTGTGTTTCTCTACTTAGTTCATCCAATAATTCTTTGAAAATCACTTCGGCCTGTTTACCCATGCCATAGGACAAATTCATTCCGCCACGCAGTAATTTTGCCGATTGCTGGTGATAAGGCATATCACCACGGAGTTCTCCGATATAGGATTCTGTCAGGGCTTCAAAATAAGATTGCTGAAAAAAATGGTAGAGAATAACGCCGTAACGCAAGTCCTGTACTTCTTCAGGCACCTGGGTATTTTCTTTGGAATAAGCTGATGAAATATGAATACTGCAAACAACTAACAGGGTAGTGATTACCACCCTCAAAAAATAACCGGCATCAAAGTGTTGTTTCATTGCCGATTACCACTCTTTTACCAAAAACTCCGGTTGCTGGGTCGCTGTGGAATCCACAATTTTTAGCTCAATATTTTTGGCCTGCGAACTTTTATCAAAGGCCACAGTAACGGCTCGACGATAATCCCTACCCTTTGGACCTTTGCCGGTAAACACCGCCACTAATTCATGCTCACCACTTTTTACATTGCCAAGGAATAAACGCTGTACACCACCACGATGAAGGGCATCCACCTGTTTATCGGTATAGAGATAATTGGTGACTGTATCGTCGTCAATATTCAGTTTCACCGCATCCAGCTGAAAATATTGACCGACATTCATTGAAAGAAATACAGCAACTTGCGTGTTAGCAGGAAATAATAATTCTTCTTCAAGGATGAACAGATCCCGATTGAGTTCTATGATCTGTTGTTTTAAGTCCTGAACCTGATTAATCAAAGATGAAGGCTGCTCATTATCATCTTGAGCCAATGCAAAACTGCTTAACAGCGATATGAGTACAACAAATAAATGCCGAAGATGCTTATTCAGCATAATAATTATTCTCCAATCATCTTTGACAAAAATGGGGTTTATAAAATGCCGGCCATTAGGTAACAGCATAACTCCCTATGCGCCTATAGATTATAGTCACTATTCCCTCGAATGAAGAAAATAGCGACTAATATTTGAAGTATTTGGCAGAATTTAACTAGGAACCAATTTTTCTAGGAACCAATCACACCGCTGTCGTTAATACTCGCCAATCGGTTAAATGCGACATATCGGGTCAACTGGCTGGCATCACTACCCAAGCTGGTGCCGAACCCCGTAGAGCCGCCATTGACTGAATCAATGAAGGTTCCTTCCTGCCCATGTAACGCCATATAATTTAATATGACGGTCTCAACTAGCCGGACCACACTATTAGCCGCAGGCGTAGCCGATGTTTCCACCGAACCATCAGGGCGCATCCAACCAATTTGCTGATGCTGAGCCTGTTCGGCAGCATCGGCACCAACCAGCGTTGGTTGGGCAATGGGATCGTAGACCATGAAGAAAGAAGCCGCTGTCGATGAATTGTCGCCAGTCCACACACCTTTCTCTACGCCATTAACCATTTCTAACATGCCATTACTGAACACAGAGCCATCGCTGAAAACATAAATCATAACGGGCTTGCCGACACGACGAGCATAGTCAAGACAAGCACCGATGCAACGTCCAACACGCAGATCACGCGCTTCACCGGTTCGTCTATCACCGGTATGGTAGTCATAACCGCCCATAGTAATAGTGCCCGCACCCGCTAAACCATCGATAACGAGCTTCATCACCGAAGCGGTTTTACGGAATTCTCTATCGCCGTTAAATTCTGCCGTAGTAAAAATACCTGTGGCATCATCAACAATATTTGGATCCTGACTAGGATCAACACTGCTGGCATCAGGATATTTTTCGAAGGTGTCGGCAGCGCGAGCATATTCGCAGCTAATCCGTCTTTTCAGATCAAAGTCTTCCCCAAGCCCGCTGCCTGCGCCAGTCTTAGTTGTATTAACCAGTGTCAGTTTGGCATCAGAGATACGCTTCACGGTTTCCATGACTGAAACGATATCATTGTTATCAGAAAGTAGTTGACCCAAATCGCCCACATCAACCAAACCACGCGCATCCTCTGGACGATCAATTTTGGTTGGTCTAATTTCAGGATCAATTGTTAATAAAGAAGGCGGCAAATTAGGCGCCATTGAATTGCCGCCAGAGTCAGAAGCGTTTGAACCGATCAACTGTAGAATCTGACCACGTAAACCTGCCTGATAAATACCGTACGTAGGGTTATGCGGATTATTGCCAGTATCATTATCAGAACGTGCAGGAATAACTGCACCATTCACATTGCCAATAGTCGCTGATGCCTTTTCCAGCATGCCCTGCAACATGGCACTTTCGGTATGAAACTGTAAGCCGAAACTACTATCTCTAAAGTTGTTGCTCACTGCATTATTTGGATTAACCGAGTCCGGCAAAATATCCGGGGTAAGACCGAGTCGACTATAACCAGCAGTATTCAAGTTATCGTCCTGGCCTCCTGGCCCACCTACGATGACATTGGAACCGGCAATATTGGCACCACCAGCCAAATCAAAGCAGATAAAGGGAATTTTCGTTCCCGTGGAAACACCCAGATCACATTGATTGCCCATATTCAGATAGCGCATCATGTCATTAGACAAGGCACTCGCTCTGTTTGGACCCAGCAAACTCAATCCAGAAATACCTAGAACGGAAGCCGTACCAGCACGAAATCCTTGAGAAATAAATTCTCTACGGGTGCGCGGGCGGCTGTGATCATTCAGTAGTAATGGATCATTTAGCCGAAAAAAATTTTTTCGCTTGCCCATAATATCTTCCTCGATGCTCTCGCTAAATTTGTTTTCTTTTACTTCATTATTGCTGGTGCACTAGATAGTACTGCCGTACATACTGCTTTCACTACTTCAGCTGTTCTTCCCGCTGAGCAGGTAGTGCTAGATCTATCTGTTGGTGAACCTGCACAGAAGATTAAACCATCGGGTTTGCCGTCAGGATTTAATTCTTCTCCAGCCGCGTTATCCGAAGTATCAGTGACTAACAATTCCAACTCGTCAATTAACTCAACGCGGTCATCAATCACATCAGCTATATCCACATCATCAGGACGCGAAGGCTGAGTACCTAAGCCGGTGGCATATATTTTATTAACCAGCGGTGTAATCACCTGGTTGGTCCACTCAGGATCACTGACGGTATTGACCGCAGCATTCATGTTAAAGACAGTAACGTCATCAGTAACATCGACAAAGAAGTTATTGCTTAACGTTGCGTCTTCGACTAACGCATCACAGTAAGCTGCCGCTAATTGCATTACAGCCATTTGATGCGATGCCATAAATGTTTGGAAATCAGCCACTGAAGCTAACGAACGGCGAACAGTATTAAAGGTTTGACTAACAGTTTTACCTGTCGCCGCACTCACTGATGGGTTATCGATAGGCACGCCAGTTAATGATGAATAGGTTTGATTAACTTCATCAAAGGTACGCATACCAATCTGAACTTGTTCATCATCCTGGTAACTGTAGGTGAAGGCGCCGATAGCAGGATCAGTGCGCTGATCTAATTGACCACTAATCTCATCAAAGGCCAGGAAGAATACGTCATTTTCAGGACCGTTTTCTAATGGAATAATGGTGCCATGAGTTTGTAAAGGCGCATCATCAATCGTAAAGGTAGTGCCATCAAAGCTTGCATCAATATTCACAAAACCTTGACCGGTGCGAACCAACTGTCCATTCATGCCTAGATAGATACCTTTAAGATCAAAGGTCACCGCATTATTCGCATTGGGATTAATATTGACAAAGCGAGGCTCTCTAAAGAGATAGCTGGTGTTATCAAATTGGCTGACTTCAAAGACGATATAGCAGTAGTCAGTACGATCAGGTGCAGTACCTTCATGGCAAGTACCATCAAGATCCAGGACTTCAGAAATGCTGAACATTAAATAATATTTCTGCCCAACACCGACATCATAGTTCTGCACAATTTGTTCAGGTGTCAGACTACGGCTATGCACCGCCACCATTCTGATAACACCTTCCCAACTAGAACCACCAGAGAAATTACTACCCAAAACAACCGAGTATTGATTGCTCCAGTTAGTTAGCGTACCGGGGCCTTCTTCATCAATAACACCCGTATCAGTGCCATTGACATAGATTTTACGCCCATCAATGGGATCATACGTCAGAACCACATGCTGCAAACTGGCCTGCGCAAACTCGTCATCATCATCTGTAGAGGTAGCAGGCCCGCCGTCTGACTGTGGGTTCGCATTACTGCGATTATAAAAATCGTAGTTGTACAGTGTTTGAGTTAGCAGGACGTTGCGATCAGTAGGTCCACCAGCATAGCCAAATATCCAGGCATCTTCCTGACTGACATTATTGGGAGCTACCCAAGCTTCAATCGTATATTCACCCGCAGTCGCAAGACGGTCATAGAGTTTGGCACTGTCTTCTACAGAACCTTGCACTCGACCATCGATAAGACGCGCGCCCCAGCCGCCAAACCACTCGAAGTTACCCTGGAGCGT
Source organism: Spongiibacteraceae bacterium (assembly GCA_028280715.1). Lineage (GTDB taxonomy): Bacteria > Pseudomonadota > Gammaproteobacteria > Pseudomonadales > Dasaniaceae > Oceanicoccus. The sequence goes on along the minus strand of JANQLG010000023.1, from coordinate 185,645 downwards.
GAGAGGAATTTCAGGCTGCACACCACTGGTATCAGCCACCGATGCGCCCTCACCTTCACGGAATTCCCACTTTGCTATGACATCTGTTTCGTAACGGCCACCAGCGCTGGCAATAATCCCGTCATCTTCAAGGATCTGCGCTGTACTAATTACCAAATCGCTATCAACACTAACTACGGGTAAATCATCAGCAAAACGCTGGATGGCATTTTGCATCGTCGTTGCATCGGAGCTGCAATCTGTCCAACAGTTGTGATTTTCCTGAAGACGTATTACGAAACGTGAATTCGCCGGATTACCCAGATCAATTTTACCCACCATTGCAGAGTAAGCGATTTCAAGATTGTCACTGGCAAAATATGGAGATTGGGGTGTTGATGAGCTACCCGAATGACAACCAGAACAATAGGTATTAAGTAAATACATTAGCTCGGGATCAGTAGCCAAATTAAACGACATATCATTAACAGCATCACTGTAACTAGCTGGCGCAACTTTTAAACCAGCAAGCTGTTTCGGCGTTCTAGGCAATAGCGTAACCGTGCTAACAGAGTCCGAAGCACCTTGTGCCCATCGCTCAATATAACCTGTCATTGTCGAAGCACAGGCAGCATTACTGTTAAGCCAGCAATTGTGACCATTGGCAACACGAGTCACCACATCAGAGGATGACGGATCTAACAGATTAACTACTGTCAGTGCTTCGTTATAAGCGACATTGACGTCATCAACATCAACAAAGGCTGTCGTGCCGACACCACCTCGCGTATGACAACTGCTACACCGCTCAACGACATTATCGTAGAAAGCAGTTTTAAAATTTTGAATAGTTGAGTTTGCAGGTACAGGACCACTGTACTGGAAAACATCCTGAGAAGAAGTGACAACGTCAGCACGATCACTGCCACCACCACCACTACCGCCACTACAGGCTTGTAGAATCAACATCAATGACAATAAAAATGTCAGCTTCGACATCCGTACACATGCAACAATTAGATTTATGAATTGCATAGCTCATCCACCCCCTAGTTAGTGCCGCTGCAATGTACAGCAATATCGATAAAAGCCTGTTTCATATCGTAAGAACCTTTAAAACTCGTTACGATATTGTTAAAGGCGGCACTATCGACCGTATTTTGTGGATCACGCAAACAAACTGTGTTGAAAGCTTTTTTCACCTGACAATAAGCAAAGGCTTCTGTGTTAGCTAACTCTGCACCCAGCTGTGCTACTCCATCACCCTCTGAGTATGCGGAATCAACAACTTCATCAATTGATGAAACCGTAGGAGGGTTTAACCAACCAATTTTTTGTGCATTAGGGCCTGTGCGCCAATAGTTAACCCAATGATCATTGGTAATAACAAAACCGTCGCGGAAATTACCTTCATTAATTAAATGCTTTGGTTGAACGCTTCCTGGGGTATAAACCATTTGCCCCAATTCCTTCCGTTCTTCTTCGGAAAGACCTGGTGCTTCATTTTCATCAGGGTAATCGTACTGGTGATAAGCAAAAGCCTGCGCCATACCATCCATACCGGTATGACAAGCTGAGCATTCATTCAGAAAGATTGAACTGTCACCACCGGGGCTACGCGAAACATCCTGACGGATTCTATCAGTGGGCAATTCAGTGTCTTTATACTGTTCTAAATCGTTACAAAGATGATTCAACACGGTAAAGCGAAACATCGCTCTATTAGTGCCATCGATGAAGTAAGCTCTGGCAGCTGCCCGTGTCGTCATAATGCCAGCGACACCTTCGGCAGGAATCAACGTAACCGATGACTGAGTGCTACCTACAAGAACACTGCTATCTCCCAAAGCGACGGAACGTGCCTCTAACTCTTCGTAGTGATCATTATCACTATTAGAGTAAGAACTTATACCTCCAACATTACCTGTATATATGACATCACCGAATAATAACTGCCTGAAATCAACGCTATCACGAACCATTCCGATCACTGTGGCGCTGTAATCATTTAATGGTTTAAAAACGTCCTGCTCTTCATTGGTCCAAGGCGATGCCCAATTCTTTACAACGGCATTGTAAAAACCACCGCTGGGTGTGATCACATCTCCATATGCATCACCTTGTGACAAATTACCATCAATGGCTAATCTTGCTGCACCTTCCGGATCGGCGAAATTCTCAATCCGATTCTCCATGGCATCGAGCATGGCATCACTTGCCATGGTTCCCGCTAAACGATCGTGAATAAATTTAGCCTGTTCACGATCGGCAAGCGCCGCACTCGCTGGCACGCTCAACCCCATACCAAGGGCACAAAGCATACTGAGTGTAGAAAACCGGAATTTTTTGTGACGGGTGTCTCGTTCTTTACGTAATTTTTTCATCGAGTGTTCCCCACTACGATCATCCATTCAGTTTTTAATTTGCTACGTTATTTTTAAAACAATTTTTATCTCTCGAACACAGCAAATTGGAAATTGTTCTATTGAGTTACCATTGTAGTAACAAAAAAAAATAAAATAGTGATAGGAAACACATTTTCAATAAAAATCGTAGGGCTTAAATTACATAAACCTATACTATAGACTGAACATAATGCAGCAACCGCGCTTCTAACACAGGTTTGTATGCCACTGACTGATAACAAATAACTGTGAATAACATGGACTACTACTCAGCACTTTTAAAGACAAAATTCTTCATAGTTCTTTCTCTAGCAGCTTGTTTATTAACGGCTTGTGGAGGTGACGGCAATACGTCCTTCGCAACTGACGATCAGAGCCCTGACCCGGTTGTATTGGATATCCCAATTGCTTATATCAAGCGCCCAATACCCGTACCAGAAGATGCTAATGACCCTGTTATTATTCGCGACTTAAATGACCCAATTGAAATGATACCAGGTGCGCAATTATTTGTGCGGCCGCGCTCTTCCAACTTAGCTGACGAAATCAATGTGACTCAACAAATCATTGATATCGTTGCCACAGAACTGAATGAAGATCCTGCAATTATTGATCTTGATATTCGCGGCTTGGAAGCATCCATTGATGGTAGCCAATTAATTTTTTCAGCGCGGGCTGTTCCCGATCTTGAAAATAACGATGAGCCTGAATTATTTACCTGGAATCTATGGATTTATGATTTTGAAACCAACTCTGTTGATTACGTCATTCCTTCAGAACTGATCCGTAACGAAGGCGCAAACAATGGTGGCGGCCACGATATGGAGCCACATTTTTTAACAGACGACCGAATTGTATTTAGCTCATCCAGACAAACAGCAGTCCAAGAAAAATTACTCAATGAAGGCCGTGGACAACGTTATTCACCTGTTGCTGAAGATGATAATAATGTGCAGGCCCTCGCCTTACATGTTTATGACCCTACCACAAGAGAGATCAGCCAAATTTCGTTAAATCGTACTGCAGACCTTGATCCTGCTGCATTGGATTCTGGTGAGGTGATATTTAGCCGTCGTGGTGACACTGGTATATATAGCTTATATCAAATTAATCCCAGTGGTATTAATGATACACAAGTGTATGGAGCTAACAGTTCTAACTTAGTTGCGACTGAAGAAACAGCTCTTGGCAATTCAGATGGCATAAACTTCTTAAACCCTCGAGAATTACCTGACGGCAGAATAATGGTTTTGCTGCAACCACAAACACCGACCACACTCGGTGGTGATGTTGCTATAGTCGATACCGAAAATTTTGTTGAATTATTTACACCTACTAATAATTCAGCTGGCGGCCAACGCGCGCAATTATCACTAACCGATTTAGATGTTAATGCTCTGGATGACCTTTCACCTGGAGGAAAATTTTTAGCTGCTTACTCATTAAGAGATGGTACAGACAGAATTCTTGTCAGCTGGAACTCATGCCGTATTGAAAATGGAGAAGGCCTGATCAAACCATGCAGCATTGCCGATAGCAGTGACGAAGTAGACATTGGCGGCGTAATGCAGTTGCAACCTGCACCACCATTGTTTGGTTTGTGGATGTTTGATCCTTCCGAGCAAACACAACTTCCTGTAGTAATCGCAGAAGATGGTTTTGTTATCGCTGAAGTCGTTGCGGCCGAAAGTACAAGTTTTCCGGATATTCCCGATGAAAGTGACGTTTTCGACCCTAATCTTGCTGCGGAAGGTAAAGGATTAATTATCATTGATAGTGTTTATCAGGAAGATAACGGCCTGGTGAACTACGCGCCACTGGGAATAGCAGCCTACTCTCAGCCAGGCACCGTTAATTATACAAATCGCCCAGCACGTTTCTTGAGGCTTCTGCAAACGATACCGATTCCAAACGAAGATGTATTAGATCTTGGCGACCTGCCTAATGACGGTAACTCGTTTAATGATTTTCTGGAAATTATGGGTTACGTTCCCGTTGAACCTGACGGCTCAGTTACCGTTAAAGTTCCTGCCAATACACCGCTGATGATGAGTGTTGTAGATGCCAATGGGCGTCGCATTTCTGCAAGACACAACCATTTAATCAATGTTGCTGAAGGCGAGATTCTTCACTGCGTAGGCTGTCATAACACCAATAGTGATGTACCCCATGGCCGAATCGACCAACAGCCTGCCTCCCTTAACCTAGGCGCTGTCTCATTAGGGGGAAACAACATCGGCTTTATTGGTGCTGATCCAGCCTTGAATGCCAGTGAATTGGGTCAAACCATGGCCGAAGTTTACGACCTGCGTATGCCCAATGATGGCGATAGCAGCACAGCATTAACTGAACGCGTTAGAGACTTGATTTTAGAACTGACCTATACCGATGAATGGACCGATACTGGTAGTGGCCTGATACCCGATGCCGATATTAACCTCAGTTATGACCCTGCATGGGCTATTCCCATCGGCAATGCGATCATCCGTCCCAATTTTGACCCTGAGCTACCTGGCCGTATTGTGATTAACTATCTGGATCATATTCAACCGATTTGGGATAGAGCCAGAACGATTACACTCGGTGGATTACCGGTGTTTGGGTCAGATGGCACTGAAGCCACTAGCTGTGTGAGCTGTCACACTACCTTGGACAATACCCGTGTACCCGCAGGGCAGCTTGACCTCACCAACTCGGCAGATCCCGATGGTGGCGATTTCAATATGTCTTTTCGGGAGTTATTGGAACAGGATGAGGAATATTGGGAAACCGGTGTCGACCTAATTGGTATTCGAACAAGAATCTGTGACCGATTAGATATCAATGGCGAACCAGTACTTGATGCTCAGAACAACCCTATTATAGATACCTTTACTTTTCCTGTATCAGCTAGCGTCAATAGAATATCTGCCAATGCCAGTAATGCCTTTTTCGCTTGTTTCGAAGAAGATGATTCGCCGAATTGCGGCGCCTTTGTACAAGATCTTTCGCCCTTGCCAGCTAACTGTACAGAAGATGGCGGTACAATTTCGGCCGGAGGCATCACCACCAAACCTATTCCCGATACTTTTGCCGACGCGCAAGCACTGATGGCTGCATTGATGACACCAGCGAGCCTGACAGACCCCAATGAACTCATGGGCTTACTGCAAACCAATTGCCAAGGTTGTCACTCTCAAGCTGGTGGACAAGTTCCCCACAGCGATCCTGACGACAATATTGCATACAATGCGTTGAAACCTTATATCAACCTACTCAACCCTTCTGCATCAACCTTTGTCTTTAGACTATCCGTCGCCAATCACCAATGCTGGAGTGCAGATTGCGATGCCGATGCAATGGAAATGTTACAGGCAATTACCAATTTCAGTAATGCCGTGCCTGAAGAAGATGTCAATGATGTTATCTCCGGTGGTTCAGTTGTCACTCAAGGCTCCTTTAACCATTTCGGGCTGCTAACTCCCAGTGAATTGCGTTTGATTTCCGAGTGGATTGATATTGGTACGCCCTTCTATACTGATCCTTTTGATCCACGACTTCAGAATTAACGACTATAGTTAATAACAATTTTCGACCACTGGGAAACAGCTGAGAACATAATTTCTAATGACGCATTATTTAACACGTTTTTGGCTGTTGGTATTGCTGCTATTTTCTTCAGGCCTTTATGCGGACGATAATCCACCGGTAGCCGTTATTGCCGAGGCCTTTGTTGAGATGCACACGGGTCCGGGCCGTGGCTACCCAGTGTTTTATGTTGCGGAGCGCGGTGAAAAGGTTGAGCTGTTAAAGCAACGTACCAGCTGGATTAAGGTTCGCACCATGCCACGTGGGCCAATGGATGTAGACCGTGACGGCAACCCTATCCCTGGCAGTAATACCAAAGAGGGCTGGGTTCGTGTCAGTAGTATCGCTAAAGCTGAGGATGAATATGGCCAGCCATTGGCCTTGAATTTTCCGCAGTTAGAAAATTTTTCCGATCGCCGGTGGGAAATGGGCATTATGCTCGGAGATTTTGGCGGCAGTGATGTGATTTCGGGTTATACAGGTTTTCACTTTACCCGTAATCTTTCGCTGGAGGTTGAGTTATCTGAAAATTTCGGCAGTTTTTCATCGGGACAAAGCGCGACTTTAAATCTGGTACACCAACCTTTTCCCGATACGCGATATTCACCCTTTTTTACTTTGGGTGGCGGTGTGCGAAAAACCGATCCACGGTCTACCATAGTACAAACTGAAGACAGAGAAGATGATGTATTAGTGGTAGGTGCAGGTATAAGAGTTTACTTAAGCAGCCGTTTTTTAGTTAGAGTGCAATACAAACAACACACTATTTTGACTAACCGTGATGACGATATAGAAGTAGAAGAATGGAAAATTGGACTAAGCGCTTTCTTTTAATACCCTGTTTATACGCCTGTGCCAACGCGTATGCTCAGGATGAAAATACACCGGTTATTGAGCCAGAACTGGATCGCAGAGAAATTACTGCCGACTCCATTGATACTGAAGATTTTGAAATTGGCGTTTTTGCAGGTTTTATCAGTATCGAAGATTTCTCTAGCAGCGAAGTGTACGGTGTTAAAGCTGCCTACCACATCACCGAAGATTTTTTCTTCGAAGCTGCCTATGGTATGGCACAGGGTGATTTAACCAGCTTTGAAAAATTAAGCGGTGGCTCTCCCCTGCTTAATGATGAAGACCGGGATTATACCTACTACAACCTTTCTGTCGGTTGGAACATGTTGCCCGGTGAAATTTTTATCTGGGATCGTTATACCTTTAATTCACAGGTGTATTTGATTGGTGGTGTTGGCAGTACAGAGTTTGCCGGTGACAGCTGGTTTACCGTCAATCTTGGTGCCGGCTTTAGACTGTTACTGACTGACTACTTTGCCTGGCATATTGATGTGCGTGACCACGTTTTTGATCGCGACACCTTTGGCGAGGATCAAACTACCCACAATATTGAATTTACTACAGGCATCACAGTGTTTTTCTAGTTAACTGCTATGCTGGAAAAATGTAAACCGGAGTCCATATTATGAAATTAGTGTTATCCATCATTGCCCTCGTTTTTAGCCAAATGAGCTTCGCAGCCTCAGATATTGAAGGCCCAGCTCCCGATTTCACACTGAAAAGTAAAGCAGGCAGTAATATGCGCCTGGGCGAGCTGCGTGGACAAGTTGTACTCATCAATTTTTGGGCATCCTGGTGTGGCCCCTGTCGTCAGGAAATGCCATTACTGGATGATATGCACAGCAAATACAGCAAGCTCGGCTTCACTGTATTAGGCGTAAATGTCGATAAGGATTCAGCCAAGGCTGACAAAATCCTGAAAGATATCCCCGTCACCTTCCCCGTGCTTTACGATGCCAGCGGCGATGTCAGCAAACAATATAATGTTGATGCTATGCCAACGACCGTGATTGTCGACCGCGATGGCAATATGCGTTTTCATCACCGTGGTTATAAGCCAGGCTATGAAGACTTATATGCTCAGCATGTTAAGCAATTAATTCGGGAGTAAAAAATGACTAAACTCCCTCAGCTTATAATCACTATCGGGTTAGTATCACTTTGCTCGGCCTGCACAATTGAGCCCTGGGTAAAACCCTACGAACGCCAAAACATAGCTGATCCGATCATGAGCTTAAGTCGCGACCCGGTATCAAGTAACTATATGCATCACGTTTATCAGGCACGTGAAGGCGCCAAGGGTGCCGAAGGCGGCGGTGGCGGCGGCTGCGGCTGTAACTGAAGATCAATACAAGAAATTGTGTTTTAAAGAATAAATAGTGACCTGCATGCACAAACAGATCTTCGTTTTTCTATTAGCCATTTTACCCGTCAATGTATTAGCAGCGGTTTTACCAGAGGACCGTACCGACCTGATGTATCACAGCTATGAGGGCGGCGGCGTAAAAATTGATGGGCCATCGTTATTGATAAGAAAGGATATTGCCAATACGGTTTCATTCAGCGGGAATTACTATGTCGATAGTGTCACCAGCGCATCGATTGATGTAGAAGCTTCAGGCGCCAGTGAATATACCGAGGAAAGAACCGAGTACAGTGTAGGCGCAGATTATCTCTACGATAAAGCGATTCTCAGTGCTGGTTATACCAATAGTAGTGAAAATGATTATGAAGCTGAAACCATGTTCTTTGGTATCAGCCAGGATTTCTTCGGTGATTTGCTCACCATCACCATGAGTTATGCTTCAGGTTCTGACACAGTCATGCAGAACGGCAACGACGCGCTTGAGGATGAAGTGGACCGTCAAAGTTTCCGTTTTGGCATCAGCCAGGTCACAACACCTAATTTATTATTAACGCTAAACTACGAAGCGATTACTGAAGAAGGTTATCTAAACAACCCTTACCGTAGTTATCGTTTTATCGATCCAAACGATGCCACCAATTACATCACCGAAACAGAAGTTTATCCGAGAACTCGTACTAGTGATGCCGCGGCATTAGGAGCGAAGTATTATTTGCCCTACCGCGCTGCGATTGGTGTTAATTATCGCCACTTCACCGATGATTGGGATATCGAAGCACAAACTATTACGCTGGAATATACGCACCCCATTGGTGAGCACTGGATTTTAGATTTTACGTATCGCCAATACCAGCAGGAAAGCGCTTTCTTTTACAGCGATCTACATGCTTTCCAGTCACAGGATGAAAAGGATTTTCGCGCCAGAGACAAAGAACTCAGTGACATGTCATCACAAACTATTGGTCTCGGCATCAGTTATGAGTTCAAAATTGGCAGTGGCGATTTGATCGAGAAAAGCGCTATCACCCTGCAATATGATTACATCCAGTTTGATTATGATAATTTTACTGACCTGACTGAGTCAGCTGCAGTACCTGGAGAAGAGCCGCTCTATAGTTTTGAAGCTGATGTGATTCGGTTTTTCTTTTCAATTTGGTATTAATTGGGTAAGCATTTACAAATCTTCAAAATCCTCATCACCAAAATCGTCACCTTCTGCCAATTCAGGGTTATGACAGGTGTTGATTTTGGTGTAGTAGCGCATGTAATTCATCATCAGGCGAGATCGAATAGCGGTTTTCCGAATGGAAGACGTTTGATCATTGACATACAACAGCTCTGAACTGATATTCTCCATGGCCTGATCCATGAGCTGTACACAGGGATGATAAATTAAACCGGCATATTCACGTCCATTGTATGCAGACTTAATCATAAAAATATCCATGGTGTCAGTAAAATACATCAGATCAACCGCTCCATCTTCATCGGTATCCTGCACACACATGAAATAACCAACGTATTCGTCACAATACTGTTTGGACGGTGTTTGAGAGATTTGCTTGTCCTGGGTAGAGGTACTGACACAACCCACCAAAATAAGAGACAGCACAGCAAAAACAGGGGATTTGAATTTCATAGCACTATTCGCAACCTGGATAACAGGTTATAGACTCTACTGCATTAAGGTGACAATTACGTGTCAACCCATCACATGGAAGCTGGGAGTCTATCACAGAAACTACTGTGACTCAGCCCTTAATAAGCCATCCGAGTAATGCAGCTTGCCATCACCATCGATGATAATAGCGTCCACACCGGATAGCGAATTAATCAACTTAAGCCCAGGCGATACACCCATCACAAAAACTGTCGTCGACAAAGCATCCGTATCGACTGCCATATTCGACATGACGCTGACACTCTGTACCTCTGAAGCTGACTTGCCACTTTTCGGGTCCAAAATATGATGAATACGCGTTTCACCATCGAGATAAAAACGCTCGTAGTCACCTGATGTTGAAATTGCAGTATTGGATAAAGGAATTCTCACCACGTATTCACCCTCTTCCCTAGGATGTCGAACGCCTATCATCCACGGCGTTCCCTGTCGATCGCCTAAAATGCGGCTATCACCACCGGCTGAAACAATCGCCGATTGCACCCCCGCCTCTTTCAATAGATCAACAGCCCGATCCACAGCATAACCCTTGGCAATACCGCCCAAATCAATTTTTAACTGTGGATGTAAAAAGCGTATCGACGATTTCTCTTTATTCAATTGAATTAATTGATAATTGATTGCTGGCAGATTTTCCTCTAATTGTACATCCGAAGGCGCTACCTCCTTTCTATAATCATAAAAGCGCCCGACGGAGGCAAAACTAATGTCGAAAGCTCCATCGCTAATACGGGAAAAATACAGGCTCTTTTCCAACAATTGAAAAAAATTCTGCTCAATCACCACTGAAGATTGGTGGGCCTGCTGATTAACTGTAGAGAGCTCACTGGATTCAATATATGGGCTCAATTGCGCTTCAATACTACGCATATCGGAAAATACTGCGGCAGCCAATTGATCAGCCTGATCAGCGTTATCATGCCAAAATTCTACAGATACGCGTGTACCCATAATGGGCTGGTGCCGCTCATGCCATTCAGCAGAAGCTGGCGCTAAAGGAAGAAAAAAAGCCGTGAGCAAGTAACAGAAAAAGCGCAAGGCAGTAATTCTCACTTCACAAAATTTGCCGCTCAACAGTCTAAAACCTGCCACGCTGATTAATTTGAACATTACCCTGTGCATCCTTTTTCCCCAGCCAGGTAATTGACTGCGCCACTTCAGGAGCCAGCCCCTGTCTCGGCTCTAGCAATGCATTGAAGTGATAACCTGAAGGATTAAATCGGAAGAAACCCGTAATACCTAAAGTAGCTCCAAGGTCATAAAGATCGATATAGACATCTTTATTATCAGCCAATGACATCTGCGCTATATAACTGCCCAATGGCATGACATTATCACCACCTAACCAATCTACATACTCTAAATTCAACACACCATCCAATGCCTGTATCTGGCCTACGATATCAACCACCATATGATCAATAATAAAGGCAATGTCCCCTTGTACTAACATGGGAAACCAGGGTTCCAGCAACGCGATGGGCAGTCGACCTTCCACAGCATGCACAGTAACTTCCATTTGTTGATTGACCATGACATTGCCATGAACATTGAGGTCGTTAGATTGCGCCTTTAGCATTAGTTTAGGCTGCTGATCGATTAGCGACCGCCAATCCAGCTCCCAACTCAACTCGCCTAAATTCAGCACAGCTTGATCAACTTCCAAGGTAGTCTGATCAGAGCTGCCATTCCACAAAGTGCCACTGGTCTCGCCCAAAGTCAGCTTTGCAACCCTGGTATCCAGTAAACCTCGTACTTCGGCTTCATCTAAAACCTTGGGTAATACGGAGGCAGGGATATTAAAAAACACTACAACCAACACGATTAACAGCCCCAGCAAGGTAGCAAAAAACCACTTCATACGATGAGCCTTTGTGCTGTAAGCCTTTGTGTCTGAAAACTGTTATCAAAACAGTTGGTCATCTAACTACTCTTTCTCAATCTGACCGAGACATTAACAATGCCACTACCAGAGCCTGGACTAATTGATAAATCTTTGACAACAACACCATGATTAATTTCAATATCATGTAACCAAGCCAGGATATTGTTAAAGGAAGAATTTTCGAAGCGGACCTGAACGTCACCTGATGATGATGGCTGAAAACGGCTCATCGTCAGCGAATTATTTTTTATTGAGTTGTCGATAACACGCGTTAAACTTTCACCGGAACCACTTTGCTGAGATGCGCCACCAGCATTTAAAGAAGATAAGGTCACTACTAATTGTTTTACTTCTGCCAGGGTATCTTCTGCAGCTTTATTTTGTCGATGCAACGTATCTATCGAACTGGCCATCGGCCGCCACAATAAAACAAACAACAAATAAACAGCGACGACCACACTACCAGTCAACACGATTAGCTGCTCACGTTGTTTTAAATTATTAAACCATTCCTTCATTATTAGCCTCTAACACGCAGGCGCGCTCTGGTTTTATCGCCATCGGCATTGGTACCGGTAAGCTCGGCTGTAAGACCTAACTTTTCAATATTTGATCGAGCTGTTTCAACATCATCAAAGCTATTTGCAATGATGGTTAAACGTAGCTCAGATTGCCTTTCTGTATAGTTAATATTTTGGATAGTTAAACCTTCCACTTGAACAAGGGCTTTAGCAATACCGGCAAAGAGATTGACGAATGCTGGGCCACTACCACCTTGCATATCACCGATGCGTCCACGCAATTGCCGAACCGGATCCATAACTGCGCCCCTGGGCACAACGCTGCGGTACTCTTGTTCTATTTCTGTTCTCAGGGCAAGATTTCGATTATCAAGTACCTGAAGAGTGATCACTGAAAATAACAGATTAAGCACCACCGCAGAGGCAAGCACTACGGCCGCTAAACGCCAGTGTTTCCACCACTTCTTCCAGGGTAAACCCAGTGCAAATTCGCCCTGCAATAAGTTAATTTTGTGTGTGTCAGGTTGTTGGTAACCTGCCAATAACATCTGCCAATAATCCTGCTCTTTCCATTCAACAATACCCTTTAACATTTCCGGCAGTTGCGCAGTAATAGTTGTTTGGTCCTGATCTTTGGCATATACCATTAACTGCTCGGGCAAGTTCTCTGATTCATCAAGTAACAATTGCATGGCAAGTTTTGCGATATTTTTTTCCATGGCAAAGCCTTCTACCTCGGAAAATCTTAATAGCCAACGATCTCCATCAATATATAAACACCAACTATTTTCCTGCCAGGGCAACAACTGCAGTTCTGAAACTATGGCCTCAACCGCCAACTCCTCTTCGGCAAATAATGCTCGCCATGTCTCGAGATTATCGCGAGCTGTTATCGCAACACTAACGGTATTATCAACCGTTTCACCCAAGGCAAAGTGCAAATCGTCAACATCCTCTACCAAATCATCTTCCAGTGAAAAGGGTAAGGTCTGCCTAAGCAATTTGCGTTCGTGTTCTTCAAAAGCTGTCTGTTTAAAGCTGACAGCTTCTGCGGGAATTACCAAGGTCAAAGAATTCTCTTTGCAATAATCGGCAAGGCGCTCGGCATCACCGACAGTGTAATCGGCCCTTTGATCCAGACGCAGCCATTCAAAGTTTCCTATGCCGGCTTGTTTAACTAGTGTTGTGGTACTCACTTGCTTCTCATTTTTCTATAGGTTGATATTAACTAGCTTCTCTTGCACTACCTATTACGCTATCTATTTCATTATCTATCGTACTACAACCCACCCAACCGTTTTTGGAACGAGCTATGGTAGTTACTTTGCCATCGGTATCCCTATGCAAAACGCTCCTTAGTTGAAAATTTTTATCTAAAAAATACGCCTGTGTATCGAGCAAAAAATAATCGCTCTTCACATCAAGAATCTGCTTTGGCAACTCGGTAAAAGTAAATGACTGCACAAAATCTTCTACACTATCGAATCCTGAATTCATATTTGCCAAAGTTTCTAAAGCTTCTGGCGAATCTAATGAAATTGACGTTGGCAAATCACCATCTCGCTCACTGATAACGCTTTGCACATCAGCTTCACTGAGTGGTTGTCGCTGCCCATTTTCATTGAAACTACGTAACACATTAATGCTCGCTGTATTCACATTGATATCAGTTGGTTCAGGCAAGGCAACTATGTACCTTTCCAAAGCCTGGTATATCTCAGCAGTAATACCCTTTACCCACCTTAGCTCACTGGCACTGTAAAAATTGCGGTTTGCCGGCCGGTAAGGTAAATCCAGTTCTGAGTAGTACAAATCTTCGGCTCCACCAGTCGATCGTGTATTACTGTTACCATCTACCCAGTCAATCACAGCATTAGTAATATCTTCCGCCTGTTGCTGCTCTATAGGCGTCTCCAGTGACAGTGTCTGTAATAAACGAATAAATATTTCCTGACTCTCTGTATATCTGAGTTGCCCGTCATTTCGGTTATTAGCAGCACTGGCAGCTAAATTATTAATATTAAAACGCCCCTGCAAATCACAAACAGTCCCACTAATTATTCCAAAATCTGTCGGGAAATCCTGCCTCTGATCTAACCACCCTTCACTAATATGATCCTTCTCTTTACTGGCAGAAAAATCCAATTGCAAAACACTGCGCGCAATACCTTCTGCTCCGCGCATTAGAGCATGAGCCTGTTGGCTGTGAAGTTGATTTTCCACTCGCTTAATATCAACCAAAAAATCACTGCTCAAACCACTTGCCAGCATAGTCACCAATACAACAATGACCAATGCCAATACCAGGGCAGCTCCATCTTGAGATCGACGTTGTTGAGCGCTAGATAATTTATGGAGATACGATGCTGAAAACACGCCTAACCTCTCCAAAATTTTCTATATCTATCTTCAACTCTACCGCTAATGGCAAACTGTCAGATTTATTCCACCTCTCTGCCCATTGACCATCCAGCCCAGTTTGCACAGAGCCTCTCTCGCTGGGTTCAAGAAATGCCAGGTTAAATGAATTAATCCCATCCAGTAGTGGAATTCGCTGCAAACTGTCTTCTTCAGACAATCTATCCAATACTGACCAGCTTTCTCGCCACAGCTTGTCATCTTCCAATCGATATCTTACCCGTTGCAATTCACCTCTGGGTAAATCGCGGGGATTCAACCAGTCGGCACGTGTCAACTCCAGCAAGTAATCATTAAACTCACCACCACTAAATGCTGATTGCATATCACCATATTCATCCTTTATAGGACGGTTAACGGCATAGCGAATATCCCGCTCCAGCACACTCAGTGGCAACTGAATTTTGGCTATGCGTTCAGACTGCACCTGCTGGCTTTCTGATGCGTCGATGGCGGCACTTAAACCATTGTATCCCAGCAATGCAACAAACGCTGTGATAGCCATAGCCACCAGTACTTCAACCAAAGTAAAACCGTTATTTAACTTTGATGTATTTGTTACTCTATTTAAAAAACTAAATGGGCTCATGAAACTGATCAATCAAGCCTATTATTGTTACTAATGCAGAATCATCATCTGTGTCGCTAACAGAAACCTCTAGCTGCAAGAAACCCTCCGCTTGCGTTCTAACCGGCCTGATTCGCCAATACCATTGACGACCAACCATTTCTTCTACGCCGGATCGTTCGCTATTAATTAGCTGATTGTTCTGTTTATTTTCCAGCTGAACCAATTCCAGTTGATTCAATGCCACCCAATGAGCAATCGTTTTATCTCTCAGATAAGCCGTATTATCGATATTGCCCATCATTTGAAACAACAACGCAGAAATTGCCACCGCCACGATCAAAAAAGCCACCATCACTTCCACCAAGGTGAAGCCAGCGTAACGGTTTCTGCTATTGCTTGATCGCTGTTTCATTTATTCCTCAAAATCTTCACTACCTGTGTTGACTGAGATTCGACCTAATACATCACCTTCAATCAAAAGCTCGTTTTCCGGTGCACTTTCATGATAGAGAAATAATTTAAACGCATTGATTTCTCCATTCGACATCAACCAAATTTCTGGTTCAATTCGCTGTTGCTGATTAATACTTGCATCCTCGTTGATAATGCCATTGAGTACTTGAAAACTTTCTTGTTGCGAGTTTTGCCTTTCATATGTTGATTGCTCGGCAATAATTTCTTGTTTAAATTCGATATCCTGTTCTGTTTCTAAACCATCAAGTTGTAACCTTAAACCCACTCCTTCTGGAAATAAAATATCGGATTCTCGATCTGTTAACTCTGCCAACTCCCATCGACCAGATTCATTTCTCACCAGCCAGCGATAACCAAATAAATCACTATCAATTTCCTGCTGTCGATAAATATCGACGCCATACTGCCGGTTACTGAGCAAAGCCTCTTCTGCGGTTAATGCGGTGTAATTAGCAAACTGCCTGGCTTCTGAACGAAGACGATAACCTTCATTAGTACCGACATTGACACTGACAAAACTAATACCTAAACCAACTATCAATAGGACAACTAATAACTCGACCAGAGTAAAGCCTAGCCCATTACTTTTTAACTGAGCTCTAGAAATCGTATCAGGCCTCGTCACCAGCATTCATCCAGTTACCGATGTCCGCATTTTGATCCTCACCCCCGGAAACGCCATCAGCACCTAAAGAAAACAGATCATAATCGCCATCACCGAATTCAGCAGGACTTAAAAATTGATAGGGCCGGCCCCAGGGGTCCAGTGGTAGCTGCTCTAAATAACCATCTTTTTTCCAGTTACGAGGTTCAGGATCAATAGCTGGTTTGTCGACTAATGCTTCGAGCCCCTGATCGGTTGTTGGATAATTAAAGTTATCGAGCTTATATAGCTTTAAAGCCATTTCGATAGCACTGAAGTCGGCATGCACTTTCTGAATACGTGCATCATCAGCTCGATCAAGTACATTGGGTGCAACAATGCTGACCAGCAATCCAATAATCACCAGTACTACCATAATTTCTATTAAGCTGAATCCCTGTTGTTTATGTGTTACTTGCACTGTATTTGCTTGCTCTGTAATTACTTTTTTCATTGCTCTTCTCATCATTTTCAAATGTTTCAATCTTTTGCTTTGGCCAGTTGATCAGGCGATCATATTATTCATTTCAATAATCGGCATTAATATCGCAAACACAATGGTGCAGACAATAGCCGCCATCACTACAATCATTAAAGGCTCAAAAATCGCCATTAAATTACCTAATGTCATTTCCAGTTCGCGCTGTTGGTTAGTCGCCGATCTTGCCAACATGGTTTCCAATTCACCACTGGCCTCACCACTGGCCACCATATGCACCATCATGGGTGGAAAAACATCAGCTTGCGAAAGTGCTCTATTTAAACTGCCACCTTCCTGTACAGCCGTCGCTACGGATTTACTTGCTTCGCGCAATTCAAGATTGCTTAACACTGCGCCCGCAATTTTCAAACCATCCAATAAAGGCACGCCACTGGAAGTTAAAATACTTAGAGTCGAAGCAAAGCGCGAAGTATCAACTGATGTCACTAAGCCTGAAATAAAGGGCAGTTTTAACTGAATTCGATGCCAAACCCGTTTTCTCGAAGGCGCCTTTAGTAACTGCTGGAAAAAGACCACTATTGCAATAATAGCAAGCAACACCAGCCACCAACTTTCAGTAAAAAAATCACTCAACCAAATTACCATTTGGGTTAACGCTGGAAGCTCTTGATTAGTGTGTGAAAACACGCTGACCAAGTCAGGCACAACAAACACCATCAATATGCTGATTACTGCAATGGAAAGTACAACTAAAACGATGGGATAAATCATTGCACCTTTTAATTTTTGCTGAGCATACTGATTACTTTCCGTATAATCCGCCAACTGTTCCAGAACCGTTCCTAAAAAACCTGCATGCTCACCAGCTTTAACCATTGCGCAATACATTTCATTAAATATTTGCGGAAAGTCACCGAGGGCATAAGCCAAACTATGCCCTTCTAATACACGGGCCCGCACCTGCAAGATCAAACTATTTATACGGGGCTTTCTAGACTGTTGCGCTGTAGCGGTTAACGCTTCATCCAAGGGCATATTGGATTGCACCAAAGTAGCCAACTGACGAGTAATTAATGCCAAATCTGATTGACTTATACGAGGCTTGAAAAAATTGCTGAAAACCGGAGTGCTATTTTGTTTTGCAACTTTCTCACCACTTTCACTCACTTCAACCGGCTTTAGTTGCTTGGCTCGCAGCTGACCCCGAACCTGCCGCTCAGAATCACCTTCAATGATTCCTTTTATCAGTTTGCCGTTTAGATCGAGTGCTTTATAACTATAGGCTGCCATGCTTCACTCACTTATAGTGCAGTCACTCGCAAAACTTCCTCAACGGTCGTTTCACCATTTAGAACACGACGACGGCCATCATCTAAAATACTGCCAGAGGATTTGCGTGCATGTACCGTCATATCATGTTCACTAGCACACTCATGAATCATTAATCTGAGCTGCTCATCCAACTCGATCATTTCGTAAATACCGGTCCTGCCTTTGTACCCTGTATGGTTACAATGATCACAACCTTTAGCACGATAAATAGTTGTTTCGTTAGCAACATCAATACCCAGCAGTGCTTTTTCTCCATCACTGGCAATATGACTCTCTTTACAGTGATGACAGAGTTTTCTCACTAATCGTTGCGCCAATACGGCGGTCACACTTGAAGACAACAAGAAAGGTTCAACCCCCATATCTTGTAATCGTGTAATAGCGCCAATGGCGGTATTGGTGTGCAGGGTTGAAAGCACCAAGTGACCAGTCAAACTAGCCTGGACAGCAATCTCTGCCGTCTCGGCATCACGAATCTCACCCACCATTACCACATCAGGGTCTTGACGGAGAATCGCCCGTAATCCTCTGGCAAAGGTCATATCCACCTTGGCATTAACTTGTGTCTGGCCGATACCAGGTAGCAAATATTCGACAGGATCTTCAATGGTTAATATATTGCGGCTACTTTCGTTAATGTGGGTAAGCCCTGCATATAGCGTTGTTGTCTTACCTGAACCCGTTGGCCCCGTTACCAGAATAATACCGTGCGGCGCCTGTAATGAGTGAGTATATGCCGAATAAACCTGCTCATTCATTTCCAGCTGATCGAGTTCTAATTGACCAGCCTGTTTATCTAACAAACGCAATACAACGCGTTCACCGTGTGCAGAGGGGATAGTAGAAACTCGAATATCAACCGCATGCCCTGCCAACCGAATCGAAATCCTGCCATCCTGTGGTACGCGTTTTTCTGCAATATCCAGCTTTGCCATCACCTTTAAACGTGACACTAACAGAGGTGCAAGCATACGTTTTGGTGAGAGTACTTCTGTCAAAACACCATCTATGCGGAAGCGAACTGTGAGCTTGTCTTCAAAGGTTTCAATATGAATATCAGAGGCCTGCTCCCTAACTGCCTGCGATAAAATTGCATTGATTAAACGAATAACAGGTGCATCATCTTCAGCATCCATCAAATCGGCAGTATCGGGAATTTCATCTGCCAATCGTGACAAATCAAAGTCCGCGCCCATATCTTCAGCTACTTGCACAGCCTCATTATTATCTTTTTGATAAGCGCGCGTGAGTCGCAGTTGAAAAGCTTCTGTTGCAACTTCTTCAACAGTAAAGCTTTTATTAAGGGCCCGCCGTAACTCAGACAAGACTGATACTTTTAAACCGGGCCGGTAAATGATGTGCGGCTGCTCTCCCTGCATTTCCAGTAATACGCCATGTCCTTGCGCAAAGGCGAAGGGCAACTGTATTAATTCATGCTCAACAACTATCTCATTAGCACTGTGTTCACTGTTAGCATCATCAACTAACAATTCTTCTCCATGTGACACTGATGTTTCTTCAACTGAATTAGCCATACAGTATTACCGCTGGTTACCTTCAGTAGTTTCATCAACTTGCTGCTCTTCCTGTCGCATCTCTTGTAACTTTTCCAACTGTTCACGCCATTCTGGTAATAGCGGTAGTGTTTCATCGTTATATAAATCAATACCTTCTTCAATTTCTTGAATTTGTTGCTCACGAATGAGGCGATACTTACTGGCAGTAGCTGCATCCATCGCTCTCTTATCCCTAACGATAGTTGGACGCAGGAACACTAGTAGATGTCGTTTGCCTACTCTTATAGAAGTATTTTTAAACACAGCCCCTATAATAGGTATATCACCTAATACTGGCACCTTTTGTACCTGCTCAGTGATATCGTCTTCAATTAAACCACCCAAGACTATAATCTGCCCGTCATCGGCTAGCACTTTAGTGTCGATTTTTCGCTCGCTGGTGACAGGGTTGCTGTTAAT
The DNA here is from genome assembly GCA_028280715.1 of Spongiibacteraceae bacterium. Classification (GTDB taxonomy): domain Bacteria; phylum Pseudomonadota; class Gammaproteobacteria; order Pseudomonadales; family Dasaniaceae; genus Oceanicoccus. The sequence continues at coordinate 165,533 of JANQLG010000023.1, read as the reverse complement.
AATCGCACTGCCTTCAATCACATTGGACACTTCCTGAGAAATAGCTAGTATCATTGAATCACCCTCATTAATTTGAGGGGTAATTTTCAAACTAATACCTACATTTTCGCGCTCAACCGTTTGGAAGGGATTATCCGGATTGGAAGACGCACTCCCCGTCGATGTATAGGAACCGGTTACGAAGGGAATATTTTCACCCACGGTAATGGAAGCCTCTTCATTATCCAGTGTCATTAACGATGGCGTCGATAAAATATTCGCCTCTCGATTTGTCTGTAGCGCGTTTAGCACTACATTAAAACTAATATCATCTTGAAGGCGTCCTATCCCCAACACTTGTCCAGCAGTATTACCCAACACAGTCGCCAGAGCAGGTCGAGAGTCTACTGCATCACCATTATCGTCGGTTTCGAAACCGGCAGCGGCTAACGCACCACCTAAGCCGGAACTTGTGGATGAACCATAAGCACCGCTCTCATTAACAAACAACCATTCGACACCCAAATCGCGCCCATCATCATCTGACATTTCGACAATAATAGCTTCAACTAACACTTGGGCTCTGCGAATATCGAGCATCTTTACAACCGACATCAACGACTGCATTACATCAGCTTCTGCAGTAACAATGAGGGAATTAGTACCTTCATCCGCTTCGATGGTCGCACCGCCTTTATTTCTTGCTGCCGCATTATTACCCGCTTGCGGTGTTAGACCTTCCATATTTTGTACAATACGCGTCAGCACTTCGGATAACGCTTTCGCTTCAGCATATTCGAGGTAAATCACCTGCACATTACCATTTTGCGCTAATGGCGTATCCAGATTTTTAATCAAGGCCATTATTCGCAGCCGATCCATCTCTTCCGCACTGAGTAAAACACTGTTGGTGCGTTTATCCGCCACCAAAACCATTTTACTGGCTTCTGCCGCACCCTGTGCAGCTTCAACTTTTTGCAACTGTTGAATCATTCGAACGACCTCTTCAGCTGATGCATGTTCAAGAGGTATCAGTTCCGTTTTTTGTACCGCCGAAAGATCAATATTGCGAATCACTTCTTTAATACGATTAATGTTGGCAGCTGTATCTGAAATAATAATGGCATTGCTCGGTGCATAAGCTGCCATGTGCGCCTGTTGTGGTGCTAACGGCCTCAACACAGGGATAAGTTTGGCCGCCGAAATATTTTCTAACTGAATAACTTCGGTAATGATTTCACTACTTTCACCTTTTTCATTATCGGTCGTCACCTGAACTGGCGCAGTCCTGGCTGCTTGCAAGGGAATGATTCGTGTAATATCCCCGGATTCAACGGCGGTAAAACCATAGATTTCCAAAATAGATAAAAACAGTTCATACAATTCTTCACTATTTACCGGTTTGGCAGAAATAACTTGTACTTTGCCTCTCACCTTGTCATCAACAATAATCGTTCGGTTAGTAGCTGTAGCTACAAAGCGAATCAATTCCTGTATATCAGTTTCTTTAAAGTTAACTGTCCAGGTCTGTTCGCTACCGGCCTTACTTGCACTGACATCACTTTGGGCACATACCTGAGATGGCACAGAGGCAAGCGACATCAACATCAAACTACACACTCGCGCTACCGGCGACATTTTTCTTATCAAGGTCATATATATATTCCAGAACACCTACCCAAAAGAATACCTACTAAAAATCGATATATCTTGTATGAAATGCAGACTATCGAATGCTCATTCTCATTTTTTATTATTAAAATATTTGTTCCGCGTATTGGTCATCAATCCAAGGAAACCACTATTTGTATTTGCTCACCATCTCTTTCAACAACAAAATTGGCATCAGTGGCGTTGCGCATCAACTTATAGATTTCAAGTGCATTAGATGGTTCACTTAATGAGATATTGTTAACCGAGGTCACAATATCATTAGACTTAAACCCCAACTCACTGAACTGCTGCCTGTCTTTTCCGGGGCTCACCCGATAACCCACCATTTGCCCATCTTTCTGTGCCGGTACAATTCTCAACACATCAGCTAAGGAACCTGGATTGTTATATAGACGAGCTTTATAGTCTCTGGCCAAGTCAGTCGCATTCGTATTATCACGCAAATCCGTCACGTTTCTGCTTTGAGATTGCACCTGCGGCCTTGACACAGATCTCGATGCAGAACCTGTTTGCGCCTTTTTATCTTCATCGTATAACCAAAGTGACTCATAACTACCATTGTTATCCAGAATGATGTGATCAAGCAGCACTCTAGAGAGCGTGACCCTATTCCCTCCAGGAATTGAGTCACCTATATGGTATTGCTCCTGCTTGCCCTGATACACGATGATGGCAATAGAATGCTCCTGATCAGGTGTATGCACAACACCTTCTAGCGTCAAATTCAGTCGGGTCTTTTGGGCATTAATCTCAGCTTCAATGGGTATTTGCACTTGCGGCTCGTTAACAGGTACCTCACCCATTACGCCAAATAGGTTCAATGCTTGTAACTCAGGAATATTGACAGTGTCTCCCGGCTCAGATTGTTGTGAGGTAATAATCCCTGAAGATGGATTCATCTCTAATTGAGAATCATCATTCTGTGGGATAAATAACCAGACAAGCTGTAATAGTCCTGTCATTATCCATAGGGCAAAAACAGCACAGACGATTTTATTGAGTGTTTTAACAGGCAGCCCATTAACCCATGTGACAGTTTTATGTCCATAAGATGTCAAGCTGTTAGCTAATTGCTCTCCTGTCAAAACCATCACCTATTTGTTTTTTTGATAGACGCAGCATTATATTGGGCTATTTCGACCTTAGGAACCCTTTATAAGCCAACAATTTAGGGGAATTTCACAACTTATTTGGGAACTGGCTGGAAAACCCTGAGACATAGCCTAAACTTGTCCTCCCCCGAGGTTGTTTTTGGAAAAACAATAAACAATCCGGCGGATATTAACCACCAAGTATGTAACTTTTATGTCACAACGTTTTTTTATTAACCGAAGGTCAGGCAACGACCGACGCAATGGCCAAGACCAGCGCCAGAACCCCAGGCTGGATTTAAGTCATAAGCGCCGCAGAAAAATGGATGATCGCAGAAGAATCAACCGAAATGTTTCGGATGATTTCTATGCATCGGCCAGCATCTATACTAACGAGCAAAACCACAGACCTTTAAACAAGCACTAAGTTGCTTATCTAGCCCCTTTTTACATAATAATTTTTTGCCCAAATAACGCCGTTGACCAGCTTAACTTTCTTTAGCCGAAAGCTCGACGAACTTGCTATACAAAATAGGCTATCAGCATCCATTCTATCCTTATATAATCTCAGCCCTTACTACCTACTTCTTGTAGTTTTTCTCTCCAACATACTGATTTAACATGAGAATTCTATTGGCCCCGATGGAGGGAGTCGTCGATCACACCATGCGCCAAATGCTGACTAAGCTTGGCGGCATCGATCGCTGTGTTACAGAATTTATTCGGGTCACTAACACCCGTTTACCTAATAAAGTCTTTTTACGCTATTGCCCTGAGCTTAATAATGGTGGACTGACCGAAGCCGGAGTTCCAGTTTATGTTCAGTTGTTGGGTGGCAACCCGGAGATGATGGCTATCAATGCCTTACAAGCGGCTAAATTAGGTGCACCTGGCATTGATATCAACTTTGGCTGCCCAGCAAAGCTAGTGAATAAAAATGATGGTGGGTCAGTTATTCTCAAGCAACCCAACAGGGTGTATGACATTATTAGCGCCGTTAGAAATGCCACCCCTCACTCTACACCCATAACAGCCAAAATTCGCTTGGGTTTCGAAGATCGCAGTTTATTACATGAAATCTGCCAGGCTGTATTTGAAGCCAATACCAGCGAGCTAACTATTCATGCCCGCACCAAAGTAGACGGATATAAACCTCCCGCTTATTGGGATGCCATCAGTGATATTCGGGAACGTAGCCCCATTCCTATCATTGCCAATGGGGAAATATGGTCGATACAAGATTATCAATCCTGTATCAAACAAAGCCAGTGCACGGATATTATGCTCGGTCGAGGCATACTGGCCTGCCCTGATCTTGCCATGCAGATTAAAGCTTTCGAATATGACCGCTCACATCAAAAACTGGGGCCGCAAGGAATATTAGAACTATTGGCCCAATTCAGTGAAATAACAGAAGCGGCTTACGAGAATAGATATGTCGGAAATAGAGTTAAACAATGGCTAGGTTATTTACGCCGCCAGTACCCTTTAGCGTCCGAGCTCTTTGAAGATGTGAAACGTTTAACATTTGCCGAAGACATTTCTGAACAAATACAGAGATACCAATCACGAATGGTTTCTCCAGTTTCATTGATCTCATAAATTTAGTAGAAACATATAGCCTCTGTATTAACAGTGTTGGCAAGCATCAAGCTTACAAAGAAAGACTTACATGGAATAGGTTTGGAAATCTTGTCAATAGGGGAAACACTTGGGGAGGGGGTGGAAATGAAAAATTATAAGACACATCCTTGTGCAAATGTTCCTATGTCCTTGAAATGTTAATCCTTTTACCCCTTTCGGGAATCTTCCCTGCTGGACGTCCCTTATCCTTTAATTCTGTCGGCCATAATCAGTGTCTATACCAACTACCCGTTGCAACTACAGGTTGCGCGTGTCCGTAAGTCCTTTCATCCGTATCGTTTGGTCATCCTGGTACTCACAGCCCTCAGCTCCATGCCGAAAACCTTCGATGTCAGCCACAGGTAAAAAGTAACAAAGCTACGATGGAGGGTATGTGAGAAATGCCACACCAGAATAAATTACTGGGTTATCCACTAGTAATGGAAGAAGTCATGGAAGACTAGAGAAACCATTAACGACTAATTATTAACCAGCTGTTCAAGGCGCTTAAGATCATAAATCACTATCTGCCCCTTTCGCTTTTCGATGATACCGGCCTTTTCCAGTGACCTGAGTTCACGTGAGACAGCCTCTCTATGCGTTGCCAGGCGATTTGCCAGCTCTTGCTGTTTCGGCATACTGGAAATCACAATAGCTTCAGGCTGTCCGTCTTCAACCTCACCATAATCAGCAGCTAAACGACAAAGCTCCTGTCTGATCCTGTTATTTACGTCTAGAGCCCCGTAGTTATAAACTCGATCACAGAGAAAACGTATTACGCCTGCCATTTTCTTCAAAGTCTGCTGCGCAATGCCAGGATAACTTGAAAGAATTTGCATGAACGCCTCTCCGCCCACCGATATCAGACTCACATCCCCTATCGCTATAACGGAAGTAGATCTGGGCATATGATCCAGTGCTGCCAACTCACCAAACATCTCACCTGGCTGTAATTCTTGATAGGATATCTCGCGTCCCTGTGGTGTAAACATGGTAGCCTTGACAGACCCAGACACCAAAAAAAAGACTGTTGTCGAAAGCTCCTGATAGGAAATAATCGTCTCACCAGCAGCAAAATTCCGCATTACACAATGCTGCGCTATATCTTCCAATGAAGTCTTATCCAGTGCTTGAAATGCTTTAATTGTTGATAAAACGTGCCTATTAACTGTTTGCATTGCGATATATTTTATAAATCTTTTTATCTGTCTGATTAGAACAACTTATACCCGATGATTGAGTATCAAACCAGCTCTATTGGCAAATAAAACTTAGGTGTGAGTTTTATCACATACAATAGCAAACTATTGAGTCATGCTAAATTCGTTAAATAGAGTGAACTGTTTCACTCACATTGACTGATTTCAAGGAAGCAAATGGACAAGGAATGTCCAACTAATAATATCTAACTAACAAACTGTAACAATAAGGACTGTATATCTCGACAAGGAACAAGGAATAGGACCTAACGAAAAAGGAATAGACTCATGCTGGCAACCAGGAAAAAAACCATCACGCAAACCCACCTTTTTTCACATCTCAGCAATAACAAAGAAAAAGAAACTGCCGCGCAAAATCAGTTTGCGCAATCTATTCCGGTGATCAAAAGAGAGAAGAAAAGAGCAAAGACTTATCGAATGATTATTGATAAAAAATAAGCCTGCTTCCTTCAGAAAAATTTCTCATAATTTAATCAGTGGAGTTCGCTAACCGCTTCAACTCCCATAATATCTCCTGACCCAACCCAGGCACCACATTAGTAATAGGTATTTTCGGCATGGTGGCAGGCATGATTTTGAAAAGTACGAACATTTCATTGGCACTTAAACAGTGTTAAGGCGCAACAAGTTTATATCAACTGGTCCAGCAACTGTTGGGCCTGCTGACCATGCCAAAGCATTTGCATAGCATCAAATTCTGTATGAGCTTGATTCAACAGTGTAATCGCCTGCTCGACATCACCATTGATGCCACACAATTCGGCCTGACACAATAGATTAGTCGCCTTTTCGTGACGCGACTGCCTTATCTCAGCGGCACGAAACGCATGACGCATATACCTTTCTGACAGAAGCACATTTCCATCTTTTAATGTAACTTTCGCTAATGCCCTAAAAGCCGTGCCAAGCCCAAGATAATCCTGTTTACGTGCTCGCATGAGTGCTCTCGCAGCAAACTTTCTTGCAAGTGCCAACTCACCACTCTCTGCATAACAATCAGCTAATTGACCGTAATTTAAAGATACAAACAATTCCTTACCATTATGTTCCAACCACTCGGTAGCACTTAGTAAACAGGCTACCCCATCACGATCTCTTTGCAACTTCCACTTAGCATAACCATCCTGCGATTGCCCTTGCGCAAAGACATAGGTATTAGTTATTGCGCTTGCTACTTCCTGTGCTTGCATCGCCACGTTACTGGCCTCATGCCAACGACCCTGCCATATGTAAACGGCCGTCTGTAGAGCCAACACAGAACCTTCAACTTCAGACTTCTCCGCAATTAACCCCAACTTGGCCTGGTCAAAATAATAATGAGCTTGATCAAAATACCCCATATCGGCACAAACAGTTGCTTTACAGGCTAACCCAAATGCCGAACCAATAGAAATTTTATTAGAGTTGGATTTATAACCTCGTAAACGCATTACCTCATCAAAATCATTCAGCGCTCGATCATAATCACAAGCCGTAGCACGAGCCTGGGCCAGAACTGATAATGAATGAATAATCAAACCTCTATCATTAATCTTTTTTGCTATATTGAAAGAATGCTCTGAGTATAAAATTGCTTTCTTCGAATCACCTAACGCGTAATAAATATAACTTAACCAATATTCAGACTTAGCCAAACTAACACTATTCTTATGTTGCCTAGCAAGCTCTACTGCCTTTTCTAATATTTCGGTTTGATCATTATGAGGGTCAAAAACACAAGTCCACCCCAACTTCTCCACAATTTTATTCCAGCGTTGATAATAAGCATCCTCTTCAGCGACCATCTCCAATGCCTCAAGTGCAAGCTGGTATTGAATTCTGGCGCGATCTAGCGCTCTGGAAGCAGAGGCTTTATCTCCAGCGAACTCGGCATATTGAGAGGCTTTTATATTTTCACCGGCGGAAAAATAATGCGATGCCAACGCCTCATAAAACTCATCACTACCCTGGGCATTGGTCTCCTCCTCCAAAATAGCCGCAATCCTGAGATGCAATGCTCTCCGCTCATGCAAACTTACTGACTGATAAATAACATCACGTGTCAATCCATGCTTAAATTGCAGAAATGCATTGTCATCTTTTTGATAGAGCAAATCGTGGTGTGCTAATTCGCTCAGAATATCCTCTGATAATTGATAACCGATTAGTCTTTCCAATAACCAGGTAGGAACAATGATACCAATCACAGAAGCACTTTTGACCAACTTGCTATGCTCATCCTGAAGTCGATCCATCCTTGATTCAATTAAACCATACAATGTAGCAGGCACATGACTAATATCTTTAATATTCTGCTGAGTATTTAAATCAGCCTGTATGGTTTGACAAAGTTCTTCTACAAATAAAACATTACCGCCTGAACGTTCAAAAATCGCTTGCTCCCATCCCCACAGAGAAGCATCGGGAAAAATATTATCAATTGCCTTCAATGTTTCTTCGTAAGACAGCGGACTTAGTGACAATTTAAAAGCTTTTAACATACTGTCACTTAGTTCTTCATGCCGCGAAGACAATACGATAAATACCGGCAAATCTTTCAACTCTTGAACCAAAGTACCGAGTACTTGCCTGGAGGCATCATCTGCCCAATGCCAGTCATCGATAAAAATAAATACTGGCTCTTTAGTTGCTAATACTTTCGAAAGAGAAATCAGAAATTTTAAATAGTGTCGAGATTGTTCTTCATCATTACCGGGTTCACTCAAGGAGAGCAATCTTGACAAATCCTTATCGTACTTTATTAAATCACTATCCAATTTATTAAGCTGCTGTCTAACCAGCTCAATGGTTTCTTCTGTATGATCAGACGGCTCCACTCGAAAAATTTGATGAAGTATTTGAATAAAAGGCTGCAGGGGAACAGCCGAAGTATCGCTTTGGCAATAGGCACGAAAAATACTATTTTTGGATGAAGGTATATGATTTAAAAACTCCTCTATTAATCGAGTTTTTCCAAGGCCAGCAGCACCATGAACAATCACTAATTGCATGCTTCCTGCAAACGCCGAACTCAGTAAACTGTTAAGTTGCTCAATTTCCTTTTGTCTGCCAATAAATGGTGATAACCCTCTTATTTTACTAGCTTCAAATCGCGTACTAATATCAGATCGACTGATAACTTTAAATGCTTCCAGAGGTTGCGATTTTCCTTTTAACGACAAGGGATCAACAGGCTCGCAATTAAAATAAGGTAACACCCCTCTTAAGGTTACAGCGCTAGCAAATGTTTCCCCCGCCTCAGCAGCATCAGCTAATCGAGCGGCGGTATTAAGCGCATCGCCATAAAGCTTATACTGCCCCTGCAACCTATCACCTTCCTGAACTACCATCAGCCCAGCATGTACTCCGGTATGCAACTGCAACTTGAAACCATTGGGAAGCAGATGTTCTACTGGTAATTGAGCAATAGCTTCATGCAATTTGAGCGCAGCTTCAGTTGCATGCAATACATCATTTTCATGTGGAACAGGATAACCAAATGCGGCCAAGACACCATCACCATAAAACTGGTTAATGACACCACCGTATTGAGATATAACAGCATCAGCCATTTGGCGTACATGTTGAAGAATATTGGCTAAGCTTTCTGGATCAGTTAATTCTGCAAGCCGTGTTGACCCGCTAATGTCAGCAAACAAAATTGTCGCATGACAACGCTGGATAGAAGCAGAACTCTTTGACTGATCTAAATCGGGCATAAAATACGTTAAGTTAATTTAGACAAAGCTATTTTTTCAGGCCAACGGCACATATTTGTCCTTATTTATATCTTTTCCAACTCATTAATATCTTTTAACAAATTAAAACACTACCAACCTAACACTATTTGTTGATCTTGCTTATCGTTATTCCCTGCAAACGGAATCACATCATAAATGGTCAACTTAACAACATTCTGGTCTTTCGCATTTAATTGATTTCTATGTCTAAAGGCTAATGCCAAACGATGATCAATTGTTAGGCTACTTAACCAAAAGAGCCAGTCTTTGGCTTGATCCACCAATGATTGATTAAAACTAATGGTTATTGGCTTCGATTGCCTAAGCATAAAACTAAAATTTCCCAATCCTAAAGCCAATCCTTCTCCTCTGGCTTTCATATACGCTTCTTTCAATGTCCAGTAGTCGAAAAATCGATCTTCCTGGCTTCGTGCCGGCAACTGAAAAAGGTCGTTCAATTCCTGTTCTGCAAAATAATGCTCTGCTATCGACAGCACGTCATTGTTTCGTTCAATACATTCAATATCGACACCAATGTCAAAAGTTTTAGTCACCGCTAGAGCAACATAGCGCCTGGTATGACTTAGATTAAAGCGCAGTGAAACATTTGGATTAGCGATTTCCGGTTTACCATGCTCGCCCTTAATAAATTGCCACTCTTCCGGTTGAAATGGAGCATATTTTGATAATGTAGTTCGGGTAATGGCCCGAGCCAGTAAATCAGTATTTTTACTGTGTTGAAATCGGTATCGCTCATTTCGCTCCAACTCCTCCGGGGACAGAATTGCACGATATCTTTCAAACAAGTCAGAAGTGACGCTTTCTACATCTGCTAAATAAAGATGAATCTCATTATCATCAACTACCACTTCTCGATTCATATTTATTGATCACCTACCTGAGCATTAGCGGATTTTGCGGATTCATACAGTGTTTTAATAGCGCTGCGCAATTCACTCAACACTTGCTTTTTGCCCGTAAAACCAAAGTGCTCTGAGATAACTGATACCGATTGATACTGTAAAACTCTTTTCACCAATAGGCTCTGCTGAATAAATGACAATCGTTTTCTGTGACGCTCCTGCGTCAGCATACAACATACAAATTGCCACAATGGAATGTGTGTGACTTCAAATTGTCGACGGCCTTCAGCAAAATACATGATATCTTTCCAGTCCTGATTATTCATGGATTCATCACCTATCGGCAGGGAATCCAACAACATTATGACTAACTCCGCATCCAAGTCCTTGAATATATTCTCTAACCCTCTGTAAAAATGCTCAGTAAATCGTTTACATACTGACGTCAATACACTATCTGCCTCTATCGATAAAGCCGACAACACCATTACCGAATGACATCCACTATTGGCATCTCTACGTACTCCTAACCTTACGGGTATACACTGTAAGCTATTCCAAAAGGCAAGCACGTCAGCTGTCGCCGCAAAACTGGAGCCAACAAAATCATAGTGTTCCCGTCTGGCCTGAGCAATTATAGTGTTAAATAGCTGCGCACCGAATCCTCTTCTAACCAGCGACGGATGCACAGCAATACGAATGACGCGCTGATATCGAAGTATAGGTGCCCTATTAAATCCACAATGCGACGCTAATGTTTGCGGTAGCAAATGCCCCCTAGGCCTTCTCTCACCTCGGGTAATAGCATCTGCTAATTGATCATCCATTCCACCTTCAGCAGCAATAATGGCTGCCGCAACGATATGTCCTTGATAGCGACTACACCAAACCCTGATATTGGGGCCATCCAACAAACTCCTCAAATCCGATGGAGAAGTTTGATAATGAGCAACAACCAACAAACCAAATAATTCGTTTAGAAGACGATTATCCCTTACCAACTCATCACGATTTAATTCTTCCGTTATACACTGACTGGGCAATACATCCTGAATGGATTCAGCAGGCACTGTTGTAGTATTTAATAACAGCACCTTAAACAACCAGCGCTCCAAAGGATCACCTTCTGCCCAACGAACGGGTTGTGAGAGTTCAACCGATCGCCATTGTGGCGTTAGCTGTTCGAGAATATTTTTAAAACGTATTTCAAAGCCCCTTCCGGTACCTTCATAACCATGAACAGTCGTTGAAAACACACATCGGTTATGACGTGACACTAATTTTTCAAGAATAGGAACGGGAAGTGCAGCGGCTTCATCGATTAATAGCAGATCAGCTGAAAGTTGCAGCCTGATGATTTCATCGGCAGGGACAAATTGCAGACTGGCATCACCAAATGTCATCGTATTAACGTGATCATTGGATGGATCTAACGTTAAAACTTTTGCGCAATGTTCAAATACCGTATTCACAGCATCCCTATTGGGAGCCGTCAAGATGATGCGATAGCACCCAGAACTCATTATCTTTGCACAGGCAATTCCCAACGCCGCCGACTTACCACGACCACGATCTGCCGTCATCACCAATGGCCTGCGGCTATGGCCTGTTAACACTTTGATCACTGCATTAACTGCAAGCTGCTGATCTTCGGTAGCATAAATATCATTAATTATTTGGGTTGGGGGTTGTGCTGCTGAAGAAGATAAATGCTGATGGATTACAGGAGATGTGCGCTGATCAAGTACTGTAATTTGGTCAGACTCAAAGGAGTTAATGATATGCCGAATAAATCGCCCCGCAACCTGTTCGGATGAATAAGCGTGGACCAACATACGTTGATAATCCGGGTCGGCATAATCCTCCCACTCATGTAACGGAGGCGTCATCAAAAACAATACTCCACCACCTTTAATCAAACCTGCAACCACCGCCAGCGCATCTGGATGCAATCCGGCCCAGGCATCAAAGATCACACAATCAACTTGCCGTCCTAATAGATGGTGTGCTTGTGTCGCAGAAACTACTGGCTGATTAATCTCTGCATCTGTGATCCACAAGGTTTCAGAAAAGTTTTCAGGCTGAACTACACTCTGAATAAACTGACGAGACCATTCTCTTTCGCCAGATACCACCAGCAAATGACGATGGTAGTTAGCTTGAGCTGAGGCCAGAACCGACAATACTGCCTCAGTATATGGATCGTTGGAGGTCAACCTGTTTCCCTAATTGGCGAGTTGATCCAGATAAAGAATCACTGTCATCGTCGCCAAAATCAAGAATGTGAGCAACCAACGCATTCGGCGACAATGTGGACAATCTTTTTTGTTATGTCGTTGTGACTTTGAGGAGTGCTCTCTATGAGCATTTCTAGAGTGGCTACGACCTGGATGACTACTTCTTTTACTCATTACTGACACTAAATAACCCTTTTGCAGTCTCACCCCATCAACGATTTATCAAGCTTACCACGATTGAAACCGGACTCAACGCCGGCAAGCAAAAATCAACCACATCAATATAACAACTACCAAATCATGCTATGATGCGCGGCGCCGATAAGCCAATCTATCCATTTAGCAGTTCCTACGAGTTCGCATCTTGAATAAAGCGATTGACAAAAAAGACATTAAGGCAAAGTTCCTTGATGGCCCTATCCTGCGGCATATTTTTGTTATGACGTCGACCAGCGCTGCCGGCCTGGTAGGAATTTTTCTGGTCGACCTGCTGGATATGTACTTTCTCAGCCTGCTGGGCAGTGAGGCAATATTAGCCGGTGTAGGATTTGCCACCAGCATATCTTTTTTTACCGTATCACTGAGCATTGGCATCACTATCTCTATGGGAGCATTGGTATCACGCTCCATAGGACAAGACCGGCCAGAGCAAGCACGACGTTATGTAATTAATGTGGCAGTACTGGGTTTTTGTTTGACCGGCAGCCTGTCAGTTTTAATCAGCTTGAACTTACCCGCTCTATTTCGATTATTAGGTGCCGACCCTGAAGCGACTGAGATCGGCACAAACTTTTTGTACATTGTTCTACCTTCTTTACCGATCCTCGCTACGGGCATGGCGCTATCAGCAGCTATCAGGGCAGCTGGCGATGCCAAATTATCCATGTACACAACATTGTTTGGCGGGGCCATTAATGCGGTATTAGACCCGATTCTGATTTTCGGGCTGGACCTCGGCGTCCAGGGTGCAGCAATAGCAACAGTGCTGGCCAGGTGTGGAATTTTGTCTCTTGCGCTTTACGGCGTGACCCGAAAACATCACCTAACTACCCACTTTAGTATGCAAAATTTTTCTCAGGACTTACGCCCTATTCTTGCTATTGCGGGGCCAGCAATGCTGACTAATATCTTCACACCTATTGGCAATTTTATTGTGCTCAACGCTATTGCCAAATTTGGTGGTGCTTATGTCGCTAGCTTTTCCATTATCAATCGTATTTCACCGGTTGCCTTTGGTTTGGTTTTTGCTCTTTCCGGCGCCGTAGCACCTATTATTGGCCAAAACTTCGGCGCCAAAATGTATGATCGGGTAAAACAAACCATTGTTAACGCCCTGATGTTTAACGCGGTTTATGTGACCGTCGTTTCACTGATGTTGTTTTTGTTACAAGATGTCATTATCCGCCTCTTCAACTTAACCGGTGAAGCAGCAGAGTTAATGCAGGTTTTTTGTACCTGGATAGCTATCAGCTTTATGTTTAACGGCGCTCAATTTGTCGCTAATGCCAGCTTTAACAACCTAGGCAAACCTATTTATGCCACTTGGTTTAATGTCGGCCGTGCCACACTTGGCACTCTCCCCTTCGTGATGGTTGGTGCTCAATTAGGCGGCCCTTCCGGTGTGCTAGTGGGGCAAGCTGTAGGAGGGTTTTTATTCGCAGTAGTCGCCGTAATCGTGGCCTTTCGACACACTAACACCTTGAGTCATACCGCGCCCAACACATAACAACCCTAAACTGTATAAAAATCATCCAGCAACTAAACATTATTCACTAGAAACTTATTCTGGCAAATAAAACCTAAACAATGACAAGTCTGAACATTGTGGGGGCTCTATGAACGAATACGAACAGCTGATAACCGTTATTTCGATGACCATGGGCATAGCCTGGGCCAGCGGTATTAATCTCTACGCAGCTATCCTGGTACTGGGCCTGGGAGGCGCTACTGGTAACATCGAATTGCCTCAAAGCCTGCAAGTCGTGCAGGATCCTCTGGTAATAAGCGCAGCTGGCATTATGTATGCCATTGAATTCTTTGCCGATAAAACACCAGGTGTCGATACGGGTTGGGACGCCATTCATACCTTTATACGCATTCCTGCCGGAGCCATGCTCGCTGCAGCTGCCGTCGGTGATGTTACTCCCGCACTACAGATCACTGCGGGCATCCTGGGAGGCACCTTAACCGGAGCAACTCATGCAGCCAAAGCCGGCACACGTGTAATGATCAATACATCTCCGGAACCTTTCTCTAACTGGGGGGCTTCAATACTGGAAGATATCGCCGTTATTTTAGGACTATGGGCCGCATTGACTCATCCCTGGCTGTTTGTTGCGATGGCTATTGCGTTTATCGCATTACTTGTTTGGTTATTACCCAAGTTATGGCGAGGCATTCATAAAGTATTTAGCAAATTGCGCGAGTGGTTAGGGTTTAACGTTACGGATAAGGGAAAAGTTGAATCTGAAACGTCTAAAAGAGAAAAGCGATTGCAACAATTACTAGATGACGGCGCTATCAATCAACAAGTCTATGATCAGTTAAAGTAACACTAAGCCAGTACAATTAAGTTGCAAAATCTAACTCTAAACAACATCGAGCCCCTGATATGGACATCAGGGTCTTACTGTTTTTCTCCCCTTTTGGCTTGATCCCACAAGGCATCCATAAGTTCCAGAGAAGCAGCTTGCGCTGTTTGCCCCTGTTCAGCGAGATTTTTTTCAATGTAATTAAAGCGTCTTTCGAATTTCCGGTTCGCAGCGCGCAAAGTAGATTCGGGATCCAGCTTTAAATGTCGACCCAAATTGACTACTGCAAACAACAGGTCGCCAAACTCTTCGGCAATAGCAGCTTTAACATTGGCATCCATGGCTTGTTGCAATTCCTGCAGTTCTTCAGCAATTTTGTCATGGATGTCAGCGATGTTTTCCCAATCAAAACCAACTCCGGCTGCACGCTTTTGCAATTTAACTGCGCGGGATAAAGCCGGTAGTGTTACCGGCACATCGTCAAGCACACCATGTTGTTCCTTGTGTTTTCTTTCCTGTTTTTTAATCGATTCCCAATTCTGTTTTACCTGAATTGTTTCAACCGACTGCTGACCAAAACGTTCCCTCAACTCGCCATTGGGGAAGACGTGAGGGTGTCGACGAACGAGTTTATCCACCAACGTATTAACAATGGAATCAAAGGAAAACTGCTCACGCTCCTTGCCAAGCTGCGAATAAAAAATCACTTGGAATAAAACATCACCCAACTCTTCCTTGATATGAGTTATATCTTTGCGCTCAATAGCGTCGACCAGTTCGTATACCTCCTCAATACTGTGAGGCGCAATGGAACTAAAGTCTTGCTCACAATCCCAGGGGCAACCATCTTCCGGATTTCGTAGCCGCTCCATTAAATACAACAAATCCTGTAGATTGTATTTTGGCGACGTCGAATTATCCTTCACGTACCCGCTCCGCTGTTAACACATTGGGTAATCTTGTCATTTTAGCCAGCAGAATACCCAGGGCTTCAAGGCTGGTTATCTCAAGCGTTAAACGCATAGTTGCCATGTTTGTCTGTATATCTGACTGGGTGTTAACGGCCACAACATTAATCCTGGCATTAGCTAACAGAGTTGTTATATCGCGCAAAAGACCACTGCGATCATAGGCTTTAATAGCAATATCGACAGGATATGTTTCCTGGGGTTTGTTGCCCCAGCTCACTTCAATAATTCGATCGCGCTCGGCACTTTGCAACTGCAGAACCTTCGGGCAATCCTGTCTGTGAATACTGACACCTCTACCTTGAGTAACATATCCGATAATGACATCACCCGGTACTGGTTTACAGCAACCTGCAAAATGTGTCAGCAGATTACCCACACCACTGACCATGACATCGTCATTGGCGACCTTGTCATCTTTCGAAGCCCTAGGTTGTAATACGGGGTCGGGCGAGTCATTAAATAAACTCTGCGCCGCATTGACAATTTGCGCAGTGGCGATATCCCCTGCACCCACTGCAGCGTACATATCTTCCACTACTTGATAACCGAAGTACTTCGCCACGGCTTTGTAGTCCAAACTTGTTAATGCAAGACGCTTAAAAACTTTTTCAATCAGCGCTCTGCCTGCAGCAACATTATCTTCTCTAGCTTGCTGCTTAAACCAGTGTTGAACTTTTGCACGGGCACGACTTGATTTAAGAAAACCTAGTGAGGGCTGTAACCAGTCGCGGCGAGGAGCATTTTCCTTGCCTGTCAGAATCTGTACTTGTTCACCAGTTTGCAATTGATAGGTTAAAGGTACTATCCGACCGTTAACTTTGGCACCTCGACAACGATGCCCAACTTCCGTATGAATATGGTAGGCAAAATCCAACGGCGTAGAATTCTGCGCTAAATTAACTACATGCCCTTCCGGGGTAAATACATAGACTCTATCCTGTGCTCGTGAAAAGTGTTCGGCCACCTCCGAGGCTCCACCACCGGTTTCCTCGTGCCAGTCGAGTACCTGACGTAACCAGGCAATTTTATCCTCGTAACTACCACCCCCATGATTATCGCTACCCTTATAACGCCAATGTGCACACACACCAAATTCTGCCTCTTCATGCATAGTGTGAGTTCTGATCTGCACCTCTAACACTTTACCTTCGGGGCCAATAACCGCTGTATGCAATGATCGATAACCATTGTCTTTAGGATTAGCAATATAGTCATCAAATTCATTGGGAATATTGCGCCAAAGCCCATGCACCAATCCCAATGCGGCATAACAATCTTTCATTTCAGGCACTAAAATACGCACTGCACGAATATCGTAAACCTGCGAAAAACCGATTCCCTTGCGTTGCATCTTTCGCCAGATGCTATAGATGTGCTTTGCCCGCCCAGTCAAATCTGATTCTATACCGCTCGCACTTAATACCTTTTGTAATGTATCGATAACATCGTCAATATAACGTTGACGTGCTAAACGTTTTTCATCTAGTAACTTAGCAATTTTTTTATAGGCTAACGGTTGCAGATATCGAAAGGCGAAATCTTCCAGTTCCCATTTGATATGACCGATACCCAATCGATGGGCTAATGGAGCATAAATATCATTAACTTCTTTAGCGACTTTATG
This sequence comes from Spongiibacteraceae bacterium, assembly GCA_028280715.1. Taxonomy (GTDB): domain Bacteria; phylum Pseudomonadota; class Gammaproteobacteria; order Pseudomonadales; family Dasaniaceae; genus Oceanicoccus. The sequence continues at coordinate 148,001 of JANQLG010000023.1, read as the reverse complement.
ACGTCTGGCCGGATCATTTTTTACGGTACGGATGGCACAGGTACGTTCTGCCAATTTGATCAATGCCACCCTGACATCATCCACCAAAGAAACTAACATTTTCCTTATGTTGTCACGCTGCGCTTCTGCCTGACCCAATACAGGATCATCACCACCAATGACACGGCTCATTGCCGCCATCCTCTGCACGCCACTAATCATGGCGGCGATATCAGCACCAAACTGCTGTTCAACTCGTTCCAGCGGTAACTTCTCTTCCCTGACTGCACGATAAAGAATAGCGGCTACCAAGGTCTCCTGATCCAAATGTAATTCAGCGAGGATTTCGGCCATTTCCAGGCCAATACGAAAACTACTGATAGAGGAAGACCAGACTTTGTCAGAGACCTGCGCTATAGCTCTCTTCTCAGCAGCACGGCTGGCCTCACCAGCTTCTTTCAGGCGCGCTAAATCGGTATTTTCATCAACGGGAAGGCGAGACAGCCATTGGTCTAAATTGACCGACCCGTCATCATTTTCCGGGTGTTCCTCACGGACCTTTACCATCTTACTTTTGCCATTTTATTATTCTTATCCTTTTGTTACTGTCCCTGTTCAACTGTCGGATTTTTTGCACCATACTTTGGCCTGCTTGATTTGGGCCTGCTTGATTTGGGCCTGCTTGATTTGGGCCTACTGTTTTGGACCTACTATTTTGGTCCAACCTTCTCTTACTGACATAGCAATAGCTGACAACCTAAATAGCAGTCATGAACCCAATATAATTAAAGTCATGAATTAAAAACACCGGTGGATAAATAACGGTCGCCTCGATCACAAATAATGGCGACGATGACTGCGTTTTCAACTTCTTCAGACAACTTTAATGCTCCGGAAACTGCTCCCCCTGAAGAGACCCCAGCGAATATACCTTCCCTGGATGCCAGTAACTTCATGGTTTCTTCAGCGCTTTGCTGATCAATATCAATAATCCTGTCAACACGAGTTTCATCAAAGATTTTTGGTAAATATTCCTTCGGCCATCGACGAATGCCTGGAATACTGGCCCCATCGGCTGGTTGCAACCCCACAATCTCTATGTTCGGATTCTGTTCTTTAAGATAACGAGACACCCCCATAATAGTTCCTGTGGTCCCCATGGAACTGACGAAATGAGTTATGCGTTGCTCTGTCTGCCGCCAGATTTCAGGGCCTGTGCCCTCGTAATGCGCTTGAGGATTATCCTGATTAGCAAACTGGTCCAGTACAATGCCCTGACCTTCGCTTTGCATCTTAAGTGCCAGGTCTCTGGCTCCCTCCATGCCCGCTTCCTGACTCACTTCGATCAGCTCGGCACCATAGGCTGACATAGCCAGTTTGCGCTCATCACTCATATGATTCGGCATGATTAACACCATGCGATAGCCTTTGATGGCTGCCGCCATTGCCAGAGCAATCCCCGTGTTACCACTGGTTGCCTCTATCAAGGTATCCCCGGGGCTAATTTGACCACGTGCCTCTGCACGCCGAATCATGCTCACAGCGGGTCGATCTTTAACAGAACCAGCCGGATTATTACCTTCTAACTTCAGTAAAATGGTGTTACTGGTATTTCCTGCAAGGCGTTGCAAACGAACCAGGGGGGTAGAACCTACATAGTCTTCAATGGTAGGAAAAGTCATAAAACTGCTAAAAGATCCACAAATAGCCCCATCACTATGAAGGGCTTAAGCAGCATTTATCTTTTATAAATAGCTGCCATATTGATTAAAAAACGATAAAAAAGCATTCTGAAAGCGATAACAGCGGCCGATCATACACTGTCACAGAAGGCCCGCAAAGCCTTTCAGATAGCTCTTGATCAGACAGTCTTCAGTAAGATAAGTCACTAGACAAATAGTTCACGACTTTTTAACGGTTTCCCACCCAGATGTATAGCAAGAGCCTGCCTGCAAATCATTTTGGCGCAACGCCGGGCGGAATCAGTAAATTCTCCCTGTTCGATGGCTAATAGATCATTACCATTAAACAATGCTTGCTTCGAGTGGGGATGGACAAAATCAGCAGCCGCGATAAAACCATGTTCAACATCAAAGTGATATTGCTGACTCGCGTTAATAGGATCGCCAGTTTCATACTCACTACCAAAGTCAATGCCGTATCCCAGGTCTTCTAACAGCCAGAGCTCAAAACGCCTTAGCAAAACATCAAGTGGCAGTGCTTGCTCAGTCAAATCTATCAATAACCGTTGATATCGTTCGAATAATGCTGGATTGCTTTCGTAATGATGCAATAAACGCGTTAATAACTCGTTCACATAAATAGCGCTGAAAAGCTGTTTACCCTGTAATTCATGCGGCGGCGAATTGCTTTCAAAATGCACCAACGATTTGAGATCAGTTTTACCACTCCATCCAACCTGTAGTAATACGAAGGGTTGCATCAGACTCCTTCGCTGTTTGGCAGATTTTGCGGTCGATCTCACACCTTTAACGACAGCACTGACTCTTCCGTGATCTCTGGTTAATAATTCAATCAGCAGGCTGCTGTCTCGAAAATCCCGAGTATGTAAAACATAAGCTGGCTGGGCATCAATTCGCATATTTTGGTGAATATCCAGTCAATTATGTATTTACCTGATAGATAAACACTAATCGAAATCGTTATAACCTAAACTCCGTAATGCGCGATCATCATCAGACCACCCGGATTTAACCTTCACCCAGAGTTTTAGCATTACTTTTCGTTCAAGCATTTTTTCCATATCTTCTCGTGCTTCCTGCCCTATCGAGCGCAGCCGACTTCCCTTATTACCAATAACAATGCGCTTCTGACCTTCCCGCTCTACTAAAATCAGCGCATGTATATGAATACTTTTTCCGCTGTCTTTGAAATCTTCTATCTCAACAGTCATGGCATAGGGCACTTCTGCCCCCAATTGCCGCATAATTTTCTCTCGCACCATCTCAGCAGCCATAAAACGCATACTGCGATCAGTAATTTGATCTTCCGGGAAAAAATGAATGCTCTCAGGTAAATGTTGAGTAACACACTGCTCTAATTTATCCAGATTATTTCCATGTATCGCAGAAACTGGAACAATATCGGTAAAATTGATTTTTTCAGCACAGCTTTGCAAAAAAGGAAGCAATTGATTTTTATCTTTTACCTGATCAACCTTATTAACCGCTAGTATGACCGGACAATCAGCTCGCTTAATTTGCTCTAGCACCCATTGATCCTCTTCAGTCCAGCGGTCCTTTTCGATCACGAAAATTACTACATCGACATCGGTAATCGCCGAACTTGCCGCCCGATTCATATAGCGATTAATTGCTTTCTCCGACTCTTCTCCCTTGTGCAAACCTGGGGTATCGACAAAAATTGTTTGTACATTATCCTGCGTTTTAATTCCGAGTAAACGGTGACGCGTTGTTTGCGGTTTACGTGAAGTGATGCTGACTTTTTGGCCAAGAATATGATTTAACAAAGTCGACTTACCGACATTAGGACGACCGACGATAGCTACATAGCCACAACGTCCTGGCTCAGACTGTGTTGGTTCTGACATGTTTTCTCACGGAAATTTAGAAAATTAACGGGATTGTAAAGCATCCAGGGCAGCTTTGGCAGCCGCCTGCTCAGCCGATCGACGATTGCTGCCAGCCCCCAAAAATCTCTCGTTACTATTAGCTACCTCGCATTCGACTTCAAAATACTGCTGGTGATCACTACCCGTAGTGTTAATTAAATGATAGGTGGGAAGAGGCAACTTGATAGACTGCAGGTATTCCTGTAATTGTGATTTGGCATCTTTATTGGCTTTATCCTGTGGAGAAATTTTCTCCAGCCTATCCGTATACCAAGACAAAACACACTCGCGAGTGATATCCATTCCACCATCTATATACATGGCACCGATTAAAGCTTCCACCACATCAGCAAGGATGGACTCACGACGATGACCACCGCTTTTCATCTCCCCTGGGCCAAGCCTGACGTGATCTCCCAAATTAAACTCTCGGGCTATCTCGGCCAAAGTGGCACCCTTCACCAACTGCGCACGCATCTGGCTTAACTGCCCTTCTTTCGCACGAGGAAACTGATGAAAAAGTGCTTCGGCAATAATGTAATTAAGAATGGAATCGCCCAGAAATTCCAAGCGTTCGTTATTGTTGGCGCCGACACTACGGTGACTAAGAGCTAGAGCTACCAATTCGTCATTTTGGTATTCATACCCAAGCTTACTTAGCAGAGAATTCATACTTTAACTGGTCAAATTTAAGGACAACATCAATATTAAACATCAAAGGTACACGCTTTTCGTAACTGGCATCCACAAAAACTTTCCCATCTTTGTTTGTGATAGAAATGTCTTTCACATTTATTGTCTCAACCATGTCCACCCGAAAGCTTTTACTCAGTTTACTTCTCATCTCGGCTTTAGTCATTGATGTATTTTTGGCTTCTTCAACCATGGAGTCCACTGAACTCTTGATAGTTTGATATTCCAAGTATTCAGGCGTTAATTTCACTACACAGGTACCAAAAAACACTGCCACCAAAATAATAACCAGTATTGATAGTGCCGACAGGCCACGCTGACGAGAGGGAAAATTCATATTTTGTTTCTCCACACTAAATCGAATAGTGCAAGTCTAGTGCTTTTTTCAGATCTTGCTCACTAAACTGATCACAGTTCAACCAGAAACCAGCTCAAAGTGAATTTACTGAATGCCACCGGTGCGACTAAAGCTTGGAAATTGGGTGAAACCAGGCCAGTGCATCCAGATCGCAAAGGCTTTGCCCACTATACGTTCCTCAGGTACTGGACCCCACACTCGGCTGTCACTGCTGTTGTCTCGATTATCACCCATCATCCAATAGTAACCAGGTTCGAGTGTGATTGAAAAATCGTCATTACGATAGATCGATTTGGATTTATAGGTTAAATATTCAAGTTCATTAACCTTTTCAGATACCAACTGAACTTCAGGTCTGTTTGGCGGTAATTCAGCTAATAATTCCTGTGGCACAGGTTCACCATTCACAAATAATTCTTTGTTCTTATAAGTAATTTGATCACCGGGAACACCAATTACCCGTTTAATAAAATAGATATCCTTATGGGGAGGGAAAAACACCATCACATCTCCACGCGACGGTTCACCCACCTCGACCACCTTCGTTCCAATAACAGGCAACCGTAACCCATAGGTATATTTATTCACCAAGATATAATCGCCCACTAGTAATGTTGGCACCATGGATGCAGAGGGAATCTGAAAAGGTTCGACTATAAAAGAGCGCAAGACCAACACAAGAGCCAGAACCGGGAAAAAGGATTTGGAATATTCGCCAACCACCATTTCCTGGCCAAAATATAGTTTCAGCACGTCTCTTTGTTCCTGAGTATATTTTGCAAGATAATCAACTACCGCCTTCGACTCTACATAAGCTGATCGGGCACCAGCAAAAATTAGCTTATCCAATCCTGTCACAATACCAGAAAGAAACGTTAGCATTACCAGCACAAAAGCGAAGTCACCATCTTTAAGCACCACAACTGATGCAGCCCAACCAGCCCAGATTGCAAATACAGCTCTTAACAGCCATTCATTCCATTCTGGCATTACTACGGAAGGAATCTGATCAACAGGCACTTGCTGCCCTTGACCAATAATGCTGTCGAACTTGCTCTGAACTTTAGTGCGCGCATACTTCTCCTGGACAAACCAGATAATCAAAGAAATCAACGACACGACGATCAGTAAATTATCAACCATAGAAATTCCGTTAGTGTAATTATTTTAATAGCAGGTTCTAATTATCGACTTTTAACACAGCCAGAAACGCACTTTGAGGTATTTCAACACTACCCACCTGTTTCATACGTTTTTTACCAGCCTTTTGTTTTTCCAACAGCTTGCGTTTACGAGTAATGTCACCACCATAACACTTGGCTGTCACATTTTTCCGCAAAGCCTTTACTGTTGTCCTGGCAATAATCTGTCCGCCTATTGCTGCCTGAATAGCCACATCGAACATTTGACGATGAATTAACTCTTTCATTTTTTCAGTCAAAGCCCGTCCCTTCGACATAGCATGATCACGATGAATAATCATGGCTAGCGCATCGACACGATCACCATTGATCAATACATCCAGTTTCACCAGATTCGATTTTTCAAAGCGGTCAAAACTATAATCCAATGACGCGTAACCACGACTCACCGATTTCAAGCGATCAAAAAAATCCATGACCACTTCGCCCATTGGCAATTCATAGCTTAATGACACTTGATGACCTAAAAATTGCATATCCTTTTGCACGCCGCGTTTTTCTACACAGAGCGAAATAACATTACCCAGATATTCCTGTGGCACCAAAATATTCGCCAGCGCTATTGGCTCACGAATTTCACTGATCTCGCCTGGACCAGGCAACGCCGATGGATTATCTACCATCACAACATCGCCATTGTTTTTTTCCACCTCATAGATAACCGTCGGCGCAGTGGTGATCAAATCAAGATCATATTCTCGTTCCAGACGCTCCTGGATAATTTCCATGTGCAACATGCCCAGGAAACCGATCCGGAAACCAAAGCCCAATGCATCAGAAGTTTCCGGCTCATAAAATAATGACGCGTCATTCAGGGTTAATTTCGCCAGCGCATCCCGAAAATCTTCATAATCATCGGAAGATACAGTAAACATTCCCGCATAGACCTGTGGCTTGATTGTTTGGAAACCTGGCATCTGATCGACATCAGGTGTCGATGAATGAGTAATGGTATCGCCTACCGGAGCGCCGTGAATATCCTTGATACCAGCTACGACGTAACCCACTTCACCAGCCTTCAGGCAGCCTGTTTCATGACGTTTCGGCGTAAAAATACCCACGCTGTCGACAGAGTGCGCTTTGCTCTGCGACTTCATAATAATTTTGTCGCCCTTGTTCAGTTCGCCATTTTTAACACGCACCAGGGATACAACACCAAGATAGTTATCAAACCAGGAATCGATGATCAGCGCCTGCAAATCGCCAGCAGGATCACCTTCCGGCGAAGGAATCAATTCCACCAGTTGTTCTAATAGATCTTCAACACCCATCCCTGATTTAGCACTGACCGGAATAGCGTCACTCGCATCCAGTCCAATAATTTCTTCAATTTCTTTTTTAACGGTATCGGGTTCAGCCTGTGGCAGATCCATTTTGTTTAACACCGGAAGCACTTCCAAACCCTGCTCAATCGCGGTATAGCAATTAGCTACTGACTGCGCTTCTACGCCCTGGGCTGCATCGACCACGAGCAGAGCACCTTCACAGGCTGCCAGTGAGCGCGATACTTCATAGGAAAAATCAACATGGCCTGGCGTATCAATGAAATTCAGCTGGTAGGTGTTACCGTCTTTAGCCTGATAATTCAGCGTCACACTTTGCGCCTTGATCGTGATACCACGCTCCCGCTCAATGTCCATTGAATCCAGTACCTGCTCATCCATCTCACGGTCGCTCAAACCACCGCAGATCTGGATAAAACGATCTGCCAAAGTCGATTTACCGTGATCGATATGGGCAATAATGGAGAAATTACGAATTAAGGCTAAATCACTCACACAAGGGCCTGTCTAACTAGTACCACCTAACTAACCAATATCATTGCAACGTTGTCGTACTTTCTAATTCACACTGTGACCAGAAAATAACATGTTCGCAAACCAGCGCGCGATTATACAGTGTCAATAGTCACTGTGCTATCAAGACAGTGCTATGAAGGCAAGACTATAAAGGATCAGCCAAATGGATTGCTTTGGTAGGATATTGAGTATTAGCAGCAAGTTTTGAAGTCACTTTAGGTTGCAGTTGGTCGTTACCCCGATTGATCTGCGCATGATAACGTACCACACTGATACCGCTCACAAACCCAACTACCGCTCCAGCCACGGCCGTTATATCGCTTGGCCAAAACTGTGTAGCCAAACCCGCACCAATCAACATGGATATCAATGGCAGGATGTACACCATCAATGCCCCTGAAACTAAAATCTGTTCAGGAATACTGATTTCAACCTCATCATTAATTTCAAACTCTGTTGCAGAGAATGCAGCAAGTAGCACCCTCACATGATGACGCTGCTTATTGCTGATTTGGTTAAGCAAGCCGTGCCCACATCCTTTTTGAGCAGAGCAACTTTGGCAGGTACTTTGGCGGATAGTCTCAACCCATAAACTATCGGATTCAATGGCGACTACCCTTCCCCTTTCAGTGATCATTTGGCAACTCTATTGGCAACTCTAATAAGACCGAAAAAACAGACAAAACTTGTCGAGATGGCTATTCCTGCACAACGGATTGGGCAACCTGACGCGCCGTTGCCTGAGGCACCTCTCCAACAACAGTAACTCTATGAGGCTGTCCGCCCAATATCAAGGCCCTGGAATAGGCAACGGTAGCCCCTCGCTGGGCGCGCCCTTCCATTTGAGATGAATTTTGAAGCGGCTGATCATGCTTTTCCAAGAATACAGAGAATACCGCTAAACCATCAGTGTAGGTAGCCATATCCTGGTGATTTTCATCTCGGTTGGCTGCTACAGGAGTAAATCCCTTAGGCAACCAATCAACACGCCATAGTCTTTTTGGACTGATTTCCGAGGATTCTTTCAATGATTGATGCTGAGTTGCTATATGGTATGGATGATAACTTTCCTTAGCACCATCAAAGTAGGCAGGATCGATTGGCCCATCTACAGTGATATCCACAAACTGAAAGCGCTCCAAAACCTTGCCATTAATACCCATCAATTCTGAGCGTAGCAGTAGCGCTGTATCCTCATCTAACGAAAGTCGATAGCCAAATCGATGCCTATCCTTTGGCATCACATCGATAAGCACCACAGCACGGCCAGCCACCTTGCCTTTACCCACCACCAGCATACTGTAGTAATCCGATAGCGGAACAACGCCATTTTGACCTATTAGTTCTGAATTATTATCCGACTTTAGAAAACGAATCAGGTGATGCCCAGGATGAATACACTCAAAGTCATGGCCCTTTCGGATAACATCCTTTTTATCTCCATCCAGGTATTCAAGACGTTCGTATTCTTCTCCTGCAAATACGGCATGAGTAATCCTAAAAGACTGTAATTTATCGCCCTGCTGATAAGTGAATGCCCCGGTATAATTCACTTCGTGAAAGCTATGGGACATTCTATTCAACCAGTGATTAGCATCGCTGGCAGAAACACTACTTACCAACAACCACGAAAAAAATGCAAGAACGATTTTTCCAGCTTGCGTCAACACTTGTTATCAACTATTCCGTTTCAAAGCTCGCAACACGTGCAAAGGAAATCATTCCCTGTCCGTTATTCAATGCCGCACGCTCGGTATGACGCAGCATGAATTTCTCCAGACGCTGCTGCGCTTCCAAATCAGCAGCAACTGTACCGGCAGCAATATTACCTGGCAGCTCTCTAGACTGAAAATGAGGTGCTGCACTGGCCTGCCCATTATTGGTCGACGCCTGCAAGCTTGATCCGGTTACCGGATACACGCGACTGGTTGCCGCATTACTGGCAACTACTGTCGACGAATTTATGGGGTCCTGCAAACCCGGTATGGTTTGACTGGAATTCTGCACACCCAGCACAACAGCAAAAGCAACTGACGCCGCCACAGCAAAGCCTACAACTGGCTTATACCAGGCAGCCACCGCTGCATCACCATCAACCGAATTCTGTCCTGTAACTGATTTACTGTTGTTAGATTCTTCTGAGGCATTAGATACCTCATCTGCGATAGCTGCTCTGACTTGTTGAGATATATCGAGCGAGCTAAAAGTCAAAGATTGAGATTCATTTTGCATCGCATTTCTAATCAGATGGTAACGCTTCCAAGTTTCATCAACTTCATCAGCAGAGCCCTCAGACATCAGCCGACGCAGCTCTAATTCATCGCATTCGCCATCCATTAATGCTGATACTGACTCGCGGATGCGGCTGTTAAATACTGTATTACTCATGAACGACCTCACCTGAAACTAAACTACCTGAAACTGATTGTTAACCATTGTCATTTTGACAACACCTGTCTTTGACTCTTTCTTTTTGGCGCGTTTGACCTTGGAATCTTGTTCTTCATCGGTAGTAGGCTGCTCACCAAAAATTTGTACTTGAACCTGCTTATCAATGGCTTCACGCGCTCTAAATATTCTCGATCTTACTGTGCCAACAGGGCACTCCATAACATCCGCAATATCTTCATAACTAAGACCATCAAATTCGCGAAGAGTTACCGCAGTGCGCAAATCTTCTGGCAATGATTTGATAGCTTTCTCAACCACCAGTTTAAGCTCATCACCATATAACGCATTCTCCGGGTTCTCGATATCCTTCAGGGACGACGCCGATTCAAAATGCTCGGCATCATCAATATCAACATCGGAAGCTGGTGGTCTCCGACTCCTACTGACAATGTGATTTTTTGCCGTATTAATCGCTATTCGATACAGCCAAGTATAAAAAGCGCTATCGCCACGAAATTTTGGTAATGCGCGATAGGCTTTGATAAACGCTTCCTGAGCAACATCCTGTATCTCATCGGAATCTCGTAAATAGCGAGAAATCAACCCGAAAATTTTATGCTGATACTTCAACACCAGTAAATCAAAAGCACGGCTATCGCCTTTTTGTACTCGCTCTACCAGCTGTTGATCGGACTCCTGAGCTGCTGTCATCACAACCTCCTGATCCGGTCAAACATGTTTAAAAGTCTTCGATCCATACCCTCTGATGAATAGATCATAGCCTCTTCGATCATAGCCCCTTCCAAATTAACCCTTACTTAAGTGCCATTAATAATCCGTACTACCAACAGCACTCAGCTTTTCTTAATTGTTTTACTCAGCTTTACTTTGCCAGCTGACGATAAGCATATTCCATTAGCTAATCCATTAAATATGTATCGTCAGAACCTGGCGTCGCTAAAAAGTTCAGCTAAGTACCCGATTTTTATTAATAAATTTGTCACATACTGCAATCTGCAGTTTATACTACTCGGCCCAAATACATAATTGATCAAAGTATAGGCAATAATTCAATGCGCTTATAGGCTGATAAATTGACAGATAAACTGAATACTAAATCACTGCCTTACCTTTTCAAATGAGCAAACACTACCAACATGAAGTGTTAGTGATCGGAAGTGGAGCCGCTGGACTAACACTGGCCCTGCAACTGGACAGTTCAACGCGTGTTGCCGTCATCTGCAAAGCCGACGTCAATGAAGGTTCCACTTATTATGCTCAGGGTGGAATTGCCGCTGTATTGGATGATCACGACAGTATTGAGTCCCATGTCGCTGACACGCTGGCAGCAGGGGCTGATCTTTGCCATGCGGATGCCGTTAACTTTACCGTTGAAAACAGCCGAGATGCGATTAATTGGCTAGTCAACCAGGGTGTACAATTCGACCGAAATTCTGACCAGGAACAGACTTTCCACTTAACCAAAGAAGGTGGTCACAGCCGACGCCGCGTTATTCATACTGCCGATGCCACCGGAAGAGCAGTATCAGAAACTCTTACCCAGCGAGCACTCAAACAGGACAACATTGAAATTTTCACTCAAAGAGTGGCTGTTGATTTGATTATGCAAGAGGGTCGCTGCCAGGGCGCCTACGTGTTTGATCGTGCCAATGATCATGTCGATGTCTTTCAAGCCCGGTTTGTGATTCTGGCCACAGGTGGAGCCAGCAAAGCCTACCTCTACACCAGTAACCCTGACGGTGCCAGCGGTGATGGCATCGCCATGGCCTGGCGAGCAGGCTGCCGAGTAGCCAACCTGGAATTTAATCAATTTCACCCCACTTGCCTTTACCACTCCAAAGCCAAGTCCTTCCTGATTACCGAAGCCATCCGTGGTGAAGGTGGCAAGCTACTGCTACCCAATGGCGAGCGATTCATGGAACGATTTGATGAACGTGGTGAACTGGCACCCAGAGATATAGTTGCTCGCGCCATTGACCACGAAATGAAGCGGCTGGGTAGCGACTGCGTCTACCTGGATATCAGTCACAAATCTGCCGACTTTTTGCTACATCATTTCCCAACGGTCAAAACACGCTGCTTCGAACTAGGTATTGATATCACCAGAGATCCCATTCCTGTGGTACCTGCAGCGCACTATACCTGCGGCGGTATTGTAGTAGACCAACACGGCAGAACTGATATCGATAACCTCTATGCCATCGGCGAGGCCTCTTTCACCGGTTTGCACGGAGCAAACCGTATGGCCAGTAACTCACTGTTGGAGTGCATGGTATACGGCACTTCGGCCGCTAAACACATCATGCAGCAATTAGCCTCTTCTTCAGCGCCTATCACTGCCGCCGACTGGGATGAATCTCAAGTTACCAACTCTGATGAAGATGTCGTAATTTCCCACAACTGGGATGAACTTAGGCGCTTTATGTGGGACTACGTTGGTATTGTTCGGACCGACAAACGTTTGCAACGCGCACTGAATCGAGTTGGGCTGTTACGTCAGGAAATCAACGAATACTACTCTAATTACAAAGTCTCTAACGATTTGATTGAGCTTCGCAATTTAGCACTGGTAGCAGAGTTAATCATCCGTTCTGCTATGACTCGTAAGGAAAGCCGCGGCCTGCATTACACACTAGATTATCCACAGACCTTAACTGAAGCAAAGGATACGATCTTAACTCCACCGATAAATTAACGCAGGAAAACGTTAATCTATAACCAACATAAACCGTAAATATGCTCTCAAACTACGATGAGAATCGGTATCGGTACTATCAGGAAAGACTACCGCCGCATATTTGCGCTGACCATTTAACGCTTTGGCCCGAATCACAATTAACCAGGACCAAACAGTAGCTTGAGTTATCTCGATTGGAATCTCACTGCCGCCAACACTGATATGCCACTGTTGGTGATGACACCAGAGCTGTTCAACACGCCTGTTTGAAGAAACGCTATTCCAGCGCTGCAAACTGTAATAGCAGTGCCACACAATCAGTACAGAGCTCATCACAGCAAGATATGCTGGTAGCGGGAGCATGTAGATAGACACTAACCCACAGCCATGAACTGCAAGCAGATAAATGGCCATGTAACGTGAAGGGACTAAATTGATATTTATTGGCGGGGCCTTATCCACTACCCTCATTTCAAACAGTCCTTGTTTAAAATTTGTAGATCTAGTTGTAACTATCAGCGAGGCGTTCTTGAGAACTCATTAATTTGCTCAACGATAATAGCCAACTCACTATCCTCAGGTTTTTGCCTGCCCAAAAACCAGGCAAACAATTCCGTATCCTCACATTCCATCAAATTGATATAACGCTGCTGATCCTCATCAGACAATTGCTTAAAACGATTTTCAACAAAGGGGACCAATACCAAGTCCAGCTCCAACATCCCGCGGCGACTGGCCCAGCATAGACGCTTGTATTCCTGTTCTGAAATCATAAAACCTGCTTATAGCAAAAAAGATAGGCGGCGCATTATACAGATATGCCGTAATAAACGATATCTGCCGTCGGTTAACTTACAAAGTAACAAGAAAAACCCTAAGATAGACACTCTGAAAAAATCCCCAACATGCTGCTATTAACCGATGAATAACAATCCAGATTTGCAAAATTTTCTGACCGAGAACGGTATTCAACTTGACCCGGTCGGCCATAGCATTACCAATACCGGCAACCTGGAACCTGAAGAAAATATGATCTGCCTGCTGAGCCACTATGGTCATTTACAAATCACAGGGCCAGACACAGCAACATTCTTGCAGGGCCAAACCACCTGCGACCTCAATGAGGTCGATGACACACATAGCCAGTACGGCGCCTACTGCAATGTCAAGGGTCGAATGTTATCGAGTTTCCTGCTGGCTCGCTTAAACACTGAACAGTATCTGTTGAGAATGCGTCGCGAATTAGTCTCTACAACGCAAGCAACTCTCGGCAAATACATTGTATTCTCAAAAGCAGAACAATCAGATAACAGTGACTCTGTCATCGCCCTGGGGCTTTCTGGCCCTAAAGCTAAAAGCACAATCCAGCAGCTATTTCCCAATGCTCTGGAAGAACGATTAAATAGTTCAATAGCAAACGAAAATATTGCTATCCAGCTGGATGATGAAGGCCTGATGTTTGAATGCTGGATAAAAACGGATCAACTAGCAGACCTCTGGCCGATACTTAGCGAAGGCATGACCTTACAGGGCTCCAGAAGCTGGGAGTTACTGACCATTCGTCAAGGTCTGGGAGAAGTCACCGGCACGACAACTGATTTGTTCCTGCCTCAAATGTTGAACTACCAAGCCACTGGCGCGATCAGCTTTACCAAAGGCTGTTATACCGGCCAGGAAGTCATTGCCCGAATGCACTACAAGGGCAAAATGAAACGACAGATGTATCGTATCACTGCCGAAGAGCCAAACTTATCGCCCTCTGATCATCTATTCAACACACAACAAGAGCAAAGTATTGGCGATATTGTAAACAGCGTGTGCCTAGGCAATGGCAAAACAGAGGCACTAGCGGTAATTACCATCAAGGATATAGAAAAAAATTCCGTTGTTGCTGGCGAGAACCGAGCACCAATTGAGGTACTTTCTCTACCTTATGCTATAAGTAATTAATCTAGAGCCTGTTAACAGGCCCTTCTTAAATACTTTGCGTGGTATTTGAAAAAAATCAAACCCTAGGAATTAGAATGAGCGAAATCATCACCCAGATTAAAGAAGAAATCATCTCAGCAATTGATAAGGACCAGCTGGTCTTACCGACTTTACCGGAAGTAGCCTTGCAAGTTAGAGAGGCAGCATCCGATGAAGATATCGACATCAAAAAACTTTCCGACGTCATTACCAATGATGCTGCCTTATCCGCACGCATTATCAAAGTCGCCAATAGTCCATTGTTAAGAGCCAGCCGTGAAATAGAAGATTTAAAAATGGCTGTGGGGCGTCTCGGGATCGATTACACCGCTAACCTGGCAACCGGACTCGCGATGGAGCAAATGTTCCAGGCTACCTCTGACATCATTGATGAAAAACTGCGTGATGTATGGTCAAGAAGCACCGAAGTCGCCGGTATTAGTCATGTATTAACACGCCACTACACCAAGCTGAAACCGGATCAGGCAACACTGGCAGGCCTGGTGCATAAGATTGGTGTATTGCCTGTGCTCACCTATGCAGAAGATAATCGTAAACTATTAAAGGATATCAGCTTATTGGATCAACTGATCGATGCAGCACATCCCGAGATCGGTAAAAAAATTCTAGAAAAATGGGAGTTCCCCGAAGTACTGAAACTGGTTCCCGAAGAACATCTGCACTTTGACCGAGTAGTCGATAATGTTGATTATGCTGATGTCGTGATGGTAGCCAACCTACAAAGCTATATAGGTTCAGGCCATCCACTGACACAAATGGATTGGACCCCAATCAGCGCCTTTACCCGCCTCGGCCTGTCACCCGAAGTTAACACTCATGAAGTGGAAGATTTATCAGAGGATATGGAAGCGGCAATGGCACTTCTTCAATAGAACACATGATAGTAGCTATCAAATAGCTACTTAAATAACTGGTGCGACTCTCTACACTAAATTTAGCTCTACTCCTACACTAAATGTCGCATCAGTTATGCTATTAAATTCAAACCTTAAAATTGCACACCAACGACTGTAGATCACCTGCAAGTTCTGCCTGCTCACGGGTTGAAGACATAATTTGGTTAAACCCTGCAGCATTTTGTTGTCCCATGCTATCAATGCGAACAATGTTTTTATTTACTTCTTCATTAACTGATACCTGTTCTTCTGTTGCGCTGGCAATTTGATGGGTCAAATCATGAATCGTAGTAATGGATTGACTAATATCTTGTAACACCTCAGCAATTGATCTCGCCCGTTGCACCGCATCACCTGCCGTTGATCGACCCTGAATAATGACCTTGTTGGCCATCTCGGCTTCACTTTGAAATTTAGTAATAATTTCTTCTATTTCCTGCGCGGAATGTTGGGTACGTTGAGCGAGCGTTCGAACCTCATCGGCAACTACTGCAAACCCTCGTCCCTGTTCCCCTGCCCTGGCTGCTTCAATAGCCGCATTCAGTGCCAGCAAATTTGTCTGCTCAGCAACACTCTTAATCACATCCAATACACTGTTGATATCAACGCTGCTTTCATTGAGTTTTTGAATGATCTCACCGACTTGTTCAACCTCCTTGGACAAGCCGTCAATCGCTTGCACTGCTTGTAGTACCACTTCATCACTCTCTATGGCAGTACTGTTGGCATCCGACGCTGCGCCTGCTGTGTTCTGAGTATTTGAAGCCACCTCCTGAGATGCTGCCGCCAATTGATTAATAGCCGCAACTAATTGCGCAGTTTCATCCTGTTGTGTGAGCATATTCTGATTACTCTGCTCTATCGTAGTAGCAATTTCTTCAGCAGCCTGGGCCAATTCTGTGCTGGCATTATTGATAGACTTCACCAAATGCACCAAGGTATCGAGCATTTCGTTAACACTACGCGCCACCTGCCCAACTTCATCTTCACTATTAATCTCAGCCCGAATAGCTAAATCATTCTCATTAGCTACCTTGCTAATACAATGAGTCAAACTAGTCAGTTGTCGGTTAATGCCACCAACAATAAATAACGCGAGTAAAGTTGTTACTACGATTAGAATGGTACTAATAAAGATATTGGTCCATAGCGCCCGCTCTGCACTACTCAGGTTTGCTTTCGCGTTACTCACTAATAATTGAGCCAGTTCATCTTCAATCGTTTTTAGTTGGTTAATCCGTGCTGTGGCACTATCGAACCATTCAGAAGCAACAACATTAAATCCGCCTGCCTGGTTGTTTTGAAAAGCAATCTGGCGGTAATTTTCTACCCGCTCGAAGGACGGGTGACTGGAATATTCATTATATATATCGCTCGCCTGTGCGGTGGCGGTTTTCTGGAAATTAAGTAGATAAGTATTTTGGTCTGCTACCAAGGTCACAAATCGCTGAAACATCCCCGGCCCAAATTTATCTGCCGCAAAGGTATTACTTAACACAGCTCTTTCAATGCCTGCTCTTTCCTTACCTTGTAAAAACTCCTCATAATTCAAAATTTGCCTGGCCATAGCACCTTTTTCTGCATACTCAGCAATGGTTGCCGCTACGGCTAATAAGTTGCTATTCATGCCAGTGTAATAGCTTAACGCAGAAGCGGTACTGATCTCCCTGGCAAATACTTCGTTACGAACTCCCATTAGCTTTTCCAATCCAGACTTAACCTTGGCGATATCGTTATTTACTTTTTGCTCTGTAATATCAGCAGAATTCCCGTTTAGAAAATCGCGCCATGCTGCCAATTTTTCATCAGTGAGCTGACGTTGTTGCTGTAATTTATTCTGAAAACTATTGTCGTTGCTGCCTAAAAAAGCGGCCGTCAAGCCACGTTCTTTTTGCAATTCATGAACCAAGCTACTGTTTTGCTTAGACAACTGTGTAAGACGAACAATCGAGCTACCGGCATCAACAGTCGCTCTCAAAGAAGCAACATCCAATAAAGTGCTAATACCAATAGCGATCACTAAAGGAGCAAGAACAAGAACTAATTTATATTTTATTGGAAGATTTGAAAGAAATTTCATACAGAGGGTACTCCATGTAACGCCTTAAGCAATTAACTCAACATAGGCGTAAACATTTCCTATGGCAAATTAAAAATAAACTTTCATTATTGCTAGTCATCACTTGGAAAAAAAGAATAGATTTGGCAAGATGAATTTGTCCGTCCGAGCACCAAAACAGTGCGGACACTTATTAAACCTGTTAGATATCCTTTCGATTTGTCAGGTCAAACTATCAATTCAGCTGCCATTGAATAGGCTCAATATCCTGCTGCTTCAGATAAGCATTTGCCTGAGAAAAATGTCGACAACCAAAAAAACCACGATGTGCTGACAATGGAGAAGGATGAGGTGCTTTTAACACCAGGTGTTTGTTGGTATCAATAAACTGACCTTTTTTCTGGGCATAACTGCCCCACAGCATAAACACCAGGCCTTCACGCTGATCATTTAATTGCTTAATGGCTTTATCTGTAAATTCTTCCCAACCGTGATTCTGATGTGAACCCGCTTTAGCCTTTTCAACTGTGAGTGTTGCATTGAGCAGTAACACTCCTTGATCAGCCCACTGTTGCAGACAGCCGTGATGGGGTATTGATATGCCCAGATCAGTTTCAATTTCTTTAAAAATATTCAGCAACGAAGGAGGGAAAGGTACGCCCTCTCTCACCGAAAAACATAAACCGTGTGCCTGACCAGGACCATGATATGGGTCCTGACCTAGTATCACGACTTTGACTTTATCAAAGGGCGCACTGTTAAAGGCGTTAAACCATAAACTACCTGCAGGATATATTTCCTTACCGGCCTTTTTTTCCTGAGAGAGAAATTGTTTTAAAGCTTTCATGTAGTCCATATCAAATTGGTCACCGAGGCGAGATAACCAGGATGGCTCCAATTTAACAGTGGATGCGTTGCTACTATCGTTCATTATGTTTATTGATAATTATCTTATGGCTAATGATGGCGGCTGTACCTGGCTGGCCAAACGATCAAACTGATTAATCCATTGATCCAACTCTCGGTATAAATGTTTTTGTTGCTTATCAGTTAAGCTCGGCTGCAACGCCACGATAAACGTGAGAGCATTATCCATATTGGCTTTAAAGGCTGCGTGATATTCTGTTGGCCGCAGTTGATCAACGTTAAAAAATAACTGGTGCAACTGCTGTTTAAAATCCTGCGTTGAGCGCTTTAATAATGCCTGTTCAAATTGCTCTATCCAGCGCGCTCTGCCTTGCAACCAATATTCCTGCGTATTGACCACCTGAGTATTCCACTTGGCAACGAGTTCTTCTTGTTCCGATGTTAAATCACCGATCCATCTAGCCACAAATTTTTCCATCCGAGTTTGGCGCTGCTCAAGATAATCCGCACCTTTTTCACGGCTATATTCTGTTTGTTGCTGCTGAATTTCTTCACGCAGTTTTTCCACAATGGTGTTAACCTGCTGATCAGATAATTCCCTCATCATATCCAGGGAATCAGGGTAAAGCGCCTGTAATATGGATTGAGAAAATTGATTCGCCTGTTGATAACGCTGCGTGAGAAGTTCTTCCGATAAAGGCTGTGACATATCCCGCTGCAACTGTGCCAGATAACTACTGTATAGAGGTAATTGTGTGGACTGATGCCATAGCATTAGGTCGTCTAAGCGCTGGTTAAATTCCTTTTCCTGTTCATTATTCCATTTGACATAATCATCCACCTGCCAGGCGATCAGATTGTCTAGAAAACGATATCCCATCGACGTACTACAGCCGGAAAGTGCGAATAACATGAAACATAATAATGCTATCTTCATGACGGATAATTTCACAGCACTCACCTCCTTTTTCGGTTTTCCATTATCTGTTTAACTGTTGGCAATTAAGTGCTTTTTCTGCTGCTTACGTTCGTATTTTTTCGCTGGCGTATTCACCACCGCTTCTAATGGCGCAGCCTGCTTGCCTGCAGCAACCCTTTCAGCAGGTACCTCTTGATAATCCGTTGATCTCTGTCTGGGTTGACGCCTGGCTAACACAATCATGGATTCCAGTTTTTCAGGAGAAAATTCCTGACCATGTTCTGCACCGGCAGCGCGGGTAATAGTCTCATTCATCAAAGTACCACCAAGATCATTGGCCCCGGCATTCAAACAAGCAATTACACCCTGCTCGCCCATTTTGACCCAAGAAGCCTGGATATTTTTGATATAAGGATTCAACGCTAACCGAGCAATCGCATGCATCAAAATGGCCTCTCTAAAGGTAGGACCACTGCGCGCTTTGCCTTTCAAATACAAGGGGGCTTCCATATGTACAAAGGGCAATGGCACGAACTCAGTAAAACCGCCGGTTTTTTTCTGTAATTCTCTGATGCAAAGCAGGTGCCTTGCTAAATGTTTTGGTTGTTCCACATGACCATACATAACGGTTGCTGTGGTTTTTAAACCAACCTTATGCGCCGTTTCCATTACCTCAAGCCACTGCTCAGTATTAATTTTGTCGGCACATAAAATAGCGCGCACTTCATCATCAAGAATTTCAGCCGCTGTACCCGGTAACGTACTTAACCCCGCCTCTTTCAACTGTTCTAAAAATTTTTCCACAGAAATATTCAAGGTGGCGGCCCCCTGCCATACTTCCAGCGGAGAAAAAGCATGCACATGCATATCCGGTGTTACCGATTTAACGGTTTTTACAATATCAATATACGTTTCACCGGTGTAGTCTGGATGTATACCACCCTGCATACAGACTTCCGTCGCACCGCGTCGCCAGGCCTCGTCACAACGCCTTGAAATTTCTTCATGTCCTAAATCGTAGGGTCGACCGCGCAGGTTTTCGCTTAATTTCCCTTTGGAAAAAGCGCAAAATTGACATTTGAAATAGCAAATATTGGTGTAATTGATATTGCGATTGACCACATAACTCACGGTATCGCCATTAACTTGCTGACGACATTCATTGGCTTGCTGGTATATATACGCCAGATCTTCGCCTCTGGCTTGAAACAACCTTACTAATTCCTTTTCAGTTAAATCTTCACCAGTACGCGCACGTATCACGATGCATTTCACATCTTCCGAGACTGATGTTAACGCCTGCTGATCTAACAGTTGTGTGATGTGTTGTGGAAGCTCGGTGGTCTCTCCAGGAGCCCAGTGATCAACTTTTGGAAAACCTTCGCCGTCAATCATTCGCAACACTGGCACATGTAAGGCTTGATCTAACCAGCGCTGATAGTCGATTGCATACTGCGGATAAATGGTCAGGCGCTCATGCAAATATTTTCCTGCATTCGCCGTTTCTTTCGCTAACTTTTCAAGATGAGGCCAGGGTGCTTCTGGATTGACAAAATCGGGCGTTACCGGCGACACCCCCCCCCAGTCGTTAATGCCTGCATCGATCAGTTTAGGTAACACACCGGGGCTTAAATTGGGGGGGGCTTGCACGCTGACTTCAGCACCAAAAATTAAACGCGCTACCGCTATGGTCCACAACAATTCATTTAAATCGGGCTCTGGCGCTTCGGCCATTTTAGTGCCAGGTTTGGCGCGGAAATTCTGAACAATAATTTCCTGAATATGACCATACTTGAGATGCTGCTCACGCAATGCCAACAGCGATTCAATACGCTCACGACGCGTTTCGCCTATACCAATCAAAATTCCGGAAGTAAAAGGAACATTTGCCTTACCAGCATTGGCAATAGTCTGCAATCGCACTGCCGGATCTTTATCTGGCGATCCATAGTGCGGCATTCCCTTTTCACACAAACGTGTTGAAGCCGACTCCAGCATGATTCCCATCGATGCTGATACTGGCCGCAACATAGCGATTTCTTCTTCCGTCATGCAACCGGCATTAATGTGCGGTATCACACCGGTCTCATCGAAAACACGCTTGGCTACATGAGCTACATATTCCAATGTGGAACTGAAACCCATTTCCTCTAATGCTTTTCTGGCAGCGCTGTAGCGTAACTCCGGTTTTTCTCCCAAGGTAAACAGTGCTTCTTTACATCCTTGTTTGGCCGCATCTTTAACTGTTTCCAACACCTGCTCAACACTCATATAGGGGGCAGGAATTTTTTTCGGTGTTTGCGCAAATGTGCAGTAATGGCAAACATCACGACATAAATGAGTCAGTGGAATAAAAACTTTCTTGGAAAAAGTCACAACATTGCGAAAACCCTGATCGCGAATAATTTGCGCAGTTTCCATTAACGATGTGGTTGCTTCCTCGTTCGAAAACGCTGCTTCTGCCAAACTCAATGCCTGCTCATCAGATAAGGTTTTGCCCTCCAGGCAAGGCTGCAAAATAGTTTTATAAAGCGGTGAAGCTGTCGCTTTTTCCAAGGTTGACTTATCTAACATCATATTCAAGCGTTCTTTTATTCCCGAAGCTTTCAGGTAACTCATGGTATGGGTGTTATCTCTTTCTATCCGACACAAACGTTGTAAATCTTCTGCAATATCTATATCGATAGAAAGGTCAGGCAATAAAGTGGTGTTAACCACAACATTTTGTTCAACTGCGATTCTTTGATGCTTTTTAAAACTGTTTTCTCCGTATTGATAAGCAATAACATTCGGTGGCGTTGCCAACAAACAATTACTACCCGTTTGTCGCCTATCGGAGGCTATAGTCAGTGCCGGAGAAGGCTGAGAACAGTGTAATTCAAAGAGTGATTGCAATTCTTTACCATTAATTAACGGTAGATCGCCGTGAACCACCACCATCGTCTTAACGTTAAGTGTTGCTAATCGGGCAGCTGCCGCATCGATAACGCCATTCAAACCTTTAGCCTGTAATGCGTCTTCCGACCATATTTCAGCCCCATAACGAGAGGCCAGTAATTCTGCGCTGGGATCATCAGAGACGATAACGGTTTTTTCGATTTGCTCGTGAGTAGTGAGTACCGCTAGTACATCTTCCACCATGGCATGGAACAGACGGCGTCGCTCACTGGCGTTTAGTACGCCCGAAAGGCGCTGCTTAGCGTTAACAAAGTCCTTTAATGGTAAAAGAGCCCAGACCATGCGATTTCTCTAAATTAGCCAATGATGATGAGGTTCGTAGACACTGCTCTCATTGAGAAGCCAAATCTGCAGCGAAGGATAACACTGATTGGGCCAGGGCAATACGGTCATCCAGTGAAGTCATAATGGTTTGCTGTACGCTGGTTGCGACCCCCATAGCAGCGATTTCGGGCTCCATTTCTTGATCGCGTTGATCCAGTACGAAGCCATCCAGCAAATCACCATAATAGGCGGCTACTGCTGATACTGTGGAAGGCATATTCAGCTCACGCATCATCTTGGCAGCAGGCCCTTTTATAGCTGCACCTGACACAATTGGAGACACCGCAATCACTGGCGCTTTGCTGTTTTTCATCCGGTCTCGAACCCCTGCCAAACTTAAAATCGGCTCGACACTCACGAAGGGATTTGAAGGACAAATAATAATGGCCTGTAACTGATCGCTCTCCAGCACGTTTAAAAATTCAGCCTGAGCTGTAGCCTGCTCAATACCGGCAAAATCCAGGGACAGAACTTTGGGTTGGCACTGCTCGCGCACGAAATATTCTTGAAAGGACAATTGCTCTTGATCCGTAACTACTAAAGTCCTGACGGGATCATCGGTCATCGGCAGCAACCGACAACCTATATTCAATTGCTCGCAGAGGTATTGCGTAACGTCGCTTAGGCTTTCACCTCGTCTGAGTCTGGTACTGCGCTCCAAATGAGTGGCTAAATCCCGATCGCCCAGTCGAAACCAGGTTTCTCCTCCCAGCTGCTCGAGAGCATCCATAGTATTCCAACTTTCATTGGCTAAGCCCCACCCCTGTTCGGTATTGTTGATACCTGCCAGGGTATACATCACCGTATCGAGGTCGGGGGAAATTGACAGACCGAGATGCTCAAAATCATCTGCCGTGTTAGCAATGATCATTAACTGCTCATCGGCCAGATGCTTGGCCAACCCTAACGCGAGCTTGGCACCACCTACCCCGCCGGATAACGCAACTATTGTTTCAGAAGGAAGAATTTCAGATGACATGGTCGTTGATGTGTCCCATTAGTCATTGTGGATAAGTCATTACCGAAACAAATCCATGGCTTTTTCGCGGATCAATGCACCCGACCCGGAATCAGAGGGTATAAGCTTGGCTCCACGCACCAGCACGACGGGAGCACCTTCTGCCGCTTGCCCCATCATAAAAGAAGCAGCAGCAGCCAATTCATCAGCGACAGCCACCTGAGTCACTTCCATCGGCCGATCAAACAAATCATTTTGACCAATTAAATCAACCAGTGGCTCAAAACCCGCTGTGCCAATGGCCATACCAGCAGTGCCATTGCGCCAGGCTCTGCCAGCACTGTCGTTGATGATGATATTCACTTGGCAACCCGTTCGCTCCAATAATTCATCCCTTAAACGTCTGGCACTGACATCGGAATCCTCTGGCAACAATAGCACTCTGGGATTTTCTTCATCAGAACTAATATTGGATTTATCAATACCGGCATTGGCATGCACATAGCCATTTTTATGTGCGACGATAATCACGCCAGGGCGCTGTCTTATAACTTCATCAGACTCAGACAATATCAGTTCAACCAGCCTTGGGTCCTTATCCACTTTGGGAGCAAGCTCCAGCGCCTGTTGACTGGGTACAACTTCATTGAGATAAGCGTAACGCGATTCGGCTTTGGAAATAATCTTTTGTGCCAGCACCAGGACGTCACCCGTTTGCAACGATAATGACGCTTTTTGCAGTGAGACTAAGATGTGTTCACAGAGGTCATCGCCCGGCTCCACCAAAGGAAACTCGGGCAATATATGCATAGAAAGGGAAGACATTAAGCGCTTGCTTCAGAATCTGGTTTCAAACTCAGCCTTCATCAGCACCGGTAATGCGAATCCCTGCGTGGCATTTATATTGTTTGTTGATAAAAATCAGTACCGATGTCAGCGCTTCGGTTGCGGCAGAGTTGGCTATGCTGCCACCGTGATAACCTTTCATGCCAGTGGCTTCGACCAGCTTAATCACTTCGGCACGAGCATCTTTCTTATCACCACAAACGATCACGTCACAGGTTAACTCATGACCTTCTTGCAGGTGATGGGCGGCAACATTTTGGAATGCTGATACGACATTCACTTCTTCACCCAATACATTCTGAGCAATTTGACCAGCGGAGCCTTGTTCAGGCAACTGTACTCTGGCAACTTTGGGTGGAACCAGAGGTACCGTTACATCAATCAAAATTTTTCCAGTCAATGCTGGCTTAACTAATTCCAACGTAGACACCTGGTGAGCAAAGGGTACAGTCATCGCAACGATATCAGCTGCCTCTGCCGCTGCCAGATTTTCCATAGCCTGAACATTGACCGACGCTACACCGCGCTCTTGCATAACAGCTTGCAGATCATTCACTGCAGCCTGGGCCTTCTCTTCTGTCCGGGAACCAATAATCACTTGGTAACCAGCTTGCGCCCAACGGCGGGCTAAACCGGTACCCAAATCGCCAGTACCACCTAAAATTGCCAATACAGGTAATTGCTCACTCATAACGTATCCAACTTTGTTGTCATTAAAATTCAGTATTGAAAGCCCCATGCCTAATAGCCAGTGCCATTAGATAGCAGCACTTTAATAGCACCTTAGACCGTGCTAAAAAGTCGTTATCATTACGTGGAGGGCGCCAAATTGGATCGCCATTGTAGGCAATGGTCTATGGCATCACAAGCCAAATACCCTAAGACATTAGGGCTGGTAGCCAAACTGAACGCAAACAATAGGGGTTGCGAGATTCCTACCCTATCCAAAGTGAGGCAAATCAATAGCTTGCGGCTTTGTTTTCCACCGAAGAATAAGTCAAAACCACCACTTTGAGATCACCCACTTTGACGGGTTTTGCAATAAAGGCATCCATTCCAGCATCAAGGCAATTTTGTTCCTCTCCTTCAAGAGCATTGGCAGTTAGAGCCACGATGGGAATACGCTCATCTTCGGATTCCAGGGAACGAATTTTTTTTGTCGCTTCATAACCATCCAGCATTGGCATATGACAGTCCATAAAGATTAAATCATAGGAGCCGTGTTGCCACTTATCGACCGCCTCCAAACCATTGTTGGCAACATCAATCACACAACCTAATTTTTCCAACATCCTGACCGCAACTTTCTGATTAACTGCATTATCTTCTGCCAATAGGATACGAATACCACCTTGCGCTGATTCCAGTATTTTTTCTTTGCGCTCGGCAAATGTAAATGGTGTAACGAAGGCTTTATTGCCCGCAGCATCTTTCTGACGTTGTTCGATCATCTGCGACATAGCCAGATACATATGACGCTCTCGAATGGGCCTGGCAACATAACCATCATAACCACTGGCCTGTAGCGTTTGTCCCTTATCCAATAAAATACCTGCACTAATAAACATTAACGCTGTGTTATCGTTTGCAGGATTGATACGAATGTTTTTTGCCAGGTCTATGGCGTTAGAAGTTCCAATCACGTCATCTACGATAATCGCGTCATAATGAGCATTTGGCAGTTGTTCATTAAGTACAGCCATAGCCTCGTCAACGCCACTCGCCGCTCTTACATCCATTCCCCATGACCGACACCACACACTGTTAAGTTGATATTTCCCTGTGATATCACCAACCACCAATAGTTTTCTGGATTGGCTGATAGCTGGCATCACATGTCCGGAAGGAATGTTTTCTACTTGAGCTTTATTCAAGGTTAATTCGAATGTAAAGGTTGAACCCTCACCTTCCACACTGTTGACATCAATATTGCCCTCCATCAAATTCGCCAACAACATCGAAATACTTAAGCCTAAACCCGTGCCACCGTATTTTCTTGTTGTTGAACGATCTGCTTGCGCAAATTCTTCAAAGATATGATCAACTTTTTCTTGTGAGATACCTATACCGGTATCTACAACCGAAAAACGATAATGCGATGAGTGGTCATTAATCTCCTTAGCATTAACATTCACCATAATGCCGCCCTGGGAGGTGAACTTGATCGCATTACTAATAAAATTCGTTAGTATCTGGCGAATACGCGCTGCATCACCACTAACATTTTCACAAATACCAGGTTCAATATTCAGCTGTAAGTAAATATTTTTTTCTATCGCCTTTAATTTCATGGCTTCCACCAGTTCTTCCAAACTGGCTCGCAAATTAAAGGGTATTAATTCCAGGTCCATTTTCCCGGCTTCAATCTTTGAAAAATCGAGAATATCATTGATGATTGCCAACAATGTATCTGCGGAAACCTGTATGGTTTTGATACTGTCTCGCTGCTCGTCATCCCGGGCCGTGCCAGCTAACAAAGAAGCCATGCCGATGACACCATTAAGCGGCGTTCTAATTTCATGACTCATCGCTGCTAGAAATTGCGATTTTGTTTTGGCCGCCTGTTCTGCCTGCTCCTTGGCAATTGTCAATTCCGCTGTGCGCTCCTTTACACGTTGCTCCAACATATCTTTGGCATTTTCCAATTGCTCCCCTCTGTCTTGTACCTGTTGAAGCATTTTATTGAAAACCAGGGCCAACTGACCGATATCATCTTTGGCCATAACTGGGGCACGAACACTATAATCCCCCTGGTTGGATACTTGCCTGGCTGTAGCAGAGAGCGCCTGGACCGGCTTGGTGATACTCCTTTGCACCCGGTGAGCAAGAAACACCGCCAACAACATTGCCAGCAGTCCTACACCGAGATCCAAAAACATGGTTTGTTGTAATGCTTGATAGGTTTCAGCCATATCATAGCGAAGGAAGATAGTACCGATCACTTCATCATCGAGCACTATCGCTTGATAGAAATCTACATAGTTATCTTCGAAATAAAAGCCATTTTCACGTAGCTCAAACTCGGTATTTGACTCATCATTACCGTAATCAGCAAATAGACTGCCGTCTTCATTATAGATAATGGCTTTATTGATCCCGGACACCACTTCCAGCGATTTAAGTGATTCCTTGGCACTAAAAGGCTCTCCAAAAACAATAGCAGCGGTATTGTTACTGCCAATAACCTTGGCATGACTCCCCAACAAAGCAATCACTTCGTCACGACTACTCGTGTAGTCTGTAATGATACCGACAGCCGTTACCACAACAACTGCCAATCCTGTAGTCAGCAAAATCAGCCAATTCAGCTTGCCAGCTATCGTTTGATGTCTGCCGGACTGATTCATTGACTACCTATCTCCGTGGGGCTGTAATAAAACAGCATAGCGGATGGAAATAATTGACTAACGGCCATTTTACGTTTGGTCACTTATAATAATAGTTTTTATTCACTTATATAGCGGGCTTTGTCTATAAGATGTCAAAATTGCTCAGAATAGAGCCCTATAATCGTTCAAGTATAGCCTAACGTATTGACTCAACACATAAATTTACAAAACATAAATTTACAAGGTGTGCCCTCTTATCTAAGTTTTCCATGTCTATCCATACCTTATATCCAAAAGCGTCTCTTACTCAAATTTAGGTAAAAATGTTACCTATATCAATCAAATAAGTGAAAAACCTAAGGCATAATAAAGATTAATTGCTAAGCTTTAGCTAAATAAAAATGAGCAGGCTGCTCTAAATTAAAAAAGGGAATAAAGTTCTAGATTAAAAGCCCGTTTACTTGAATCACTATGCAGCAAGATAACAGCATAACTGAAGGTTCAGCTGGTTTGTATCTTCTATAATCCATTAATAACTTGAATAACAACGTCTGGATAAACAAAGTATGGATCACAAACACCCTCTGATTGCTACAATCAGTGAGATTAGTATCCAGCAAATTGGCAATCTAATCGATAATTACTTAGTACAAGTCGATGATCGGCTTTTGGGACTCGCTGAAAGAGTAGACAGCAACGACCAACAAAATCAGGTTTTTGAAACAAAAGCAACACTGAGGCAACACCACAACACCATTGCTGAACACTTTCGTAGTTATTTGCAAGACCAATTCAATCAACCTATTAGTGCTCAGCCGCAATCCCGGAATTTTCAGGATGAAAGTCTGGATAACTTGGAATTAATTGATATATCAGATTTTGAAGATTGGCTCTCAATCGAAGTCATTGTCCGCAGAGCAGACGAGCGTTTTTATAAAGATCTGCAATGCTTACAGCAACGATTCAGTCAACTCTATCAACAGGAATTAACTCGAGACCAGTTACCTATTGCTGCGCAGCACTTATGTTTGGCACTACAAGCTGCTATTAAAAATTTGAATATTCCCCGACAACTTCAGCCCACTTTATTCCGTTTTTATGACGAATTGGTCATAGGTCAACTTCAAGATATCTATGATGCCATCAATACCAAGCTAAAGGGCTCCGGTATTTTACCCAAGCTTGAATCTCAAATTTTACTGCATGAACGTCCATTGCATTCGCAACCAAAAAGTGATTCTGTAATTGGTTTTACTGAGCACGCAAACGATAATCAAGATACTGACAATACTACTGATTCCACAGAAACTTATCAGCAACCCGCAAACCTATACGCAGCAGTAAAGGATATTTTGAACTTACTGCAGCCATCTTTTATAGCAAGTGGAGAGAGAGCAGAGAGAGCTCAGCCGGAAACTGAGCTTACCTCTATCGAAGACATTATTAGCGATCTATCTTCTCTGCAAATTGATCCTGCTTCTATCGAAGCTGCTGAAAATAAAAGTTTAATCGGCACCTGGCTGCAGCAAAACCAAAACATTACTTTAAGTAGAGAACTGGCTAACCTGTTACAGTTAGTTACAACGATATTTGATAACATCAATCAAAACGTTCATATTTCTACCCCACTTTTGGCACAATTAAAACGTCTAGAAATCCCTATTGCCAAACAAGCCTTACTCGACACCAATTTTTTTACTCAGGATCATTCAGCAAAGCAGTTAATCAATTTATTGGTTGAATTGTCCGCCAACAGCGAAACACCGAATCCGGCTCTTGAACACAAGCTTGATGAGATCATCAATGATATCAATTCAGATACCAGTGATTTCAAGCAGGCACTGCTAGAATTAAATACTGTCACTGAATACCAGCAAAAAGCTTACGATAGAAACTCGGAACGGGTAGCACAAACTTATCAAGGTAGGCAAAAATTACAACAAGCCCAAGATGCCATAACTAGAGAAATCCAACGACGCATATCACCACCTGAAGCACCAGAACTTGCGCTTGAATTATTGGACTGCGGGTGGAAGGAGTTATTGAAGCTCACTTATATAAAACAGGGCCCGAACAGTGCAACCTGGCATAAACATCTAGCTAGTTTGGATGAACTACTGCATTGGATAAATGCTCTTGAAGAAGGTTGCGATGAAGTCAATATTCATAAAAAGCTGGAAGCTGATTCCTTCTCAGATTTGCTAGCGCAAGAATTAAACAGCATCTCCCCCGGCGATTTTCGTTATCGTGACACCATAGAAAAAATTCGCTCCACATTAAAGGGCGAATTGCCGATTAAAACTATTGCTTTAACGGCAGAGGATGAAGCTGGTATTCATCTAAACCATGAGTTAGAAAAAGAACTGGAAGCAGCCAATCCTGAACTCATCCGATGGTTCAAGCGAGCAAAATCACTTCAGATAGGAGATGAACTTGGTCAGCTTGACGACGATACCGGGCTTCACAACATCAAACTAGCCTGGGTAAGCGATAACAAGCAGCACTTCGTTTTTGTCAACAAACGAGGACAAAAAATTCAGGATTATGACTTGGTCGATCTTGCCAGGGCACTGGCCAGTGGCCTTGCTCCGATCAACAAACAAGCTGACTGGCCTTTAGTGGAAAGAAGTCTCTATTCCTCTGTCCAGCAAGCCTATGAACAATTGGCCTTTAAAAGCTGTCATGACGAATTAACAGGCCTGATTAATAGAAAAGAATGTGAGCGGTTAATCAATGAAATGCTTACTGAAACTAAAACCCAAGGTCATCAACACGCTCTACTTTATATTGATATCGACGGATTTTCTTTAATTAATGATCTTCACGGTCATCTCGCTGGCGATAACATATTAATAGAACTCAGCTCGTTACTTGCTGATGCGAATATCGATGGAGCCACTATAGGTCGAATGGCCGGTAATGAATTTATCGTGATATTACCGCGTAAAAATAATAAAGAGGCTTATAAAATTGCCGAAGGTTTGCGTGTACTAATCAACGATCACAAATTTTCCTGGGAAACTCACAGCATCTCACTAACATCCAGTATTGGTCTTATTGAGATTAATAAATACACCTCAAATACTGTGGATTTACTACGTGATGTAGTAGGCGCCTGTCAAAGCGCTAAAAAAAGCACTGGCGATCGAGTAGTTGAATTTCAACAGGATGAAGAATCACATATACGTAGAGAAAAATTACTTTCCTGGATTGATAAATTAAACTCGATCCTAAATAGTGACAAATTTGTCTTAAGAGGACAAAAGATTGCTGCATTACATAATGGAACCAATGATAACCACTATGAAATATTGCTAGGAATCAAAAATGAGAAGGGTGAACTGGAATCTCCTATCGAATTCATAGAAGCTGCAGAATGCTACAATCGAATGCAGCGTGTAGACCGCTGGGTAGTTGAAAACACTTTCAAATGGCTATCGTCAATGATGGAAACACGTCAACCCATACCCTCTGTATCACTGAATCTATCAGGTAATACATTGAATGATGACTTGTTCATGGAATTTATTTTCGAACAATTTGCAAAATACAAAGTGCCCACCAAGAAAGTGTGCTTTGAAGTGACGGAAACTGCCACCATCAACAATCTTGCGGAAGCCGCTGACTTTATCAGGGAAATTAAAAAATTAGGCTGTAAATTTTCACTCGATGACTTCGGAAGTGGTAATGCGTCGTACCAATATTTAAGACATTTACCTGTGGATTATTTAAAAATTGATGGCATGTTTGTAAAGGGAATTGATAAAAACCAGGATGATTATGCACTAGTAAAATCAATTAACGAAATAGCGCACTTAATGGGCAAAGAAACTATTGCTGAATACGCCGAGTCCGATACTATCATTGAGCAACTAAGAGAAATCGGTGTTGATTACATCCAAGGCTATGCCATCAGTAAACCAACCCCCTTAACTAACCTTCATTTTTAGAAAACGGGTATTTAGGCCATTATCAGGCTAATAAATAAGCTTTTTTCATCTTCAAATAACAGTTTATTACGAAATGTTCATAACGAATCGTTGAAGGCTGCGTAATTACTGCTAGCCTGAGTAGTAACCCTGACGAAATTCATCGCGGTACCGACTGTCAGAAATAGCTATCCAGGTCTTTTTATCTTATTGTTTAACTGCGGAGTAAATTACTTTACTCCGCTTTTTTATGCACGGACTTTATGCAAAAAGCAGTTTTCCTTAACAAGACGATAAAAGTAAAAGAGTTGTTATATACCACTTATTATTCTTTGGAAGCACTACCTTTAGCTTTCTGTTGCAACCTACGCTGTTTAAAAAAAGACGACATCAGTTCTGAACATTGCTGATCTAACACTCCGGCACTGACGATAATACTGTGGTTCAGATAATCGGCATGTAACAAATTGCCCTGACTACCGACCACCCCCGCTTTAGGCTCCTTCGCCCCATATACTAACCGTTCGATTCGGCTGTGCACCATGGTACCTACACACATAGTGCAGGGCTCAATGGTGACATAGAGCGTACATCCAGGTAAGCGATAGTTAGATAGATGCTCTGCGGCCATACGCAAGGCAACCACTTCTGCATGAGCGGTAGGATCATTAGTCAAGATAGGCTGATTCCAACCTTCCCCAATGATTTCCCCATCCTTAACCACCACAGCACCCACAGGAACCTCGCCTAAAGCTGCTGCCTTATCAGCCAGTTCCAAGGCTCTTGTCATAAAAAACTCATCGTCTTTGATAATACTCATCAGCTTTACAATTCTCTGTTTTCAATTATTTCCACCCGATAGTTAATACGCAATATTTTCTTTTATATTCATATGGTTACAAGCAAAAACAGCCGCAAGCAAAATCTCAATCTGTTCCAAGCTCTTCATGCAATATCTCTCTGCCTTCCTCTTCTACATAATTCAGAAACTCTGAGGCAATCACTGTCTGGCGCTTCGATTTTGACCATACAAAAAACCAGTGTGAATCAATAGGCAATTCACGCACTGGGAGTGTAATTAGCCCCGACTTGCCACCATAAGTCAGAGTATGTGCAGATAAAATGGAGATGCCTAGCTTCGACATCACAGAGTGCCGAATCGCCTCATTACTCTCAATAGTCATTTTTATATTCAGCTGCATGTTATGCTGACGTAAAAATTCTTCCACAGCATGCCGTGTACCCGAACCCTGCTCACGCATCAGGAAAGGCTCATTTATTAAATCAGCTAATTTTAGGCGCTTTCTTTTGGCTAAAGGATGACCTTCATACACAATTGCTACGAGGGGGTTATCCAAAAATTCTATGCTTTCAGTTTCTATATCCTGTGGAGGATGACTAAACACATAAAAATCATCGACTCCCTGTTTCAAACGTTCAATAGTTTGCTGACGATTGCCCACTTTGAGTTGTATATCAATGCCTGGATAACGTTCGCAAAACGGACCCAATAAATGTGGAATAAAGTATTGCGAGGTGTTTACCACGGCCAAACGTAAAGTACCCGACTTCAACTCGCGCATGCTGTTTAGTGACATATCCAGTCGATTAAAACTATCCAATACCTCAACTGCAGTTTTCGCCAGTTCAAGCCCCTCATCAGTAAAGACTAATTGTCTCTGAGCAATGTTGTACAGTGGTGTACCAATCCCTTCAGATAGCTTTTTCATCTGCATGGAAACCGTTGGCTGTGTCAAAAAGAGAGCCTTTGCAGCAGCATTAATGCTACCGTGATCATGTACTGCTAACAGAATTTCCAGCTGTCTCAAAGTACCGACTTGAGCATGTAGCCGAGATTTCATACTCCCCTCCTATAGAGATTTTAAGACGACATTGGCAGATACGCATAAACCAAATATAGATATTAGTCTATTTATTCATTAGATAATATCTATTTTTATCTATATTAAAGATATTGCACAATATCGTCTAAAGAAACCCATGATCTTCAAGACCAACATTCATTAGGCTCTACAAAAGGAAATTCACCTATGACAAGCAAGCAATTTCACTTCAGTGTATCGACCGGAATTTTACTGACATTATTAGGTGCAGTCATTGTCAGCAAAGCTCCTATTGGAATCGGTCTGATAGGTTTAGGAATAGCAATTTTGATGTTGAGCATACTGACCAAAAACAACAAACACCAAAATGCACAAATGCCATCACTACCTATTCCTATTGAACAAACACAGCAAAGCAATCGGCCCCATTCAACCAAAAGAGTGAGGTAACCATATGCAGCTGGATGTTGGTATTGCATTTTTCTTACTTGGCGTCATTGCGACACTGGTTCGAGCAGACATTAAGTTCCCCAAAGGCCTGTATCAATCACTGACTCTGTTTTTGATGATTGCCATTGGTCTGAAGGGTGGCGTTGCACTAGCAGAGCATGCTTCATGGAATCTGATCAGTCAGTCTATTTACGTTATCCTGCTTGGGCTGTTATTACCCCTTATCGCTTTTCCAGTGCTGTATTTTATCGGTGAGTTTAAACGTTATGATGCCGCCTCCATTGCAGCTCACTACGGTTCAGTGAGTGTTGGTACCTATGCTGTCGCTGTTGGATTTCTTGAAGCGCAAAACATCGCATACGAAGCTTACATCCCGCTCTTTGTCGTATTGCTGGAAATGCCGGCAATAGCTATCGGCATAGCTCTAGCAAGGATGAAAAAAACAACTAAAGACAGTTCAGAAAACAGCCAACAAACCAATGACAAATACAAATTACTACACGAAGTATTTTTCAATCAGGGTATGGTCCTAATGGTAGGCGGTCTGCTGATAGGCCTAGTTGCCGGTGACCGTATTGAACGGGTAACACCGTTTTTCTTTGATTTATTTAACGGCATTCTTGCACTATTTTTACTGGAAATGGGTATGATGGCAGCCCGACGGCTGGATGATATTAAACGCCTTGGTAGTTTTATGCTGGCCTTTGGTGTTGGCATGCCGATGGTCGGCGGCTTGCTCGGCTGCTTCCTGGGGCTAGCCATTGGCTTATCACCTGGCGGGGCAATTTTACTGGCTGTGTTAGGGGCTAGCGCCTCCTACATTGCCGTACCTGCTGCTATGCGCGTAGCCCTGCCACAGGCTAACCATAGCTTATCTATCAGCTCTTCGCTGGGAATTACTTTCCCGTTTAATGTGCTCATAGGTATTCCAACCTTTGCTGTCATTACACAATGGATTACAGGATAAATTTTTATGAATCAAAAAAAAGTCGCGATCATTATGGGCTCACAATCTGACTGGCCCGTCATGCAACATGCCACTACTCTACTGGATGAATTTGGCATTGGTTATGACACCCAAGTTGTGTCCGCCCATCGTACACCTGATCGGCTTTATCACTTCGCATCGCAGGCCACAGAACAATACGGCGTGATTATTGCCGGTGCCGGTGGTGCCGCTCACTTGCCTGGCATGACTGCCGCAATGACCTGCCTACCTGTCGTAGCAGTTCCCGTCACCAGTAAAGCGCTTAATGGCATGGACAGCCTGTTATCCATCGTTCAGATGCCCAGAGGTGTCGCAGTAGCCACACAAGCCATCGGAGAACCCGGTGCATATAACGCGGGTCTGATAGCCGCTCAGATGTTGGCGATACAGGATCCCTCACTTCAGTCACGAATCATCTCGTGGCGCCAACAGCAAACCGATAACGTGCCCCACGAGGTGGAATGATGCATATTGCCATTGTTGGCTGCGGCCAACTCTCACGCATGCTGGCTTTAGCTGGAATACCGCTGGGCTTTAGCTTCAGTTTTATCGCTGAGGAAGGAGAAGACTCCCGTTGTGTCGAAGGCCTCGGCACCATTTCCCATTGGCAACCTGGCTTGGCTATTGGAGATCTTTACCAAACATTAGGCAAACCAGACATCATAACAGTCGAAAAAGAACAGGTGGATATTGCTCTTGTGACGGCTCTACAGGAATATTGCCCCGTTTACCCTAATCCCGATGCATTTCGCACTTGCCAACATCGCTACCGCGAGAAGCAAATGCTGGATAGTCTTGGTATTCCCTGCAGCCCCTACACTTACCGACAATCTGCTCAACGCAGTATCAATGCACTTTCACTACCTCTTTCATTACCTCTTTCATTACCTGTAGTAGCGAAGTCTTGCAGTGAGGGCTATGACGGCAAAAATCAATGGGTACTCAAAAACGCTCAAGACGTAGCAGAGTATGATCAATGGGCCAATGAAGAGGACCATATCATCGAGCAATGGATTCCCTTTGATAAAGAAGTTTCGCAAATTTCAGTACGTGGTTTAAACAAAGAAATTCATCATTATCCACTGACAGAAAATCAACATCAGCAAGGGATTCTCAAGCAATCCATCGCACCGGCCATCGATATACCTACTGAATTAGTTAAAACCGCTCAGGACACAATCAGTAAAATTATGGAATCACTCGACTACGTTGGTATCATGGCGATGGAATGCTTTGTCGTAGAACATAATTTGTTAGTTAATGAATTGGCACCAAGAGTTCACAATAGCGGTCACTGGACTCAATCGGGCAGTCACACATGCCAGTTTGAAAATCACTTGCGCGCTATATCAGGAACACCCTTAGGCAGTACCGGTAGTGGCGGTGTCAGCGGTATGATTAATTTGATAGGCACTAACAAACCCTCTTTGGATGTGCTGTCGCCCCACTCTACTTTGCATTGGTACAACAAGTCAGTACGTGATGGCAGAAAGTTGGGCCATATCAATTTTACTGATAACAATTACGAGTCTCTGCATCGTCAAATGAGCGCTTTTACTCAAACGGCATTAACACCATAATGAAAGCGGAGGGTCCGATGTTGCACAACGCAATATGTCGGTTCGTGAAACAATACCTATGACTTCACCAGAATCTTTTACTACCGGTATCGCATTGAGATTCTTCTCAACAAATAATTGCGAAATTCGTCTGACGTCAGTAATTGGATCAACCGCATAAGTTTCTTGATTTGATTTAAGGAAACTATCAGCAAGACGGGAGAAAAAAAACTTTTCTGAAAAATCTTCCGCCGTTATAAATTCATAATATTCCTGTCTGGACAATGAGCCACGTAGTTGCCGGTATTCATTCACGACTGGAAAAACTTGGTAGGGAAAAGATTTGAACTGTTGGCCAACCTTATGTAATTGCCAGTCAGACCTCAGCATCAAAACCGGTTTACTCATAATCTGATAGGCATGATAAACCGGTTCTGGCTGCCCCTGCTCACCTAACATAGCCCGGTAGCTGTCCGATGCTTTTTTTGACACTAATGAGTTAGCATCAACACTAACATTACTATTAATATTGTTACTAACATTGTCAAATGCATTATCCTCAGCCGCGCTATCAAGGGTATGCCTAGCAGTCGCATTCTGAGACAACTTCTCTACACGACGCAGCTGTTCTAGTGGCCCAGAAAACCTGAGCCCCTGAGGGCTATAAACAGCAAACATGTCGCATTACTCCGATTGTGCAAAGCCCAACAAATGCATCAGGCTCGAGAACAAATTAAAGATTGAGACAAACAAGGTGACTGTTGCCATGATGTAATTGCTCTCACCACCTCGCACGATTTGGTTTGTCTCGTAAGCAATCAGACCCGACATTAACAATACGAATATAGATGATACCGCTAGTGACAATGCTGGCACTTCAAACACTAACGCACCGATACCCGCAAGGAACGCCACCAATATGCCGACAAACAATGTTGTCCCTAAAAAACTTAAGTCACGTTTAGTGTTGAGTGCAAACATCGACATAGCAACAAACACCGTTGCAGTTCCTGCTAATGACTGCACAACAACCAGAGGCGCCATAGACCAGTAAACGCTTATGACAGGACCCAAGGTGTAGCCCATAAAACCTGTTAAAGCAAAAATACAATAAAGGCCTTTTACACTATTTCTGAAATGTGCAGTAAGAAACAACAAACCAAAGTAACCACCCAAAGTAAGTAACAAACCTGGATGGGGTAAATTTAATCTTGCGCTTAACAAAGCCGTCAAGGCACTAAAAAATAATGTTGCGGACAATAACAAATACGTATTTTTTAATACACGATTTGTTGGCTTATCCCTGGATAATGACTGATCAATTAAGGGGTAACTCGAAGTTTTCATCATTCCACCTCTCACTATAATTACTTAATAAATCACACCTAATTGACAGGCGATAATTCTGAGTGAACGCCAGCCGAATACACTGTTTTTCTCTTCCATACTTGTTGTCGCTTTAGCTTTCGGAAAAGAGATTGACTTGATCTTGCAATGCTACGATCAACTGCCGACAAAATATCATCACGCTTTTCCGTTACTACAATCTGCTTTAATCCTATGGGCCTTATAATTACTCTGCACTGTTTATCTACACCCGCTTTAGGCCCATTTATATCGGTTAACGTTATAGAAACACTCTCTATCTTGTGCCGTATTCTCGAAAAAGCGAAGGACAAACGATGATCTATATAACTGATCAGGTCACCACTGCCGCGCATATTTCGAAAGTTAATATCCAGCTTCATATATGTTCTCCAACTTGGTTAGCTAAAGGATTGTGTATTAACAAACTTCATTGTGTCTGAATACTTTTTCAATCATCTCTTCAACAAAATCTAAACGTTTCTGTCCCTCATAACCCAGATCCTTAGCAAGGCTATTCAAATGAGCAACTTGCTGATCATTGTCTAGCAAGCAAACTTGATCGATAGTTGTCCGATCAAAACGCGCCAAATAACTACCTGCTCTTGTCAACAATGCTCGTTGTTCAAAAGATGAAAACTTACTTTCCAACTCTTCGTTTTCGTTTAACAGCATTTCAGATTTATGTTCCTGCTTGGCCGCCAGGACACCGGCAAAGTAGCCATCAATATAATGAGCACACTGCTCGCTAACAGATGATTTATCAGCCAGTGTTAAAGCTGGAGCACACGCATGCATCAACGACTGCTGAGACTGTTTATCCAGCAATGAGGCAGAAGCAGCTGTAGCTAATACAGCCATCATGGATAATGAACATAGAGATATTACTAATTTAACGTTAAGCCATTTCATAACGAACCTCCTTTACAGATTGTTTAATAGTAGACTTAAAAATAATGTAAAAACCCAGTAAGGCAGAGAGAATTGAGCCACTTAATACCCCAATCTTCACGCTATTCAAATAGCATACGTCTAATTGCTCAAATGCTAGAGAACCAATAAACAAACTCATGGTAAAACCGACACCACATTAGGAGCGACTTTAGCGCCTGAAGTTGATCAATAAAAGTCGATTGTTATTGCCATATAGCTCGAAAAAATCATATTATGATTTTTCATTATCCGGAGGGAATTCAAATGGCACAGCAGCTTAACTACAACCATTTACGCTATTTCTACACTATTGCCAGCGAAGGTAGCATCGTAAAAGCAGCCGAGGTGCTGCATGTCTCGCCACAGACAATCAGTGGCCAACTCACGGTATTTGAAGATTATTTAGATGTCAGATTGTTCGACCGAAAAGGCAAAAGATTAGTACTAAGTGAAACAGGAAAATTAGTGTATAGCTATGCTGAGGATATTTTTGCTTTAGGCGCAGAGTTGCAGCAAAGCATCAATGCCTACGACACCAGCCAGCCCTTTGTATTTAACGTTGGTGTCACCGACGTAATCCCTAAAATGCTGGCTGTTCGCATTCTAGAAAATAGTTTTAAACTGGAAGGCCCAATTAAATTAGTCTGTCGCGAGGGCGATTTTGACACCTTACTCTCAGAACTAGCACTTAACCGATTGGATTTAATTTTATCGGATAGGCCGCTAACACCCGGCGTCCCCATCCGTGCATACAATCATTTATTAGGGGAATGCGGTTTAAGTTTTTATTCGCACGCAAGTGTAGCGAAAGAGCTTAAAAAAGGATTTCCCGAATCACTACATCAATATCCCTTTTTAATCTGTGGTGAAAGGTCCAACCAAAAGATCAACTTGCAATCCTGGTTTGATCAGCAACAAATACATCCCGCTATTGCAGCTGAATTTGATGACAGCGCAATGATGAAATACTTTGGCCAGTCGGGTTATGGGGTTTTTTGTACAGCCAGCATTATTGAAAAACATGTTTCAAAGCAGTACGGCGTATCCATTGTCGGCAGGACAGATCAAGTTACCGAGCGCTTTTATGCCATCTCACCTGAGCGCAAAGTTAGACATCCAGGTGTCAAACTACTGGTAGAAGAAGCAGCAAAGATATTTCAAGCTTAGTTAGTGGAAAATTTTGTGTATTCAAACTATTCGCTTCTCTAGCCAGAAATATCATCGAAAAATACGAACAATATGACCTGTATATACGAATTGTTCGATCAGCTTTTTTGTATAAGAATTCGCAGTAATTGTTATTACAGGAGAGGACTGCGGATGAACGCACCGGCATTTAACATAAACAATACTGAACGAAGTCAATCAAACAACTCGTTAGATATTGCACTATTAGATGACAATATCGGCATTGATGACTCACGTGATTCTATATTAAACCTGTTAAATCACTTGCAAAATTATCATCGCCGCCGAAACTTTAGTCACTGGGAAAGATTTGGAAAACCAGACCCCTGGTCAGAAAAAATGTTAGCTCAGTTAACTGATGCACATGAATGTGCTGTAAAACTGATCCGGCAAGCTAAAGATAATCAAACATCCTTAGAAATTGAATCCTCTATCAGACTCAAATTGTTAGAGGACAAATAGAGAGACGACAAAGATTCTTTTAATAAATATCTTATTGTTTTGTTACTAGTCTTTGCCACGCTACTCCCACTCAATAGTAGCAGGCGGCTTGCTGGAAATATCGTAGGTCACACGAGATACGCCGCTGATCTCGTTGATGATGCGATTGGAAACTTTTTCCAGTAACTCGTAAGGCAAATGAGCCCAACGCGCTGTCATAAAATCTACTGTTTCTACTGCACGCAATGCAATGACATACTCATAGCGGCGCCCATCACCAACAACACCCACTGATTTCACCGGCAGAAACACAGCAAAGGCCTGGCTGGTTTTGTGATACCACTCAGCATCATGTAACTCTTCCAGAAAGATAGCGTCGGCTTCACGCAGAATATC
The DNA here is from genome assembly GCA_028280715.1 of Spongiibacteraceae bacterium. Classification (GTDB taxonomy): domain Bacteria; phylum Pseudomonadota; class Gammaproteobacteria; order Pseudomonadales; family Dasaniaceae; genus Oceanicoccus. The sequence goes on along the minus strand of JANQLG010000023.1, from coordinate 107,051 downwards.
AGCGTATTCGCGTTTAACCTCTCCCAATATTCGAACACCCAGGCCCGGACCTGGAAATGGGTGGCGATAAACCATGTCATAGGGCAATCCTAGTTCCAGACCTATTTTCCTGACCTCATCTTTAAATAACTCTCTAAGTGGCTCCACCAATTCAAATTGCATATCTTCAGGCAGACCACCAACATTGTGGTGCGATTTGATGACATGTGCTTTACCGGTTTTTGAAGCAGCAGATTCAATCACATCGGGATAAATGGTTCCCTGCGCCAGCCACTTCACATCGGCCAGCTTCGCTGCTTCCTGATCAAAGATATCAATAAAAGTATTGCCGATGATTTTGCGTTTTTTCTCAGGGTCGGTTTCACCTTTCAATTTGCTTAGGAATTGCTCTTGGGCATCAGAACGAATCACTGTCACGCCCATGTTTTTGGCGAACATATCCATAACCTGATCGCCTTCATCTTTGCGCAGTAACCCGTTGTCGACAAAAACACAGCTTAGTTGGTCGCCGATAGCTCGGTGCAATAAAGCCGCGACTACCGATGAATCGACGCCACCAGAAAGACCTAGCAGCACTTTGTCATTTCCCACCTGCTGGCGAACTGTAGCAATTGCATCTTCAACAATATTGGCCGGCGTCCAGAGTGGTTCACAGCCGCAAATTTCCTGAGCAAAGTGTTCAATCATACGTGCGCCCTGAAGCGTGTGAGTGACCTCAGGATGAAACTGAATGCCGTAAAACTGTTTTTCTTCCAGATACATCCCCGCTATCGGGCAGGAAGATGTGGAAGCCATCAACTGAAAACCTTCGGGCATGGTTGTCACTTTATCGCCATGACTCATCCACACATCCAATAACGCAGCGCCATCGGTGTGATTCACATGATCTTTGATGTCGTGCAGAAAAGGGGTTTCGCCATGCACTTTAATCTGAGCGTAACCGAACTCACGAAGATTAGAGGTGGAAACAGCACCGCCTAACTGTTCAGCCATGGTTTGCATACCATAGCAAATACCCAGCACCGGAATACCCATCTCAAAAACGATCTCAGGCGCCTTGGGCGATTCACCTTCGGTCACAGATTCTGGCCCACCCGATAAGATAATACCCTTCGGATTAAAGGCCTTGATGTCCTCAGCATCCATATCAAAGGCACGAATTTCCGAATAGACGCCCACTTCGCGAACTCTACGCGCAATTAGTTGAGTATATTGAGAACCAAAATCCAGAATCAGAATTCGCTGCGCGTGAATATCTAGGGAGTGTTCACTGGTCATTTCGTTAGACATTAACTTTCCTGAAAACAAAAAAGGAGAACTACGGGTTCTCCAACAAAACTACAACACGTTTAACTTTAATTCGGCCAAAAACCAAAAACTGCCATCAGGCACTGGGATAATTTGGCGCTTCTTTGGTGATACTGACATCATGCACATGGCTTTCGCTCATTCCTGCCGACGTCACTTTGACAAATTTAGGTTGGGTGCGCATGGTCAGAATATCTTTACTGCCGGTATAGCCCATCGCCGAGCGCAAACCACCCATCATTTGATGAACGATTGCGGCTAAAGGCCCCTTGTAAGGCACGCGACCCTCAATACCCTCAGGGACTAACTTTTCTACACCAGCTTCAGCACTTTGGAAATAGCGGTCACTGGAACCCTGCGTTTGCGCCATGGCGCCCAAAGAACCCATACCACGATAGGATTTGTAAGTTCGACCTTGATACAACTCCACTTCTCCTGGTGCTTCTTCGGTGCCGGCAAACATACTGCCCATCATGACCGCGCTGGCTCCAGCAGCGACCGCTTTGGAGATATCACCGGAGAAACGAATACCACCGTCAGCAATCAAGGGGACACCGGTACCTTCCAGCGCCTTAGCCACATTCGCTATGGCTGAGATTTGAGGAACGCCAATACCCGTCACAATACGCGTGGTACAGATCGAACCAGGGCCAATCCCTACTTTGACGGCATCAGCTCCCGCTTCCAATAATGCCTTGGCCGCTTCAGCAGTAGCGATATTGCCACCAATAACCTGAATATCCGGATAGGACTCTTTGATCATTCGAACCCGATCAATCACATTTTTAGAATGGCCATGTGCCGTATCCACCACCAGTACATCGACACCCGCTTCAACCAACGCGGCAACACGGGCATCAGTATCAGGGCTAGTACCCACCGACGCGCCGACCAACAATTGTCCTAGAGAATCTTTACAAGCATTGGGATAAGTTTGCGCCTTATTAATATCTTTTACAGTAATCATGCCGCACAAATCAAAGTCGTCGTTGACGACTAACACTTTCTCAATGCGGTTTTTGTGCAACAACTCTTTGACCATATCCAAATCAGCGCCTTCTTTAACAGTCACTAATTTGTCCTTGGGCGTCATGATGGTTGAAACAGGCTCATTCATATGCGTCTCAAATCGCACATCACGACTGGTAACAATACCAACCAGGTCTCCGTTATCCAGAACCGGTAAACCAGAAATATTATGTTCTTCACGAATTTCAAACAGGCGCTTGATCGGCTCTGATGCATCAATGGTGATGGGATCTTTTACTACACCGCTTTCATGTTTCTTAACTGCACGAACCTGATAAGCCTGCTGCTCCACAGTCATGCTCTTATGGATGATGCCAATGCCTCCCTCCTGGGCAATAGCAATAGCCAGACGAGCTTCCGTTACCGTATCCATCGCGGCTGATACCAGAGGAATATTCAAATGAATAGAACGCGTCAGTTGGGTACGCAGACTGACATCCTTGGCTGTGACTTCAGAATAGCCAGGCAGCAGGAGAACGTCATCAAAGGTAAGGGCTTCTTCAGCAATTCGCAGCATAGAATTTGTCTCATCAGGGCCATTGCGACCAGTGGCATGGTAAATCGACCTAAATGGCCATTACCACATGAAACAGCGCATTTTAAGCGATTGTTTTTATTCCGTAAATCGATACTTGATCGAATAATCCAGTTATTATCACTGTTGCCAAAATGATTAATCAAAACGTCGAACAATAATCCTATGCCTACCAGCAGCAATGCATCAACGAAGGAAAGAAACCCTCTCAGTATCAGCCAACTCAACCGGCAGGCAAAAAGGCTACTGGAGGCTAACTTTCCATCTGTATGGGTTGAGGGAGAAATATCAAACTTTGCCCGACCTTCCTCCGGCCATTGGTATTTCAGTCTGAAGGATGCCAACGCCCAAGTGCGCTGCGCGATGTTTAGAAGCAGCAATGCCCGCTTGGCCTTCACCCCCAAGGAAGGCCAACAAGTATTGGCCCGAGCTAAACTCAGTTTGTATGAAGCTCGCGGCGACTATCAGCTCATCGTAGAGCACCTGGAAGATGCCGGGGCTGGAGCGCTGGCAAAGGCCTTTGAAGCATTGAAACTGAAACTCAAGCAAGAAGGGTTGTTTGATCAAAGTCTTAAAAAAGAACTGCCTGATCTGCCAAAACATATTGCCGTTATCACATCACCGACAGGCGCCGCTATTCGCGACATCCTGACAGTACTGGCAAGACGCTTTCCCCAAATACCGGTAACTATTATCCCGGTGGCTGTTCAAGGTGAACCAGCAGCACAAGAAATTGCCAACGCAATTGAGCTAGCTAACCAACTCGCCAAGTCCAAAGACTTTGATTTTGATGTGATATTAACTGGTAGAGGTGGCGGCTCAATTGAAGATTTATGGGCTTTCAATGAAGAAGTTGTCGCCAGAGCTATTTCCGCCAGCGATTTACCGGTTGTTAGTGCTGTTGGCCATGAAATAGATTTTACTATTGCTGACTTTGTGGCCGACCAACGGGCTGCAACGCCTTCAGCAGCGGCTGAACTGTTAAGCCCGGATCAATTTGAATATCAGCAAACACTGATTGGCTTTGAGCAGCTACTCGCTCGTCAAATATTGCTGCAACTTGAGCAACATAAGCAACAGCTGGTGTGGCTAAAAAGCCGCTTAAAACATCCAGGCAGTCAATTACAGGAACACAGCCAACGATTGGATGAATTGGAAACTCGATTAATCAACGCCTGGCACAACCAACTCAAACATCGCATGCTGGAAACCAAACTGCTCAATGCTCGACTACAACAGCAACAACCGGGACATGAAATAGCTCTATTAAAAACAACAGCAAAAAATCTCTACCGGCGACTTGAACACAACGTGGAGCAGCAACTCACCATCCACCAGCAAAAACTCAGCACAACCATGCAACTACTGGATATGGTCAGCCCGCTGGCCACACTCGAACGCGGTTATGCAATAGTGACCACGGAAAAAGGTGAAGTGATTACCGATGCGGCAACACTGGAAAAAGGTCAAAGGATAAATACCAAACTGGCAAAGGGCGAAGTAATCAGCTCAGTGGAAAAGATAAAGTAAAACCGCCGGAAGTCGAAAAAGGCTGTATCTAGCATCTGACACCAGACGTCTGAGGGCCTGCCCCGCGAGCAAGGCGAGTGCAGTGGGTACCTCCGACAATAATGATTTTAATAGTTGTCGGGCAACTTACCGTTAATCACGATATTGCGCCCTTCAAAACTGATGTATTCACCAATAGTGAGATCTTTCAGTATACGCGCCACCATTTCACGAGAAGCGCCAACACGATCAGCAATATCCTGCTGAGTCAGTTTCTCGGGAATCAAAGAGGTATCATCATCTCGGGGTTCTGCCAGAGAATTCAGCACATTGGTTACACGCCCGTAAACATCCTGTAGCGCTAGTGCTTTCACATCTTTAGTGAGCTTTCTCACTCTGCGGGTGAGATTGCGAATTAACGTCTTGGCAATATTTGGTTGCTCTTCAAGCACTTTATTAAAATCATCTTTATAAATGATATAAAAATTCGATTTCTCCATGGTGCGAACCGATGCTGATCGGCGATCATCATCGAGTAGCGCCAACTCACCAAAATAATCATCACTCGACAAGGTATTCATGATGAATTCCTTACCATTTTTATCACTGCAGTAAACTTTTACCCTGCCAGACTCAATCACATACAGAGAATCAGCATGATCATTTTCATTGATGATCACAGTATTTTTGGGATAACTACGAACCACACTATTGGCCCCTAGCAGCTCCAGTTCAGAAGCCGATAAACCCTCAAAAATTTCTACCTTTTCTAAAATCATAATTTTTGCCGCTTATAGTTTTTGCCGCTTAGTTGAATTGTAGTCTCTGGGGGTTTTTATCATGAATTATTCCCACCATTTTTTTCGGCATACCCCCAACCATGGAAAATGCTCGATGGATAGACAGAACGACAGTCCGTTCTCGAATATAGCACAGACCTAGTACATTTCCAGTTGAGTCAACGACAACTTTATTAACTGTGATATATACTTAGCCCAACCTAGTAATAAAGTACTGCAATATAGAAATGGAATCGACACCCGCTCACTCAGATTGGAGACCACTCACCCGGCAATTAATACAAGGGATTGCCGATCTGTTCGAATATCGCAGCCAGCGGCACACCATCGAACCGGATGACGATTACACCAGACTCCTGGCTACGGCAGAAAAACTGGAAAATTTTTGTCAGTCTATCAGTGAAACCCAATTAAACACCCGTGCTACCTGGCACGATTTACGTAATCAAATCGGCACAGTAATTGGCTATATAGAGCTTATCCAAGAAGAAAATCCAATTGATCCTGGTCTGCATCATCTGGATAAAGCTCTTCTGATCTGTCAGCAAATTCTTCACATAGGTGAGGAAGATATCACGCAGGAATTGCCTGTTATTGATATCGCACCCAATCAGTCTGTGGATAAAGGCACTATTCTCATCGTCGATGACCAACAGGAGAGCCGGGATTTATTGCGACGCCACCTGCAAAACGATCAACACACCGTCCTCGAAGCGGCCCATGGCGAAGAAATGTTCCAAGTGCTGCAAAGCAATGAAGTTGATCTTATTGTCCTCGACCTGATCCTGCCGGAGATGAATGGCGACATTTTGTTGCAGAGAGTGAAAATGGACCAACAACTTCGCGCTATACCAGTGATCGTTGTTTCCGGCCTTAAGGATACCGAACAGGTCATCCGCTGTATTGAAATAGGCGCTGAAGATTATTTATTCAAACCCTTCAATACGATACTACTGCGAGCGAGAATCAACGCCGGTATTGAACGAAAACGCTGGCATGATCGCGAGCAACAATACCGCCAGGAACTGGAGCGCAACCAGCAATTTATTCGCAGCGTGTTTGGCCGCTATTTATCGAAAGAAATCGTTGAAACCCTGCTCGAAAACCCTGACGGGCTAGATCTGGGGGGAACACAGCGAAAAGTCACGGTATTAATGGCCGATATCTGTGGCTTCACCACGATTGCGGAACAGCTGCCACCGGACCGAGTCGTGAAACTACTGAATATTTATCTCGGCCATATGACCGACATCATCATGCAACATCAAGGCACCGTTGATGAGTTCATTGGTGACGCCATTCTGGCAATCTTCGGCGCCCCGATAAGCCGTGAAGACGACAGCGATCGTGCCGTACAATGTGCGCTGGCCATGCAACAAGCTATGACTGACATCAACGCCTTAAATCGCCAACATAATCTGCCAGAGATTCAAATGGGCATAAGCATCAATACCGGGCCTGTCATCGCTGGCAATATTGGCTCAGAAAAACGGGCTAAATACGGCATTGTCGGCCATACTGTAAACCAAACAGCCCGGATAGAAGACAAATGCAATGCTGGCAGTATCCTGATTTCAGATAGCACGGTTCAGGATTCATCATTGAAGCTTGCCGTCAGCACTGAAATAACTATTAAGGCCAAGGGCATTTTAGAAGCTATCAAAGCATATGAATTAAAAGGTATTCACTAATACCCTGCCATATAAAGAGAGTAAAGGATCATGCCGACCCTATTGTTGGTAGAAGATAACGAAATGAACAGGGATATGCTTTCACGTCGACTGGAACGTCGTGGTTACAACGTCATTACTGCAGAAAATGGCGGCACTGCCGTTGAAAAAGCGTTAAACAACAGGCCCGATATTATTTTGATGGATATGGAACTTCCGGTAAAAGATGGCTGGACCGCCACCACAGAAATTAAAGCCGAAATCGATATACCCATCATTGCCCTGACGGCCCACGCTTTATCTGGCGACAAGGAAAAAGCATTTTCTGCAGGTTGTGATGGATACGCCACCAAGCCCGTTGACTTCCCTGCTCTTCTGGAAATAATCAAAGAACACACCAACTAATACCGTCGACAAAAACTCCATGAGCTTACGAGAACGGCTGACAATTTCTATCATCCTGATATTGATCTTATTTTCTATCAATGTCGGCACGGACGCATGGAGTAATACAACTCGGAATAACAACTTAACTAAATTGCAACAAGCGGTTAGCGGACAGTTACAGTCCACGGCTATTAGACAAAACCTGGATGATTTGCATAAAGCGATTCTGCTACTCAGCTCACTGCGCAGCACACTCAATGAAAATTTAACAGCACAGGAAATCAATCTGGCTATTAGTGAAATTAATTCACTAGAAGCCGATATCAAACAACTTGGCTTAACCACTGATGAGCAAACTGTGTTGGCATTTAATTCTTTCCAATACAGTTTTTTAGAACTGTCTCCACTATGGAAAACCTTTTATCGCCAATATAACAATATCGCTTATAACCACTACCTAGGGCGAGACCAAAGAGAAATCATTTTCAAACAGGTTATGAACGACCTCGAAATTCTCAACGAAAACCAAGTAATGGTCGCCGATCGTCAGACCATTGAAATATCAGAGATAGAAAACCTCACCAACCTGATTACTTTCATTGTTTTTATTACGTCAATTGTCATGACTATAGGGCTTGGTATTGTGTTAATCCGCTACACCACAGAAGCCTTCACGCAATTAAAAAAAGGCACGGTGATTATTGGCGGTGGAGATTTAAATTATCGAATACCACTAAAGGGCAAAGACGAAATTGGGCAAGTGGCCGAAGCCTTTAATGATATGAGCGCCAAACTTCAAAGTGCCATCACTGAAGTCCAGCTAGCCAGAGAAAACGCTGACTTGGCTAATGAAGCAAAAAGTAGCTTTCTAGCCAACATGAGCCATGAGTTAAGAACTCCTCTGAATGCCATAATCGGTTACAGCGAAATGTTACTCGAAGATTTGGAAAACAATGGCGCAGTTGTTACAGACCAACGTCAGGACATTAGAAAGATTCTCTCTGCAGGCAAACATCTATTGAGCCAAATCAATGATGTTCTCGACTTCTCAAAAATTGAAGCTGGAAAAATGACGCTCTATAACGAGCAATTCGACAGCGCCAATGTGTTAAGAGAAGTAATTGGAACCATCACACCACTCGCACAAAAAGGAAACAACAGCATTGGTTTTACCTGTGATTCTGAATTACCTCTGCTTACCGCTGACATTACTAAATTCAGACAAATATTTTTTAACCTACTCAGTAATGCATGCAAATTTACAGAGGATGGCCACATAAATCTCAATGCCGAATACATTAAGAAATCATCCAACAACTCCAGCAAAAACTGCATTCGCTATACCGTTTCAGACAATGGCATTGGAATGACAGAGGACCAAAGCAACATTATTTTTGACGCGTTTATACAAGCTGATTCATCGACAACAAGAGAATATGGCGGCACCGGACTTGGGCTAGCGTTATGTAAGCAATACTGCGACTTGATGCATGCCACTATTAAGGTTGAAAGCGCTATTGGCGTGGGAACAAAATTTGTTGTTGAATTCGAATTGTTGCCTAGTACCTCTTCGAGCAAAACGGTTTAAAACTAAAGAAAAAGAGATCGCATTTACAATCCAAATACGATCTCTTATCCCTTAACCTACTATATCAGCACCTTCCTGCTATAAAACTATCAAATAGCTTCGACATTCTCTGCTATATAGTTATTCACCTTGATTTCTAGAAGACTCAGTGGCATTGGTCCATCTTTCAAAACTAAATCGTGGTATGCCCCAATATCAAATTTCTCACCCAGAGCGGCGCGAACCTTTTCACGCAATTCAACGATTTTTAACTTACCAATCAAATACGCTGTCGCCTGGCCAGGCATGGCAATATAGCGCTCAATGGCTTTTGTACTCTGACCAATTGAATTAGGTGTATTAGTCATCAAATAATCTATCGCCTGTTCTCTTGTCCATCGTTTGCTGTGGAGACCAGTATCAACCACTAAGCGACAGGCACGCCACAACTCCATAGCCAAACGACCAAAGTCAGCATAGGGATCTTGATACATTCCCATATCTTTAGGTAATTCTTCCGCGTATAACCCCCACCCCTCAGTAAATGCAGTATATGCAGAGTAACGCTGGAACTTCGGCACATCTTCCAGCTCTATCGCTATCGATATCTGCAAGTGATGCCCTGGGACTGCTTCATGATAAGCCAGAGCTGCCATTTCGTATTTCGGCATATCCGCCATGTTATATAAATTTGCATAGTAAATCGCCGGGCGCGAACCGTCAGCGGGAGGTCCTTGATAGAACGCCTTGCCTGCTGAACGTTCGCGGAATGCTTCTACGCGTTTAACAATAAGGTTAGCCTTGGGCAATTTACCAAACACCTCTGGTAGTCGCTTATACATATCAGCAATAATATTATTAACCTCTGCCAGATAAGCTTCACGCCCTTCATCGGTATTAGGGTAGTAAAACTGCTCATCTTCACGCATAAAAATAAAGAACTCTGACAACGAGCCTTCAAAATCCACTTTATCCATAATGTCGCGCATTTCATCGTGAATACGAGCGACTTCCTGCAAACCCAAATTATGAATTTGATCGGCAGTTAAATCCGTGGTGGTAAACCATCGTAACCTCTCCGCATAATATTCATCGCCTCGCTCAAATTTCCAGACACCATCATCACCGGAAGCTTTGGTGGACTGACTTTCCATTTCCGCAATCAGGCGCAGATAAGCCGGTTTAACCACGTTAACCAATGTAGCTTCAGCATCACTCAGCAATTGGTTACGCTGTTCATCACTAATCTCTAATGCTTGTACTTTTCTCTGAAAATCTGCCCATAAAGTCGAATCCTTAGTAGAGTCATCATAGGGATAACCACTGATAATGTTCTTGGATGCGGTAATCATTTGCGGATATTTCCAATCAGCTAACAGTAAATTCTTCTGTTCTCGGATTTGCATTTGTTCTATCACTTCATCAAACATTGTACCTACATTGTTTAATCGCTGAATGTAAGCTTTAGCATCTTCCATAGATTTAATGGTATGAACATTGATCAACGCACTTGCCACGAAAGTGTGCGGTCCACGGAATTGATGAATAACAAAATGATGATGCCTGAATTCATCGCTGGCTAAGCGACGTTGCAGATTCAGCTGGTATAAATCCCAAGATAACTGCTCCGCATCACTCAACTGACTGCGATCGATTTGCTGTAATTGCTCCAAACGAGTTTCATTTATTTCCCGTGTTTCCTTCCTATCGGCTTCCGAATAATTATTCCATTTATCCTGATGGGTTTTTATTCCTCGATAACTTGCGGATAATGGATTTCGCACCATATCCTCATCATAATTTTTATCCAGAAAACTTCGAAATGTTTCACTGACAGAACTGTCAGCGGCAGGTGGCTCCGTTACTTCAGGCTGATTATTTGCCTGGTCACTTGCTTGACCGTTCTGTTGCGAGCAGCCTGTTGTAATTGATAAGGTAATACTCATGACTAATGCTGCAGGTATTATTCTTTTCATTTTCTCTCCTGTGATATTGCCAAGCGATTCCAATGTCTTTTCAAATAAGAGACAACCCAGATCAACAAGACGAATATAAATAGATAATCGGTTAATGCCAACCCTAGGCAGCCTAAAAACAAACCTTTATCATAAAGCCCCTCGTTTTAAGCAGTTATATCCCATGCCTATTTTGTTTCTTACCGTCGTCATTGATCTGATTGGCTTTGGAATCATTTTGCCGATTATCCCCTTTGTCGCCCCCCAGTTGGGTGGTGATGATATGGATATTGCAATGATTATTGCTATCTACTCAGTGTTTGCCGGACTATGCGGCTCTTTTTGGGGAAAACTCAGCGACCGCTTCGGAAGAAAACCAATTATTTTAATCTGTCTTGCAGGCACATCCATCTCTTATTTAATGTTAGCTTTTTCAACATCCTTGTTAATGCTTTATTTGGCAAGAGCGGTCTGTGGAATCATGGCGGGAAGTTTTGGTGTTGCTTCAGCAATGGTCGCTGATATTACTACTATCGAAGATCGAGCCAGGGGAATGGGAATCATTGGCGCAGCTTTTGGCCTCGGTTTTGTCATCGGCCCCTTACTTGGCGGTGTACTATCTGGAGAAGAAATGAGTTTTATGCGCCCAGGGCTCGCCGCTGCCTGTTTTTCTTTTTTAGCATTTATCGCAGCAGCTCTTTTTCTTAAAGAATCCCTTACTGCAGATAAACGTGCCCAGCATGCGCAACATGATGACAATGAAGATCACAACACACCAATTTTTATCCTAATCCAGCAGTCTGGAAATAGTCTACTCATCGCTCAGTTTTTATTATTCAGCATTTCGGTCAGTTCAGTTGCTTATCTATTTCCTTTAATGACACGTGACTTCGCTGGCTGGGGAGCCCGAGAAATAGGCATTGTCTTTAGTATTCAAGGACTAGTGCTAGCCATTATGCAGGCATTCATTGCCGGCAGATTATCAAGACTCTTTGGAGAATTACCAACACTGTGCCTAGGTCTATTTTTTATGGTACTGGGTCAATACCTATATGTATTTATAGCTATTGATATCAGCACCATTGTCGCTGCATTATTTATTACTATCACAGGCTCAACCGTATGTATGCCTATTTTGAACTCCCTGGCAACACAACGTTCTAAAGCACACTTAAGAGGTCGCATAATGGGAACAACAGCTTCTGTTGCCGCCTGGGGAAGAGTTATTGCACCATTGATGGGTGGAGTATTACTACAGGCATTTGGATATACTGTTGCCTGGCTTGCCATTGCAGTTTGTGGTTCATTAATGCTGTTGTGGGTTATTAGCGAAATAAAGAATGGTGCACATTAACATTAGCTAACAGGGAGAAAGCCATTTGTTTACAAAATGCCACCATCATCAATTTGAAATAATGTTCTAATCATTTACATCACATATTTCATGCCATCTATATCATTGATAAACCACACACTTAGTCGACTAGTCACTATTGTCGTTTTTTTTGCATGCGTGTTTTTCAACGATAATATTCAAGCTAATGAACCTTTTGCTGATACTGACACTAAAAATATTCTTCGCCACGTCTATTTAAATAATGATTCATCTAAGGGCAACTTACGACATGCGCAGATAAAAAGAGCTATCGCAACAGCAGTAGGAAACGCTTTAGGAAGGCATGTCACTCATCACGGCTGCCCCTTCTCACGATGCATTGCCGACTTAAAAAGTGGTGACGCTGACATCATAATAGCGATCTACGCGGCAAAAAAACGAGAGCAGTTTTTAGAATATTTCCAGCTTATGGAAAACGTTAGAAAAATGCCCTTCTATGTAAGAACAGGAGAAGAGCAAATACTCAGTCAGTATGAAGACTTTTACGATTTAGCTGTTGGCGTAGTATCAGGCTATGCATATTTTGACCCTTTTGACCTGGATACTAAAATCAATAAACACATTGTTAATTCAGAAACACAACTACCCAAATTACTACTTGCGAACAGGATAGATGCTTTTAATTCTTATCTACCTGATATATTAAAAACGTATCCTGAAATTTCGCGAGCTACCTACCAGCCGAATCAGCCTTCTATAGCATTAGTTTCTGTTAGCAGGCAATCGCCTCACTTCGAATACTTAACCAACTATTTACCTTTAGTCATAAAACAACTGCTATCCGACGGACAGCTAGAAGAGATTTGCAAAACTCATGGCCCATGCTTTAGCGCACTGCAAAATCTCTACTTACAACAGAAAGCTGTAACGAAATAAATAGCCTATTATCCCTGAGGCCTCATATGAGGAAATAGCAACACATCGCGAATTGAAGGGCTATCGGTAAATAGCATCACTAACCTATCGATACCAATGCCTTCTCCAGCTGTTGGCGGTAATCCATATTCAAGAGCAGCAATATAGTCAGCATCATAGTGCATTGCTTCATCATCGCCCGCATCTTTTTCAGCTACTTGCGCCATAAAACGCTCCGCCTGATCTTCTGCGTCATTAAGCTCAGAGAAGCCATTAGCAATTTCACGACCGCCGACAAAGAATTCAAAACGATCGGTTACGAATGGATTATCGTCGTTTCTACGCGCCAGGGGAGAAACTTCCGTTGGATACTCAGTGATAAAAGTCGGCTGATCCAAACGGTGCTCAACGGTTTTCTCAAAAATTTCGATCTGCACTTTACCCAAGCCGTAACTGTCTTTTAGCGGAATATCAAGGTGCTCGGCAATTTGACGTGCCGCCTGTTCATCGGCCAGCGCTTGTGCTGAAATGTCTGGATTAAAGTGCAAAATGGAATCAAACACACTCAAACGCTGGAATGGCTTTGAAAGATCGTAGGTCTTTTCCTGTAGTACCTCGTCTTCGTCATTTTTAACTGTATTGACAATGGTAGTAGTACCTAACACTTCTTCCGCCATTTTGCGCAACATATCTTCTGTTAGATCCATTAGATCGCGGTAATCCGCGTAGGCCTGATAGAACTCCAGCATGGTAAATTCCGGGTTATGACGGGTCGACAAACCTTCGTTACGAAAGTTACGGTTAATTTCGTAAACGCGTTCAAAACCACCCACAACCAAACGCTTCAAATACAACTCAGGTGCAATGCGTAGATACATATCCATATCCAAAGAGTTGTGATGCGTGATAAAAGGTCTCGCCGTGGCACCACCGGGGATGGTTTGCATCATCGGTGTTTCCACTTCCATAAAATCGGCTTGATTAAAATACTGACGAATGAAGTCGATCATTTTTGAACGCAGTTTAAAAACTGTCTTCGACTCTTCACTCATAATCAAGTCAACATAACGCTGACGGTAGCGCATTTCCTGATCCTGCAAACCGTGAAATTTATCGGGTAATGGACGCAGGGATTTCGTTAACAGCTGCACGGATTCCATATAGACGTATAAATCGCCTTTACCAGATTTATGTACGGGGCCTTCACAACCAATAATATCGCCGATATCCCAGGTTTTAATTTCTGGTAATTGCTCTTCAGGTAGTTTTTTCTTATCCACATAGGCCTGAATGCGCCCCGTCATATCTTGCAACACCAGAAAAGGACCGCGTTTAGCCATAATACGGCCTGCCACCGAAGCGCGGCGATCTAACTGCTCCAGTATCTCTTTATCCTTGTCACTCAATTCCTGCTGTAAATCCTGCGCATAAGCATCGCGACGAAAATCATTGGGGAATGCATTGCGCTTGGTACGAATATCATTCAGCTTACCGCGACGTTCGGCAACCAGTTTGTTTTCTTCAGCTAATGTAGTTTCGGGTGTAGTGTCTTGTGACATTTAGTGCACTCGTTTTTGATATTTCTGCTAGTAAAAGGGGACAGAGCTAAAGATCTGTCCCCTCTAAAACAAGAGGATTGACCTCTTGTTTTAGAGTCCCATTTTCAACGACGCTTCGATAAACATATCGAGGTCGCCATCTAACACATTATTACAGTTGGAAGTCTGCACATTGGTACGCAGATCCTTGATGCGTTGATCATCCAACACATAGGAGCGAATCTGGCTGCCCCAACCGATATCTGCTTTGCTATCTTCCATTGCCTGCGCTGCCTCATTGCGCTTCAGCATTTCCATCTCATACAACTTCGCTTTTAGCTGTTTCATCGCAAAGTCGCGATTTTGATGCTGCGAACGCTGGCTTTGACACTGCACGACTATACCTGAAGGCTCGTGAGTAATCCGCACCGCCGAATCAGTCTTGTTAACATGCTGCCCACCAGCGCCACTGGCACGATAGGTATCGGTACGCAAATCAGCAGGATTGATTTCAATATCAATATTGTCATCCACTTCGGGCGAGACAAATACCGAGGCAAAGGAGGTGTGACGACGATTACCGGAATCAAAGGGAGACTTTCTCACCAAGCGGTGCACGCCGGTTTCAGTCCTGAGCCAGCCAAATGCATATTCGCCGGTAAATTGAATGGTAGCACTCTTAATACCGGCGACATCACCATCAGAAGCTTCCATTAATTCGGTTTTAAATCCCTTGGCCTCACCCCAGCGCAGATACATGCGACAAATCATCTCGGCCCAGTCCTGTGCTTCGGTGCCACCAGAACCCGCCTGAATTTCCAGAAAGGCATTATTGGGGTCCATTTCACCGGCAAACATGCGGCGAAACTCCAGCTTTTCCAACTCTTTGGTCAGGCCTTCAATTTCCGACTCAACTTCAGTAACAGTATCGGCATCGTCCTCTTCCACCGCCATATCCAGCAACTCGGATACATCATCCAAGCCTGTACTCATGGTATCGATAGTATTGACGACAGCTTCCAGCGAGGAACGCTTGCGGCCTAACTCCTGAGCCTTTTCTGGATCATCCCAGACGGAGGGTTCGCCTAGTTCGAGTTCGACTTCGGCTAGTTGTTCTTTTTTGACATCGTAGTCAAAGATACCCCCTAAGGACTTCGGTGCGGTCCCTGAGGTCTTTAATGGTTTGCTTGATGGCGCCGGTTTCCAGCATGGGTCACTTCTTTCGCTGCATTAATAAAGCGCGGCATTCTACCGTAACTGGGGTGGCGGTTGAAGGGCTAACCGTGTCGGACATCTGAGGTCAGACGCTTGACGCCAAAGCAAAAACTTCTGACTTAATCCTACACTCTCTCCAAGCTGCTACGATCTTTATGCTCAAACTCTCGGCCGTAGATATCGAGCAAGGTATTTTCAGAGTAAGAAATTTTGTCAGCATCAACTTTCAGATTCATGCTAAAGGATTTAGTGCGAGCGTTATCTCGCATAAAAGGTGATTGCGCTACTCCCCAGTCACCACCATCTTCACTGGCGACTTTTAACAATGCAGAGTGACCATCAAAACCCGACATATCAAACTGCCCACCCGCTACTAATGTCACAGCACGAGGAATAGAGACAGTATGCATAACTGTACCTTCGGCTTTATCCCACAACCAGTAACCCACTTGATCGTGAAACTGCTGGTTGTTGCTCTTGCGAAACACTTTTTGGTGATAGCGAACAATGGCCAGGTTTTGCTTGTCGGCATTATCTACATCGCCACATGCATCGAAAACAATTTCTTCGTAAAAGGGGTTTTCCTCAGTGCTACCATCAGATTCAGGCGCGATATCCATTCCCCTATCACCCTTCCAGCAACCAATCAATAACACCAAGGGGCCATAATCAACGCCGTCAATTACTGTATTCACCATTTTTCATTCCTCATTAATCGGTTTGTATTCTCAAACTACAGGACCTAATCAAACTATAGAAGCTTAGATAGTGCGAATGAAATTTTTAAATCAAGGTGATTGGATTTACTTATCCATTGCCCGAGATCAGTCAGTTAACAATGCTGCGGCACTGCCGCAAACCGTCATAACAAACAGGAACCACTTCAAGGTTGAGGGCTTGGCCTTCACGGCAAAATGAACAGCAATCTGCGCACCCACCATAGTACCAACAGCCAAAATTAAACCGGGAAGCCACAGCACCTGGCCACGTGCGATAAACAACACTAACGCCAGCCCAGTAAACGCCATCGTGCAGGCCACTTTTAAAGCATTGGTTCGCACCAGATCGTATCGCAGTGAACCGGCCAAGGCAGCAATTAAGATAAAGCCAACGCCAGCCTGGACAAAACCACCATAAAAACCCGCTACCAGCATCCAAAAAGTGGCCGCTGGCCTCTCCTTCATTTTAAAGGGAACCGTGCCCGAGGGAGGCGATACCACGTCAGGACGGACCAGCATTATGACAGTCATTCCCACCATAGCGCCCAGTAATAAAGGCTTTAGCAGGAAAGCAGGCGCGAAAGAAGCGAATACTGCACCCAAAGCACCACCTACCAAGGTTGGCACCATAATCGGCATCAAATCATCGGTGGGCATTTTACCGCGCTTGGTAAACCCTCTGGATGCCACCAACGTTTGCAAAAAAACACCAACGCGATTGGTAGCATTGGCAATATCAGCGGGCATTCCCATCACCATCAATGCAGGCAAAGTCAGATTAGAACCACCACCTGCCAACGTATTAATTACTCCGGCAACCAATCCGGTGCCGACAAGTAATATGATGCTGGTCAGAGAAATATCCACATTGCCTTCCTGAGGTCAATATTGGGCTTGTTATGCGTTTTGAATTTTCTTTTTGGTAATCAGCTAAGCCAATTTGTCAGGTTTAGCTCGTTAGTACTAGTCCGCTTCTATATTAATTTTTCTGGCCAGATCCATAGAGCGGCTTAGCGTCAGAGGTTTATCTGTCGCGAAAACAGTTTTATCCAGAATGACTGACATTGATTTGGTAGTCCACCAATGCGGAGAACCATCTGCACGAACTTCCAAGGCCACCTCTTGCCCCGGTTTTAACTCCGCACTTGCCGGGTTAACGGACAAAATCGGATATTCACGGCCATCTGAGTCTTGCACCGTGAACTGCTGTTTAGGCAATTCAACTGAAACAGCCTGAGTTGCACTCTCTGCTAAGGCCAAATTCATTGAAAAAATGGTAAAGGTTTGTTTGCGAGGATTCTTTTTTGATGCCGATTTTTTTTCACGCAGCGTTTCAATAGTGAGCTGTTCGATATTGACTGCAACCGCCTTTTCCTCAACAAATTGCTGATTGATATCAACTATTCCAGGCGCCTGAATTTTTTCACCGGTATATTCCCAGCTCCCATCGGCCTTTAATCTGACTCTGCGGCCATCTTCGCTAGTCGCAAAACGGTCATTGGATTTGTATTCCCAGGTACCATTTTCTTTCAACAGAATTTCCCGGCCATCATCAGAAATAATGTCCTGGTTTGCCTGAGCTTTCACCGAAACTACACCGGCATAGCTGATCGCCATCAAACTTACTGCCATTAATTTTTTGATCATTGGAAATACCTGCAACTGCTTTAAATTAAGTACTTCCTCGTTTATAGACAGACTTTCTATAGACGAGGAAGCATCTAAGTGGCGAACGATCTTACTATAGATATCATCCTTATAGATAGATAAGACCTGTTCTGATCAACAGGACATTACGAGGTTCAAGGTACGAGACCCAGGATATGGGCTCCAAGCAGTTCATTGAATCAATACCATTGTTCAGGCTATTATTTGCGACCCTTGTTAAACAGGTTTGCAATCAACCACCTTTGACTGAAACTTGGCTATCGAGAATGATCAAAATTCAAACAAAGTGTTACGCAGGTATTCCGCATGTCGATAAAATCAGATAACTGGATCAGAACAATGGCCACCGAGCAACAAATGATTGAACCATTTGTTGATGGTCAGATTCGGACCAATGAAGCCACTGCAGAAAAACTGATCAGCTATGGTTTATCCAGCTACGGTTACGATGTGCGCTGCTCGAGCCATTTTAAAATTTTCACGAATGTTCACTCGGCGACTGTTGATCCTAAAAACTTTGATGAGCAAAGCTTTGTCGATATAGAAAGCGATGTCTGCATCATCCCGCCGAACAGCTTCGCGCTGGCCAGTACGGTGGAATACTTCAAAATTCCACGCAATGTGTTGACAGTCTGTTTGGGTAAATCTACCTATGCGCGCTGTGGCATTATCGTTAACGTGACTCCCCTGGAGCCCGAATGGGAAGGCCATGTGACGCTGGAGTTTTCCAATACCACTAACCTTCCGGCCAAAATCTATGCCAATGAAGGCGTAGCGCAAATGCTGTTCTTTGAATCCGATGAAGTCTGTGAGGTCAGTTATAAAGACCGCGCAGGAAAATACCAAGGGCAGCGAGGCGTAACCCTGCCACGAGCGTAAAAAACCTTTTTCGGGCGCTAGACAAAATTTCTATGCCCCGCTCTCATCGTTAAGCGTTACAATGGCGGTTTGATTTTACGCATACTCTTTTTATCCATAAGCCACCATTCAGCCATGAATGAGCGGACTGTAAATAAACGGACCACGAATGAACTCACCGAGTACCGCCACTTCAGCTCATCCCACCTTTGAGTGGGTACGCAGTCAACCCATTGAGTCACTAAACATTACTGTCGAAGAGTACCGTCATCGAAAAACCGGCGCGGTGCACTACCACATGGCGGCAGATAATGATGAGAATGTTTTTCTGGTGGCACTGAGAACTGTCCCCATGGATTCCCGCGGGGTGGCCCATATTCTGGAACATACCGCCCTTTGCGGTAGCGAGCGCTATCCAGTACGCGATCCCTTTTTCATGATGATCCGTCGTTCACTAAATACCTTTATGAATGCCTTTACCAGTTCCGACTGGACAGCCTACCCTTTCGCCAGCCAGAACCGCAAAGACTTCAATAATTTGTTGGATGTTTATTTGGATGCGGTATTTTTCTCTCGGCTGGACCCACTGGATTTTTCCCAGGAAGGCCATCGAGTAGAATTTGAAGAGCCTGACAATCCGGACAGCAATCTGGTCTATAAAGGCGTCGTCTTCAACGAAATGAAAGGCGCCATGAGCAGCGTGCCCAGCACACTGTGGCAAACGCTTTGCGAAGAGTTGTATCCAACTACCACCTATCATTACAACAGCGGCGGTGATCCCGAGCATATTCCCGATCTCACCTATCAACAGCTGAAGGACTTTTACGAAACACACTACCACCCCAGCAATGCCATTTTCATGACCTATGGCGATATTTCTGCGGCAGGGCACCAGGCCAAATTTGAAGATCAGGCCCTGTCACGATTTGAAGCGCTGGATACACATATCCATGTACCACGCGAGCAGCGATTACAGCAGCCCAAGCGTGTCGAAAAAACTTATGCCTTTAATGAGGGAGGCAACACCGATGGCAAAACCCATGTGGTGATGGGCTGGCTGTGGGGCGAAAGTACCAATCTGTTAGAGCTGTTACGCGGTCAACTGTTGTCTAGTGTACTGTTAGACAACAGCAGTTCTCCACTACAACAAATGTTAGAAACGACTGAGCTGGCCAACTCGCCGTCTCCCCTATGCGGCCTTGAAGATTCGATGCGCGAACTGACGTTTGTTTGTGGTGTAGAAGGAACCGATAGTGACAAGGTTGATGCCATAGAGCAATTGATTCTCGACACACTACAAAAAGTAGCTGACAAAGGTGTGCCGCAGGAACAGGTTGAAGCAGTTTTACATCAGCTGGAATTACATCAGCGCGAGGTTGGCGGTGATGGTTATCCTTACGGTCTGCAATTAATCTTATCGGCTATGGGCAGCGCAACTCATCGCGGCGATCCGATTGGCGTATTGAACCTCGACCCTGTTTTGGAACAGCTCCACGAAGATATTAAAGATCCGGAATTTATTAAAAACCTGGCAAAACAGTGGCTGATTAACAACCCACATCGCGTCACGCTTGTGATGACACCTGACACAGAACTTGCTGCCGAGCGAAATAAAAAAGAAGCCGAAAAACTGGACGAAATAAAATCGGCAATGAGCGATGAAGACAAGCAGAATGTTATTGATCTGGCCGCAGCGCTGAATCAACGACAGTTGCAAAAGGATGACGAATCCATTTTGCCTAAAGTGGGATTACAGGATGTTCCTCCCGATATTCGTATTATCGAATCTGAACCCGCGCAAAGTGATAACGTACCTCTTACGGCCTATGCACAGGGAACCAACGGATTAGTCTACCAGCAAGTTTTGATTAAAATTCCCGAACTCGAACAAGAATTACTGGAGCTACTTCCACTCTATTCTAACTGTTTAACTGAGTTGGGAATTGACGAATTAGATTACTTACAGGTGCAGGCCTTACAAGCCAAAGTCTGCGGTAGTATCAATGCGTTTACTACTATGCGCGGAGATCTTGATAATGAACAAGCGCTAACAAGCTATTTTATTTTGTCGTCAAAAGCACTAGTAAGAAATCACGCAGAACAAACCCAGCTAATGAAAGATACATTGCAACATGTTCGCTTTGACGAATTATCACGGTTGCGCGAATTACTCAGCCAGCAGCGTGCACGCCGTGAACAATCGGTCACCAACAACGGTCATAGCCTCGCGATGAGTGCGGCCAGTAGCGGCATGAGTCCTATTGCAAGGCTTAGTCACAAGTTGAGTGGCTTGGCCGGCATTCAAGCCATTAAACTGTTAGATGATCAAGTACAGGAAGAAGCTGCACTTGCCGATTACGCTGATCGTTTACAACGCCTGCATCAATCAATACTCAATGCTCCAAAACAAATATTATTAGTCGCTGAAGCTGAAAAAATCACTGAATGCCGTGAGGCCATAAACGCCAGTTGGGCGAACGAGAAAAATCCTTCCGCAAACGGCTTTAGCGCTGATCAAGTTCGTGAAATGGTTAGGCAATTGTGGGTCACTAATACACAGGTTAACTTCTGCGCCAAGGCTTATCCAACTGTTCCTGTAGGCCATCCGGATGCTGCACCTCTTACCATTTTAGGCGGTTTTTTACGTAACGGTTTTTTACATCGTGCTATTCGTGAGCAAGGTGGTGCTTATGGTGGCGGAGCCAGTCAGGATTCAAATATCGCCTCCTTTAAATTTTATTCTTACCGCGATCCGCGCCTCGAAGAAACCTTAACCGATTTTGATAAAGCCATTGATTGGCTGCTCGAAAATGATCACGATGAAGAGCAGCTGGAACAAGCGATTCTCGGTGTGATCAGCAGTCTGGATAAACCCGGCTCTCCCGCCGGCGAAGCCAAGCAGGCCTTCCACAATAATTTGTTTGGTCGCACAATCGAGCAACGCAGGGAATTTCGCCAAAGAATTCTTGACGTAAAATTGGATGATTTACAGCGCGTGGCAAAAACCTACTTGCTGCCAGAAAAAGCCAGCACTGCAGTTATTACCAACGCACCCAGCGCGGAAAAACTGGAAAGCTTTATTCAGCAAAATAATTTTGAGGTATTTAATTTGTAGCTAAGATACAACTATCAACCCTTAACTTACTAACAATTAACTTTCTAACAACAGCTGAATAATCGGCATCGGGTAACCCCGGTACTGCATAAAGCGAATACGTCTGGCCTTTTCCTTTGCACCTTCCGCGGGGGCCAGACCAAATTTCTTGGTATAAACGCTAGTTGCCAGCTCAAACCAATCTTCGTGATTATCGTCTAGTACTTTATCAACCAAATAATCTGAGATACCACGTTGCCGTAACTCTTGACGAATTCTTATGGGACCTTTGCCACTGTTTTTTTTGCCATTAGTAAAGGACTCTACGTAGCGCTCATCACTTTGCAGTTTTTCCTCAACCAATTGCTGCAATTGTTCATCAATCATGTCAGCCAATTGTTCAGATGAGAAATTGTCTTGTTGCTGAGTATTTCGAGGAGAAGAACGAGGGGAAAATCGTCGAAGCAGTTTTTGCTGGAGTTCTTTATAGGAATGCTCTCGACGAGCCAGCAAATCCACTGCTGCTCGTCGAATATCGACCGCTTTAACTGAGACCATATTTGATTATAGATACGGAAGCGAGAAAAGAATTATTCAGCCGCTTCAGCGTCCTCAACCACTTGTAAATCAGGCGCGCCTTTAACTCCTAATAATTCCTGACGAATTTTACTTTCGATAGTCTCGGCAATATCCGGGTTATCAGCAAGGAACTTCGCAGCATTAGCTTTACCCTGCCCAATCTTGTCACCGTTGTAGGCATACCAGGCACCTGACTTATCAATCAAACCCTGTTTAACACCCAGGTCGATAACTTCACCCATTCGGTAAATACCCTTGCCGTACATAATTTGAAATTCGGCCTGTTTGAAAGGTGGTGATACCTTGTTTTTCACCACTTTAACGCGGGTTTCGTTACCCACTACTTCATCACCGTCTTTAACCGCACCGGTACGGCGAATATCCAGGCGAACAGAAGAATAGAACTTTAATGCATTACCGCCGGTGGTAGTTTCAGGGTTGCCAAACATGACACCAATTTTCATACGAATCTGGTTGATAAAGATCACCAGGCAGTTGGCGTTTTTGATATTACCGGTCATCTTGCGCATCGCCTGCGACATCATACGTGCCGCCAAACCAACGTGACTATCACCGATATCACCTTCAATTTCTGCCTTAGGTGTTAACGCGGCAACAGAGTCGACGACAATAACATCCACAGAGCCCGAGCGTACCAACATATCGGTAATTTCCAGCGCCTGTTCACCAGTATCAGGCTGAGATACCAGCATTTCATCCATATCGACACCAAGCTTTTCGGCATACTGTGGATCAAGGGCATGCTCGGCATCGACAAAGGCACAGGTAGCGCCCTGCTTTTGCGCTTCTGCAATCACGCTCAATGTTAATGTGGTTTTACCGGAGGATTCTGGCCCATAGATTTCTACAATCCGCCCCTTGGGTAAACCGCCAATACCCAGGGCAATATCCAATCCTAGAGAACCGGTGGAAATGGAAGGAATCGCTTCGCGGGAAGACTCTCCCATTTTCATGATGGAGCCTTTACCAAATTGACGCTCAATTTGAGACAGGGCTGCCTGCAGGGCTTTTTCTTTATTCGTATCCATAATTTTTCTCTCAGTTATTAGATGCAATGTAAAAAAGAAGTCTGGTTAGGCACGATGTGAAAAGTATGGTAACTCTTTCACCCGCGGCGGGTACCTATTCAAATCAACCTTCAACCTAATTCCCGGAATTCTTAATATGAGATTTCCGGGTTTATCCCATGTGCGGCCCGATTGCGAAACACTGTACACATAAACAGTATCCTAGGCAAACTTTTTTTCTTCTGCAAGTACAATTTGTTTCCCTGAAGGGATAGCGTAGAATTCTCCCCCTAATTATAAAAACGCCGATTTATTTCCGAACACTTTTTGAGCAAGACCATCAGTTTAACTATGTCAGACAGTATCCTCGATCAACACACTCCTATGATGCGCCAATATTTGAAAATCAAGGCAGAGCATCCCAATGAACTGGTGTTTTATCGAATGGGCGATTTTTATGAGTTGTTTTTTGACGATGCCAAGCGTGCGGCAGAACTAATGGACATTACTCTAACCGCTCGAGGCAAATCGGCGGGCGAACCGATTCCCATGGCCGGTGTGCCCTTTCACGCGGCAGATGGTTATCTCGCCAAGCTAGTGCGCTGTGGTGAATCGGTGGCCATCTGTGAACAAATCGGCGACCCAGCCACTAGCAAAGGTCCGGTGGAACGCAAGGTCGTTCGTATCGTCACGCCCGGTACACTCAGCGACGAAGCCCTATTGGAAGATCGACGCGATAATTTACTGCTGGCCATCAATGTTGTTGAGGAAAACTACGGTTTAGCCAGTCTGGATATCGGCAGTGGCCGTTTTCAGGTATTTGAAGTTAATGGTGTCGAAGCAGTGATTAGTGAATTACAACGGCTGGACCCTGCCGAGGTATTGATTCACGACAGCATCGAACAAGATGCCATTCTAAAGCGCACAGGCATCAGACGCCGTCCGCCCTGGGAATTTGAACAGGAAACGGCTGAACGATTACTCAATCAACAATTTAATACCAAGGACTTAATGGGCTTTGGCTGTGCACACTTGGAACTGGCCATCGCTGCTGCTGGTTGCCTATTGCAGTATGCCCGTGAAACTCAGCGCACCGCCCTGCCCCATATTCGCAGCCTGATCCATGAACGCCGCGAGGACAGTGTACTGTTGGATGCCGCCACCCGCCGTAACTTGGAGATTGATACCAATCTCAATGGCGGTGAAGACAATACCCTGCTATCGGTGATGGATAAAACCAAAACAGCGATGGGAGGCCGTCTGCTAAGGCGCTGGTTAAACCGCCCACTCAGTAATCGGCAAGTACTGGAACAGCGCCAGCAAGCCATTACAGAATTGCTTAGAGACTATCGCTTTGAAAGCCTGCGCGAGATCTTAAAACCGGTTGGCGATATGGAGCGGATTCTGGCTCGTGTCGCTTTACGCTCTGCCCGACCGAGAGATCTATCCCGCCTTTGCTTATCACTGCACGTACTACCTGAACTGCAATCCTTTTGTCACGGCTTTTCCAGCCCGCTAATTGCGAAGCTAGCCAACACGGCGGGTGAATACCCTGAGATTACCGATTTGCTTGATCGCGCCATTATCGAAAACCCACCAGTGGTGATTCGCGATGGTGGAGTGATTGCTGAGGGCTATGACAGTGAGCTGGATGAGCTTCGCAATATCAGCAGTAATGCCGGGCAATTTCTGGTGGATCTGGAAACCCGGGAAAAAGAAAGGACTGGCATCAGCACCTTAAAGGTGGGCTACAACCGCGTGCACGGGTACTACATCGAAATCAGCCGTGCACAATCGGATCAAGCCCCCACCGAATATATCCGTAGGCAAACGCTGAAAAACGCCGAGCGTTTTATCACCCCAGAGCTTAAAGAGTTTGAAGATAAGGCCCTCAGCGCTAATAGCCGCGCTCTGAGCCGCGAGAAGGCGCTGTACGACGAGATTATTGAACAATTAAATAGACACTTGGCCGAACTGCAGGCAACGGCCAGTGCCTTGTCTGAGCTGGATGTGATCGGCAACCTGGCTGAACGTGCAGACGTTTTGAATCTTAGCCGTCCGGCATTTACTGACGAACCGGCTATCAATATTCAGCAGGGCCGCCATTTGGTGGTCGAACAAGTCCTGGATGAACCCTTCATACCCAATGATGTGCTGTTTGATGGTCAACGTCGCATGCTGATTGTTACTGGCCCAAATATGGGCGGTAAATCGACCTATATGCGACAGACAGCAGTAATTGTGCTGTTAGCTCATATCGGTAGTTACGTGCCCGCACAGGCGGCTGAAATGAGCCTCGTCGACCAAATTTTTACTCGCATTGGCTCGTCTGACGATCTGGCCGGTGGACGCTCAACCTTTATGGTGGAAATGACGGAAACCGCCAATATTCTGCATAACGCTACGGAAAACAGTCTGGTACTCATGGACGAAATTGGCCGCGGCACTAGCACCTTTGATGGCCTGGCACTGGCCTGGGCAAGTGCCGTCACCCTGGCCAGTGAAATCAAGGCCTATACCTTGTTTGCTACCCACTACTTTGAACTGACCAGCTTGCCGGAAGATTATCCTCAAGCCTGCAATATCCATCTGGATGCCACCGAACACAATGACCACATTGTATTCCTGCACAGTATTCAAGAAGGGCCAGCCAACAAAAGCTACGGTTTACAAGTGGCCAAACTGGCCGGTATTCCTGATCGGGTCGTCAATGCAGCAAAGGCGAAACTCGCCAGCCTTGAGGACAACAATACTGTATCTCAGCACATCACGGCTAATGTGATTGCAACACCAGAACCGCAACAATCCGATCTATTTGCTCGTACATCACATCCGGTATTAACAGAATTGTCGCAGTGCGACCCAGACGAGCTGAGCCCCAAACAGGCGCTGGAATATCTATATACCCTGAAAAAATTAAGCAAAGATTAGTTGATGATGGTAGACTACGCGCCGCTAAAAGATCACCCAAGAGAGGCAATCAAGATATGACGTTTGTTGTAGGCGAACAATGCATCAAGTGTAAACACACCGACTGTGTGGAAGTATGCCCTGTGGACTGTTTTTACGAAGGGCCGAACTTTCTGGTTATTCATCCAGATGAGTGTATCGACTGCGCGCTGTGCGAACCTGAATGCCCTGTAGACGCCATCTACTCAGAAGATGAATTACCTGAGGACCAGCAAGTCTTTCTTGAACTCAACGCAGAGCTTGCCGAAGTATGGCCAAATATCACTGAAATGAAAGATGCACCTGCTGATGCCGAAGAGTGGCAAGGTAAACCTGATAAGCTACAGTACTTGGAGCGATAAACATTTTTCAATATAAAAAAGGGCGACTAATTAGTCGCCCTTTTTTATTTCGTGAAAATTTTGTTCAATTAGCGTATGGCATAAATATCATAGCTAGCAGAAGGTTTTGTTAAATCCGCCTCACCGATATTAATCAGTTGTACTCTGCTTAACCACTGGTAATCAGGATGGCCACAGGTCATGTTAGGTGCACCATGAATAGCAAATTTTGTGGGAGGCTTGCCTTCGAGAAAACGCTGATATCCATCTTCTCCTAAATCGGCAATTGCATTGTATGAAAGATAAATCAGTGCGCCATCATTGGTTTCTATTGTTGCCCTAACATCTAATCGAGCAACACCATCGGTACCTACCAATAGCCAATCTGCACCTACTGGACGAAATTTACCATTGATTTTTTCACCGCTTACCTGGCCACCAGTAACATATACGTTAACTCTTAAACCTTCGTGTGTTGGACCAATAACTTCGAACTCAGGATTAAGTTCAGCACAGTAAGAACATACTCGTTCTAATTCGTAGGGGTACATGGCGTATTCCTTATTATCAACCTTTAAGATAAAACTGTTGTTATTGCAGGAGTAAAATATCACTCAAACAGACGCTGTCAACAACTCCAAGGTTTTACATAATTCATACGCCATACTTTTGGTAGGTATTAACGACCTAGAAAGACCTAGTTACTCGCTAATTGATATTCTTCGATTTGTTGCAGCTCATCCAAAGCAACCAATCGGATGGTTACTTTTTCCTTTCCCTGATCATCCTTCTCACAATGCGAGATAAAATGCCGATTACCGTCGCGGGATATGAATTGGACATCGCCATTAAAATCAGGGTCCTGCTGATAGAATTCCGCGAGAAGAGCAAGCATGCTATCACGCGCTTCAAGACACTCTATAGTTCTCGGCCAACGATTAATAGTTGCGTTCAATTCATAAACGTTACCTGATAACAACGAGACCTTTAAATCAAACTGCCTGACCCACCGTTTTAACTCAACGCCCTGATAATCAATAGTGGTTTGATAAACTGGGGAGCCATGAGCTTCCAATAAAGGCAAGCCACCTTCAGCAGGATTATATTTGCCTCCGATTTTAGTTTCTAACAGATAATCTACATCGTGATACTGCCCTTGGCAGCCCGATAAAATTAATAAGCACAGCGATAATAATAACGAAAGATATGTTTTCATTTTGTTGTATTCATTGAGTTATTGTTAAGAAACAACCAACCTTTAAGCAGTTAGTTACTTTGGATAATAATGACGACGAGCTATTACCTCTGCGATAACAAAGGGTATGGCATAACACCCCCAACCATTAATCACCAGCTGCGTGTTTTCACTGACGCCAAAACCGCCGCCCAAGCTCCACAGGCCTTGGAATATTGTGGCAGTCAACATCGCCGTACCAAATGCAAAGAAACGCACTGACCAGCGCTTAAAAGGCAGTACTTGTTCTTTCATTCTTGCCTGCCCCATTTTGTAAGCAGTCCAAACCAACAATACTTCATAGAAACCCATGCTTTGATACAACACATGAAAACGTATAACTGCTGCATCTTCATAGTTTAATACTGCATGTCCACCAAGGTATGTAGTTCCTACAACACCCATTACCCAAGCAAAGATAACCGAAACATCTGTAAGAGTACCTCGCCAAGGGCCAGTCTTATCGTTCAAAGCCATATAAAGTTGCCAAGGCAATATCAAACATAACAACGAAGCAAAAATCATATGTAGGGCTGAGTTATTACCACCCACGGCACCTGCAGCGGGCATCCATTCGGCAGACCCCATACCGAGAAATACAGGGGCGTCCCCCTCACCCAACATTAAAAATGCATAGCCTTGAAGGAGCCAGCCGATACAAAAGGGAATGGCAATAAGCCATACCACTAATAAAAAGCTATTTGTTTTAGTCATATTATTGGTAACACTCAACCCGTGATCGGGTTGTACTGAATTGGAGGCAGCAGTATTCATTTTTCACCTATAGGTCTACCACACACTCAATCAATGACATCATCGATTGAGTGTTTAGTTATTTAATAATTATTAGAATAAAGCGATAAAATCGTTAGCAGCGCCGGTTGTCATAAAAGTGACTGCTACTAGTGACATGGCTAATGGTGTCCACTTAGGCATCTTCTTAGTCAGGCCTGCACGCTGCATACGGAACACAATCTCAATGCCCAACAGAGGGATCAAATAGAATCCATAGGAAACCAGAGCATGTTTCCAGGCTGTACCCGCTCCGAGGTCACCCATCGCCAAATACCAGTTGGCATGTATGACTCTGAAAAACCAAGAGCTAATACCCATGAAAAACAGGCGTATAGCCCATTCTTTATGTTCTTTATAATTCTTGTTAACTAATGACTCGATGCCTTTGTAAGCACAGTAAAGAAAGATAACAGTGTAGATAGCATTGCTATTGGTATTGATACCTTCTGCATGCATACCAGCACCACCATCTGACATACCATTAACGGTTACATAGATCGAACCTGATAGTGTGCCGGCTATAGTACAAAAGAAAAATGCCATGCCAGAATAACGGTGCACTAGACTTTTACTTTTTCCGTTCATTCCATAAAGCAATTGAACATTGCCTAAGATATGCATCATTCCCAGAAAAAACATATGGGAAGCAATCAGTACAACAGTGAATGAATGAACCTGATTACGAAAAGAAATATGGCTAGATGAATCGCCAAAATAATAACCCAAGCCTGTAGTCACAGCATGTAGCGAAAAAGGCAAGCTGACCAGCAAAGTCCATACTAAAAATAGGTTAATAGCAAATTTTTTGGATAACCAAAATTCTGTCGCATGCGATACCGGTGGTATCGTCGAAGCAGCGGGTGCAGCCATATCAATCTCCTTTTATAAATCTTATTTACATATTGATCATCGATTGTTGGAGGTTATAGCAACACAATTAAAAAGTTGTGCTTTTACCTGCCAATCATTTGTTTAAACGTGCCATTTTTATTATCTAACCACATGACAATACTCAGTTCAGCGAATTCCTCGCAGCTCTAGCTTATAGGCTAGCTTTAGCGGTTTCTCTGTATTTGACTGGAGACTGACCAGTCACTCGCTTAAAAGAATGTGTGAACGCACTTTGCGATGAGAAGCCAAGTTCATAGGAGATTTCTTCAATTAATAACTCACTGTTTATCAATAAATTAAATGCCGCATTCAACCTAGCGTTGCTTAATATATCTTTGAAGGTGTTGCCTTCGGCCTCTAATTTTCTACTTAATGTCCTTGAACTAAGGTTTATCGCAGCCGCTGCTTGACCTTTTGTAATTAAGAACTTCCTTTCTTTTTCTATTAGCGTTAATAGCTTCCAGGAAGTGGGCGCCTGTCGGAAAGCTAGTGATTGAAGTTCTTCCAGGCTACGATCACGACAAATTTCAAACACGGTCTGATTACCATTGGGTAATGGCTCATCCAGCAAATCAATGTCAAAATCAATGCGATTGAACGGCGCATCGAAGATAACATCGCAGTCAAAAAAATCGTAGTAAAGCGCTTTATCGGCAGTAGCATCATGCATCATACTCACCAATACAGGCTTAAACCTTCGTTCCAGTAGCGCCGAAAACTGACCAAATAACACTGCTACTTCAATGTCAAAACGTAATCGGGTGCATTCCGCAAAATCGAATTTAGGTCTCATAAACACTTGTACTACGCCATCAGCTTCTTTTAAGGAATAATAAAAACCGCTACTGGTTAAACTGTTTCCGTAGTACAAGAAGTTAATCATGTCCCGCAAGGTCGGAGCACTCATTAAGGTATAACCATAAAGCCCCATCTTAATCACATTATCCCGTGCGTAGTCGTACCATCTAAAACCCCAGTCATCTTTACCAAATAATTTTAAAAAATTAGAAAAAATAAGATATTCTTGCCGGATAGTAATCAGTCGATCACGATTCACCAGGTCACTTTCTCTCAACCCTGTGCCTTCAACACACTTTTGTGGATCAATACCCTGTGTTTTGGCAGCTCTCAACAATCCGCGAACAACGGCGTTAAAATGTAGGGTGGAGTCTTGCTGCAACATAGGGTCATCTAATTTATTATTTCGATATTGATCAGGATTGTAACTGATTTGTTTCACAACATAATATCGCTGCTTTTACCCACATACCCACCATTACCCACAATGGCTGTTTATACGACAGAAACAAAAAAGCCGCCCAATCTATGGCGGCTTTTTAAAAGAAAACTCAGAATTAACTGAACACTGAATCGCTGCTGAGGCCTTGCTTCTCAAGAATGTCACGTAAACGCTTCAGCGCTTCTACCTGAATTTGCCGAACACGTTCACGGGTTAAACCGATCTCACGGCCCACTTCTTCAAGTGTACTAGTCTCGTAACCACGTAGACCAAAGCGACGCGCTACGACTTCACGCTGCTTTTCGGTCAACTCACCCAGCCATTCGCCAATACTGGCACGCATATCATCGTCCTGCAGCATCTCTGCGGGGTCTGAGACATGAACATCAGGAATAGTATCAAGGAGGGATTTATCAGAATCTGGACCTAGAGGTGTATCGACAGATGCTACACGCTCATTCAAGCCCAACATACGCTTAACATCTTCAACTGGCTTATCAAGCAGATCAGCAATTTCTTCAGCCGAAGGTTCATGATCCAGTTTTTGTGTCAATTCACGCGCGGCACGCAGGTAAACATTTAATTCTTTAACTACATGAATCGGCAATCGAATCGTGCGGGTTTGGTTCATGATCGCGCGTTCAATGGTTTGTCTAATCCACCAAGTCGCATAGGTGGAAAATCTAAAACCGCGCTCAGGATCAAATTTTTCAACCGCACGGATTAATCCGAGGTTACCCTCTTCAATCAAATCGAGCAAAGAAAGGCCGCGATTGACATAACGTCGTGCGATTTTTACCACCAGACGCAAGTTACTTTCTATCATACGCTTGCGACCAGCTTCTTCGCCACGCATAGCCATGCGGGCAAAATAAACTTCTTCTTCGGGGGTTAATAACGGGGAGAAACCAATTTCGTTCAGATAAAGCTGCGTAGCATCCAGCGTTTTCTGGAATCGATCACCGGCTGACTTAGTCGTCGCTCGTTTCTTCGTCTCTGCGACCTTTTTAACTTCTGCCTCAACGGGTTCAGGCCCGAAACTAGCGTCTTGGGCAACCACTTCATCGGCATCAACGCCAACCATCATTTCGGCATCGGCACCTTTGATTTTTTCTTCCGCATGTACTTCCATAAGTCACCTTATTCTTGTTTGGAAGATATTTGCCTCTAATCTTGGTTGAATTCTTAGTTGACCGCCAACTAAGATCAGGGCACCCCGACAGTCCATTTACTTCTCTTTCCAACAGTAAGTCCATTCGTAATACCACTTAACCGCTTGGTATAAATACGTACCCACTACACTTACTATCTACTACTTCACTTGCTATCTATTACTTCAATATATCTTTTACTTGGGCAATAACTTAATTGGATCAACAGGTTTACCATCTCGACGAACTTGAAAATGCAATTTCACCCGATCAGTTCCAGTATCCCCAAACTCAGCAATCTTCTGACCTACTTTAACCAGCTCCCCTTCCTTTGCCAGCAACTTGCTGTTGTGGCCATAGGCACTGAGGTAACGCTCGTCATGTTTAATGATCAATAGTTTGCCGTATCCTACTAAGCCGCTCCCAGCATAAACCACTTTGCCACTGTTAGCCGCACGTACAGCCTCGCCCAAATTTCCTTGAATATCAATACCCTTATGAATTGCACTAGATGAGGAATACGAACGGAGCATTTTTCCTTCGGCAGGCCACTTCCATACAAAAGGATAGCGATTTTTATCAAGGGACAAATCATTTTCAGTTTGTCTAACACTAGAGGAAGGCGGTAGCGAAACAGCCGGCGCATCTCTCTTAACTGACGAAGTTTTGGATGTTACTGATTGATTTCGGGGCTGGCTTAAACTAACAGTTGAACTATGTTTTTGTGTTGTTGCAAGTTGCAAAACCTGACCAGGGTAGATGATGTAAGGTGACACCAAACTGTTAGCAGCTGCTAACTCCCTAACATCCATTCCATAGCGCCACGCAATAGAAAAAAGGGTTTCCCCCTTAGCTACTATATGACGCTTATATGCTTTACCTTGATGCTCCTCCCGCTCTACCACGGGAGCCGGCAAATTGCCACCAAGGCAACCTGAAAGGCAAAAAATTACTGTGTAAATCAATGGCCTAGCCATATTCTTACGCTTCAACATTTGATCAATACTTGATCAATTCGGAAGGTTTTTGTGGGCCTTCAGAATCAGATTGTTTATTAACATTAACTCTTAATACCATGATTTTATTTGGAAAAATTATAAACGTTGACGTAATCGTTGATCTAACATTACGATGTTTTAATAACTTTTTGAGAATTAAAAAAATATTTTTAATGGTATAAAAATCTAAAAAAGATGGCTTTTTTTCATTTCTCAGGGCTTCTCGACAGTATTTTTTCCAATTTGTTCGAGAAAAATCACTAATAACAGCCCTACAACCATTAAACCTATACACATCCAAGTACTTGAGTCAGTAGCCATTGTTGCTTCGAAAGTAGCCGGCAAAACATTATTTTGTTCAAGCGCTAATCGCTCACCATCACTGTTAGTGTAATAACTCAAGGTTTCTTTCCAGGGCCATACCAGGTTGAGAGAACCCACCAGAAAGCCCGTCAACAGGACTAGAGTCAAATCATGAAAACGCTTAAACAACCAGGACAAAATTTGTGCAAAGGTGAGAATTCCAATTACACAACCCGCAGCAAAAGATAGCAGAATCACCATATCCAGCTGTTTCACCCCTTCTAGAATATGGGCATACATGCCGAGCAATACCAGGATAAAACTGCCTGATATTCCGGGCAGAATCATTGCGCATATGGCAATACTTCCGGAAAGAAAAATGATCAGTGGATTGGCTTCAACTTCGGAGGGTTTCAATTCTCCCACCACAAAGGCAAAAGCCAACCCAATGATGAAAACAGCCAGCATAGTTAAATTCCATTGCTTCACCTGTTTGGCCATATGCACTGATGACGCGGCAATCAACCCGAAAAAAAAGGACCATACCAATAAAGGCTGCGCTTCCAATAAGTAAGTGATGATTCTAGCCAGTGAAAAGATGCTGGTGATAATTCCGAGTAACAGGGTTAACAGGAAATTGCCATTGATATGCTCCCAGCAGGCGGCTACACCCTGCTTAACCAAAATCGTTACCGCGTGAGGGCTTATAGATCGGATACTGCCGATTAACTCTTCGTAAATCCCGGTGATAAACGCCACCGTACCACCGGATACTCCGGGCACAACATCCGCAGCCCCCATTGCCATACCCTTAAGGTACACACTGACAAAACGCTTTGCTCCCATGTAAATTACCCTACTTTGCGGAGTTTATCGGAGTTAAAAATTAACGAATGAGACCTGATCGCAGGGGTACAAAATTCGCGGGTTCAACCATTGACTGGATCATTTCGTCTTGCTTCTTCTCAATCAAGATCAATTGTTGGCTTGTACTTCCACCCACTGGAATAACCAGGCGCCCACCTTCATCCAGTTGATCGATCAATTCGCCGGGAATCTCTTCAGGGGCGGCTGTAGAAATAATACCGTCAAAAGGCCCCTTTTCCGGCCAGCCAAAACCACCATCAGCGTGTTTTAAATGCACATTACGCACACCAAGCAATTGAAACCGTTCTCTGGCTTTTTCCTGTAACGGTTTGATTCGTTCAACACTGTAAACACGTTCTACTAACTGCGCGAGTACCGTCGTTTGATAACCGGAACCGGTACCCACTTCCAGCACACGCTTCAGAGGCCCCGATGCTAAAAGCAGCTCCGTCATTCTGGCAACGGTATAGGGTTGAGAAATCGTTTGTTGAAAGCCAATTGGCAATGCGTCATCTTCATAGGCGCGATGCGCTAAAGCTTCATCCAAAAAGATATGTCTAGGCGTTGTTCTCATCACCTCAAGAACTTCAGTGCTTTCTATTCCTTGATCACATAAACGCTGCACTAGGCGGTCGCGGGTTCGCTGAGACGTCATACCAATTCCCGCGAGATTTAACTTACTCACTAACTACTCCTAATTATTATCGTAGGCCTCTGTGACGACCTCATACTGTAGTAATTCTCGCATAACTGCAGTAGCGAAACAGCCACTGGGCAATGAGAAGGTTATTTCTACTGTGTCTTCGCCTAAGTCATAGCGCAAATTTTCAGGAATAACACGCAATGCTCTACGTTCCGCTTTTAAACCAGCTTGTTCTAACCCTGAAACTAATTGTGGATGACGCTCAAGCACCTGATCTTCGAGTTTTGAAAGAACTGAATGCTGATGCTGTTGTTTGGATCTACCAAAGAGCAAACCAGTCGTATGAATATCACCTTCAGCTATTCGCTGCTGTAATATTTCATTATCTTCTTCAATATTTTCAAAAATACTGTTCGTACCTGCCAACATTAATAATTCACCGGGCAGCACCTGCAACCAAGTGTTATCTATTACGCGCTGGGCAATAATCTGATTAAACAAAAATGCTCTGGCAGCGGATAAATAAATGCCTTGCTGTTGTCTTCGTGGTTTTATTTCACGACTAAACCATTTAATAGCTTGATCGAGGTTTCGCCCCTGTATGCCGAACCGCTGCTCTCCGAAGTAATTGGGCACGCCTTGTATTTTTATTTGCTCAATTTTTTTTGCCAATCCATTCGTATCGCCCTGAATGTTTTTCGCAGTGATGCGGAAAAAATTCCCTCGATGCACTCCACGACGTAATTTGCGTTGGTGCCTCACACACTGTAATACGCTTATATTATCATCATCGAGTTGCTGCCAGTCAGGCCGTTCCTTGCCTGGTAAATGTACACTGAACCATTGTCGAGTCACGGCGCGCCGATCCTTCATACCTGAGTAGCTGACATACTTCTCGGCAACATTGGCCAGTTTCGCAATCTGCTTGGCGGCAAACTGGGTATTGGTATTTTTCTTTTCCAGCCAAAGAAAAACATGCTCTCCTTCACCGGATGGAGAAAAACCTAACTGCTCTTCTACATAGAAATCTTCCGACTCTACCCGCAACACCCCTGCCAAATCAGGCGAACCATAAGCGAAAGGAAGGCTTAAAGAGTACGACATGGGTTATTTAAGCAATAACACTACGGCATAGGCAGCGATACCTTCTTTACGACCGGTAAAACCTAGCTGTTCCGTGGTTGTCGCTTTGACATTGATTTGGCTGCTGTCGGCATTTAAATCACTGGCAATATTTTCACACATCGCTTTGATATGCGGCGCCATTTTTGGCGATTGGGCAACGATTGTCATGTCGGCATTACCCAGATGATATCCGTGCTGCTCAACCAGACTATAGCAACTGCGCAACAACTCACGACTGTCAACGTTAGCATAGGCTTGGCCAGTATCGGGAAAGTGCTGCCCGATATCACCTAAACCACAGGCTCCCAGCAAAGCGTCGCACAAAGCGTGAATCAAGACATCACCATCGGAGTGCGCAATCAGGCCTTGCTGATGAGGAATACTCACACCTCCTATAACAATATGATCACCTTCGCCAAAGCGGTGAACGTCATAACCTTGTCCAATACGCACAGATCACCTTCCTCTATATCGAATGATCTAATCCACAGAATGGCTTAATTTAAGTCCGGCTCAAATAATATTCAGCTAATGCCAAATCATCTGGCCGGGTAATTTTTATATTACAGCGATCGCCTTCCACCACCCTGGGTTTAAAACCGGCAAATTCTACGGCTGATGCCTCATCAGTAATATCAAAAACACCTACCCCTTTTTCCAAAGCCTGCCGTAACACATCAAAGCGAAACATCTGAGGTGTTAGTGCATGCCATAGCCGACTTCTATCGACAGTATCGCTAATGGAATCACCATCAACCTGCTTAATTGTGTCACTCACAGGTATAGCTAAAATACCACCCACGCTATCATCCTGTAACTGATCAATGAGCTTGCCCAAATCGTTTAAAGGTAAACAAGGCCGAGCCACATCGTGAACAAGTACCCAGTCATTCGGCTGGCAAACTGACGCTAAAAAATTCAAGCCATTGTGTACTGAATCTGCTCGCTCCTTTCCACCCTCAGTAACATCAATACGCGAATTATTAAACACATTAAGCGATTTCCAGTATTGATCTTCTTTAGAAAGGGCAACCACAATTTTTTCAATACGCTGTTCACTCAATAATTTTTCCAGCGTATGCTCCATAACAGTTTTTCCCAACACCGATAAATACTGTTTGGGTTGGGAAGCACCCATTCTTGTGCCAACACCAGCCGCTGGTACAACAGCATAAATTTTTGCTGACTGGGTTTCTGTCACATTTGTTCGAGCTGCTGTTTCACTCATCAAAATTATTCTTTTTCTTTTTTAATCAGAAAGAAGGTTTCACCTTCTTTAATCAAGCCTAATTCGGTTCTGGCTCTTTCCTCCACACTGTCCAATCCATTTTTTAGACTGTGCACTTCGTGCTCCAAAACCTGATTGCGATCTTGCAGGCGTTGATTAATGGTTTGCTGGGTATCTATTTCTCGTTCCAGTTGTACGATCTCTTCCCAACTGCCAGGACCAATCCACAGCCGATACTGTAAACCCACTAAAAAAATCAAGAGAACGACAATAATCCAACGCATAGCTAACCAGGAAAAGACAACAATTTTTGGCAAACCGACACTACAGAGAGTAGCAGGAAACGTTGAAAGTAAAAGGTGTCAGGCGGGAAGGCTCCCGCCTTAGGTAAAAAATTGATAACTACTGCTATCACGCTTTAAATTCAGCACGGCCACGATATGGAGCGCTATCTGCCAGCTCGCCTTCAATACGCAATAAGCGATTATACTTGGCGACACGATCAGAGCGGCACAGTGACCCGGTTTTAATCTGACCAGCAGCTGTAGCTACTGCCAAATCGGCAATCGTAGTATCTTCAGTTTCACCTGAACGATGTGAAATCACTGCTGTGTAACCAGCATCCTTGGCCATTTTGATAGCATCAAGCGTTTCGGTCAGAGAACCAATCTGATTGAATTTAATCAGAATTGAATTTGCAATATTTTTATCAATCCCTTCTTTCAGGATTTTTGTATTGGTAACAAACAGATCATCACCAACCAACTGAACTTTATCGCCCAACTTTTCTGTTTGGTATTTCCAGCCATCCCAGTCAGATTCATCCTGACCATCTTCGATAGAAATAATCGGGTACTGGTCACAAAGATCAGCCAGATAATCACTGAAACCTTCTGAGCTAAATGTCTTACCTTCACCCGATAGGTCGTATTGACCGTTTTTGTAGAATTCTGAAGAGGCGCAATCTAGTGCCAGTGTGACATCATCACCCAAGGTATAACCGGCATTCGCTACAGCTTCTTTAATTATTGCCAAAGCATCAGCATTGGAGGCTAGGTTAGGAGCAAAGCCACCCTCATCACCTACTGCAGTATTCAAGCCTTTTGCTTGTAATACTTTTTTCAGCGCATGAAAAATTTCTGCACCAACACGCAAAGCTTCAGCAAAAGTTTTAGCGGCAACAGGCTGAACCATGAATTCCTGAATATCAACATTATTATCAGCGTGCTCACCGCCGTTGAGAATATTCATCATGGGAACAGGCATACTGTACTGACCAGAAGTACCGTTGATATCAGCAATATGCTGATACAAAGGAATACCTTTCTCAGCTGCGACAGCTTTAGCCGCTGCCAGAGACACAGCCAGAACGGCATTGGCACCAAAATTCGCCTTGTTTTCTGTGCCATCGGCATCAATCATTAATTGGTCTAACGCTCGTTGATCAGCTGCATCTTTACCAACTAACAAATCTTTAATAGTGGTATTGATGTTTTCTACTGCCTTTAAAACGCCTTTACCCAGATAACGGCTCTTATCACCATCACGTAATTCCAATGCTTCACGAGAGCCCGTGGATGCACCAGAGGGCGCGCAGGCACTTCCTACTGCACCTGAAGCTAAAATCACATCAGCCTCTACGGTTGGATTACCTCGTGAATCCAGCACTTCAAAGGCTTTAATATCTACTATTGTTGTCATCGACTTTTACTCCACATGTACCAGGCGCTTCATACGCTCTGCAATCAATTAATTTCCAATTCGGATAGTGATTTGATCAGATCATCAACCTGTTTCATTTCACTTAAAAATGGCTCAAGTTTATCTAACGGCAAAGCCGAGGGGCCATCACACTTAGCTTTGTCAGGATCTGGATGAGCTTCCAGGAACAAACCCGCAATTTTCTGGGTAAGCCCTGCACGACCGAGCTCAGCAACTTGATGACGTCTACCACCTGATGCCGCCCCCATAGGATCACGACACTGCAGGGCATGGGTGACATCAAAAATAATTGGCGCATCGCCACTGACTTCTTTCATGGTGCGAAAGCCCAGCATATCCACCACTAAGTTGTCATAGCCAAAATTCGAACCGCGCTCACATAACATCACTTTATCGTTGCCGCATTCAGCAAACTTTTCAACAATGTTTTTCATTTGTGGGGGGCTTAAGAACTGTGGCTTTTTGATATTAATAACATTACCAGTGGCAGCCATAGCAGTAACCAAGTCTGTCTGGCGAGCCAGAAACGCTGGCAACTGAATAACATCACAAATCTCTGCTACCGGTGCTGCCTGTTCTATTTCATGAATATCCGTAATCACAGGAACATTAAAGGTATTTTTGATGTCCTGAAAAATTTTCAAACCCTCTTCCATGCCTGGGCCTCGAAAGGAGTGAATAGACGAACGGTTTGCTTTATCAAAGGACGCTTTGAATACATAGGGAATGCCGAGGCGACTGCATACATCGACATACTGTTCGGCAACCTGCATAGCCAAATCACGAGACTCCAGTACGTTCATACCACCAAACAACACCATCGGTAGTTGATTGGAAACATTGATCTCGCCAATATTTACTGTTTTTTGCGCCACTGAATAATCTCTAAATTGTTAAACCTTTGTAAACTAACACTTGATTCGTGTTGCTCGATTTACCTTAATTTTTCTTGCCGTGATAAGTTGATGCCGCACTAACGAAGCCACTAAACAGCGGATGGCCATCACGTGGTGTTGAAGTGAACTCTGGATGAAACTGGCAGGCAACAAACCAGGGATGATCGGGAACCTCGACCACTTCGACTAATGCATCATCTGCCGACCAGCCACCGACTCTAAGTCCTGCCTGCTGCAATTGATCGACATAATTATTATTGACTTCATAACGGTGACGATGGCGTTCAACGATTAGTTCATTGTTATAGGCCTCTTTCGCAGTAGAACCTTCAGCGAGTCGGCACTCCTGTCCACCAAGACGCATGGTACCACCCAAATCAGCACTCTCATCGCGTTTTTCCGTTGATCCATCAGCCTGTGTCCATTCGGTAATGAGCGCAATAACAGGATGCTGCGCCTGCAACTCAAATTCAGTGCTGTTGGCGCCGGATAAACCCGCAACATTTCTGGCGAACTCAATCACCGCTACTTGCATACCCAAACAAATCCCCAGATAAGGAATATTGTTTTCCCGAGCGTGTTTCACTGTAGCAATTTTGCCCTCTACACCGCGATTACCAAAGCCACCGGGAACCAGAATTCCATCTACTCCGTCTAGTAAACTTAAGCCCTGCTCTTCAATTTGCTGGGAGTCCACATAACGAATATTGACCTTGGTGCGGGTGTTAATACCTGCGTGTTTTAACGCTTCATTCAAGGATTTATAGGCATCCAGCAATTCCATGTACTTACCCACCATCGCGATGGTGACTTCACATTCTGGATTTTTCTCATCTTTCAGCACGCGATCCCATTCGGATAAATCGGCCGCAGGATATTGCAGGCCGAAACGCTCAACAATCAGATCATCCAATCCGCGTTTGTTCAATGCGCCCGGAATACGATAGATGCTGTCTGCATCCTCCAGAGGAATAACAGCACGTAGCTCCACGTTAGTGAAAGATGAAATTTTCTTGAGTGACCCCTCATCAATTTCATGATCAGAACGACACAAAAGAATGTCAGGTTGTAAACCGATAGAACGTAGTTCTTTAACCGAGTGCTGGGTGGGTTTAGTTTTGGTTTCTCCTGCTGTAGCGATATAGGGCACCAAAGTCAGATGCATTAGCATGGCTCTATTGGAACCCAGCTCTACTTTTAATTGCCTTGCTGCTTCGAAGAACGGCAAGCCTTCGATATCCCCGATAGTGCCGCCGATTTCAACGATAGCGACTTCTGCATCACCCGCCCCCTCAATCACTCTGCGCTTAATTTCATCGGTGATATGAGGAATAACCTGCACGGTTCCACCAAGATAATCGCCACGACGCTCCTTGCGAAGCACGGTCTCGTAAACACGCCCAGTGGTGAAATTATTGCGCTTGCCCATTTTGGTACGGATAAAGCGCTCATAGTGGCCCAGATCCAGATCGGTCTCAGCACCATCTTCAGTAACAAACACCTCACCATGCTGGAAAGGGCTCATCGTGCCTGGATCAACATTGATATATGGGTCCAACTTTAGCATGGTGACTTTGATGCCACGCGCTTCGAGGATGGCTGCCAGGGAAGCAGAGGCGATACCTTTGCCGAGAGAGGATACAACACCACCAGTGACGAAAATAAATCGGGTCGCCATGAAGACTTTCTCTTATAAGGTCTAGGTAAACGGTTAAGGTATCAACAGCTTATAGTTGCCACTACTTTTAACTGACTAGCAGTGATTATTTGTATCTGTTAACACCTGGGTTAATGCAAAATAAGGAGACAAGTATTGCCTCCAAGAATGGGACGTCAGTTTAACAGGCTTGGCAGCCCTGCTCAATCACAGATATTTCCAATTCACGGTATCAAGTTTTAGCCGGCAGGCTGATAACCTCGCCACCGTTCAATGCGCATACAAAACTCTCGAGCATCCTCCCCATCGGGCTTCAGACCATTATTCCAGTCTTCGAGTACAAACAGCATGAACTCAGCCTGTTCTTTTTTCTTATTGGGATCAGCCAAATTAGCCTCCAGCTGTTGGCGCATCTCCATATAACTGGGTACATCATCGGATAATAATTGATTGTAGAGATATTGATAGCGTGCACAGAAATGCTCATTCTCCGACTCGCAAGCAGATAATCCTACACCTATAGCAATGAGCAGACCGACAGTTTTAATGGGATGTCGCCATTTCAAAGAGATAAGGTTAAGCACGATGCAGAATCCTTGTTGTTATTCTGGATAGTAGATGTATAACACCTAATCAGTAACCCGGCGAGTATTTCCTACCACAAACTGTGCGCATCAGCTCTAGGGTCTATGCCAACAAACCTCGAACCCCTGCTGCTCGTGCTCTGCCTGATAGCCATCACAAACCCAGTAGTCTCCCACAGCAACCAATTCGTCATGGCAATAAAGCAAAGGGACCCGATCACGCAGCCAGGGCTCTACCTGATACTCCTGAAAGAGTTTTTTCAGTGTTTGAGATTTTTCCCGCTGCGCAGGTTTGCAGCGTTCTCCACCCTGCCTGAAGTGAACTACTAATCCCTGATCCGTTATGACTTTGGCTCGAATACCGTGGCCAACGACAGATTTGAGAGACAGCGTTCCTATACCGGGTCGATCAATTGCTTCTCCTGGCTGGAGCTCGAAGCTATTACCGCTGAAACTATCACCACTATCGATTTCCCCTAAAGATGCCATCGCATACAACTCATCTTTAAAACGCCGTAACTGAACGCCTTGCCACTGTACTAATGGTTCTGCATCCTCGCGTGCAGTCATTAATTCATTGATAACGGCATTGAGCTGCGCCACGCTGGGCAGGGTAAATCCCCGATACTGCAGCCAATAGCGCAGCAAGTTTTTCTGTCGACGGTAAGAGAGCTGGCCAATCGTTGCTATTGGTAGCGAAGCCGCTTCCGGTGACAAGCCCTGGCTATGAAAATCGATCTCTGCCAGCTCCTGATTTAATGCCGCAGCTTCTTCACTGAGCGCTGCACTGCGTGCCAGAGTTGCCCGGTATTTAGGCCAGCGATCTTCCAGCAAAGGGAACAACTCTTGACGCAGAAAATTTCGATCATGTTGTATGCTTTGATTGCTTGGATCTTCTATCCAATGGAGTTTTTGCTCAGTGGCGTAGGCTTCAATTTGCTCCCGTGAGCTACCCAGTAATGGCCGGAATAATTGCCCCAGCCCCAACATCCTCCTTTGAGGGATTGCAGCATTACCCTGGGCACCACTACCGCGCAACATCCTCAACAACAGGGTTTCAACCTGATCATCACGGTGATGCCCCATCATTAACACATCACCAATGGCTAAAATCGACTCGAACACTCCATAACGCGCCTGACGTGCTTTATCTTCCAA
Source organism: Spongiibacteraceae bacterium (assembly GCA_028280715.1). Lineage (GTDB taxonomy): Bacteria > Pseudomonadota > Gammaproteobacteria > Pseudomonadales > Dasaniaceae > Oceanicoccus. The sequence goes on along the minus strand of JANQLG010000023.1, from coordinate 63,559 downwards.
GCTTTCACCACCAGAGCAACGAACATCAACACTGCGGCTATCAAATTCTACATTGAGCTGAGAAGCAATTTTTTCGCAGTGCTGTAACCATTGATCAGATTCGTCCTGTAACTGATGGTTGATATGGATAGCTGTGATGGGGGGGTGATCAGGCGTGTTGACTAAGAGGTGTAGTAATACATGGGAATCGACTCCACCGCTATAAGCAACTAACCAGCGACGGGCATCCAGAAAGGGAGTAATAGTGTTTTGGAAATCATTCAATAAGCTCATGCGTTCCGCTGTTTTTATGTGCCAGTATTTATTTTCCGGCGACTTACTTACCAGCAATGATCCGCTAGTACTTTTAAAAAACGGTGCTGCTTATTCGTTACCGTAGGACATTAAACGCTGATAACGCTTATCGAGTAACTGATCTTCGGGCAATTCTTTTAACAGATTTAATTGCTTAACAAGATGATCTTTAATCCTGCTGGACATTAAATCGATATCGCGATGCGCACCACCTAACGGTTCTTCTATAGTTGAATCAACAATGCCAAGATTCTCAAGTACTGTGGACGTCAAACCCATCGCTTCTGCCGCATCAGGTGCTTTATCTGAAGTTTTCCAAATAATATTGGCACAACCTTCAGGAGAAATGACAAAGTAGGTTGAATATTGCAACATCGCCAAATGATCACCCACACCAATACCCAGAGCGCCACCGGAACTACCTTCACCAATTACCACACAAATAATTGGTGTTTTAAGACGCGACATCACTGCCAGGTTTTGTGCAATCGCTTCACTGATACCACGCTCTTCACTATCAATACCAGGATAAGCCCCTGGCGTATCAATTAAAGTGATAATCGGCAGTTTAAAACGTTCTGCCATTTCCATTAAACGCAGAGCTTTACGGTAACCTTCCGGTTTGGGCATACCAAAATTGCGTTTTACTTTGTCCTGAACACTGCGGCCTTTCTCCTGACCGATCACCATCACGGGTTCGCCATCAAGGCGCGCCAAACCACCCACTATCGCTTTATCATCAGCGAAGTGGCGATCACCGTGTAGTTCTTCAAAGTCAGTGAAAACCCGTTCGATGTAATCCACGCTGTAGGGGCGCTGCGGATGACGGGCAACCTTAACTGTTTCCCAAGGCGACAGATTGGCAAATATTTTCTCGGTAAGCTTGGTGCTTTTATCCCTTAGCTTATTAATCTCTTCGGCGATATTGAGGTCATTATCGGAACCCACCAACTGTAACTCTTCAATTTTCACTTCAAGCTCAGCGATGGGTTGTTCAAAATCGAGGAAATTCGGATTCATAAACGTCTATCAATCTGGTACGTATGTGGTCAAAAGTAAAGTGCGCAACGATACGCGATTATCGCCTTATAGTCGACCACCCTTTTAGACGACCTTAATAATTGACCTTTTCTCGGGCGACTTCCTGCTGTGTTGTGTTAACTTCTCGCTGTGCCGCGTTAACGTCTCGCTGCGCTATCAACCTCGTGGTATTACTCTCATAGTTTAAACTAACACAGTCAGGCCCAAAGTAATCACGTAAGCGCTGGATGAGTTCGTCACTGGGCTGAACTGACCACTGACGGCCCAATTCTATTCTTCCGCAGGCATCAGAGCGCTGGTAATCGATAATCACTGGGCAAGGACCGTTCAAGCTGGGTTCCAGCAATTCTTTAAACTGTTGGCTGAATCCATTTTTCCCAGAAGTATTGCCCGCCCTCTGGGAACTGCCATTGAAATCTTCCGCCTTTAAGGTCAGAACCAGGGAATTAATTTGCGACATCCTGGCATCCAACAGGGTCTTAACGGCCTTGCCACGAACCTTTAGCTCACCGGAATAATCATCATGAGTCACCTGTCCTTCCACCACCAGAATCACATCCTTGCTAATTTTTTCACGTACGGCATCGAAAGCATCGGCAAACAAGGTCACTTCAATTCTGGCTGAACGATCATCCAAGGTAATAAAGGCCATGGTATCGCCACGTTTATTTTTCATGGTGCGCATGGCAACGACCAGCCCCGCCATCTGCTGATTATTAAAGTCAGGCTTGAGATCAACAATGCGGTTTTTAACAAACTGCCGCAATTCCTTTTCGTACTCGTCGATGGGGTGGCCCGTAACGTACAGCCCTAAGGTTTCCTTTTCACCACCCAATTGTTGCTTGGGCGACCAGGGCCGGATCTGGCGGTAATTGGCGTAAACATCACCTTCATCATCCGCCTGTACCACACTGCCAAACAAATCCACCATACCAGCATCTCGATTGCCGGCACTTTGTTCAGCAGCTTTCACTGCCTCTTGCATGGATGCCATTAAAATCGAACGATTAACACCCAAACTATCAAAAGAGCCAGAGCGAATCAGTGCCTCGATGGCGCGTTTGTTCACTTTGCGCGGATCTGTACGCTCACAGAAATCGAATAAATCCTTAAAGGGCCCACCTTCTTCTCTGGCCGCAATAATGTTCTCAATTGGGCCTTCACCTAGGCCCTTGATAGCGCCCAGGCCATACACGATGGCGCCTTCTGGATTCACGGTAAACATGTACTCGCCTTCGTTGACGTCCGGCAGACGATAATCCAGTTTCATTGCCCGGCACTCTTCAATAAAGATCACTATCTTGTCGGTATTTTGCAATTCCGAGCTCATGGTCGCAGCCATAAATTCGGCGGGGTAATGGGCTTTCAGCCAGGCAGTCTGGTAGGACACCAACGCATAAGCGGCCGAGTGCGATTTGTTAAAACCGTAACCGGCAAATTTCTCCACCAGATCGAAGATTTTGATCGCCAAATCGGGATCAACCCCCTTGGACTTGGCACCTTCTTCAAAGGTGGTTCGCTGTTTGGCCATTTCCTCGGGTTTCTTTTTACCCATCGCCCGACGCAGTAAATCCGCGCCACCCAGGCTATAGCCCGCCAGCTCTTGAGCGATCTGCATGACCTGCTCCTGATAGACGATAACCCCGTAGGTAGGTTCCAATATGGGCTTTAGCCATTCGTGCTGATACTGAGCATCGGGATAGGCCACTTCGGCTCGCCCGTGCTTACGGTTAACAAAGTCGTCCACCATACCTGAATCCAATGGCCCCGGACGAAACAACGCCACCAGGGCGATCATATCTTCGAGGTTGTCCGGCTGCAGGCGCTTGATCAGATCCTTCATGCCGCGAGATTCCAGCTGGAATACTGCGGTGGTTTCAGCGCGCTTCAGCAACTGGAAGGTGGGCGGATCATCTAAAGGTATTCGCTCGATTTCCAAGTCAATGGCGCTGCCATCAGCCTTGGGACGGTTGATCATTTTCACCGCCCAGTCGATGATGGTCAGAGTACGCAGCCCCAGGAAGTCGAACTTCACCAAGCCAACGTCTTCAACATCATTTTTATCAAACTGGGTGACTAGTCCCTGACCGCTCTCATCACAATACAGTGGTGCAAAATCGGTAAGTTTGGATGGCGCGATCACCACACCCCCGGCGTGTTTACCGGTGTTACGGGTGATGCCCTCCAGTTGCAGCGCCATCTCCCAGATCTCATTAGCCTCGTCATCATCACGAAGAAAATCACGCAGTATTTCTTCCTGCTCGTAGGCCTTTTGTAGAGTCATGCCGACTTCGAAGGGAATCATTTTGGAAAGCTTGTCGGCCAAGCCGTAGGATTTACCCTGCGCCCTCGCTACATCACGCACCACCGCCTTGGCCGCCATGGTACCGAAGGTAATGATCTGGCTGACCGCATCACGCCCGTAGTTATCGGCAACGTAGGCAATCACCTGATCGCGGTTATCCATACAGAAATCCACATCGAAGTCAGGCATGGATACCCGTTCCGGATTAAGGAAACGTTCGAACAGAAGATCGTATTCCAGCGGATCAAGGTCAGTGATTTTCTGCGCGTAGGCCACTAATGAACCCGCTCCCGAACCACGCCCGGGACCCACTGGAATATCGTGGTCTTTACCCCATTGAATAAAGTCCATCACGATCAGGAAGTAACCGGGGAATCCCATCTCCAGAATAATATCCAGCTCGAAATCCAGCCGCTCCCGATAGGCTGGGCGTTTTTCATCAGCTTTATCGGCAAACAAAAACTGCAGGCGTTCGTTCAGGCCTTCAATAGAAATTTTTCGGAAGAAAATGCCAGTTCGCAACTCTTTGGCATATTCAGGGGTATCTTCTTTCCCTTCCCATTTCGTTTTAAGTACGCGCTGGGTTTGTTGTTTTAAACCCTCATAGGACTCATGTTGGAAAAACGGGTCATTTTCAAAATCATCAGGAATAGGATATTCAGGTAAGTAATAGGTACCAAGGCTGACTTCCACATTGCAACGCTTGGCAATTTCAACAGTGTTTTCCAGTGCTTCCGGAATATCACTGAACAACTCAGCCATTTCCTCTGGTGAACGCAGATACTGTTGATCACTGTGCGCTCTCACTCGTCTCGGATCATCCAGCGCCCTGCCATCGTGAATACAGACCCGTACTTCATGAGCCTCAAATTCATCGGCCTTTAAAAAGCAAACGTCATTGGTAGCCACTACCGGGCAGTCCATCTTAGCGGCAAGCTCTACCGCAGCGTGCAAATAATCCTCTTCATTTTCGCGGCCGGTACGCTGCAATTCTAAATAAAACCGATCAGGAAACCACTCCATCATTTGCGCTAAACGCTGTTCGGCAATAGCGAGTTTGGAGGAAATTAGCGCCTGCCCTACTTCACCCTCACGACCGCCGGATAAAGCAATTAATCCTTCAGCAAAATTCGGCAACCAGCTTCGCTTTAGATAAGGTACGCCCAGATGCTGACCTTCCTGATAGGCCTTGGAAATTAATTCCGTAAGATGGCGATAACCCCGATCACTTTGCGCCAATAGGCACAGTTTACTGACTTGGGTATCATCTTCGTCGTCTATCAGCAGGAAATCACTGCCATAAATTGGTTTTATTCCCGCTGCAATCGCCGCTTTGTAAAACTTAACCTGAGCAAATAAATTACAGTGATCAGTTAATGCCACGGCGGGCATCCCCAGATTGGCCACCTGCTGCGCCAGCGGTTTAATTCGTACCAGGCCATCAATTAATGAAAATTCACTGTGAAGGCGAAGATGGACGAATGAAGCGGTCATGGATAGAAATTACTCCCGTAATACACCAGACAGGGACTGTTGTTAGAAACTATTGTTGTAGCCACTTATTGTAGAGGCTATTGTTATTGTGTGGGCAGTGTAACGGAATCGTGTCCTAATTACAGCAGCCCAAATTACAGCAATTCCAACTGCTCAATTTGTTTTCTCACCGGGCCAAATGATCGGCGGTGAATTGGCGTTGGGCCGAGTTCTTGTAACGCAGCCATATGAACTTTAGTGGGATAACCTTTATGCCCAGCCAGGCCATAACCCGGATATTGCTGGTCCAGCTCAATCATCTCTCGATCCCTGGTGACCTTCGCCAAAATGGATGCTGCTGCGATAGCTTTGACTCTACTATCTCCCTTCACCACAGCTTCCGCAGAATAACGCCATTTCGGAATCCGGTTGCCATCCACCAGCACATGTTCCGGCTGCACAATTAAACTTTCAACGGCGCGCTTCATGGCCAGCATACTGGCATGTAGAATATTTAACTCATCTATTTCCTGCACTGACGCTCTTGCGATACTCCAGCTTAATGCCTTTTCTTGAATTTGAGGGAACAACGCTTCACGTTTTTTTTCAGTTAATTTTTTCGAGTCATCCAAACCATCAATCGGCTGTTCGGGATCAAGGATAACTGCCGCAGCTACCACATCACCAGCCAATGGACCTCGGCCGACTTCATCGACGCCGGCCATCAAGACACCATTATATGTTGAAACAAAGGGTTCAATTTTCATATTAATTATTATTGATTAACTATACCTGAGGATTGTTTTCTCTTTTCAATCATAGTGAGTAATACTTCAGCCGCACGCGTACTAGCATCTTGACGAAGTTGCTCATGTAATTCCGTAAAACGCGCTGTTAATTGCTGCCTTTGCTGCTCATCCTGAAGGCGCTCTAACAATAAAGGTCCCAACATTTCTGGCCTGACTTCTTTTTGTAGCAGTTCAGGAATAAGTGCCTCGCCAGCCAAAATATTGGGCAGCGAAAAAAATTTAATTTTTACCATCATTAAAGCGATAAGATGAGTAAACCACGATAAGCGATGAGCAACCACCATCGGCTTTTTCAACAACATCGCTTCCAAAGCTGCAGTTCCCGAGGCCATTAAAATCACATCCGCTGCGGTCATCACTTCTCGAGATTGGCCATCGACCAGTTGAATTGGCAAACCTTTCCCACGCTCCTGCAATTGTCGCTGGATTTGTTTTTTACGCTGGTCATTCGCCGCGGGAATAATAAACTTCAAATCACTGCGCTGATGCAAACACCATCTGGCCGTTTCAATAAATGGTTCGGCTAACAAACTAACTTCACCACCTCGACTTCCTGGCATTAACGCAACCACTGAATCGGAAGACAGCAAATTAAACAATTCGCGAACGTTTTGTTTTTGTTGTTCCAGTTCGTTGGGATCAATAGCGAATTGATCAGCCAGTGGGTGGCCGACAAAAGTCACTGGCACATTGTGTTGGTGATAAAACTCAGCCTCAAAGGGCAGCAGCGTTAGCATCCTATCGACGGCTTTAGCGATTTTTTTTACCCGGCCCTGCCGCCATGCCCATACAGAGGGACTAACATAATGCGCTGTCAAAATACCCGCTTCACGCAAAAACAATTCAATATTCAACGTAAAATCAGGTGAGTCAATACCCACAAATAAATCGGGTGGATTGTTAGTAAAATATTCTTTGATGCTCTTGCGGATATTCAATAATTCCGGCAGGCGTTTAAAAGGTTCCACAAAACCCATTACCGAAAGCCGATCCATTGGGAAATGACTATTAAAACCTTCAGCAATCATTAAGGGTCCGCCAACACCTTCAAACTGCGCGTCGGGATATTTTTGTTTGATTGCTTTGATTAGACTGGAACCGAGAATATCACCAGACGCTTCACCGACTACTATGCCTATGCGTAGTGCAGCCATAACTCGATAGTCTCTTTATAATGATGATTTATTTTGATATTGAAAAAGTGTGTTTTCACACGCATGTGTTATCGAATAATGCCTCGAGCTGATCTTTCCAGGGATTCGATCAATACACCCAACTCTTCGCACTCTTTCTCCATTTGCTTCAACTTATCTAACGCTTCTTCTACAGTTAGCCCCTGACGATAGATAATCTTATAAGCTCTACGTAATAAGGTGATAGCTTCGCTGGAAAATCCACGGCGGCGTAAGCCTTCGACATTTATGGTTTTCGCCTCGGCAGGTTGGCCATTTACCGTGACATAAGCAGGTACATCTTTACTGATATGACTACCGTAACCACTAAAACTATGGGCACCGATCTTACAGAACTGATGAACCAAGGTGTAACCCGCCAGGATAGCCCAATCACCGACATGTACATGACCTGCAACTGAAGCGTTGTTGACCATAATACAATGATTGCCAATCACGGAATCATGACCCACATGCACATAGGCCATCAGCAAATTATTATCGCCTATTGTTGTTTCAGCGCGATCTTGAACTGTGCCACGGTGAATAGTCACACCTTCGCGGATAATATTATTATCACCAATAACCAGACGAGTAGGCTCACCTTTATATTTCATATCAGGCGTATCTTCACCTACTGAAGAAAACTGCAGAATTTTATTATTAGCTCCAATTTTGGTTGGACCTTTCAGCACCACATGCGAAGCAATCACAGTGCCCGGACCAATTTCCACATCAGGTCCAACAATGGTCCAGGGACCAATTTCCACATCATCCGCCAATTTAGCGGAAGGATCTATAATGGCGCGGGGATCAATCAAACAATCTCTCCAGTTTACAATTCTTTGTCAGCACAAATAATAGAGGCCGAAGCTGCCAATTCATTATCGACATAGGACTCACAATCAAACTTCCATATGCCTCGGCGATCAGTGACATACTTCACTTTTAGTATTAATTGATCACCAGGAACGACTTGACGTTTAAAACGTACATTATCGGCACCGACAAATAAATAGATTGAGCCATCTTCTGGGGTCTTGTTCTCAGTTTTAAATCCGAGAATGCCTGCTGCCTGCGCCATTGCTTCTACTATCAACACGCCTGGCATAACCGCTTTCTGAGGGAAATGTCCTTCAAAAAAAGGTTCATTAATGGATACATTTTTAACGGCAACAATAGAGTCACCTTCATTGAGTTCCAGTACGCGATCTACCAACAAAAAAGGATAACGATGAGGCAAGTACTTTTGTATTTCTTTTATTTCCATCATGGAGACAACCCTTGTTACAACCCTTGTTTTACTGACTAAAAACTAACGATTTATCTTAAACGATAAATAGGTCAGTTTTTTTTCTCCAATTCACCCAAACGTTTACTCATTGCATCAAGCTGTGCAAACCTGACTGCAGATTTTTTCCATTGACGAGTTTCCATCATTGGCGTGCCTGATGAATAGGCACCCGGTTTATCGATGGATTTAGTTACCATCGTCATGCCCGTCACATGCACATTATCAGCAATAGTAATATGCCCTACTAAACCAACACCTCCAGCGAGAGTACAATTTTTGCCAATTCTGGTACTTCCTGAAATACCAGTACAAGCAGCAATGCCTGTGTTCTCACCTATTTCAACATTATGGGCAATCTGCACCTGATTATCGATAATGACACGATCACCAATAACCGTATCATCTAAAGCGCCGCGGTCGATGGTTGTCGCAGCACCTATTTCCACATCATTGCCAATTCGCACACCACCCAGCTGAGCAATTTTAACCCAACCACCTTGTTCTCTATCAGGTGAGGGTGCATAACCAAAACCATCGCTACCGATAACAGTAGAGCTATGTATGCTCACCCTATCTCCCATAACCACGCCATGGTAGACAGTAACATTGGAATATAAATGGCAATCCTTTCCAATCACTGAGTCATCCCCAATAACAACCCCTGCATCCAGAATGGTATTTGCGCCGATAGACACATTGGCGCCAACGGACACATGTGCACCTATTGTTGCAGAAGTATCAATTGATGCCGTGCTATGAATATCCGCACTGGGGTGAACACCCTGGTGTTTAGCAAATTTTTTTGCAAAAAGCTGAGAGACGTTAGCATAAGTTAAATAGGGGTTAGATGACACCAGACTGGCACAGGGGCAATGTGCAACCATATCTTCTGAGACGATCACTGCACTGGCAGTAGTTGTCGATAGAGCTTTTTGATATTTAGGGTTAGCCAGAAAACTAAGATGACCTGTAGTAGCGGATGCCAGCGTTGCTAATCCGGAAATTTTAATTTCCGGATCCCCTACACAATCGGCACCTAACATTTCCGCCAATTGTCCCAAACTGTAGCAAATATCTGACATTGCCTTATTAATCGTTAAAACAAGCTGTAGAAGTACAGATTACTTGCTTAACTGATTGAGTTTATCCGTCACCTTAGCAGTAATGCTGTAACTGCTATCCGCAAACATGGCTGCTTGCTGATTAAGTAACAAACCAATACCTTCGGCTTTAATTAATTCATCAACAGCCTTTTGTAATACTGGCTGCATTTCTTGCATTAATTGCTGCAAAAGTTGCTGCTCTGCCGCCTGTAGTTTTCTCTGTACATGTTCAATATCGGCACGTTTTTCCTGCAACTGTTTTGCTGCAGCCTGCTGCTGTTCAGCACTCATCACTGCAGCATCTTTTTGCAATTGCGCACGAGTATCCTGAAAACTCTTTCCGAGCTCTTCAAGTTCTTTACGGTTTTCCGAATAGCTCGCTTCTTCCTGTAATTGTTTCAACCTTGTTTGAGCCAATTCCGTATTCACAATAGCTTGCTGCATATTCAATACAGCAATTTTTCCCTGCGCATTGGCAACAAATGACAAGCTCATTGCCAACAACAGTGCACTCAGTTTAACTAACTTATTCACGTTAACTCTCCACTATCTTTTTTATAACAAGTTAATAGATTAAAAACTTCTACCCAAAGAAAACTGAAAGTTTTCAGTTTCATCAAATTCACTTTCGTTAAGAGGTTTTGCATAACTAAAGGTTAACGGTCCAAAACCGGTAATCCAGGTTAATCCCACCCCGAACGAATAACGCAGTTCATCCGCATCGACATTGAAGCAATTCAACTGTTGCGAACCACAATCAGTACTAAATACATTACCCGCATCCAAGAAAAAAGCCGAGCGTACAGAACGCTGATCTTTAATGAATGGTAAAGGGAATAACAGCTCAGCACCACCTTCAATTAACACATTGCCGCCAAATGGATTGCCTTCACGTTCAAATTGACTGGTACGAAAAGTATCTGCTCCATTCAATAACACAAAGGAAAGCTCATCATCAGTTGAGCGTACATCGCCAGCTCGTGTAACACCATCATCACACAACTCACCAATTTGCGTAGCAGTGCTACAGTCAGCATCTCCCACGTTATAGATCTGTCGAGCAACATCTAAATCAGGATAAAACCGGGCGGGCGTAGCAAGTGGCCCCAGCGTATTACTTCTGAATCCTCTTACAGAACCAAACCCACCAGAATAAAAATGATTGAAGAATGGAAGATCATCTCCACCAAAACCATCGCCATAACCCAGCTCTGCTCTTAAACGCAAAGTAAAAGCATTTGTTATAGGGAAGAATCTTTGGCCGTTATATCGCAATTTATAATAACTCAGGTCACTACCTGGAACCGTCAACTCCAGTGACACACTTTGTGCCGCCCCTCGAGTCGCCAATAAACCCCGGTTTAACGTGGACTGAGTCCAACTCGCTGTAACTGTGAAATCATCAAACGTATCGCCATGCTTATCAATAAAACCTGGACCAAACTCCTGTTCTGCAAAGGGCGTATTTTCATCTATAGGGAAAACAATATCATCTCTACTCAGCAAAAAACGACCTTCAGGGCTAGGATCAATAACATCAGTACTAGGATCAAAATCAAAGGGAATCTGTTGTTCAAACCACGAATCAATATCGATATTAAACTGGATACTATCAGGCCTTGGACTGGCCAGAATTTCCTGAACGGCACCAAATCCGGCAATAATCTCTGTATTGGTATATCCGAAACTAAAACCAAGCCTTTCCGTTTCTTTTATCGGGTAACCAAAGCTCATTGAAGCACCATAACTATTGGTGCTAAATCGAGAAATATTAATCTCATCCAAATCGCGTTCAGTATAAAACACACTAAACCCGCGGCTTACACCATCCTTCGTGAAATAGGGATTTTGATAGCTAAAGCGCACATTAGTAAGATAGTCACTTTGATTCAGCGAAATACCGATTTTTTTACCAGAACCAAGAAAATTATCCTCAGACAAACTAGCACCAAATAATACACCGCTGTCCTGCGAAAAACCTACGCTAGCACCGATCTGGCCTGAAGGCTGCTCCTCAACGGTATATTCCAAATCAATCATATCATCGGTGCCTGGCACCTCTGTGGTTTCAACATTCACTTCCTTGAAATAGCTAAGGCGTTCAAGCCGAACCTTGGATTGATCGATAAAACCTGAAGCTGCAGGCGCAGCTTCCATTTGACGCATTTCACGTCGCAACACTTCATCTGCTGTACGACTATTACCTTTGAAATTTATTCTGCGAACATAGGTACGTTTACCAGGATCGATAAAGAACTTTATGTCTACAATTTGTGTCTCTTCATCAATTTCTGGAATGCCTTCGACCTTGGCAAAGTTATAACCTTCGCCACCTAGTCTTCGCGTCAGAAACTCTTCACTGGAGGTAACCAATGCCTGGGAAAAAATTTGTTCTTTACGAACGAATATGAAGGGCATCAATTGTTCTTCAGTCAGAACTATATCGCCCGATAGATCGACCTCTCCTATTTTGTACTGATCACCCTCTGTAATATTAATGGTGATATAAACTGCTTCTCTATCGGGTGTTACAGATACTTGTGTCGAGTCGATATTAAATTTTATATAGCCGGTATCCTGATACAGTGAAGTTAGCTTTTCCAAGTCACCTGAAAGTTTTTCCCTGGAGTATTTGTCGTCCCCTCTTAACCAAGAAAACCAACCGGTTTTATTGAGCTCTAACTGATCCAAAAGAAGCTCATCGTCATACACCGAGTTACCAACAATATTTATATGCTTAATCGACGCCGTAGTTCCTTCATCTATATCAATATTGACTTCCACCCGATTACGCGGCAAAGCAGAAACGTTGGTTTCAATACCCGCATCATAACGCCCCTGAGAGACATATTGCCGTGTCAGCTCGACCTTCATGTTTTCCAGAGTTGAGCGCTTAAATACTTTCCCTTCAGCCAGACCTGCACCCTCAAGCCCTTCCAGCAGGGCATCGGTTTCTATGGCATCATTACCCTCGATGTTAATTTCACTAATAGATGGGCGCTCTTCCACAGACACAACCAAAATAGAACCATCACTACCAATAGCTATATTGTCAAAATTGCCAGTACGAAATAGTGTTCTGATTGCATTTCGAATAGCCGCCTCATCAACATTATCTCCGGCATTGATCGGCAACGACGTAAATACACTGGCGGCAGAGATACGCTGCAAGCCTTCAACTCGAATATCAGAAACAATGAAAGGTTCATCAGCGCGGGCAAAGGAAACCGCTACATAGAGGACGAACAACAGCAGAATTTTTTGTTTCATTCAGTTCTTATACCAAAACAATGCCACAATCCCGGAGCAACCCCGTGATTGCCTAATATATTTATAAACAGTATTGCTATCGTCGCCTTGTATCCATTGTGCGGCACTGTCATCCAAAAAATGACGCGATAATAACTGCACGCATATCTTATTAATCGCTTGTTGCGCTTATGCTTTTAACCCAGCGCTAAGGCTATAACCGTGACAAATCATTGTATAGCGCCAAAATCATCACACCTAAAATAATAAACAGGCCCAGTTGATAGCCCAGCACCTGAACTCGCTCCGATACTTCCTTACCGGTAAGCAACTCCACAATGCCATACATAATGTGCCCACCATCCAAAACAGGGATTGGCAACAAATTGAGCACAGCCAAACTGACACTTAACAAAGCCAGAAAGCTTAAATAGGCTTCCAAACCTGACTTAGCGGAAGCGGACGCCACTTTAGCAATGGTTATAGGACCACTCAAGTTTTTCGGCGAGATTAATCCCATTAACATCTTTTTTATAGATTCGAGTGTAAATACACTCATATCCCAGGTCCGCTTCAAGGCATGTGTGAAAGCACCGAACACACCGTAGCTATAGGTACGACGCATGTCTTCAGGCCACTCGGGCATTTGCACACCCATACCCACCTGACCATAAGCTTGGCCCTCATCATCCAGTTTTCTGGCTGGGATGAGTTCTGTTCTTAGCTGCAAACCATCACGATCATAGATAACAACAATTGTCTGTTCTGGACGACTACGCACATATTCAACCCAGGCCTGCCAATCTGGTATCAATTCTCCATTGGCACGAATAATTAAATCTCCCGGTAGCAGGCCAGCCTGCTCTGCAGGGCTTCCTTCGACAATTTCCTCTGCAATAGGCAATAATTTCGGACGGAATAACTCAATACCCAGGCCACCCACCAAATCCATTGCCTCCTCCCCAGCCAGCCAGTCAGTTAATTCAGCCGAAGATTCATAGCTTATCGAAGATTCGGGGTATTTTACTGTGAAGGAAATCGTTCCGCTCTCACCGATACGCTCCAGCAACTGCAAATGCAGCGCTTCCCAGGTGGGTGTAAGTTCACCGTCAATGGCAACAATTTCCTGTCCAGGCTCAAGATCTGCCATTTGCGCCACTGAACCAGGCTCAACAGCATCAATAACTGGTGCTACGCCACTGACACCACCAACAAAAACACACCAGTAAGCGATGATCGCCAGTAAAAAATTAGCTATGGGACCCGCTGCAACAGTCGCTAAACGCTGCTGTACCGGCTTGCGGTTAAAGGCATAGGGCAACTGATCTTCAGGTACTTCACCTTCTCGCTCATCAAGCATCTTTACATAGCCACCTAAGGGGATGGCGGCAATAACAAATTCGGTGCCTTGCTTGTCATACCAACTGAATAGCTTGGTACCAAAGCCAATAGAAAAACGATGGACTTTAATGCCACATCGTCTAGCTACCCAGAAATGCCCATATTCATGAATAGTCACCAGTACGGCTAAGGTGGCCAGGGTAACCAGAATTGTCTGCAATAATTCCATCTTCTATACCATTATCTTCAGCGCTTGATGCTCTTTGCTTGTACCACTTGTGTATCGCTAAAAGCCCCTATGCCGCCAAAGCATCACTAATAAACTGCTCGGCCAGTGTCCTCGCCTCATAGTCTGCATTTTTGACCGATGATAGGGAAGCAGGTTCAACCTGCTTAGCATTGGTCAAAACATGTTCAATAATAACAGGGATATCGGTAAACCGAATTCGCTGCTGCAAAAAGGCTTCGACTGCAATTTCATTAGCTGCATTGAGTACAGTCATAGCAGTACCACCAGCTCTCACTGCTTCTGTCGCCAGTCGCAAACAGGGAAAGCGCTGATAGTCAGGAGCTTCAAAATCGAGCTGCGCAGTAGCGATAATGTCCAAACTGGCGACACCCGATTCAATCCTCTCAGGAAATGCCAGAGCATGGGCGATCGGCGTTCGCATATCCGGATTCCCCAATTGTGCCAATACCGACCCATCCAAGTATTCCACCATGGAATGAATCACACTTTGCGGATGCACAATAATATCGATCAATTCCGGCCCTGTATCAAATAACCAACAGGCTTCAATCAACTCCAGTCCCTTGTTCATCATTGTGGCAGAATCCACCGATATTTTTCGCCCCATATCCCAGTTGGGATGGGCACAGGCTTGATCAGGCGTCACGGTAGCCAATTTTTCCAGCGGCGTTTTGCGAAAAGGTCCACCAGATCCGGTCAACAGAATTTTACGCACACCCTCGCGGTGCAAACCAGCACACTCTCCCTGCTGAAAGCCAAAGGGCATACATTGAAAGATCGCATTGTGTTCACTATCGATAGGCAGCAACGTGGCGCCACTTTCAGCCACCGCCTGTATAAACAAATGACCAGCCATGACCAGTGACTCTTTATTAGCCAACAACACTTTTTTCCCTGCTTGTACCGCAGCAAGTGTCGGTGAAAGCCCTGCAGCACCGACAATAGCTGCCATCACCGTATCGACGCTATCATCACTGGCAACTTGCATTAGCCCCTGCTCACCACTAAGTACAACTGTATTCTTAAGCCCCGTTCCAGCAAGCTTCTGTTGTAATTGTTCAGCAGCTTGATCATCACGCATTACAGCAAAAGCCGGTGAGAATTGCTCAACCTGAGCAAGTAAAAGATCAGTTTGTGTGTTGGCCGTGATCGCATGCAAGGAATAACGGTCTGGATGACGGGCAATAACATCCAGTGTACTAACACCGATGGAACCTGTTGACCCCAAAACAGTAATGGTCTGTCTATCAGGTTTAGTAGAAACAAAAGATGCTTGTGGAGCGGATTTTTCTGTCATGACACCGTTAACCAATCAGTATCAGGCTTAACGCAAAAACGGGCGCAGCAGCACTCATACTATCCAGGCGATCCATCATGCCACCATGGCCAGGTAAAATCGTACCGCTATCTTTTACCCCCCGCTCACGTTTGACCATGCTTTCCAACAAATCACCAAGTACTGAGGCTAATGCCGTAAAGATAGCAACCACCACTACAGCAACTAAAGACCAGTGATCACGGCCAAATAAAAACCACAATAGCGCTGCTAATGATGTGCTCAGGGCCAATCCACCCCAAAAACCGGCCCAGGATTTTCCCGGACTGACATTGGGAGCTAATTTAGCGTTACCCCACGCCCTCCCGGTGAAGTAAGCACCGATATCAGCAGAAGCTACCAGAGCTATCAAGATAAAAATAATGGGTACACCGAATTCGTGTAAACGTAAATAAACTAACGCCAGCCATGCGGGTAATAAAGTCAACAACCCCATCAACAATCGCATAGGAATTGAGTGCCAGATAACCGCACTGCCTGGATAACTTTTCACCCAAAGCAAAGCGATAGCCCACCATAAACAACCCAAGCCTAAGACATCCCTAACACGATGCCACTGCACTGATTCGCTGAAAATCTGGCAATGCCAGGCCGTTAATACAATAAGCAACAACACGGCGCCACTAAAGAGAACACGTGATGTCACTGAAGATAGACCTGCTAATGCAGCCCATTCCCAACCAGCAATCAGAACCATTGCTGTGAAAAGCAGCGCCATCGCCTCAACGGGCAGCCAGATGATAACGGAGGCTATCACTGACATCATAATTATCGCTGTGATGACACGCTGTTTCAGCAAACTTAATTACCCCCGGAAACCTGATCGCAATCTTCGACTAAATCAACGTCTTCATTGCGACCACCAAAACGACGCTCGCGTTTGCGATAGCTATTCAGCGCATCGTTCAAATCTTTCTCTTCAAAATCTGGCCACAATGTCTCGGAAAAAAATAACTCAGCATAGGCGAGTTGCCACAATAGAAAATTACTGATTCGCTGTTCGCCCGCAGTGCGAATACACAGGTCAGGCTTGGGCAAATCGGCCAGAGAAATATGTTGGTCCAACAACTGGGCATCGATCTGTTCAGGTTGTAATTGACCGGCTTGTACCTTCTCAGCCAACTCTCTGGCTGCATTGGCAATATCCCATTGGCCACCGTAATCCACCGCTAACACCAGCGTCGCACGATCATTTTCAGCCGTCAGGTTTTCAGCATACTCGATTTGCTTTACCAGACTTTTACCAAAGCGTTTTCTGTCACCAATAAAACGGATGCGAACATTATCCTTATGCAGATTACCGATTTCTTTTTTAAGATAAGTGGCAAACAAAGACATTAACGCCTTTACTTCAGCGTTAGGCCGCTGCCAATTTTCACTGCTAAAGGCAAACAAGGTCACAATGTTGATATTACTGTGAAGGCACAACTCCAATACTCTGCGTACCGTTTCAACACCGGCACGATGTCCCGTGGTTGGCGTCTTGCCCCTACGCTTGGCCCAACGACCATTACCATCCATGATAATTGCCAGATGCTCCGGCACAGCCTGATGACTTGCTGATAGTTTTGATTGCGTCATTAATGTTCTCTTAACATTACCTACTTGAAGCCTACCTAAAGCGATATGCTTTTTAAGGTAATCATCAGCCTAATCAGATTTCCATCAGGTCAGCTTCTTTAGCTGCCAGCATTTTATCGACCTCAGCAACAAAGCGGTCTGTAATTTTTTGAATGTCATCCTGAGCCCTGCGCTCATCATCTTCAGTGATTTCTTTTTCTTTTTGTAATTCTTTGATATCGGCTAACACATCACGACGAATATTGCGAATAGAAACACGTGAACTTTCTGCCTCCTGCTTGGCTCTACGAGCATAGCCCTGACGCGTTTCTTCAGTGAGCATGGGTAGCGGTATACGAATCACCGCACCGGCAGTAGAAGGGTTTAAACCAAGATCAGATTTCATAATGGCTTTTTCTACATCTGGGACAATATTTTTCTCCCAGGGCACAACAGACAGTGTACGCGCATCTTCAATATTGATGGCAGCAACCTGGCTCAGCGGCGTATCTGAGCCGTAGTAGCTCACTTTTATGCCATCCAACAAGCTGGGATGAGCTCGCCCCGTTCTGATTTTATTCAGGCTCCCCTGCAGGGCAACCAGGGTTTTTTGCATACGCTCTTCGGCATCTTGCTTGAGATCTTCTATCACCAATCTTCCCCCAAAAATCTATATAAAATAACAGCTTAGCTTACAACTCAGTATTACGGGTTACTTTTTACTGCTGTTCAACAAGGGTTCCTTCATCGCCACCAGTGACGATACTTAACAAGGCTCCCGGCTTTTCCATAGCAAAAACGCGCAATGGCATATTGTGGTCTCGACACAAGCAAATCGCCGTTAAGTCCATCACACCCAATTTCTTATCCAGCACTTCGTCATAGCTCAATTGGTCGTATTTAGTCGCCGTAGGATCCTTCATTGGGTCAGCATTATAGACCCCATCCACCTTTGTTGCCTTTAATACCAGTTCAGCATCCACCTCAATACCACGCAGACAAGCCGCCGAATCTGTCGTAAAGAAAGGGTTGCCGGTCCCGGCAGAGAAGATAACCACCTCACCGCGCTTCAAGGCGCTGATTGCTTTGCGACGATCATAATGATCAACAACACCACTCATAGGTATCGATGACATCACACAGGATGGAATATTGGCCCTTTCAAGTGCATCACGCATAGCCAGCCCGTTCATTACCGTTGCCAGCATGCCCATATGGTCTCCGGCCACTCGATCTAACCCTGCCTGTTGTAACGCCGCGCCGCGAAACAGATTACCACCGCCGATGACCAAGCCCACCTGAATGCCAATACCAATCAACTGACCAATTTCCAACGCCATACGATCCAGGACCTTGGGGTCGATACCAAACCCCTCATCCCCCATCAAAGCCTCTCCGCTGAGCTTCAACAAAATGCGCTTGTATTTTTTATCGGCGCTTGCGGGCATAGAACATCTCCTGAAAACCACTAATTAATGATGAATGATATAGGCAGCCGCCTATTCTACTCCAACTACAATCTCTTTACAGAATACCGGTATAAATCCCAGATACTAATCACAATCCCACATAATAAAACGGGGCCTCTCGGGCCCCGTCTCATAATAATGGGTATTAGCCGTTTAGCTGCGCCGCAACCTCTGCAGCAAAATCGATCTCTTCCTTCTCAATACCTTCACCCACTTCATAGCGGACAAACGTAACAACCTCTGCTCCACCCTCTTTGGCCAACTGACCAACAGTCACATCAGGGTTTTTAACAAAAGGCTGTTCAACCAGGCTGTTTTCCTTCAGGAATTTGTTGATACGACCCACCATCATTTTTTCAACGATTTCTGCTGGCTTGCCTTCCATATCAGGCTGGGCCTTGATGATATCTTTTTCTTTCTCCAGAACATCAGCTGGCATATCTTCACCACGAACGACCTGTGGGTTTACCGCAGCAACGTGCATAGCAATATCTTTAGCCAGTTCTGCATCACCACCTTTCAAAGAAACCAACACACCAATACGATTGTTAGAGTGTACATAGCTGCCAACAACACCCTGGTCTGCAGTCAAGCTCTCTGCACGACGAACACCGATATTCTCACCGATTTTTTGTACCAGTGCTTCACGCGCCTGATCCAGCTCGCTGCTCATTAAGGCAGTAACATCAGTTTGCTTGTCAGTGAAGGCTTTGTCAGCAACTTGATTAACAAAAGCAAGAAAGCCTTCATCGCGAGCAGCAAAGTCAGTTTCACTGTTGACTTCAACAGCCAAACCGTAACTGCCATCTTCCGCAACTTTAACAGCAACAACACCTTCAGCCGCTGTACGGCCAGCCTTTTTGGCAGCCTTCATACCACTGTTTTTACGCAGCTCTTCAATTGCCACGTCGATATCGCCACCGGCTTCATTCAGAGCTTTCTTACACTCCATCATGCCGAGACCAGTACGATCACGTAATTCTTTAACCATCGAAGCAGAAATTGCTGCCATCTTTTTGTCCTCCACCTTTTACCGCCAAGTTAGCGGCAAAATAATCAATCATTTCAATGTCACGGCATTTTGTATCATCAAGATGAAAATGCCGTTACCACTTCATTATTTAACACTGCATTCAAAAAAGGGGGCTACGCCCCCTTTCCTAAGAGAACCTTTGGCTATTACTCAGCTGCAGGTGCCTCTTCATCCTTCACTTCTTCTACGAATTCATCTTTAGCAACTGGAGCACCTTCAGACTTACCCGCAAGGATGGCGTCTGCAACGGCCATTGCATATAGCTTAATTGCACGAATCGCATCGTCATTACCAGGAATAACGTAATCAATACCATCAGGGTTGCTATTAGTATCAACAATACCAATCACGGGAATACCCAGATTGTTGGCTTCTTTAATGGCGATACGCTCGTGATCAACATCGATAACAAATAATGCGTCAGGCAGACCACCCATATCTTTGATACCGCCGATAGAGCGCTCAAGCTTTTCCATATCACGGGTACGCATCAGCGCTTCTTTCTTGGTCAGCTTGTCGAAGGTGCCATCAGCTTGCTGAGCCTCAAGCTCACGCAGACGCTTAATCGAACCACGAATCGTTTTGTAATTGGTCAACATACCACCCAACCAACGGTGACTTACGTAGGGCTGACCGGCACGCTCTGCTTGTTCGCGAACGATCTTACCGGCCGCTCTTTTGGTGCCAACAAACAGAATTTTGTTTTTGCTGGTAGACAGCTGACGAATAAACGTCAAGGCTTCATTGAAAGCAGGAACAGTGTGTTCCAGGTTGATGATGTGAATCTTGTTGCGAGCACCAAAAATATACTCGCCCATTTTGGGGTTCCAGTAGCGGGTCTGGTGACCGAAGTGCACACCAGCCTGCAACATGTCGCGCATGCTTACTTGTGTCATAACATTACCTATGTATGGGTTAGACCTCCATATATCCCAACTGCCAACCCCCAAATGCATTAAAACAAGCTGCATTCTCAGGGCACCCAGGCAACTGTGCCGATATATGTGCGGATTTAATGATTAATTTACTACCCAAAACCCTGACCAAAACCTCATCATAACTACCTGAATATCTGGCCCGGAATTTGAGTGCGCGCTTTATACCACAAGGAGTTAGCAACATAAAGAGGAAGTGGCAATTTAGTCATTAACGTCAAGCCGCGGGTGCGACGCCTATAACCCTGCAAAAAATGTATATATCCAAAATATTGGCTGCATTGATTTTTTATATACATATTATGTGCCTTAACCCAATGCATAGTTTACAATAGCCCGCCCGCAGCCCAGGAACTTGCGGGGCAATTTGCTATATTCCGCAACCTTAAGTAAAAACAACAATTTATTGGCCTATTTATTAATTATTAACTTATTTAGCCTTACTTAACGTATAACCCCTAGCAACCAGCCTTTATCAACAAAGAGCACCATGACTGTTTCCATAAAAACGCCAGACCAGATTGAAAAAATGCGTGTCGCAGGCCAATTGGCAGCGCAAGTGCTGGACATGATTGGCCCTCATGTCGTCCCTGGCATAACCACAGACGAATTGGATAGCATTTGTCATGACTATATCGTCAACACCCAAAATGCGATTCCGGCGCCGCTTAACTACAATGGCTTTCCCAAATCAATCTGCACATCTGTAAACGAGGTCGTGTGTCATGGTATTCCATCCGCTCGCAAGGTGTTGAAAGATGGCGATATCATTAATATTGAT
This sequence comes from Spongiibacteraceae bacterium, assembly GCA_028280715.1. GTDB lineage: Bacteria > Pseudomonadota > Gammaproteobacteria > Pseudomonadales > Dasaniaceae > Oceanicoccus. The sequence goes on along the minus strand of JANQLG010000023.1, from coordinate 42,114 downwards.
ATCACCGTTATTAAAGATGGATTCCACGGCGACACTAGCAAAATGTTCCATGTTGGCAAACCACTGAAGCATGCCGAGCGGCTGGTTAGCATTACTCAGGAATGTCTCTACAAAGCGATCGACATTGTAAAGCCTGGTATTACATTGGGTGACATTGGGCATGTTATCCAAAAACACGCAGAGTCTAATTACTATTCTGTGGTGCGCGAATACTGTGGCCACGGAATTGGTGAAGTTTTCCACGAAGAACCTCAGGTTCTACACTATGGAAAAAAAAATACGGGCTTGGAACTTCGTGAAGGCATGACCTTTACCATAGAGCCAATGCTCAATGCCGGCAAACGTTATGTAAAACTCAACAAAAAGGATGGCTGGACCGTAACCACTAAGGACAATCGCCTATCCGCACAGTGGGAGCACACCATGGTTGTCACTAACAACGGAGTTGAAGTGCTAACGGCTCGCCCGGACGAGCCTTTTTACAAACGCTAATTTATAACTGCTAAGCATTGGCAACTGCAATGAGCGCACAACCCTTCTCCATTCCGACAACGGTTTTTGATCCTGCTTTACTGGCTACGGCGCTAAAAAGCTCGAGCTCACCGATTACACTGCTGAAAAAAAATATTGAACGCACCAGCGATTATCTTTACCAGCAGTTTCAACAGGGTGCGAATGTCAAAGATCTGGTTTGGGGGCGAGCAAAATTCTTTGATCAGTTACTGACATCTTGTTGGCAACTGTTTGACTGGACTCCAAACAGTTGCAGTTTAATTGCTGTCGGTGGATATGGCCGCGGAGAACTACATCCCCACTCCGATATAGACCTATTAATTTTGCTAAAGGATGAGCAAAGCCTGGAAGCTCAACAACAGGTTTTAAGTGATTTCGTGACTATGCTTTGGGACACCGGCCTGGAAATTGGTCACAGTGTGCGAACTGTCGAACAGTGTCTTAGTGAAGCAGCAAAAGATATCACCATTGTGACTAACTTGATGGAATCGAGGACACTGGCCGGCTCCACGCAACTTCATAAGACCATGGCCGATGGTATTAGCCCCGACAAAATGTGGCCTAGCCACGAATTTTTTCGTGCCAAGTGGGATGAGCAAATCCAGCGCCACCAAAAACACGGCAACAGTGAATACAAACTTGAAGCCAATATCAAAAATTCACCCGGCGGATTGCGCGATATTCAAATGATCAGCTGGATTGCCCAACGGCACTTCGGCGCAAAAAGCCGAGAAGCACTACTCGATCTCGGTTTCCTTGATGAAGAAGAACTGAACCTGTTCGATAGCGGCCTGGAATTTTTGTGGCGCGTACGCTATGCACTGCATATGATTGCTGGCCGAGAAGAAGATCGCCTGCTATTTGATCACCAGCGTATTCTGGCAAAAATGTTTGGCTTCGAAGATGACGACGCCAAAATGGCAGTCGAACAATTTATGCAACAGTATTACCGCTATGCTTTTACATTAGGTGAACTCAACGACGTATTGATGCAACATTTCGATGAAACCATTTTGCGCGCCTGCGAAGCGGAAAGTATTTACGAAATCAATCCACGCTTCCGCGTCAGAAATGGTCACATCGAAGTCACTCACGATAAAGTCTTTGAACGCACCCCATCGGCATTGTTGGAAATCTTTGTGCTCATGGCGCAAAACAAAAGTATTGATGGTGCTCGCGCCAATACGATTCGATTAATTCGTCAAAACCGGCATTTAATCGACGATGAATTCCGCAATAACCCAAAGAATTGTCGCTACTTTATAGATCTGTTGCGCTCACCACAAAAAGTTGCATTGCAATTGCGCCGCATGTTGCGCTTTGGTGTATTGGGTAAATATTTGCCCGAATTTGGAAGAATTATCGGGCAAATGCAGCACGACCTATTCCATATCTATTCAGTCGATGCGCACACAATGGAAGTAATTAAAAATATGCGCCGCTTTCATTATGAAGAAGCGCAAAAAAAATTTCCTGTTGCAGCACGTATTGTCAAACGCCTGCCAAAAATTGAATTATTGTTTATAGCCGGACTTTACCACGATATCGCTAAAGGACGCGGTGGCGACCACTCCCTTTTAGGCGTCATTGATGCCAGAGCATTTTGCGAACGGCATGAACTGAATAAACGCGATACCAACCTGGTATGTTGGCTGGTTGAACATCACCTACTTATGTCAGCTGTTGCGCAACGACAGGATATTTCTGATCCTGAAGTAGTCAACCAGTTTGCAAAAACTGTCGGCGACCAGGTACACCTTGATTATTTATTCGCGTTAACCATCGCCGACATTAACGCTACAAACCCTAACTTATGGAACAGTTGGCGAGCATCTTTATTACGTCAGCTTTATGTTGAAACTAATCGGGCCTTGAGACGCGGCCTCGAAAACCCCATTGACAGAACTGAATGGATTAAAGATACCCAGGAAATGGCCATCGAAAAGCTGGAAGGTATCGGTTTTACTGAGGGAGAAATCAGAATTCTCTGGGCCAATACCGGCGACGAATATTTTCTGCGTGAAAAAATTGATGACATTGTCTGGCATACCGAAGCCATCAGTCAGCACACTCATTCTAAAGAACCGTTAATACTGGTTAAAGAAAGCGGCGATCTGGATTACGAAGGCGCCACGCAAATTTTTATTCACACCAGAGATCAAGCTTCATTATTTGCCATGATGGCCGCAGGCCTAGAACAACTGAATTTAAATATTCAGGACGCTCGTATCTATAATTCTGGTAATGGTTTAACGCTCGATACTTTTTATGTATTGAATGAAAACAATGAGCCTATTGGCGATGATCCCGATCGTATTCAGCACATTAAGCAGTTCCTGACCGAGTACGTCAAACAAGCCGATGCTTATCAGGAAATTATGCAAAAGCGCACGCCGAGACAATTGCGTTTATTCTCTGTACCAACACGTACCAGCATTGCCACTGACATTGACGGCGGTTACAGCGTGCTGGAAGTTCTAACACCTGATCGTCCGGGATTACTCGCAAGAATAGCCCGCATCTTTTTGGACTTTAATGTCTATTTGCAGAATGCCAAAATTGCTACTCTCGGTGAGCGTGTGGAAGACGTGTTTTTTATTACCAATCAAAATCAACAGCCTATAGAAGACCCAGAACTCTGCGAAGCCATCCAAAAGGCTATCTGCAAAGAATTGGACGAACAGGCTGCTGCCTAGACAGCGCATTACGAATGAATCCCGATCTACAAAAATTACACCCCTATCCATTTCAACGTCTAAATGCATTAAAGGAAGACATCACTCCGCCATCATCTTTGCAACATATTGCGCTATCCATTGGCGAACCCAAGCATCAGGCACCTGACTTCATTAAAGAAGTATTAGCTGATCACAGCGACAAACTCACAAATTACCCGGTTACATTGGGTATTCCAGAATTGCGTCATGCTATTGCAAACTGGCTGATCAATCGTTTCCAATTACCTGCCAACAGTATCGAACCAAACACACAGGTATTACCCGTCAACGGTACACGAGAAGCGTTATTTTCATTCGCCCAGGCCGTAGTGGATAGAAGCAAGTCGCCGTTGGTGCTGAGTCCAAATCCTTTCTACCAGATTTACGAAGGCGCGGCGCTGCTAGCCGGTGCAGAACCGGTCTATTTATCCTGCACTGAAGAAAATCGTTTTCTTCCAGATTTTGACTCAGTTTCAGAACAAACCTGGCAGCAATGCCAATTGCTCTACATCTGCTCTCCGGGCAACCCGACCGGCGCAGTGATGTCCACCGACGATTTAATTAAATTGATTGAACTGGCCGACCGTTATGATTTTATTATCGCCAGCGATGAGTGCTATTCAGAACTGTACTTTGATGAAGATAATCCGCCTGCAGGGCTGTTACAAGCCTGCGCTGAAATGGGCAGAACGGACTTCAAAAGTTGTGTCGTTTTTCACAGTTTATCAAAACGATCCAACCTTCCCGGCTTAAGATCTGGCTTTGTGGCGGGTGATGCAAATATCCTGAAACCCTATTTGCTTTACCGAACCTATCACGGTTGTGCCATGCCACTACAAAATCAACACGCCAGCATTGCTGCCTGGTCCGATGAAGAACACGTTATCGAAAACCGTGCGAAATACCGAAATAAATTTAACGCCGTATTAAATGAATTGGATAGTTGTATCGATGTCGATATGCCGGATGCCAGCTTTTATCTCTGGGCAAAAACGCCCTACAACGATACTGAATTTGCCCAAAAACTGTTTGCTGAACAAAACATCACTGTACTTCCCGGCCAATTCCTTGCCAGAGAAGTTAACGGTTTTAACCCAGGAGCAAATAGAATTCGTATGGCGCTAGTAGCAGAATTAGACGAATGCATTGAAGCCGCTACACGTATTAAACAATTTATCAAAACCACCAGTTAAAAGGAGGCGTGCGTCAGAGGTCAAGCTTCAGACATCCGACTCATCTGTCATGCTAAAAAAAGAACGCGTCGAATACATTCAAGATAAATTACAGGCCCTTTATCCGCACCCCCCTATCCCTCTTAGTCATAGTGATCCCTTTACGCTATTAGTGGCGGTATTGTTATCAGCACAATGCACAGACGAGCGAGTCAACCAAGTTACGCCGGCATTATTTAAACTCGCAAATAATCCTTTTGATATGGCCAAGCAATCTGTGGAATCTATTCAAGTTATTATCCGCCCTTGTGGTTTATCGCCACAAAAGTCAAAGGCTATTAAGCGGTTGTCGGAAATTTTGGTTGAAGACTATGATGGCGAAGTTCCTGCAGACATGCTTGCTCTGGAACAATTACCAGGCGTTGGCCATAAAACTGCCAGTGTTGTTATGTCACAGGCTTTCGGGGAACCCGCTTTCCCCGTTGATACGCACATCCACCGGCTGGCACAACGCTGGGGATTAACCAGCGGTAAAAATGTCACTCAAACAGAGAAAGATCTAAAACGCTTATTTCCAAAAGAGAAATGGAATGCGCTACATTTGCAAATTATCTATTACGGTCGGGAATTTTGCTCTGCTCGTGGTTGTGATGGCACTGTATGTGAAATCTGTACTACCTGTTATCCAAACCGGAAAAAGCCCAAAAAAGTAAACAAAGCCTGAGTCTGCTCACGGTGTTTTATCTTATACAATATATCCTGATGCGAAATACTCTTATGAGAAGTGCCCTTCTTATGCAAACCAGTGTGCAATCTGCTATGCTAGCCCGCCTTTAATTTCAGCAAAAAATTCAGAACCAAAAATGACGATAACAGTTTACGGCATTAAGAACTGCGACACAGTGAAAAAAGCCTGCAAATGGTTGGATCAAAACGACGTCGCTTACCAGTTTCATGACGTACGAGCGGACGGTCTGACTTCGGCTAATGTATCAGCATGGATTCAACAACTCGGTTGGGAAACCATTATCAATAAACGCAGCACAACTTGGAAATCACTATCCCCCAATATGCGAGACAGCATGGATAGCCAGTCAGCGGTGAAAGCCATTGTTGAAAACCCAACCCTATTCAAACGCCCGCTGCTGGATAAGGGCGGTACTTTTTTAACGGGCTTTAAAGATAAAGACTACGAGCAATTTTTAAATAGTTAAGGTAACAAATATGAGCGAGCAATTGTTTAGCATTGGTTTCGGTGTCGGTACTCAAAATGCCAAAGGCAAGTGGCTGGAGGTTTTCTACCCAAATCCTGTGCTCACCCCCAGTGCGGACTTAGTCAACGCTATCACTTCCACACTCGATTATTCTGGTGGCAATACAGTCATTGAACTTAACCCCGGAGAACTAAATGAACTGGAATCAGCGCTCCGCAGTACTGGTGAATCCGAACAGGCAGATGTTATCAAGACATTCAAAACCAGTGTTCGACCTTTAGTCGCTACGGTATTAGCCAATGATGACAACCCTGCCTCCGTTGCTGAAGGCTATCTAAAGTTGCAATTACTCTCTCACCGTTTAGTTAAACCTCATGGTATTAACCTCAATGGCCTATTCGGTACACTTCCCAATGTCGCCTGGACCAATAAAGGCGCCATTGATCTGGAAGAATTGCCTCAGGCACAACTCAATGCCCGCCTGAACGGCGAAGAGCTGACTGTAGACTGCGTCGATAAATTTCCAAAAATGACTAACTATGTGGTACCTGCAGGCGTGCGTATTGCACACACGGCGCGTGTCCGTCTCGGCGCTTACATCGGAGAAGGCACAACTATCATGCACGAAGGCTTCGTGAATTTTAATGCCGGCACCGAAGGGCCGGGAATGATTGAGGGTCGTATCTCGGCTGGCGTGTTTGTTGGTTCTGGTTCTGACCTTGGTGGCGGCAGCTCAACCATGGGGACACTATCCGGTGGCGGCAATATTGTTATTTCTGTTGGCAAAGAATGCTTGATCGGCGCCAACGCCGGTATCGGTATTCCACTGGGAGACCGCTGCACAGTTGAGTCCGGCCTTTACATCACAGCAGGCACCAAAGTAGCGATGATCGATGAACAAGGTAATGCGGTCAACACGGCCAAGGCTCGCGACCTGGCTGGACAGTCCGACCTGTTATTCCGTCGCAACTCCAGCACTGGAGCTGTTGAATGCCTGACCAACAAAACAGCTGTGGAGCTTAACGAAGAGCTTCACTCCAACAATTAACTAGCAATTAATAGCTGCTCTGATTTATTGCCGCTTTATAAGACGGCAATAAAACTGATTAAAAAAGCCCGGTCGAATCGGGCTTTTTTAATTACACAACTAAAAGGTGTCGATGCTACCTGAAAAGTTCGGGCGCCAAACTCTGCCAACGGGTTTGGCATCAACTTGATGCATATTTACATTTTCTATTTTGCCACCCTTGGCTAAAAATTCCTGAACCTGCCGTTCTATTTCTTGTCTTTCAGTTTCACGCAACACCACACTCGCACTCGTCGCGGGTTTAGCCTTCTGCCCCATAATCAACTCCTTGGTGAACATTGGTTGAATACAGGCACAACATAGCCATCAAATATGACGGAATTACGGAACTTTTATGTCCGTTAAATGAAAGAACCACGCACCGTGATGTAGTTATGTGGTGTAGTTGTGGTGTAGTTACATGATTTAGTTAATTAACAGAGAGAAGGGAAAAATCGCCAGCCATTCAACTGTTATGCAAGTACGAAGAGTAACAAAACAGTTTTCAGCTGAGTGGCTGGCAAATGGGATCGATGGATAATCGATTGTTAACCCCGTTACTCCACCCTTTTGAGGTTCTCTAACGGAGTAGTCGGGGCAACAAAACGAACTATAGCAACACTTAAATGCAAATACAAATCATTATCACTTAGACTTTCGATTTATTCATGGTAGAATTTCCTTCTTTATAGTAAGTACAAGATTTTTACAATAAGCACAGACACAATGCGATATATAACCCTTTTTCTATTTACCACCGTCATACCTACGCTGGCACTGGCTGAAAATTCAACAAATCTAGACACGCCCACCAAAGCCATTCTCGGCAAGCTTCTGTTCAATGACACTCAGTTGTCTGAACCTGCTGGTCAATCCTGTAATAGTTGCCACCGTGCCGATGCCTTCCATAGCGACCCAAACAATATGGTGAGCCCTGGCGCCAACCCTGCACTCTTCGGCAACCGCAATGCACCGGCCATTAGTTATATTAAATTCAACCCCGAACTCTATTGGGATGATGAAGAGCAGCACTGGGTGGGCGGCTTCTTCCTTGATGGTCGCGCCTTTAGTCTTCGCCAACAGGCAGCCGGCCCTTTCACTAACCCATTAGAAATGGGCAATGCCGATAACGCCAGTGTGGTAGCAAAAGTCAAAGTGGCGACCTATGCCTCCATGCTGGAAGAACTGTATGGTGAAGATATATGGAATGACGAAACGAAGGCGATGGACGCCATTACCGATGCCATCGCCACCTATGAAAGCGGCCCCGAATTCGCCACCTTTACATCGAAGTATGATTATTACCTTAAGGGCAAAGTGAAGCTAACCGCCCTCGAACAAAAAGGCCTGGAAGTTTTTGAAGCCGAAGACAAAGGTAACTGCGCTGCTTGTCATCCAAACCGTGTGGGCGACAATATGGAACCACCTCTATTTACTGATTTCACCTACGATAACCTCGGCTTACCACGTCCAGATAAGCTTCCCTTCTTTTCAATGGCAAAAAGTTTTAATTCAGCAGGTGAAGAATATGTCGATACCGGCCTTGCCAATAACCCGCATATCGACAACGCTTCTGTTGAAACCGGCAAGTTCAAAGTACTAACGTTACGCAATATCGACAAAACACCGCCCTACATGCATAACGGCATCTTCGAAACGCTGGAAGAAGTCGTCGACTTTTATAATACCCGCGACGTCAAAGATAGCTGGGGCAAGCCGGAGATTATGCAAAATCTCAATACCGAAGAATTAGGTGATCTGAAGTTGACCGATGGAGAAGTGGAAGCACTAGTAGCCTTTATGAAAACACTGACGGATGGGTTTGTTCCACCCTCTAAGCTTCCACCATCCAATTAATATTTATTCAGCAGCTTCTGCCAGAGACTTAGCCTGCCGGATATCTAATTTGCCAGAACCAAGGCGAGGTATAGCCTCTACCTTTAGCCACTCAACTGGAATAGCTAAGGTATTACATCCGCGATGGATTAATTGTTGGCGGACCTCCTCCGCCACTAGCTCGTTATCAAACAATAGGGCAATCTTCTCACCCTTTTTACCATCATAAACATTCACTGCAGCGATATCTATTTCACTGCCAATCACATCACGCACCTGATCTTCCACGTAAGACAAGCTAACCATCTCACCGCCAACTTTGGCAAAACGAGAATAGCGATCAACAATCGTTAAAAAACCATCCTCATCAATATGCCCTTTGTCACCGGTTACATACCAACGGCCACCGTTTTCCTGCCGAATAACCTCTAGCGTTTTTTCAGGGTTATTCAGATAACCCTGCATGACTTGGGCACCACCAATTAAAATCATACCGTCTTCCCCGCTTGGTAACTCATGCCAATTATCAGGATCAACAATTTTGAAACTGGTACCCGGTAATGGCATACCTACAGAGCCATATTTGGAGCCGCGTTGTATCCGCCATGAATTTTGGTCGATTCGATCAGGTAAATTCACACTGGCAACAGGTGTTGTCTCAGTTGCACCGTAGCCTTCATAAATTTCTTTACTAAATTTTGACTGAAAAGCATCCCTAACGCCTTTATTGAGCCTTTCCGCACCAGCTACAACAATCCGTAGACTTTCCAGCATCAGCGGATGCACTTTATTGTTGCGGGCAAAAAACCGCAAAAACGTAGAAGTCCCACACATTACCGTTGCTCTATATTTACTAACTAATTTTGCAATACCCAACACATCTGTAGGATCGGGATGACATACCATCGGTAAACCTTCAATCAGGGGCATAAATTGTGTCACTGTTAACCCAAAGGCATGAAACAAGGGCAGTGAAGCCATTACCACATCATTTCCCTTCACATCTAATACATCCGCCGATTGCTTGAGGTTAGCCATAATATTACGATGACTGAGCATAACGCCTTTAGGTGCACCTTCACTGCCACTGGAAAATAATATAGCGGCAGTGTTTTCCGGGTTATTTCCTCGGCAAGTCCAAAACTTAAGAAAAGCGTTAGGAAGTGCTGTGACTGCTACTATATTGCGCAGCAATTCCAGTTTGCTGATATTCGCACGCAATGTTTCAAGCTCAATCACTTCGACTGAATTAAGCACCCCATCTAAATTAACACCTCTATTGGATAGCTTGCCAAGAAATCGTTTCGATGTAATCACAGTTTCAATACCCGCCTGCTCAATGGCAGAGGCTATGGCTGCCTCACTAGCAGTAAAATTCAAATTAACTAATGTTTTGCCAGCCATCAACACGGCCATATTAGCCAGAACTGCGCCAGTAGAAGTAGGCAGCAAAATACCTACCGAAGTTGCTCGGCCCATTTTGCGTATTCGCTTGGCAAAAGCAATGGATGCTGCCAAAGCTTGCCTACCGGTTATCGGGTCTGTTATCGAATCGGCAATAGCTAAGTTTCTGCCATGACTCTTTACTGTATCAATCCAGGCATGAGGCAACGTAGGATATGCAGCCACATGTTCATTCCAAGCGTCGATCGACAAATCAAACACGCGTCGTTTTAATACATCTGCCGGTGTATTCTTGGACAGAGCCGGCCCAAAGGAAACAATCACATCGCGGTGTAAGCGGCTACTGCTTTCTGCTTTGTTATGCTCAGAGGCATAGGAAAATTGGCTTCCCCACAATCCACGCAAATAGAATGGAACTATAACGACATCATCCCCAACCTGTTCACAAGCCCTTTCATAACCGCGGCGAAACTCACCCAAATGACCATTACGAGAAATAGCACCTTCAGGGAATAAACACACCACTTCACCATTACGCAATAACTCAGCTACCTGATCTAACGATTGTTTACTGCTAGGCCCAGCTTTTATCGGAATAGTGCCGAATAATTTAAAGAACCAATTGGCATACCAACGTTTATAAATACTTTCCAACATGACAAAACGAACAGGACGAGGACTGGCAATTTGCACAATAGCCCAATCGATCCAGCTAATATGGTTGCCTAATAACAACACTCCATCCTGGCTGGGGAGATTATCCAAGCCTTGCACACTGACTTTGTAACGACGTGTCATTAAACCTGCGACAAATACTCTAACCAAACTTTGCGGTAACTGATAAACGGTATAACAACAACCAACTATGGCCACCAACGCAATAATGGCCAATAGATTTGAACTGCTAAAACCAACCAAGGCAAAGGCTACTGTCAATACAAGAAAGCTGGCCATGGCAATATTTTGAATTAAATTATTGCCCGCAATGACCCGACCTAACTCAGCATTTTTGGCATTAAATTGCACCAGTGCGTTCAGTGGAACAATAAACAAGCCTCCCATTACTCCAACTGTTAGAAATAAAACAAAAGCCAGTCTAGGGTCAGTTACCGATGGCAATACTATTAAACTCGCTGCAATACCCAACGCACCCAGAGGAATTAATCCTGTTTCTATGTAATTGCGTGACCACTTAGAAGCCAGAAAAGCACCAATACCAATACCCAAACCAGTAGCCGCCAAGATACCTTGAATTACCATCGTGTTATTAACGTCCATATTTGCCTTCGCAAAACTGGGGAAGGCAGCCAACATTACTTGTCCGATAGACCAAAATACTGCCAGACCAATCACTGACAAACGTATCGTTGTGTTTTTCAGTACTGGCTGAAGATTTGTCACCATCGATTTTCCTGTCAGGTAACGTTTTACTGAGAACTCTCCCTCACCACCTGGATCCAACTGTGGCAATCGATAAGCCATCACCAATTCAACCACACTATTGGTAACCAGCAACCAGCCCAGCGGAGCTACTGCACGCAGCACATCCCCCTTGTCGCCAATCTCAGCTGGTAATAAAGACTCAAAGAAGAAAGAGAAAACAAATGTGCTTAAAAGCAACGCACCAATGGTGAGAACCTGGACCAGACCATTCGCTTCTGCTAAATGCTCTTTACCAAAAAGCACTTTAATGTAGCCATATTTAGCCGGTGAATAAATAGCCGACTGAACAGCCAATAAAAAGGTCATGGCAAAGGCCAGCCAAAACAACCCGGTGTAATAACAGAGCGTAATTCCTAACGTCAACACAACGGCAGCCCAGGCTGCACCACGAATCACCTGATTTTTGGGGTAGCGGTCACCGATAAAACCGGCAGGACTAAACAATAGAATAAAGGGCAGTAGAATTAAGCCGTTGACGATAGCAGTCAGGATAATTTGTGTCGGACCATCGTAGATTTTAAACAACGTATTCTGAATGGTGATCTTGTGCCCTAAATCGACAAAGGTATTAAGAAAGATCACCAGCAGATAAGGGATAGCGCCAGCGGTTTTCTGTAGTTTTTCCATGTTAATGCTCTCGTGTATCCAAAAACGATGCGGCCATCATGGTTGCAAGAACCAAATTGCGCAACTTAATAAATTAATGTAGCCTATTTCAATCTATAAAGTATTATTTATCAATACCAAACATTAACGGACGAGAGGTTTAACATGGCGCAATCAAGCAACTTGGTAAAAACCTTAAAGAAGCAATTAAAAGCCAACGGGAAGACCTATGCCGATGTTGCCGAACATTTACAGCTTAGCGAAGCCTCAGTAAAACGTCTGTTTGCCGAGGAAAGTTTTACCCTTCAACGGATGGAGACCATATGCCAGCTGGTCGACCTGGAACTATCCGATCTGGTACAAGCGATGGTGATTGGCCAGCAGAATATCGTTCAGCTTACTCAGGAGCAGGAACAACAAATCGCATCCGATCATATCTTGCTACTTATTACTGTGTGTGTAATGAATGGCTATACCTACGAAAACCTGCTGAACAACTACACATTGGATGCGCCCACTATTATTCAAAAGCTCGCCACTCTGGATCGACTGAAAATTATCGAACTACTGCCTGGAAACAAAGTTAGGCTATTAATCGCTCCAAACTTTAGCTGGTTACCCAACGGCCCTATTCAGCGCTTTTTCCAGGAAAAGATTCAACAGGATTTTTTTGATGCCCGTTTTGACAAACAGTCAGAACAACTGATTGTTATCAATGGACTACTATCTAATGCTAACAACGCCGAGTTTCAAAAACGCATGCGCCGCCTGGCCAAAGAGTTCAGTGATATCAGCGCCACAGACAAAGCCCTGCCCTTTGAAGAACGTCACGGCAGCACCCTGGTGTTGGCCCTGAGAAGTTGGAATTTTAGTCTTTTTGAGCAGTACTACGATGCTAAATCTTAAGCTCGCCTGTGTAGATTACGGCAAAAAGTATTAAAAAGTGATACCTAAAGATATTTATTCATATACTTATCCTAATAAAGTAGCAATCAAATTACCCACCCCCAATACTCCTGCCTAGATTAACAACCGAGTAGGAGTCTCGATATGTCTATTGTTAAACGCATGTATACCACCGTTATTGCTGGCGTGGATCAGCTGGTGGGAGAAATTGAAAATCATGATGCAGCTATAGCCGCTACGATTCAGGATCAAAATAAAAAGATTGCCGCCGCTAAAGTGCAACTAAACAGGTTGCAAACCAACGAGAAACGTTGCCAAGAAAAACTGGCTGAATTTTCTAAAGAAGAACAACGTTGGTCACAGCGAGCACTCGCGGAAACTGAGCGAAATCAGGAAAATATAGCCCTGCAATGTCTGCAAAGACGAAAACTAGTGCGCGTTGAAATTGTACGACTACAGCAAAGCCAGCAACAGTATCAGCAGACCATCAGAAAAATCAGTAATGATATTCAACGTTGTGAACAGACGCTCAACAACCTTAAACAAAAGCACGAATTGATGCGCGCACGCCAAACCAGTGCCGATGCCATCAACAATACTGGTGAACTCAGTGAATCCACAATCCAAAATATGGAGCAAAGTTTTGACCGCTGGGAGGTGCAAATTGCCCAGCACGAGACTGAGATGGATCTACCCGATACAATCGATAATTTTGAGCAAGCTTATCTTGACCAAGAACAATTAGATGATCTGCAGGCCGAGTTGAAAAAACTTATCGACGCCAATCAGGAGAATCAAACGACCAAGGATGACAACCATGGAAATCACTAACACTGAAGCAATGGTGCAACCCGATGAAGCACCACAAACATGGACCAATAAGCTCCCCCAATTGATGCGGGGTTTTGGCGCTGCAGCGATTTTGTATGCGCTATACAGCTTTATGATGCAAGGCTGGGATAGTAGCAGCGATTTACTTCGCTATATGATGCTGCTTTGCGGTACTGCGCTGTTAACCATTGTGGCATTAGCCTGCGGCCATTATTTAAAAGAAGGTAAAAGTCCCCGAGTTTTAATGATGTTGGCGCTAACAGCAGTGGCCGTTAATTTCTCGATCCTCGGTGCGTTTGTTTTTTCTACCATTTCGCCAGAAAGTTCAGCTATCTATCCCACCTACGTGTCATGGAGTGTTGGAAGCATCAATACCGCCATGCTAACCACCCTTGGTTCAGCAGCTGTTTTATTATTTGTGGTGATTATCGGTTTTCGTACACTGGTTCGTAGTGTTAGTTCTCCTATCGTTGCAGTTTTTGCGGCAACAAATCTACTGATACTACTGCCGGTACGTGACCCTGTGGTAATCGCTACACTGAGCATGCTGGCAACTATACTGGTTACCTTTAGTCTCAATAAATTGCAAAACACCCCTGTGATGAAAACCGCTGAGGGAGTCATTACTCAGGTACTGCTTTTCACACCTATAGGTATTCTGTTAGGTAGAAATATCTGGCTATATGACGCCAATCCTATGCTGGTCACCATTATGACCATGATCGGATTTATGTTACTCAGGCAAAGTCGAGCAGCATTCTCTCAAAACTCGATAGCTAGCCATGTGATTGTCGTAGTCTCAGTCATACTGGCGCTCTTCAGTGGAATTTCTACTGGAAAAGCCATCACGTTAATGCCCGGCTTTACCAGCTTTGCCATTATGTTCTCGACCCTAATAGCAGGCAGCATGATTTACGAACTGTCAACACGTGCAGGGCATTTACAGCATCTAATCCGTATTTTAGCTAGTGCTATTATTACATTAGGCATCTCAGTCAACGTTATTGGCGGCGAGTTGTTAAATTCTATCTGCGCTATCGCTGTAGGCTTAAGCATGATCTATTTTAGTGCTCAATATAAACAGAGAGCCCTATTGATTGCAGGTGTTGCACTAATGTTACTTGGTTTTATCGAGCAGCTGTTGCACCTCAACTTGTATTTTGACTTTGGCTATTGGGTAAGCCTTGCCGTTGCCGGTGTTGTTGCTATCGTGGCTGCATCAATTATCGAGTCAAAGGGATCGGCGCTAAAATCGACGTGGGTACGTTACAAAACCCAGCTAGATGAATGGGACTATTAAACGATTGTATATCATCACTATCGGATGATCGATTAATGGACCGACCGGCATAAAGGGCATAGCACCTACTCTGGGAGTTATGTCCTTTTTCAACGAATCAACTCAATAATAGAAAAATGAGAGAAAAGAGAAAGATGAAAAAACTGTTTGTTATCATATTCACACTCTTTCCGATGTCTGCACTTGCCACAGAGTGTGTCATTCTTCTACATGGTCTGGCCAGAAGTGCTTCATCAATGTCAAAGTTAGAAATGCATCTGGAAAGTGAAGGATATAAAGTGGCCAATATCAACTACCCTTCAAGAAAATATCCGATTGAACAATTATCAACAATAGCAATTGAACAGGGTTTGAAAAACTGTCAAACACTTCAGCATGATTCTATTCAAAAGATACATTTTGTTACTCATTCTCTCGGGGGAATTTTAGTGAGGCAATATTTACAACATAACCAAATCGAAAATTTGGGGCATACCGTAATGTTAGGCCCACCTAATCAAGGTAGTGAAGTCGTTGACAAACTAAAACGTATTCCCGGTTTCACTTGGTTTAATGGACCTGCTGGATTACAACTGGGAACAGACAGCGAGAGTGTGCCAAAGTCTTTAGGCGCTGCTAACTTTACCACAGGCATCATTGCCGGCACACGATCCATTAACCTGTTTTTATCAACACTGATACCTGGCACCGATGATGGAAAAGTATCCGTCAACAATACTCATGTAGAAAATGAAAAGGCTTTCATAACACTGCCTGTTTCACATCCGCTTATGATGAGGAATACAGAAGTTATTAATCATGTTATTCACTTTGTGAAATATGGCAGCTTTATTGAAGCTTAATAAGCTGCCATTGCTGTTTTTTTACTATTAACCCACTCTAAAATTCAAAAAAACTACTTTTATTTTTGCCACTACAGTATTTAGTTAGTACATAGTGAATTATTAGTGCCACCACCAGAGCTAGTGTAATCAATCGTTGCTGTAGCAATACATTGACCAGTAGCGTTGTCCTGAATTTTATACTCCAGAGAATAACTTTGTCCGGGCGATACATTGACCCTGCGCTCGTAACGACCATTAACCAATGTCGGAGAACGACAATCGCCATTTAAACAAAGGTAAATAAAACCTCCCGTGTGATTAGTTTGTACATGGTATAAGGTACCCTGGCCACTGTTTATATAATCAATACCAAACACAAAATCTCCACTACCACCACCGGAACCGCCGCCACCATTTCCGCCTCCACTACCACCTCCACTGCCACCACCACCGACAGGCTCACCACCACACACTGAGCTGGCAACACCACTTCCTGGAGCTACACTACCGGCTTCAGCAATACACTGACCTGAAGCATTATCCTGTACTTTAAATGTGATGCTATAAGTAGCACTAGAATTGACACTAAACTGATATTCCCAGCGACCATTGTTCAATGTGGCCGGACGACAATCCAATTCAAGACATATATAAACCCAACCAGCGGTATGGCCAGTTTGTGCATGATAAACGATACCATTGGCCTCAATACCAAACACAAAGCTATCTCCATTACCACCGCCGCCGTTACCTCCACCACCATTACCTCCACCGTTACCACCTCCCCCACTACCATTGGGATCAAACCCTAGAGTCGTAAAAAGTGAAGAAGAAGCATGCAACCATTGTGAACTATTAACTTCATTGACCCAGTTATTTTGGATCAGATTATTATCCTGCACTTCACCGTTACCCCAGTAACCCTCTCCATAGGGAGGTCCCCAGCGCGGCTGACTATCCCAATCAGCATTGATATAAGTGACTGCTTTGACGACATCATCATAAGTACTGTTGATAAAGGTAAAGTAATTAACAAACCACTCATTCCAAATTTGCGTGGCTGTGCGTGGTTGCCCTTCATTCGCATTACCAATTGATGAATAAGTCAAATCTTCAATATCGTAACGCTGTGGTGTCGACTCATTAATGAATAAAGGCTTGTTGTGATCCCGCGAAAACTGCGCCACTTCATTCACTCTGGCCCAATTGCAATCCTGGGGAGTGAAATAGGATAAACCGATCCAATCCACATACTGATCGCCAGGATACCAACTGGTAAATGGATTTCCATTGTAGGTACCGCCACAATAGGACGCCACCTGCCAAACCATAGCAATATGGTTAGAAGCATTGCCGCGCCCCTGAATCATGTTATATACCTTTCGCCAAGCCTGGATATACTGCCCAGGATCATTGGCGTTCCAGGGGCCATCAGCTTCGTATCCCCAACGCAAAAATATCGGGCGGTTATAACTGATCAAAGTATCAATAAGCGTATTGATGTTGTTATCGAGCGAACCATTATTGATCGCTCCAAGTTGCCCGTTCATGGCAACGCCAAGCACCAAAACGCTATCCGGATAATTGACGGCCAGTTCAGCCATATTATTCCTACCAGCGCCCCAATCACCATTGCTAGTGAAGCCAGCAAGCGTGTCAATACCAGTGTAACCGACAACACCACCCGGAGTTATTCCGACACTGTTGTTATAACTGTTGATACTGTCAACATCCTGTCCGATGGTGAGCAACTTGCCGGAACTAGGTACGAATTTACCCTCTACCGCTTGAGCCATGCTGCAAAAAAATGTCACAGCAATCGCTAAAAAAAATTGAAAGTTAAAAATCCTTAAATACTTTTTTCTTTTCTGATTCATTGAATATTCCTTTAATAATTAATTTAGGGAAATTCACGACTGGGAAAAACTTCCCAGTCTGAACAAGGTTTGAAAACTTAAAGTGACTCGACAAAATCCACCACTTTTTGTTTATCCCCGGCACTTAAATTGTTATAAGCGCTACGCACTGAAGATGCTGATCCGCCATGCTGTTGGATAGCCTCATGCACTGAGGTAGCACTACCATCGTGCATCATTAGTAGCTCGAGGTTATTTTTTATTAACATACGGATATTGTGCCCAAGCCCCCAAAGCGGAGCGGTACGGAAGCTACCGTCATTACTGCCCAGGTCCCACAATTTCATATCGGTATAAGGGCGTAGAGTCAGATCACGCAAATGAACTGGTGCATCACTACGCGTACGCTGCACAGGTGTGTGGCAACCACCGCAACCGATCTGGTTAAACAGCACATCTCCTTCTGCTACACCTGGACGGTCGTAACTTCCCGGATCACGCGCAGGTACTGTCAGCATCTCAGTATAAGTAGTCATCAACTCCAACACTCGACCGGGTAATGCATCAGGATCAACCCCGTGATCATTGATCAACGCATTACGCACTTGATCGGCTACTGTATTCGCTGAACCATCCCAGGAAAATCCAGTTTCGCGCCCCTCAATCACCTCCAGCAGTTTTACGCCAAAAGTCGGTGGTGCTAAGCGAGGCCCCTTAGGTGTGTTAACCACTTCGAAACCACGACCATCGCGGAAATGACACCCACCACAGCTAAAGGCGCCGATTTTCACTTCATCAAAAGTAGTGGAACCTTGTTTATTAGGATCGATACCATGAAAGAGATGATGACCCAGAATAAAATCATCCACCATATCCTCTGAATGAATAGTCGTTACCGGTTGCGTGAAAATGGCGTTGTACTCCAAATCGGAGTAAGTACCGTTATCAGATAACACCATCGTAGTAGAAGCCTTGCCGGCAGGATTCAAACGTGGGTCACCATAATTACTCCAACCATAACCAACGGTGTAATAGGAAAAATCATTGTAAGTTTGTGCACCAGTAGCACCAGCCACTGCGGAAATTTCAAACGCTATCACCTGGCCGTAGCTATAGACTCCATCAAAACCCGGGTTTTGGTTCAAGGCAAAAAACTGCTGCCCGTTGGGACCACCAGCCGTATTACGCATAGACTCTACCCGCAGCACACTACCATCGACATCAAAACCCAACTGCACATTACCGGGAGAATCATCAACCCAAACATTGTAGCGATCCAAATTGCGCAACAGATCATTGTTATGTTGGGCATCTAACACTGCCGCTGTGGTTCCATCATGAGAAACCGGATGACGGAAACGCATCCAGTTAGCTGAACCGTCAGTAAAGGCAGGATAATTATGGGGATCAACCCGAGCACCTTCAGTGGTAAACAAACCAGTCCAAATCCAGCGATGGGCGGGATTGTTATTCAGCGAATGAGTGGGATGCAAATAACGGAAGAAATAATTGTAATCACCAGAACAGGGAATACTTGCTGTGCCACCTACTACAGCGACTTTTTGATAGGTAGCATCGTTGTCATCTGAACAATGCATTTCCAGACCAGAATCACCATCACCTTTTATGATCTGGGGACCCCAACGCCAACTAAGCTGGTTACCATTAATATCAAAAGCAAAACCGTGGGATGTAGGCGCAGCACCATTAATTGGCGTACGCAATGCCGATGGTGGATTTGGTCGCGGTGGTGGTCCCACACGGTGATTGGTCAGCGAGTTAGAGGTCCAATCGAGGTGAGCAAAATCTGGATCCGTTGGATCGCCAGGATCACCTGGGTCAGGATCGCCACCACCATTACCTTGCCAGACAAAAGTATATTGAGGAAAGTCATCAGCACTAAACCCTGGTACTTTCAACTGTGCAGTGTAGGTTTGCCCGACAACAAGGTTTGCCTGTTCCCGCTCCCAACGACCATTGTTTAAAGTAGCTGGATAACAATCGCTTTCGAGATGTTTACAACTGTAAAAGGTACCTGTCGTTGGCCATTCCGGTTTGGCGGTAAACCAATAAACACCCGAATTAGTACTTGTCGAATCTATACCAAAATCTTCAGTAGAAGGATCACCATTATCAACGACCGTCATCGCGTCAGAAGCTTCAGCTGTTGCATTATCATCATCAGTGGCAACAACACGTAACGCATAAGAACCAGCTACCAAATTTGAAATGGTCCAGGTATAGGGAGGAGCTGTCAGCATGCCGGCAGATTCTTCTGCAGCACTCGGCGCTGAGTAAAATAATTCTACAAATGACACCGTACCATCGGTATCACTGGCTGTTGAGTTGACGGTTACTGCTCCACCTGCAACTTGATTGCCGCTGATCCCATCCAAAGACACTTCTGGTGCGGCATTACCTGGTGTACTTACAGTTTTGGTAGCAGTGTCTTCGGCTGTCGCACCATCGTTATCAACGCCCACTGCACGCAAGCTATAGTTACCTACCACGGTGTTATCGATGATCCAAGTGTACGGGGTAGTGGTGTCTGTTCCGAAATTTTGCTCACTACCACCGGGTGCGGTGGCATAAAGTGTTACTGAACTAATAGTGCCATCACTGTCGGTAGCAGTAGCAGCAACTGTCATTGAGTCACCGGCGATTACCGTACCCGAAGGTGGTACCAGATCTACCGTTGGAGGGGTATTAGCACCACCGCTGGCACTGAATACGACAGTCTCCATCGGAGAAATGTACTGGCCAGTTGCATTGTCCTGAACCTTAAGCTGAATACCATAACTAACACCTTCACTTAGGTTATCAACGGCTCGTTCCCAATAACCGTTAACTTTCGCTCCAGACACACAATTGTCACCCAGACAAACATAGTTCCAAGACCCACTCCAATTTTGATCCTGAAAATAAATAACACCACTTGTCGAACTGGTAGGACGGATACCAAAGTCTGCCAATACTGAAGAACTGACTCCGAACATGGCCCCACTAATGAGCAGGCAGATCGTTAAACTCAGATGGCTTTTTAATTGGTAATGCCTTTTCAACCGGTAATGCCTTTTCGATCGCTCACTACTTTTCGATCGCCAATTTAAACATCTAAAATCTAAGGGGATATGCCTAGAATAATTTCCATCGATCTTTTTATTTAACATAGTTTTTTACTCCGTGACTTAACATAGTCAGTTGTGCGCGCGCGGCATGGGAGCCCTGCGAGCATCAACTTTTCTCAGGTTCTGCAGTAAATCGGAATCTGCGAGCAATAAAGTGGTAGGTAATGCAAACTTTTTAGGCGACGCGTTAACATCAATAACTGAAGTGGTGTGGGCACGGTTGTCATCCACACCATTAATATAAAAGGGTTTGCGTGCTTCAACTTTAAAGTTGTCTAACACATCACGATTTTTCTGAATCGTGGTGTCTCCCCAGTAACCGCGGGCACAACGACTCGCTGGCGCACAATACCAGCGCGATTGCGATTGCCAATCAGCATTGATGTAAGCGACGGCCCGCAGTTGATCGCGGTTATCTTCTATCCATTGAAAGTAATCCCGATAATAAACATCCCAAAGTTCCTGACCATTAGCGAGCTGAATATGCGCCAAGTGATCAGTACGTTCTGATATACAGGAACCGGTCAATTCATCCACTTGATATCCTTGTGGTGCTGACTCGGCAATCATGACTGGCTTATGATGTTCACGGGCAAAGCTGATCATTGCATTTTGTAATTCGCGTGGCGAAATCTCTGGCGTAGTCCAAGGCCGGCTGGAATTCTGACAACTCCATTGATGCTGCAGATAATTTGCTCCATAAAAAAACGACAAGGCCATCCAGTCGACATAATCATCTCCCGGATACCAACTGATTAGATGCTGTATTGGATCCTTCGAAGGCGCGTAATGAACATATTGTTCGTTATCATTTGGATAGGTAGCCGAGTGCCATACCGTCGCTATATTAGTGGCACCCTGCGCGTCTATTTGACGTTTAATTTGACGAAAGGCTTCGATATAAAAAGGTGGATGATAGCAATTCCAGTCGCCATCGAATTCATAACCGATACGTAAATACACCGGGCGATCTTCGGCCTTAAACCAAGCGATCATACGATCAATTGCGTAACGCCATTGGTAACTCAGCGAGGTAGGATTATCCGGTTTTCCTACATCATTACCCGCCGCCTTGTACCCCATATCAGCCAAACCCGATGCCCCGATAATAGCCCGTAGCGGTTGATTGCCGCAGTAACCATCATTGCCAGGACCAATCCATTCATCGGACAGATAGAGCCCAACCGCCAACGCCACTTTATTGCCACCATTGGCCTCATCGTAAGCATCCAGCGTTTCACGAAAATTCACCTCACCGTTGCTCTCATCGGTCGGTGGCCCTTCGATACCGCTAACATACATACCAGCATCGGCAGGAGCACTGTTGCGATAGGCAGACGTAGGTATCATCGATGTGTAGAGTGTCACTCCGCCAGGCGCGGGCATATCACTATGGGAAGGATTGTTCAGCACTTCCGATTTATAGACCCGCAGCGTAGAGGTATCCTGCCCCATCATTAATAACACCCGCCCATTAGCTGGCAGTAACACCGCATCTGTTTCGATAGCCGCTTGAGCCGACACTACGACCAAGCACAATCCAAAAGCCGCTACTGCCAAAAATTTTGTCGCTGCATTTGGCTTCGTTGTTTTCCACCTGTTCACACGCAATGTCTTCATGATGGTTGTATGAATAATTTATTGTTAGAAATTATTATCATGCCGTCCCAGCAAAGCTTGGGATGACCGCTATCAACGCATAGAGTAAATTCCGAGAACAAGGGTATTTTTAAGAAACTATTCGGAGTCCGAATCTATTTGGCAAACAAGTAATTATTCAAACTCTCTACAACATAGAGAGTTTCTGTATATGCCACGTTATTATCCTGAGTGGAGGTATGGAGGAGTTCGAGTAATTATTTTTCGCTAATTAAACATTCGAACCAATTATTTAACTAAATATCAAACTGTAAATGACTCAACCGTCTTTGAATCGTTATTTTACTAAGTATTAAGGTGAAAATTACAAAACCATATTTTTCAATTATCAACGATTGGTTGCCGCTTGTATAAAGGTAAAAAGACGATATGTGGAGTAATAGTAGATAGTAACGCTATGAAATTTACAGGTAAGAAGTCATGATTCACAAAACTTATCTCGATATTGACTGGGCGTAATACCGACTGCTTTCTTAAATAAAGTAAAAAACGAGGACTTACTTTTAAAACCCGCAGCCTCATAGATAACATGAATCGGCTGATCTCGTAACTCAGCAGTTTTCAACAAACGTTTAGCCTCACCTACACGATAACTATTAACAAACTCATAGAAATTCATCTCAAAATGCCGATTAACAATCTGGGATACTAACTTTTCAGGAATGGCCAAGTGATCAGCCAATTTCTCGACGGTCAAACCTGGCGTCAAATAGAGTTGTTCTGCTTCCATCACCTGCTTAATACGTTCCGCTTCGCGCTCAATGTTACTACTGTAATCGGGCAACTCATCCATTGCATGAGCCGAATGTCCAATAGCTGCAATATTACGACTATAGAGAAGACTGGAAAATACTAGAAAATTAAGCATCAACAGTTCTATCACACCAGGCGCATGCACAATAGTTTCTCTCAACCACCAGGGCCAAGTACTCGCTATTACAAAAGGAGGGATAACTTCCAATCCCCATATCACCAAAAATCCTAGTGCCAAAAAACGCAACCAGAAGAAATCCAAGTGCTCAACCGTAGAAAAACGATCTTTCAAGCGATCGGTATAACGCCTCATATGCAGTAAACAAAATATTCCATAGATAAAATTGATAAAAAAGCCTACTACGCCAATAAAAATATGTTCACGCCAAAATAAATCCTCCATTAATTCGCCAAACCAACTCATGGGATCAGTTAATAATAAAATAAGAAAAACAGGTAACGGCAGTAAATCAGTCCAACGAAACTGATAACCGCCACTGGTTAAGGCATGCATATAAGCGTATAGCAATGGGCCCTGCCAATAAAATACAAAGGCAATCAGGGAAAAAAACTGCTGAGACAGTATATTACCCAACCCAATGGATACGACCGGATTATAGGTAACCAGAAAGCAAAGCTGCCCCGCACCCACAACAATCATAAATGCTGGCAAAAAATAGTGGCTGACTTCATCGGCGGGTTTAATAAAAAGGAAGCCGGAAATTATTATGGCTTCCAGAAAAGTCACCATTAAAATAATATCGTAAGCGTTGAAAATAGGGTCGTTCATCCATTCGAGCATTATTAACTCTACTTGTTCCCTCTTATATATTTCGTTACTAACAAACTATCACAGAGAACGCTTTTAGCTCGATGAGTACTGAAATAAACAGGAACTTCTTCATTAAAATTTTTATCCCAGATTATTCTATTATAGATATTGATATACCGACACCATAAAAATAGAACTGTCAACACTAAGGCTAAATATTTCAGAGTACCAACACTCCTCAATATATAAAAAATAGTTTTCTAAATATAGAGTGACGTATTTGAAGTATATGCAGTGTCTTTCTATAACAACAGTAACGCTAAGATGACTGGTAAAAACTGAAAGTCATATAAGCACTAAGTTCAGTGAACTCATCGATTAAAATCCATCAAGGATATAGAGTAAGCAGACGCCTTAATTGAGCGCATTTAGTGTTTAGAGGGCCTACCTAGGTAGGACTTGAGGGGATTGCATATTGGCGAAAAACCGAAGAAATATTGCAATAACTGTGCTTGACCAACAAAGTTGTTGATAAGCCATTGCCAAATACTCAAAAAGATTAAAAACTAAATAAAATGCATCAGAATTAAAATTAACGTGATTAAGCTATCAAGCTTAATCACGTTCGATGAATGGGATCATTATAAAACACAAAGGGCATAACACTTATCTTAAGAGTTATGCCCTTTTTCAGCAAAAAATGCTTAGTTAATGGATCAGTAGGAATTAGTTTATGTCAGCTTAAGCTGATTTAACTGTAATTCCCTCTCTCCTTAAGCTTTAAGCCCGCTTACGAAAGCCTGCAATAGCCAATATTCCCAAAGCCAATAGGCTTAAAGAACCTGGTTCTGGTACATCTACTGAAGCTTGTCCACTTATGTCAAAATCTACAGGAATAAACGTATCAAGCGTTGAATAAAATGCACCGAAGAATAAACCATCTGAAAGCCCATCGACGGTAATAGTATCGACACCTTTTGCAATCGCCTCAAACTGCAGTACAGCAACTTCAACAATATTGTCCGTTACAGGAGTTAAAGCGCCCAAAAAACCACCGACATAACCTGTACCTGTATCACTATCATCGAAAAAGGAAGAATTAACTGTCGCACCTAAATAGGAAAGATTAGTGAGACTGGCAAAAGGATCTACAGAAAAACCAAAACCGGTTAATTCTGCTTCTTCACCTAATTCAGTTTCAGCATCAAATAAAAATGACACTGTGACATCAAATACATCACCCACAAAAATGTCACTATCCTGGACTTCAAGTTGAGTAATCAAGGCCGCTTGTGCTGACCCACAACTTAAGAAGAAAACTAAAAATAAACTAAAAATATTGGTTATAGATTTTTTCATAGTATTGCTCTCTCTTAAAACTAGGTCTCAATATTGAAACCGTGTGATGGCAGGCTCCCCATCCTGCCGTGGTAAAAAATAACTTAAATCAAAGGATTTAGCTACGCTTATATTTTTTTACATACTCCTCAAAAACATACGGAAGTAAGTAATCCATTTACGATAATCAGACATATCAATGATCCCATTGTGGTTGTAATCGGCCTGCGGAATAAAGTTGCTGTCACCTTCAGAGGAACGCAATGCAGACCGAATCATTAAAGCATCATGAAGATCAGTAACACCGTCAAAATTGATATCACCCGTTAAACCTGTTGGTGGACCCACTTCTACTTGTACAGTATTTGAGAATCCGCTTTCACTACCATTTAAGTCTACTGCGGTAACAACATAAGCATACAAATCTCCAGGAGATACACTGCCTGAATTGATATAACGATTGTCTTGTAAATCTGACGCGATAAGCTGGTAAGCGCCGCCATTAAGTGATTCATACAAGTTATAGGTTTCAAACCCTGCACCTGCGATACCATCCCAGGTTAACAAGGTACCGGCGCCTGGTGTTGCAGTCAGATTAGCTGGCGCAGCTTTATTACCCATTACTTCAACTTCATACAGTCGCACTTCTTTACCGCCACCTTGAGTCATATTCACTCTTAGTAAATCGGCAGTAGTGGGTGCAAAGTCGAAAGTGCCTGCAGGGTCAACATTACTAGCGATATCCAATATGGTTTCCCAGGCTTGACCATCCCATTTTTGCAACTGAAAATCGCTAATCGCATTTTTGTAGCCACCTACGCCGGTATAAAGCGATAGAGAATTTATCGTATGTTTTTCCTGTAAGTCGATTTCAATCCATTGCGGATAACCAGTACCTTTTTCCGATAACCAACGACTGTCATCACCAACAATATTACCGTCAACAGCTTGATTAGACGTGTAGTGAGTAAGGTATTCATACTCAGAGCTCACTGTAGTCGGTTTATTCAGCGCCACATTAAACGCTGTTTGATTAGGAAAAATTTTCTCTGAATCAAAGGTTATCTTGAATGAGTTAACACTGTAAGGTGTTGTGGAGAAAGACACTCTATCTTGAACTGTGGTATAGGTTTCATCCATCACTAATGCTTCATCCAGCGTTTCATCACTAACCACAGCTTCTATTGCAGTAATACCATATGCAGCTGATCCAACCCCATTAGCAGTAATATTAAGATCTACATCTTGAGGTTGATCACTAACATTGGTTACGTGGACATAGGCAACATTTTCACCCGGGTTTCTGAAGGTAACGACTCGAGTATTACCCAAACCAGTAACATCACTGGTCACACGGTAACTATTCATCGGCTGTGTCGATGTCACTTGCTTAAATCCAGCATATACCTTCGATTTAGATACAGCACCTTTAAATTTGGTTCTGATCAGTGCCGCATTATTGCCAGACGAGTTGTTCAAATTAAAAACGAAGAATGCGTTAACACCGCCGTTAATGGCATCGCTAACTCGCATGGCCATTGAAACATCGCCAATATAATCTGGCTCACTGTTGCCAAACACCTCATGAAGCCCATCGCCGCTTTGAAGTTTGCCTGTTTGCTCATTATTGTAAAAAGGTCTTCCATCAGCTACTTGGCTAACATTGGTGTAATTCTGGGAGATCCAACCACCGGAATAACCATGAGTTGATAACACATCAACATTTTCCCATGCCTGAGGTAAATCGCCTTGCCATGCCTCTACCCACTTCCGAGAACTGGTAACACCCCAGGTACTCGGGCCGACAATCTCCGGCATCTCGATGTTATAAGGGTTGGTACTAGGATCGGCCAGAATAAGTTTTAGCTCTTCAATGGCATCACTAAATAATCGCCCCTGGTATAAGGCGAATTTTGCTGCACCACCTGGCTCATTCAACAAATCTAACTGATCAACCTTAACACCACGAACATGAAATCCTTCAAGAACCCGGTAGTAATAGTCGGCAACCTTCTTGTATATATCTGGGATATTCGGGTCATGCTCACCTTTGACGTTTTTGCCTTTTTTATTAACCTTTTCAAGGTGATCAGGGAGATTGTTAACCGTGATATGAACCCGGAGATCGGGGTTGTAGACCTTGAGGTCATTGACCGCTTCAGCGAAGTTTGTGTAGTTATCCGGAATCACATCAGGATAATCACTCATGTAGTTTTTGACGTAAGCCAGATTAATATCTTGAGCGACCATCCTTGCTGCCAAATCCTGGTTTTCGTCATTCAAACTGATCCAATGGCCCAGATAGCCATCGATAGTTCCACCTGCTCCTTCAAAAACCTGCTGATAGTCATTGGCTTTGACGCTTATCGTACCAGCGTGGGCAGACATCGTTGTCACTGCGGCGAGGCCGGCAAAAGCGAGAGATAATGTTTTCTTTCTCATTATTATGTTTCCTGTATTGTCGAGGGGAGATATCACCGCCAGCTTTTACTTAAGCTGGATAGATAAACGAAACTCGGTTTCCAATAATGCGTATCATTTCTTGATTATCACCATTTTATATTATTTGTCTTATTAATTAGCTAGCGATAGTAGCATCAGATTCATAAGGATGAAAGAGGTGAAGGGTCTGTTTTTTGACCAACTATTTTACTGACAATTGAGATCAGGCTAGATATGCCATTTTCTTGGCTTAAGATACTGATGGAATTCGAGCCTTAGCCTAGCTTTAATCTCCTTAAGATGCAGCAAATCAGCGGCATCTTTCGGTGAGTAAAGTGGATGGAATCAAACTATTGGGAGATGTAGCGGTGTTGTCCACATCGCATTTATTTTTAGATGTTTATACTGCCACCTGATTGCGACCATTAGATTTGGCGCGATATAAATTCCTGTCACACAGTTTCATCCAATCCTTCCAATTCATCTCGGGCTGAAAACTGGAAATACCAATACTGGCGGTTACTCTACAATCCAGGGTTGGCGACAATTGCTCAATGCCTTCTCGGAGTTTCTCTGAAACAGCCAGGCAATCAGTTTTATTAGTGTTATGAAGGAGGATAAGAAACTCCTCACCCCCTATTCTGAATACCATATCGCTTTCACGAAAATATTTTTTTAAATAATTACTTATCGCTTTTAATGTTGTGTCACCAATATCATGACCATATCGATCATTAATCTCCTTGAAGTGATCAATATCAATCATAATTAATGAAATAGGTGTTTGAGCACGTAGACTTTGATGGATAGCTGTTTCGAGAGAATCCTGCAACAGTGCGCGATTATATAATCCTGTTAATGTATCAGTGACAGCTTGTTTCTTTAAGTGATAGTGAAGCTTGTTTATCTCACGCAATGAAATAAAAGCAAAAAAACTGACACCAATAAGCGCACCAGTAAATCGTATGGCTGTTGACTGCTCAAGTACGTTCCAAGCAATCGGCATGATCAGCAGCATAAAAACAATATTGAATATCCATGCGTTTTTTTCGGGCAGCATGAAATAGAAGGCAAGTACAGCCAGAGGTACCCAATAAGAACCTGCAACACCTAGCTCGCTTAATAACAGGGTGATGGCTATTATGAAACAAGGCGCTACTACATATAAGTTGATAGTTTTGTTGTATTTTTCTTGGTAGCACAACCAGGCATCAATAGCGGTAACTATCGCAACCGAAAGAGTAACGAAGCCTAAGATAATTCTTCCCTGAATAAAATTATTAATACAAAAGGGAATTAACAGCAGACACGCAACAGTCGAACAACCTAATGTTGATTTAACCAAAAAATCTGGAAGATCATGAATTTCTTTTTTTGGGTTCATCAATGCATTTATCCATATATAAAAAACCGGGCTCAGAAAAACAATGATCAGACTCAAACATAAGGCATGCTGAACACTGGCTCTCATCTTTAGTATATACGATTATATTTAGACAAGGATTTTATTATAAGGCTAGTTTAACCACTAATATATCTATGTTTATACGTTATTAATCCATATTTTTACGTTCTTAATACAGTTACTTAGATCTACTGGTTAGGCAAAAAGTTAATATTATTACTTAATTTTTGCACCCAGTTTTTCCAGCTCCTCTTTGAGTATCGATCGATGACATTTCGATTCGTCCTGACAATAACATCCTATGGAAAAGTCATAGCTATGCGACATTGCTGCAAATAATTCTAATTCTCTTTTCTTCTCAGTATGTTTCAATTCAGATAAGAACCGTCTCTTGAATTGTTTCCAATCTTGCTCAGTTTCTATGGGAAAATAAGTCTTTAATAATTCTTCACTAGGAGATAGGTTAGGAAACCAGACATCATAGATATTTCGGGAAGAGTATTCGGACTTCTTAACACCTCGAGGAGGTCTACGTACGGTGCCTATTCTGATTCCCTCATTGTTTATCCTATCTTCCCCCAGCCTGACAATACGAATACCCATCGGCCCCTCCACGATAATAAACGTAGTTAATTTTTAGTTCGGATAAATATGATGCTAATTGAGTCGACGCCTGGATCTATTTTGTATGCCAATTGGACCACGGGGTATAACAACCTGCATCGATGAACCGTCACGCATAATATCCACAACCACCGATTCTCCGGCATTTCCCTGCATCTGTTGACTATTAAGGTCAAAATAATTAAATACACGTTGACCATCGTAACGAACTATTTCGTCCCCCGATTGCAGACCAGCCAATTGACCGGGTGATGATGTTATCACGGCACCAATACGAACTGTTGTTGGCCTACCTTGGGCTTCAAGGTATTGCTCGTATTCCAGATCACCGAGGTCGTTACGTAAAGTTGATTCCCTGAGGCTACTCACTGCAAAAAGCGCCTGCATGTCGCCAGCACGCCGTGCTTCATACCTTGCCTGCATAGTCTCAAGGCGTATTTCATTCTCTCGAGCAACAATCCAATCAGCCCGATCAGGAGGGAATCCGGCTTCGACAAGTACTGCAGTCCGCTCTGTATTAGAGTCAACGGTTCTTTCTCGTGAACGAAAGAATTCAGATCGAGGAGAATCGCGATTTTCAATGATGGCAATTTCTCTGTCTTCGCCTTGCTCTTCTGCATCATTACGCAGTGTATCCAGTTCAGCGAATAATATGTGTAATTGTTCTTCGAGAAGTTGGCGTGCATTGCGTTCTTCAAACACAGCATCTTCGAGCGCCCGGATACGTTCTTCAGTAGCAGCAGTTTGGTCAAAATGAGTATTGCTATCGGGCTTTGTACTTGCAATGGGTTCGGGCTCAATAACTCGAAGAGTCATTGCACCGGCAGCCAAGCCTGCAACAAGACTGGCAATCATGGCAAAGTGAATTTTTTTCATTGAATGCATTGAGCCTACTCGTTGCAACTATATCCGCAAATATGTCTGCCAAAAATTAAGATTAGACTGAAATTAATGATAAAAACAACGATAAGCTATAAATGTATTTTTATCGCTTTTAAAAAGCTGTCATTTTTCTTTTATCGCCCTTCTATCCGAATAGATAAATTCAGATTTATCTTAACTCGCATTTATCCGCCATCGAAGCTTTCTACTTGCATTAATAAGCCCCATTTGTTTATATTATAAATACTATTTTTAAAAAAATAGGCGCCGTCATTCCCTAAATAATTAAATCTTTACTTAAAGAATGGGAGTTATCTATATGAATAATAAAATGAAACTCGGTGCTGGATTAAAGAAAGCAGCCCAAGCGTTGCTGATAATCTCCAGCGTTTTCGCAATACAAACCCAGGCAATAACTGTCGAGTTCGATACAACCGATATTGGCCTCACCAAAAAAAGCGAACTATGGACTGTTGGCTTCAGAAACGTTACTGCGTCAAATGCTCACTTAGGCAGTGAGATTGATGCCATGCGCTTCGGTGCAGTACAAGAGTATCCACTGGAACCCGATGGCAGCCTGGGAGTTGATGCAAAAGCAGAAATTGACGGTTATGTTAGCCAGTTAAGAAAAGTTCCAGGCTTGAATACTATAACCTTGCTGGCATCCAGCTCAGCTAAAAAAGTTGATCCATATTTCGTTGCGCCAAATGGTGTAGATCTTATACCTGAGCGCTGGAGAGATATGTTCAAAGCCTATATCGATTACGTTGAGAATACCCATGGTTTGACGGTGTTACTGATTGAACCCGGTAATGAAACCGACTTTGGTGATAAATATAAGAGAAAAGCAAACTGGGCCGAGATACATGCTGCCTTTGAAGCTGACCCGGTACTGACCAACTATCCGATAGTTGGACCATCGACATTAAGTGCCGGTGCTGCAGCTGGTTGGTGGAATAGCATTAGAGATAACACGGATTGGGGTGCAACTCATATTATCAATGGCACTATGAATCAGTATGTTAACTTTCTGCTTCAGGTAAAAGGCGAAGGCAAACCCTATTTTGCCAGTGAAAACCACAACCTGGCGGAAATGATTATTTGCGCCAATTACTATGCCTGTTTAGGTGGCCTGTGGTGGGACACCAGCCCTGATAAAGGCGACTGGACACGCGTCAATCAGATATCCCGACAAATAGCCTATGTGGAAGATCGTCCCAACTGGACTGTTGCCACAGTTTATAAAGAACCTAATAAAATATGGCTGTTTGCTTCAGGCGGTACCCGTGCGACATCAAATAGTGCCACACCAACTACCTATACCTTCACTGCGACTGATCGCGATGTGTATTTCGATGGTGTAGGCCCACAACGCAGCTTTGAAATAGTTGTCGATAAAAGCACTACTGCAGCGATAGAAGTCACCTGGGACGGTGGTGATAGCGTAGCGCCAGCCACTCCCACTGCGTTACTCGCTACTTCTGGTCCGCTAAGCATAATGCTGGATTGGGACGATAATTTTGAAGGTGACTTATCAGGATACGTGCTCTATCGCAGTACAACACCCGGTGGCCCTTACACTGAAGTCGCTTCTGATATTTCAACCAGTGATTACACTGATAATGGGCTAAAAGCTGACCAAACTTACTACTATGTGGTCTCGGCAGTAGATAACTCCGGTAATGAGTCAGCACAGTCTGCTGAAGCATCAGCTATTCCGGATAGCAGTGGCGGAGGTGTTGGTGGTTTAGACTTCCCAGCAACTGATGACACTTATGCTAACCAAACTGCAAGAAACGCTACCCATGGTTCTGAACCGGTTTTGAAATACAAAAACCAGGGCAACAAAGATCGTCAACCTTTCCTTAAATTTACTGTCGGCGGTCTAGATCAACCCATCACGTCGGCCAAATTGATATTTCAAAATATTCGTACGGCCGATGATGCAATGTTGCACGCCGTTGCTAATACTAACTGGTCTGAAGACACACTGACCTGGAACAATAAACCCAATATTGGCGCATTACTCGACACGCTTACCAATCTGCCAGCCTCGTCGACAGTTGAGTTTGATGTGACCGGGCATGTCACCGGCAATGGCACTTACTCATTTGCGATTTTGACAAATCATAGTGCCAATAATGCACGCGAGTTTGCCAGTGCAGAGTCCGGTAACGGTCCTATTTTACGGATCACCACAGCAACACCACCTGCAGCACCTGATGGATTGACTGCGACGTCAGATCCGGATGGCAGTATTACGCTGGATTGGTGGCAAAACAGCGAAGCTGATTTGGCCAGCTACAAAGTTTATCGTTCGACAGTTTCAGGAGGCCCCTACACATTACTGGCTAACAATGTTACAACGAATAGCTTTAATGACAATGCTGCTACCTTAGGTACTACCTACTACTATGTGGTGACAGCAGTAGATATTGACGATGAGGAAAGCACGCAGTCTTTTGAAACCTTTGCTACCGCATTCGATTCACTGCCACCTGAAGCACCTATCAATCTGTCAGCTAATGCTGGCGATGCTGTGGTGACATTGAACTGGGGTGACAGTTTTGAGCCTGATTTTGCCGAGTATGCAGTGTATCGCAGCACTACCGATGGCAGCGGTTACGCTCTGTTGACCGACGGTTTAACTAGCAGTGATTACACTGATACCTCAGTGACTAACGGCACCACCTATTACTATGTAGTGACGGCAAGTGATATGTCTGGCAATGAATCAGTTAACAGCAACCAGGCTACTGCAACACCTGTGGCTCCTGGAGATCTTAATGCGGATGGTGTGATCGATGCCAGCGATGCGGCAATAATTCGAGGGGCAATGCGTAGCACCAGCGGTGATGCCAATTTCATTGCAGAAGCTGACTATAACAATAATGGTGTTATAGATTATTCTGACTACCGCACTTGGGTCACTTACTATCGCGCCTATCTGGCAGGTAGCTAACTTAAACCATCAGCCAACCATCATCACTAGTGGTAATGGTTGGCTGATTTATAATTCTTGACTTACTTGTCAAAGACGATACTTTCTGAGTCTTTTCATCTTATAGTTTGAATAATCAGACTTAGCTCCGTACACCTATAAATGAAAGAGCCCTGTTCTTTCCCAATAACTAGAAAATTTGCTCAAGATAAAAACTATTTAAACCTGCAAGCATGGATTTGGTTATTATCTTTTTATCAAACTATATGAAGAAAGACACATGGACTGTGGCTTGGCGAATAGCTAGAGTATTATTTAACCCAAACCACAATTCTAAGCCTATTCGTTAGCTTGATCTGGCATTTTTACATGTGCCTTCTTCGACAATTTTCGTAACGCTTTGTTTGAGTGACTTTCATTTCTTCAGCAGATGGCGTGGCAAAAACCAACGGGCGCTTGCTGGCTATTGTATCTTCAGCATTATATATCTTTGAGCTCGGTTCGTTGTTTTGTTGCGAAGTATCATTTAAAAATTTTACTCGAATAGCTGCGCTAGGACCTGCTTTTGTCACGCTACGGCCGACATCTGCGTTACGCCTGAAATTGCACCAACCACCATCTCTGGCCTTTAAAATTTTGAATGAATTAAATCCGGCATCTATAGCTAATAGTGCAGCATGATATCTAACCATGTCTTTTGCGCGCTTTACTGAACTATTTTTATCTAATTTAGCTGTTATCACATACTCAGTATTACTCACCTTTTGTTCAGTGATGCCTAATCCAAAGCTTCCAGGCAAATCATTAATATCATATGGCATGGAATCAATGACTTTATAAGGTGTTAACTGAGCCGTACAGCCAACAGAACCAATGATAATCATTAACATTATTGATTTAACAACATTCATACAATCTGTCCTATGTGGTTTTTAATTCTTTTATGTAACAACTCTGTTGTTAGCTTGGTAGAAAATACAAATTTATTTTTATTGTAAGATATATAATATATCTTACATCAATCTATATAAAAATTATCTACTGCATTAATAATACTGTTATGGATAAATTCGGAATAATCTAGAAAGGGTGGAGATGTTAGTTAGCAATAGTATTTGAGAAACGACTCTAACGTCTCTAATTTTTATTAGAGAGCATTTTAAATGATCTATTATAAGTGAGTAACACTGGTATAAGTGTCTAGATGGATGTATCGAAAACAATGTGCATAAAACATCTAAAATTACTGAGCTTAATATACGGCCTGATTATTATAGCGTTTGCTCAATCAGTATATGGCAGTGAAAAGCAAACGTTATTAAAAAATCAGCTGATTATCTACAGCCCTTTTCCTCAGGATATTACTAAAGGAATACTGAACCCCATGATTCAATATTTGCAAAGTAATATCGGAGTTGAAACGATAATACCTCACGGAAGCTGTAGCGCGTACAAAAAATTTAAGGCAGGAAATGAAGCGCTAGTGCTACCTGAATTCTCTCTTTGGGGTGCACTTCTCAAAAGAGGTTATACTCCGATTGTCGTATCAATTCGAAATGTCGTTGTGTTTGGAATCAGTAAACATGAAATTACAACGGTTGAGGACTTTACTGACAAAGAAATTGCCGCAGATCCCAACACTCGCATATTATATAAACACATTTTTGATGGTAACGCAGCCGGTATTTGGTCGACAATAAAATTCATTAATAGTAGCTCGACGAATGATTCAATAATGCAAGTTTTGAATGGAGAAGCTAAGTATGGAATAACCGGTAGTATAACCTGGCAACTAACATCACCAGCAATTAAAGAAAAGTTGCATGCCTTCTCCATAGAAAGTAACGTTCCGAATATTGTCATTTTTGCTCACCCTAAACTCAGTCGAAAACAACAACTGTATTACCAATCCGTATTTTCTGAATTTGAAAAAAAATCAGCGATGCTCGACTGGATGAAACAGGTTGGTATAGAAAATTTTGTTGAAATAACAACTGAAAAAGCTGAAATTATTGAAAGCGTGAAGGCTAATCAGCCTTCCTATGAATGCTGGGATGAACAATAATCGATGGATCAGATTAGGCCTCTTTTATTATGAGCTGTAAAAAATTTAGCTCTCGTTGACCTTTTTTGATGGTATTTATTGTGTTATCGCCTAATTCAAACGAAATACTCAATCTCTCATGATCTCCGTGTTCTCGAGCGGCCTCTATTTGCAATGTATAATTACCACGTGGCATAACTTTTCCATGATCATCGAGACCGTACCAATGTAACTCATATTCGCCTGGTCGTCGTGTAGGTCTAGCAAAGCCTTCTAGCAACTCTATTTCATTACGTCCTTGCTTGCGCCACCAATAGCGATTCTCGGTCATCCAACGTTCGTTATCACCAAGCAGCAACAGATTTTTTACAACTTTACGCTCACCGTTTTCTAGCCACATGGCAACGTAAGGCCTGCGATATTCTCCATCTCTGATGGTAGGCAAAGCAAAGCGAATAGTCGCCTGCAAAGGTAGCGGCACTTGATCTAATGGATGAAATTGCCGCTGCCAATTGCCACTAGCATGATGACGTCCATCTTCCCCAATGAGTAACACAGCAATCTCTGCGTTTTGTTTTTTGTCTACCCAATCAAGAGCAACAGGAATGGGTAACGCTGCTAATGCTGTTGCCAACGCATCGGCTTCAGTTGCGGTCGGGGCTTTAACAATAGCTGCACTGGAAAATATTTTTGGCCAACCATCTCTGGGCACCAAGATGTGACTGTAGCTACGCCGAGCGATAATTCTGGCACGGCTACTATGACCACTGTAGGCGACGGCACCATTGCTAAGCCTTAATGTGCCAAGGTGCTGATGCTGACTGTCATCGATGCGATCGGGGTCAGCCACTTTGACGGCCCAAGGTTGCACGCTGCCTTCTGCCAACCAATAAGCTGCATCACCACCAATATCGATGCTAATAGCTGTTGCCTGTGGTGCTTCCTGACGAGCAACATTGAGGGCATTGTCAATGATATAGCCCTTAGCAATGGCACCGAAATTCCAGCTAAAGTTAGTCGTATAACCAGGCTCTTTATAATCAGAAATATTGAAGTTACTTTCACCTGCGCGTCTGGCCAATGCCCGTATCTGTCTGCGGTCAGGACGAACCTGCTGCTCAAAAGCCTGCTGCCAGGCATCGATTACGTCACCCATGCGACAACTAAACGCCTTGGGTAATTGTTCTCGCCAGTGCTCGCACAGTTTGATTATCTCCAGTAATGCTGCAGAGGGCGACTGAAGCAAATCCCCCCTATTAAGTCGGCTCAACTCCGATTCAGTATTGTAGCTACTGAAAATATTTTCCTGTTTTTGAATAGATGCCAACACAGCTTGCTCGGCCAACTTAGCCTGCGGAAGTGGAGCAGCAATGCGAATATCGAGAGAAGTGCCCAACACCTGTTGATGTTGGAAGTGATGGAGCTCTATATCGTGCTCTGCAAATGTGTTTGCAAAGGCGCTGAATGTAGAGGCACATGTGACCGCTGCAAATAATGCAGCGGCGATTAACAATTTATCTAACACGACTAACTATTAATATCAGCGGCTGAAATAATACCATCCTGATTTTTATCCCAGCGAGTGAAAATTCTTTTGCCTGAGATCTGAAATTCATCAAAGGTCATCATGTCATCGCTATTATCATCGAGCACATCAAAGCGAACGTATGTTTGCTTTATAGAGCCCCGACGTCTTTTCGAAATTCTGTTATCAAGCCGATCTTCAAATTCAAGTACGTACTCGTCCTGGTCCACTTTGCCGTTTTTGTTGCTATCGGCCAGGTGAAATTCTGAGCGCCTGGAACTGATGAAATCTTCTTTGCTAACTACACTGTCTTCATCGGTGTCATAGATTTGCATTGTTCCTTTAAGGCTATGGGTGGTAGGCATACCAATCGCTGAAGAGTTAGTTTCTTGTCGCTTAGATTCGCTATCCTTTTTATCAAGGTCATCAATACTGCCATCACCGTTTTTATCCCAACGTTCGAAAATACGATTACCGGCTGCTTCATATTCAGCCCATTCGATATTCTGACTTTCATCTTTATCCAGCGCTTTAAAGCGCACAACTGTCTGCTTAAGCTGAGTGGTGCGCTCTTTTTCAAGCCGATCATCTAGCCGCTCTTCGAATTCATACACATACTCTTCAGTATCGACTGTGCCGTTACCATTGTTATCGGTATCATCGAAACGGTCGCGACGCCAATCATTGTATTCAGCCCAACTTAACTCACCGTCTTTACCGCTATCATAGGTTTCCAAAAGTTGTTCAAGTCGTTGTTGAGACATAGGAAGCGGTGCATGACCACGATCATCATTTTTTATTTCATCCGTTGCGATGAGTTTGTCTGTATTGGTAACGTTGGTACAACCAGCCAACAGAGCCAGTGTGACACTGGTGAGCAGCATATATTTCACGAGTATTATCCTCTTTATTAAATATTCTCAAACACCAAGAAGCTCAGTGTTGTGGTATGACTAAAGGTCGGCACCTTGGCACCTTCAGGTGCCGCACCACGGTACCTAGCTCGCATTAGATAAGCGCCAGCTGGCAAGCTAATAGTGGCAACGCCATCACTATTGGTAATAAATTCCATAGGCTGTGGCTCAACATCACCATTGGCGGGATATACCTGCAGCTTATGCTCTGACATCGATTGGTTATCCAGCAACAATTTGACCTCGAAACCTTCATCGGCAAACAATTCTGTTGGGTTATCCAGAGGGAGTATCTGCAGCCCTTCTGCCTCGACTTTTAGCGCCCTGTCATTCGGCGTTTTATGTGTAATATAAGTATCAGCACGTGTGATGGCCTGGAAGTGTTGAATGCTTTTGGCATCCTCCGGTGGCCCGGCTTTTGGATTCATCTCGCGTTTTTCTTCGCCATTGTGTTCATAAATCAAAAAAGTTGCGCCGTGACGCGCACCGGTAGTCACACGGTATGTACCTTCCAATGGCAACTGATGCTCTACGGCAACGCGAGTTTTCAAAGACACTACTGTCTCAGGTGCAAACACCTCGCCTTTAGGGTCGGTAATTTTAAATTGACTGTTATCAAACGCAGCTTCCGGGATAAAGAACCGTTCGGCAAATGAGGCGTCAAAACTGGCTATGTCACCCATCACAGGATCAAAACTGGTAGGCACTAAATAAGGCATATGTGCGAGCGCCTGTAGACTCACTCCAACACCAAGCACTAAAGTCAGTAGTGATTTTTTTACGTTAACTGAAATCATCGTGTTTCCTTTTTCTGCAAGAATTTTTATGCAAGGTTCTATGCATGACGTTAGACATCAGCAGTTATTTACAAGAGCGGACAAACTATAACGATAATGATAATAATTATCAATATCATTTATAGATTAAAAATTTATGTTGGCTAGCCCCTGCTAAGAAATCAGCAAAGCGACGCCAGTCACTCCCACCATCGCCAAACCTATCAGGCTAGAGGGTTTTAAATAACGCTGACTGGGTAGGAGCAACACCAAACCGGTGAGGGAAAACACAAGGATCAGTAAAGCACTGATGTCCAGCAGCAAAATCCAGGCTAAGCCTGTATGCCGCCCTTTATGTAAATCATTTAACCATGCCGTAATACCATAACGGGTGTCGGTCACCATGATCTCAC
The DNA here is from genome assembly GCA_028280715.1 of Spongiibacteraceae bacterium. Taxonomy (GTDB): domain Bacteria; phylum Pseudomonadota; class Gammaproteobacteria; order Pseudomonadales; family Dasaniaceae; genus Oceanicoccus. The sequence continues at coordinate 2,810 of JANQLG010000023.1, read as the reverse complement.
CAGAATAGACATCCAGTTCGCCAACAATAAAACGCCCTGGCAGTTGTACATCGATAAAGAGCAGATCATCTTCCTGCTCTAAACTAAGCTTGCTAAAACTAACATCCAACTCAGCTTCCAACTGCTTAATTTGGGTAGGTGTAAAGCTCACTCCCTGATCGGAGTCGAAATCCATAAGAATAAAATTATGATCCTCTTCAATCGCATCACCTGCCAGCCAATCGGGGTGATTTAAGGTAAGCCCTGTAAAAGAAAAAAATACTAACAGTAGCAATAGAGCAATGGCGGCATAATTGTGTACCAAGCGAGCCCAGCGAAAAAGGTTGCGATTAACTTTCATAACTATTCAATTTTTAGGATTGCTCACAGATAAAATACGGGCATCATTTACCTCGAATTGCTCCATTACCTACGCCCAGCCATGCTCCAGTTGATCAGACTGCTTTTCCAAACTAAGCCACTGCGGCATCAAACCTTCTAACCGTTCAACTAAGGGGCTAGCCATTGCTGTACTCGCCATAACCATCACGACCAGTGGAAAAACTTTTTATGGTAGAAAGGGGGCTCATTGGGGCTGCCCCTCAATAGCCAGTCGGGTGAATTCGCCTTCCAAACGCAATTCAATAGCTTCCGCGAGCGGATACTCAAACTGCAAGCACTTGGCTGTCCTGCCGCCATGCTCTCTCGCCACTTCCGCACATAACTTATATTGCCCCGGGCTGAGGCTGTCGCCCTGTCGATCCAAGCCATCCCAATCCAATGTGTACTGCCCAGGCCCTCTAGTAGCCCCCGTAACGCCATCGGCAGCTTGAAGATTTATGCGCAGCACCCGCCGCCAAAAGTATTTCAAATCCTTTAACCAACGATCATCCTCATACCATAGCTGTAACACTCGTAAGGGCTGATTCTTTGTATTTGCAATCCATACAGAGGTATATGGCTTTTCATAATTGCTTGTGTCGAAAGCCGGAATATCGAGATGCACTCGATAATGGTTATCTTTAGAGGCAATGGCTGTAGAGGCATTGACCATAGAGGACGTAGCCACCGTACTAAAAAATAATAAAACAAAGATAGAGAGTAGTTTTTGCAACATTGTTTGCAGCACTCAATAAATTTAAAAGCAAAGTCGCGGCTGTCGACACAAGAAATCGGTAAAGTAACTCATCACAAATTAAGCCACTGCCGCCTGTTCAAGCTCCTGAGCCAGTTGTTCGACCCACTGCTGAATGCGCCCGTCGGTTAATTCAAACTGTTGATCTTCATCGATTGCCAAGCCACAAAACATTGACTTATCGGCATTGGCTGCACGCGATTCTTCAAAGTCATAACCTTCAGTAGGCCAGTGACCGATAACCGTAGCCCCTGCCTGCAGCACATGCTCATTCAGCCAGCCCATCGCATCGAGAAAAAATTCGGCATAACCAAACTGATCGCCCAATCCATAGAGCGCAACAATCTTTCCGCTCAAATTGAGTGATGTGATATTTTCTTCAACATCTTCCCACTCTCCTTGAATACCACCATAGTTCCAGGTAGGAATACCGAGTATCAGCAACTCGTAATTCTCCATATCGGTAACCTGTGCGTTGCTTACGTCGTGCATATCAACTACACAGCCATAATTGGCTAACTGATCGCAAATCTTGTCAGCAATATCTTCGGTATTGCCGGTATCGGTGCCAAAGAACAGCCCTGTTTTTAATGTGCAAATACGCATTTAAACCGCCTGTAAGCAATTATTAAGAAGAAAAAAGAGAATACTTAAAATCATATTTTCTCAAATCAGAAACACTTGTACTTAAAGCGTCTGGTTTTCTAACCACTCTTCGCAGAAATAACACTCTTGAAACCACGATATTAGTCATTGCTGATATTTACCTTTTTACATAAGTGCTTATTCAACCTGATCACTGACCACGACTTCAGCGACTGCCAAGCCTTGCTCAGATAACCAACTGGCTAATTTTACGAAGGGCTCTAAAGCCACATGTTTATCAGCTGCAACTAATAGCTGCGGCTCAGATTGATACTGATCGCGCTTACTGGCAATACTCTGAACAAGTGCTGCCTGAAATGTCGTCCAATCAGCATAGGGCGTACGATCAATACTATACTCACCCTGCTCGGACAACCCCAAAGTGATAGCGTTAGCCTCTACCTGACTGGCCGGTACAGCAGCCACCGGCAAATCCACTTCCAACAGACGCGGTGCCACATTGGCCGTCAGCATCATAAATACCAGCAGGATAAAAATGACATCCAGCAATGCTGTCATATCAGGCATAAGTGATAACGAGCTTTGTGGCTCTGATAACTTAATCATTAAGCGACACCGACTTGCAGTGGTTGCAAATTACTGTCTTCAGTTGCAGTGACTGAAGCAGATGATCGCTCAGATTCTGTAGCAGCCAAATTAGTAGCCAGATCCTGTTCAGTTGACTTTTCCCCAGATAATATTGCCCCAGCTATTACCAGCTCTAATTCATTCAAGGCATCCTGAATATTGTTCAACCTTGCCTGTGCTAACTGTTCAAAACACTGACTGGCAGCGAGTGCCGGAATGGCAATCACCAGGCCCAACGCAGTAGTGACCATCGCCGCCCACATACCATCAGCCAGTAACGCTGGACTTACCGGCTCATTGCTGTGAGAGATATCCTGAAACATTTCGATAATGCCAAATACCGTACCCAGCAAACCTAACAGTGGCGCTATGCTGCCAACCAGAGCAATGATTTTCAGTCGCGTATTGAGATAACGGCGTTCTTGCTCCAACCAGTGAACGCACAACTGTTGACGTTTTTCTT
>JANQLG010000012.1 GCA_028280715.1 Spongiibacteraceae bacterium | reverse complement strand
AAAAAATGTCAAAATTTCTAGTTCCAATTATTTTATTTATAAATATTAATACTGCATATGCCGCCAATAGTTTTTCGTGTGTTGGTAAAATCGATAAAGTGGGGATTCACGGTACTAATAGAGTTATCCTCAAACTTACATCAATGAATACTGTTGTAAATATTTGCAGTCCGGAAGATAGTCGTGGCAGCGTGTACCCTGTTTCACCAGAGCAATGTAAGTTGGCTTACAGTACATTGCTATCAGCTTTTGCAATGGATATGGAAATGAGTGTTTTTTTTGATAACGTTGCAACCGGTACTAACTGTAGCAATTTCGCTCCTTGGGAGTTAGCAACAGCTAGGTTTGTTTCCTTAGATCGTAGCAAAAGATAAAAGCTAACAAAGCCATCATGAGGGACAGCTTCTCCGTTGCTTCATAATGTGCTTTGTCTCTACGCTAGCACAAAATAAATCAACTACAAAGCTGCCCCATATGGCGGCGTTATGCATCTGCTCAATCTATCAGCATGAGGTAGAAATGCCGGTAACATCAATTTTTGAAGTTTGGTATGTGAAGGCAATTAGGTGGAAGTTTTTGAAACCGATTCTAAAACGAAAGCCCGATTGGTACGAGATTGATGGCTATTTTTGTGTTCCAGGAGCTGAGCATTTTTTGCGTGGATTTATAATGGATCACAAACCAAGCGGGACTGTAATATCAATGTTCTTGCAGCCATTATTTGCAAATGAGCTAAGTTTGAAACTCAGTTATTCTGACTATCTACCTAGAGGTGATAGAGAGATTGATATCAAACGAAAATCTTCTATTGTTGCGGAAGACTTTATATCAAAGGTGTCACCTTACATAGGTGAGATCGTTCAGAAAGATTCTTTGCAATATTTTGTCGAAAGGATAGAAAAAGACACATTGTATCGAAATACTCGAATTGCGTATGACTATGGTTTGGCGCTAGTGCTGTTAGAAAGGTATGAGGAAGCTCAAAAGTATCTAAGTGAAGTCGCTAACTCTGAATGGGAGAAGAGAGTGGTTCCAGAAGAGGCTCAAAGCGCACAACAGTTGGTTGACCTTATGTCTCAAGACCATAAGTCAGCTCGAGATTTAGTGGAAGAATACATGGAAAGAAATAAGCGAAGTGTCAAGGAATTTAAGAGAAAATAGGTTTAATGCATAACAAAACAATGCACCAATGATCAGATATACGGCCTTAATATTTTTAATAGCATCTTTTGAGGTGGCTGCTAATTCAAGTTGCGTTTGCGTGGGGAAGGCGTCTGTATTTTCAAAAGGGACTGACTATATAGATCTAAGAATAAGTGGAGGCTCCCAGTGCAAAGGATACAGCTGCCGGATGCTCGAGGGCTCTATAAAACGAGTATATTTTTCAGAGAGCTCAGTTAAGGATAAGCTTTTAAAGGAATATATGTCGGCCTCTGGAAGATATCTAGCTAATGAAAAAATTGGATTCGAGTTTGAGTTTATTTACTCAATTTTAGAAACAGATGGGCGTGGTAAAGCTACATGGCAAATAGAGCCAAAGTAAAACATATAACAAAACGCGCAATGAACGCCTGCGGCTGGACAGTTTTAAGCACGGCTGCGCCACAAAGCTGAACATTCCTAGGCGTTAATCTCTCATGGAAACCATCACCCTAATAATCATCCTAATCTTAGGCATATACTTCTCAATAAAAAGAGATAAAAGAAAGCACCAAGAAAAACTCGATGAAATATTTTTTGGCAGGAAGTCACTAACGGTTAACGAGTTTTACAATAAATATTATTCACATGAAGATATGCCAATTGAAATCGTAAGTGGCGTGATAGGGATACTGGAAGAACAGCTAGATGTAGATCTATCAAGACTTCACAAAGAAGATGATTTCTCAAGTGACTTATCTTTTCTTCTAAAGTCAGATTCTATGGTCGATGTGGCAATTATTGTGGCATTGGAAAATACGTTTAATATAAGCATTGAAGATGCAGAAGCTGAAAACGCAAAAACTATCGACGATATGATCAAGCTTGTTCAAAGGAAGGTAAGCAAAACTTGAAAAGGTAAGCAAAACTGACCCCATACCTTCGCTTTGGGCCTGCTTTTTTGGGGTGTTAAATAAATAATAGGGACAGAATTATTTAAATGAATCATTTTAATTCCAAAAATAAATCTTTCCCCAATAATTTAAGTAATTCCGATTATGGCGCTAAATTCCCAAACCAACCTAATAATTTTTTTCTTCCAAAAACAAAAAAGGCGATAACAGTTTTCTGTTATCGCCTCTTCACATAATGCCTTAGCTAACTTACGACTCAACCCCTATCTGTGCAAGAAATGTAGGTAAGTTGTAATAGATATGTCCGCTTTTGATAAGGTTTCCTTCAAGGAAGTAGAACGAGCACCCTGGTAGATCTGTCTTGAGGCCGCTGGCAGGGATTCCGTTGAGTTCTCCTAGGTGTTCGGCTTTGAAACGCCATTCCACAGAAGCGACACCTTCTTTGTATACGACGCACTGAGGCTCGTGTACATTGCCTGGAAACGCAACACAAAAGGGTGCAACGAATTCGTTTCTAACGGCATCTTTGCCTTGGAGTGTGCCGATAGGCGTCACCATTTCCACGTCGTCAGTGAAATAAGCCATTACTTCATCTATATCGCCTCTGCGCCACGCATCAAAGTACGCGTTTAAATAGTCTTCTGCGTTGTCAGAAGTTGAAATCGCTTGGATTGGATTGGCTGACATTGCTAAGTTCTCCTTCTTGAACTTTATTAGATTTTATAGCGCTGGATTGTAGTTGGACTGCAGGAACTGCGCAATGGCGAGGTGTTTGGAGCAGAGTACTGCTTCACGGTATTGTCTAGCCGTGCTTTTGTTCACCCTTGTTGTGCGTTATGAGATAACAACACTGAACCTTAATTTCTCTCACCCCTTCACATCCAAATACCCCCTCAAAATAGACGTCTCAAACGCCTGAGACCCACTAGTCAGCTCATCAAAAGCCACACGTAACTTCCTAAGCTTTTCCATCTCCTCTGCATTGGGGAAATCGTCTGTACCTTCATACTTTTTGCTGATGTCATGAACATAAGCGAGATAGCGTGCCCGGCATCTTGCCACCAAGCTAATGATCGGCTCCAGGTCATCAATACTTAATGAGTCTATAACCGGATTGATATTGTCTTTATTGGTTTTGCGCAGCAAGTGTTCAAACTGCAACATCAAACGATTTTTTTCCTGCTCTTCCATATCAGCCTCGATGTCGATAGTGAATAAAACTGTCTATCTAGGATAGTGCATTGCTGCCAAATAGCCTCCCTGGAGAGCGCTTTAGAAACAAAATCACGGTCTCCCATGCTCAGCTCCTTGTACAGATTAAATCAGCACTACACTAAATAAAATATCTTATTGAAAATAGTTATCATTATCATTAATATCTGTTGTCTAGTTGTTTATCTTCCTAAGACAGATAGAAAAGCAGAGGTTTGCTGGTTACTGCTAGGTATAGATAGGTATAGAGTGTGCAGCATAATTAATGTGTTAGTTTTGCTTTTGGAAAGATATGAATAATTTTTTTAAACATAGGTGAAAGATGACTTTTCAACTAACGAAATGGGTTATAGCAGTTTTGGTCTTCGCTTTTACTAACAGTGTATTGGCCTATTCAGCGGAGCAGGAAAAAAACTGTAGTAGCGACCATCAACGTTACGTGTTTAGCTGGGCTATCGGTAGTGAATGTAATAATGCTCCCCGCGGTGGTAGTAGTCGGGGTGCGTCAGTCACTTTAGATACTGAACCGCATTCTGGTTGGTTGGCAATTCAGCAACAAGGCCTGTCCAGTTTTGAAAAGGACCGCAGGGCAATTCTGGCGATGGCGGGGCCCTATAAAGTCAGCTTTGATTTTTTGGAAACCGTTGGCTTTAGCAAGCAATTTAAACGTGATCGCCCTTATCAATCCTGGGGTACCGAATATGTTTATGTGCTAGAAGAACGTGAGGATTTCATCAGCTTACAGCATCTGATGGTGATGTATTTTGAGCAGGAAGACGGATCGGTCTCAGCACCGATGGTGATGAAGCACTGGCGTCAGGATTGGACCTATGAGGATGATGAATTGCTGGTTTTTGATCACAGGAATCAGTGGTCCAAACAGCGGGTTTCCCGTAAAGAGCGTTCCGGCAAATGGAGCCAGGCGGTGTTTCAAGTTGATGATTCGCCACGTTATGAATCGATAGGTCGCTGGCAACACAATACCAGTTTTTCCAGTTGGATTAGCGATACGACTCGGCGTCCATTGCCACGTAGAGAACACAGTATAAGAAGCGATTATCAAGTACTCGAAGGTTTTAACCGCCATACCATAACCCGTAACGGTTGGGTGCAGGAGGAAGAGAATTGGAAATTGGTGGTTGATGAAACTGGTGAGCCTGCTGTAGAAGAGCCTTATTTATCAAAGGAGGAAGGTCTGGCTCGTTATCAGAGAATTACTGACTTTGATTTCTCTGCAGGGGATCAATATATGTCCTTAGCTGGACAATTCTGGGCAGATGTACGAGAGGAATGGCTGCAGGTTTTTGAAAGCCATGACTCCTTAAGGTTACATGAGAAAGTCAACGGCCAACCGATTTTTATGCCCTTATTTCAATATGCTCAGCAAGTCATGGAAGAGGGTAAGTATGACTCAAGTACGGGAAAGTCCTTTGCTAAAGAAACCATCAATACTTACGTAATGAAATAGTCCCTTTAATCTATTCTTGAGGTTGAGGGATTGGGTTTGGTAGCGGCAAGGATAATGGCTCGAATGTTGTTTTAAATTTTGTCGTAAATATTGTCGCTACATTTCTTGGTGTATACTTTCCGGCATTTAGTAGATTGTGGAACCCTTAAACCCATGCCCTCAAAATACTGGAGCGGTTTAGTCGATCAGTTAGATCCCTACGTACCCGGCGAGCAACCTAAACAGCTTGATCTGATCAAGCTTAACACCAATGAGAATCCTTATCCGCCTTCACCCAAGGTGTTAGAGGCATTGTCGAAGGATGCCATCGATAACCTGAGACTGTACCCTGATCCGGCTAACGCGCAACTCAAGCAGGCCATTGCCAAGCACTACGATATCAGTGAGCAACAGGTGATTGTCGGTAATGGCTCCGATGAAGTGCTGGCTTTTGCTTTTCAGGCGTTTTTTAAACAAGACAAACCGCTGCTGTTTCCCGATATCACCTATGGCTTTTATACCGTCTATTGCGGTTTGTTTGATATTGACTATGTCGAGTTGCCACTTGCTGACGATTTCTCCATCAATCTGGATGATTACCTGCAGCCCAACGGCGGAATTATTTTTCCTAACCCCAATGCACCGACGGGCATCGGCATGGAGCTGTCAGTCATCGAAGAGTTACTGAAGAGCAATACCGAAACCGTGGTGATTGTCGATGAAGCCTATGTGGATTTTGGCAGTGAGTCGGCGACAGCCTTGATTGATCGTTATCCCAATGTGTTAGTGATTCAAACCTTATCCAAATCCCGTTCTTTGGCCGGAGCGCGTGTCGGTTTTGCTGTCGGCAGTGCAGAATTAATTGAAGGTATGGAGCGAGTCAAAAATTCCTTTAACCCCTATTCATTGGATCGTGTTGCTGAACTGGCGGCGACGGTGGCGATTGAGGATAGGGAATATTTTAATGATTGCTGTAATAAGATCATTGCAACGCGTGAGTGGACCACTGCGCAATTAGAGGTGTTGGGTTTTGAAGTGATTCCGTCCAAAACCAATTTTGTAATGGCTAAACCTCCGCAGATGTCGGCTGAGGCAATGTTCAAAGCTCTGCGCGAAGAAAATATCATTGTGCGCTATTTCAGCAAGGCGCGTATCGATGAATATCTGCGAGTGAGTATTGGCTCCGATGAAGAAATGCAGCAGTTTATTGCAGCAGTTAAGCGGATTTTGTCGGCGTCATAAAACTACAATTTTGTATGTGCCTTTTTTAAATGAATTTGGCTTTACATGATTCTGGCTTTACATGAATCTGGGCTGTGGTAGAGTGGTCGCCCTTAAAACTTACCGCTTATTGATTTTTAGTTTTTGTAGTTATTTTCACGTGGGCTTTGGTAGGGTTCACCACTGATATAGGAAAAAGCAATGCCTGTTGTTACTCTCCCTGACGGAAGTCAGCGCTCCTTTGATAATCCCGTTTCTGTCCTCGATGTTGCCAATGACATAGGCCCTGGTCTGGCTAAGGCCACATTGGGTGGTCGGGTTAACGGTGTGCGAGTCGATGCCGTCGACATGATTGAAGAAGATGCCGACTTGGTGATTTTTACGGCGAAGGATGAAGATGGCCTGGAGATTATCCGCCACTCCTGCGCGCACTTGTTAGGTCATGCTATTAAACAATTATGGCCCGATGCCAAAATGGCCATTGGCCCAACCATCGACAATGGTTTTTACTACGATGTTGATATCGACAAAACCCTGACCGATGAAGACATGGCTGCATTAGAGAAACGCATGTTGGAGTTAGCGAAGACTGATTACGATGTAGTTAAGAAAAAGGTCAGTTGGCAGGAGGCTTATGATACTTTTGCTGCGCGCGGCGAAACCTACAAAATGGAAATTTTAGAACGGGATATTGCTCGCGATGACCAGCCTGGTCTTTATCATCACGAAGAGTATATTGATATGTGCCGCGGCCCGCATGTACCCAATATGCGTTTTTGTCATTACTTCAAGTTGATGAGAGTTTCGGGTGCCTATTGGCGTGGCGACTCTGCCAATACCCAGCTGCAGCGTATTTATGGTACTGCTTGGGCGAACAAGAAGGATTTGAAGGCTCATATTACCCGAATTGAAGAAGCGGCAAAGCGTGACCACAGAAAGTTGGGCAAAACGCTGGATTTATTTCACTGGCAGGAAGAAGCACCTGGCATGGTGTTTTGGCACGCCAAGGGCTGGAGTATCTACACGTCACTAGAAAATTATATGCGTGCCAAGTTGACTGAGTATGACTACGAAGAAGTACGCGCGCCGATGATTATGGATGTGTCGATGTGGGAGAAGTCCGGTCACTGGGATAAATACCACGACAATATTTTTGCCACTGAATCCGAGAAACGTACTTATGCGGTAAAACCGATGAACTGCCCCGGCCATCTACAGATTTATAACCAGGGCTTGAAGAGCTATCGTGATTTGCCATATCGCATGGCTGAGTTTGGTATTGTCCACCGTAATGAGCCATCGGGTTCCCTGCATGGCCTAATGCGTGTTCGCTCTTTCACCCAGGATGACGCTCATGTTTTTTGTACAGAAAGCCAGATACTGGAGGAGCTGACCAGTTGTATTCGCATGGTTTACGACGTGTATCGTGACTTTGGCTTTGAAGACTCCATTGACGTTAAGTTATCGACCCGGCCAGAGCAGCGTATAGGCTCTGATGAAATCTGGGATAAGGCGGAGCAAGGGTTAGCCGACGCCCTGAAGGCCAATGATCTTGAGTATGAGATTCAAGAAGGTGAGGGCGCTTTTTATGGCCCTAAGATCGAGTTCACTTTGTATGATTGTCTACAGCGTGCATGGCAATGCGGCACTATTCAGTTGGATTTCTCTATGCCTGGGCGTTTGGGTGCCCAGTACATTGATGAGCATGGCGACCGTCAGACACCAGTGATGATTCACCGGGCGATATTGGGTTCGCTGGAGCGTTTTATCGGTATTTTGACCGAACATTATGCTGGCGCCTTCCCAGCTTGGCTGGCGCCAACTCAGGTTGTAATCGCCAATATTACCGATAAACACGCCGATTATGTCCGAAAAGTGGAAGAATCCTTGAAAAATAAGGGTATTAGGGTCGAAGCAGACTTGAGAAACGAGAAAATCGGCTTTAAAATCCGCGAGCACACAATTCAGAAAGTTCCTTATCTATTGGTAGTTGGCGGTAAGGAAGTGGAAAATCAAACCGTGGCCGTGCGTGCGCGTAGCGGTGAGGACCTCGGCTCCATGTCTCTGGAAGCCTTTGAGCAGCGCCTCGCTGAAGACGTAGCCCGACGCGGCCGTGTTGTTTCTGAAACTGAACCAACTGAATGATTCCAGAGTAAGAGTAGTTGTATATAGAGAGTAACCAACGGAGAGATAACGATTAAGAAAGGTAATAGTAAGCGGGCGAATATAAACGACGACATACAGGCCAGTGAAGTTCGCCTAATTGGAGCCGATGGGGAACAGGTCGGCATAGTACCTATCGAAGAAGCGCGTGCAGCAGCAGCTGAAGCGGCTCTGGATTTAGTGCAAATAACGGATTCCGATCCGATAGTCTGTAAAATTATGGACTACGGCAAACATGTGTTCGAGGCCAAGAAGCAGCAAGCTGCTCAGCGTAAAAAGCAGGTTCGTACACAGGTTAAGGAAATGAAGTTTCGTCCTGGGACGGAAGAAGGGGATTATCAGGTAAAACTACGCAACCTGATACGTTTCCTTGAACATGGGGATAAAGCCAAGGTGACCTTGCGTTACCGCGGTCGTGAGATGGCCCACCAGGAAATTGGGATGGAGTTGCTCAAGCGCGTCGAGAAAGATCTCGAAGAGCTGGGTACTGTAGAACAGTTTCCGAAAATGGAAGGTCGTCAATTGACGATGGTGATTGCCCCAAAAAGTAAGAAAAAGTAACTGCGTGAGCTCATATTTTTTATCTATATAGGTAAAAAGGGCCGCACACTTTTTTGTTTTATTAATGATTAGGCTGTAATAAGCCTCAAATGCGGAGTATCTAACGATGCCAAAAGCTAAAGTACATAGCGGGGCAGCTAAACGTTTCAAAAAAACCGGTTCCGGTTACAAACGTAAAAGCGCTCACAAGAGTCACATCTTGACCAAAATGACTACCAAGCGTAAGCGTCAGCTGCGCGGTACTTCAGAAGTTCACGCTTCAGACAAAGTACTGGTCGATCGTATGTTACGCGCTAAGTAAGCGCTGTCACTCATTGTTCAAGAGTCCTAGATAGGAGAAGACTACTATGCCTCGCGTAAAACGTGGTGTGACAGCACACCGTCGTCACAAAAAGATTTTAAAGCAAGCCAAAGGTTACTACGGAGCGCGCTCGCGTATCTTCCGTGTTGCCAAACAAGCGGTTATCAAAGCCGGCCAATACGCCTACCGTGACCGTCGTCAGCGTAAGCGTCAGTTCCGTGCACTGTGGATCACTCGTATTAATGCGCAGTCCCGTGCTAACGGTTTGTCCTACAGCCGTTTGATTGCTGGCCTGAAAAAAGCAGAGATCGGTTTGGATCGTCGCGTACTGGCTGATCTGGCTGTACACGATAAAGCTGCTTTTGCTGTTGTAGTTGAGAAAGCTAAAGCAGCCTTGGCTTAATGTTTGAATTTTGGGATCTAAGAGATTAGATTCTGATTTTACAAAACACTTAAATAGGGAAAGGGCTGCCGCTCTTTCCCTATTTGTCGTTTTAGACAATGGTTTTTTTACGGTTCACCTGAATCGAAACAAACATAAATAGAGACAACGTACATAAGAGAAGCACGTCATGGAAAATCTTGAAGCCCTGGCCAATGATGCTCGCGAAGCCATCGCCAATGCCGAAGATAGTGCGGCACTTGATAGTGTTCGCGTTGATTATTTGGGCAAAAAGGGCAGCATTACTGATTTGCTAAAAGGCTTAGGTAAATTGTCGCCTGAAGAGCGCCCAGCCGCTGGTGCTGAAATCAATAAAGTAAAGCAGGCGCTGCAAGAGCAAATCAATGAGCGCAAGTCCCTTTTAGAGCAGGCAGCCGTTGCTGCCAAACTGGCCAGTGAAACTATTGATATCACCTTGCCCGGCCGCGGTCAGGAAACCGGAGGTTTGCATCCGGTAACGCGCACTATTGAGCGCATTGCCAGCATTTTTGAGGCCGTTGGTTATGAGACCGCAGAAGGCCCTGAGATCGAAGACAATTATCACAATTTTGATGCCCTGAATATTCCGGCTCACCACCCTGCTCGTGCCATGCACGATACCTTTTATATTGGTGATGAAACTGTTTTGCGAACTCACACTTCACCGGTTCAGGTGCGTGTAATGGAAAGCCAGGAGCCACCGATCAAGATTGTCTGCCCGGGTCGTGTTTATCGTTGCGATTCGGATTTAACGCATACTCCTATGTTCCACCAGGTAGAGGGTTTAGTAATTGATAAAAACGTTAGCTTTGCCAATTTGAAAGGCACCATCGTTGAATTTATGCAGACGTTTTTTGAAGATGAAAATTTGCAGGTTCGTTTCCGTCCATCCTTCTTCCCATTTACTGAGCCTTCAGCGGAATTTGATATTCAGTGGGCTGCCAGTAAAACCGGTTGGTTGGAAGTCGGTGGTTGCGGCATGGTGCATCCAAATGTTTTGACTGCATCGGGTATTGATCCTGAAAAATACACCGGTTTTGCATTTGGCTTGGGTGTAGAGCGTATAGCCATGCTGCGTTACGGTGTGAATGACTTACGATTGTTCTTTGAAAATGATTTGAGATTTTTAGAGCAATTCAGATAAAGCTTAAGCCAGTAGGGTGGATTTTAATCCTCCAGAAAGGTGGAGCGAGTTCCACCCTACAGCCTTCATAAAGAGTTTTGGGATAGAAAATGAAAATAAGCGAACAATGGCTACGTGAATGGGTTAACCCAAACCTGCCGACAGCGGACCTCGTTGAACAATTGACGATGGCCGGTCTTGAAGTCGATGGTATGGAATCTGTAGCCAGTGCCTTTAGTGGTGTTATCGTCGGTGAAATTCTCTCTGTTGAACAGCATCCGGATGCTGACAAGCTGCGCATTTGCCAAGTCAATAACGGTAGTGAATCTGTACAGGTGGTTTGTGGTGCCCCCAACGCTACCGAAGGTTTAAAAGTACCCTTTGCTACGGTGGGTGCTGCACTGCCAATGCCAAACGGCGATACGCTGAAAATTAAAAAAGCCAAGCTGCGCGGCGTAGAATCCTTTGGCATGTTGTGTGCTGAGCAAGAGCTGGGTATGGCACAAAGCAGTGATGGCCTGATGGAGCTGGCCGATGATGCACCTGTTGGCACCGATATTCGTGACTATCTTGGTCTTGATGACAGCATCATTGAAGTTGATTTAACCCCAAATCGCGCCGATTGTTTTTCGATTCGAGGTATTGCCCGTGATGTCGGCGTATTAAATAAAGAGGTGGTGACCGAAGTTGCGGTTGATGCTGTAGCACCTACGATAGATGAAACGTTGCCTGTTGACATTCAGGCGGCAGAAGATTGTCCGCGTTATGTTGGCCGTGTTATTCGTGACGTTGATGTGTCGATTCCAACACCGCTTTGGATGGTGGAAAAACTGCGCCGCAGTGGTATTCGCTCAATTGATGCGATTGTTGATATTACCAACTACGTATTGCTGGAATTAGGTCAGCCACTGCATGCCTTTGATTTGAATTTATTGTCCGGTGGTATCGTTGTTCGACAGGCGGCTGACAAAGAAAAAATCACCTTGCTTGATGGCCAGGAAATAGAGCTGAATGAAGGTGCGCTGGTGATTGCTGATCACGACAAAGCGGTAGCGCTTGCGGGGATTATGGGTGGTGAAGCCACGGCGGTTAACGACAATACCAAGCATATCTTTTTAGAGTCGGCATTTTTCGCACCGGTAAACATTTCCGGCCGTGCTCGTTCTTACGGTTTGCATACTGACTCGTCACTGCGCTTTGAGCGTGGTGTTGATTACGAGCTGCAGGCTATTGCTGCTGAGCGAGCAACGCAATTGATTCTTGAGATTGTCGGCGGCCAGGCTGGCCCTTTGATTGAAGTGCGTAAGGAAAAGCAAATGCCGAAGGCAGTTGCGGTTGAGTTACGTGCAGCGCGCATCGAGCGTTTGCTGGGCCTGGAAATCCCACGTGCAGAAGTCACTGAGATTCTTCAACGCTTGGGTATGAACGTGACTGAAACCGATGCCGGTTGGCGTGCTGATTCACCCTCCTGGCGTTTCGATATTGAGATTGAAGCGGACTTATTAGAAGAATTGGCCCGGGTGTACGGCTATAACAACATGCCAGTGACCCCGATCCATGCTGATATGCACCTCAAGCCTAAATCTGATACCGAACTACCGGTGACAGCTATTAGGCGCCAATTGGTTGCCAGAGGCTATCAGGAGGCGATCACTTACAGCTTCGTTGAACCTAAATTGCAGCAACTGGTATGTCCTGGGGGCGCCAGTGTTCCATTAAAGAACCCCATATCGGCGGATATGTCGGTGATGAGAACCAGCCTGTGGCCGGGCCTGTTACAAACCTTGCAGCATAATCTTAACCGCCAGCAATACCGCTTGCGTCTGTTCGAGTCAGGTCAGCGTTTTATTCCCGATGGTAATGGCCTACCTGTACAGGATGTGATGCTGGCAGCGGCCATTACTGGCCGCCGAGAGCCTGAATCCTGGTCGGAAAACGGTGAAATGGTCGATTTCTATGACCTAAAGGGGGATTTGGAGTCCATTTTAGGTTTGGGTGGTAATAGTACCGATTTCACCTTTGAGAAGGGTAAGCACCCGGCTTTGCACCCCGGTCAGACCGCCCAGCTGATGAGGGATAGTAAATTAGTAGGCTATATCGGCGCGATTCACCCGCAGCTGCAAAAAGAGCTCGGATTCAACCAAACAATTTACCTTTTTGAGGTAAAACTGTCGGCTATTACCGATTCTGACCTGCCGAAGTTCACAGAACTGTCCAAATTCCCGGAAGTTCGCCGTGATTTAGCTATTCTGATAAATCGTGAAATCGAGGCAAAAACTGTCCTCGAAACCGTGCGAGAAGCCGCTGGTGATGACCTGAAAAACCTCAGGCTGTTTGACATCTATGAGGGTAAAGGTATTGATCTTAAAGAAAAAAGTCTGGCCATCGGCTTGACGTATCAGCATTCTTCGCGCACTCTTAATGAAAATGAGGTTAATGCCTCCGTTGAGAGTGTGGTTAAAGAACTGGAAAACAGATTCGGTGCCATGCTCAGAAACTAGGACTCTTGAATGAGTCACTTTGGTTAACGAGTTAAGGAACCGAGTGGATGACAGCGCTTACCAAGTCGGAAATGGCCGAAAAGCTATATGAAGAGCTTGGCCTGAATAAACGCGAAGCCAAAGAAGTGGTTGAACACTTTTTTGAAGAGATTCGCCACTCCTTGGAAGATAACGAACAGGTCAAATTATCCGGGTTCGGCAATTTTGATCTGAGAGACAAAAGTCAGCGTCCGGGACGTAACCCGAAAACGGGTGAAGAAATACCCATCTCTGCACGCCGTGTAGTGACCTTCAGACCTGGGCAGAAGTTGAAAGCACGAGTAGAGGCCTATGCTGGAACCGAGCCACAATGATGAATTACCGGTAATTCCGGGCAAGCGCTATTTCACCATCGGTGAGGTCAGTGAATTATGTGCAGTAAAACCACATGTACTGCGCTACTGGGAGCAGGAGTTTCCAAACCTGAAACCGGTTAAACGCCGTGGTAACCGCCGTTACTACCAGCGTGAAGACGTGATCCTGATTCGCCAAATTCGCAGCTTACTGTATGATCAGGGCTACACCATTGGCGGTGCTCGTCAGCGTATGTCAGGTGAGGGTGAAGGTGAAGAAAACAGCGAATTCAAAGTAATGATTCGCCAAATGATCGATGAACTGGAAGATGTACTAAAAGTACTAACCATTTGATTTGCGAATAGTTTCTCCTTTTAAAAACCGGGCAAAACAGCCCGGTTTTTTTATGCCTTGAGCCATCAGAATTGGCTTGTTACCCAAGTCCGTTTCGGTATAATGGCCACCCTCTCACGGGGCGTAGCGCAGTCTGGTAGCGCACCACACTGGGGGTGTGGTGGTCGTAGGTTCAAATCCTGCCGTCCCGACCATTCATTAAAAAAGCCACCCATCGGGTGGCTTTTTTAATGAATGGTCTTCAGTTTTCTAAGGAGTTGAAGGCAGCTGAAGCATGTTTGGCGGAACTCATGCGTGCTATTAAACGTCCGTTTAAGAGGCTAATCTAGGCTATAACTGCAAAGCTTCAGTTTTGATTGAGCTGTTTTTTTGTTTAGTAATTACAATTCCTAATTATTGCTCCTGTAATAAAGCTGTGATTTATTGGGTGTCGCTTTATAAAAATAATTTTGTAATGATATAAGCTGCAATGCTTCAAGATAATAGCAACCAATAAACATAATAATGCATAGGAAAATGTTGCGGTCTTCTCTCTATTTTCTCCTTTCTGCTGATTAAAACTTCCATCTTTTTGGGGTGGTGAGTGTTTTTGGTTTTTATTTATATTAATAAAATCAAATAGATAGGAGTTTATTTTTTGTTACATGTAAAATTATTTGCAATATCACATGTAACAAATTATAGTTTGGCCATGAAAGCAAAGTCATCAGCATATTATCAGCGTGAATACCGACGCCGCTTGCGTGAGCAGGGGTTGGTGAAGAAGGAGGTTTGGATTCTTCCGGAGAACGCTGGGAGGTTGACTGAGTTGGAAAAGCAACTGCGTATGCCTGGTGAGTTAAATACAGTAAAAGGAGAAAGAAGCATGACTGAGAATACCAATAGTTGGACGACCAGTAGCTTGTTTGAGTCGCTAAAGGAGTCTGATTTGTTTTCTAGTGGCCGAGCAACCATTGAATTGATTGATGGTGTGGAGCCTGCCCTGCATGTTGTTATGGGGGAGTATGGGGATTTGCCGGTTTTCCTAACGGTATCTGGTGAACAGATTATTGTTGAAGCGGTACTGTGGTCAGTTGATGAAGTGGTTGATGTTAATCGTTTTAATGAAACGATCTTAAGAACTCATAAGTATTTCCCTCTTTCCACCATTAGTCTCGATAGTCTTGGAAAAAATGGTGATTACTACCACATGTTTGGTGCGCTGAGTTCAACATCTATTTTGTCGAATGTGATTTTCGAGATAGAAGTTTTGGCAAGTAACGTTATACAGGCGACGGAAGCCTATAGCGAATTCTTAAACCTTTCCGTAGAAGCCAGCTAGTTGATGATAGGAGCAGATCAATGAATATTTGGGCAAAAATGATGACCGCTTTACGTGGTGGTGTGAATGAGGCTGGTGAAGCAATTGTTGATAGTCAGGCGTTGCGGATACTGGATCAGGAAGTTCGTGATGCTTCTGAGGAGCTAAAGCAGTCTAAAGATAGTCTCGCTGAGATTATGGCGAGGCAAAAATTATCCGAAGAAAAGTGTGCCAATCTTAAAAAGCAGATAGAAGAGCATGAGGGCTATGCGATTAAAGCATTAGAAAAGGATGATAATGCTTTGGCGCACGAAGTGGCTGAAAAAATTGCCGATTTTGAAAACCAATTAGCTCAGGAAAAAGAATCTACTGTCGGTTTTGAGTCTAGCGCCAACAATCTTCGCACGGCGATTAAGCAAACAGAGCGCAATTTAAAACGTATTAAGCAGCAGGTGGATACGGTAAAAGCGACAGAAAATGTACAGCGAGCGCAGACTGCAGTGGCTGAAAGGCATAGCGGCTCACATTCAAAAATGCGTACTGCAATGGATTCATTGGAGCGTATCAAAGAAAAGCAGGCGTTGAAGTCAGCACAAATGTCTGCAGCCAGTGAGCTTGCTGAGGAAACATCTGATACCTCTTTACAGACTAAACTGGAGGAAGCTGGAATTGCCCCTAGTGGTAAGAGCGCGGATGATATCTTGGAAAGATTGAAAAACAAAAAATAGTTAATTCTTAACTGATACGTATTGTTAAGTATCAGTGTCTTAGGAATAAACACAATCAAAAAAGGAGGTGGGAATGTTTGCAATTTTTTTAACGGAGGGAATGGATCCGTTTTACCAAAATATTGCTTCATTCCCGACCGTTTTCTTTACGTTTTTCTTAGCTATTACCGTTCTGTATTGGTTGGTTGCTGTTTTGGGATTTGTAGAAATTGACATTCTCGATTTTGATCTTCCTGAAACTGACGGTGCATTTGCTGTTGATGCAGATGGGTTATCAAATCCCGATGTGTTGGCCGGGCTGATGTTGAGGTTTGGTCTGCATGGCGTTCCCGTCACCGTCATTATCTCGTTTATATCTTTGTTTGGATGGCTGTTATCCTACTATGCCGTTCATTTTCTATTTGGCCTAGTTCCAGGTGCTTTTTTAGAGTTTTTAGTCGGAATCCCCATTTTATTCGGGTCGCTATACGTAGCGGTTATGATAACCGCCGTTGTTATTAAGCCATTAAGGCCGTTATTCAAAAAAGCACAACAACAAACCGTAAAACATATATTAGGCCAGACGGCGATTGTCAGAACCTCTCGAGTTGATCAGGGTTTTGGTGAGGCTATGTTAGAAGATGGTGGGGCGGGGCTTATTCTCAAAGTGAGAGCAACAGGTGATGATGAATTCGTAAAAGGAGATCGCGTTGTGCTGTTGGAGCATTTAAAAGAAGAAAACGTATACCGCGTTGTTTCTGAGCAAGAATTTTCTGGAAGCTAACTATTAAAAATATTGTTATTTAACTATTAGGAAATGGAGTAACCACTATGGCTGATCTATCAGTTCTTATGCCCATCATTATGGGAGTCGGCATCTTTTTTGTCATTCTTATGGGGTTTGCCGCATTATTTAAGTCGTTCTATGTAAAGGTTGAGCAGGGTACAGCATTAATTGTTAATGATATGAGTGCTAAACCAAAGGTCCATTTTACCGGTGCTTTGGTGTATCCCATTATTTATAAAAAGGAATTAATGAAAATTTCATTAATCACCCTTGAGGTTGATCGCCGAGGCCAGGATGGTTTGATTTGTGCGGATAATATGAGGGCGGATATAACCGTTGCATTCTATCTAAGAGTGAATGAAACAGCCGATGATGTGTTAAAGGTTGCTAAATCCATTGGGGCGGGAAGAGCGTCGGATAAAGAAGCTGTTAATCAGTTATTCAATGCAAAGTTTTCTGAAGCCTTAAAAACAGTGGGTAAACAAATCGATTTTGTTAAGTTGTTTGAAAATCGCCAGGAATTCCGTGAAAAAATTATTCGGGTTATCGGTGATGACCTGAACGGTTATGTATTAGAAGATGTGGCCATTGATTATTTAGAGCAGACACCAAAGGCTTCACTTGATCCCTCTAATATCCTTGATGCTGAAGGTATTAAGAAAATTACGGAATTAACTGCTGAGCAAAATATTCGGACCAATATTCTTGAGCGCGACGAAGAGTTAGCCATTAAGAAGAAAAATGTCGAAACAGTTGAGGCGATGCTTGAATTAGAGCGTCAACAGTCAGATGCAGAAGCGAAACAAGAGCGTGAAATTGCCACTATCCGTGCTCGTGAAGAAGCAGAAACCAAGAAAGTTCAGGAAGAAGAACGGCGCAAAGCAGAGGCAACTACTATTCAAGTTGAACAAGATCTATCAGTACAAACTGAAAATCAAAAGCGTGAAATTGAAGTAGCAGAGCAAAATCGTCAGCGTGCTGTAGCGATAGAAGAAGAAAAAGTAACACGTGCACGTGATTTGGAAATTGTTGCCAGAGAACGTGAGGTGGAGTTGCAAAGAATTGAAGCTGAGAAAGCGGTGGAAGTTGAGAAAAAAGAAATTGCTAATGTTATTCGTGAACGTGTTGCCGTTGATAAGACCGTTGCTATAGAAGAGGAACGTATTAAGGAAGTTCGTGAAGTCTCTGAAGCTGACCGTGCGAAACAAACGCAAGTGTTAGCAGCTGAAGCTCAGGCTGATGAGGAAAAGGTTAAGCAAGTCAAAGCGGCTGAGGCTGAAGAGCTTTCTGCAAAACATAAAGCGATTGAAATAACGACCATTGCGCAAGCAGAACTGGAAGCTGCGGCCAAAGAAGCCGATGCTAAGAAAAAACTGGCCGAAGGTGTTCAGGCTGAGCGTGCGGCACCTGGTTTGGCTGATGCCAAAGTTCAGGAAGCGAAAGCCGATGCGCAGGAAAAAGAAGGTTTGGCAGAAGCTACTGTTGTTAAGGCTAAAGGCGATGCGGAAGCTAGCGCACAACGTGAAACGGGTAAAGCTGAGGCTGAAGTCATAGCCGCCAAAGGTAATTCAGAAGCGCAGGCAGCTAAAGAAATAGGTATGGCCGGTGCCGATGTGACTCGTGAGCAATTTAAGGCGGAAGCAGACGGCTTAGTAGATAAATTCGAAGCCATGAACAGTATGAGTGCTGATGCGCGAGAGCACGAGGAATATCGCATGGGGCTAGAAACCGCGCTGAAAGAAGCATTGGCTTCAATTGATGCGGGTAAGGATATCGCCAGAGAAAATGCTGAAGTGCTGGCTGTTGCCCTACAGAAAGCCAAAATTGATATCGTGGGTGGAGAAGATCACTTCTTTAATAATTTCGCCAAGTCCTTGTCAATTGGTAAAGCTGTAGACGGTTTGGCTGATAAGAGCGATACCATTGCAGCGCTGATTGGCCGCATCATCGACGGCAAGCCAACAGCCGTTAATGAAGAGCAAGAGAAGGCCTGATCAGGTTTTCATAGCAGGGGTGAAATGTCTCTGCCTCTTTTATTAACCACTGTTTGAGCTTAAGGAAAGTGATATGGAACAGCAAGAGCAGGCTGTGGAAGCTAACGATATAGTCGACAGCGCAGTAGCCGAAGGCGGTGCTTACGACATTATTCGCAAGCGCCTGGTAAGCCAGGGGCAAACGCTCAGCCAAAAAGTACAGGCGCTTAATGAGTCTCGCTTAGAAGAATTTGGTAGTTTGGATATGGATGTACTCGCTCGAGTTCGAGTGCGCACAGAAAATAACTGCATTGCCAGAGATATCGTCCAGGTAGGTGATCATCTACTCTTTGGTTACAACGTCTTTATTGGTCTTAAAAAAGAAACCAAAATTGAAGATGTGTTTGCGTTGTTTGATATTAAGCAGACAGACGGCAACTATGAAATGGAGCCAGTATCGCTGGCGGGTACTTTTTTAACCCAGAGTAGTTTTGTTAGTGATTTTGAAGAGTTATATCGTTACTACAAACATACCAAGCTGGTTGAGCTTACTATTAAAGATGGTAAGTTGTTGGCAGGTTTTCAAATTGGTGAGCGACTTGAAGATATTCGCGTCTTTCGCTGGTCAGTTTCGGCTGATGAAAAGGAATTGCGCTATATCGATAATCGTGGCGAGCGCGATATTCAACTGCCTCCCGAGTACGATTTTGAATGGATTGATACGACACGAGAAGACGCCATTCATGGCCGTCATCCTCACATTAATGTGCTTGACACCGTGTTCGTTGAAACCTTGGGCGGTGACCTTACCATCAAAATCGAAAATAATACTGAAGATGGATTAGGGGTTTATCGGGAGTCAGTCGAAGATAAAACTCAATCACTGGATGATGCGCAAATAGCTTATGCTGCAGTTGGTAGCTTAATACTGTTAAAAATCAGACCTTACCAAGAAGAGCGCTGGCGTTATTATATCTATAACACCTTAATCCAAAAAGTATTACGTGTTGATGCCATTGGGCAGTCCTGTGTGCAGCTGCCTGAAGATCATGGATTGATATTTCCCGGTGGTTACTACTTACAAACGGGCGAATACAAGGCCTTTGATGAAGAGGTTGCAGGCTTAAAGTTTAAGCGATCTATTCGTTCACCCAATGGAGAAGATGTTCTCTATGTTTTCTATGAACAAGAAGAGGGCAATGTTGGATTATTTGCCTACAACCTGATCGAAAAACAATTACAAAATCCTATTTATAGCCATGGTTATGCTCTGGCAGAAAATGGTCAGCTGGTTATTTTTTCCGCCGAAGAAGAACCCATACGTGTACATCCTATGCAAATTTGGCAAACGCCCTACCAGAGCACAGAATTTGCCAGTAAAGCACCTGCCAGCCAAACATTTTTTGGCAGGATCGGTAATGCTGAGTTGGTGCGAGGTGTATCCGACTTATATAGTATTTGTCGAAGGATTGACAATCAGTCAGTGTCGCTACGTTTGTATGAAGAGCTGAGCAAGGCAGCGAAAAAGGTTTTTGATGATCACTATTGGGTTGAAGATACCGAAACCCAAGATATAGCAGTGACTCTTAAAGAGATCTCATCGACTTCAGAATTGGTCATTGATGAATTTGAAAAAGTCGAAAGTATTCGCCAGCAATCGGCGAAAACTATGCTGGAGGCTGAACGTGATCAGGAAGAATTGCTGCAGGTTATTCGCTCAGAAAACTGGGAAACAGCTGAAGAGTTTGTCGATGCATTGGGAAAGCTGCGGCGCCAGCGTGGCCACCTCACCACCATTAAAGACAATCGATATATCGATGTTGCTCGCATTGAAGAGTTGGATCAGGAGCTACAGCGTACAGAAGAGTCTCTCAGTGAACAGACGGTGGTTTTCCTCTCCGATGAAAAAGCACTTGAGCCATACCTGATAAAAATTGATACGCTTAATAAAGAAGTCGATCAGGCTGAGACCAATGCTGCTCTGCAGCCATTAATAGATACTATTGAAACAACAGCATCAGGCTTGGATTTATTATCAGAATTAATGGGAACCTTAAAGGTCGAAGATGCCACTGTTCGTACCTGTATCATTGATGCCATTTCCCAGGTTTATTCAAAACTGAATCAGAGCAAAGCTAATGCCAAGCATAAACAGAAAAATCTCGGTTCAGAAGAAGCCGTTGCTCAGTTCGGTGCACAGTTTAAATTATTTTCTCAAAGTATTACCAACGCATTAGGCTTGGCAACAACGCCGGAAAAATGTGACGAACAACTGTCCCGCTTGCTAGTGCAATTGGAAGAGTTGGAAAGCCAGTTCACAAATTTTGATCAATTCCTTGCAGATATAATGGATAAGCGTGAGGAAATATATGAATCCTTTGAAAGCCATAAACAGCAATTACTCGATGAGCGTCAGCGAAAAGCGCAATCGATTACCGATGCTGCCGATCGTATTCTTGCTAGTATAGAAAAACGCTCGCTTAAATTTACAGAGGCGGATGAATTAAATACGTATTTTGCCTCCGACGCTTTAGTGCTGAAAGCTCGTGAGCTGATTGAACAATTGCGTGAGTTGGATAGCGCGGTAAAAGCCGATGACGTTGAGGCTCGCTTTAAAGCAATTAAAGAACAAGCGTTACGTTCGTTGCGTGATAAAACAGATATCTTTGAAGATGGCGGTAATATTATAAAACTAGGGCCTCGCCATAAGTTTTCAGTTAATACTCAGGAGCTGGATTTAACCATTATCCCTCGTAGTGGCGCATTAAATTTGCATTTAACGGGTACCGATTTTTATGAGCCTATTACTCACTCCGATTTACAAGCAATGCGTGATTATTGGGATATGTCACTGGAGTCTGAGACACCAGAGGTCTATCGGTCAGAGTATCTGGCATCTTTAATCATTGAAGCGGCCAAGCACCAACAGAATGAATTGACGGCGGATAAACTACAGCAGAGTTTATTGGATGATGAATTGATTAACGCCTTAGTGAGAGATTTTGCTGCGCCCCGCTATAAAGAGGGATATGAGAAGGGTGTTCACGATCACGATGCGGTGTTGTTATTAAAAGCTTTAATACCTGCTATCGATCGTGCTGACTTGTTGCGCTATGATCCATTAAGTCGCGGATTGGCACAAGTATTCTGGGCCAATATAAAAAATTTAGCCAAAAACAAACCCAGTGAAGCGGAGCGTGAGGCGCTATCTTTCACCACTTGGCCAGAACGAGCACAGTCTGCCGCCCAAATGCAATCGGTTTTTGCTAGTTCAGAAGCTATTGAGTTATTAGCAAGTGAAGTGCGCGAGGCGCTGACTGTTTTTGTTGAGTTGCATCCGATTCCTGTTAATGAGTTGGATATTCGCCGAGCGGCCGATTATTTAGTGGCTGAATTGGGTCGAGAAAGGGTCGAATTTATCGGCAGCAAATATGCCACCTATTTGGTCGAGGAATTAAAACGCTCCATGGATGATAGTACCTGGCGGCGTTATCAAATGGCCTTGGATAAAATGATGGGATGGCCAGCAGAGCGTTGGAACTTATCGACGGCTTGGTTGGATGCACTAATCAAAGAAAAAAACCTCGAAGGCATGGAAGGGTATATCCCAGAAGCAGTGGCTCTCATTAATGCCGATGAACGTTTAGAGCGCCGTTTAACCGAGGTGGATCTGGAACTAACAATAGAAGGGCTATTAGGCGATCACCCGACAATAGAAAATCGACAGCTACAATTTTCGTTGGATTCTTATTTGCAGCGTATGGAAAAACATCGCTTCGAAGTGGTGCCTTCCTATCATCATTATTTAGAGTTGCGCCAAAACACCATAAAAGAACAGCGAGAAAAACTGCGGTTAGAAGAATTCAAGCCAAGGCCGCTCAGCTCCTTTGTGCGTAATCGATTAATCAATGAATCCTACTTGCCGTTAATTGGTGACAATCTGGCCAAGCAAATGGGCACTGTTGGTGAAAACAAGCGTACCGACCTCATGGGTTTGTTGATGATGATCTCTCCGCCAGGCTACGGTAAAACCACCTTGATGGAATATGTGGCTAATCGCTTGGGCTTGATCTTTATGAAGATCAATTGCCCTTCCCTAGGTCATGATGTTTTATCACTGGACCCAGAGCAGGCACCCAATGCTACTGCAAGGCAAGAGCTCGGCAAGTTAAATTTAGCGCTGGAGATGGGTAACAATGTAATGTTGTATTTAGACGATATACAACATACCCATCCCGAATTTCTGCAAAAATTTATTTCGCTGTGTGATGGTACGCGCCGTATTGAAGGTGTTTGGAAAGGTGCCACCAAAACCTATGATATGCGCGGTCGAAAATTCTGTGTGGTAATGGCCGGTAATCCTTATACCGAATCCGGTGAAGCTTTCAAAATACCGGATATGCTGGCTAACCGTGCCGATATTTATAACTTGGGTGATATTTTAGGTGGCATGGATGAGCAGTTTGCTTTGAGTTATGTCGAGAATGCGCTGACCTCTAATTCCGTATTAGCTCCACTAGCAGTGCGTGAAATGGATGATGTCTACAAACTGATTAATATGGCCAAAGGAGCGAATGTTGCTACTACTGATTTGAGCCATTCATACAGTGGTGCAGAAATTAATGAAATCACCGAAATCCTGAAAAAAATGTTTGTTGTCCAGGATGTCGTCCTAAAAATTAACCAGCAGTATATCGCATCAGCAGCGCAGGATGATAAATATCGCACCGAACCTGCCTTTAAACTACAGGGCAGTTATCGCAACATGAATAAAATGACGGAAAAAATTTCTGCAGTAATGAATGAAGAAGAATTAATGCAGATGATTGCAGATCATTATTTGGGTGAAGCGCAATTGCTCACCACGGGGGCAGAAGACAATTTGCTCAAATTAGTAGAACTTCGAGGCAATATTACGGCGGAAGAGGGGCGACGTTGGCAGCAAATTAAAAAGGATTTTCTGCGTAATAAAGCCATGGGTGGTGATGATGCGGATGTGGGTGGAAAAGTGGTTGCCCAGTTAGTGGATTTGGTCAATGGTGTTCAAGAATTAAAAGATGTAGCCACTCAGGTAAGTACGTCATCAGTGAGTGGCAGTGATAGATCTTCACAGGAATTAGCGAATGTTGTCGATAAGCTGGCAGATGTTGTTAAGCAGAGTAAACCATCAGTAAAAGTCGTTAATGAACCTGTACCCGGAATTGATAAAGTGCTGACTGTTCTGGCAGAAACCATTGAGCATAGTATTTTTCCTTTAGTGCGAAGTATGGATAAAAAACTGGAAATTGATCTTCGTACGCATAATAAAATGAAAGATATTTCTGAGCAGTTGCGTAATCTCGAAACCCACGTGGCTGAAGCCCAAGTTATAGAAAGCTCTCCAAAACGGTCATCAAAGAAGTCACCTAAGAGAGATGAGTAATGACGAGCTCTTTGTGGTTAAGAGTACGAGTTATTACCTGTGTGGTAATGTTGATCAGTATTATCCACATTTTCAATATCATACTGGATGGACAATTTAATCAATACGGCATTATTCCTCGTTCACCGGAAAACTGGTACCACATCATTACTGCGCCATTTATCCATGGCAGCTATTGGCACTTAATCAATAACATCATTGGCTTAAGTATTTTTAGTGCTATCTGTTTAGTGCGGCCGGTCAGCTTCTACCTTATCAGCAGTCTGATCATTATCTTAGTAACCGGCATACTGGTCTGGTTATTTGGCAGAGAAGCCAGTCATATTGGTGCTAGCGGATGGATATTTGGTCTATGGAGTTTATCCATTACTATCGCCTGGTTTGATCGCAGTTTTAAAAATATTGCCATTGCCCTATTTGTCATCTTCTTTTATGGCGGAATGATTTATGGGATTTTGCCAATACAAACTGGCGTGTCCTTTGAGTCACATCTATTCGGTGTGGTGGCAGGTGTGGTATGTGGTGCCATTGCCACCAAGACCACTTTGCTAAGGAGAAGTTATGGGCGCCTATAATATTTTGTTTCACTATTTACGAAAAATAGATTGATGTTTAGTCAGCTAAAGCAATGGTTACGTCAGTTGTTTGGGTTTAATAAATCCAAACAAGTAATAACTTGGCAACAGTCTTGGTCAGACTTCCTTAATGATAAGGTAGTTTTTTACCGCACATTAAATGATAAAGATAAAATACTTTTTCAACAGCGATCACTGCTTTTTTTACAAACTACAGCTGTAGAGGCAGGTCAAATTGAAGTGTCTGATGAAGACTGTTTGCTAGTGGCTGCCAGTGCAATCATTCCTGTATGGGGCTTTCCTAAGTGGCATTACTTCAATTTAAGAGCAGTCTATCTATTTCCAGGAGTTTTTAATGAAAACTTTGAGTGTGGGCAGCCAGATTCAACCATAAGTGGTATGGTGGGCACAGGGCCTATGACTGGCAAAATGGCACTAAGTCGGCCTCATCTCTATTCAGGGTTTGAAAATAGTAGGGATAAAAAAAATGTTGGTATCCATGAATTCGCCCATCTAGTGGATATGGCTGATGGCGACTGTGATGGTTTTCCTGAAAGACTACAGGCATTTAGATTTTCGATACCCTGGTTTGATCTGATAGAAAAGAAAATTAAAGAAATTGATAGCAGGCGTAGCAATATTCGCGATTATGGTGCTAGTAATCGTGCAGAGTTTTTTGCAGTGGCATCGGAGTACTTTTTTGAAAGGCCGCAGTTATTAAAAAATAAGCATCCACATTTGTATGAATCATTAACAGAATTTTACCAGCAAGAGGTGTTGGCCATTGCTGAAGATATCAAGCCCAGAAAAAAAGCACCCTGTCCCTGTGGTAGTGGCAAACGTTATAAGCGTTGCTGTATGCCGCGGTCCTAGTTTAGATCGGTGCGGAAATAACTAATAGAGTAGGGGATTATTTATGAATTGTACGCAATGTAAGGGTTATCGATTGGCTCCAGTATCTATAGATGAAGGTTTGGTTGCTGCTGCTTGCCCGAAGTGCGAAGGTGTATTGTTACCATTAATCAATTACCGTTACTGGATTGATCAAAATATTGATGTTGATAAAGGAGACTTAGACGACGTAGTCGTTGAAGATGTTGGTAAAGCCAAACTATGCCCCAAATGTTCCCGCCTGATGACAAAGTTTCAAATAGGTGCTGAATCTAATAATAAAATTGAACTCTGTAGTTATTGTGATGAAGTATGGCTCGATAAGGGTGAGTGGCAGTTACTTAAGTCGCAGGATAATCACACTAAACTGCCTTCCATTTTTACGGATGCTTGGCAACGAAACATTCGTATTGAGAAGCAGAAAGAAAATTTAAAAGAGCATTATAGGCAGCAATTGAGTCCGGATGATTTTGATAAGCTCGATGTCTTTAAAGAGTGGCTTGATCAACATCCGAATAAACACCAGTTAAGGCAATATCTTATTACTAATTTTGAATAAACTGATCTAACGATTAAAAAGGAGATACAGGAATGAGTGATACCACCGATTATTTAGAAATGAGCTTTCATTCGATTAACTGCTTTGCTGATGATGGTAAGCTGGATGTCGATGAGCTAAATAAGATCGTCGATATTGCATTACGCGATGGTGTGGTTGATGAAGATGAAAAACGTGTTTTGAGAAATATAATTGGCAGGTTAAACCGTGATGAGCTTCAGGGGGAGCTGTCAGATAGAGTCGACCAGTTAAGAATGGAGTTTAGTATATAATTAGCTGCTAATAAGGAAGGTATATCATCGATACATTCAGGGCAATTATTTCAATTTTATTGTTTTTTATCAGTTCATATCTAGTCTATGATTTGATTGTCAATGGCTTTGACTGGATTGTGTTCTTTGCTTGTATTAGTGGATACCTCTTTATTCATTATCTGTGGCCCAAGCATCATCGGGGTAATGATGTATGGTATGACATGATTGAGTTGGTCATTGATCTGCCTTATAAAAGCATTGCCTTTTTATTAAGGTCAGTGGGTATAGTGGCCCGAAATACGGATGTCAATATTGATTAGTTATCTTATGCGACCGGTTGAGTTACTAATTTCAAGGAATTGATACTAGACGTGTTTAAAGAATAAATGATATGAGTTTAGTCCGTTTAATATTGTTTTTATTGATAGTGACTTCCAAAGCTCAGGCTGAAACTTTTGAAGATAGTCTTGTGCTTGCCGCTTTGGAGCGTACTAAATATGACATTGAATATAACGGAGCTTATTATTCCATAGGCTATCCTGGTGGTGATGTGCCAGAGAATATCGGAGTCTGTACAGATGTTGTGATTCGCAGCTATCGGGCGCTCAATATAGATCTTCAAAAACTAGTTCATGAAGATATTGCAGAAAGCTTCGATCAATATCCATCAAAAAGAATCTGGGGCTTATCTAAACCGGATAAAAATATCGATCATCGCAGAGTGCCAAATTTACAAACATTTTTTTCAAGAAAGGGTGTTGCGCTGCCAGTTTCTTCAAAGTCTTCTGACTATAAGGCAGGCGATATTGTTACCTGGATGTTGCCGGGTAATTTGCCACACATAGGTATTGTGACAGATAAATTCCATCCTGATTCAGGTAATCCTATGATTGTTCATAATATTGGTGCAGGCCCTAAATTGGAGGATATGTTGTTTAGCTATCGGATCACAGGGCATTATAGGTATCAATAGATGTCTTTTTCAGAAGTGGGTTTTGAATTAATTGATGGTTTTCTAACTGCTAAATCTATAGATAAGGTTTTATCCGAATTAGATGAATTGGCAATAGAGCCCGGACGAGTGGGTGGGTTACGAAATGCTGAAAAGAAACTCGAGTCTGTTAAGGAATTAGTATATTCGGATTGTGTCCTTAAGAAGGTGGGTTATTATTTGTCGGGAACTCCGAATCTGGTTAGAGCAATACTCTTTATAAAATCCCCTGACAATAATTGGCTTGTAACTTGGCATCAGGATAAAACCATCGCTGTATCTGATCAGTTTGAAATGACTGGCTGGGGGCCATGGAGTGTTAAGGATGGTATTCATCATGTGCAGCCAACCATTGATGTACTTAATCGCATGGTGACCTTTAGAATTCATCTTGATGAGGTAACAAAAGAAAACGGGTGTTTAAAGGTTATTCCCGGTAGTCATCAAGATGAGAAAATGACGCAAGAGCGCATTAATCGTTATGTGCAGTCTCATAAGGCAGATCATATTACAGGAAGAGCCGGTTCCGCTTTAGCGATGCGACCGCATCTGTTGCATGCATCGAGTAAGTCTAATGATGCTTCATATAGAAGAGTCTTGCATGTTGAGTACAGTGATTATGTCTTGCCTGATGGTATAACCTGGATATGAGTTGCTTAATCCATTCTCTCCATATCATCTTCATCATTTTTTTTCTGCTCTGAAGCGGGTGAGCACAGTTCATTATTCTCTGGCGTTGAGGATATATCACAATCAATATGATAATTACTTGTCGAGCAGCCTGATATGAGTAAAGCGATGATTGATAGGGCTAAAAGTGTTCGCTTTAACTTATATGTCATTGTTATCTCCCATATATTTACTCGTCTTGGATTCTATTTTTATCATTTAAAATATGTTCAATAGCCCAATCAAATTCCATGCTGTTAATGATTGCTGGATAGCCTACAGGACTATAGTTTAAATCTTCAAAATGTTTATTGGATTTGATAAGCGCGTTAAAGAACCACTGGCAATCATCCTTATTTTTAGTGATAGAGCTAAAGCGCAATCCATTTCTTGCGACCACCCACTGAAACGGTTCCTGTTCTAGAACGGTTTTACTCTGTAGGAAAAAATCAGATTCCTTTAAATGGTTTAAAACAGCTTTATCTGTAAGGCGTTTGTCTGGCACTACTGAGTTCAGATGACAAGCTAAGATATTCTGTTGCAGTTTATATAAAACAAACTCACTTACGCTAGGAGGGTTTTGAGTAGCGTTGTGATGGTTGATCAATTCTATCGCGAGATAGTAGTGTTTAATAGCGGTGTTTTTAGTTTCCAGTAATAATGCCTTGTTGCCTGATTGGCGCAAGTTGGGTAGCTGGTCGAAATAAATATTAGCCTTTAACCAATGTAAACGAACATCGCGAAGTAAATTTTGGTTTCGCGATTGTTTTAGTTCGCCGGATATAAACAGAGATAGATCATTAATGTTTTCATCGGTGGGCGCGTGAGAGGTATTTTTTAACAATCGATTATAGATTCGCACTAAAGCTTCAATATCTTCAGGGAAGGGTGAAGGAAAATATATATTGTGGACCGTTTCTATAGCTTGGGTTACATGGTTAGACGCTTTTCGGTGCGGCTGTTTAAAATGAGCTTTAAGTGTTTTTTCTTCTAACCCGGCTGGGTAGTGTTTTTCAATTTCCTGAAGAAATTTATCCCATGTCCACCCTTGAGCTTTTAAACGATGAATTTTGCTGTATAGGTTTGCCATAACACAATTATTTTTATCTGTGAAGACCATTTTACGGCTTAACTGACGCTATTGCCAAAATCATGCTAACTCTAGACTGACAGTATATTTAACCATTCCAGGGAGTTAGTCATGAATTGTATAGCAATTTATTTATCTGTATTCAGGTTTGCCAAGAGTAAGAGTATTGGTGTTGTAATTCTCCTATTAGTTCTTCAGGGCTGTGCGGCTACCTACACAACGCCTGCTGGTGGAGTCAATATTACAGCATTAACCGATGAGGATATTGCAGACCTTATGAATGTTGAGCCTGCCAGTGGTTTTCCGGCCAGGCTTGCGGTTATTCGGGTTCAGGCGTCGGGGTATTTCACTAAGACCAATCATGGTTATGGTTCAGGGCGCTATAGTGTGATTACTAATCGGGATATAGAAAGTGATGAGGATTTGTCGCGCCTTGCAAGGCTGCCTATGATTTCGGCTATTGCGCCGATGAGTCGTTTATTGCTGCCCGCAGAACTTACATCTTTGAAAGATCTAAGGCGTTCGGCTGCAAGGCTTAAGACGGATCTTTTGCTGATCTATTCCGTTGAAACGGTATTTCATGTGGAGGGAACGCCGCTTGGTCCATTGTCACTGGTGAGCCTGGGTTTTATTCCCAACCAAAAAGCCTACGTTTCTTCAACAACTTCTGGTGCTTTGATTGATGTTCGAACAGGGTTTGTTTACGGAGTAGCGGAAATAACTGAAAAAGAAGAGCAGCGTCACACCATATGGAATTCTAATGACGCTATAGAGGAGGCGCGTTTAAAATCTGAAACGGCCAGCTACAAGGCGTTCACTATGGAGTTTGAAGTGTTATGGAAGTCTGTCGTGGAAGGTTTTGGTGCTTCATAGGTCGCCAAACTTAATCTGGTGTTTATCCAGGATCTGTTTTATCCGATGTGAGTCGTTATTGGATTTTTTCTGCTCCCGGCTCACATTGAAGAGGATTCTTCCTGCTTCGGCCATAGAGTTGGCGCTTTGACAAATTTTTAATACCGGTGCTAGTGTCATCTGCTCGTATAAGTCCAGTGACTTAATCTTGTTTTCACCGAGAATGGATTTGAGTAATGTTGTGTCATTGGTGTGGCTTTTATTGCTTGTCGATTGCCACTTGTGTTGCAGTCGGTCAATTTCTTCATTAACGACGCTTACAGTAATCCTACCGCCATTGGCCAGGGTTGCCATGCGTGTAATGCTGGCATTGAGGTCCCGAAAATTGGCTGACCATGTGGCTTCTGTCGATGTTGCGAACTGCAGGTATTTTTTTCTGGCATCTTTGTTAAAGCTGATGAGATAACCGGTTTTGGTGGAGTAATTCTCCAGTTCATAATCGAGATTTGGTTCGAAGTCCTCCATCCTTTCTGAAAGTGAAGGTAGTCGATAGGTCCACAAATCAATGCGGGCGTGTAAATCCTCGCGGAATTCTCCCCGTTGAGCTTGACCGCTCAAATCGCGATTAGTACCAGCGATTAATAAGAAATTGCTGGTGGTTTCTTTGTCAGCGCCGAATGGCATAAATTTTTTATCTTCTATTGCGCGTAGCAGCATGGCTTGCTCGTCCGTACCAAGTTCTCCAATTTCATCCAGAAATAACATGCCGCCATCGGCTTCGCGAAGCAGGCCTGCTCTATCGGTTGTTGCACCGGTAAAGGCGCCTTTCTTATGGCCAAATAACGCAGACATGGCATTCTCACCTTTTAAGGTCGCACAGTTGACGACGACCAAATTACCGCTGATTAGGCCGCGCTGTTTTTTTAGTGAATAAATCCGTTGGGCCAGTTGTGATTTGCCGGCGCCGGTGGGGCCAGTTAAAAGAATCGGCTCACTTGAGCGAATCGATACCTGCTCCAATTGCTCGATCATTTGGTTAAAGGCTTTGTTATTGGTTTTTATTCCTCCCTTTAAGTAAGTGGTGCCTTCAAAGTGCTCCTTTTTAAAGCGCGACGCAATTTGATCGTACTTGGATAAGTCCAGATCAATAATTTGATATTGGCCTGCTACATTACTGTTTCTAGGTGCCGGGGATGTTTGGATTAATTGGCCTGGCAGGTAGCCAGCTTCGGTCAACAGATACAAGCAGATTTGAGCAACGTGGGTGCCGGTTGTGATGTGTGTTAGGTAGCGCTCTTTACTTGGTTTAAAAGAATAGCCTCGTGCAAAGTCGAGCAATTCGCCATAGACCGTTTCAAAATCCCAGGGGTCATGAAAGTTGACGTGGTGATAAATCACTTCGGTTTCTGGAGAGACGCGGGCGATATCCTCTTTGACTTGCTCAGCCAGGCTCTGCGAGTGGTTGTCGAATAGCAGTTCCAGACGATCAATCAATAGGTCATCGTGTTGGCACATGGAAATGGTGGGGCGCCATTTGTCCCAGCGTTTTTCGCCCTTACCACGACGGTCCATAGTGGTACCTAGAATGCTGATCGCTACGGTTTTCATGCTATCAAATATAATATATAGATATCAAAATAGATATAAAAATATACATTCAATCGAATGATAAACTTCTTGAATTTTTACTCTGCTAAAAATAAAACCTTTAAAAACAATAAGATAAAAATATTTTCTACCTTTTTAAGAATGTTGGCACTGCCTTCGCAATACTCATAGGCAAAGAGATGGGATAAAAATTATTAATAAGTACTCAGTACTTAAAGGACAAGGCAATGACTCAAGAGCGCTATGAAGTAATGCAAGACGGTGGTGTACCTATCAAAACTTGGACCCGAGGCGTTCCTTTTGAAGAAGATGCTAAAGAGCAATTAAAGAATATTTCGCGAATGCCCTTTATTCATCAATGGGTGGCGGCAATGCCGGATGTCCACCTTGGCAAGGGTGCAACAATTGGCAGCGTCGTTCCTACATTAGGTGCGGTGATTCCTGCAGCCGTTGGAGTAGATATCGGCTGCGGGATGATGGCGGTGCGAACCAGCCTGACCGCGGAGCAGTTGCCTGATAGCTTGGCCGGTATTCGTGATGCGATTGAAAAAGCAGTACCGCATGGTCGTTCAAGGCGTTTGCGCGGTAAGCGGGATAAAGGTGCGTGGTGTAATGTCCCTGATGATGTGATGAAAGCCTGGATGCCGCTGTCAGCACAATTTGATGTGTTAGTAGATAAACATCCGGTATTGAAAAATACCAACAACATTAACCATCTGGGTACTTTAGGTACTGGCAACCACTTTATCGAAGTGTGTTTGGATGAGTATGGTCGAGTATGGTTTATGTTGCATAGCGGCTCACGTGGTGTTGGTAACTGCATTGGTACGCACTTTATTGAAGTGGCTAAGAAAGATATGGAGCGTTGGCATATTCATTTGCCTGATAGTGACCTGTCTTACTTGCCAGAAGGTACTGAACATTTTGATGAGTATGTCGAAGCGGTGGAATGGGCACAAAATTTTGCACGTATTAACCGAGAAGTAATGATGGCTCGTGTTATCGCAGCGGTTACCGAAGAATTAGGGATGATCTTTGAGGCGCGGATGGAAGCGGTGAACTGTCATCATAATTATGTGTCTCGCGAGCACCACTATGGAAAAGATGTGTTGGTTACACGCAAAGGTGCGGTACGCGCTCGCGAAGGTGAAATGGGTATTATCCCCGGAAGCATGGGAGCTCGGTCTTACATTGTTCGCGGACTTGGCAACGAAGAAAGCTTCTGTAGTTGTAGCCATGGTGCAGGTCGCGTGATGTCGCGCACTAAAGCAAAAAAAATGGTGTCTTTGGAAGAGCACCTTCAGGCAACAGCGGATGTTGAGTGCCGAAAAGACAAAGGTGTGATTGATGAAACACCGGCTGCGTACAAGCCCATCGATAAAGTGATGGAGGCGCAACAGGATTTAGTGGAAATCGTGTACACCTTAAAACAAGTGGTGTGTGTAAAAGGGTAAAGGGATGTTTCATTGTACCAAGGGATAGTGCCAAGGGACGGCACTATTTGTTTGAGATTATAGGGTGTGCTGATGCGTAGGGAGTGTCACTACCTAAAATGATTAGCATGAAGGTAGCCGGGTAAAACTGGTGGCAACGTAATCAGTGATAGATGTACGGTTGAGGATGCAGGCTCGATGCTCTAATGCGGGTGTCAGCTGGCGCGCGTTTCCAAGTCTATGACTGACCAAGAGTAATGCCTTGGTTGTTGTTATACGCGGGTTCGAATCCCGTCACGTCCACCAAATAAACATGAGGAAAAATAGTGTGATTGTAATAGATGGTTCATTAGGAGAGGGTGGCGGACAGATATTTCGAACGTCATTGACCCTGGCAATGTGTTTAGGAAAATCGGTGCGAATACAAAATATTCGTGCAGGTCGTTCCAAGCCTGGTTTGCTGCGGCAGCACTTAACTTGCCTACGAGCTGCGCAAATGATTTGCGATGCAGAAATAACCGGTGATGAATTGGGTTCTAGGGAAGTTACTTTTAGGCCAGGGATGATTAAAGCTGGAGAATACCGATTCTCAGTGGGTTCAGCTGGCAGTACCAGTTTGGTTTTCCAAACAGTATATATGCCACTGTTATTCGCTAAAGAGGTGAGTGAAATTTATCTCGAAGGTGGCACACATAACGGATTTGCGCCTAGCTTTGATTTTATTGCTGAGTGTTTTTTGCCAGCTATTGCACAAATGGGCTATCGGGCTGATGTCGAGTTACAACGTTATGGTTTTTATCCTGCTGGCGGTGGTGCCTGGCGTGTAAGAATTTATCCAGTGCAGAAAACCACAAGGCTAAATTTGGTTGAACGTGGCCGTGAAGTTTCACGTTTAGCCGTTGCGACTTCGGCGTGTTTACCAGAGCATATTACTGAACGAGAACTTGATCAAGTTAGGCGTATTGGGTTGTGGCCAGCGTCGACACTTAAGCAACAGCTTGTACGTTCTCAAGGTCCTGGCAATATTCTCTCACTGCGTTTGTGTAGTGAAAACGTCAGTGAAGTGGTAGAAGTTGTAGGTGAGCATGGTGTTAGTGCTGAGCGAGTGGCAAAAAAGGCGATTCGAGAAGTAAAACGCTACCTTAAAGTTGATGTTAGTGTAGGAGAATATCTGGCAGATCAGTTGTTGTTGCCAATGGTATTGGGTGTGGGTGGTATTTTTCGAACGCTAAAACCAAGTCAACACCTGTTAACTAACATTAGTATTATAAGTCAGTTAATGAATATTGATATTCAATTGAGTGAAATTGAAAAAGGTGTATGGGAGGTTTGTGTTTAGAAAATATAAATTTTTTAATAAAGTATATATTTTCATAAATAATTTGTTGACTTTGAAATTTTGAATACTATTATTGCTGCAACTAAATTGATGGAAATAATTTTTTAATTTTTCATTAAGATTTAAATAAAGCAAAACGAATAGTAAAAGTAATGAGTAAATTTTTTGGTCAACAAAACCTAATGCAGTGCTGTTATAGCATTCGTATGGTTATTAACCCACTCACGCATGTGGAGAATAATCGGTAGCAGTGTCTTTCTTTTTGGAAGGCACTTATGCCTTCCAGGTTGAATAGCTTTAAACAAGTTTAAAACCCGGTAGGTATTTTTGAAAAATATCTATCGGGTTTTTTTATGTCTGTAAATTTTTGCGTAGAGGTAATCGTTAATTTGATATGCCATTTATTTAGGAAAACGACAAAAGATTTGTCAATAAATGAAAGGTTTTTATGTTTGCAGTGTCGCAAGCAGGGGCAAAGTCTGCCTAATAAAAATGTAAGTCACCTAGTGATGTCTGTAGGTGAAAAAACGAAAATCTAGTCTTTTGGAAATTCCGGGAGGCTAGTGCCAACCGGAGTGGAGTTTGTAATCAAAAACCCCGGTTGGTGAACCCAGCCGGGGTTTTGTTTTTTTACGGTAGAATTTTTTTGAATGACATGGTGCGCTACCCGCCAACACGGTAGCTGTTTTTTAACAATGTGGTCGCTTAAAAATTGTTGGTCTGTAGCTGAGTGGTAAAGCGTCCGGCTGTTAACCGGAGAATCGTAGGTTCGACCCCTACCAGGCCAGCCAAATAGCGGGGAGGCACAGAAGAGATGTGGCAACTCTAGCGCGCTGTAAACGCGTCGCGAAAGCTTTGGGGGTTCGACTCCCTCCCCACCAAATTGTGGTGATGTTAGCTCAGTGGTAGAGCGCCTGGCTGTGGACCAGGAGACCAGGGTTCAATTCCCGGCATCACCCCAAATTTTTTGCGGTGTGGCGAAATGGTAACGCATTGGACTTTGACTCCGAGGATTCCGGTTCGAGTCCGGACACCGTAGCCACTTTTACAATGAGCAAAAAGTGCGTGTGGCAGAGAGGTAATGCGCGGAACTGCAACTTCCGTTTTCACTGGTTCGATTCCAGTTGCGCACTCCATAGTAAAAAGATTTTCAGAGTGTAGCGCAGTCTGGTTAGCGCACCTCCTTTGGATGGAGGGGGTCGTAGGTTCGAGTCCTACCACTCTGACCAATTTATTTTCGAAAGATGGGGTATGGCATAGCGGTTGTGCACCGGACTTTTAATCCGGCGGAGGTGGGTTCGATTCCCATTGCCCCAACCAGTTTAAGGATGAAAGACAAGCACAAGGGATGTGTGCACACAAAATTTACCCAGGTACGCAAATTGGCAAAGCGTGCAGATTTAGAATCTGTTGATTTTGTGAGTTCGACTCTCACCTTGGGTACCAGCTTACGGATGATAAGTCGCACAGGGGAAGTGCATCTTTATTTGTGAGAGTGAAAGTGATGAAGTAGAGGTAGGAGTATGAAAGAGCAAACTCGCATTTTGAAATTGAATAAGTCAGGGGTTCCTCAAGCTTGGGTAACCCGTCAAGAAGCGGCCACTATGTATGTAAAAGAGCAAGTGATTTGGAGTCTTGGTTCTGAGTCATTATGGATCTTTGGTGGAGTAAACCGCGAAGGCTTGCAGTCAAGTTTGCAACTAGCTCCGATCATTGCCTGCAGTGGTGATGTTGGAAAACAAAACTTCGAACCACTGCTAACTAACAGGATGTTGTTTCGGCGTGATGGTCAACGTTGTATGTATTGTGGAATGGAATTCGATAACAGGCAGTTAACGCGTGATCACATTGTGCCACGTGTACAAGGTGGTAAGGATTGTTGGACCAATGTTGTCGCTGCATGTGAACGGTGCAATCACCATAAAGGTGGTCGTACTCCAGAACAAGCAGGTATGGAATTATTAGCCATTCCTTTTGCGCCGAATATTTTTGAATTTATGTATCTGGATAATCGCCAGATTCGTGGTGATCAGATGGAATACTTAAAAGCCCGTTTTAGTGGGCAAAGATGTTGGCTTGCTGCTTAATCGTAGCAAGTTGCAAAAGACTTTAAGCCGTTGTTGGCAGGTTAGCGGAGTCGTCTCTGAATGTCGGCCTGGCACAAGCATCTCTGGTGTCGTGTGTACCAATCTGTATCAAAACCTTAAAGCCCGTACTTTGTAGCTCAGTTGGGTAGAGCAGTCGACTCATAATCGATAGGCCGCAGGTTCGATTCCTGTCAAAGTAACCGTCGTCTGAAAAACGACTCTTGGTATAGTCGAGAGACTAGGGGTTCGAGTCCCCACAAGGTTCAGGTCCTTGCATAAAAATCTGTTAGAGGCTCATAGTTTTAATCGTTGATGAGGTTTATCAACGTTTGAAACGCCGGCATCATCGCCGTTGTTGATGGGTTCATGCTTTACGCGGAGACAACATGTTTGACCCGTAATGATTGTAAAAGCTCGGTTTAAGGAAGAGTTTTTAACTTAGGAAATGCTTTGAATCATTACGCAGCAAGCCGCTGTTGTTCTTTGCCTAAAGTATGCAAATCAATAACCTCGTTGATCCTGGGTGAGCCTCGCCTTATTAAGTTTGTAATAGAAGGAGTAATATTATGTTGCTATGGAAAACAATTGATATCGCTGATAGTCAAAAGGCATTGATGTATCGCCGTAATCGATTTGTTGGTGTATTAGGTCCAGGTCGTCACCGTGTGGAAATTATCAGTGGTGATATAAAACTTGAAACCTATGATGTCACTGCTGTGGAATTTGAGCACAAGAATACCAAATTCTTGCTAAATACTTATGCTGATAAGCTTTCAGACTATTTGGATCGTGTTGAATTGACTGATACTCAAGTAGGCTTGATCTATCGAGATCGTCACTTAGTGGATGTGTTGGCACCAGGCTCTTTATATGTATTCTGGAAAGATGTTGAAGATGTCCGCGTCGACGTTATTGATATTGATGCCAATTACCAAATTGATGAAAAGTTAATTGGTTTATTGGGTCGTGGCTTAAAGATTGGCGCGAGTAAAGAAGTTGCTCGTGCGATTAGCTACAACGAAGTGCCAGATGAACATGTGGGTTTGTTATTGGTAAATGGTAAGCTTGAAAAAATCTTAGAGCCAGGTAGCTATGGTTTCTGGAAATACAATCGTTCAGTGGTTGTTAAGTTACTGGATATGCGTTTGCAAGTAGCAGAGGTCAATGGTCAAGAAATTTTGACTAAGGATCGTGTCAGTTTGCGAATCAATCTATCTGCGAGTTATCGTATCGATAGCCCAGAAATCGTGGCACTGAAGCTGAGTGATTACGCAGGTTTCATCTATCGTGAGCTGCAGTTGCGTTTGCGAGAAGCGGTTGGTACCAAAACTTTGGACCAGTTATTGGAGGATAAAGACTCTCTCAATACTGTTATTGCGGAAAGTGTTCGCGATAAATTCAAGGAATACGGTATTGTGCTGCAAAGCGTGGGTGTGAAGGACATCGTTTTGCCTGGTGATATGAAAGTGATTTTGAATCAGGTAGTAGAAGCTCAAAAAGAAGCTGAAGCAAACTTGATCAAGCGTCGCGAAGAAACTCAAGCGATGCGTTCATTGCATAACACCGCAAAAATGATGGAAAACAACCCAACCCTATTGCGGCTTAAAGAGTTGGAGTCATTGGAGCGAGTCACTGAGCGTATCGACAAGATCTCTGTGTATGGTGGTCTTGACGGTGTCTTGAATGACTTGGTTAAATTGTCCCCAAATTAAAGTTAAGCGGCTGTTTATTAGTAGATAAATAGCCGCTTTTTTTGTTACTGGTGGAATTAATGGAAAAATATTTAGTAGGAGGTGCGGTCCGTGATGAATTGCTTGGTCGCCCCGTAGCGGATAGAGATTGGGTGGTTGTTGGCTCTACCCAAGAGGAGTTATTGTCGCTAGGTTACCAACAAATTGGTAATGATTTTCCCTGTTTTCTTCACCCAGAAACAAAAGATGAATACGCGCTGGCCAGAACAGAAAGAAAATCGGGTAAAGGGCATACGGGCTTTGTGTGTGATTTCGGTCCAGAGGTGACCTTAGAAGATGATTTATCCCGCCGGGATCTGACAATCAATGCCATCGCAAAAAAAGAAGATGGTAGCTATGTTGATCCATATGGTGGGCGAGATGATTTAGGCAATAAATTACTGCGCCATGTTTCTGAGGCATTTGTCGAAGATCCGCTTAGGGTGTTAAGGGTTGCCAGATTTGCAGCCCGCTATGGAGAGTTAGGTTTTTCCGTTCATGATGACACATTGGCATTGATGAAGCAGCTTGTCGATGAGGGAGAATTAGAGGAATTAACACCAGAGCGTGTTTGGAAAGAAATGTCTCGGGCATTAACTGAGCCAAAACCCAGTGAGTTTTTTCTTGTGCTTAGACAATGTGGTGCACTCAAGGTTTTGTTGCCTGAGGTGGATTGTTTGTTTGGTGTTCCTCAGCCTGAGCAATATCATCCGGAGATTGATACCGGGGATCATGTGATGGCCGTTATCGATTTGGCGCGATCTAAATATAATGAGCTGGTGGTCACCTGGGCAGGTTTACTTCACGATCTCGGTAAAGGGTTAACCCCTGAAGACGAGTGGCCGAAACATATTCGGCATGAGGACAATGGCGTTCCCCTGGTTGAACATGTTTGTGAGCGATACAAAGTGCCTAATGACTTTCGTGATATCGCTATACAGGTGACTAAAAATCACTTGCGCTGTCATAAAATGCTAGAAATGCAACCGCGCTCGATCATGCGTCTGCTGGAATCGCTTGATGGTATTCGAAGGCCAGAAAGAGTGCGCTACTTTGCACAGGCCTGTGAAGCCGATGCTAGAGGTAGAAAAGGTTTAGAGCATCGAGATTATCCCAATGGCGAGCTTTTGATTCGCTGTGGTGATGAGGCAAAGAATGTTGATGTTAAACCGTTGCTTGAACAAGGCTATGAAGGTGTAAAGTTGGCCGAACAAATAAGGCGTTTAAGAATTACAGCGATAGCTAAGTATATGGCTAGTGTGCGCTCTGCCGTATAAAACGGCTACTAAAAGGAAAGGATGTAATGAGCAGTAAAACTCAGCATTTAATAAAAATGGGGTTGTTAAAATCACCTCCCAAATTTTTGGATACAGCGGTTCAATATGAAGTGGTGATGGGTTCGATAGCCTATGGTGTCGCTGGAGATCATTCAGATATGGATGTCTATGGTTTTGCGATTCCCCCACGTGATTGGGTGTTTCCTCACTTGCGTGGAGAGATACCTGGTTTCGATGATACTGAGCCGATGTTTGAACAAATCCAGCAACATCATATGATCGATAAATCAGCCATGGGCGGGAAGGGGCGTGAATATGATCTAACCATCTATTCGGTCATTAAATACTTTCGACTGTTAATGGATAACAACCCCAATATCATCGATTCATTATTTGTACCTAGAAACTGCGTGCTATATAGCACGGCAGTGGGTGAGCGTGTCCGTGAAAAGCGACATATTTTTCTACATAAAGGTAGCTGGGCGCGATTTAAAGGTTATGCCTATGCGCAAATACATAAAATGCGTACCAAGGTTCCGGAAGGTGGTCGCCAAAAGATCATTGAACAATTTGGTTACGATGTGAAATTTGCTTATCACGTTGTTCGTCTGTTGAATGAAATAGAACAAATCCTGGTTGAGCAGGATTTGGATTTAGCAAGAAACAAAGAACAGTTAAAAGCGATCCGTAGAGGAGATTGGACGCAGCAACAAGTCGAAGACTACTTTGCGGATAAGGAAAAACAATTGGAACAACTTTACCTGGATAGCCAATTGCCGCTGGCAGCCGATAAACAGGCGATCAAAGCATTATTGCTTGAGTGTTTAGAGCAGCATTATGGTTCATTAGATGCATGCATTGTCACGGAGGATAAAGCCGTTGCAGCCCTGCGAGAAATTGAGTCCATAGTGTTGCGTGCTAAAGGCGATTGACACCAGTGAATAAACAACAAGAAATACTCAGCTTGCTGACGAAAATAGAAACCAGTAATGACGTTACTATACTGCTAGCAGTTGAGACAGGTAGTCGAGCCTGGGGCTTTGCATCTAAAGACAGCGATTACGATGTACG
Source organism: Spongiibacteraceae bacterium (assembly GCA_028280715.1). Classification (GTDB taxonomy): domain Bacteria; phylum Pseudomonadota; class Gammaproteobacteria; order Pseudomonadales; family Dasaniaceae; genus Oceanicoccus. Next base: position 85,904 of record JANQLG010000012.1, on the reverse strand, counting down.
TTTTATCTATTGCCATCCAGCTCATTGGTATCTATCGCCCTTTGAAAAACGCGATGTGATCGATACAGTATTCATTGGCGATCTGGATGCGGGTGGATGGGATATTGGTAAGTCCTTGCGCTTGCTAAAAAAGGGTAATGGGCCACTGTTCGAATGGCTTTATTCTCCCATTGTCTATCGTCAGGACACATCGAAGGTTGTCTTGCTCAAGGAGTTGGCCGCTCAGTCTTTTAATGCCAAGGCAGTTTTTTACCATTATTTGTCCATGGCAAAGAAAAAGCTGGAGGATGATAAGGTATGGAATAACGCCAAGAGTTGTCTCTATGCGTTAAGGTCATTACTTTGTGCACAATGGATTGTCGATGAAAATACCAACCCTCCTGTACCGTTCCAATATCTTAAGGATAGATATTTTCAGGGTCATTCTATAAGTTTACTAATAGATCAGCTATTAGTGGAAAAACAGCATCTCACTGAAAGCGCAAAGGTAAATATCAATCCGGAGATTCAGGATTATATGTTGTCCTGCTACGATGCGATTAAAAACAGAGCTGAACAGGTCCCCGTTGGTGATGCTGTAAAGTTAAGTGCATACGATGAGGTTTTTCGAAAGGTGATTGATTAATGCTCCTTGATCAAGCGATTGTTTTTGAGAGTGATATTTTTCGGTAGTAATACAATTTTTTCAAAAAATTTATATTTTTACTTGAAAATAAATAGTGATCTAACTATAGTTCGCGCCCATCAGCAGCGTCGCTGATTTTTTATTCACATTAACCCTAATCAAAAGGAGGCTCGATATGTTTATCAATAAAAATTCTGTCACATTGTTGGGCCTTGCCGGTCAATTTTTCAGTTAATACTGATTTCCTGTAACTCCCAACTTTTCTGATAGTGATTACTTAGTTCTCTAAGTAATGTTTTTGTCGTCTGCAGTTTTATCTGCCGATGAAGGGATGCTTATGCCTTAAAAAAGGCAATAAGGGGTGAAAAATGCAAGCAAAATTAGCACAGGAAATTATTGATTGCCTGCCAAAGGATAGGACCTTATTTACTTATTATAAGGATTATTACGCGGCTTATTTATTACAGCGCAATTTGCTACGTAATGGACCTAGCCAGGTGGCGGATTTAAAGAAAAGTAAGTTAGGCAAGTTAATGAATAAGCCTTTATTTACATCGTTGTTGGCTCGTTGCGGTAGTGGTGTTCTTAGAGCAGAGGATATTGAGACATTATGGCCACAAAATTACGAATCCTATGTTTTGACTTTAGGAACATGGGGGAGGGAAAGGGTAAAGCGTTATCGCTATTATCAAACCTCTCGCCCCGGTACTAACTTGGTATTGCAGATGAATTTCTGTAACCGCCACGATCAGATCTATCGTCATTGCATTGGTAACGATTTGGATTTGTTTAAATTCTTTGCCCATCCTATATCTGATACGCGTAGTACTTTGGCTTGGGCCAGGATTGATCTGGACTTTAATACAGGTGAAGCACTGATTGAAGAAATTCAGAATGATTGGTTGCGCGAAGTCGAATATTTGGCCGATGAAATGAAGTTGGCAATTAAAGAAAAGGAAAAAGCCTTTTGCTATTACGGATTAGATATTTATGTCGATAGGGCAATGACCTATTTGCAATCTGAAATTAACCGACACAAAGCACTATGGAGTGAGGCGATGTTGAGTGCAGCTATTAAGTTTTTGGTAGAAGAAATAGGGATTAATACAATTTACTACCATAGCTTTGAGACAGGTGCGGCATTGAAGCATATTAATTATTCAAAACCGCCTCGCTCCCTGTATACCAAACTGCCAAGGCAGTTTTGTTTTGAAACAGTCAATGAAGGCCCTTCCTTTATTGCTGGCGATAAACAGGCCAAGCGTCGGTTAAAAACATTGAAAAAACAACAATGGTTTCGTATGGCCGCCTAGAGGAGGAAGAAAATGGCTAAGCAAAAACGGAGAAACCCTCATGCCATCAATCCCATTATGCGAAAGGGTGGGGTGCATGAGAAATCCAATGGAGCCAAGCGCAAAGCAGCAAAACTCGCCACCAGGAAACTGATGAGCGAGTCGCGCTGCGGCGCACTTGATGAAATCATTAATCAATATTTGATAGTGGTATCGTGATGACAGTTAAAATCGAATTAAACAAAAATGCAAAAAATGGCGTGAAGCCGGTAAAGATTTATACTCGTGATATTGATAATCTTGCTTTGACGCAATTAAAAAATATTGCGCAGCTGCCCATCGTGCATTCACATATTGCAGCTATGCCCGATGTGCATGCTGGCATTGGCGCAACGGTAGGCTCGGTGATTCCAACCAAGTCCGCCATTATTCCTGCTGCGGTGGGTGTCGATATCGGTTGTGGTATGAATGCTGTGTGTTTGTCGTTGAAAAGTTCACAGTTGCCGGATAACTTGAAAAATATTCGCGAAGCTATTGAGCGTGCAGTACCAGTGGGCAGTAGCGCGCATAAATTAGTTTCTGCCAGAACCAAGGCGTGCCAAACGTTGGCGCCTGGTGTTGATCGACTATTTGAAAAACACCCGGTATTGCTGAAAATGCTGAGGCAGCCTCAGCAAGCCTGGGTTAAACAAATGGGAACCTTGGGTAGTGGTAATCACTTTATCGAATTATGTATCGATCAAAGTGATCAAGTCTGGATCATGCTGCATTCGGGGAGCCGAGGTATTGGCAATGCCATAGGCAGACATTTTATCCAGCTGGCCCGGAAAGATATTTCCAGGCATCAGCATCATTTGCCCGATAAAGATCTGGCGTACTTTACCGAGGGCGCTGATTATTTTGATGACTATATAGAAGCGGTTAATTGGGCTCAGGAATATGCACGCATCAATCGTGAGCAAATGATGGGTTTGGTGATACGAGCCATCCAGCCACTATTGCCAAAATTTAGTGTCACAAACACTGCCATTAATTGCCACCATAATTATGTGCAGAAAGAATCACATTTTGGCGAGAACGTTTTTGTTACGCGCAAAGGGGCGATTAGTGCACGAGAAGGCGAGTTGGGTATTATACCGGGCAGTATGGGCGCACGTTCTTACATTGTCAGAGGCAAGGGCAATGCGGATGCGTTTTGCAGTTGCTCTCACGGTGCCGGGCGCAGGATGAGTCGCAGTGCTGCACGCAAAGTCTTTAAGCGTGCTGATTTGTTAGAGCAAACAAAGGGCGTGGAATGTAGGAAGGATTCAAAGGTTATTGATGAAATTCCTGGCGCTTACAAAGATATTGATGAGGTGATGGCCAACCAATCTGATCTGGTGGAAGTGGTTCACACGTTAAAGCAGGTGGTGTGTGTTAAGGGTTAACGATAGTAAGAAGAATTAAGCCTAAGATTATTATTTAGTAGCGATGTGTTGGAGGTTGGATCTTTACCAAAAATCTATAGATAGGGTTGACTTTGATAATGTTCTTGCATACAGTTATTTCTGTAATAACAGAAATAACTGTATGCAATGAATATCACACCACTAATGCAACGATACATTCTTCACTGGGGCGAAATGGGCACCCGGTGGGGGGTTAATCGTACGGTATCCCAAATCCATGCTTTGTTGTATTTATCACCTGACCCGTTAACGGCTGAGGATATTTCAGCGTTGCTGGGGGTGGCGCGATCCAATGTCAGCACCAGTATTCGGGAGCTACAAAGTTGGGGATTAATTAAGATCGAGCATGTACTGGGAGATCGCCGGGATTTTTTCGTGGTGAAGGGTGATACTTGGGAAATGCTGATGACCATTGTGGAAGAGCGCAAGAAGCGTGAGTTGGAACCGACGTTGACGATGCTGCGTCAGTGTGTGCTGGAGATGGAAAGTGATAAGGAAACGCCAACTGCAGTAAAAGACAAGATTGCTAATATGCTGACCTTCGTCTCGACGCTGACGGATTGGTATGAACAAGTGAAGGCTTTGCCCAAGCCGACGTTGGTGAGTCTGATGAAAATGGGGGCGAAGATCGCTAAGTTTATTCCTGGTTCGGGGCGCAAAAAAAGCTAGCGAAAAAAATTTGCCATTACATTTCTGTGATGACAGAAATGACTGAAATTAAAACGGATGAAGTGAGTAGAGTGATGAACAAGCGAGAGGCCATGGTTGTTTTGTACGACAAAGAATGCCCTATTTGCAATCACTTCGCTTGTGCCATTGATACGAATAATTCCGATATCACTGTGCGCAATAGTCGGCACAACCCTGAGGAATTGGTAGCGGCCGCTGCTAATGGCCTGGATATCGACCAGGGTGCGATTGTATTTTACCAGGGCCGTTTTTGTTTTGGTGATGAGGCCATTTGCTTGATTGCCAATCACAGCGATGCCAAAGGTTTTGTGGGTTGGCTTAATCGCAATATCCTGCGTCATCGCCAGCTTGCCAAAGTGGTGTATCCCCTTTTCGTTCGGTTAAGGCGATTGTTGTTATGGCTAAAGGGAAAGCCTCTGATTGGGGAAAGCAGTGGTGAAAAGCCATAACTGACTTTAGGGCGGCGGTATTTTTTGCTACTGACAATTAACCGTATTGGAAATTAAAAAGGAGTTATTGAATGGCTAGTGTGTTGATGGCTCATATGGGGGAATCCTTTCAACGTTTATCTCCCTTGTTACAGCAAGTGCATGACGGCAAACAGCGCATTGAGGGTATTGCCAATGTGCAGCAGGGTAATTGGGCGGCAAGAATTATTTGCCGACTATTTCAGTTTCCTAAAGCCAATCCGCAGGCGCAATTATCGGTGGACTGTGAACATACAGAAAACACTATGCACTGGAAACGCAATTTCGATGGACTGAAGGTGGAATCCCATTTCACTCAGGACGGTGATTTTCTTATTGAGTATTTAGGCCCGTTGGCGTTGTCCTTTAAAGCAATCGAAAAGGATCGGGCATTGCATTATCAATTTATCAAAACACGGTTGTGGGGAATTCCCATGCCAAATGTATTCAGCCCACAAGTGATAGCCTATGAGCAAGAATATGAAGGGCGTTATCGTTTTAGTGTCAACGTCACGATGTTCCTGATCGGCAGTGTCATTCGTTATGGAGGTGAATTGCAGCTCATTGATAGTGAATAAATGTCAATAAAGGATGAAGTATGAAAATTCTGGTGATCGGTGGTTATGGCAACTTTGGTAAAAGGCTCGTACTGAGTTTGGTGGAGCACTATGACTACGAAGTTGCCATTGCTGGCCGTTCATTGACTAAAGCCAAGATGTTTCAGCAACAATTAATCAATGATTTTGGTAAAACCGTTGAGTGCTTTGCCGTTGATGTGTTGAAGGATGATCTGGCGCAGCTGTTAACTCAAGTTAGTCCAAGCATTGTGGTTAATGCTTCCGGTCCCTTTCATGCACAACGAGACGACGACCAGGCATATAAAGTGGCGAATGCTTGTATTGAAATAGGTTGTCACTATGTTGATTTGGCTGATGATCGTGCCTTCGTTGCCAATATATCTCAGCTAAATGATAAGGCTCAATCTCAAGGTGTGATGGTTGTCAGTGGCGCCAGCACAGTGCCAGGATTAACCGCGGCGGTGATTGATGAATATATTGATGAGTTTGTGTCTCTGGAAACTATTCGTTTTGGTATTTCTCCGGGTAATAAAACCGAACGAGGAAAAGCCACAGTCGCCTCTATTTTGTCGTATACCGGAAAGCCCTTTTCCACATTATGTAATGGACAACAAAAAACCATTTATGGCTGGCAGGATATTAATCGTTATGATTTTGGTCGGCCATTAGGTAAGCGTTGGATGAGCAATTGTGATATTCCTGACCTAGCACTACTACCTGTGCGTTATCCAATGATTAAGAATGTTTCTTTTCAGGCTGGCCTGGAAGTCACATTGATGCATCTAGGGTTATGGGGGCTTTCATGGTTGAGTCGTGCAGGTTTGGTCAACAATTGGTCGCTTTACACCGATTGGCTGTTTGTGATGAGTGAGTGGTTTTTGCGTTGGGGCAGCGATGCTGGCGGTATGTTTGTGGTGCTTAAAGGCGTGAGCGAAGAGGATAAAAACAAAACCTTGGTATGGCAGTTAATTGCAGAGGATGGTTTTGGCCCCAATGTTCCTACCATTTCAGCAGAAATTATCATTAATAAGATGGCCAAGGGCGGGGTGGTTACAGGAGCCATGCCATGCATGGGATTGTTTACCCTGAAAGAATTTTTTGTCATCGCGGCACGATGGGGTATTGAGCAAAGGAGGTTGTCATGACTAGAAACCCACCACCAGGTTTGCCCAAAAAACTGATAAAAAACCGCGCCAGTGAACATGCTAACTATAAAACATTGTTAGGGTGTGATGCGTGGGCAAGGTTGCATCCTGATATCCAGAAGCGTTTCAGTACGGAGTATGCTCATCGAGAAACTACTTATGAAGGCATTATGGATGTTGTGTCGATGTCTGCTGTTGGACGTATTTGGGCGCAACTATGTAGATTGATTGGCGCTCCTCTGGCGTTTTATCAAGGTTAGCATGTGCCAATTACCGTGAAGGTATACCCTGATCCCATCTTACACGGCATGACCTGGGATCGTTTTTATCGTTTCTCCAATAGCAAAACAAATCGTGTGAAATCTACGAAGTGTATTCAAGAACAATCAGGGCTGGTTGAGTTGGTAGGTTTTGGTTTTGGTATGTATTTAAAGGTTTCAGAAAAAGATGGTGCTATTTGTTTTGAAAGCCAGCGTTTTTTTTTGCAATGTGTTGGGCTTTAAGGTGCCCATTCCGCATTGGTTGACTCCGGGAAAAACGGTAGTTGTACAAACGGCTTTAGATAATGAAAGATTTCGCTTTGATCTTGATGTTGAGCATCCTCTTCTAGGAATAATGTTTGAACAGTCCGGTGTTTTTAGAGAGATAGAGTAAGTTATTGACAGTTACATCGTATCATCAGGTTGAGTATGTGAATTTAAATATTTGCGGCTAATTCCCGTTAAGTTAGAGAGCGTATGGATACAAATAATGAAACGCCCAGAATGCAAGAAAGTATTCTGACTAATGCCGAAGATGGTGTTGTGAGATGGTCTCCCGTTAAATCCATTTGGTATTTAGGTCATTTAATAGTTGCTATTATAGGTGGTTGCCTATTTTTTAACTGGTCTGCATTTTTAGTCTTTGTCATATTGACGGCTTTAACATTGTGTCTGGGGCATTCACTGGGAATGCACAGAAGGCTGATTCACAACAGTTACGAATGCCCTAAATGGATGGAATATTTATTTGTGTATTTGGGCGTGCTAGTTGGAATGGCTGGTCCCTTTGGTATGGTTCAACAACATGATTTAAGAGACTGGGCGCAACGAAAAAACAAATGTCATCGTTACCTGCGCCACGGTGAAGGTTTTTTACGTGATGGATGGTGGCAATTAAACTGTGATTTAGAACTCAGGCATCCTCCAACATTTGTTATAGAAAAAAGAATAGAGAAAGATGGGGTTTATCACTTTATGGAAAAAACCTGGATGCTACAGCAGCTTCCATGGGTTGCCGTATTTTTTTACTTTGGCGGTATGCCTTGGGTCATATGGGGAGTTTCGGCGAGAATAGCCGTTTCTGTCACAGGGCATTGGTTAATTGGTTATTTTGCGCATAATCAGGGTCAGAGAGATTGGCATATTATTGGCTCTGCAGTTCAAGGTCATAATGTTCCATTTGCCGCGTATTTAACTATGGGAGAATCCTGGCATAATAATCATCACGCGTATCCTGGTTCGGCAATTCTTGGTATTTATCATCATCAACCAGATCCGGGTTGGTGGGTTTTAAACCGTTTAATGAATATTGGTTTGGTCTGGAATGTTAAACTGCCGAAAGACCTACCTAATAGGCCGGAGTTAACCTGTTTGAATAACAATGGGCTAGAAAAAGGCTCAATAAGAATACCAAAACGTTGTGTCTTTTTACGTTTTTTAACTTGATGGTTAATTGGCGCTAGAAAATAAGCAGGAAGCAAGAGCAAAGAAAAAAGCGTAAGTTCTTAAAAACGCCCTGGCGGAAAATCAGAGAAACTGGTTTACCATAACTATTTTATTGATTATGGGCTTCGGTGTTATAGGCGGGGATGATGGCTCGGGTGCTGCCATTGCCATAACTTTCTAATATATTTAATAAGTCAATTGTTATGAGAAGAGATTTATCAAAATTTATTGCTGGTATTTTTCTAATTATTATTGGTTTTGGGGCGGGTATAAAAGGTAATTCCGGAGAGTCAATAACCTTGCACAATCATAGCAGGGCTGATTTTAAGTCGACAGAAACGTCGTCTTCTACCACCATATTATTGGGTTTTTTATGTATAAGCACAGGTATTGTTTTGATCTCCCAGTCAGGTTTTTTTCGTGCCAAAAAATAAATTACATCATAGTGTGATCAATGATATATATAGCGGGTTATCTTTTATACTCACTTTGCTTATGCATATACTAGTAAATATCAATTTTAAACTTGCTACAGGCATTGAAAGTTTTGTTAAATGTAAGGTCTTTATTTTAATAAAAATGAGACTTTTTAATGAAATATTGTCAAAGTAATATATAGCATTCGCTAATTTCTACACCATCATTTCCGAGGGCAGTAATAATGCTATCCAGGCGACAATTTACATTAGGTGCCGGTGCTATGGCCTTCACTGGTTTGGCTACTAGTTTTATGGGTAAAACCGCAACAGCGGAAATCCAGTTAGCCTCTGCTGAAGGGTATGGTCCTTTGATTCCAGACCCTAGCAAGCTGCTCGATTTACCTGCGGGCTTTAGCTATAAAATCATCTCCCAGTTAGGCGATAAAATGTCGGATGGGTTCCCCGTGCCAAATCGTGCTGATGGGATGGGGTGTTTTCAGTTAGATTCTGAACGAGTGGTTTTAATTCGTAATCATGAACTCGATCCAAAGCATTTGAAAAATTCTGACTCAATGTTTAAAAACTTTAAGAGTGATAAAGCGTTTGACAGTTTTGCAGATGGTGTCGCACTTCCTGGTGGCACCAGTAATATTATTTACAATCTCAAAACTGGGCAGACCGAGAAGGAATTTTTAAGTTTGATCGGTACTATTCGTAATTGTGCTGGTGGCATTACGCCGTGGGGCAGCTGGTTGACTTGCGAAGAATCAGTGGCTACCCCGGAATCTGGTATCGGTAAATCGCATGGCTATATATTTGAAGTAAGTGCAAATACCAATGGCTTGATTGATCCACTGCCTCTTACAGCCATGGGGCGTTTTAATCACGAAGCGGCGGCAGTTGATCCTAAAACTGGTATCGTATATTTAACGGAAGATCGTAGTGATAGTCTGTTTTATCGTTTTATTCCGAATGAATACGGCAAGCTGGCTAAAGGTGGAAAATTGCAGGCGTTGGTGTTAACACAGCAAAAACAATTCGATAGCCGTAACTGGTCGTCAGTCAATATGTCAGTTAATCAATGGTTCAATACACAATGGATTGATTTATCGAACCCAGAGAGCCCTGAAGATGATTTGCGTCAACGAGGGTTTGCTGATGGTGCTGCTGTTTTCGCTCGTGGAGAAGGTATTCACTGGGCAGACAACGAATTGTATTTTTGTTGTACCAGTGGCGGCGCTGCGAAATATGGCCAAATTATGCGTTACCAGCCTTCTGTTTATGAGGGCAAAGCAGAGGAAACGGATAAGCCTGGCCGTATTCAGCTATTTTTGGAAAGTACTGATAAATCCTTATACAACTTTGGTGACAATTTAACTGTTACGCCGCAAGGGCATTTGCTGGTATGTGAAGATCAATATGGTAGCGATATAAACAATTATATGCGCGGAGTTTCTCCAAAGGGAAAGGTGTACCCATTTGCTCATCTGAAGCTACGAACTGAAACTGCTGGTGCATGTTTTTCTGCAGACGGAAATACAATGTTTGTAAATATTTATTCTCCGGCGAAAACGTTAGCTATTACAGGCCCTTGGCAAACTGTAAAAGGGTAGTGTGAATTTGGAAAATACACCGGTCTAGGGTTTTCTATGTTCCGGATACGATTAATTATAAGCTGTATCTTTTTTAGTCTTTTACTTTTTGGGCATTCTCCTGTCTACAGCTTTGGCAAAAATGGCCATCGCATCGTTGCGCAAATTGCCGAAAATCATCTCACACCTAAAGTGCTTCAGGAGATCATGTTGATTACTAATGGTCGATCGCTAGCGCAGTTATCTACATGGCCTGATGCTATTCGATCAGATAAAAACTGGGATAGAGCTAAGCCTTGGCATTACATATCTATCGATGATCATGAAACAATAGAAAATTTTAAGCGTAGTAATAGAGGTGATGTGCTGGACGCGCTGCAGCGTTTTGAAAGTCAACTGCGAAATCCTGAAGTGAAGGGTGAAAAACGCTGGCAAGCTTTGGCCTTTTATGTGCATTTTATCGCCGATATTCATCAGCCTCTGCATGTGGGTCGGCGAGATGATAGGGGAGGGAATAATATTGCTGTTAAATGGTTTGGCAAGCCGTCAAACCTGCATCGTGTATGGGATACGCAGTTAATTGAAGGGCAGCAACTGAGCTACAGCGAGTATGTTGATTTTATTGATCATGCTAATGAAGAAGAAATCATTAAATGGCAATTAGCGACTTATCTCGATTACGCCAAAGAGTCCAAAGCTTTGCGTAAGCAGGTTTATGATTTTGATGAGCAGAGCAATGGAGTTATAAATCTCGGCTTTAACTATAGCGATAACAATATTAATACGCTTAACCAGCAATTACTGAAGGCAGGTATTCGCCTGGCGGGAAGATTAAACACCATCTTCGAGCAATAACGATTGCCCTTCGTGATCTACTGCTGGAAATGCACGTCTTGCGGCTATTTTTGAAAATAATATCGGTACTAAAATTAACGATAACATTGTGGTGAGTAATGTTCCGCCGGCGACAACGATAGCAAAGGGAGGCCAGAAACCACCGCCAGCAATTAACAACGGCATAAAACCCATAATAGTGGTGATGGTGGTGGAGGTGATATGCCTTGAACAATTCATGACCGAATCAACGATAGCTTCTTTATTTCCTTTACTCGCTTCTGCACTTGATCGACATTCAGCAATAATGACGATAGCGGCGTTAATTGCGAGCCCTATCATAGCCATGATGCCCAATATGGAGGTAAAGCCAAAGGGATAACCGGATATACCTAGAGACAGCATACCTAATCCGGCTGCCATCACGGCAACCAGCATAATTACACTAGTGAGGCGGAATGAATTAAATGCCATCACAATAGAGATAATCATAAGAATAATGATCAGCCCGACTTTCCCTAACAGTCCACCTATGGCGTCACCGCTTTCCTGTGCTTCACCACCATATTCCAGTGTATAGCCCGGAGGTAGTGTGAGTGGATTTTTTTCTAAATCCGCAACAAAGATGCTCAACATTTCGCTGGGCAGTAATCCATCTTGCAAATAGGCTGTTATCGTATTCGTGCGTTGTCCATTCCAGCGGCTTATGGAATTACGCACGGGGATATATACCACATTGGCTAATGATGAAAGTGGTGTGCCGTATAGCCCACTGGAATCTTGCCTTGCGCCAATAAGGGGAAAGTCCATTAATAGTTCGCCATCATCCTGCTTAAAATCGCTGGCGCGAACACGTATCGGTAAGGATTGGGTATCCTCTAGTATTTGCGATTGAATCAGCCCATCGGTAGCCGCGACTGTTTGTGTGGCAGTATTGCCTAATGCTAAACCAATGCTGCGTAGAATGCCTTCATCAGCCATAATCGTGGCTTTCGGTACACCCTGAGACATGGAGGCGCTACTTTGGGTAATACCGTTGATTGATAGTAGACGTTGCTTAATGTCTTCACCGATAAGCGCGAGCTGTTCAATCTCTGGGCCTTTTACTCGCACTTCGATAGGGGCAAAGGGCGGTCCTTGTTGAAAGCGCCTGATAATAAATTGTGCTTCAGGGAATAATTGATCCAGTTGTTTTTGAAGTTCCGGTACGCGGCGATTGGCGGTTTTAAAATCCGTCATTTTGATCATCGCCTGTGCATAATTTTGTGCACCATCAGCATTAAAGGGCAGGTTGTAGTACACCTTGGGAGCGTTACTGCCTATAAACCAATGCAGTGATTCGATATCAGGATCATTGGCTATGACTGCGTCAACGCGTTCGACCAGTGTACGTGTTGCTTGTGCATTGCTTGAGCCGGACAATCTGATTTCCAGATTAAACATGTCCCGGTCTGAAGCGGGGAAAAACTCCGTCGGTAATTGCATTGCTGTATAGAAACCGGTTATGGGAACCAGAAAAATAATGGCGCTGGTTTTCCAGGGTTTTAACAGGGCGTTAAAAATTATATTGCGTAAAAAAGTAGCGGCGCTTTTAATTTTTATGCCTGCCGTGTACCAATGGCCATTGCGCTCTGCAGTCGTGTTTAAAAAGCGTGCAGCTAAACTCGCGACGAAGATTTGTGATATTAAGAATGAACCGGTTAGTGAAGCGGTCACAGCAACACCAATACCGGAAATAAATTCGCCAACTGGACCGGGTTGAAGAATCATCGGTAAAAAAGCAAAAATAGTGGTGAGTGTTGATCCTAGTAGTGGCATCCACAAATGCTGAACAGCTTTTTTCTGTGCTTCGAACATAGATAAACCGGTCGCTCGATATCGTGCTACGGTATCTGCCATGACGATAGAGTTATCTACCATGATTCCTAACGCAATAATTAAGCCGGTGACAGTCATTTGATCGATTGTGCGTTCAAAGGTATTCAACGCAGCAAGGGCAAATAATGCAGTGAGTGGTAACGAGATGGCGACAATCAGCGCGGAGCACCAGCCTAGTGACAACATCAGCACGGCTACGATCAGTGAAAAGCCAATCATGACATTAATGATCAGCGAACGAAGTCGGGTATTTGTGTATTCTTCCTGATTGAAAATCATTTCAACCTTCACATTGGAAGGCAATGTTTGTTGATAACTGTCTACGCGTTTCAAGATTCGTTCTCGCCATATGTCGCTACGCATATTGCTGTCCATGCGTGCGCCCACGGCGATACCGCGCTGACCTGAAAGTAACGCATAACCGGTAGCAGGGTTGACGGGTAAGCGTTGTATGGTGGCAATATCACCGAGCATCAATACACCTTCGCTACCGACTACTAAAGGAATGCGTCTTAATCGTTCCAGGTCTTCAAAGCTACCGGCTACTTCAATGGCAATGCGATGGCCTGCGCCGTTGATTGAACCTGCGGATACTTTAGTGTCTGCGAGGGCAACTCGGTTGCTAATTTCCGTCACACTTAAACCGCTGGATATCACTTTGCCCATATCCAGTTCTACGATAATTTCTTCGCCGGGGTCGCCAATGATGATGACGTATTCCGTGCCTTTTACCGAGAGTAAAACACTTTCAAGATCTTCGGCGTATCGGCTAAGTTGTGAAATATAATGTTCCGACTCTCGATTGTCTGTGTCTTCGAGTGTCAATCCAAACACCATAGTCACCGCGGAAAAACGGTCTTTATCGAGAAATGGCTTGGAGGCATCAGAGGGCAATTTACCGATTACCAAATCCAATTCTTCCTGGACTTCAGACCATGCTCTATCCAACTCAGAGGGCTTGAGTGAGTCCTCAAGTTCAATGGTTACAACGGATAATCCGAATGAAGATGAAGAAGCGACATTACCAACTTCGGGCAGGGTACGCATTTCATGTTCAATGGGTTCGGTAATTAAAGATTCTACTCGTTCGGCATCAGCGCCAGGGAAGTTGGTGAGAATAGTGCCAAAGCGAATAGCCAGTTCCGGGTCTTCGGTGCGAGGCAATTCACTGAGTGCAGCTAAACCTGCGACCACAATTAAGGCAGTGAAGAGAGCGACTACCCTGACGTTGCTCAGCAGTTTGAAGATCACGGTAATATCCTGTTACTAAATGGAAACGCGTTAGTGAATTCGTTAGTGAATTATTGGTACGCTAGCTACTTCAACGGGGTGAGCAATTTTTACCTGCAGTCCGGTAGCTACTTTGTGCGCGCCGGCATCGACTAACCAATCGCCTGTGTTAAGACCATGGCTGACAAAAGCGCGTCCACCGCCGACATAATCGACATTGACTTTTCTGCGTTCAATGATATGCAATGAGTCATCACTGGGTTCTTTGTCATCTACGGGCGACAGCACAAAAACATCCCAGCTGCCGCGAATACCGGCGATCAAACTATCCACTGGAATCCATACGCCACTTTGTGAGCGAGTTTCGTTCACTTTGAGGCGAATGATTTGTCCGTCGTACAATTTTTTAGCGCCATCATTTACAAAAACTTCTAACTCAGTGGGAATAGTTTTGGTAGTCGAGTTTACTGAGGTGCCGATAGATAAAAATTTTGCTTGATGTATCTGTCGTTCAATAACAACTTCGGCTTCGCCACCTGCTTCCAGTTTACGAGCAAGGCGAAGTGGAACCCCAATACGCGCTTCTAATCTACCGGACTCCAGCAACTGTAGGACAGCAGTTCCCTCTTTAACGACGGCGCCTTCATCTAGAAGACGATTGGATACACTGGAATCAAAAGGTGCATACAATACTTTTTTCTCTAACTGTTTTTCTAAGGATAGCGTTGATGCGGTGACTTGATCAATTTGTGCAATCAGTGATTGTTGTTGCGAAATGAGCTGGTCGCTACGACTCTCGGAGGCAAAACTTTTTTCCCGCAATTTTTTCTGGCGTTCCAGATCGCGTTTGTTTAAATCAAGCCTTGCCAATAGTTCTCTTTTTCGTGCCTGAGTCGCTTCTAGTTCTGCATTCAAGACGGAGGAATCCAATTCTGCCAGTACTTGCCCGGCTTTAACGTTATCACCTTCTTCAACCAACACAGAGACAATCGGTCCCGCCGAATCAAAACCTAAATCGATACGTTGTGGTGCTTTAAGTGCACCAATAAATTCGCGGGCTACTTGGTAATCAGGTTGGATGGTGACTTGCTTGGCAGAAACCGTTTTATGGTTAATTGCTAAGTCCGAAGGTGAGATGTTTTCTGCGCCACAACCTGCGATTAATGCCAAGGGCAATACCGACAAGCCTTTCCATAAATAGGGTTTTAAACATAAGTAGGGCTTTAAATAGAGATAAATTCTCAATGCATTATCCTCCCTTTTATCCTTAATATGGTTATGGGCAGTCTTTACATCGAGCCAGCTATGGGACATATATCTTTATCTGGCTGGACTGGACGGTCTAGTCTAATGAATATACACTGGGCGATCAAGCCTATAGGGCTCTTCAAAAGTGCACATCATCTGTTCAATAACAGAGAGTGAGCATTAATTCTTTACATTCAGGCACTTATAGCGAGCAAAGTTAGTGAGTAAAGCGGCGTCAATAAATACTATGAAATCCACCAGAGCTGAACAGCAGGAGCAGCGTCGTCAGGCTATTGTGGATGCTGCGGCCAATGTATTTCTTCATGCCGGTTTCGATAATGCCAGTATGGTTGAGATTGCTGAAATGGCGGGTGTATCCAAACAGACGCTATATAGCCATTTTGGTAGTAAAGAAGCCCTGTTCAAGGAGGCCATTAATTGCGCCTGCAGAGAGCATACTCCAGCTGAAATTCTTTCTCCGTCGGGTCTTTCCTTAAGAGAAACCCTAACCAAAATGGGGTGCGAATTCTGCGAGTTGCTATTTAGTGAGCAGGCTATTCGGTTGGAAAGTTTGTGTGTGGCAGGCTCGCAGGCGCATCCTGAAGTGTCGCAAATGTTTTGGGAAGCTGGCCCCGTCTGGATTCAACAAAATTTTATCAGTTACTTACAAAAACAAATTGACGCCGGTCATTGCCATGCCGACGATGCTGAACTCGCTGCATTACAATTTATTGCATTGTTGTGTGGAGTGAAAAAAACCAAAATGATGATTGGTATTGATACTGTTTCAAAGGCTGAAATTGATCAATTAGTTGAACAGTCAGTTGATTTTTTTCTAAAAGCCTACGGTTCATAGACATAACTCATAGTCATCAATAGCTACAAAATGATTTAGAATTTTATTGTCTAATACTTAGTTCGATTTAGTCTTAAAATTTCATTTGATTTTTTTATCCTGCTTAATTCAAAGCCTTTCCTGTTAATAACTGCCAACTTAAATAAAAATCTTGTCATGGATTAAGAGTGATCAGATTTTAAATCCGTTCTTATAGCAATTAACTACAAGCCCGCTGCTTTAAATAGTCTAAAAATACTATATGCACTATTAAAAATAAGAGCTGCATGTGATGTCTACAGTAATGATGTAGAGGAGACATTGTTATGTTGCTTGTAAAAAAGAAATTGCATTTTGCCTGGATGTTTTTTGCGCTGTTATTAATATCCTGCGCAGGTTTTTATTTACATCCTGATTCTAAATCAATTCCTCCCGTATATGTTGTGGGAATGCCTCCGGTTGAAAAGGATATATCGCTGCCTTCCTATCAGGGTTTACATCCTTCGGTTATCAGTCGACCTGAAGAGACTTTTACCTTTCCCATACATATCGGTGAAGTAGGTCCGGTTGAGCCTTTGTTTGCGGGTGAACCACAATATCCTTTTCTGTGTGGGATAAGACGATCCGGGCTTGGGCAACCCTTGATTGATAATTATCAGGGTTGGGGGGTGCCTGTTTATAAATTGAATAAGCAGGGCACTGTTACCGATCAGGTTATGGGTTACAGTAAAGATTGTCTGCTGCCCACTCAAGCCAATTACTATTACAAACGTGTTGATACCGAAGATAGCTTTTATCCTCTATCACAGGCGAATGATGATATTGAAAAAATTGTGGTAAACGGTAAAGAGATTGATTTTGTTGTTAGAGTAGAGATAGGCACGATAAATCGCTTTCTCTATATGATTGTCGCTTTACGTGGCGACAATGAAACGTTAGATAACCCCAATGGCAGTAATTGGAATCAAAAATTAATTTATCAGTTTCGCGGCGGTGTGGGTATTGGCTACCGACAAGGACGTTTGTCACCTCGAATTATTTTTAAACGCAGGTATGAACAACTCGTGCAGGGTTATGCCGTTATTTATTCCACTGGTACCCAAACATCCAATCATTACAACTTATGGACTTCGGAAGATGTAGCTCTAAGGGTTAAGAAACAATTTACTGCACTTTATGGCGAGCCGCTTTATACCGTTGGCATTGGCGGATCAGGAGGCGCAGTACAACAATATATCCTTGCGCAAAATAATCCCGATATTCTCGATGCAGCCATTGCCGAATATGCCTATCCAGACATGGTGACGCAGAAAGCTTATGCGATGGACTGTGAGTTGTTGGAATACTTTTTCGATGTCACTGACAGAAATAATCCACGCTGGCAGGATTGGGAGAATCGTCGTGATATCGAAGGACTGAATGCCAGTGCCGAAATCACCAGCCGTTTTCGCTGGTTTCAACGGTTATCACAAATCAGGAGCGGTGTTTTTCCCAGTATGGAAAATGGTGAGACCGAGTGCGCCAATGGTTGGCGCGGTTTAACAGCTCTGGTGAATAACCCGACGTTTACGCATAAAGCAAAATATTATCATCCGGATGTGGTGGAATCCGTTAACTGGACGCATTGGAATGATTTGAAATTAATTTATGGTACTGATGAACAGGGTTATGGCCGAACCACTTGGGACAATGTTGGTGTTCAATACGGATTGAAAACATTATTGGACAATAAAATTACCATTGATGAATTTTTAAAACTCAATGCCAGTATCGGTGGCTGGAAAGCACAAAAGGATTTACGTAAGGAACATTTCTGGTTTTTAAATGGCGATGTTTTTCCCATCAGAATTTCCATTTGGAGTCATAAAAATATGCGGCATGGAACGTTGGAAAAGCCCGCCGTGCGCAGTGAGGGTCATATAAAAGCAATGCATGCTGTTTATCGCAGTGGTCATGTATTTTTAGGCCATTTGCCGATTCCTCTTATTGATTTACGGCATTATTTAGAGGATGAATTGGACATGCATCATTTATCTGCCTCTTTCTCAGCTCGAAAACGGTTGTTGCGAGAGCAGGGCCATAGCGAAAACCATTTGATATGGGTGACTCGAAAACCCCATACCGGTGAGCCTGAAGCTTTTGCTGTGCTGGATCAGTGGTTAACTAAAAAAGCTAAACCAAAACAGGCGGTTGATACTTGTTTTGACAATGAAGGAAAAATTATTGCCGCTGGGAGTGATGTTTGGAATGGTGCATGGAATGATTTGAAAAAAGGGGCCTGTATGGATGTTTACCCCTCTTATTCTGTTTCCAGACAATTGGCCGGCGCGGATGTTGCTGGTGACATTTTCAAATGTCATTTGCAGCCCGTAAAAACAGCACTAGATAAAGGCGTTTATGGCTCTATTGATATGTCTTCTTATCAACAAATACTGGAAAAAATTTTCCCCCAAGGTGTTTGTGATTACAGCAAAGGTGACATGGGCAAACCCACAGATTTACTTCTGGGCAGTAGATTATTGCAGGACATTGAACAGTCGCCACAACAGGTGATTAGTGAAGCAACAGATCGTAATAACATGATTAATGATGTTGAGCTTGAGGAATTACCTGTGGAATTAAGTTTGGACGATGAACAAAAAGAGCGTATCGGAAAATCTGTAAAAGAATCGCTCTGAATTGCTCGCATTGAAAAGTTCGACAGATATAGCAGTACTGATTTGGTAGCAGTAACGTGTGCGATTAAAAAATACTGCTATAGCCGAGATCGAAAAGTATGGGGATAAATGTGATCATGGCCAAATAGATCAAGCTGATAGTTATTAGGTTTAACCAAATTCCCGCTTTCATCATGTCACTGATGTGCATCTCTTCATAGGAAAATACAACGGCGTTAGGTGGCGTGGCCACGGGCATCATAAAGGCCATAGACGCTGCTAATGCGGCAGGAATAGCTAATGTCATTGGGCTGTAGCCCAAACCAACAGAGACAGCGCCTAAGATTGGTAGAAACGTTGCAGTGGTTGCCGTGTTGGAGGTCACTTCAGTCAGAAAAATAATAGCTGCGATTGCCACTAAAACAATCATCGTGATATCCAGGGTATTTAACCCGCCAACATATTCACCAATTGTTGCAGCTAAGCCAGTACTTTTAAAAGCACCAGCTAGCGCCAGGCCGCCACCGAATAAAATCAAAATACCCCAGGGCACATTGTGCGCTGCCTCCCATTCAACGGTAAATTGATTGCGCTGCAAAGATACCGGAATAACAAACAGTGCACATGCTGCCATTAACGCAATTGAGGTATCTGAAATATTTAGGCCTGTCATAGCCACCAGCCACTTTCGTGTAATCCAGGCAACAGCCGTCAAACAAAACACCACCATGACGACTTTTTCACCGCGGGACATGGCGCCTAATTCATGCAGTTCACCTGAAACCAATTCTGAAACCTCCCCAATATGTAAATCACCGACCGGAAAAATCCATCGACATAACAATATCCAGACTATAGGAAGCATAATGAGCATAATCGGTACGCCAACCGCCATCCAGGTAGAGAAATCAATAGTGATGTTGTAATTGTCTGATAGAAATGCCGCCAATAGTGTGTTCGGTGGTGTTCCGATTAAGGTTGCAACTCCACCGATAGAGGCGCTGTAAGCAATTCCTAACATAAGTGCTATGCCGAAATTTCTCACTTGAGCACGGTCTTCAACTTTTGATGACACAAAATCAATTAGGGAAATGCCGACAGTAAACATCATCAGTGATGTTGCTGTGTTGGAAATCCACATCGAAAGGAATGCTGTGGAAACCATAAAACCACCGATAATGCCACGACTGCTATTGCCTGCTAACTGGACAATTCTAAGTGCAATTCGTTTATGCAGGCCCCATCTCTGCATGGCTGCTGCAATTAAAAAACCGCCTAAAAATAAAAACACTAAAGGGTGGCCATAACTGGCTGTAACAGCAGGTTGGGTACTGATGCCTAAAATTGGCATAAAAGGAATAGGCAATAAAGCGGTGACGGCAACCGGTGCAGCTTCTGTCATCCACCACAATACCATCCAGGACGTCAGTGCAATGAGTTTCCAGGATTCAATGGAAAGAGCTTCCGGCGCAGGTAAAGAGGACAATAACAAGCACACAGCTGGCCCAAGCATAATAGCTAACAGACGATATCGAGGGGTAGTATTACTGTTGTCCAGATGATTGGTTTCAGAGGGTGTACCCGCCGAATGTTTGGCTTCCATAAAATGCCCTTTATGTATTTATTGGTTTAACAATGACAGAACGAAAATATTACACGGCTTTTATTTGTTGTAAATCAAGATATTGGCTATTGCTATAGGCAATCTCTTGGAACCCTGTGAGCAAGACTGTTAGCATTTTAAAACACGAGAATATAAGCAGAGTAAAGGGCAAAGAAATGACTAAATATGTTCATCGCTTGTTAGGTAGTTGGGGCTTGATGGCTGGAGTTTTGATTGCAGGGTTACTGGTGGCTTCATTGTCATATGCAGCTGCACCCCATGAGCAAGTCGTACTGGATTTTAATGCCGCCTTTGCCAATGAGGATGAGGAAGGATTGATCAACACTATGGTCGATGGTGGTGTGCAGTTTACGATCAAGAGTGCCCATGCGGGTGTCGACCCTAAAGGCTTGACTGAGAATTTACCAGAGTACTGGTCGGGCATCATTCCCGTTATTTTTAAAATGACCAGATCCTATACTCGCACGGCTAACATTATCGATAGCCGGGTAGAAGGCGATATCGCGACGATATGGGCCGATATTGAAACTCACTCTGTCCGTATCCTAATCGGTACTGAAAAACGTCAAAGCTTTAAGGAAGCCTATTTTGTCATCCGTACCGATCAGGGCTGGAAAATCGCAGCGATCATGGATACCCGTGAAACCACCAAGCTGGAAGATCAGCCTGCTGAGTAAACAGATTATCTACTACCGATAGATTAGTGTTTTACCAAATCCTGATAGGCATACCAGGTCGCATGCCCCAGTAGCGGAAAAATAATCAACATGCCGATCAGATACGATGCAAAGGCAATGGCGATCAGTGCAAGGATGATCACGCCCCACATGGCGATGGCAGGTAGATCTTTAACGAATACCCGCAAACTGGTTTTCATAGCAGAGCGCGCATCGACATGATGATCAATAATCATGGGTACCGTGACTACTGAAAGCGCAAACACCAAGCCAATTAATAAACCACCGGAAATGGCATAGGCAGTAAGTTGAGTGCCAGTCATATTGTGGAGTACATCGCCCCAAACAGTTTGCGCAATGGTCGGTGTTACTTCACCAATAATAGCGGCCATCAGCCAGTAGGAAGCAGCAAACCAGATAACACTGATTACCAGTAGAAAACCGGCAAAGCTCAATAAGTTGTCGTGGTTGCGTCGCAGGGCTTTTAACGAACTATCAAAATTGGCTTCTTCGTTGAGATCGCTGCAGCGGGATAGTTCTGTTAAACCTGCAGCTAAAATCGGTGCCACCATCATAAAGCAGCTCATGGCTGCGGCGATGAACAGTGGGTGCCGTTCGTAGGCGAGAATTAAAGCTCCCATAAAGGTTACCATTGCGCCATAAGTAAAGCTGGCCTGGAAGTGATGCATTAAATCCTCCCATCCCCGTGCTAACCAAACAAAAGGGCGAGTCATGGGAACAGTACGAATAGGATAAGAGGGAGTGTGTTGAGTAATTGTGCTCATGGTGATACCTCCTTCGCTGGTCTTCTTGTTAAGTATAGGAGGCGAGTTGGATGAACTTTAGAATGAAAAGGGTTTAGCAGTAGGTGATGAAATAACTATATATTCAAAGCGATGAAAGGTGTTTTCGCTGATTTTTTTCCTGTTTGTGTTGATACATAATTTTATCGGCGGCGATCATTAACTCGTTAATCGAATGGTGACGCTTGCTATCGTAATCAACCAAACCATAGGAGAAAGAGATTTTATAGGGACGTTTGTCTGTTTGTGTGGCCTCTTCCAGTTGGGAAGTGAATCGTTCAACAAAAGCATTTGCCAAGTCTGTCGACGTGTTGATAAAAAAAACTGTAAATTCATCGCCACCTATACGCGCTACTAAATCAGTTTCTCTAAAAGCCAGCTGTAATTGTTCAGCGAAAAAGCGCAGCGCATTATCGCCTTCTTTATGGCCGAATTGATCATTGATTGGTTTAAAGCTATCTAGATCAAAAAATGCCAGGCAGGCAGGAATATTTTGACGCTTGCAGACCTGCAAGCTGTGCTCGGCTATTTGATGAAAACCCCTGCGGTTACTGATTTGGGTAAGCTCATCGATCGATGCTTGTTGCACGGCAGACAATTCTTGCTCGACCATTGCGGCCAGGTCGTCAAGTATTATCAGATCCTCATCGTCCAGGTTTCTGGGTTCCTGGTCGATAATACAGAGTGTACCAATTTTGTCTCCATTGGGCGCTTTTAATGGCCTGCCTGCGTAAAAGCGAACATTGGGTGCACCGGTAACTAATGGATTATCGGCAAAACGTGTATCTTGCGAGGCATCGGGTATGTTAAACACTTCGTTGCCTAATATGGCATGTCCACAAAATGAGATGTCGCGCGGTGTTTCTGTGGCATCAATACCAAAACAGGATTTAAACCATTGTCGGTTTTCGTCAACCAGGCTTACCAGCGCAATAGGTACCTGAAACAATTTTCTCGCCATGCGCGTAATACGATCAAAGCGTTCTTCTGCTTCAGTATCTAAAATATTCAGGGATTTGAGAGTGGCCAGGCGATGAGCCTCATTGTCTGGAGTGCTAGGTGATTGCATATTAATTCTTGTGCCCAATAGGGCTAAATGCCTGTGTATTATAGATTACAAGATAAAATCCCACCTTTTATATCAAGTATAGGTAGCTGTGACATAGCTGCCATTATTTTTTGGCAGAAGTGCGCGCTATTTCAAAGCCCAAAGTGTTTTAAATGAATGGCAGTTTCTCGGTTAATGCACGTATTGTTTTAAGGCATGTACCATTTCTTTGGCAGCTGTCGATAAAGGGGTGCGTTTTCTTACTAGCATGCCCACTTTGCGACTGATTGTAGGGCTTTTAAGAGGGCGCCAATGACTGCCCAGCTGTTCAATCTGGGGTTTACATAGAGAGGGCATGATACTAATGCCAAGCCCGCATACAACCATGCGGATAATGGTGACCAGTTGATGCGATTCCAGCTCAATGATGGGCTTTCTCCCTTTCTCCTCCAGGCGGCTTTCAATGAGTTCTCGAATACTGGAGGGACGTTGCAGTGCAATTAAGGGTTGATCTTTGATTTGATTCCAGCTTAAAGTTTTATGCTCTAGCAGCGGGTGCTTGTCCGGTAGTGCAATGACAAACTGGTCCTCAAACAGTGGTTCGAAGAGCAGGTCATCAGAGGCAATATCTGGATCGAAGGTGATACCCACCTCTACCAGGCCGGAGCGAACCATTTCCACTACCTTTTCAGCCAGCACATCATGAACAGTGATATTGATGGCCGGAAAGCGCTTCCGATACTCGCTGATAATGCTGGGTAATTGATGTCCTGCGAAAGAGGGCATTGCTGCTACAGCCAGCTTTCCCCGTTTAAGGGCAAACAGATTGTGTAGTTCTTCCTTTGCATCCTCTAATTCGGAAAGCAGGCGTGCTGCAACCGGGTAGAAGGCTTCGCCTTCGGGAGTTAAGGTAAGTTTGCGTGTGGAGCGGATAAACAATGGCCCCCCCACAATATCTTCAAGATTTTTAATGGCCACACTGATGGCTGGTTGGGAGAGATAGATGTGTTCTGCTGCCTCGGCAAAGCTTTTAGTCTTGGCGACGGCAATAAAGGCAGCCAGTTGTTTCAGGGTGACATCCATAAAAAATATTTATTAATCGATTAATATTTAAGAATTGATAAATATTAGCAGCTGTTGGATGATACAGCTCGATTTTTATGAATTGGTGGATTTTTAAGCATAATCAGGTCGTAAAGATAGTAAAGATAACGGCCATGAAATATTGAGAGGAGCCAAGCTAATGTCTGGTTTTGACAAAGTGGTAACAAGTTACGAAGAGGCGATGGCCGGCCTCGAAAATGATATGACCATTATCGCAGGTGGTTTTGGTCTGTGTGGTATTCCAGAAGGCTGCATTGCCGAGATCAAGAAGATGGGTACCAAAGGATTAACTATTGTTTCTAACAATTGTGGTGTTGATGAATTTGGTCTGGGCATTCTGTTGGAAGATCAGCAAGTGAAGAAGATGGTCTCTTCCTATGTCGGTGAGAATGCCTTATTCATGAAACAACTGTTGGACGGTGATCTTGAAGTTGAATTGACACCTCAGGGTACACTGGCTGAAAAAATGCGCGCAGGTGGTGCCGGTATCCCCGCGTTCTATACTGCTACCGGTTATGGCACGCAGGTGGGTGAAGGCAAAGAAGTGCGTGAATATAACGGCCGCAACTATATTCTTGAAGAATCCATTACCGGTGACTTTGCTATCGTCAAGGGCTGGAAAGCTGATCGCTATGGCAATGTTATCTATCGCAATACTGCGCAGAACTTTAATCCGATGGCTGCAACGGCCGGTAAGATTACCGTGGTAGAAGTAGAAGAAATTGTTGAGCCAGGTGAACTGGACCCTAACTTTATCCACACGCCGGGCATCTATGTTGATCGCCTGATTCAGGGTACTTTCGAAAAACGTATCGAACAGCGCACTGTGCGTGACGCGTAATTGCTAAGGGGAGAATAGACAATGTTAACTCGTGAACAAATGGCGCAACGCGTAGCGAAAGAATTAGAAGATGGTTATTACGTTAACCTCGGAATTGGTATTCCAACATTGGTTGCTAACTATATTCCAGAAGGCATGGAAGTGATGCTGCAATCAGAAAATGGTTTGTTGGGTATGGGACCTTTCCCAACAGAGGCTGAAATTGATCCTGATATGATTAATGCCGGTAAACAAACCGTGACAGCGGCTACCGGTGCCAGTATTTTTTCATCGGCAGAATCCTTTGCCATGATTCGTGGTGGTCACGTTGATCTAACAGTATTGGGTGCCTTTGAAGTGGATGTAGAAGGCAACATTGCCTCTTACATGATCCCGGGTAAATTGATTAAAGGTATGGGCGGCGCGATGGATTTGGTAGCTGGTGCTGACAATATTATCGTGACCATGACTCATGCCTCCAAGCATGGTGAATCCAAATTGTTATCTAAATGCAGCCTGCCTTTGACGGGCGCCGGTTGTATCAAAAAAGTTTTGACAGATCTTGCCTATCTGGAAATTGAAGATGGTAAATTCTGGTTAAAAGAGCGGGCTCCCGGCGTTTCTGTTGAAGAAATCGTTGAGAAAACCGCTGGTGAATTGGTTGTGCCTGATGACGTTCCGGAAATGACTTTTTAACAGTTATTCAGGCGAACCGGAAAGAAAGATTAAACGACGAGGAGAGAAAAAGTGAGCAAACGTGAAGTAGTGGTATTGAGTGGCGTTCGTTCAGCTATTGGTACCTTTGGCGGAAGTCTGAAAGATATTGCTGCCACAGATCTGGCAGGTCAGGTAGTTGCTGAAGCGGTTAAGCAGGCAGGCGTCAGCGGTGACGACTTGGGTCACTGTGTGATGGGTAACGTGGTGCATTCAGAGCGTCACGATATGTACATGGGGCGTGTCACTGCATTGAAAGCGGGCTTGCCTGAAGAAATGCCTGCGCTGACAGTGAATCGCCTGTGCGGTTCTGGTCTGCAATCAATCGTGTCAGCGACTCAGCTGATTCAATTAGAAGATTGCGATGCAGCGGTTGCTGGTGGTGCTGAAGCTATGAGCCGAGTGCCTTATTGGTTGCCGGCTGCTCGTTTTGGCGCGCGTATGGGCGATGCAGCTATGGTTGATGCAATGACCAGCGCACTGACTTGCCCGATTGAAAATGTGCATATGGGTATCACCGCAGAGAACATTGCGGAGAAATGGGATATCTCTCGTGAAGAACAGGATGAGTATGCACTGGAGAGTCACCGTCGTGCAGAAAATGCATTGAAAAATGAATACTTCAAAGGTCAGATTCTTCCAGTTGAATTGAAAACTCGTAAAGGCGTTACGGTTTTTGATACTGATGAGCATGTGCGTATCGGTGCTGAACTGGAAAACTTCTCTAAGCTTAGGCCTGTATTCAAGAAAGACGGTTCAGTGACGGCGGGTAACGCTTCAGGTATTAACGATGCCGCAGCGGCTATGGTGTTGATGGCGAAAGAAACTGCTGAAGCCAAAGGCCTTAAGCCCATGGCCAAGCTGGTTGATTATTCCTTTGTCGGTGTTGAGCCCAAGTACATGGGTATTGGTCCTGTCCCTGCGGTGAAGAAGCTGTTGGAAAAAACCGGTATCGCAGTTGCTGATGTGGATACCTGGGAAGTAAACGAAGCCTTTGCTGCACAAGCTATCGCTGTATGTCGCGATCTGGATTTACCGATGGATAAAGTAAATCCTAATGGTTCTGGTATTTCTCTGGGTCACCCCATTGGTGCTACTGGGTCCGTCATTACTGTTAAGGCGCTGCACGAGCTGAAGCGTATTAACGGTCGCTATGCTGTTGTCACCATGTGTATTGGTGGTGGTCAAGGCATCGCTGCATTGTTTGAAAATATCGAGTAATGCATACCGAGTGCTGGTGATAGTTGAATTTTTACTCTGTCACCAGTTATTCAGGTCTCAATTTTCTTAGCCGGTTATTAAGCCGGCTTTTTTATTTCCGGCTGTTATTAAAATAGAGAAATGTGACAATTAAGTGTCGGCTTTGTCATAAATATTTCGCGGCAGATTAATTGTTCTGACATGGAAATCGGTCAAATTGACCGTCCATGAATACCAAAGACGTAAAAGAAGTACAGCCAACGTTCATTTACCAAACGCTCTGGTTGTCAGATATTCATTTAGGTAATCGTGATTGTCATGCCGATTATCTCCTTAAGTTTCTCAGCCATGTTTCCTGCAAACGACTTTACTTAGTCGGCGACATTGTTGATATGTTAGCAATGAAACGACGTATGCATTGGCCAACCGCGCATGCCGAAGTTTTAAAACGTATTCATAAAATGGCGGATCAGGGTACTGAGGTGATTTATATTCCCGGTAACCACGATATGCCCATGCGTTATTTTGAGCAGGGTTTGTTACTGAATGTAAAACTGTATAACCATTACATTCATGAATCTCGTGACGGCAAAAAATTCTTGGTGGTGCATGGCGATGAGTTTGATCACGCTGTGTTATACCGTGCAATGAATCGACTGATTGGCGATTCAGCCTACGATTTAATGGTATTTCTCAATCGTTGGTCTCACCGTTTACGCGGCTGGTTTGGATTACCCTTTTGGTCTCTCGCCAGCTATATCAAAAATAATCTTGCGCAGGCAAAAAGAACAATAGAAGCTTTTGAGCAAGCAGCAGCTGCCGAAGCCAGACAACGTGGGCTGGATGGTGTTATCTGTGGACACATTCACAAAGCCAACCTGCGTGACATTGATGGCATCATGTATTGTAACGATGGTGATTGGACTGAAACCTGTAGTGCTTTAGCAGAAGACAGTAACGGCCAGTTACATTTGTTGCATTGGAAAGATATTGAGCAGCGATTGACCAATCATCAGCTTGTGTTATTCAACGCGGCATAAGTTTGAAGCATAGAGTTGGGTAGTGATGATAAGTATCGAATCGGTTATCGAAGAACGTTTTCCTGGATTTACTGCTCGTCGCCCCATACTCGGTAAGACGATTGTTGACCTGCTGCGATTTGTTTGCCATGAAAGTAAATTTCGTCAATTTGGAGAATCCTATCCTCACCTGGAAGGTTTTGACTTTGTTGAACAAGTGTTGGACTTTTTCGACTTCTCTTATCGTGTAAAAGCTAATGAAATAGAGCGTATTCCCACTCAGGGCCGAGTAGTGATTGTTGCTAATCATCCTATCGGTAGTCTCGATGGCCTGGCGTTATTAAAAATGGTGGGAGACATTCGTCCCGATGTAAAAGCGGTTGCCAATGAAGTGTTGTATGCATTGCATCCTTTAAGATCGTTACTACTGCCTGTAGATAACATGAGTGGACGTTCGGGAAAAAGTCAGGTTAAAGCTATTCGTAACCATCTGGACCAAGAAGGTGCGCTGATTATTTTCCCTGCAGGCGAAGTATCTCGCTTTGGGCCTACCGGCATTAAAGATGGCCGCTGGAATAGTGGTTTTCTTCGTTTTGCTGATAATAAAAATGCGCCTATCCTGCCAATTTTTGTTGATGGTCGGAATTCACTGTTCTTCTATAGCCTGTCGCTGTTGGCAAAACCGATTTCAACACTGTGGTTGATTCGCGAGATGTTTAAGCAGGCCCAAAATGATGTTGGTATTCATGTCGGGCACATGGTTTACCCAGAGCAGTACAATCGCCTCGGTCTGAAGCCTGATGCTGTTGCCAAGCAGTTTAAGAAACAAGTCTATCGTTTGCCGAAAAAAGGTAAATCGGTGGTGGGTTTCGCGCCAGAATTTGAAGCCGTTGCTCATCCTGAAAACAGACAGTTGTTAAAAAAAGAAATACAACAGTGCGAAATGCTGGGTCACACGGAAGATGATAAAGCCATTTACCTGTATCGTTATAAAGCTAACTCAGTAATTATGCGTGAAATTGGTCAGTTGCGAGAATTGACTTTTCGCGCCGTTAAAGAGGGCACAGGTCGACGCCGCGATATCGATAGTTACGATGCCTATTATGATCATTTAGTGTTGTGGGATGATCAAGAGCTGGAAATTGTTGGTTCTTATCGTATGGCGCAAAGTAAAAAAGTGCTGAGTGAACAGAGTGATGGTTTATATACGCAGACACTGTTCGATTACAGCGAACGATTCAGTCAGTATTTTGAGCAAGGCTTGGAGTTAGGGCGCAGTTTTGTACAGCCCAAGTTCTGGGGTAAGCGCAGCCTGGACTATCTCTGGTATGGTATCGGTGCCTATTTAAATAAATATCCGGATCTTCGTTATTTATTTGGACCTGTCAGTATTAGCCATGACTATTCTGATGAAGCCAAAGATCTGCTGATTTGCTTTTATAGCAAGCATTTTGGTAGTGAAGAAGAACTTGCTACAGCAAAAACACCCTATGCCTTGCACGCTGTAGATAAATTATCCATGGCTGAGCGTTTTGCTGGAGAAGACTATAAATTGGAATTTAAGCAACTCAAGCAGCAGATGGTTGAGTTAGGCCATACAGTCCCTACGTTGTATAAACAATATACTGAGTTATGTCAGCCAGGAGGTGTACAGCTGTCGGCATTTAATATCGATCATGATTTTGCAGATTGTGTTGATGGTTTGATCCTTGTTGACCTGGAAAAAGTCCAAGACAAAAAGCGCAAGCGCTATATGGGTGAGAGCAAAATTGATAGCAAGGACGAATTGATAAAAGCTGAAGCCTGAACAGACTCCTCTTACCTGTCGTTAGTGTTTCTCTGATAAAACATTATCCATGTCTATTGTACAAATATTCAGAAATATAATTAGTCACATAATTTGAGTGTTAGCTGCTGGCTGAGCTGATGAGATCTTAATTCGCTATTAATCGGGCAATTAAAATCTAGCCGGTGAGCACAGAGTTGTAAATCCGGTATATTATTTTCTTCAGAATGATTATCTTTGCCATACAGCCTGTCACCTACTATGGGAAATCCTAGATCAGCCAAGTGACGGCGTATCTGATGCTTCCTGCCGGTTTCAATAGTGACTTCAACTAATGAAAATTGATTGTTTGCGTTGAGTCTTTGGATATGACTAATAGCAGATTTTTCATCTAACGATTTATTTATGGTGATTTTTTGCTGTGGAAATATTCCATGCAAAATGGCTTGATAACTTTTGTGGATATTTCGTTGTGCAAACAATTCAGAAAATTGAGTTGCAGTTGATTTTTTGTGAGCAATGATAATTAGGCCGCTGGTTGCTCGGTCAAGTCGATGTACGATAAAAGCGTTACGCTGCAAAGCTTTTTCTGCCCAGCGGTGAATTGTGCAATGATCCCCCCATTTTGATCCCTGACAATAAACGCCATAGGGTTTATACCATATGCTGTAAACTTGCTCGTCGGCAATTAACGTGGGTGGTGTAATAGTTTCAGCAAGAATAGTTTGATTGTAATAGAGGTGTAACTGGTCACCTGCTTGCAACGAGCTTTTTACCCGTCTTAAACGACGGGTATGCTTTTTTCTGGTCAGCCATAGTGCGCCTTTATCCATTGCCTCTTTGATATTGTGACGCGTCAGAGATGCGTGTTTGACCATGATGTCAACGGGGGTTTGGTTTTCCTCTTCAATATCAATATGAAGTTCAAGCGGTTCTGGTTCTAAATTCATTAGGCTTATTGTAAAACTGGATATGCAGCTGGATTTTCTATTTATTTGGACATTATGTGGCGGTTGTTTAGTAGTGCCATAGTTTATAAACATTGTGCATAAATATGTATTGTTATGCACTGTCTTTTTAACTTCTAACGCTAAGCAAAATTTTTAATATTTGAAAACTGTCTAATTATCGTCTTTAGGCAGGGGCTTATTGTCTATAGACTTAATAAAAGTTTTCCTTGTAGCCAGAGGGTATAGTCTGAATCACCAGCTGTAATGGCTACAGATATAAAATCTGTTCTGGTCTAACTGAAGTAATAACGTGTTGCAGTCGTATTAGTTGTTGTGCCGTAAACCTATAAAACCGTAAGGGAAACAAGGGGATGGCTTTAGCAATTATATTGGTTGTGCTACTAATTGGCTCAATTATTTTCAATTTTGTGAGCCCTTGGCAAGCTACGCCTGTGGCGTCGAACTGGGGTTCTATCGATACCACTATTCTCATCACTTTTATTATCACCGGTATTTTCTTTGTCGCTATTACCTTGTTCATAGTGTATGCGTTGATTAAATATCGTCATCGCGAAGGTGGCGGCAATGGCGCACATCAGGCCTCCTATGAACCCGATAACAAACGTCTTGAATGGGGTCTAACTGCAATTACTACCATTGGTATCTGTGGTTTATTGGCACCGGGTCTGGTTGTTTACGGCGATTTTGTCTCTGTGCCGGAAGAGGCACATGAAATAGAAGTAATGGGCAAGCAGTGGATGTGGAGCTTTCGTCTGCCCGGGGAAGACGGGGAGTTCGGTCACAGTGGCATTAAACATATTAATATGGCTAACCCCTTTGGTTTGGATCCAGATGATCCAAATGGTCAGGATGACATTATTGTTAATAGCAATGAACTGCATTTGCCGATTGATCAGCCGGTTAAAATGTTATTGCGTTCAATTGATGTGCTGCATAATTTCTACGTTCCTCAGTTTCGCGCAAAGATGGATATGGTACCGGGGCAAGTTTCCTATTTTTGGATGACGCCGACCAAAGAGGGTTCCTACGAGATACTGTGTGCTGAATATTGTGGTGTTGCTCATTACAACATGAAAGGTAAAGTCATTGTCGAATCTGCCAGTGACTATCAGGATTGGGTTGCCAGTCATTCAACATTTGCCAGGCAGTTGGCGATTAATACTTCAGGTGGAACTAACGAAAGTGCTTTACAGCAGGGTTTGCAATTATCGCAAAACAGCGGTTGTCTCGCTTGTCACAGTGTTGATGGTTCCGAAAGTTTAGGGCCAACATGGAAAGGCCTCTGGGGGAAAACTGAAACTCTGGCCGATGGCAGTACAGTGGTAGTAGACGAAGCTTATTTTAAAGAGTCTATTTTGGATCCCAATGCCAAGATGGTTAAAGGTTATGCTCCTGTAATGGCCCCCTATGAATTCAGTGATTCACAACTCGATGCAATAATTCTCTATGTCCGTTCTTTAGATGAAGATCCTGCTGCGCTTGAGGAGCAAGCAGATCAATCGTCACTTTTACCCAGTCTGGAAGAGCAGGGAGAACAAATTGCCCAGACGTTGGGTTGTATTGCCTGCCATAGTGTTGATGGCAGTCGTTCAGTTGGGCCAACCTGGAAGGGGATGTACGGCCGCACGCAAGCCCTTGTTGATGGCACTGAAATTGTGGTGGATGAGGCTTACTTGCGCGAATCAATTTTAAACCCATCGGCAAAGGTAGTGGCGGGTTTCAGTCCGATCATGCAGGCCTACGCATTGAACGAACAACAACTGGAGGCGCTTATCGCCTTTGCCAAGGTTGTATCAGAATAGTGAGTGTAGGGTGGTTTTTACTCACCAAGCACTAAGATCTTAATGTATTGAGGGAGTTGGAAATGGCTTACGCAGAAGATGCCGAACTAGAACAACTTCATGAACCCCATAGTTTTTGGACCAAATATGTTTGGAGCCAGGATCACAAGGTTATTGCGATTCAATATTCTCTGACGGCCATATTTGCCGGCTTGATCGCTTTAGTGCTCTCGGCGTTGATGCGGATGCAGATTGGATTTCCCGGTAGCTTGGAGTTTATGGATGCCAGTGCCTATTACCAGGCGATGACCATGCATGGCATGATCATGGTGATTTATTTGTTGACAGCATTGTTTCTTGGAGGGTTTGGAAATTATTTAATTCCCTTAATGTGTGGCGCGCGGGATATGGTGTTTCCCTTCGTCAATATGTTGAGCTATTGGTTTTATTTGTTATCGGTGGTTATTTTGGTGGCTAGCTTTTTTGTCTCTGGCGGGCCGACGGGGGCAGGCTGGACACTCTATCCGCCACAGGCGATTACCGAGGGTACGCCAGGAACCGATTGGGGCATTATTTTGATGTTGGTGTCACTAGTGGTATTTATCGTTGCTGCCACCATGGGTGGCTTAAATTATGTCACTACTGTCTTACAGGCAAGAACCTATGGCATGACGCTGTTTCGTATGCCCCTATCAGTTTGGGGTATTTTTATGGCGACGATTCTGGCGCTGCTGGCGTTCCCAGCCTTGTTTGTTAGCGGCGTAATGATGCTGTTAGACAAAGTGTTAGGCACCAGTTTCTTTATGCCGGAAATGATTTCCATGGGCCAGCAAACCACCTATGACGGTGGCAGCCCCATTTTATTCCAGCATTTGTTCTGGTTCTTTGGTCATCCTGAGGTCTATATTGTGGCGTTGCCGGCCTTCGGCATTGTTTCGGACCTGATCAGTGTGCATTCCCGCAAAAAAGTGTTTGGCTACACAATGATGGTGTGGGCGATTGTCGCTATCGGTGTGTTGAGCTTTATCGTTTGGGCACACCATATGTATGTGAGTGGAATGAATCCCTATTTTGGTTTTTTCTTTGCCACGACTACGTTGATTATTGCAGTGCCTACGGCGATTAAAGTTTATAACTGGGTCTTGACCTTATGGCGTGGGGATATTCATCTAACAGTACCATTGTTGTTTGCGGTCGCATTTATTTTTACCTTTCTGGCCGGAGGCCTGACAGGTTTATTTCTCGGTAATGTAATTGTTGACGTGCCTTTATCTGACACTTACTTCGTGGTGGCACACTTTCATATGGTGATGGGGGTGGCGCCAATTCTAGTGGTGTTTGGAGCAATCTATCATTGGTTCCCTAAAATTACTGGGCGAATGATGAATGACACCATCGGCAAATTACATTTCTGGATTACTTTCCTGGGGACCTATGCTATTTATTTCCCCATGCATTATCTCGGCATTCTCGGTATGCCAAGGCGCTACTATGATTCAACTGCCTATGAATTTATTCCTCAATCTGCGCATGACTTGAATGCATTTATTACGGTGATAGCGATACTCGTCGGTGCGGCTCAGGCGCTATTTCTCTACAACATGTTTTACAGTGCCTTCAAGGGTGAAAAAGCAGATCCCAATCCCTGGGGCGCAGCTTCTCTTGAATGGCAAACTCCTGATACTCCACCAGTACATGGAAATTGGGGAGAGAAGTTACCCGTCGTGCATCGCTGGCCCTATGACTACAGTGTTCCCGGAGTGAAAGAAGATTTTGTTGCACAAACGGTTTCTGAAGAAGCCTTGACCCAGAAGAAGGCAACTGTATGAACAGCTTGAACGTTATGAAGCGATCTGATTTTAACGATTCCGGTAGTTGGCCTGGCGGAGAAGACAGTAACTGGGATCAAAATCGTGCCAGATTTGCCAAAACCGGTTTGCGTGTTTTGATGGCGGTTATCACATCGTTATTCTTCCTTTTTATTGTTGCCTTTATGATCCGCTCTCAAATTTCTGACTGGGAACATTTATCCGGTCCCTGGAAGCCCCTGGCTGACCCCTGGCGACTTTGGATAAATACCAGCATGTTAATTCTCGGCAGCGTGTGTTTGCAGTGGGCACGTGTTGCGTCCAGGCGAGGTAATTCAAAGCGTGCTGTGGAGGGATTGGTATTATCGGGTTTATTTACCACCAGTTTTATTTTCGGCCAGGTTTGGGTTTGGCAGCAATTGGTGTCGTTAGGTTATTTTGTTAATAGTAATCCAGCGAATAGTTTTTTCTATTTATTAACAGGGCTGCATGCATTGCACTTAGTAGGAGGCATGATTGCATGGGTGAGAACTACAGTGAAAGCCTGGAGTGGAGTATCAGTGCAACAGCTTAATTTGAGCATTGAGCTATGCGCGATGTATTGGCATTACTTATTGGCCTTATGGTTGGTACTAATGGCATTGTTGACCAGCTCACCAGAAACTTATGCAGCTTTTGCGGCGTTTTGTGGTTTTTGAAATCCTTTAATCAGCGTTTTTTAATAGCGCTGTATTGATCAGGAGGTGTTATGGCTACACCGGTAATTTCGGAGCATGAGCAAACATCTACTTGGCAGAGTTTAGCCAACGACTGGGGATCAGATAAAGATACCTTCAAGCAGGTGCCTTGGGGCAAGGCAATGATGTGGATTTTTCTGCTCAGTGACACCTTTATTTTTGGCTGTTTTCTTACCAGTTATATGACGGTAAGAATGTCCACCACAGTGCCTTGGCCCAATCCCAGCGAAGTGTTTGCGCTAACAGTTGCTGGCCAGACTGTACCACTATTACTGATTGCTATCATGACATTTATCCTTATCACCAGCAGTGGCACCATGGCGATGGCGGTGAATTGTGCCTATCGGCGCGATAAAAATAAAACCTTCTGGTTGATGATGGTGACCGCGTTATTTGGATTGTCTTTTGTCGGTATGCAGGCCTTTGAGTGGAGTAAATTAATTATTGAAGAAGGTGTCAGGCCCTGGGGTAATCCGATGGGAGCGCCACAATTTGGCGCAACATTTTTTATGATTACCGGTTTTCACGGCTTTCATGTTTCCATCGGTGTGCTGTACTTAGTGATAGTGGCGTTAAAAGTTCGGCGTGGAGATTATGACAAAACCGGTAACTATGCCATCGTAGAAATTGCGGGACTTTACTGGCATTTTGTGGACTTGGTATGGGTATTTATTTTTGCGTTCTTTTATCTCTGGTGACAATGTTTTTAAGGGTTTTAAATAATAGTAGTTTTGGATAATCGTTTTTATAGGTGATCAGGCCATAGTGAATCAGGAGGTTGTATGAATCAATCTGTCAATGTCGGTGATACCACAGCCGTTCATGATGGGGGGCAACAACAGCATCCTATCTCTACCTATTTTAAAGTGTGGGGCTTGTTGTTTGTGCTGAGCGCTTTTTCCTATCTGGTTGATTATATACAGTTACAAGGTTTTTTACGTTGGACCTTGATTCTGATTTTTATGGCATTAAAGGCTGGATTAATCATTGCGGTGTTTATGCATATGATGTGGGAACGTATTGCACTGATATATGCTATTTTATTGCCGCCGTTATGTTTGTTGGTGTTAATTGCTTTAATGGCGCTGGAAGCTGACTATACTCTTCTTCTTAGATTAGTGTTTTTTGGTGACAGTGATTTCGTTCCGAGCCATTAACTGATTAAAACATTGAACAATTCCTCACAATAAAAAAGGGCTCATATTGAGCCCTTTTTTTATTTCCACATGATTTTCCATATGAATTTTCACATGACAAATTAAGGCATGGTCTTAATAAAGCCATTCCAGTTTTTCTGCCATTCTACAAACCATTCGGGTGTAGCTTCACCTTCTCCAGCTGTAACTAGCTTAGGGTGGGCAGTAACTATTTTTTTCAATATGTCTTCCTGTTTTTCATTAACATCGACAAAGAAAACATGCTTGCCTTCGTTGAGTGCATTCTGAAAGCGTTTAAATTGATAGTGCGGTTCTTGAATGCCAAACAATCCACCTTCCCACGTGCAGAATCCGAGAACGACGATAGCAAGGAAAATAAAAGGGATCCAACCAGCCGCTGATTCGGTCCAGCCGGCAAAGTAAGCAACGGCTAAAACCAATGTTGCAGCAACAACGCCAATGATGGCGCCAAGTTCCATAGAATGCACTACATCCTTTTTCAGAACCGCTTCAACTTCGTGTAAATGATGATGCTCAACATCGGCATCATTCAGGCTGAGCACATGTATTTGCGGGGTGGCAACGCCATTGTTCTCTAATTCGTTTTCAATGGATTCCAGATCATCGAGATCATCGCTGATATAAAAGTGTCTCTTCATGGTCATAGTCTGCACCTTTATTGTCTTGTGAGTTGAAACACAATAGATAGACAGCTAACTAGCTAGGTTGAAAATATTATTGTTGCTATCTATAGCTATGGCCTATAGCTATGATACTGCTCAGAAAGAACAATAATAATTTCACATAGAATCAGTATACACCCTAGTATCAATGAAAAGAGTCCTGTTTAAAGCAGAAAATCGAATAAAAATAATTCTCTATAGAATGTATATTTAAAAGATAGTAGGGTTAAATATTGCAGACTTATAGTAAGTAACATTGTTAGCATAATTATTGCTGTTATTTCTTCTAAATGTATAAAAAAGGCTATGAAAAAAATGGCATATAACATAATCCTAACTAGTGTAGGCGTGAGGCGGCTGGTGAAATTGCTGGTGCTGATGTCAATGTTGGGAATAGTGTTGTCTGGTTGTGAAAGAGGACCAGCTGAAGAGCAAATAGTCGCTGCCATTGAGGATATTCAGGCCGGGATTCAGGCGCATGACAGCAGGCAAGTCGTGTCTCAATTAACCGATAGTTTTATGGCCGACAGCTCAAGTAGTCAATTTGATAAGAAATCTATCAGGCAATTAATGTTTGTTTATTTTCGCCGTTATCCCGATTTAAATATTTTGGCGAGTAATATCGATGTACAAGTTAATCCTGTCGATCCCAATCGTGCTCAAGTCACGGCAATGGTGGCAACGTCAGGGGGAGAAGGGTTGATACCTGATAGTGCCAGGCTTTTTCAGGTTACTTCCGTATGGCAAATTGAAGGTGGCGATTGGAAGTTATCGACGTTGAGTTGGGAATAAAAAAGATTGGGAGTAAAGTATTATTGTGCCGGTCTAATTAGCTGGCAGTCGTAAAAAATATTTGACTTGCCAGGTACCAGCTCAAAAAGCTGCAAAGAAAAAACAATGCAGTCATACCTGCTGCGTGCAAACGATATCTCCGTGTTAATTGTTTTGGGTCTTTATTGGAAATGAGGTAAGGCTTTCTGCGCTGTGGTGCGTGAGCCATGATATGAATAGGCGTATCGTCATAGTTTTGAACAATATGATAATGCGCTTCCGTAGCGGCATGCCTGCGAGCTGCTTCCCATTCTTCCATATCCAGTTCGCCATCACCATTCTGATCAAATCGCGCAACTAGCTTATCGTAGTCCTGCTTCCATTCATTCAGTAGTTCACTCATCTTGGTTTTGGTTTGTTGTTCAGCGGAGGGCGCATGAATGGTTTGAAATAAGCCAAGGGCATAGAGATAGTCTTTGTCGTGAATACGCTTTTCGGTATAGCGATAGCGATTACCAGTCATTAAGCCACCCAGTAATCCAGTTGTACTTGAAATAGTACTAGGCCGTCTTTGATTGCCATACCAGGTTTTTTTCCAGTTGGTGGTGACATCGGCACGGCGTGGATCAATAGAGCATTCACCGGTTTCATCTTCTAGGATGAAATAGGCATCACTGGATTTTTTTTCTACCGTGGTCCAACTATGTGATTTTCCCGTGCGTTGATAGCGTTCGATTTCGTAGAAATACCAAAGGCACGGTTGGCCTGTCAGCGGGGCAATCAGAGGTGGCGCATCATTAATTTTGGCAAAGCCGCTGAGTTCAATATAGCCCTGAGCAGCTGAACGAATTTTAGAGGTGGGTGTATCTTCGATCAGCCTGGCCTTGATAATATTTTTAAAAATACCGTAAAAGGCATAGAGGCCAACTAGGATAGCAATGATCAGCGTTACAATCTGTTCTGTTTGCATAACGAATGCTTTAGCTATTTAGGAAGAGCTATATTGGTGAGGTTATAGTCATGAAGCGATAGCCATAAAACGATAGTCATAAAGCCATGATCATTCTGTAAACAGCGCTTTAACATCAACATCGGTTAATTCTGCTTCAGAAAACTCAAGCAAATCGAAGGCGCCGAAATTAAAAAAGCGGGCAATGAGAACATCTGGAAATTGTTCGATACGAACATTATTGTTGTTAACGGATTCATTATAAAGTTCTCTGCGATCGGCGATACCATTTTCCAAACCGGTAATGCGTTGTTGTAAATGCATAAAGGTTTCATTGGCTTTCAGATCAGGATAATTTTCCGCCAGGGCAAATAATTGGCCCAACCCCAAACGCATTTGTGTTTCGGCCTGACCCAGAGCTTTAATGTCGCCACTGGCCTGAGCGGAGGCGACCGAGCTTCTGGCATTGATGACCTTTTCCAACGTTTCCTGTTCATAGCCCATGTACTGTTTACAGGTTTCGATCAGCTTGGGCAGCTCGTCATGACGTTGCTTGAGTAGTACATCGATATTTGCGAGGTTCTTGGATACGCTATGCTTCAGTGCGACTAAGCCGTTATACAGGGTAATGGTGTAAACGATTGCAATAGCCAGTATGCCCCAGCCTATTAATGATCCAATATCCATGTCGATTTCCTCGATTAGCGTTATTGAGCAATAAGTATGTCGTGAAATCGAATATCTGCAACTGCTGCTCTGATTTAAGCGTGGATTATGAGAACTTCTTCGGCAAATTTGATTGTGTCTCGTTATTTCCTTATGTGAGGCGTTGCGGATAGAATAGCCGCATATGACTGATACTAATAATTCTATCGATCTCACCCCAGAAATTTCTCCTCTGATGGCAGCCATTGATATTGGCTCTAACAGCTTTCAC
Source organism: Spongiibacteraceae bacterium (assembly GCA_028280715.1). Lineage (GTDB taxonomy): Bacteria > Pseudomonadota > Gammaproteobacteria > Pseudomonadales > Dasaniaceae > Oceanicoccus. The sequence continues at coordinate 46,671 of JANQLG010000012.1, read as the reverse complement.
ATGGTGATTGCCCGTCTCGAACAAGAGGAAATCAGACCGATTGAACGCCTGGGTGAAAAAGTACAATTGGCTGCGGGCCTTGTAGCAGGAAAGCTGCAGGATGATGCGATTCAGCGTGGGCTGGAATGTTTGCGTTGCTTCAAGCAGCGCCTCGATGAGGCACAGGTAAGTGTTATCAGGGTCGTGGGAACCAATGCACTGCGCTCTGCGCATAATCGCAATGATTTTATTGTACCTGCCGAGGAAATGCTGGGCGTACCGGTAGAGGTTATTGCTGGTCGTGAGGAAGCTCGCCTGGTGTATTTGGGCGTGGCGCATACGCAAGCGGATGATGAAGAAGCCCGCCTGGTTATCGACATCGGTGGTGGCAGTACTGAGCTGATAGTAGGGCGTCGCTTTGAGGCCAATATAACTGAAAGCCTGCATATGGGCTGCGTGTCTTATCTGCGTTATTTTGAAAACGGCATCATCAATAAACAACATTTTCTCAATGCTTATCATGCTGCGTATCTGGAACTGCTGAACATTCGCAGCGACTACCATAATCAATGGCAGAACTGTGTTGGGTCATCGGGTACCTTGCTAGCGATTGAGCAGGTTTTGGTCAATCTCGGTTATAGCCAAATTGGCATTCACCGGGATGGTTTAAAAAAATTGCAAAAGAAAATCCTTAAATTTGATCATATTGATGATGTTGATTTTGAGGGGCTAAAGCCGACACGTAGACAAGTGTTTTGCAGCGGTGTGGCTATCACTAAGGCGCTGTTCGATGCACTGGATATCGATCAAATGCGTTTATCCGACGGAGCCCTGAGAGAAGGTGTGTTGTATGACCTACAGGGCAGGTTAAGCCATGAGGATGTACGTGAGCGAACTGTGGCGGCATTGGAAAAACGCTATGACGCCGATTTGGATTTGTCTGGTAAAGTTGTTAATACGGTAGCTGATATTTTCAGGCAGGTAGAGGGCCCCTGGCAGCTCAGAGAAAGTGATTTTGGATTGCTGCAGTGGGCGGCGCGCCTACATGAAATTGGTCTAACAGTTTCACATAGCCAATTTCAAAAGCATGGTGAATATTTGATCAGGCACTCAGACTTGGCTGGTTTTTCACGTCACCAGCAGGAGTTGCTAGCAATATTAGTTCGATCACACCGTCGAAAATTTTCATTAGAGCTATTTGAAAGCTTATCGAAAATTGAGCGAGAACATTGTCTGAAATGCGCTGTTATATTACGCTTGGCCATTGTACTTCGTTACACCGAAACAGTTGATGGATTACCGCCTTTTAATTTATCGGTAGCCAAAAAGACGCTGGAGATCGCGATGCCTGAAGGTTGGCTGGAACAGCATCCGCTCACTGGGTTGGATCTTGAGAGTGAAAAAAACTATCTGCAAGCTATCGATTATCAACTGAATGTTCGCTGACAGTTTTTGTTAGTGCCTGTCTATTAAGTACTTTACGCTAATGGCTTTTTTATTCTTCGCGCTAAAAGCTTTCCGTTAGTGGTTTTCAGATAGGGTTTCCAGCAACTTTTTCTGGACGCTATTGGGATTGTTGCGACCTGGTGTCAGGCGTTTATAACCGCCATCGGCCTGCATGTCCCAGGCTTGGGTGTTGTCATCGAAGAATGCTTCCATTTCCTTAAATAATCTTGATGCCAGTTTCTTCTCTTCTATAGGAAAGGCAACTTCAACTCGATTGTCGAGGTTGCGTTCCATCCAATCGGCACTGGAACAATACAATCCCGGATTACCGTTTTTAACATATAGAACACGAGTGTGTTCCAGAAAACGCCCAACAACAGAACGAACCCGAATATTTTCTGATAGATCTTTAACACCGGGTCGCAGACAACACATGCCTCGGACGATCAAATCGACTTTAACACCTGCCTGTGATGCCTGGTACAGGGCTTTAATGACTGAGGTTGATGTTAAGCCATTCATTTTAGCCAAAATTCTTGCCGGTTTGCCTGCCAACGCGGCTTCGATTTCCTGGTTAATTAAACTGATAACCTGTTTCTTTAAGGTAAAGGGCGCATGAAATAATTTTTTAATGCGAACTGTTTTTCCCATGCCCGTTAACTGCTGAAAAATTTTATGCACATCGGTGCAAATTTCGCTATTACTGGTGAACAAACTGTAATCGGTATAGATACGGGAGTTAATCGAATGGTAGTTGCCGGTACCCAGGTGGGCGTAGCGTTTCAAACTTTTACCCTGGCGGCGAACAATTAACATCATCTTTGCGTGGCATTTATAGCTGATTACACCGTAGATCACTACTGCACCGGCTTCCTGCAATCGTGCTGCGAGTTCCAGATTGTCTTCTTCATTGAAACGTGCTCGTAACTCCACCACTGCGGTTACTTCTTTACCATTTCTTGCCGCTTCTACTAATGCGTCAACGATTTCAGATTCACTACCGGTGCGATAAAGGGTTTGTTTGATCGCTAGAACATTGGGGTCGCGTGCAGCGCTTCTGAGTAAATCTACGACCGGTGTAAAGGATTCATAGGGGTGGTGCAAAATAAAATCCTGTGTAGCAATGGCATCAAATAACTGATCACCTTTGCCCAGCTCTTTAGGAATGCTGGGAATAAAAACTTCGTAGTGCAGTTCCGGACGGTCCAACAGTTCCAGTAACTCGGCCATACGCTGCAGATTTACCGGCCCATTGACTCGATACAACTCCTGCTCGCTAAGCTCATAGGTAGATAATAAAAAGTTGGCAACCTCATCAGGGCATTCGTTAACCAGCTCCAGACGAACGGCGGCGCCAAAACGTCGAGAATGTAATTCACCTCGCATAGCACGAGCCATGTCCTTGGCTTCTTCGGCATTGACTTCAAGGTCTGCGTCGCGGGTGATACGGAATTGATAACAGCCCTTTGCGGTCATGCCTGGAAACAGGTTTTCAACATGCGCATGGATAATGGATGAAATAAAGACAAAATTATCGCCACCTTCGCAGAGTTCATCGGGTATTCTGATAATGCGGGGTAATGAGCGTGGTGCAGGTACCACTGCGAGGCCACTATCACGACCAAAGGCATCTTTGCCTTCGAGTTCGACAATAAAGTTCAAACTTTTGTTAACCAGGCGGGGAAACGGATGCGCCTGGTCTAGGCCAATAGGACTGATAACGGGCATCACCTGACGACGAAAATAGTTAGAGACCCAGTTAGATTGTTCTTCGGTCCATTTATCACGGGGAAGAAAGTAAATATTTTCTTTGCCGAGCTCAGGAATAATAATGTCGTTGAATAGCTCGTATTGATGTTCAACTGCCTGATGGCAGAGTTCGCTAATTTCTTCCAATACCACTTCAGGGCGTTTGCCTTCAGCAGTAATGTGTGGGCGTGAGAAGTTGATATCCTGCTTGAGATCGGCCACACGAATTTCAAAAAATTCATCCAGATTGCTACTGAATATAGACAGAAAGCGAAGGCGCTCCAATAGAGGGTGGTCAGTATCTTTTACCTGCTCCAATACTCGGATATTAAACTGCAATAGACTGGTATGTCTGTTGAGGTAAAATTCTGGTGAGGAGAAATCTTTTTTTACAGCTGCTGAAGCTTTAGTCGCCGTAGCTTTTGTGCCAGAGGCCTTAGATGCAGCAGTTTTCGGTATTGATACTTTATTATCCATAGCAAAATAATACATGCTCAAATTGAATTATTCTTAATCAGATATATGACATTTAGATGACAGTTTTTCTGAAGACTTATCCTTAATCTTATCAGTATATTTGCTTGTTCGCGCTAACAATATGATTCTTAAACCATTTGTTGTGAGTTAAATCATCATTGTCACATCCATATTGTCACACCCATGTCATATAGATTCTGCAAACTAAGATGTCAGTATGTTGAGCTAGATGTGCGTTAACAGCATCTGCATTTTCTGTTGAATTCCTTCGCCGTAAATCCTCGTGAGAAAAGGTTGTTCTGAAATGTCTCCACTTGGTGACCCTAATGAGTTGCTCGAAATATTACGCAACAATCAATTGACGTCTGTTTTTCAACCGATCGTTGATTTACAGCGCACTACATTGTTTGGTTACGAAGCACTTACAAGAGGACCTGCCAATAGTACATTGCACAGTCCACTCGCATTATTTGATACAGCAAGTCGTCATGGCTTAATGGGGGAATTGGAATATGCCTGTAGAGAGGTAGCCTGCAAGAATTTTGTTCATGCTGATATTGAAGGAAAGCTATTTATCAATATCAGTCCAATGAGTCTGACGGAGACAGGTTACAAGTCAGGTATGACTAATAGCATTATCGACCGTTTGGGTTTGCCTGCCGAAAGAATTGTTATTGAGTTGTCAGAACAATACCCCCTTGATGATTATCAAATGTTGCGTAAGGCGACTGATCATTTTCGTGATGAGGGCTTTCAAATAGCGATTGATGATTTAGGCGCTGGCTATGCGGGGCTGCGAGCCTGGTCTGAATTACAACCGGACTACGTTAAGATCGATCGCCATTTTATCGAACATATTAATCGCGACCCCATCAAACGCGAGTTTGTTCGCTCTATTCAGGAAATAGCCAGTGAGTTAGGCTGTCGTGTTGTTGCCGAAGGTATTGAAACGCGAGAGGAATTAAATACTGTACAGGAAATGGGGCTTCAGTACGGTCAGGGGTACTTTATCGGCCGACCTGAAATCAGCCCTGAGACAGTCAGTCGTGTGCTGGACAGAGTACAGGCAGCGGAGTCACCTTTAAGAAAACTACACAGAATTAGTCATACTGTGGAAGAGATGACGTTAACGTCCCCCTCGATCAAACCTTCATTGACGCTGGATGAGACCAATGAAGTTTTTCACAAGAATCGCAACATTTCCTGCCTGCCCGTTGTAGAAGAGGGTATGCCAATAGGCATTGTTGAGCGGCAGAATATTCTTGAATTATTTTCTCAGCGTTACACCAGAGAGCTTCATGGCAGAAAGCCAATCAGTGAATTTATGAATGAGACCTATCATCAGGTTTCTCACAATACAACATTGGAAGAAGTCAGCCGTTTGTTAACGGAAAATAATACAGAACAATTGACACAAAATTTTGTTATTACCCGTCATGATCAATATTACGGTATAGGGAAAACCAGTACTTTGCTCAAGCGTATTACTGACTTGCAAATTCGTAATGCGCGTTATGCTAATCCGTTAACACTATTACCTGGCAATGTACCCTTGCATGAAAAGCTGGATGAGTTATTGCGGATGAATGCCAGTTTTCATATAGCTTATGTCGATCTCGATTCTTTTAAACCCTTTAATGACCACTATGGATATAGTGCTGGTGATGAAGTCATTATTGCGCTATCTAAAGTTCTGCATGAAAAAACTGATAAAGACAGTGATTTTGTTTCACATGTTGGTGGTGACGATTTTGTCATTATTTTTGAAAGAGATGATTGGCGAGATAAATGTGAAGCAATTATTGATAGGTTTTCCAGTATTGCACCAGAGTTTTATTGTGAGGGCGCATTGAAGGACGGTGGTATTTGGGGTGTTAGCCGCAGTGGTGAAAAACAATTCTATGATTTGATCAGCATTTCCATTGGTATTGCCAATCCTGATTCCTCCGCTTGTTCAAGTTTTCATGATGTATCGGCGCTGGCCGTCGAAGCCAAGCGTGAAGCGAAACGCAGAAACGGCAATGCTGTATTTGTTAGTCGCAGACGGCAACCACAATCCATTAAGGCCTGATGTTAATCCTGATAACCAAAAAGTTTACGCTCAATAATCAGGTCAGCAATGCCTTCTGGCAATGATTGTTCCCAATCACCTCGCCCCCTAGGTAGCGCCTTAACTAATTCCCTCGGCGAAATATGTAAGTTTTCTTCTTTGTAGTGATCAGTGGCAATCAGTGAGCGGTTTTTAATAAGGTGTTGTAGCAAGTGTTGTAAGTTGTCGGGTACTTCGACCGTATCCAGAGATATCAGCTTGTCATTTATTTTGGCGGGATAGACAAATACACTGGTATCGTCAGAGAACAATTTACCCATTGCAAGCAGAATGCCGCCTTCAAGACCCTGGTAGTAGTCTTCATTAAACAGCAAATCAAAGTCGAGAACGCTGAGTACAATACCAATGCGGTTATCTGTGTAATTGCGAATCCAGGAACGCAGTCTGAAAAAACGCAGATAATCGGAAATCAGCACGTTAAAGCCAAGCTTAACTAACAGGTCAACTCTAGCAAGAAAACTGGCGTCATCCTGTTCCTCGTCTGAAGCGAGTTCAGACATAGTGATCTCGGCAACATTTAAAATGCCACGACCGGTTAAACCGCCAACGGTTTTAAATTGTTCAATGGCAGCGTGCGACATATCCATATGTACTTTAGTAGGCGGTTTAAAGGAGCCGCGCATTACCAGTACATCTTTTTTACGCAGTGCGCTGGCGGGCACTACAGATGCACCTTCGCTATCGAACATTACTGCGCGACAACACCAGCTGCGTACCAAATGCAGGTTCATCAGTCGGTTGTTGATGGCATCAAAATAAGGGCCGCTAAAATGAATTAAATCAATTTCCAAACGGTCATCGCCGAGGTTATCCATAAGGCTCTCAACAATCAGCTTGGGTCTTTCCTTAAAATTGAAAATTGCGTAGATCAAGTTAACGCCCAGGATGCCTAACGCATCAGCTTGGCTTTGATTGTCATCATCCAGCATTCGTACATGCAGAACGATTTCGCTGGGGAGTGCGTCAGGGTAGAGTTGAGCGTGAATGCCGATCCAACCATGACACTCATTTTTTTGTTTATAACTTCTTGCAGTTACTGTGGCGGCGTAACTGAAAAATTGCGTGATACCGGCCCGCGTATCAGCCAGACGTTCATTGAGTAATCCAAATTCACGAGTTAGCATTTGTTCCAAACGCTCGCGGCTGACATAGGCACCAGCCTTGCCGTAAATCTGATCGCTTATTTGCATATCGTAAGCAGACATGGTCTTGGCGATTGTGCCAGCTGCTGCACCGGCGGAAAAAAACTGACGGGCGACTTCTTGTCCTGCTCCGATTTCTACAAATGTGCCGTATTTTGTGCCGTCTAAATTGATATCGAGCGCTTTTTGTTGTGTAGAAATAGAACTACGTTCTTTCATGCCTTGAAATGTTTCCTGATACTGGTCTTTGAATTGCATTTGAATTGCAGAAGTGGGGAGGATCGGAACGGAATTTTCCCATATCTTCGGTTGAGTTGCGATAAGCGCATGAGAATTTTTATTGCTATTTTATGTGACCAGTTGGAATGCTGATATCTGCATACATATAAGTTGTTATCTGCATATGGATATGGCAGCGAGACAATAGAGGCAAATTCCCCTATAATTCGCGCCGACCTAATCACTGCCATATTAGGCTGCACCGGATTTACGTTCCGGCTAGCTGAGGAGAAAAAATGTCACACATCATGCAACCACATTCTGTGGAGGCGGGGGCGACCCCACCCAATTCAAAAAATCTTGATACGAGTGCGGATGACCTTGTTGTTTGCGCAATGTATAAGTTTGTCTCGCTTAAGCACTTTGAAGACCTGCGTCAACCGTTGCTGGATACTCTGTTGAAACTGGGTGTGCGTGGTACCTTGTTATTAGCCAATGAAGGTATTAATGGCACCGTGGCCGGTTCTCGCCAAGCTATCGATCAGTTACTGGACTGGCTTCGTAATGAGCCGGCATTAGCGGATATCGATTACAAAGAGTCCTACACTACTGACAATCCTTTTTTACGTACCAAGGTGAAATTGAAAAAGGAAATTGTCACCATGGGCGTTGAGGGCATTGATCCCAATCAAGTGGTGGGGACGTATATTGAACCTAAAGATTGGAATGAATTAATCAGTGATCCCGAGGTGCTGGTGGTCGATACGCGTAACGATTACGAAGTTCAGGTGGGCACTTTTGAGCATGCGATTAATCCTGATACAGAAACCTTCAGAGACTTTCCACAATACGTTAAAGATCACCTCGATCCTGAAAAACACAAACGGGTGGCAATGTTCTGTACGGGTGGCATTCGCTGTGAAAAGTCGACGGCTTATTTGAAAGAGCAGGGCTTTGATGAGGTTTTCCATTTGAAGGGCGGTATTCTCAAGTATCTGGAAGAAGTACCCGAAGAAGAGAGTCTGTGGAAAGGCGAGTGTTTTGTGTTTGATGATCGTGTTACCGTTGATCATCAGCTTAATAAAGGTAACTACGATCAATGCCATGCCTGTCGATTGCCGATTACTGAAGATGATAAAGCCAGTGATCAGTATATTCAGGGTGTTAGCTGCCCGCATTGTTATGACAAAACTTCCGAAAAACAGCGGCAGCGTTTTTTGGAGAGAGAAAAACAGATGCGATTAGCTGAAAAGCGTGGTGAGATTCATATGGGTACTGAGGTGCGTGACCAATTGAAAACTAATCGCGCCAGAAAAGCAGCTATTAAAAAGGCTGCTAGCGAAAAAGTACAATCCAATCAATCTAAATAAAAAAAGAGTCTCCGGATGTTGTTGCGATTAATGCCATATCTGCTTTTAAGTATTCCTTTATCCGCTTATAGCGAGGCTTTACCAAAATGGGAACTGGGCCTTGGCGCGGTTAATTTGTATCTGCCGCATTATTTAGGTGCTGATCAAAATGACTTCTATGCATTTCCGGTTCCTTATTTTGCCTATCGTGGCGATCTGATTCGTGCAGACAGAGATGGTTTGCGCGGTTTGTTATTTGATAGCGAAAAACTCAAATTGCGTGTCAGTGTTGGTGGCTCACTGCCAGTGAATAGTGAAGATAATGATGCCCGCGAGGGAATGGATGATTTGGATCTGTTGGTCGAAATGGGTCCGACATTGCAATATCAGCTTCGCAAGACGGATAATTCTCTGTTGCGTGCTGAGTTGCCTGTTAGAGGGGCCTTTTCATTAGGTGGTGATTTCTTCAATCATGAAGGTTGGACCAGCAACCCTCATATTATGTATCGGCGTGATCTGGATAGTTGGACGCTAACCAGCACATTAGGCATGATTTATAGCGACCGACATTATCATGGCTATATTTACGATGTAGATCTTGATGATGTTACCGATCAGAGGTCTTTTTATCAGGCGAAGTCAGGTTTAACAGCCAGTCGTTTTAGTCTTGGTGCCAGACGCCGTGTCGGAAATTTTTTAATCAGCGCTCGATTAAATTATTTATCACTGAATGGCGCTGAAAACGAGGATAGTCCACTGGTCAAACAGGATGACTATTGGTCGGCGAGTTTGTTTTTTGCCTGGATTTTCAAAGAGTCCTCAGAGCGAGTTGACTAAGTCAGTTTTAGCGCAAAGTACTTCGACAACTGCTGATGTTTTTTTAACAAGTGGTGTAGTTGGAAATTTCATCTACTCTAAGCATTATGCTCGGTGTAAGTTACAGGGTGATATCCGGCATGTGACATGTAGAAGCCATTGGTAAGTGGTTTTACTGAGGCGCACATATCAAGGGAATAAATAATAATGAAAGGGAAAAAATGTAAGTCGACTGAGGCAGTTGAGTCCTACGAAATAGCCAGATCGCTTGACGTTGAAGGTATCGTATTTAAAGTCTTTGAGTACGGTGCGGGCGAGCCGGTAATTCTTGTGCACTGCAGTGCCAGCTCCCATAGAAACTGGCATGGATTCGATAGATATTTAGGGCATGCTTATCGAATGATTTGTCCTGACTTGAGCGGTTACGGTGAATCAGCTGCCTGCACCAACTGGTCGATGGGGGAGAACCCCGACTATAAAATGTTGCTTCAGCTGTTGGCTGAATCAAAACAGCCTTGTCACCTGGTTGGGCATTCTTATGGCGGCGCCATGGCTTTTATTGCAGCGATGTCGTTACCGGAAAAAATAAAAACCTTAACCCTGTTGGAACCGGTGCTATTCAATTTTTTGAAAACCGATCAATACTATCGGCATTGGGACAAAGTTTTTGCAACTGCAGAAAGAATTAATCTTAAGGTAAAGAAAAATAAGTTAAATGCTGCTGCCAGGACATTTGTCAGTTATTGGTATTCGCCGCTGGCCTGGTGGTTTATGAGCCCAAAGCAGCGTCGGCGAATTAGTACGGCAATGACAAAAATTGCTCGCGAGTTTCGTGATATGGAGCTTCCGCTCCCGCAAAGAGGTGAAATAGATAAATTAAGCATGCCAGTGCATTTAATTTATGGCCAGAAAACCAAAGCAAGTGTTAAAAGTATTATCAACCGGCTTTCTGAGTGGTTACCTAATAGTACAGTCTCAAGCATACCTTGTGCTGGACATATGATGGTGCTGACTCATTCCAAACAAACATTTCAGTTAATAGCGCAGGGGATTAATAAGAGTTAGTGTATGCAGATTTCAAAACTCGGTTTGCGTTGACCTTAGTGCGTTGATCATAGATAGAAAAACTGACAGCTGCCCTTTAGATGCATTAGCTTAAGGCGATACTGTCAGTTTAAATTTACTAACTTAGACCTGGATAATATCTCTAAATGTATGACGATAATCATGCGTTAAGAGAATTTATCGTAGAGCGAGTTTCATTTCTTCCGTTTGAGTTAAAGTGACTTGGCTTTTTCTGTCTATTATCGCTTGCACAAAAGTTTCTTTGCCTTCGATAACATTGATTACAACTTGGGTTTGTTTAGCATCGCTGGTGGAGATAATGTGTTCGCCTGGCTCAACCTGCAACCTCAAGGCTTTGTTAGGCTTCAATTTTCCAAAATACTGGCCATTGACTGCTACTCGGTAGTTGATTCCCGATCTGTCCTTAGGGCGATAAATAATTAAATTGGCTTGTTCTGAGTTTTCTACAACTTTACTAATGGCACTGCTTTCCGCTATGGCAGAAACACTAACAATACTGACAAGGAATAATAGGCAACTAATAATGATGTTTTTCATGATTGTCTCCCTACGAATGTGAATGTGTGACGTAGCTTAGGGGGAAAATACTTTGTCGTAAATTGCACATAGTTAAACAATATATGTCTATAATTGGACATTATGTCTTGTGGGAATCTCTATTCAGGCACTATATGCTTGGTTTACGCATCTAGCGATAAACGTGATACGACGATGGGTGATTATCAATGAGAGACTGGGAAAACCTGCGTTATTTTTTAGCGGTGGCGAGAAATGGCACCGTGTCAGGAGCAGCCAAGGAGCTGAATGTCAGTCACTCCACTGTGCTGCGTCGCATAGAGCAGTTCGAACATATTCTTAATAGTAAATTATTTAAGAAGTTACAGCGTGGCTATGAGCTTACCGCAGCGGGTGAGCAATTATATGCCGATAGCCAAACCATTGAACAGGAAGTCGATAAGGTAATGGCCAGAGCCGAAGGCAAATATGATGTTACTCAAGGCAAACTGCGAATTTCACAACCAGAGTTGGGCATCATCAGTATTTATCCGCTGTATGCAGAGTTTCAGCGCAAGCACCCGGAAATCACCTTGGAAGTGTACAGCACCATGGAGGCACATAATATCAATCAGCAGGAGGTCGATATTGTGCTACGCATTGCCGAGTCGCCACCTGATTTATTGGTAGGGCGTTGTCTAGGCTCGATTAAAGGCCGTCTCTACGCCAGCAAAAAATATTTGGAAAGTTTGCCAGAAAATCACACGATTAATGATTATGACTGGATTGTCTGGCGCATGACCTATGAGAGTAGCAATAAAGCTTGGTTGGAAAAGCATGTGACTAATCCCCGAATAGTACTTTATGCCGAGTCTATGCCAGATGTGCTGACGGCTGTTCACAGCGGTATGGGGGTAGGTTTTTTATCCAGCCATGAGGCGCGCAAGCGTTCCAGTTTAGTAGAATTATTGGATGGTAAAGTAACCGGTAAATATAAACTCTGGATATTGACGCATCGGGATTTAAGAAATAGTGAGCGAGTTAAAACTTTTATGCGTTTTATCTCGGATAATTTAGAACTCGAGTAGCCGATTTCATTTAACAAGCAGCGTTTTTTTTGAGTGTGAAAATCAGTGCTGTTCTTTATTAGTTCGGTTTCGGCGTGAGTTCAAGGTGGAACAAACTTGGCCAATTTTTCCCGGTGATCAGTAAGCGGTCACCATCTTTATCGTAAGCAATACCGTTGAGAACATCGATATTAGCTGTACGTTTAGAGGTAGGTAACAGACCATTCAGATTAACACGGCCAATGACTTTGCCAGTATCGGGGTCGATCATAATAATCCAATTGCTGTGCCAGACATTGGCATAAATAAGACCGTTTACCCATTCCAGTTCGTTAAGGCGACTAACAGGTCGATTATTTATTGTGACATCGAGGCGTCGATCAATAGCAAATGTTTTTGGGTCAATGAATTGCAGGGTGCTGGTACCGTTACTCATGATCAGCTGCTTGCCATTATTGGTTAGGCCCCAACCCTGGCCCTTAATCTTTTTCTCTGCCATCAACTTTAAGGTGTCTTGTTGATAAACGAATACGCGCTCTGACTTCCAGGTTAATTGAAAAACTTTGTTATTCAGCACAGTGATGCCTTCGGCAAATAACGAGTCCTTTAATTGATGCTGCTTGATAGGGGTGATGGATGTCAAAGGGCGAATAAATAACCGCGATTTGCCATACTGACCGGCACTTTCATAGATAAGATCGTTGTGAATTTCCAGCCCCTGAGTGAAACTGTCAGGGTCGTGTGGGAATTGTTGTACCACTTTGTAGCTGTAATCAATAACAGTGGGTTTGGCCCAACTGGTTGTAGATAACAAACTGGTGAAAATAAATGTAATTACGTGTGTGACTAATGACTGTTTAGAAAACAGTCGATGCCTGGTTAGCAATGGAAAAGTCCAGTCAGAAAATTTATTCGATATCGTATTCTTTATTGCTTTTATCAACAAATTTAATTGCTTTCTTCACGGCCTTTTCCACTTTGTCTAACATTTCAGCCCGCTCATTGGGTGAAAGATAGAACGCCATATCGACATCGTGTCGGATGTAGCGTGGTGGCAAGTGATTCAGTGCAACACAAGCAATATCGGCGACATAGTCATTATTGCCAAATCGGTCACCCAGCTTAACTCTGAGATTTTCGATCACTAAACCTTCATAATAATTGTGGATGCTGTCCAGCTCCGTTGGGATACCCAGAGGGGCATCATGTGATAGCAGCATAAATAATCTCCTGGAATAGTCTCCTGGCGAATTTAACTCGCTAGATTTAACTATAGTTTAGTGTAGTTGGCTACGTGTCGATTGTCTGTCTTTTCATATTCTAGCCAAAGAAAAAGATGGTAAGTCAAACTTTATTACGTATTAAATCCCTGATAACGAAGCGTGCTGGATTTAATGCCTGTAATAGCTGCCGCGGTAGTGGAGGAGGCGCATTATCGATCAGATTAGCCAGCAGTTGGCTGCATATCGGTGTTGAGGTCAGTCCGCGCGAACCGTGACCGACATTGATAAAAAGTCCCGGATAATAACTGCCGGGCGTCTCGATATTTCGGTGAGCATTCTTGCGCAGCCCGGCATAGTCCACCAGAAATTGCTCATGTTGATGGAGTGGGCCAACAATGGGCATATAGTCAGGTGTTGTACAGCGTAATCCTGCTCGACCTTCCAGTTCATTGAGATTAATCGTGGACGATAGCCATTGCGGTTGAACTTGCCGCAAACTTTCGACATTGCGCTGATGATCTTCAACACGAATTTCTATATTCGTATCACCGTTATCAAAAGTAGCACCGAGGCTATGGTGATGATTGATAGCCGGTGTTAGGTAGCCTTCATGGCAAATCACGGTTTTAAGTTGTTCTGTTTCCCTGCTAGTGGGTAACAGCGTAATTTGGCCACGAATGGATTTTAACGGTAGCTGCTGGCTCTGTTGAAAATGCTTGGCGTCACGACTATTGGCGATGACTACAATATCTGCAATTGTTGGCCCTTCCTCGCTAACTGTGTGGATTTGCCATTGTGCCTGAGGCTGATGATGAACTCGCTCCAGTCGTATAGCCTCGGTCAGCGTCAATGTCTTAATTAGAGGATGGTTTGCCAGTTGTCGGCAAAGATCTGGCGGTGATATCCAGCCGGCCTGGGGAAACCAGCATCCTGCGTAGTCACATGCAATGCCTGCAATCTTTGATACCTGTGATCGATCAACAAATTGCACCCACTCGCTTTGTGATGAGAACAGGCTTTGTAGTTGCTGATGTAATTTCTGTTCTTTCTCTGTGTGAGTCAATTGCAGCACACCGCAAAAATCGAACATCTCCTGGGTGATGATGTTTTCGCTGACTAACTGGCGATAGTAATGCAGAGCGTATAAATAACTGGATAAAGTGAATTGATTAAGCACGCCTGGTTCAGGTGATAGCTTGGTGTATAACATGCCCTGTGGGTTACCCGATGCGCCTTGTGCTAATTTTGTATCGCGTTCAATAATAGTCACTTGCCAGCCTCGCTGAGCTAACGCATAAGCTGTGGTGACACCAGCAAGTCCACCACCAATTATGGCTGCTGTTCTCCCAGTGGGTGTTTTGGGGGTATGAGCCCAGGGAGCCTTAATGCCTTTAGTCCGATGTGAAGAGGGTGGAGTGGATGAAGAGAGCCTTACCGTATTATCGTTAGAGTTAAAGCGGCCGCATAGCATATCCCGTTTTTGGCCAAAACCCGGTGCTTTGCGCATGTCGAACCCACAAGCGGTTAGTCCCCGGCGCACATCACCTACTGCCGTAAAGGTGGCAACGGTTGCATTGGGTGCCGATAAACGAGCCATCAGTTGATAGAGTTCATCATTCCACAGGCTGGCATTTTTTGCCGGAGCAAAGCCATCCAAAAACCAGGCGTTAACGGAAAAAGCCTGCCTCAGGTTTACATCTAGTCGATCAGTTGTTAGCAGTTGTTGCAGACTGTTATTAGCATCCCCCAATAACAGGTGTAGTTGTACACGGTTGTCGTTAAAGGCTAATAAATGATGGCCGGGAATCAGGGGTGGATATTGATCAATAAGCTGTTTCGACCATTCTGCCAATTCTGGCCAGGCAGTTAAAGCTCGCTTTAAATCCTGCTTGGTGAGCGGATATTTTTCAGTAGTGATGAAATGTAGTTGTGCAGAGAGTGGTGCTGTTTGCGACCACAGCCGCCATGCAGCCAGAAAGTTTAATCCTGTACCGAAGCCCGTTTCGGCGATGGTAAAAATGGGCTTTTCTTCCGAGTTAGATTCTTCTGAGTTAAATTCATCTGACTTAAATAGTTGCCAGCGTTCAGCCAGTTGATTATGTCGCAAAAAAACGTATTCGGTTTCTTTTAGTCCATTGTTAGTTGAGAAATAAATATCATCAAACTGACTGGCGCAGGGCACGTCATTGTCCTGCCATTGCAATTGTGCAGGTGTTATGTGATAGGGATTGATTTGATCGTTTTCAGGCATTGATTAGCGTGATGATTGTAGCTGGGACCATTGTGAAAATGATCATTGTACAGTGAAAGTGGCAGCATTCTGTAGCAACCCGTTATGCATGTTGCTGGGAAATGCGACAAGGGCAGATTGTTCTGCCCTCATGTTTCAGGTGGATTAGATGATTAGTCCAGAGACTTATGGAAGAGGATTAACTTTGGATTTGCCGGGTCAAAATTATCGTAGGTAACGATATAGTTTCTTCCCTGTGCTGCAGGTAAAACTTGTTGCCAGGTAGTGTTTGCAATAGCAAAGATGGTGTCACCAGGAGAGAGCTTTACTGTAGCTTGATATTGCCCATGTCCAAGCGGTTTTAACTGATTGACTCGACCACGACTATTCGATGTTGCCGCTTTGACGGTCAGGACTTTACTGGGTTGGTTAACAACTTTTCTACCAGGCTTAGCCAATACTTCAGACAAGCGCTGCTTTTCCTGCTGTACTGCTTGTGCAGTATCTAATAGAAATACGTAAGGTGGTGCTTGTTCAGCTGGCGCGGCGGCTACAGCTGATGGTGATTGGGTTGCCGATTCAGTTTGTGTTTCAACCGAACCTTGCTCGGCGGCGGCCTGTGCTTGTAATTGCGCCTGCTCAGCTTGTTTTTTTGCTTCTTCGAGTTGTGCAAGCCTCTCCTGTTCGAGTCGCTCTTTTTCTGCAAGCTCTGCTCTTAAACGTAAGATCTCAGCTTCGGCAGCTTCACGCTCCATGCGTTGTTCTTCTGCCACTTGAGCATTGCTGCGTGCAGCTGCTGAGGCTTCTGCTGCTACAGCTTTCTCAATGGCTATACGCTGAGCGCTAATCGCATTATTGGCTTGGGTAATCTCTGCGCTGGTAGCAGATAATCGCTCATCGAGCTGCTCCAAATCTGCCTGCAGCGAGAATAATTGTTCATGAGCTTTTTTGTACTTGCGTTCACTCAGCGCATACTTGAACTCAAGGTTTTTCATGCGTGATTCATTGGTTGCGCTAGGATCTGCATTATAAGTGGCAGTGGCTTCGTCCAGATTTTTCTTGGCTTCATCCATTTGCTGCTTTTCAGGGGAGTCGCTGTCATCCAGTTGCGATAGCTCTGTCTTTTTTTGTTCGATTTCGTTTTGGATTTGTTGGTGGCGGCTTTGTAAATCACCCAATGTTCTTTCATGATTGGCCAATATCGCTCTTTGCTGTTGAGCGGATTGCGCATAGCTGCCGATACTTAAGGTGCTGGCCAGGATGATAAAAATGAAATGTGTGAACCACTGATTTAGCATGATGGTCGAATGTCCTCTCAATATTCCAATATTCTCAATACAATACTGTCTGCGACTTTTTCGGTTAGGCGAGCCGACTGGAAAAGAATGACTCCATTGAGTTTTACGTTATTTCTTACACGTCCAGGCTGGTGATCTTTTATACGATTTATTTCTGTCCAGGCAAAATCATACAAATTATAGTGCAAATCGCGTTACTTTCCTGGGAAAAAGTACCGCTCTTTGTTTCCTGGTTCACTATTTTAGCTGCTTGGTTCACTAATTTGATTCTTGATATAGCCATAAAGGCGAATTTTATGGATTAAAAGAACCAATTGAACCATGTAGCTGTGAAGAGCTGGCTCTACTCATCAGATACTTATCCAAGCGTGATAGTTGGCAGCTCTGGCCTGGGAAGTGTCATCTTTTCTGTAGGCGCGATTACTTCGGATGTACCTATAGCCACATTTTTCCCATCCTGGTTGACGGCCTTGGTATCCAAAGTAACAAATTTCTTGTCGTCCTTTTTATCGGTAACTGTCAGATGGATAGTGATAGTGTCTCCAATCTTAACGGGAGCTCTAAAAGACAGGTTTTGGCTTAGATAAATCGTCCCAGGGCCCGGCATTACCAATGCCAGTGCTGCCGAAATGACACTGCCGGTCCAGGCACCGTGACCAATGCGTTCTTTGAACATAGTAGTGGCAGCAAAGTCAGCATCCAGGTGGACAGGGTTAATATCGCCTGAAGTGGCGGCGAAAAGGGTAATGTCTTCTTCGGTCAGGGTTTTACTAAAAGTGGCGGTCTGCCCAATCTCAAGTTCATCGTAGGTAAAATTTTGCAGGCTGCTCATTGCCAGTCACTCCAGTCAGGTATTACTCGATTATCGTTCATTGCTGCGGGCGCATTGTAAACTATTTTGCGGGTAGTCCAAGTTGCAGTCGGCCAGCGATCAAGCGCCGGGGAGGATATTTCTTTATAATGCGCTGCTGAAATTTTGGCTCTGACATTAAGGTTTTCTCAAATTCCTGTGAGTACCGATCTCGATTCACACAATACCAGTCAACCGCAGACACCGGCTGAGTTGGCAGCAGCTATTGATCAATGTATGTTGGTCGATCGATTTCGCTTGCAAAAAAAGTGGCAGGTATTGACCAAGAGGCTAAAGGAAAATAAGCCTTGTGACCGTTTACAGCAGGAATTAAGGGCCAGTATTGAACAGTCTTTATCGCTGGTAGAGAGACGACAGACACTGCCTGAGCTGAATTTTCCAGAACTTCCCATCAGTGATAAACGCCAGCAAATTGCCGAGGCTATTCAGCAGCATCAGGTGGTGATTGTCGCGGGTGAAACTGGCTCCGGTAAAACCACGCAATTGCCGAAAATTTGTCTGGAATTGGGCCGCGGCATTCATGGCATGATCGGTCACACACAGCCCAGACGGTTGGCAGCGAGAAGCGTTGCCCAACGTATCGCAGATGAACTCAATACGCCTCTGGGTGAGGGTGTAGGGTATCAAGTGCGTTTTACCGATCATGTGGCTCCCACCAGCCATATCAAGCTGATGACTGACGGTATTTTATTGGCGGAGATTCAGCGCGATCGCTTCCTCAACCGCTATGACACCATCATTATCGATGAGGCGCATGAGCGCAGTTTGAATATTGACTTTCTGCTCGGTTATCTCAAGCAACTGTTGCCTAAACGCCCGGACTTAAAACTCATCGTCACCTCGGCCACTATCGACCTCGAGAGTTTTTCCAAACATTTTAATGATGCTCCTGTGATTGAAGTGTCGGGTAGAACTTTCCCGGTGGAGACTTTGTATCGCCCCTTGGCTGATATCAGCGAAGAGGGGGATTTGGCCTCCGGTATTGAGGCTGCTATTGCAGAATTGATGCAGATGGAAGCCAAAGACCGGCAAGGTGATGTGTTGGTGTTTCTCAGTGGCGAGGCCGATATCAGAGAGGTCGCCAGACATCTGAGAAAACTGCAGCAACATGATCGACAGTGGCAGCATTGCGAAGTGTTGCCTTTATATGCTCGCTTGAGTAATGCCGAGCAAAATAAAGTATTTAGCACAGATAAGCGGCGGGGCAGACGTATTGTATTGGCGACTAACGTGGCAGAAACATCGCTAACAGTGCCAGGAATACGCTATGTGGTAGACCCCGGCTATGCACGTATCAGTCGTTACAGTTATCGCACCAAAGTGCAGCGTTTGCCCATTGAAGCTATTTCACAGGCCAGTGCTAATCAGCGCAAGGGTCGTTGTGGTCGTGTAGCTGAGGGGATCTGCGTGCGCTTGTATAGCGAAGAAGATTTTCTGGGCCGCTCTGAATTTACTGATCCGGAAATTAAGCGCACTAATCTGGCTTCGGTCATCTTGCAAATGCTGGGGATGAAGATGGGAGAAGTAGATCGTTTACCTTTTATTGACCCTCCAGACCGGCGAATGATCGGTGATGGTTTTAAATTATTGGAAGAACTTGGCGCGGTTAATAAAAAGCGTCAGCTGAGCAGTATTGGCAAGATACTCACTCGTTTTCAGGTAGATCCACGCTTGGCGCGGATGCTGATAGCCGCAGCTAAACAAAATTGTTTGACGGAAATGCTGGTTATCGCCAGTGCCTTAAGTATTCAGGATCCGCGTGAACGACCGGCAGAAAAACAACAACAGTCGGATGAGAAGCATCGACGCTTTTGGCATAAGGACTCCGACTTTTTAAGTTTTATCAATTTATGGCAGTACTACGAAGAGCAGCGACAAGAACTAAGCCAGAGTCAGTTGCGTAAACTTTGCAGCCGGGAATTTTTAAATTTTCTCCGAATGCGCGAGTGGCGAGATATTCATCATCAGCTGCGATTGGTTTGCAAGGAATTGGGTTATAAGGAGAATGCAGAATCGGCCAGTTATGAGTCAGTGCATCGTGCATTACTAGCCGGGCTTTTAAGTCATATTGCTAACCTGGATGATGAGCGAGAATATTTAGGTGCTCGAAATCGCAAACTCAAAATCTTTCCTGCGTCGACATTATTTAAGAAAGCACCGAGATGGATTATGGCGGCAGAAATTGCCGAAACCAGTCAGGTCTATGCCCGTTGCTGTGCAATGATTCAGCCGGAATGGGTGCTGGGTATTAACGATGAATTATTTCGCCGCAATTACAGTGAGCCACACTGGCAACCGAAAAGCGGCCGGGTAGCTGCCTACGAGAAACTCAGCTTATATGGTTTAACCATTCGCGATCGACAATCTATTCACTACGGGCCGATTGATCAGAAAACCTCGCGTGACATTTTAATACGAAGTGCTCTAGTCGAAGGGCGAATTCCCACTAATTTGCCCAGCTCGCGCGCTCCTTTTTTTAAACATAATCAACGGTTGGTCAAAGAAATCGAAGTGTTGGAAGCCAAGTCCCGCAGACGGGATATTTTAGTGGATGATCAACAGTTATTTGATTTTTATGATCACAGACTGGCGTCAGATATCATCACGCTCAAACATTTTGAAAGCTGGCGCAAGCAGGTTGAACGAGAGCAACCAAAATTATTATTCCTCGACAAAGATTATCTGATGCAGCATCGCGCAGATCATGTTAATGAGGTGCAATTCCCCGCCCGTTTGCGACAGAGTGATTTGGAATTTGCCCTGAGTTACCGTTTTGAACCCGGTCACCCGGCTGATGGTGTCACAGTTACGATCCCAATCGGACTGCTCAATCGAGTGCCTCGTCATCGCTTTGAATGGTTAGTGCCGGGCATGTTGCGTGATAAATGCATAACTTTATTAAAACTGTTACCCAAGCAGCTACGCAAACAGTTAGTGCCGGTACCGGAAACAGTGGACAAAGTTTTATCGCAGGTCAAAGCAGATGATCGGCCATTGCTGGAAGTCCTCACACAGAAATTACAGGATATTGTCAGAGTAAAAATCCCGATGGAAAGTTGGCAACCGCAATTACTCGATGATTTTTACCGAATGAACTATGCGGTGGTGGATGCCAAGGGTAAATGCCTGGGGCAGGGTAGAGATTTGGAAAAACTGCTGGCGCAATTTAAAGGCCAGGTGACCGAAACGTTGCAGGAGCAAACGGCACAAACCTTTACATCGGCCAGCGGCCAGACAGAGTCTATTAAACAGTGGGACTTTGGTGAGTTGCCTAAACAGTACCAATTTAAACAGGCGGGGGTGAAAGTCACCAGTTACCCGGCGCTGGTTGATCATAAAGACAGTGTTGCTATCGAGTTAAAGGATTATCCCGAACAAGCTGAAGCAGAAAGTAAAAAAGGCCTGGTGCGTCTAATTATGTTGCAATTGCCACAACAGTTTAAATATTTACGCAAGGAATTATTGCGCGGCAATACCCTTAGTCTGCAGTTTGCCGGTACTGGCCAGCAGCGTGAGCAATGGCTGGAAGATTTATTATTTGCCGTCTGTCAGCGCGTATTTATTGATGGTAAAGAGATTCCACGAACTGAGCAGGTTTTTCAGCAGCGCATAGGCGAAGGTAAATCACGCCTGGTTGAAGAGGCTACAGAAACGGCGAAATTATTAGCTGATATTGCCGGTCGTTATAACGATGTGCGTAAGCGGCTAAAGAATGCTAATGAATTAGCCTGGGCGCTAGCAGTGGGCGATATCAATCGACAACTGAACGGATTGTTTGCCAAAGGGTTTATTGTCGATACGCCCTGGGAGCATTTGCAGGAGTATCCTCGCTATTTAGAAGCGATCAGTCAGCGTATCGACAAGCTTCGCGGACATTTTCAACGTGACAAACAACTGTTAGGTGGTTTGAATGCGCTCAGTGAACCTCTGTACGAGGCGTGGGTCAGTAATATGGATGCGATACAGCGAAGTTCATTATTGCTTGAGTATCGTTGGCTGTTGGAGGAGTACAGGGTATCCTTATTCGCACAGCAACTGGGTACGCGGCAGCCTGTATCGGAAAAGCGTTTAAAGTTGTTGTGGCAGCAAGTGACAGAATCTCTGGTGATTATTAGTAGTTAATATAGCAGTAGTTAATATAGTAGTAGTTAATTGATAGTAGCTAGTAATAGTTAATGAGAGAGATACGATAATAAAAGAGCGGGCAACGCTACAATTTTATATGGCCAAGACTCCTTTAAAGTATGAATCCATCATGGTGTCGTTGCCATCGACGGACCAGGTGCATATCACGCGTTTTTTTCGCGATAAAAAACTGTTGGGCGCGCCGGTATTTATGCTGCACTCCACTGGTCATGATGGCAGTACTTTTTATTCGGAAGATGGCCACGGTCTGGCTTGTTATTTGGCAAGGCAAGGCTATGACGTCTACGTAGCTGATCTTAGGGGTAAAGGTAAAAGCTGGCCTCGAGTTAATGGCCGTTCATCCTTTGGCGATCATCAAAGCATTAATGAAGATATTCCGGCTTTGATTAAAAAAATCGTTAGTAAGCGCGCTTATACACCGCAAATATGGATTGGCCATGGCTGGGGCAGTGTGCTGATGTGTAGTTACTATGCTCGCTATGGCGATAAGCTTTGTCCTGTGGCAAAAATGGCGCATTTTGCTGCCCGGCGTGTTATTCAACAGGATAGTAAGAGCAAGCGTTTTTTATTTAATGTTATGTGGGGCAGATTATCTCGCCTATTGATTTGGGCCAATGGTTATCTACCTACGCGCATGCTGCGATTGGGGGTGGCGAATGAATCGCAGGGGAATTATCGCGATTACCTGCATTGGGCTCAAAGCGAGGAATGGTCAGATCCCGAAGATGGATTTAGCTATGGCAGCGCTATTTTGGATCAACAATTACCCCCCAGTTTTTATTTTGCTGCAGAGGGCGACAAGGCTTATGGTGATCCGGCTGATGTCAGGCAATTTGTTAGGGAGCTAGGCCCGCACGATGGTCGCCTTATGGTGCTGAGCCGTCGCGGTGGCAATTTACGTGACTATAACCATGTCGATATGGTTCGCCACAGTGACTGTGAAGAGGATCATTTTCCTCTGCTATTGGATTGGTTGCAGACAGATTAGCCCTATCGAGCAGGTTTTTTCAGCAGGCATTGAAAATTGTGGATATTTGCCAATAACAAATGAAACTTGTCAGGTATAAGTGAGTCTTAGGTATCACAATAAACACGGTAGCCCCATTGGGAATCTCGCGTTTGTTGGTTACACTAGTATTTACCTATGCCGGCACAGGGTGGGTAATAATAGTCGATAAATACAACCCTAGTTTTTAATCTGTGGTGTATAGCAGTTAAAAATCATTGTTTAATCCGGGCAACAGGAGATTCCCATGTCTAAAATGATCAAAACTCCCATCGCAGCACTTGGTGCCGCATTCTTAGCAACATCTGTTCTTCCAACTACAGCCGCCGCTGACGTTAACCCTTTCTCTGCAACTACATTGAATGCTGGTTATGATTTAGCCAACTACAGTGATGGTCATAAAGGTGGCGAAGGTAAGTGTGGTGAAGGCAAATGTGGTGGTGACAAAGCCGACAAAGAAGGCAAGTGCGGCGAAGGCAAATGCGGTGGTGACAAAGCCGACAAAGAAGGCAAGTGCGGCGAAGGTAAATGTGGTGGCGACAAAGCCGGCAAAGAAGGTAAGTGCGGCGAAGGTAAATGTGGTGGCGACAAAGCCGGCAAAGAAGGTAAGTGTGGTGAAGGCAAATGTGGTGGTCAGTAATCTGACCTTCGCATAGTTTTACATTTACTATGTCACTAAGCTCTTCAGGTTCCGGCTTGCCAACAATGGCGGCTGGTTTGGGTTTGCGGCGAGGTCTGATGGATTCTCTGGCAGACCTGCCTGAAGGTGCTTTAGATTTTATGGAAGTAGCTCCCGAGAACTGGATTAGTCTCGGCGGTCGCTTAAAAAAACAATTCCGCTCCTTTTCTGAACGTTACCCTATTTATTTGCATGGCCTATCACTGAATATCGGTGGTATGGCGCCTATCGACCAGGATTTGGTCTTAGCCATCAAAGATTTTATGGCTGAACATCAATGCCCTATTTATTCAGAGCATTTGACCTATTGTGGTGATGAAGGTCATCTTTACGACCTGATGCCAATACCTTTTACTGAAGAGGGCATTAAGCATGTTGTAGAGAGAGTACATCAAGTGCAGGATCTGTTGGGTCAACGCATAGCGCTGGAAAATGCCTCCTATTATTGCGCCCCTGACCAACAAATGTCAGAGAGTGAATTTATCAATGCGGTGATTCAAGAAGCAGATTGTGACTTACTGTTAGATGTTAATAACATCTATGTAAACAGTATCAATCACCTGTATCACCCCTATGAGTTTTTAGCAGCTCTGCCATTGGACAGAGCAAAATATATACATGTGGCAGGGCATTTCGAAGAGGCCGAGGATTTGCGTGTCGATACACACGGTGCCGATGTTATTGATCCAGTTTGGTCTTTATTAAGGGCAGCCTATCAATACTGTGGCCCGTTACCTACTTTGCTGGAACGCGATTTTAATTTCCCACCAGTGAGTGTGCTATTGGATGAGATTGCTGTGATTCGCTCTCATCAGTCAGATTATGCCGGAGTCCAGAAAGAGACAGGAAACGGCAAAGAGATGGGAAAAAGGGTTGCCAGGTAGTGAGTTTAGAGCAGGTTCAGCAGCAGCTAACGTCCCATATCAGAAATCCTGCCGAGTGTGCCGGGCCGGAAGGTATCGAACAGCGGCGGCTCAAAATTTACCGAGAGTTGTTTTACAACAATATTGAAGGATTTGTAAGCGGCGCCTTTCCCGTTCTACGCAAGATTACAGCAGATGATGCCTGGCATGCGATGATTCGCGATTTTATGGTTCATCACCAATGCCATACTCCCTACTTTATGGAGATCAGTCAGGAGTTTTTGCTATATCTGCAGAATCAACGTGAGCCCCAGCCTAATGATCCGGCTTTTATGTTGGAATTGGCCCATTACGAATGGGTTGAGCTGGGCCTGGATATTGCGGAGCAGGATTTAACCGAGCTGCATGTAGACCCAGAGGGCGATTTATTACAGCAGTTGCCGGTGGTGTCTCCTCTGGCATGGTCTCTGGTCTATCAATATCCAGTACATAAAATTGGTCCATCATTCCAGCCTGAGCAGCCAGGAGAGCAACCCACTTATTTGGTTGTGTATCGTAATCGAACTGATCACGTTGGTTTTATGGAGGCCAATGCGGTAACAGCACGATTACTGGAGCTATTACAGGGTGCCGCCGCTCAGTCGGGAGAGCAGGTGTTATTGCAGATTGCCGAAGAAATGCAGCACCCTAACCCACAACAAATCATCGAGGCAGGGTTAGAAATAATGAACCAGCTTTGTGGGCTGGACATTATTCTGGGTACTGCAATTTCAAATAATGTAAAGCCTGAAAAATAACCGGGCCGAATAAATTCTCTAGTTTTGTCTCGAAATCGGGCTGGAATATCCCAGAGCTTTAGCTTAAGGTTCGCATCAAATCAAAATAATATGTGAGATCAAACAGTTATGGATCTAATACGGAACATCCAGAGGATGGTATTAGCTACTCTATTGTACACCTTTGTCATCATTAGCCATGCACAGACAGAACAGGAAGCGCCGTTACCGGAAGAGCAAACAGAGTCTGCCACGGCCATGCAATCCATTGGTGGAGCCTTTTGGGAGGCTTGGAATAGAGTCTTTGAGGTGATCAGTGAAAGTGAGATTGTTACCACTCCTGATCCCTTTGAGTCATTAAATCGTCGAGTTTTCGCGTTCAATGACACAGCCGACCGTTATGTTCTTAAACCCGTCGCTGAAGGTTATCAGTGGATAACCCCTGACCCTGTCGAAAAAGGGGTTAGCAACGTGTTTGGCAACATCTTTGAAGTTACCACCATAGCAAATGACCTACTGCAGTTTAAATTCACCCAAGCAGCCTCGGATACAGCGAGGTTTGTAGTTAACAGTACCGTTGGTATTGCTGGCATTTTTGATGTCGCAACATCAATTGGCTTGGAAAAACATAACGAAGACTTTGGTCAAACCCTGGGTTACTGGGGGATTGGTGATGGCCCATATGTGGTTGTACCCTTACTGGGTTCCTATACCTTCAGAAGCGGTATTGGCACCATAACCCAAACTTATACGACTGATCTGCTTCCAAAAATTGATCACGTACCCACTCGTAATTCAACCATCGGTGGGCGTTTTATCGATACCCGCGCGAATTTATTAGTAGCGGATGATCTTATTACAGGGGATCGCTACACCTTTGTTCGTGATGCGTACCTGCAGCGCAGAGAGTTTCTCGTCAACGATGGAGTTGTGGAAGACAGCTTTGGAGATGAGGATTTTGAAGACGATTGGGATGACGAAGATTGGGACTAGTCCTTTCCCTACCGCAGTATCAAGTTCCCCCTGATGCCCTTTTGATCAGGGGGCAGAACCTAATCCAGTATTTCCTTAATCGATAGCCCTAATATAGTGCTATCATTTTCTCCCGCCTCAACCCGTGAAACGGTGGCAGAGGCATGAAAAGGCATGTGATTATCGCCTTCCTGTGGAATAAGGACCTCTAATTCATCACCCACAGCCAAGGGTGACTCCAGTTCGAGCAGCATGCCTGCACCACTTAGATCCTTACAGATACCCTGATATTCATTGCCATCGTGCCTCACTGTGACAGCGGAGTTGATCTGCATACGAATAAAATCGCGCTTTTCGTTGTAGGATCGATCAATCGACGACATATCTATTCCCCTTCATCGTTATTATCGGCCTTTTATAGTACGAGCTGATGCTACAGTCAATTATAGTGCAAAACTGACCAATGATTTTCACTCAACTATGTGAACTTTATTTAGTAAATAAGTCGGATTGGGCTTGTTGATTGCGTATAAATTTAGACAATGAATGAAGGTGTATTAATTTGGTTGCCAGTGATATCACTTATATCAGTAAGATTAGGAAAGTATTCCTGTGATCACATCTGGCAGTTAATTAAGCTGGGTTGTCTTTTTTCCAAATAAGCTTGCAGTTTGCGAATCTTAGGGGTACTGTTCAGCGCCAAAATAACACGCCTATTTTTTATTCAGTGACGTTTGAATCTGGTTTCTCCCATGAGTGCATTCGAACACACATTGCTGTTAATCGATAACGACGATTCGATTCGAACCGATATAGCGGTTTACCTTAAAGAGGTAGGCTACCAGGTTATCGAAACTGGCGATGGAGAAGAGGGGCTTGCGCTGCTTCAACAGCAACAGCCTGATGTTGTTCTTTGCGATCTAAAAATATCCCTTCCTGATGATCAGAGTCTGGTCAGAGTAATTAGCGAGAATAATCCTACAGAAGTGCCAATCATAGTTGTTTCCGGGATTGGGATGATGACTGAAGTAATAAATATTCTCAGAACAGGTGCCAGCGATTTTATCATTAAGCCTATTCTCGATATGGAAGTACTGAAACTGGTTGTTGATCGCTGTATCGATCAGGCCAGATTGCGGCAGGAAAACATCAACTATCGAAAAGAATTAGAAAAGGCTAATCGCGAGCTCAATGCCAATTTCCGATTATTAGAACAGGATCAGCAGGCAGGTCGTCAGGTTCAGTTTAAAATGTTGCCGCCTCGGACCAAAACTTTCGGTCCGTTCCAATTTAGTCATCGTATCGTTCCTTCATCTTATTTAAGCGGTGATTTTGTTGATTACTTCACCGTTGGTGACAACTTTGTGGTGTTTTATATTGCCGATGTGTCGGGGCATGGTTCCTCTTCTGCTTTCGTTACAGTGTTGCTTAAAAATCTGTTTTCCCGCAAGCGCAGCGATTATATCCACTTAAACGACGATACCATTCTGTCACCAATTAAAATTCTACAACGCGCCAATCGAGATTTAATTAATACCGAAATAGGAAAATTTGCCACACTGTGTGTTGGTGTAATTGATTTAGAAAAAGATACACTATGTTACAGTGTGGCGGGACACCTTCCATTACCGATTTTGGCTGTCGATGGTCAGGCAAACTATCTGCAGGGTGAAGGTATGCCGGTCGGGTTATTTGAAATCGCTGAATATACGGAAAATACGATTCAACTACCGAAAACATTTGTTTTAAATTTATTTTCTGATGGAATCTTGGAAGTGGTTTCGCCGGAAGGATTGTTGGACAAGGAGAAGTTTTTACTGGATAGACTTCAGAAAGGAGAGAAAAGCATTAGCGATATTGCCCGAGCGTTAGAGCTGGAACATGTAGGCGAGGCTCCTGATGATGTGGCTGCATTATTAATTCAGCGGCAATAAATATGCTATATCTCCATAGATATATGAAAAAGATGTATGGAAAATTTTTTCAATAATCAATATTTTGGGCTGCAATAGATGGTTTTTGGGCTGCAATAGATGGTTTTTGGGCTGCAATAGATGAAAGACGGTAAAGTACTTACGGCAGAGCATGAGGGAACCTTTGTCTTAAAAATGATAGGGGATGTACGCCTGACGTTATGTGCAACGCTTGATGAATACATATCATCGATATTGAAGGCGCCGAATTTTGTTGGAGTGATTATCGATTTATCAGAAGCTGAGGGTATTGATAGTACATCGCTTGGTATGATGGCAAAGCTCGCGGTTATGACCAAAAAGCACTTTCAGCATACGCCCATAATCTTTTCACCCAATCCTGATATTACTCATTTACTCAACAGTATGGGTTTTAGCAAAGTTTTTGAAATCTGTGAATCGCTCGATAAACCCATCGAGGAAGAATTAGGTGAATTGGAATTGCTTGCCGAAGATGAAAATTGTGTGCGTACTAAAATTATCGAGGCGCACAAAGTATTAATGGATTTAAATAGTGAGAATGAGGCAGCTTTTTCTTCACTTGTTTCAACACTTGAAAATAGCGCCTAATGTCACTGAGTTGCAACGGCTGTTACACTATTTTCCGTTTTTTAATTCATCGTACAACAGCGAGCTTGGCCCGAATAAACTCACTGTGCGGAAGATAAATTAAATCGGCAATCTTGCGGATAAAATAGTCTTCGTACTTACTGATATGCCCATCGGCCACTGCCACTTGCCATAACATTTTGACCAGTTCAAAACGTTGCTCTGCAGAGTAATGATCCTTGATGAGCGTAGTAAACTGGTACAGCGAAACAGCTTCCTTATTTTCTTCTTCAGCCAATTGAATTAATTCTGCCAATTGTTCTGACTTTAGATCGAAGGTTTTAGTGAGTGCCCGTTCAATAGCTGCCATTTCTTCGACATCCCGATTGTAATCAGCTCTACTGAGTTCAATCATCAAGGCTGCGGCAGCTAACTGCAATTGCTGCTGTGGATCAGTCTGAGATTCATCAATAGCGAGCTGAGCTGAAAAAAACTCTTTAATCTTAACTAACAATATTTATTCCTCTAAGGTTAATATAGGTCTGCTATTAATTAGCTGACTTTATAATCTTAATAGTTGTTCCAGCTTAATTTGATCGGCGGTAAAGTTTCGAATACCTTCTGCCAGTTTCTCGGTTGCCATAGCATCTTCATTTAATGCCCAGCGAAACGATGATTCACTATTTTCGGGAATCATAATGGCATCACCGCGAACATCAGGATCGAGTTTTCTATCTAATTTCGCGTTAGAACTTTCCAGTTCTTCTAATAGTTGTGGGCTGATAGTTAATCGATCACAGCCAGCCAATTGTTCTATTTCTCCGGTATTGCGAAAACTGGCTCCCATAACGACTGTTTTATAATTATGCTGTTTGTAAAAATTGTAGATGCGACTGACTGAAATAACGCCTGGATCTTCATGAGGGGCATACTCTTTTTTATCAGAATTTGCTTTGTACCAGTCAAGAATTCTACCGACAAAGGGTGAAATCAAAAATGCACCCGCATCAGCACAAGCTGCAGCCTGGGTAAAACTAAAGAGCAATGTTAGATTGCAATTAATGCCTTCTTTTTCAAGAATCTCTGCCGCTTTAATGCCTTCCCAGGTTGATGCTATTTTAATTAATACCCGATTGGCAGGAATATCAGCGTTTTCATATAAATTAATCAGCTGCCTTGCTTTGCTTAATGTAGCTTCTGTGTCAAAGGAAAAACGCGCATCGACTTCAGTCGATATGCGACCGGGAATAATGTTCAAAATTTCACAGCCAATAGCAACAGCTAATTTGTCGCAGCAATTAGCTAATTGTTCAGCTTCGCTACCGCCCTGTTGATACGCCCAATCACGACTTTCCGTGATCAGTGATTGGTATTGCGGTAACCCGGCAGCTTTAAGTAGTAGCGACGGGTTAGTGGTGGCGTCTATCGGTTTAAAACGGGCAATAGCTTCAATGTCACCGGTATCGGCAACAACATCTGTCATCGTTTTTAACTGCTCAAGCTTGCTGCTCATAATACTCTCGTTGATTCAAATAAACGGTCAATAATTAGCTGCACGAAATTCTTCAGTTCGCTGGGCCGCTTTCAGCATTAAGTTTCTGGCGTCTAACACGACATCCAGTCCGGCTCCTTTCTTATGAGCCTGTTGGCTGATATGTCGGCGGAAAAGTTTGGCGCCGGGAACACCTTGAAATAAACCGAGAATGTGCCGCGTCATATGGTGTAGGGCAACCCCCTGGGTTAATTGTTCCTCGATATAGGGCAAAAAGTCCAGCAGCACCTGGTCGCGAGTTTTGGTAGTTTTTGTCTGTCCAAAAATGTGCTGGTCCACATCTGCCAGCATATAGGGATCATGATAGGCAGCGCGCCCAATCATTACGCCGTCGACGTGCTGCAGGTGCCCATCACATTGAGCGAGCGTTTCGATGCCGCCATTGATGATAATTTCCAATTCTGGGAAATCCTGTTTGAGCTGATACACCATCGGATAATTGAGAGGAGGAATTTCCCTATTTTGCTTGGGGCTCAAGCCCTGCAGCCAAGCCTTTCTTGCATGAACAATAAAGGTACTGCATCCAACAGCTTTTATAGGTTCAATAAAAGTAACCAGTTCTTCATAGGTTTCCATATGATCGATGCCGATACGATGTTTCACCGTCACTGGAATAGAGCAGGCATCCTGCATGGCTTTTACGCAATTGGCGACAGTATCTGGCATCCCCATCAGGCATGCGCCAAAGGCGCCATTTTGTACCCGGTCAGATGGACAGCCGCAGTTGATATTAATTTCATCATAGCCCCATTGCTCAGCGATCTTTGCGCATTGGGCTAATTCTTTGGGGTTGCTCCCTCCCAACTGTAACGCTACCGGGTGTTCTTCATCATGGAACGTCAAAAACCGTTCCGGTCCGGCATGCAAAATGGCACCAGTTGTTACCATTTCGGTGTATAGCAAAGCGTGTTCGGTCAGCTGGCGCCAGAACATTCGACAATGACGGTCAGACCAATTCATCATTGGTGCAATAGAGAATGTGCGGTTGATTTTTTTCATCCGAGTTTTGCGAAATTAGATACAGTTTCTCTGGCCATTTTAGCAGGAACCAGATTGCTCTACAGTTTAATAGTGGGGATCACTTTAATCGAGAATCAAGAAGAGCAGCTATAATGCGATACGCCACCGGCTGCAAAATATTCCTCGGGTCTTAGTCTGTAGTATTTATCTTCCACTTCTTTTGATTGTTCATCATAGGGTTTGGTTAACACTTCCTGTAATTCTCGAACAAGCGTGTAATCCCCTTCCATCGCTTGTTGATAGGCTGGTGCGACAAGCCATTCTCGCCAAGTGTATTTAGGGTTGATTTGTTTCATCTGTTGCGAAAGTTGTTCAGTGTTCTGGTCAGTAGTGGCTAGAGATTTCCATTGTTGCAACCACTGCGACCATTGTTCTTTAAGTGAATCAGTTGGTTCCTTATAGAAGCTCTTTTTGAGTGGCTCAATACTGTCGGGGATATTCGAGAGCTCCCGGAAGAAGAGAGTGTAATCGACAGAGGTTTGCACCATCAGTGTAATAAGGTCCTGGAATAATTCGGCGTTAAATGTGTTCAGGCCAAGTTTAGCAGCCCACATGTTCTCCAATTTCATCTGCATCACTGAGGAAAACCCTTCTCTAACCTCGTCGAATTTCTCTAGAGATTCCGGATGGGATTCAAGTAAAGGCCGCAGAGCAGTGCAAAACATATGAAAGTTGGTTCCAGCTGCGACGGGTTGGTTGAAGAACGAAAAATGTTTCCCGCCACCTGTCCATGGTTGGTAAATTGGGTCGAAGCGTTCGCAGAATCCGAAAGGACCATAGTCGAGAGTAAAGCCGCCACCAGCGCAATTGTCGCTATTAAAGTTGCCCTGGCAATAGCCGACGCGTATCCAGTTGGCTACCAAAGACGTTAGGCGGTTGCGGAATGCGTCGGCCAGTATCACTAACTTTTCATGAGTTGATAAATTGTCATCGATCTCGTTCTTATACTCGCGATCGATTAAATGCAATGCGATCATCTCCAACTCTTCCATCGCTTTTGGATGCTCATGCTTACGAGCTCGGCGGCCAAAGAGTTCGAGTTGACCAACACGCAGGAAGGAGGGGGCAACCCGTGTTGAAATAGCAACAGGCTCCGATGCCATAATATCGGGTTCTATGGAGCACGACCCTTCGGAGTACCAAGGGCGGCTGACCGACTCTGTTTTTGATACATACAAACTTAACGATCTGGAAGTCGGTACGCCTAGCGCGTGCATATGCTCTTGTGCCAGAAATTCACGGATACTCGAACGCAATACAGCACGACCATCTGCGCCACGGCAATATGGGGTGCGGCCTCCGCCTTTTAATTGCATCTCCCAACGCCTGCCATTGATAACGGCTTCAAGCACTGACACGGCCCGACCATCGCCATAGCCATTGCCTGACCTGAATGGACACTGCTGGGTATACTCGGTTCCATAGATAGAAAGCGCATAGCCGGTGGCCCAGCCGATTTTACGCATGGGTGCTGGAACGTGAGAAACATCACCAGAGAATAGCCGGCGAAAATCATCAGCTTGCGCCAAACTGTCAGCAAAATTTAGCTCACGGAAAAATGTATTGCTATGAGCGATGTAATCAGGCTCGGCAATGGGGGTGGGTTTGACGGGTACATAATGTCCTGTGAAAACTTGCCGTGGTCTGTAATCTTCCCCATCAGTTGTTGCATCAGGATCGCAGTTAAGGGTATCTAGCAGAGAGTAGTCTGCCAATTTGGCGAGGTCTTCAAGCCTGGACACGGGTGGAGAAGTTTTATCAAGCTGTTGGTTAGTCATAAAAAATCGGTAAACGTTATTTTGCCTATAGCAACTCAGCTTACACTGGATTGAGGATTACGCGCTATCTGTTTCAGCTTAAATTTCTTTTATGTATA
The DNA here is from genome assembly GCA_028280715.1 of Spongiibacteraceae bacterium. Classification (GTDB taxonomy): domain Bacteria; phylum Pseudomonadota; class Gammaproteobacteria; order Pseudomonadales; family Dasaniaceae; genus Oceanicoccus. The sequence goes on along the minus strand of JANQLG010000012.1, from coordinate 13,702 downwards.
AGCATCAAGAGATGAACTAAATTATCTATCGCCAACTATCCAATTATCCAGTAACCGAAAGAGGGCGCGTTTTAAATGATAGCGTTTAGTCCCTTCAAGGATAGTGCTTTCGCTTTGTATATGTTCTTCGTCAATTAGTTCGTTGCTACAGGATTCAACGATTTGTTCGACTGCCAAGGTATCCATCTCAATATGAAACTGTAACGCCAGTACCTTATCTTGATATAAAAAGCCTTGATTGGCACATACTGCACTACTGGCTAACTGAATGGCTCCGGCAGGTATATCAAATGTTTCACCATGCCAATGTAAAACTGTCATCGCGTTATTTAGACCGCTCAATAGCGTAAGACTTAACGCTTGGTCTGTAAATGCAATGGGGTACCAACCAATTTCTTTGCAAGGATTAGCTTTTACCTGTGCACCTAACACTCTTGCTATCTGCTGTGCCCCCAAACAGACACCGAGCACATATTTATCAGCATCAATTGCCGCTTTAATGCAGGCTCTTTCTTCGGCTAACCACGAATATATGGTGTCATCATTGACACTCATTGGGCCGCCCATTACAACGAGCATGTCAAAGTCATCAGCGGTAGGCAGTTTATAGTCGTTCTGATAGAACTTGGTGCAATTTATAGAGTGGTTATTGGCCTGTGCCCATTCAGCAATCATGGACAAGCCTTCAAAGGGGACATGTTGTAAATAATGTAGTCTCATAACATAAACTCTGTATCTTTTCGGCGGACATGCCAAATTTAATATCTTTCCTCAATAATTTCCTGTCTTATACGACGAGCCATGCGTATAAGTTATCCGTTATTCTGCAATCAGACTTGCCAGCTCTGTACCGAGTACTAAATCCTGTTCATGACCAAAATGGTGTTTACGTAAATAACCCTGTTTATCAATGAGAAGCAGGGTGGGTGTACCTTGCATCCGATATGCGCTCATCGTTTGAGGGAATGGGCTGCCATCAACTGATGGCATATCGATGCCTATAGGAAAGGTGATGCGATTTTCGTGCATAAATGCTTTTAACATTTCTTCAGTATTAGCTTTATGATGCTCAAAGACGGTGTGTAAGCCGATTACAGTTACGTCTTCTCGGTTAAATAAAGCATGAACACGATTGGCTTGTGGCAAAGAGTGCTGCACACAGCCCGGGCACAACATCTGAAACGCAAACACTGCGACAACTTTTCCTCGTAATGTTTCCAGTGACAACGCATTCTCTGTGTTTAACCAAGTTTGCACGTTGAGTTCTGGTGGTGTTATCAATTCAGCCATAGAAACCTCATGTTCTTCACGGCATGCACTTTAATGACAGACGTGCCGCGAATATTCAGATTACTGCATTTTTTACCGTACTTTATATTGTGTTTTTATTGTACTTTGCCGGGTAAAGAGAGATCACCCGATGCCACATCAAACACATCAACAACACATAATAAAGGGGCATGTGCGCTTTCATTCACGCGTAAGCCTGATGTTACGCCATCAAAAGCAATCCCCTTTAATTCTTTTGCGTTGCGAAATGGTACGCGTACCGATACGTGCTTTTTATTGATAATGGGCGAATAGCCTGGACTGTCAATTAAGATCGGCAAGCCTGGCCAGGTCAGAGGTAGCTTAGGGCTGGTACCCTCTGGAATATCTTTTACTTTTAATGCTCCTTCGCCACAAGCGTTATCGGGAACTAGCACAACCCAATGCGAGTGCCAGACTGTACCATCGTTACCCAAATCACCATCGGCGTTTTCGTCAAACAGCGGGGTATCATCAAAATCGGGGTGTGAGGTGATAGCCATCGCGAGAATACCTTGTTCTTCGTCAAAACCAACCGCCGAGCTATCTATTTGTGTTGGCCAAACATAGGAGAATACTTCGCTACCCTCTAGTTTTCCCGTCGGCGTCGGTTTTGATTTACCCGCTTTTTTACTTACTTGCATGGTGAATGTCAGCCAATTATCACTGGCTTCAATGCTGGCTTGCACAATATCGAAAGCCGGTAATTTGGTATTGCCTTTTTCTGTTTTAATATTGTGAGCAGAAGTGACTATAGATAAACATAATAAAATTATTACACTTAAATTACTGAATACGATCTTGAATGGTTTCATTAATCTATCCTCGTTAAATTTAGTGGTTATACGGGGCTTGGGCAGCCTTCCATTTGAAGAATGAAAAAACCTTTATACTCGACTGCTCTTTGAACTTCGGGATTGGCCACTTCTGTGTGGCAAAAACTACACTGCGACTGCTCCAAGCCTGCTGGATTTTCGCCAATGCTTTTTAACCAATCTCTACCGCGACGCCATGCCACCTCGGCAGAGGTGCCTGATTTGACGAACACATCAAAATGCATCAGTCGGCCATCTGTGGTTTTTGCGTAGGAGTCGTAAACATCGATTTTCATAAATGCTCCTTACTTCACTTCGATATTTATTTGAACATATAGTTTAGAATCTAAACTATATGTGGATGATACTGGCGATTTTAAGATTGTCAATATAGTTTAGAAGCTATACTATTAAAAAATGATTAACGATATTGATATTTGGCTGGAAAGGCTGACTTCTCTCTATAGAAGTCAGATTCGCCATGCTGCAAACAATGAAGGTATCCAGCCTGTACATGTTGAGATTCTGCAATATTTGTCGATTTGTAATCGGTATTCGAATACAGCGCAGGCATTAAGCGAGTACTTGGGGCAAACGAAGGGGAGTATTTCCCAAAGCCTTAAGCTTTTAGAGAAAGATGGTTACATTGAAAGAAACCAATGCCCTGATGATAAACGCGTTACCCGGCTTTATTTGACGCCAAAAGCTAAAGCTAGCGTTAAGCGCATCGCAAATTCCTTAATGCCCAATCTCGGTGAGGCGAAAGAAGCCAGTGATGCCTTGAAATCACTACTGATGGAATGGCAACTTAAAAACAGTCATCAAGGTTTTGGGCAGTGCCAATCTTGTCGCTTTAATCGTTCACTGCCTAACGGAAAATTTCAGTGTGGGCTAACAGGCGAACCGCTCACAAAAGTTGAAGTTAAACAAATTTGTCGCGAGCACGAATTTCATAGTCAGAGTTGATTGAGTGCAATCAAAAGTAAATCCATCCCCGAACTATTTTATAGTTTTTTTACCAATGTAATCTTTGTTATTCCCTATATACCTTTCTTAAGACCGGTTGTCAGCTAAAAGCTGGCTGCTAGGACATATGTCAAATGACGTAGTTGGTAGCGCCATATGACGAATATCTCCACTAAAAGCATTTGAGCATAATAAATCTGAAATCAGAGGATGCCTAACAGCTCTGCCTGGGAAATAAGGGGAGCTTTTTATGGGGATGGGTATTAAAGGTTTGAGCAACTATACATTGCTTTAGCAATAACAATTTCAGGTTTAACTTTTTAGGGGTGCTACTTTTATGAATACTTTGAAAAAGAGTGTGTCAGCATTGACCGCAGGCATAGTCATGGCTTCGCCGACATTTGCCGATGGTTTTGAGTTGGCTGATGGCTTAACCATGACAGGTTTTCTGGATATGTCCTATGTCGTTGTTGAGCCAGATGACGGTGATAGTGTCACTGATTCAGGGGTTGATCAGTTTGAACTTAATTTTAATTACGATTTTGGCCAGGGCCTGACGACTGTCATTGATCTTGAATATGACTATAACGGTGAACCAGAACAAGAAACGCATATTGAACAGGCTTATATCAACTATGCCATTAATGAAAACTTAAACTTCAAAGCGGGTCGGTTTTTAAGTTATTCGGGTTGGGAAACAGAAGATCCTACAGGCCTGTTTCAATATTCTGGTACCGGATACGCTAAATATTTCTACGGTGCTTACCAACAGGGTTTTTCCTTGAATTACAGTGGTGGCATGTTAGGCGCAGCAATTTCTATTGTTAATGATCCTGGCACGTTGAAAGGTGATGAGCGTGATGGTGAAGACCCTGCCGTTGAATTAATGCTTGCTCTTAGTCCATCAGAAAGTGTGACAGCTAAAGCCTTCTATATCACTGATAAGAGTGATGCTAATGGTGAAACCATCGATATGTTCAATGTTTGGGCCAGTTATTCAGCGGGTGGCTTAACACTAGCTGCTGAATATAACGCGTCTGAAAACACTGGAGCTGCGGTTGCTATTGCAGGTGATGAAGCTGAAGCAACAGGTTACTTGCTGATGGCAAATTATGCCTGGGATAAGTTCGGCGTTACGTTGCGTTATCACGGCTCTGAAGTAGAAACAGAAAGCGGTACTACGGTAGAAGACATTACCGGTATCACCATTGCCCCCAGCTACCAAATTCATGAGAACTTGTTGCTGGTCGCTGAATATCGCATGGATGAGGAAGATGAAAGTGGCGCAGAAACAGACCAATTTGCTCTGGAAGCACTGTTAACATTTTAAAGAAATGGTGGTGAGAGACTTGTAATAACTCATCACCTAAATTTTTCGAATATATGACTTTGTTAGGTGAATACTATATTGGGTGAATACTATGGAACTTAAAAAAATCATAAAAGCTACGGCAATCACTTTGTCGTTAGCTGTATCAACTGCGGCGATGGCTGCAGACACAATTAAAGTGGGTGTTTTACATTCACTATCAGGCACAATGGCTATTTCTGAAACTACATTAAAAGATACTGTTTTGATGATGGTTGAAGAGCAAAACAAGAAAGGCGGCGTGTTGGGTAAGCAGTTGGAAGCTGTTGTTGTTGACCCTGCGTCGGACTGGCCATTGTTTGCAGAAAAAACACGTGAGCTGATTACCCAGGAAGGGGTTGATGTTATTTTTGGTTGTTGGACGTCAGTGTCACGTAAATCTGTTTTGCCAGTTATTGAAGAATTGAATGGATTGATGTTCTACCCTGTTCAGTACGAAGGTGAAGAATCTTCTAAAAATGTTTTCTATACCGGTGCGGCGCCCAATCAGCAGGCTATTCCTGCCGTTGACTATTTGATGGAAGATCTTGAAGTAGAACGTTGGATATTGGCGGGTACTGATTATGTTTACCCAAGAACGACCAATAAAATTCTTGAAGCTTACTTGTTGGCAAAAGGTGTTAGCAAAGATGACATCATGATCAACTATACGCCTTTCGGTCACTCTGATTGGCAATCTATTGTTTCCGATATTAAAAAATTCGGCAGTGCTGGTAAAAAGACTGCTGTTGTTTCAACGATCAATGGTGATGCTAACGTTCCTTTCTATAAAGAACTAGGTAACCAGGGTGTATCGGCTGAAGATATTCCTGTTGTCGCTTTCTCTGTTGGTGAAGAAGAATTATCAGGTATCGATACCAAGCCGTTAGTTGGTCATTTGGCTGCGTGGAATTACTTCCAAAGCGTTGAAAATGATGCCAACGAAGCATTCATCAAAAGCTGGAAAGCTTTCATTAAAAATGACAAGCGTGTAACTAATGATCCAATGGAAGCCACTTATATTGGTTTCAATATGTGGGTTAAGGCTGTAGAAAAAGCGGGTACTACTGATGTAGATGCTGTTCAGCAAGCCATGATTGGCATCGAAACGCCTAATCTGACTGGCGGTATGGCCAAGATGCACAAAAACCATCACTTAAGTAAGCCTGTATTAATTGGTGAGATTCAAGAAGATGGTCAGTTTGAAGTGGTTTCAGAAACTGACGGTTTGGTTCCAGGTGATGCATGGTCAGATTTCCTGCCAGGCTCAAAAGATATAATTGCTGATTGGACTGATCCGATTAAATGCGGCAATTACAATACGCAGTCGAAGACTTGCTCTGGACAAAACTACTAGCAAATTCCGTCTCCAAACGGTGATGTTGTAATTGAGGCCGTAAGGCCTCTTTTTTCTAATATTTTCAATGGTAAGTCTATGAAGTTTGGCTTGTTAAGGCGTTTCTTCTGCGCATTGCTCTTCTTTTTATTGCAAGACTCAATTTTAGCGCAGACTGTTAATGCTCAAAGTCCTGATGAAAAAGCGGATGAAATTGGACAGCAAGGCATTTCGGCCAGTGTAGAAGGTGTTGATAACTACGCATCAATTCAAACATTGGCAGGTGCCAAGTTAAATGCAGTACCTGCGATTGTTGAGCAGCTGGAAAGCCAATTGGGTCAACAAGGCTTATCACTTTTTGAGGCGATGTTAGCAGGTCGTCTTTATTACCGAAAATCTGACAGCCAAGTTGTGATTATCGAAAAACAAGGCTCTGATTCCGATAATTACCTATTGTATGACTCGCTCACTTTGAAGTTGTTAGGCGAAGAAGCCACGGCTAATTTTCGTAAAGTGAGAGTAAATAATAAATTACGTAAACAGCTCCGTACGACAATTGCCAGGTTGTCTTTGTTTAGCAATGATGTAGAACTTCGTACAGAATCTATTCGCAGTATGCTGGACAAGGTCGATGAGGATACCATTGATCTTCTTAACCAATTGAAGGAACAAGAAACATCTGAGTCTGTTCTCTCCTTGGTTGATCTCGCCTTTGCCATTTACCATTTCTCTGATAGTGATGAACAAAGTATTCGTTTAGCTGCATTAAATACCATGGATGGCAGTTTAGAACCTGCCGTAAGAAATCTTATCAACCGTGCTACAGAACGCTACGAAGACGGAACTTATGCCGAAGTCGATACGCGGGTTAGAAGAAAAGCAGAACAAATTAAATCGGGTATAGAAAGTAAAGTCGCTTTCTACGAATTTCTGGAAACCATCTTTTTTGGTTTAAGCCTTGGTTCAGTGTTGTTGTTAGTCGCAACTGGGCTGGCAATTACCTTCGGTGTGATGGGGGTGATTAATATGGCGCATGGCGAGCTGATTATGCTGGGCGCTTATACGACCTACGTGATTCAGTTATTGCTGCCAAACCATATCGAGTATTCAATTTTATTGGCAATTCCCGCTGCCTTTGTAGTTTCTGGTTTTACGGGCATCTTGATTGAGCGCGGTGTCATTCGTTTTCTACATGGTCGTCCATTGGAAACCTTATTGGCGACTTTTGGTATTAGTTTAATTTTGCAACAAACTGTGCGTAGTATTTTCTCACCACTAAATCGACAGGTGGAAACACCGCAGTGGCTCAGTGGCTCCCTGGAAATTAATTCCGTACTGTCAATTACCTATAACCGCCTCTACATTCTTATTTTTGCAGTGATCGTGTTTTTAATTCTTCAACTGATTTTGAAGAAAACTTCTCTGGGGTTGCATGTGCGGGCAGTCGCGCAGAACAGGAGTATGGCTAAGTCCATTGGTATTCGCACTGAGTGGGTTGATGCCATGACCTTTGGTCTTGGCTCGGGGATTGCCGGTATTGCCGGTGTGGCGCTGAGTCAGCTAACCAATGTTGGTCCTAACCTCGGTCAGTCTTACATCATCGACTCCTTTATGGTGGTGGTATTTGGCGGTGTGGGTAATTTATGGGGCACTTTAGTCGGAGGCTTTACTCTGGGCGTTACTAACAAATTCCTTGAGCCGATGACGGGAGCAGTATTGGCCAATATTCTCATTCTGGTGTTTATCATTTTATTTATTCAGCGGCGTCCTCGTGGTTTATTTCCACAAAAAGGGAGGGCGGCAGAATGACGGGTAATTCATCCTTGGCAACTAAACAACACACATTAGCGCAGCATACATTAACGCAACAGCTTTCCCCTTTACATCAGTTGCGCGAAAAGGCACCAATGTTTATCGCCGTATTATTCGGCGTGACGATTTACGCATCCATTTGTAATCAGTTTGTACCGCAGGACTCGATATTTTATGTCAGTACCTACAGTATTACCTTGCTGGGAAAATATTTATGTTTTGCGTTATTGGCTTTGGCGGTCGATATTGTCTGGGGCTACTGTGGCATTTTAAGTCTCGGGCATGGCGCCTTTTTCGCATTGGGTGGTTATGCCATGGGCATGTACCTGATGCGACAAATTGGTGATCGAGGTGTTTATGGTCACCCTGAACTCCCTGATTTTATGGTGTTCTTGAATTGGCAAGAGTTACCCTGGTATTGGCAGGGCTTTGATCAATTTTGGTTTGCCATGTTAATGGTGGCGCTAATCCCTGGGCTGCTGGCTTTTGTCTTTGGCTTTCTTGCCTTTCGTTCCCGTGTGGCAGGTGTTTATCTATCGATCATGACACAGGCGCTAACCTACGCGTTGATGCTGGCCTTTTTCCGCAATGAAATGGGGTTTGGTGGTAACAATGGTTTGACTGACTTTAAAGATATATTGGGTTTTGATTTACAGCAGGATCAAACGCGTATCGCATTATTCATAACCACTGCCATCATTTTAGCCATTGCCTATTGCGCTAGCGTGATGATTATGGGTTCCAAACTAGGGAGAGTAATCATTGCCATTCGTGATGCAGAAGATCGCTCACGCTTTCTGGGTTATAAAACCGAAATCTATAAGGTTTGGTTATTTGTTTTTTCTGCAGTTATTGCGGCAATTGCAGGTGCGCTGTACGTACCTCAAGTGGGCATTATTAACCCGGGCGAATTTTCTCCACTGAACTCCATTGAGATTGTTGTCTGGGTAGCAGTCGGTGGTCGCGGCACACTGTATGGCGCAGTGATTGGCGCATTACTAGTGAACTATGCAAAAACACGTTTTACCGCCATCATGCCTGAAGCCTGGTTATTTGCCTTAGGCGCTTTATTTGTTTCAGTAACGGTTTTCTTGCCGCAGGGTATTGCGGGTGTCCTGAAAGAAAACAACTGGTTAAGGCGACTGACTCAAAGAACTGCACAGCCGGCGGGAGGTCAGGCATGAGTATGCTTGATAACATGCGTGAAACCATGCGCCGTGACCAGGTATGGAATTTCCTGCAGCCACCTTCAGTTGCCGTCAACGTCGATAAGCAAATTTTATTGTACATAGAAAATCTGTCGGTCAGTTTTGATGGCTTCAAAGCGATATCCGATTTGAATTTGTACATTAACGACGGTGAATTGCGCTGCTTGATCGGTGCGAACGGTGCAGGCAAAACCACTTTGATGGATATTGTTACCGGTAAAACTACACCGGATACAGGGAGTGTTTTCTTCGGTCAGAATATTAATTTGTTGGGAAAAACCGAAGCAGAAATTGCCAATCTCGGTATAGGCAGAAAATTTCAAAAACCAACGGTGTTTGAGGCACAAACCGTTTACGCCAACCTCGAATTAGCACTGGCCTATAACAAATCAATTCTGCCGACATTAATCGCTTCGCTAAATGGAGAACAGCGTGATCGCATTGACGAAGTACTGAATATTATCGGCTTACGTGAACAGCGCGCGATGATTGCCGGTGCGTTGTCACACGGACAAAAACAATGGCTTGAAATAGGTATGTTATTGATTGCTGACCCTCGGTTGTTATTAGTGGATGAGCCTGTGGCGGGCATGACTGCACAGGAAACGGAAAGAACAGCGGAATTGTTAACTTCCCTCGCAGGCGATCACACTGTAGTTGTGGTTGAGCACGATATGGAGTTTGTTCGTAGCATTGCTCGTACGGTGACCGTGTTACATCAAGGGTCAGTATTAGCTGAGGGAAGTATGCAGGATGTCCAAAATAATCCCGATGTGATCGAAGTGTATTTGGGAGAGTCGCATTGATTCAGTTAAAGCACATTGATCAGCTATATGGCGGCAGTCAGATTTTGTGGGATTTGGATCTGGATATTCCCGAAGGTTCCTGCACTTGTATTATGGGTCGCAATGGCGTTGGCAAAACTACATTGTTGAAATGTTTGATGGGCTTGCTACCAATTAAAAAGGGTGAAATTTTAATTAATGGTATCGACTTTACGAAAAAAAGTGCAGAAACCAGAGCGCGTAACGGCATTGGTTATGTGCCACAGGGTAGGGATATTTTTCCACTGTTAACGGTGGAAGAAAATTTGCGAACGGGTTTAGCCGCGCGCAACGATAACAGTAACAAAATTCCCGATCGAGTGTTTGAGTTATTCCCCGTGTTATACGACATGATGCATCGTCGCGGTGGTGATTTGTCAGGAGGGCAACAACAGCAGTTGGCCATTGGCCGAGCCCTGGTCGTTGAGCCAACGGTGTTGATTCTGGATGAACCGAATGAAGGTATTCAGCCTAATATCGTTAAACAAATCGGCGATGTTATTACCCATTTGAATGAACAGGATGGCATGACGGTGGTGCTGGTTGAACAAAAACTGACATTTGCTCGCCGTGTTGGAAAGAATTTTCGTTTGATGGAAAAAGGTCGAATTGTTGCTTCCGGGGAAATGGAAGCACTTTCTGAGGACTTAATTGCACAGTATCTAGCGGTATAAATTTTTATGAGAACAGTGGAGATTGAGATGAAAAAAATAATCAGCCTGATGGCAATGCTGTTAATAACCAATACAGCAGTAGCTCATCCTGGCCACCATGATCATTTTCAGTTGTCGTCTTTTTTTGAAAGTCTATGGCAGTGGGGGCAGCATATGTTAAGCAGCGATTATCACTTGCTGGAGCTAGTAGTGGTTGTTGCCAGTATAGCCGTATTGTCGATGGTGAAGCGTTATCGTAAAAAAGCCAAGTTAAAAACAGCCAACAGCTAGTGCCAAATCATAGCCTATGACAGCTGATAATCTATCTGCATTACAACTGGCTACGTTCAAACAGTCTCTGGAGGGGCGTGCTGGAGATGTTGAGCAATGTTCTTCAGATAAAGGCAACTGGCAAGCGCAGCTCGCCTTGAAACTTGCTTATCACCAAGCGACTCATTCAGCCAAAGGGAAAACCTGTCTTTCTCGCTGTCGTCATCATGGTCCTCTTTATGTACAAAAGCCCTTTTATCCTGAAGGGGACGATCTTGCCCATCTTTACCTATTGCACCCTCCGGGAGGCATTGTCTCTGGCGATCATTTACATATTTCAGTTGATGTTGAAGAAGGTGCAAAAAGTTTAATTACGACGCCTGGTGCTGCACGTATTTACCGAGCGCGTGATGATCGCGCGTTGCAGCAGCAAACGGTGAATATCACTATTGCCGAAAATGCGTCATTGGAGTGGTTTCCTCTTGAAACCATTGTCTATAACGATGCCGATGTGTGTTTAAGCAATCGCATTGAGCTTGAAGACAACGCACGGTTTATTGGCTGGGAGATCACCTGTTTTGGTTTGCCCGCCAGTGAGCAGTGGTTTAAGCAGGGCTCCTTTGAGCAGCAGTATCAAATTTTTTATCAAGGGCGGCCGCTGTTTATCGATAGATTATGCATCAACGATAGCAACCGGGAGCAACTTCTGCAGGCGCAGGTGGCAATGCAAGCCAAAACAGTATCGGGCTTTTTTATTTTGTCTCGCCTTGAGAAAGATGAATCATTGATGGAAAAGCTAAGAGCCTGTATCGCATTACTGGCGATGCAGCAGCGAGTTGCCATTACCCATGTAGGAGATTGTCTGATTGCTCGCTACTTGGGTGATAGTGCTGAACAGGCGCGCAAAGTATTTACCGAGATTTGGCGAATTGCCAGGCCATTACTGCTTAAGAGAGAGGCCTGCGCGCCTCGCATCTGGTTAACCTGATTTAAAAAAAGTAATGCAAAGTAATGAAAGTAATCAAAGGTGACGTATGGAATTATTACCCAGAGAAAAAGATAAATTACTGATTTTCACTGCAGCATTGTTGGCAGAACGTCGTCTTAACCGCGGGTTGAAATTAAATCATCCTGAAGCCGTGGCTTATTTGACCATGGAAATTATTGAAGGCGCCCGCGATGGGAAATCGGTGTCTGAACTGATGAGCTACGGCAAAGAAATTCTCAATAGGGATCAAGTCATGGAGGGTGTGGCTGAATTGATACCTGAGGTACAGGTAGAGGCAACATTCCCGGATGGAACAAAATTGGTGACGGTCCACAATCCGATCAGTCAATAATGGAGGCAATGATGAAACCCGGTGAAATCTTAGTGGCTGATGGCGATATCGAACTCAACAGTGGCCGCGAAACCATAACACTCACGGTAAAAAATGCCGGTGATAGGCCTGTACAAGTGGGGTCACATTATCACTTTTATGAAACCAATCCTGCATTGGATTTTGAGCGCGAGAAAACCAAAGGTTTTCGCTTAAACATTGCTTCAGGTACGGCCATTCGTTTTGAACCCGGCCAGGATCGAGAAGTGGAGTTGGTTGCCTACGCAGGAGACCGAAAGGTCTATGGATTTCGAGGCAATGTTATGGGTGAACTGGATTAACGAGGCGGAGAATTGCAATGACAACGATCGATAGAAAAAGTTATGCCTCGATGTTTGGTCCCACCACCGGCGATCGCATTCGTTTGGCCGATACGGCATTGATCATCGAAGTGGAAAAAGACTACACCCAGTACGGCGACGAAGTGAAATTCGGTGGCGGTAAAGTGATTCGTGACGGCATGGGGCAGAGTCAGCACAGTTGTGCCGAATGTATGGATACGGTCATTACCAATGCCGTGATTCTGGATCACTGGGGAATCGTCAAGGCGGATGTAGGCATCAAAGATGGTCGCATTGCCGGTATTGGCAAAGCAGGGAACCCTGACATTCAGGATGATGTCACCATTTTGATTGGGCCAGGCACCGAAGTGATTGCCGGTGAGGGGCAGATACTTACCGCTGGTGGCATCGATGCGCATATTCATTTTATTTGCCCGCAACAAATTGAAGAGGCATTGATGTCGGGCGTTACCACTATGATCGGTGGTGGTACAGGCCCTGCAACGGGCACCAATGCCACAACCTGTACACCGGGGCCTTGGAATATCGCCAAAATGTTACAGGCCACCGATGATATGCCGATGAACTTTGGCTTTCTCGCCAAGGGTAATGCCAGCATACCTATAGCGTTAGAGGAGCAGATGCTGGCCGGTTGTTGCGGTTTAAAATTGCATGAAGACTGGGGCACAACACCTGCGGCGATAGATACCTGTCTATCAGTGGCAGAAAAATTTGATGGCCAGGTTGCTATCCACACCGATACCTTGAATGAATCCGGTTTTGTGGATGATACCATTGCAGCGTTTAAAGGTCGGGCCATTCATACATACCACACTGAAGGTGCTGGCGGTGGTCATGCGCCGGATATTATTCGTGCCTGCGCAGAATTAAATGTTCTGCCTTCTTCGACCAATCCGACACGACCTTATACACGCAATACTGTGGATGAGCATTTGGATATGTTGATGGTTTGTCATCACCTGGATGCATCCATTCCTGAAGATGTAGCCTTTGCCGATTCTCGCATTCGTAAAGAGACTATCGCCGCTGAAGATATTTTTCACGACCTCGGCGCCTTCAGTATGATTGCCTCTGACTCTCAAGCTATGGGGCGAGTAGGGGAAGTGATCACTCGAACCTGGCAAACGGCGCATAAGATGAAAGTGCAGCGAGGTGCGTTACAGGAAGATAACGAACAGATGGATAACTTTCGCGCCCGCCGCTACATTGCCAAGTACACTATTAACCCGGCTATAACACATGGCATTAGCCACGAAGTAGGCTCCGTTGAAGTGGGCAAGTTGGCTGACCTTGTACTGTGGAAACCTGCTTTCTTTGGTAGCAAACCTTCGATGATTATCAAAGGTGGTTTTATTGCTGCAGCACCGATGGGAGATCCCAACGCCTCGATCCCAACGCCGCAACCCGTGCACTATCGCCCTATGTTTGGGTCCTTTGGCAGCGCAGCGCGTAACACATCGGTGACCTTTGCCTGTCAGGCT
>JANQLG010000032.1 GCA_028280715.1 Spongiibacteraceae bacterium | reverse complement strand
TGTAATCGATGATCCCAAAATAACTACTGGAACAGGATGATCACTTCTCGATAACAAAACTATTATAAAAGCTACTAAAACTAACGGTATGCAAGAAAGGATCGCGATAATATTTTTTGATATAAGTATTCGATCATCTTTGCACTGACGTAAATTTTGAAATAAAAAAGAGACAGTAGCAAAACAAGAGACCACAGCATACACATCAAAACACCAGGCCAACATGCCATCATTGTGCATCAAAGAGTTATGATCAAAACGGTAGCTCTCAATCATAAATCCACTCAGATGAAATAAAGTTAATAAGACCGGAAATGCATATAATATTTGATACTGAATAGCCTTGAGTGGTTTAGCTGATAAATTCAAGGCAAAAAACACTAAATGAGCAAAAAAGAAATAGGTAAAAATAAGGTAAGCATCTGCCATATACTCAGCAATTATTGGAGAATGCGGAAGAAGCAACTGAAGCACCACTAGCGCTAAATTCATCAACGTCATATTGGCAAATAATAAAAGGGAAGCTCTATTTGATTGACGAGTTAGCAGCTTTATATATAAAGATAAACAACTAATGAATGCGAGCGCAGGAAACAAAACGTAGATTCCTATATTTTGAGTCATAATCCTCCCGATTTTTTATTTTAGCGTCTTTTATTGATAGTCCTGCCGGTAGAATTTTCATTCTAACGGCAGGGTAGCAGCGTATCAAGCCAGCAAAATGCCATTAACTATCTTGGCAAATTCATCTGGCTTTTCATACATAGGGCTATGCCCACAGTCATCAATAAAATCCAGAGAAATATTAAATTGCTCACATACTCCCTCCGTTTCAGCATATGGCGTAATGAGATCATTTCTTCCCCATATAGCATGAACCGGACAGAGAACACTGCTGAGCACATCTTCCGCTTTTAATCGATTCCCTTCACGCATCAACCTGACAATATTTCTAAAATTGCTATTGAAGCTCTCTGCCGTCTTACTCTTTACTTCACTAGTAACTTTACTGCGATCAAAAAGAATCAAGTTGGCAAACTGTTCAGCCATATTGTCAGGATCGTACCGGTCTAATGTAATACCAATCCTGGCTTCGCCAAACCCTGCTGAACCAGAGATAACCACCTGTTTAATCTGGTCTGGAACGAGACGCGCAACATGCAAACATACTAACCCCCCTAAAGAGTTACCAACTAAAGTCAACGGACGACCTATTCTCTTTACCTCACGTACGATCTCATCAGTTATATCTTCAACACTACCTCCGATATAACATAGTGGTTCATCGATAACATGATGAACTGCATTGGCGATCTGAGGGCAAGTATTCATCCACATCCACCCACCAGCGAACATACCACTGACAAAAAGAACATCATTTGAGCTATTGAAAGTTAAGATTTTCATTATTTCATCCTCTAAGTAAATAAATTATTGAAGTCGATAAAAATCGACCCTCTTAGAGTGGCGCAAATGAATGGTTTTAGGAAAGGGGGTTGATTAGGTAAGTTATTGATTTATAAGTTAGATTAAAATCGAACCAATTATTAAAAATTAAAAATCGACACATTTTCGCTCGAATAAAAAAAATCGAAAAAATACCGCTTAATCCTTTGAAATCAACAAGTTATCTGCGCTATAACTAACTCTGGTAAAGCCATGGGACCGATACTTTAGGACCCAGGCTTAGCAACAGGGCATTACCAAATGTCTACACGAATAATCGCATGTCCGGCCTAGCTTTAGAGCCAATAAAAATAATGATCCAGCAATAGCAATAATCACTGTACAGACCAAACGTGCAGGGGAAATAGAAGATGCAGGACAGGGATAAAGTGCACCATTTTCTAAGGAAGTATGGCAAAGACATTGTTCAAGAAACAACCAACTTTATCATCTTCATGACTGCTCTACTTGGATTAGCGGCGGTGATATTCATACTAATCAACTAGCAAACAGCTTATTGATTAGCAATGCAGATTAACGGCCTGCCGTAGAGAGATAGAAAACTAGCTTTATGATTTTTACAGGAAAAAGAACGTGTTAATTTTGACGAGAAAAGTCGGTGAATCGGTGCTGATAGGAAAAGATATAAAACTTGTTATCAGCGCTGTGGAGGGGAAAGACGTGCGCATAGGCATTAGCGCTCCCAAAGAGGTACCTGTTCACCGAGAAGAAGTCTATAAGCGCATAAAAAACAAAACTTCCTAAATCTAGTATAGATTCAGTGGGGTCTCTATTTAAATATCTCTTACCCCACTGTTAATTCTTACTCAACACTTTTGCGGGATTCATCTATGGCTAATTTGGTTTGGTCATAGGCTAAAAACGCTTGTTCCTGGTTTTCAAATTCATAGATTTTATTGATTGAACAGAAACCGTCCCGGGTTCTTATTTTATCGATTCTGCCACCACATATTTCAGTAAATCTGCCCTGTAAAAGAATCCCCATTGAGCTTTCAATATTAGGACAGCCTGGATGAATAGTAGCAAGATAATAATTCCTTGAGGCATCAATACTTATCACCCTGTCATTTAATGTGCCGTAACTATCAATATGAGTAACACGGATACAAGCACGGCCATTTTGACCAGTAACGTTTCCCAGTCCCTGTGAATAGCTAGGTATATTGCTGTCAGTTATTGCACACGCCTGTAACAGAACCGAAGTCACAGCTAAGCAGATATATTGGTAAGTTTTCATATTGACTCCCTTTGATTCCCCAGCATAAGAAACACTGTAGTTTAAAGACTGAGTTAACAACATAAAGTTTCGTACAACAACTCTATTCATGGGGTATCAGACAGTACTAAACGAATTGCCAAACCTGCAAATACTGTTGCCGCTATTTTATTCAACCAGAATTGAGCTCGGCCAGAATGACTAATCCAATGACCCAATTGACCCGATAACAAAGCAATCACTGAAAAAATCACAAGGGCTACAATCATGAATACGCCCCCTAATAAAAATAATTGCAACATAATGGAGCCATTATCTGGCGATGCAAACTGCGGAAGGAAAGCAAGAAAAAAAATAGATACCTTAGGATTAGTAATATTCATAATAATGCCCCTCCGATACAAACCAGAGAACGTCATCGTATTTCCACTCTTGACATCAACCTCTGTCGCTTTCAATGAAAAGGCCAACCAGGCTAAATATAACAAATATAAAGCACCCAGCAATTTCAGTATGGTGAACGCGATCGGTAAAGCTTGCAAAATAGCTGCTACGCCTAATGCTACTGCTGACGTATGAACGATTAATCCGGTACACAGTCCGAGAGTCACTAAAACACCTGCCTTCGGACCGTTCTGAGCGGATTGAGCCAATACAAAAATATTATCGGGGCCGGGAGAAATACTCAGCAATGCAGAAGCGGCAACAAAAGTCAGTAAGATTTCTACAGGAATCATTTTCTCGTTAGTCTCTTTATTTTTAATTCTAAAACCATTTCAAAATGACATAAAACATTACGCAGCACAAGAAAGAATAAATAACAGTAACCAATACACGTCGTAAAGTACGCTCTTTTTAGCTATTAAATTATTTGAACCATTTTTCAGCAAACGGGTACTCATCAAATAAATACAAGATGAGGTATTCGACTATGCGCATGATAGCAATAACTATGAGCGTTCTATGTCTCGTCGCCTGTGGCGGGGGCGGAGGTGGTGGCGGAAGTAGCAATGGTGGCGGATCACCCTATGGTCCTGGCGATACCAGCTTCAGAGTCAGTGCTGTTAATCCTGCAAATGGAGCAGCGATTTCGACCTTTCCCAATGAGATACAGGTGACATTTAGTCGCACACTGGATGCCAATACCGTTAATGAAAATAGCGTTACGGTCGAACAAAGTGGTGGCGATAGCAGTTTTGGTGACGGCAATGAAACTATATTGACTTGGAATGCGTTATCCGTAGCGAGTCAAACTCTTACTTTAGATTTTACTGGTACCAATATTACCGATACGTTTCAAATCACCATCCTCGGTGATGGCGCCAACGCTGTGATGGCAAGCGATGCAACCGTACTCGACGGTGATGCTGACGGCAGCGCGGGGGGTAATTTCGTTAGTACCTTTTCAGTTGATGCCGCACAGCCCAGCAATGACACTCTGACTGCAATTCAAGCCAATGTTTTCAACGTTAGCTGCGCACTATCTGGCTGTCACACAGGCTCATCGCCCGCTGCAGGTATGAATTTATCAGAGGGTAACGCCTTCACTAATATCGTAGGTGTAGCCAGTACTGAAGTTCCTTCGCTACAACGTATTGAACCAGGTAATCCAGACGATAGTTATCTTATTCAAAAGGTGTCCGGCACAGCAGCAGTTGGGGTACAGATGCCGCCCGGAGGAACACCTCTTAGCAACGAACTAATTGAAAATTTACGGGATTGGGTGACCGATGGTGCATTGGATAACTAATAACGGGATAATTAATAACGGAATAACTAACAACAAACAATGGATACAAACGTGTTGTTTAACACTACTGATTTTTCTAGGCTCAAACTCAAAGTTATTGGCAGAACCCTATTTTGCCGTAGATCAAGGGCTGGATTGCAGCAGTTGCCACGCCGACCCTAGCGGCGGAGGCATGCGCAATACTTACGGCAATATTTTTGCGCAAAGGCAATTACCTGCCAACAACCTAACAGAGTATTTCAGTGGCAATGAACCCTGGACAGGAAAACTGGTAGAACCGTTGTCCATTGGTGCTAATGCACGTTTCAGTGGCAGACAATTAGATATTGATGATCAAGATAGCTCCTTCGCCTTCGGTACTGACAGAGTTGACATCTATCTGCTGGCGGAAGTGATTCCGCAACTGTCACTATATATCGATCAACAGGTAGCTCCCTCCGGATCACTGAATAAACAGGCCTGGCTAAAATTGCAATTGTCTGACCAATTTTATGTAAAGGTCGGAAAAATTATGCAACCTTTTGGCTGGCGGCTTGAAGATGACACGGCTTTTACTCGCAGCTTGACCGGTATCAATTTTAATAACACAGACAACGGTGTCGAGTTCGGTTATCACAACAACAATTTTGTTTCACAGGTTTCCATTACCAACGGCGCAGCTGGCGGCGCTGAAACCAATGATGAAAAACAGTTCAGTGCCCGCATCAGCTATATTGAACAGCATTGGCAGGTAGGCATTAGCAGCAACTTCAATGATGGCGATAGTGGTGAACGTACGATGTACGGAGTTTTCGCTGGTATTAGTACCGGCCCAATAACTTGGTTGGCAGAATTTGATCAAGTTGAGGATGAAGACAACGCAGGCATAGAAGTTACTCAACAAATCATACTATTTGAGGCTAACACACAAATTGCCAAAGGACACAATATTAAACTCACAGTGGAAACTCTGGATTTTGATGAAGGCAATTTTGAAGAACGGCAGCGTTATTCAGTACTATGGGAATTTTTTCCTTATCCCTTTACACAAACTCGAATTGGATATAGAGATAATGACAGTGATGATAGCAACTCCCTCTTTAGTGCCAATGAATTTTTTATCCAGCTACATACATTTTTCTAACTCAGACCCAACCTTAGTTAATTATTCAATATCAAAAATGGTAACCAACTTTAATAGCAAAATGATTTCCCACTCGTTCACTACGATACAATTCATCAGCATCACTACTACTGTAATGATGCTGCAGTTCTAGATTCCACGTTTTAAAAGCATAACCGATATTCAATCTTGAAAAATAATAATCAATGGTTTCGCCTAACCATTCATTGGACACTGAACCAAACTCCCATTCACCTAACAAACGATTAGAAAAAGCATGGCGTGTAGATAGTGAAAAGTAACGTTGTTCAATGGCAAACCCCCAAAGTTCATCAGTTTGTCCATAGGCAAGGGAAAACCACTCCCGATAATGTAACCCTGCATTCCATTGCTGATAGTCATAATTGATATAGGGTTTTGTCTCGACTGAACTATACCGATACCAACTATGGTCAAGACTCACTGACCACGGGCTGCGAAATTGCCAGTGATAACCAGTGCTGATGGCAAACTGCCATTCTTCACTTTGCGGCGCCACTACTAATCCAGCTATGTCCACCTGTTGTATCCACAAGCTGGCAAACAGACCCGATTCATGCTGTAAAAGAGTGTTCATTTCTGGTGTTGCTTGATCATCAAGCAATGCCACACCTTTATCAATATGATTGCTGGCAACACCTATGCTGCCCAGCAATTGCCACTCTGAAGCTTTAACCGATTGAGCGATTATCGAGAATGAAAACAACCAAAATAACAACCACTGCTTAAATTTTATTTTTGAGATACAAAGCATATTATCTTTAGCACAATAACAAATTAAACCTATATTGCTATCAATGTTTACTATCATGAACACTGCCTAGTTGCTGAAAACTCTTGTTAAGTAAGTCCTCAGTTATAAGGTTTAGTTATGGGATTTCAGAACTTTCAGGATAATAATTTTTTACTGAATCATGAATAAAGTTATTTCGCTCAATAGCTGAAGCTTTAGGTGTTTTCTCATAAAACAATGCCAAATAGCCGGCAACCATTGCGGTCGACATTGAAGAACCCGAGAAAAAATCGTAACGACCGCCTGGTCCCAAAGACAAAATATCCTGCCCGGGAACATTCACACTATTTTTATTTTTGACTTTTGATAAAAATTCAATTTCGTGATGCGTATTACTAGTATTATTAACCTCTGCATCACGGAGATTCACCTGATTACCTACTGCGATAACTTCGGACAGCAAGGCCGGATAACGGTTTGAACCTGTCCCAGGATCTGCAGCCACAACAATAGTGTTTCTCTCAATGGCTTTTATCACCAATCGTTCAATTAGCGGATCATAAGGCCCTGCAAGACTTAAATTAATAATATCCAGACGTTTATCAATAGCATGACTGATTGCATTGGCCAAAGTAAAACTATTACAACGCGCCGGTGCTGATATTAGGAATTTATGATCAACAGCTTTTGTATTATGTTGTTGAGGCTGCCAGCAGGCTTTTAACGCCCAAAGCTCTGCATTCGGGGCTATACCAACAATACCTTCTCCATTATTTCTCTGTGCAGCAATAACACCGGATACAGCGGTACCATGAACATCCTTAACAAAAATATCTCGATCATTGTCAACAAAGTTTTCGGTACCTGCTATACGTTCTGCAATATCAGGATGATAAATATCTACACCAGTATCAATAATAGCAATACTCACCCCCTTACCCGTTGCCCAGTTGTGGAGCGCTGTAATAGATCCCGCCCGCTCACGATATTGAAGTGCAAAATAGGGATCATTGTATTGCGCAGCATTGGAAAGGGTTTGATACTGATGTAAAGGCTGAGCGGTTTCTATTCGTGGATCATTTCGTAAATACGTTAGCAATTGCTCTAAGTTAGAAGTCTCACTCATTTGTAACAGCGCACAATAAATACCTAGTGAATCAATACGCCAACCATTCACCTCATGTAATTGATAATCTGAAGCAATATCACGCACTACTTCCATAACACTGGGAACAGATGGATAACCAACAGGACGGTAGGAACGAGAAAAACCATTCAGCATCGATAGTTGCGTGTTATCAGGTTCAACGATCGTTATCAACAACTGGGTTTTTTGATTATTTTTGATAGCAGCTGATTGTCCTATTGATTGACATCCACTAATAAGAAAAACACTCACTAACAGCAGTAATAAGTTTCTCATATCAGCCACCTCTTTTTTTAACCAACCAACACGTTACTGATATACAGCTTCTTCAACCAATAGTATCGACGTCGACGCACGCAGTTGCTTAATACTCTCGCCTACCGACACAGTCTTCGGAATCGCTATGGTATATACACCAATATCAGAAGGGCCATCAATGACAGAGGCATTAAGCGGCAATAGTTGTGCCCGCATATCCTGTTCACTGGTTGTGGGTTCAAATATCACCCGCAAGCGTGTGGAATCTACAACTTTACCACCCAGATCAACTGGCATATTAGATAACGTACGATATTCTACCGCACCCGATTGCTGCAGATTCACATCAGTTGACATATAGCTTTGAGATAAAACCACCGCAGCAACGATCAACAAACAGAATTGTACGGCCACTGTCATTTTTAATGACATGGCAGCCTGGCGATACGCATTGATCCAATATAAAAATGGCCTAACAAGAAACTGATAGAATTTCGGTTTATCTGTTTGAGAGGGTTCACTGGCTAACTGAGCCAGTACTCTTTGAATATTTTCTGCCTTGCGCGAGCCCGTCAGGATATGCTCTAACTCTGCTGGCGGTTGCTGTATTAATTGACTCACTTTATCGGCTTCCTGATGTTTCAGAAAACACTGCTGACAATGAGCAATATGTTCCTGCACAGCTCGCTGCAATTCACTACTCAACTGCCCGCGCAAATAGGCTGGCAACAGCTCCTCTACATCCTCATGCTGTAAATGGGGAGTACTATGAGTTGACATCGTGGCGTCCTCCAACCAAATTCGCGAAATTTAACGGCTCACTACCGTGATCGAATAATTCTCTCAAATGCTTGCGGGCATAATGTAACCGTGTTTTAGCTGTACTCACCGGGCAGTCAAAAACACAGGCAATCTCTTCGCAACTCAACCCATGAAAATATGCCAGCTCAATGGTGACACTATGCTCACGAGACAATTGTGCCAACGCCCAATCCAATGTTTGCTGTAAACCCAGTGTTGCAATTTCATCGGTGGCACAGGTTACATGCTCATCGCCATAGCCATTCCTGCTTCCTAAAACCGTTTTTTCCTTTTCCAGGTATTTCAACGCACGCCGCATGGCAATCCCCATAATCCAGGTAGATATTCTGGATTGCCCCTGAAACGTGGCAGCCTTTTGCCACACTACCAACATAGTATCGTTAGCTATTTCCTCGATATTTTCAGTAGAACGGGTGAAACGGTATAGAAAGCGGATCAACGAGGTATATACCTGCTCATACAACTCGACAAAGGCGGGTTTCGAGCCTTTGGCAATTTCAGCCAACAATCCCCTTTGCTGCTCATCCCGGGCTTTGGCTTGGCTATTCAGGGCTTCTGTCATGGTGGCCGTATTATGAATTCATAACCGAGTACCTATTAGTTCCGGTATTACCACACAGGGTTCAAAGCAAGCAGAAAAAATTTAATGTTTCTGGCTTAATGTTATCTGGCGGCGGAAATTAACCTGTCACACACCCAGTCAAAATGAGCGAAGCCGGCTTGCCGGTATGAGAGTTAATGGGCTCTTTGAAATCAACAACCTGTAGGCCATGATCAGGAAATAAATTGAACCATGACTCAACCGTTCGGAAATACCAGGGAGCTGGATTTGAAAAATCCTTACTGAAACCGTCCCAATTTCCCTCACGCCAACCATCGACATAGTTGTGGTTTTCTGAACTCATCAGTGGATGCAAGGTTTGGATAATTAAACAGCCTTCTGGATGCAGTAGCCCGGGAACCGCAGCAAACACGCTCCCAACCGATTCTTTGCCTATCAATGAAAAATTACAGACCACCACATCAAACGGCTCGCTAAACGTCGTGGGGAGTAATTCCTCGTATGCCAGTTGATAGAAGGTGCCCGGGCATGTTTTTCTCGTTTGATCAACCAATTCATCAGTGACATCGATACCCGTAACCGCGATTCCTACATCAGCCAACGCCCGACATAACCACCCTTCCCCACAACCAACGTCGAGAACTGTCTTCGGTGATCGAGCTGTAATAGCATCAATAATCGCTGTATCTGTGACCAGCTTTCGGCTTTCAATTTGCCCGGATTCAATAGCGGCAATCCAGGGAGATGCATTGTCTCTCCAGGACTCCACAATACGTTTTTCATAAATATCGTTCATAAACCGTTATGGTATTTTCCTATTTTTATCTTCTTACCTATACTCAGTTAACAAAGCCTCAGGGGTTCGTTATCACCTGAAATATATCAATTAACTTATAGTTTTTTATTAATTTATCGTCTATCAAAATTGAATACTCCGCGTTTGATATGATCTAATTGCCGCCGCATGATAGGCACCTATATGCAGGAACGCATCTGAATTATTTTATAGGATATTTGTGGACACCATAAACCCAGTTACCCAATCCGCCCCCTTTTCAACTAGAGCCCTGGAAGAAATGGAAATACGGGGCATACCCGCAACACCAGAAAACTATACCGTGTGGTATACCCACATCTCTGGTAGTAGAGCTGACTTGTCAGATCACTTATCACAATTAATCAGTGCAAAAGTGACCTTTGACCAACAGCTCTGCAAAGAGATTTATCACCAATATTTTGGAGATGGCTTTCAAACGTTGATGGAAGAATTGCGGCGAGAACTGGGCCGTATAGTCAACATTGCCAGCCAGGATATCGATAAGATTGGTCAGGAAATAACAAGTTATAGCCATGCACTGGAAGGATATTCTGACAGGATTGCAAAAATCCAAGCTTCGAATATGCTGGGAGACCTGATCAACCAACTGATCACCCGCACTCGTACAACCTACCAATCTACCCATCAAACGGGTGCTTCGCTCTCAGTACTATCGAATGATATCAGTCAGCTGCGCGAACAAGTGGAAAAATTGAGCCGTGAGACCTATACCGATCAGCTAACTACTGTATCCAACCGGCGGCATTTTGAAGAGGAATACCAAAAGCTCTTTAGCATGGCCCGCCTACGTGGCTACAGCTTTTCGCTGATTCTGTTAGATATCGATAATTTCAAACAATTTAATGATACCTATGGCCATGCAGTGGGCGACCTGGTACTGCGCTTTGTCGGTAAAATGTTAAAAGATGGCACCAAAGGGCAGGATATCGTCGCACGCTACGGCGGTGAGGAATTTGTCATCCTGCTGCCAGATACCAACTACCCTGATGCGATAAAACTGGCCAACAACCTGTGCAAACGCATCAGCGCCAAGCCGTTAACTGCTGACCGCACAGGGCAAAAGTCTTTCGGTCATATCACTGCGTCCTGTGGCATTGCTTACTTTGACGACTCCGATACTCCTGAGACCTTATTTAAACGCACAGATGATTGCCTTTATGAAGCCAAAAGGCGTGGCAGAGATTGTTGCGTAGGCGAGCAAGAATATACGCCGAAAGTTCAACAATAGTGTTCTAACACATTCACCACTAACACTATATTAAAGCATCATGTCGCTTGGTGTTTCGACTTGTAGATACAAGCAAACCATACGCAATGTTTCATCGATAAATGCCTGATCGGATTTTATCGCGTGCTTTTCAGGTGCTAGCGTTTGCTTAACCCGGGCCGTTAACAACGTTGCCAACTGATCCAAAACAAAGGTGACTGCCGTATCCGGGTCGTGATGGCCCATTTCCGATTGGCGCGCTAATAACAACTTACGCAAACCAGCATTCAACTCTTCGTACAACTCATCGAGATGCATGCTGAGGGCGGGATCATTACGCGAAGCCTCTGCCTCCAGATGTTTAATCCTGGCAGATTCTTCAGCCGACTCCACAGTAAATTCAATGTAGCCGCGCAGAATATCTGCAACCTTAGCACCTTCCCAACGAGCGGGATCAACACCCTGTCGAGTGGTTGCACGGGTCTGCTGCGTAAAACGCTCAAGCAAGGTGTATAACAGTGACCTCTTATCACGAAAATGGTGGTAAACAGCACCCACGGAACAGCCTGCGCTAGCAGCAATATCCGCCACAGATGTCGTTTCAATACCACTATTGAGGAACAAATCCTCTGCAGCATCCAGAATTGATTCCTGGGTTTTCTGGCTGCGTGACTGCTGACCGGTTCGAACCCAGTGAAGATCGGATATCCAAGTACTTCGTGGCAAAACTTTTTCCTCTGGTTAATGGCAATAGCATGAATCAGAATTCGTATTCGGTCAATTGTTCATAATTAATAGTTACTTACTATTAATTAAATCAGGGATTGACAGGAAAGGTACTGAGCGTAAAATCCGAATCTGAATTCAAATTCGGGTAATTTAAGAGGCCCAAAAATGATGAAACTGAATGTGAACGGTCAATCCTATGACGTCGATGTTCCACCCGAGATGCCCCTGCTTTGGGTACTCAGAGATGAGCTAAATATCAAAGGGCCAAAGTTTGGCTGCGGCATTGCCCAGTGCGGCGCCTGCACGGTTCATGTAGCAGGCAATCCGGTTAGATCCTGCTCTTTTCCAATTTCTGCTGTGCAAGAACAAGAAATCACAACTATCGAAGGCCTTGGCTCGCCTGAAGCCATGAGTGCTGTGCAGGCAGCATGGGTTGAACATCAGGTGCCGCAGTGTGGTTACTGTCAGTCTGGTCAAATCATGTCGGCCACTGCATTACTCGCCAATAACCCTAATCCCAGCGATGAGGATATCGACCGCTATATGAGCGGCAACCTCTGTCGCTGTGGCACCTACCCCCGCATTAGGGCTGCCATAAAAACGGCTGCAGCAACGGTTCAGCAATTCGACCCACAAACCGATAGCGTAGAGCAGGAGCAAGCGTCATGAGCAAATTAGGAAAAATCACCCGTCGCACATTCCTGGTCGGTTCTGCAGCTATTGCCGGCGGTGTTGCCTTTGGTGTCTACAAATACAAACAACCTATTCCCAACCCACTACTTAAAACATTGGGAGAAGGTCAAGCCGCTATTACGCCCTATGTATTAATCGATAAAAGCGGCATCTCTGTCATTGCTGCCCGCTCCGAGATGGGTCAAGGCGTATACACAACATTAGGAGCAATGGTGGCTGAGGAGCTGGAAGTAGCACTGGAAGATATCAATGTCATCCATGGGCCGGCATCAGTGGCTTACTACAATTCGGCCAGCCTGGAAGAAGGATTACCCATTGCCGCAACCGATACCAGCTCAATGGCTAATATGGTGAGGGAAAACATCGACATCATGGGCAAATTTATGGGCCTGCAACTCACCGGTGGCTCATCATCGGTTCCCGACGGTTTTGAAAAAATGCGTATGGCTGGTGCTACTGCACGCGAAACATTAAAAGCCGCAGCCGCAAAAACCTGGGGCCTGCCAGTCGAAGCCTTAACAGCCCAAAACGGACAAATCATTGCACCCGATGGCAAAACCCTGGCCTACACAGAGCTGGCAGAAGCAGCCGCAACTATAGAGCTGCCCTATGAGCCAGCACTCAAACCTCAATCCGAATGGAAACTGCTGGGCAAATCGCAACCCCGCGTTGATGCCGTCGAAAAATCAACAGGCACAGCTGAATACGGTATTGATGTACAGCTACCAGACATGCTCTATGCCACGATTGTGTCCAACCCTCACCGCGGAGGGAAACTCAACAGCTTTGAAGCATCGACAGCCAAAACCATGCCGGGCGTACAAGATATCTTTGAAATCGAAAATGGCGTCGCGGTCATCGCCACTAATACCTGGTTAGCCTTCAATGCAGCCAAGCAAATCACATTCGATTGGGATCCCGCTGATTACCCAACCAATACCGCGGCCGTGAAAGAAACACTGCAGGCCAGCTTTACCGACGAACGTCTCAACGCACAAAATCGCAATGAAGGCGATGTCGACAGCATCATTACAGACGACAACTCAATCAGTGGTGAATACTTTGCGCCATTTTTGGCACATGCGTCAATGGAGCCATTAAATGCAACAGCGTGGTTTAGAGATGGCAAGATAGATCTGTGGACAGGCCACCAGTGGCCAACCCTGGCGGTACAGGTGATCGCGCAGGAAACAGGTTTAAGCGAAGACAATATCGCTTTGCATGTCCCCTATCTCGGCGGCGGCTTCGGCCGAAGAGCCGAACCAGACCTGGTTAGACAAGCGACCAAACTCGCCATCAAATTACAAGGTCGTCCAGTTAAACTGACCTGGACACGCGAAGAAGATACCACTCACGATTTCTACCGACCAATGGCTACCGCTCGCTTCTCCGCTGTGATGGGTGATGACAAGCCAGAAGCGCTGAAACTGGAAGTAGCAGCCAGCTCTGTCGTGGCATCACAAATGGTAGATCGAGCCGGGTTAGCCATGGCAGGGCCTGATCCCACCGTTGCCCAGGCTATTTGGGATCAACCCTATGGGATTGCTAATTACCAAGTTACCTCTTATACCACCCCTGTTGCATTGCCCATCGGTTCATGGCGCTCAGTGGGCGCTTCTCAAAATGCCTTCTTCCAGGAAAGCATTCTTGATGAGTTGGCCAGCGCAAAAAATCTCGATCCACTGCAAATGCGCTTGGATATGATGACCCACGAACCCAGTCGCAAAGTATTGGAAACGGTTAAAGCCATGTCTAACTGGGGTTCACCGCTACCTGAAGGACATGCCCGTGGCGTTGCATTCTGCATAGCCTTCGGAGTACCTACTGCAGAAGTGGTTGAAATTTCGATGGCAGATAACAAAGTTAGCATCGAAAAAGTCTATGCTGCCGTTGATGTGGGCACAGCACTGGATCCGAGAATCATCGAATCGCAGGTTGTCAGTGCCGTCAATTTTGGTTTAACCGCCGCCATGATGAACGAAATCACCATCAAAGAAGGCAAAGTAGAGCAAACCAACTACCACGATCACGGCCACATCCGCATGTATCAAGCACCGAAAATCGAAGTGAAAGTGCTGGAAAACATGCCGCGCATTAGAGGTATTGGTGAACCCGGTACACCACCTGCTGCTCCGGCGTTAGCCAATGCAATTTTTGCAGCCACAGGTCAACGGATTAGAGAGTTACCGCTCAACAAAACGATTGATTTCGTTTAAAAACCTACCAGCGTTATTCAAAACAGGCCAACAGAATGCAGTGAATTTTGTTGGCCTGCTGATTCCGGTTACACAAATAAAATTTTTACGATGGATGAATCGAAAACCAATGGAAATACTGAGCTGATTCTACCTTGAGTCAAAAATTTTTAACCCATTTATACGAGAAAATCTGATGAGTAAACAAGTTATTTTTATTACAGGCGCTTCTTCTGGAATAGGTAAAGTCACGGCCCTGCAACTGATCAAAGACGGCCATATCGTCTACGGCGCCGCCAGACGTGTGGAACAAATGCAAGATCTTGTGGATGCCGGTGGTCACGCCTTAAAACTGGATGTAATGGATAACGACAACATCAAACAAGTCGTTGCACAAATACTGTCAGAACAAGGCAAAATTGATGTACTGATTAATAACGCAGGCTATGCCGTCTATGGCGCGATTGAAGACACCTCTGCTACCGATTATCGCCGTCAATTCGGTGTTAATCTGTTCGGCGTGGCAGAAGTTACCAACGCCGTCTTGCCAGGCATGAGAGACAACAACAAAGGCCGCATCATCAGCGTGTCATCCGTTGGCGGCAAAATCTATAGCCCACTAGGAGCATGGTATCACGCCACAA
>JANQLG010000031.1 GCA_028280715.1 Spongiibacteraceae bacterium | reverse complement strand
CAACGTGGAGTAAGTAGCATCGACAGCTCAGTATCTGGCTTGGGCGGCTGCCCCTACGCTAAAGGGGCTACAGGAAACGTCGCAACAGAAGATGTTGTTTACCTGCTTAACGGCCTGGGAATCGAAACCGGTATTAACCTGGAAAAATTAATCGAAACAGGCAATTTTATTTCTAACGCATTGGAAAGACAAAATCAGTCACGCGTTGCCAATGCAATGAGCAGCAATTAACATTTTTTCTCGCTCTATTTCTTAGATATAAATATTGACGCCCGGATATGCTTCGGGCATTTTGTATGATTCTTTTCGTCTTATTTTTCTTTTTTGTCTTATCTCTAAGTAACAAACATTGTCATCAATGCAATAACTACCAACCAACACACCACACTGCGCGATAACAATGCTTGAACTGCCTGCATTTCTTTTTTACCAAAACTAATAAAATGATCTTCGTCTTCTGGCACATTACGCTGTTCATTGAAACCACTGATTGCTGCTATCGCACAGCCATCCACAAGCTCATCTACAGGCTGGTTATCAAACATCGACTGAGAACAATGACTGAATGCGTTAACAAAATTACCCGTTAACGCAAAGCTGATCATTAATAAACGCGCAGGAATCCAGTCTAAATAATACTGTAACTCCAATGACAATTGCCTATCTTCCTGGGACAAATATTCTGTGCGCCCTGCAAGATAACTTAAACGGTAAACCAACGCTCCAACTGGGCCAAGCAACAAAAACCAAAAGACCACTGCAAACCAACGCTCGAAGCCTTCATAAACCAATGCTTGACGCACTTTTTTGTGCAATGACACATGATCGTTAATAGTATCGCACTGTTTGAAATCACCTATATCAATAGCACGCTCATAGGCACTTTCAAAATTGCCATGCTCCCAGGCCGAGAGATAGCGCTGAATATTTTCACTGAAATCACCACGCCCCAAGCTGAACAACAGCACAAACACATACACAATCAGCGACAATATGCCAAAAAGCTGAGACTTAACCAAAGCCGTTATTACCATCAACACAATGGCGGGAACACCAATAATGACAAACAGCCTGATAATAGATGTAGTAGTCAGCTGAACTGTCGTTTCAGTGAAATTCTCAAACCATCTATCCTGTTGAAAAGGTCCACCCGACCCCCAAAGCTGCAATAGGCCAAGCGCAATCAGAATTGTTAAAAATTCCATTCTATTCTTCTATGTCTTAATGTTTTAAGTTGATGATGATAACCATAACCTATAGATGGCCCTTGTATCTTTCCCAGTCGAAAGCTGCACCTGGATCAGTTTTTCTATCTGGCGCTATCTCGCAATGCCCAACAATTCTGTCTGTGGTAATT
Source organism: Spongiibacteraceae bacterium (assembly GCA_028280715.1). Taxonomy (GTDB): domain Bacteria; phylum Pseudomonadota; class Gammaproteobacteria; order Pseudomonadales; family Dasaniaceae; genus Oceanicoccus. The sequence goes on along the minus strand of JANQLG010000031.1, from coordinate 13,762 downwards.
GCCGGATAAGCCATCATGAGACTACGTGTCACATTACTTAGCGACTGATATTGCTGATCAGTATAGGGGCAATTATCCGTTCCCTCCATCTCAATGCCAACACTAAAGTCATTACAGTTACATCTACCCTGATATTCAGATTGGCCAGCATGCCAGGCACGTAGATTAAATGGCACGAATTGAACCACTTCTCCGACACGATCAATATAGAGGTGCGAAGAAACCTTTAGTCCATCTAATTCTTCAAAGCTGGGGTGAGAAAGACAATCCAGACAATTGGTGAATAACTGCTCCACACAACCGGTACCAAATTCTCCAGCAGGCAAGCTAATGTTATGAATAACTAATAGATCGATATCTACGCCAGGCGGACGCTCATTATAATTCGGAGAAGGGATCTTCCTGGCCGTTATCAGCCAGTGATCTTCAATAACATCTTTGCATTGCAATGGGAGACTCCCGACAAACTGAGGAATAATTGCCCGGGAAAGGATAATACAGAGGGATAGTTAGAACAAATACTAGCGATTAAGTGTCAAAACAATCTGACAAAACATGTTGATTCGCGATAATCTAGACTGAAGCCGTTTTCATATTTCTCAAGTTACCAATAACCGACTCCAGCGCACGATCAAACAACAAACCCTCATCCAATGTGGTCACTTTGCCTTGCTTAATCGCTACCGCCAAACTCATTCGGGTGAATTCAGCCACCTTCATGCCTGAACGGTTTACAAAGATATACTTGTTAGTGCCACGAATAACCGCAGCCAATCGGCAGCGGAATTTTTTATCATCATCCTGATGTAACTCAACCCAATTACCCATAGTCAAACTATCAACCTGCTTAAGGCATGGGTCATCGTCAGCCAATTCTTGGACTACCTGATTCTTATCATTGGCTTCGTTGCCACTGATTTTTAAACTTTCTACCACTTCTCTTATCAATCCGCCTTGTTGAGCAGCCTTCTCTTCACTTGGCTGCTCAGATTTGATCAGGTGCTTAGCATTGTCATCTACCGATTTATCATCGACAGCGTTTTCAACCAAGTCAGCCAGTTTGTCAAATTCTGCCAACTGTTGATCAAGCTCTTGATCGAGTTGCTCAAGAGAAACATCAGAACCAATATGGTCATCAAGCACCTGATCTAACGTTTTAGCAATGGCTTTAGTTTGCTTAACTTTTTCAGCTGCAGAATCCTTGACCGTTGATCGTGATACATCAAGATTGACTGTATTCAATTCTTTTAACTGCGTCAGATGAATGTTTTCCAAATCAGTAAACAGCTGATTCATGTCGAAGGGGTTATAACCAATTTTGGTCAATCCGGCACGCAGATTGGCTAACAACGTAGGTACCATCTTCAACAATTGCTGTCTGGATTGTGTATCTTCCATGGGCTCGACACTCCAAAGAAGATCATCGACAACAACCAGAGCATCGTCCCAATTACTGGAATCCTCACCATCTTTTAAATAGACCAAAAACAGCACATTACTCCAGGCTTCTTCGAGCAATGTAATCACCACTTTTGGTAACGATTTACCAGCAACCTTTTCATTTAGAGCCGCTTGTACTTTACTACGTGCTATTTCCGATTTGGCTTTGCCGTCTTCCGCATTAACGGTCCGCTGCTCAATTAAACTGGTCCGACGCTGATCCATTTCGACAAAGGCGACAAAATCAGCCAGCACTTCATGAAATATATTGGAATCTGCATCAAACTCATTCAGTAATCGAGAAACAATAGCAGTCACTTTGCTATAAAGAGGATCACGATCCATATCAGGGCCTGGCACCCACCCCAGACTTGCATTGGCGATTTCGTTGAGCAATTTTCTCGCCGGATGACCGCCCTTGCTAAAGAACGTCTTATCCAACATAGCGACTTTAATGATGGGAATCTGTAAGCGTGCAATCAACGCTTTCATCGGTGCAGCTAAGTTTCGATCATCAAGAATGAACTGAAATAACATAGCCACCAGATTGATCGCATCATCGTCTACTTGACCGATGCTCATCGCTTTGGCTGGCATTTTTTTCTGTAATAACGTACTGAGTGACTGCTGAACATCGACCTGATTGGGAACAATACCTTGCATTGCATCCTGCAGTTGTCGATCCAACCTGGATTGAAGGGATTGTTGCACTACCTGTAATAACTGCAACAAAGTATCCCTCGGAATCTGGGGTGCATGACCTGGCGCCACCAAGCCACTACTGGCAGACTCCATAGGCGTGACTGGCACCTGATGCAAAAGCTCCTGCAAGTCTGAAAAAACATCAGCGGATTGTTTAAGCGAATCATTGGAACTGTCTAACGTTTGATTTGAGCTAACGCCAGTTGCTTTATTTTGAGTTCGTTGTTCAAGTGAAGGCAGGACGCCACTATTAACCAAAATGTTATTACAAAGTTTGTAAACCTGATTTAAATTATTCATCACATAGCGATCAAATAATTTAAACAATACCAATTTGGCTTTGATGTCCAAATCCAGATTTTTACAAACAGCAATAAAACTGTGGCAAACCGTTAACGGACCAAAAGGATTATTCTTAGCCGTCACCGCCTGATTATCAATTAAAGTATCTAATCTTGACGTCAACTGTCTTAAGGGCTGTTGGAACTGACGCTCTGCCTTAGCCACCATGCTATCGACCGCTACCAACTCTTCCAGTTCATCATCTTCCACCAATGACAAAGAATTAACGTCAAAGTCCTCAACTGAACTTTCCACATCAGTCAGCATAGGCGGCGCATCCTTGGCTACTAACGTTCGAAAGGCTTCATCAACTTCGCGAGCAAAACCTAACTCCATACCTCTTCGCTTGATTCGAATCTCACGCATCGACTCGAAATACATATTTTGCTCGGCATTATGTTCTGCGCGGTCGGCTAGCTCAAAAAGAGCATCATCGATATTGTCAAATAACGATTGCATCAGGGTAAGCAAGCCTTGCTTACCCTGATCTTTCATATCAACAAACGGAGCGGGAAGACGCGCAAACATGTGAGATTTATCCGAGGGGCTAGGTGCACCGGTATTAGCAGTATGCCTGTTGATTGATACAACTTTTTTGTTGCTTTCCATCCTATTCGGGCCCACTAATTGAGAATTAGAAATTCAAAAATGCCAAATACGTTTCTACCTTGATACTATATCAGCATCAAATAACCTGTCGCGGGCAGATACTCAGTTCGAGAATTCTGTCACACCGGTTTTGCCACTGAACCGACAGACGGACGAAAATGGCGACTTTTTGGATCCATTACTAACTCTGGCTTTATTTTTTATGAATTCACCAACACCAGAAACTGATTCACCTCGTAAAATCGGCATTACCATGATCATTCTAGCCTGGGGTGTATTATTTCTACTGCTAGCTCTCTTCTTTGACGATTGGCTACAAGAACAACAAAACCCCAATCAAAGCCCCACAAGCAAGAGTAACAATGGCAATATCGAAGTCGTGCTCGTGCCCAATCGTCAGCATCACTATGTTGTTAGCGGCGCTATCAATAACCAAGAGGTGACGTTTTTACTCGATACTGGCGCCACCGATGTCGTTGTACCCTCTTCTCTCGCACAGCAACTCAAGCTGGTTGCCGGAAGAAAGCAATATGCCAATACAGCTAATGGCACCATTGGCGTTTACTCAACTCAACTTCAATCCGTCACCATAGGCGATATCCACTTGCATAATATTCAGGCTAGCATTAACCCGGGAATGGACAAGGGAGTTGTTCTTTTAGGTATGAGTGCCCTCAAACAGATTGAGTTTACCCAACGGGGTGACACGCTGATTCTCAGGCAATAAATATTCTCATCAAAGAAGGAGGCTGCTAAAATCGCCGCCCAAGATTGTGGTGATACCCAGCCATCTTGTATTAATCGCCTGAAAGCCCCAAAACCTATTGCGAATACCATGACATTACCAACCTACGCACAACAAGACCTCACCCTAACTGTTACCAGAGCGTTAGAGGAAGACATTGGTGATGGCGATATTACTGCACAACTCATTCCAGCCTACCAGACGGCAAAAGCCACTATCATCACAAGGGAAGATGCTACCGTATGCGGGCAAGCATGGGTTGAGGAAGTTTTTAAACAACTCGATCCCTCAGTTGATATCAACTGGCATATCTGTGATGGCGAGCAGGTTAAAGCAAACCAGGCTATTTTTGAATTACAAGGATCAGCAAGAAGCCTGTTGACTGGAGAACGTACTGCATTAAATTTTCTACAGCTGCTCTCAGGCACAGCAACAACGTGTAGACATTATGCTGATATAGTGGCAGGTACTGGTGTAAAGCTGTTGGATACACGTAAAACCATTCCGGGTCTTCGTAACGCACAAAAATATGCAGTAACTCAGGGCGGATGCTTTAATCATCGCCTAGGGTTATACGACGCGTTTTTGATAAAAGAAAACCATATCGCAGCATGTGGCGACATAAAAAATGCAATCAGCACAGCCAAACAACAAGCTCCAGAAAAACCTGTTGAGGTTGAAGTAGAAAGTTTAGAGGAACTTCGCCAAACATTAGATGCAGGCGCAGACATCATCATGCTGGATAACTTCACACTTGAAATGATGAGGGAAGGCGTTGATGTAACCGCTGGCAAAGCCAAGCTGGAAGCTTCTGGCGGCGTCACCGACCAAACATTAAGACCTATCGCAGAAACAAAAGTCGACTATATTTCTATTGGTGCATTGACGAAAGATTGTAAGGCTGTGGATTTATCGATGCGGATATATTAATGACCTATAAATAACTCCAACCAAGAAAGAAGCCTTTCTCAACTCTTAACTGGAAAAAGAATCTAATTGAGACAAGCTGGCCTTTTCAAAGCTAACAAAACTTAAATCACTCGACCGAAAACAAGTGTAACCCTGATTATATACTGACTGTACTTTCAACCTAAAACACTGATTATTAGCGTCCTTTTCTGCGCCAATTAGAATCTCTTGTAGCCAACTTTCATCTTTGGGAAAAGCCTTATACATACTAGGTTGAAGAGAAATCGAAGATTGTTCATAAAACATTGCTGTTAGTTGTAAATTTAGAAACTGTAAAGGATTTTTGGGAACTTCAACATACACCACTTTAGGGTAATTTCCGTCTAGACTATTCAACTGCTCTTTATCTATACCGCTATCCAGCACATCTTTCATCTTATAGCTATAAAACGTATCGTATACATGCACCAGCAAAACCGGCCGACTCTGATAAACAACCCAAACACCAGCCATTAGACAGCTAAGTTGTATCAAGCCGATAACACTCAGATCTCGAACTAGCTCTGATTTAGGCTTAGCGACATTAAACACCAATAATGTAAGTAGCGGCCCTAAAATCAAATCGACCAAAATAACTATTTGAACCCCATCCATCCCGCCAGAGATGGAAAAAAGTGCTCCTGGAAACCACCAGATAAAAACAACAGCAGCTAACAGTGCCAGAATAATACAGCTAATGGACAAATGAATAATAAAAGCCAACCATCTTGTTTTTATAAAAACTAACTCGGCCATTCTTACCTATCCGACAACTAACCGTTAACACAAATTTGCATTGGTATTCGAACAGGCCTGCACCCAATTTATTTTTGATGAAGCATCCAAAGTACCTGTTAAAGTATACGTTTCGGCAGTATTTGGAGAATTAGTAGGGGCAGTTGCAGTAATAATATATGTAAGACCAGCAGCGCCTGCACCAGCAGCGGCAGCCGGAGCAGTTCCTGTGAGAGCAATTCCGACAACATCTGCCGCCGCCGCGACATCAGCAGGGATTCCATTAGAGTTTGGATCGCAATTGCCCACGTTTATCAGCGTTTGCCTATAAGTGCACAAAACCACACTAGTCTTGATTGGATTGATCGCAGCAATAGTCTCTGAAAATTCTGCTCGACGTGTATAGTCTCTGTAGGCAGGTAACGCAACAGCAGCGAGTATTCCAATGATTGCCACAACTATCATCAACTCAATAAGAGTAAAACCTTTAATCTTCTGCATCATGTCGCCTCCCAATAATATTTTAAAGTTAAAAAAAGGGTTATTAATATTTAATAACCCTTTTTTACTAATCAAGCGTTAGCTTGATTAACATAGGTTAGCGTTAGTGTTAGAACAAACACCAGGAGCCCAGTTGATGTTACCACCAGCAGCCAAAGTACCTGTTAAAGTATACGTTTCGGCAGTATTTGGAGAATCAGTAGGAGCAGTAGCAGTAATAATAAATGTGTTACCTGCAGCACCAGCACCAGCTGCAGCAGCAGGGGCTGTACCAGTCAATGCCAAGCCTACTACACCTGCTGCAGCTGCAACGTTAGCAGGAACACCATTTGTGTTAGGATCACAGTTGCCAGTATTTGCTAAACCTTGAGTTTGGGCACAAACTGATACAGCTGACTTCAAGTTAGCACTAGCCAAAATAGTCTCACTAAACTCAGCACGGCGTGTGTAATCCTGATAAGCAGGTAGTGCTACTGCGGCCAAAATACCAATGATCGCAACTACGATCATCAATTCAATCAAAGTAAAACCTTGTTGCGTTTGCTTTTTCATATCCACTTCTCCGAAGAATCAATCAAAATAAAAACAGGTTAGGACCTGTAAACTGTAAAATCGTAATTACCAGTTAAAGTCAATCCAGTAATATCAATCAGGTGCTTCTCAGCATTCTACCTAAGGAATTACAAGCCCTGTGCCAACTTTTAAAACCTCGGTAGAAACAATTGAAAAAGTAGTTAAAAATTAAGGTATTACAAACTGAAACTGGCATTATCTTTAATCTATAGTAGGCTTTTGATAACAGGTTCACATAGCAGAAGTTAACCAATTTTTGTTACAGAGTGACATTTTTTGTCACTAGATCAAATAGGTCACTGAGCAAGAAGTATTGGGAAGTTTGAAACAGTACACAGAATTGGTTTAACTACTGAATCTATCAACAGCCATCAGCTTCTATAATGTTTGGACTAAAACGTCAGGGTAGTAGTTTTTTTAGTTTGCATAGTATGTACTGACAACATAACAACAGTTATTTTGGTTTTTAATTTTATGAGCACAGCATCAACAGTAGCATTAAGCGGCTTGGCCAGAAGGCTGGTTAAAGACGGCATTCTTGCAGAAGAAGCCGCCCAGGAAGCATTTCAGGATGCTAATAAACAAAAACAACCCTTCGTTAGCTACATCGTGGAACATCAGCTGGCTGAAAGTCACTCTATAGCAGAAGCCGCATCCGATGAGTTTGGCGCCCCACTCTTTGATCTTTCATCCTTTAATATGGAAATGGTGCCTAAGGATTTGGTGGATTTAAAGCTCATTCAGCAGCACCACACTCTGCCCCTCTATAGAAGAGGTAACAGACTGTTTATTGCTGTATCAGATCCAACCAATTTAAGAGCACTTGATGAAATCAAATTCCACACAGGCATCAACACTGATGGTATTTTGGTTGATGAGAAACTATTAAGTGATGCGATCAACAAATACATCGAATCAGTTGATGAACCCCTGGCAGGTTTTGATGACCTTGAAGATGGCCTTGAAGATCTAGATATAGAAGCAGTCGATGAAGAGGGTGATGCCGGCGGCGATGCCGGTGGAGATATCGACGAAACACCAATTGTTCGTTTCGTTAACAAAGTCTTAGTCGATGCTATCAAAAGCGGAGCTTCAGACATTCACTTCGAACCATACGAGAAAGCATACCGGGTTCGCTTTCGTACCGATGGTATCCTGCATGAAGTCACCCGCCCTCCAATGAATTTGGCAGGTAGGCTGGCAGCCCGCCTCAAAGTTATGTCTCAGATGGATATTTCCGAACGTCGCATACCTCAGGACGGCAGGATCAAAATGAAATTATCCAAAAATCGCGCCATCGACTTTCGGGTAAATACCTTACCAACTTTATTCGGGGAGAAAATAGTATTACGGATATTAGACCCAAGCAGCGCTCAAATGGGTATTGATGCACTCGGCTACGAGCCCGATCAAAAAGAAATGTATATGCAAACCCTGGTACAACCCCAAGGAATGATTCTGGTTACAGGCCCTACAGGTAGTGGTAAAACGGTTTCTCTTTATACCGGCCTCAATATTCTCAATGAGCCAGAAAGAAATATATCAACAGCAGAAGATCCTGTAGAGATCAATCTAGAGGGTATTAACCAATGCCACGTAAACCCAAAGGTTGGATTGACCTTTGCCGAGGCGCTACGTTCCTTTCTCCGTCAGGACCCTGATGTCATCATGGTAGGAGAGATTCGGGATTTGGAAACGGCAGAAATCGCCATTAAAGCCGCACAGACAGGCCATATGGTTATGTCCACGCTACACACTAACAGTGCTGCTGAAACCATTACCCGTTTAATGAACATGGGTGTGCCAGCGTTTAACGTAGCAACATCAGTCAGTTTGATCATTGCACAACGCCTTGCGAGAAGACTATGTAACAGTTGTAAGGAACCTGCTGATATTCCTAAAGAAACCTTACTAAAAGAAGGATTTACAGAGGAAGATTTGGCAGAAGCGACTATTATGAAACCGGTAGGCTGCTCAAAATGCGCCAATGGTAGTAAGGGGCGTGTCGGCATCTATGAAGTAGTTCGCATCACAGATCCAATTTCTCGTATTATCATGGAAGGTGGTAATTCGATAGAAATCAGCGATCAATGCCGAAAAGAAGGGTTCAATGACCTGCGTCGTTCAGCATTACAAAAAGCAGCCCAAGGCTTAATTAGCCTAGAAGAAGTGAATAGGGTTACGAAGGATTAATTATGGCAACTACAACCGCCAAAACAGCAATCTATACTTGGAAAGGCATTGACAAACAGGGCCGTACCACTAGTGGCGAAATAGCTGGTACAAGCCAGATGATGATCAAGGCTCAGCTAAGAAAGCAAGGGATTACTGCAAAAACCGTAAGGAAAAAACCCAAACCTCTTTTTGGGTCTAGCGGAAAGAAAATCACACCTGCCGACGTAGCTATTTTTACTCGCCAATTAGCCACGATGATGAAAGCAGGTGTACCATTAGTTCAAGGCTTTGATATCGTAGCGGAAGGACTAGAAAACCCTTCCATGCGCGATTTGGTCATGCAAATCAAAAATGATGTAGCATCTGGATCTGGTTTTGCGGCCGCTATAAGCAAGCACCCCAAATATTTCGATGATCTGTTTTGCAGTTTGATTAACTCTGGCGAACAATCAGGCACGCTAGAAACTATGCTTGATCGGGTAGCAACCTATAAAGAAAAAACCGAAGCACTTAAAGCTAAAATTAAAAAAGCCCTCACTTACCCAATTGCTGTTGTAGTTGTAGCAGTTATTGTGACAGGCATTTTATTGGTCAAAGTAGTTCCCCAATTTGCCGAGACGTTTAGTAGTTTTGGGGCAGACCTTCCGGCATTTACTCTACTAGTTTTACATATATCTGAAATAGTACAAGAATGGTGGCTAATAATACTCATAGGTATGATCGCAATTGTTTTCGTAATGAAAGAAGCGAAACAACGCTCTCCGAAGATTTCTTATGCTTTTGACCAGTTTATACTACGCGCGCCGGTGGTTGGTGAAATTGTCTACCACTCAATTATGGCTAGGTTTGCAAGAACTTTATCAACCACTTTTGCCGCAGGTGTACCTTTAGTAGACGCACTCGAAGCTGTAGCGGGAACAGCTGGCAATCAGATATATATTGACGGTATAAATAGGATTCGTGATGACGTTGTTAGTGGAACCCAATTAACATCAGCGATTCGAGCCACAAATTTATTTCCTACAATGCTATTGCAGATGGTGTCTATTGGTGAGGAATCAGGAGCACTAGATGATATGCTAGAAAAAGTTGCGACACACTATGAGGACCTAGTGGACAACCTTGTTGACAGCCTTACAGCTCTACTAGAACCCATGATAATGTCTGTATTAGGTGTACTTGTAGGTGGCTTAATGATCGCCATGTACCTGCCAATTTTTATGCTTGGCTCGGTGGTATAGGCAACAATTTAAAACGTGACTATTTTCGAAGCACTTTCTTTTTATCCGCCATTAAATATCGGCGGCGCAATAATTCTTGGTCTTATGGTCGGCAGTTTCCTCAATGTTGTCATCTACCGTTTACCGGTAATGATGGAACAAGAATGGAAGCAGGAATGTCGTTTAATTCTTGAACTTGAAGAAGAGACTGCTGAGTCGGAAGAAAAATTTAATCTAGCAACACCTAATTCCTGCTGCCCTAAATGCAAAACCCCTATCAAGCCCTGGCAAAATATTCCAGTTATCAGTTACATTTTGCTAAAAGGTCGCTGCGGCAATTGTCAGGCACCTATTTCAATTCGCTATCCGTTGATTGAAGCAGCAACAGGCATTTTGTCGGGAATCATTGCCTGGCAACTTGGAGTCTCACCACAAACCATTGCAGGATTCTTCCTTACCTGGTGCTTAATCAGCCTGACTATGATAGACGCCGATCATAAAATCCTGCCCGATCAAATCACATTACCACTTTTATGGGCTGGGTTGATTCTCAATAGCTTTTCTCTGTTTGTTCCACTGCAAGATGCACTGTGGGGAGCAGTTGCCGGCTATCTCAGTTTATGGTCGGTTTATCAAGGCTTTAAACTACTGACCGGAAAAGAAGGGATGGGCTTCGGTGACTTTAAATTATTAGCCGCTTTGGGCGCCTGGATGGGATGGCAATCCCTGCTGGTGATTATCCTACTATCATCACTCGTTGGCGCTATTATCGGCAGTGTCATTTTATTTGCTAACAAACAGGGCCGAGATACGGCCATCCCTTTCGGCCCCTATTTAGCCATTGCCGGCTGGATTAGTTTTTTATGGGGCGACAAAATCATTCAAGCTTATCTACAGTTTTCAGGGCTGAGCTAAATATACAATAGCTAAAAGCCAATTTCCTCGAAATACGGTAAGATCGCCGATTATTTCAAACGAGAATATTTATGCTGGTCATTGGGCTAACCGGTGGTATTGGCAGCGGCAAAACAGCTGCTTCAGACCACTTCAAAACACTGGGTATTGATATTATTGATGCTGATATAGCCGCCCGAACTGTCGTTGAACCTAACCAACCTGGATTAAAAAAAATAGCTGAACACTTTGGTGAGAATATCTTATTAGCGGATGGCAATCTTGATCGAGCAGCTTTGCGAGAAAAAATTTTTTCCGACCCGGACGAAAAACAATGGCTGGAGGCATTATTGCATCCATTGATTCGCGACGAGATCAACCGCTCCATACAAACAGCAACAAGTCCTTATGTAATTTTTGTATCACCTTTATTGTTAGAAACTGATCAACACAACTTATGCAACCGTATACTGGTTATTGACGTACCTGAAGAAATACAAATTGAGCGCGCAGCCAGTCGCGACGACAATACATACGAACAAATCCAAAAAATTATCGCCAGCCAAATACCACGACAACAACGTCTGGATAAAGCTGATGACGTTATTAGCAACACAAAAGGTTTATCTGAATTGCATCAGGCAGTTGAAGATTTACACAAAAACTACTTAAGTCTGGTTCAACAATAAAACCATGAACACAAACAATACTCAAAAAACTACTGTTAAATGTCCAACCTGCAAAACCTTAATAACTTGGACAAAGAATAATCCCCATCGTCCTTTTTGTTCAGAGTGCTGTCGCAATAAAGATTTTGTCGCCTGGGCTAATGAAGAGAATGTAATGGAGGGAAATTCTCTATATGAAGATTTGATGTCAGAAGACTTATCTCACTAAAAAATAAAACGTTAAGGCATCTGTTCCATCTGGTATTGGACGGCTTGGACAATTTGCTGATTGGCTTCTGGAAAAGTGTATTCAGTTAATTTGTCGACTGCCACCCACTGAATCGGCTGACCTTCTCGACCCGTGGGAATACCGCTAAACTCTTCCACCCACCATACATCAAGAAAAACAGATTTATCTGCATAATTATGATGCACTTCGATTAATGGACGACATCCTTCCATTACTAAGCCTAACTCTTCCCACAATTCCCTTTTCAACGCCTGTGGTAATGTCTCATTAGATTCAACCTTACCACCTGGAAACTCCCATAAACCGCCTTGATGAAGATGTTCAGGACGACGAGCAATCAGAATCTCATTTTCCCTATTTACGATTACGCCAACTGCTACATGAATCGTCATGATCTATCTCTTAACAGATTAAGTTCTGTATTCAGCATTGATAGTGACGTATTCATGCGATAAGTCGCTGGTCCACACTGTTGCAGAGTTATCGCCGCGCCTAAGATCAACATCAATGACAATTTCCTCACCGGCCATTGCTTTAACACCTTGTTCTTCAGTATAGCTTTCGGCCCTACATCCATTCTCAGCAATTAATACATCATTTAAATACACTGAAACATCATCGACATTAAGATTTTCAACACCTGCTCGACCAATTGCTGCAAGCAGTCTTCCCCAATTTGGATCACTGGCGAACAATGCTGTTTTAACCAACGGAGATTCCGCAATGATATACGCTACTTTCAAGCACTCTTGTTCTGAATTGCCACCAGTTACATTCACGGTCACAAATTTACTAGCACCCTCACCATCGCGAACTAACCCCTGTGCCAACTCAATAAATACTTCAGTGATTGCATCTAATAATGTTTGAAAGTGTGAATGATTTTCAGAATCAATTGTTTCAATTTCTGCTTGAGCGGTAGCTACCAACATACAAGCATCGTTAGTTGAAGTATCACCATCCACAGTAATACGATTGAAGGATTGATTAACCGCTAATTCAATCATTCCTTGCAAACAGCCAGGTGATATCGATGCATCTGTAGCCACATAACCCAACATGGTTGCCATGTTAGGTTTTATCATCCCTGCACCTTTTGCAATACCAGTGACAGTTACTTTTTTACCTTCAATAATAATTTCACGAGAAGCGCCTTTAGGCCGAGTGTCGGTAGTCATTATGCCGGTAGCTGCCTCAGCCCAACCATCTTCCGATAAAGCATTTATCGCACTGGGCAAATTAGAGATGATTTTTTGTATTGGCAGGGGCTCACCGATTACACCGGTAGAAAATGGCAATATTGTTTCCGGCTGACTGCTCACCAACTCCGACAACGCTCTGCAAGTCGCCACACTGTCCATCAAGCCTTGCCGCCCCGTTCCTGCATTGGCATTGCCAGTATTGACTACAAAATACCGACTTGATGCAGATTTAACGTGCTGTTTAGCAACTTGTATAGGCGCTGCACAGAAGGCGTTTTTAGTAAAAACGCCAGCTACACTACTACCTTCATCCATTTCCATGACAACAAGATCAAAACGACCCGGTATTTTAATACCCGCACTGGTGGTTCCTAAACGAAATCCTTTAACCGGATGAAGTCGGGGAAGCTTTCCTTCACCTACAGCCATGATGCTAACTCTCTAAATCAACACAAGCCTGTTTATAGCCTGCCACAACATTGTTTATATTTTTTTCCTGATCCGCAGGGGCAGGGTTCGTTTCGTCCAACCTTTTTCTCCTCGCGAACAAAGGGAGCCGCAGACTGTGGCGCTGGTTGATCATCACCTTGTTCATTCAACGCAGATGTTTCATCATGCTTAAATTCCATTTTCTTCTTCGCCTCTTCCTCCTGGCGTTTGGCTTCAAGTGCCTCTATTTCATCCTGACGCTGAACCTGCACATTCGACAGAAAACGAATCACTTCGTATTTCAGGTTATGTAACATTGACTGAAATAA
>JANQLG010000033.1 GCA_028280715.1 Spongiibacteraceae bacterium | reverse complement strand
TGCCAGTAGCCACCTATAACGGCATGCAAAACTCTATAGGTGTTAAACAAAAGGGGCCTTCAGGGGCGCCGATCTGGTCAACACCAACTGTCGACGCTGAACGAGGTTTGATCTACCTGACGACAGGAGAAAATACTTCTCACCCTACCACCAATACCAGTGATGCGATCATCGCGATAGATTTGGAAACGGGTAAACAGCAGTGGGTGTTTCAAGCCTTTGCCAATGATATGTGGAATTATGCTTGTTTGGGGAAAGAGCCTGGGCCCAATTGTATTTTGAAGGAAGATACGCAAGCTAGGGATTTCGATTTTGGTGGGCCGGCAATGTTAATTGAACAGGAAGGTAAAGAGTTGTTAATTGCCGGGCAAAAATCCTCTGATCTCTGGGCACTTGATCCTGACGATGGCTCATTAGTCTGGAGGCAACGTGTCGGCAATGGAACCGCTTTAGGAGGGAACCATTGGGGAGTGGCGTCGGATTACAAGCGCGTGTTTTTAACTATTAGTGATCCTGTTAGTTGGTCGAGCCCTAAAAGCCGATCGGGTATTTATACTTTCTCATTTGCTGATGGCGAGCCGGGTTGGTTTTTTGAATTACAGCCAGATTGTGATAATGGCCGGAAGGAGCGAATTGCCTACTGTCATGATCGATATGGTTTTTCTGCTGCGCCACTATCCGTTGATGGTGCTGTGATCGCTGCGGGGTTAGATGGGCGATTATTTATTTTTGATTCAGAAAATGGCGATATTCTTTTTCAATATGATACGGCCAGGGATTTTGAAACGGTAAATGGTATTGCTGGTAAAGGCGGGGCGATAGATAGCCATTCAATTGCAGCCGGTAGCGGCATGTTATTCATTGGTTCTGGCTACGGTTTGTTTAGACAGGCGCCTGGGAATGCATTGTTGGCTTTTAAACCTAAAAAGGATTAGTAGACCAAACTCATACGCCCATTGTTGGTTGAATACTAATTGTTGGCTGAATGCTGAAAGTGTGAACGTGTGAAAACCCAAGAATAGTCGATACCCCTCAATTAGTGTAATCTACCGGGCCTTGTTGCAGGATTGTGTTGCTTGATGCTGTTCGACTAAATTATTCAAAGGTAATAAATAAGTATGCCGACAGACTACTACATAGCTTGGGGAGTTTATTTACTCGCTATAGTGGGGGCGCAAGTTGTAGCTTGGCGTCTTGTTCGGTTTATTCCTCAAGTTGACCTGCGTTTGATCCTCCAGTTATGTTTATTTGCATTACTGATTACACCGGCCAAATTGGATGCTGACAGCAATAATTGGGTGCCTGCATTTATGGCCGCCATCATCGAAGGGGTAGATCACGGTTTAACCGCTGCGATGGAGCGTTTGACGCCAATTTTTATTCTCATGCTGGTTTTGATTGTATTATCCCTGTGTAAGCGCTTTATTCCAGGCTTGTCATTCCCTTCATCGCGATCCTCAAAATAGCTTGTAGACTTATTGTTAATCTATAAATACCTGCTATAACTATTTGTTAATGTTAGAAATTATCGTTATTTGAGTAATGAAAGAGCCTGTTCAGAGAGTTCTGCCGGGCAAATTGCTCATCTAGCCATATCAATGGACTGAAGATAGACGACCATTAGCGTGTTACAGGTAGAGAGTTGCAGGCATTATGAGATTACTTAGGACACTTGTTTCTGCTTTTGTACTGCTTTGGCTGCTGACTGTGGCCAGTAGTGCGCAACCCCCCTCTGAAGCTGCCACAATCTTTGATCAGGGCTTGAAACCTGATGTCCGGGTGATTATCGATATCTCCGGCAGTATGAAGCAGAACGACCCTCAGAACCTGAGAAGACCGGCTCTGGAACTGCTGGTACAGTTGTTCCCGGAAGCATCCAAGGCTGGCGTATGGACCTTTGGCCAGTGGGTCAACAATCTTGTTCCCAGTAAGCCTGTTAATGAAGCCTGGCGGCAGATGGCGCATGCCGAAGCAGCCAAAATTAACTCGGTGGCGCTGCATACCAATATTCCTGAAGCGCTGAGCAAGGCGACGCATGATATTAATCGGCTGGATCCGGCCTATCAGACACATCTGATCCTGTTAACGGATGGTATGGTCGATGTGTCCAAAAACCCTGATGAAAATATTGCGGCGCGCCAACGCATTATCGATGAGATTCTACCGGGGTTAAAAACGGCCGGAATTATCGTGCATACCGTTGCATTATCGAAAAATGCTGATTCTGAATTAATGGAGCGTCTGGCTATTGAAACTGGCGGTTTGGCGGCCATCGCTGAAACAGCCGATGACCTGACCCGTATTTTCCTGCAAGCCTTTGATGCAGCCGCTCCTGCTGAAGAAGTACCTCTGGAAGGCAATAGCTTTCTGGTGGATTCCAGCATAGAAGAATTTACTGTGTTGCTATTTCGTAAGGCGGGCAGTACCCCTGCAGTGCTGGTATCGCCTGATAACCAGCAGTACACAGAGTTGAAGCACCCCAGTGATATTCGCTGGTTTGCTCAGCAAAATTATGACTTGGTAACCGTCAAGCGCCCCTATGAAGGCGAATGGGTCATACAAGCCGATCTGGAGCCCAACAGTCGCGTCACTATTGTCAGTAACCTCAGTTTAAAAACTACTCGTTTGTCCAAAAGTTTGTTTATCGGCGATGAAAGTAATTTGTCGGCAGTATTGATGGAGCAGGGTAGTACCATCACTAACGCAGAGTTTCTGGAGCTGGTCGATGTATCCATGACAATCAACAAGAGAGCGGATGATCAATCCTGGAATTATTCGCTATCGGAGCTTGATCCTACTCCTGCTGATGGTGTTTTTGCGACGAATCTGGATATGCTCTATCAAACAGGTATGTACGATATAACCATACATGCCATGGGTAAGACCTTTCAGCGTCAACAAAAACAGACAGTAGAAGTTCGCAGGAATTTCGCCGTTGGTGTATCCAGTAGTGAGAGTAATCTTCCTTTACATACCTTAACGGTTAGGGCTCAAAACCCGGCTATCGATTTTGATTCATTGAAAATAACTGCTGCTATTAGAATACCTGATGGTACTAGCTCAGAAGGTGATCTACAGCCAATTAACGAACGTGAATGGCAAATTACATTGCCATCAAGTTCGCAGTCTGGTGTATATCAGGTTGAATTGGGCATACAAGGTCAATTTACTCGTGGCGAGATCATTAATTTTAAAGAGCCTGTCAGTGTTGATCATTATGTAGAGGGTTCTGATTTTGTTGAGCCAGTGCAGCAGGCTGTTGCGCCTGAACCTGAACCTGAACTTGAAGCTAAACCCGAAACTAAGCCTGAGGCTGTCGAAGAAAAACCGCAACCTGAACCTGAAGAAGAGATTGTTGAGCAAGTAGAGCCTGTTACTGAAGAAGGTACCAATTGGCAGCAGATTGGCATGTATGCGGGCTTAGCCATAGCCAACATTTTAGTTTTTGTTATTGGCTATTTCGCCTATCGTACAATCACAAGTGGCCGCAGTTCTTCATCAGTACTGGATGATTCAGATGATGTGGATGTCACTGATGAATCAACAGAAGAAGCGGAAACTATTGCAGACACCACAACTGATAGTGAAGAAGATATCGAAGAAGAACTTGAAGATGAGTTAGAGCCCGAACCTGAAATTGAGCAGCCTCAACAAGAAGCTGTTGCATTGGATGAGGAGGTTGAAGACCAAGAGCCTGAATTACCCGAAGAGACGGTAGATGAAGAGCTTGTAGTAGAAGTCGAAGACGTTGATATCTCCGCAGAGGATTTTGATTTAGATGAAGATGACTTAGCGGATAGTGACTTGGAGGAGACAGCTCAAGAGAATAATGAGCTAGAGTCAGATGAATTGCCTGAGGGCATTGATGAAATGGGTGAAGACGTTTTGGAAGAGGCCTCTGACGAGGAAGAGGCGGATGACATGTTGGATTTACCCGATGATGCCATTGATATTGATCCTACTGCTGACGATGAAAAATAATCGATTTTATCGTCAGCCTATTCATGCCGCGTAGCCTGCTCGCGATATCTATTCTCAAAAAGTCTTACAATAGTCCTTTGTCCTGGTAAAAACGGGTTAATGTTAAGGGTTTGAATTTCCCGGTAACTCTCGTTAGGCTACTTGGTTTACAGGTTTTATTGTCGTTTATTTCAACAAAGTGGTTTTACTATGAAGTTTGAAGGTACAGATACTTACGTTGCAACCTCTGACTTACAGATGGCTGTGAATGCTGCTGTTAAGCTTGAGCGTCCGTTATTAATTAAGGGTGAGCCGGGCACAGGCAAAACGCTGTTAGCCGAAGAAGTCGCCACTTCTCTTGGATTGCCGTTAATCCAATGGCATATCAAATCTACCACCAAGGCGCAGCAAGGCTTGTATGAATATGATGCGGTGTCACGCTTGCGTGATTCACAATTAGGTGATGAAAAGGTGCACGATATTGCCAATTACATCAAGAAGGGCAAAATGTGGGAAGCCTTCGAGGCTGAAGATCAGGTGGTATTGCTTATTGATGAAATTGACAAGGCCGATATTGAATTTCCTAATGACTTGTTGGTAGAGCTGGATCGCATGGAGTTTTTTGTTTACGAGACAGGCAATACTATCAAGGCCAAAAAGCGCCCGATTATTATTATCACTAGTAACAACGAAAAAGAACTGCCCGATGCATTTTTACGTCGTTGCTTTTTCCATTTTATTAATTTTCCTGATCGGGAAACCATGCAGCAAATTGTCAGCGTACATTATCCCAATATTAAGCAGGATCTTGTGACAGAGGCGTTGGAAGTATTCTTTGATGTTCGTGCCATTCCCGGACTGAAGAAAAAACCATCGACCTCTGAATTAATCGATTGGCTAAAATTATTAATGGCTGATGATATTCCCGATGAGGTATTAAAAAATCGCGACAATACCAAAGCTATCCCTCCGTTGTATGGTGCGTTACTGAAAAATGAGCAGGATGTACAAATGCTGGAGCGTCTAGCCTTTATGCATAGACGTGAGACTAACCGTCAGTAAATTGTTGTAGATAGCATTATGCTAATCAGTTTTTTTCAAGTATTAAAGCGAGCAGGTGTACCGGTCTCTCTAAAAGAGTTACTGGACTTATTGTTAGCGTTAAAAAATCATTTGGCTTTTGCCAGTGTCGACGATTTTTATTATTTAAGTCGTTCGATCTTGGTGAAAGATGAAAAGTATTATGATCGCTTCGATAAGGCCTTTGGTGTGTATTTTCGCGATCTGACATCATTGGACGATATTATTGAGGCCTTGATTCCAGAGGAGTGGTTACGCAGCCAGTTTACTAAGGAATTATCGGAAGAAGAGAAAGCTAAAATTGAATCACTTGGTGGCTTGGAGAAGCTTATTGAGGAATTCAAAAAACGACTGGATGAACAAAAGAAGCAACATCATGGTGGCAATAAATGGATTGGCACCGGCGGTACATCACCCTATGGTCATAGCGGATATCATCCTGAAGGCATTCGTATTGGGGGCCAAAGCAAAAATAAACGTGCAGTTAAAGTATGGGAAAAACGCGAATTTAAAAATCTGGATGACAATGTTGTTCTCGGTACACGCAATATTAAAGTTGCTTTAAGGCGTTTAAGAAAATTTGCTCGCACCGGCGCCCATGAAGAGCTGGATATGGATGATACCATCCGGTCAACAGCCAACAACGCCGGTTTGCTGGATTTAAAGATGGTGCCTGAGCGTCACAATGCAGTAAAAGTGTTGTTGTTTTTTGATGTGGGTGGTTCGATGGATCCTTATGTCAAAATTTGCGAAGAGTTGTTTTCCGCTGCGCGTTCCGAATTCAAACATATGGAATATTTTTACTTCCATAATTTTATCTATGAATCCGTGTGGGATAATAATATTCGCAGGCACACACAGCGAATTCCTCTGTTGGATATTCTTCACAAGTACAGTAGTGATTACAAAGTGATTTTCATAGGCGATGCTTCGATGTCACCTTACGAAATATTACAGCCGGGTGGCAGCGTAGAACACTGGAATGAAGAAGCCGGTCAGGTGTGGATGAAGCGTCTTAAAGATGTATACGAAAAAGTGATCTGGATTAATCCTGTTCCCCCCGAACATTGGCGCTATACGCATTCAATTGATATCACTAATCATTTAATGGAAGAAAAAATGTATCCATTAACTGTTAAAGGCTTGGAAGAAGGGATGCGTTATTTGTCGAAGTAATTGTTTCGGCAGACTTTATCAGCTGAAAGCAATTAGAGCTGCAGTGACCGCAACATTCAAAGATTCCACGCCATTATTCATCGGAATTGAAAGCGCATGATTAGCTAGTGCGGCTGTTGATTCGGATACCCCTTCGGTTTCATTGCCCAATATAAATACCGTTGTCTCTGTATGTTGATAATCAAACAATGATTGCTTGGCATGTGATGACAATGTACAGAGAATGAAACCCTTTGTCTGCAATGCCTTTAGTCCATCTGAAATCGTTTCACAATAAATAATCGGGGCCTTAAACAACGTGCCAGCACTGGCTTTAATCACCAAAGGCGAGAGTGAAGCACAGCCTTTTTGTGGAATTAAAATCGCATCGACAAAACCCGCACAAGCTGAGCGGATAATCATGCCAAGATTTTGCGGGTTTGTTATGCCATCCAGTGCAATAATTTTTTGATACCGAGTTATGTTCTCTGCCTTGATAAATTCTTCTATCGAAAGAAATTTGTCAGGCTTAATGTCAATGGCAACACCCTGATCCTGCTTGCTATTGCGTGAGATTCGTGACAGTGCTTTTCGGTCATGCCAGGCAATGTCTATATTACGAGATTTCGCTAGTTCCAGTATGTCCTTGATAATGCCTGCTGGCTTATTTGAGTTAGCCATGTGCAGCCGAAAGATGTGCAGGCTATTATCTTGTAGAGCTTCTAGTACGGGTTTTCGACCATAAACGGTTAGTAAGCTATCAAAAAATGCTTTCTTTTTTTGATAGTCGTTGCTGGTTGAAGAGTGTTGGTTCATCGAGTTTTCTAGCTCAGAGCTATTTAGCTTGGTGGTGTTTTAGCCCATTAAGTTTAGCTCATTAAGAAATTCATACGGGCGATAGCAACGGGTTTATCCCAGTTAATACCAGCTATGGGTTCATCTTCAAATTTAGCGTGAGCCGCGGTGCAATGAATGTTGGCGATTTTTCGTCCCTGGCGTACAAAACGGCATTTTGCATAAATATCCAGATGTCGCCCCGGACTGAGATAGTCAATTGAGAAATCAACGACTTTAGGAGCATGAAGTAATTTGGCTGACATAATTAAGTCAAGCGCGCCCGCAGTTTCCATAAAGCCGCCAATGGCGCCGCCGTGAATAGCTGGAAGCGTAGGATTGCCCAGGTTGCTTTCTCTCTTCGCAAGTTTAAATAAAAATTCGTTATCGATTTGGATGCTTTCCATTCCTAACAAATTAGCATAGGGGATAAGGCTGATAAGCGTTTGCATATCATTATCATCAATGCTTTGCTTAAATTGTCCAGTCATTTCTTGTGCCATAAAGCAAAATCCTATAAATGCACGCCAGTAACTTCGACGGGTAACGGCATAAATGTCGCGACACAATGAGCCAGTGGTTTTTCCTGGTCATCGTAGTAGGCAATACCTCTACAAAACACAACATTCTGGGTAATGCGGTAGACTTCAGCTTCGCTATAAAGTGTCTGACCGGGCCTGGCGGAGGTCATGTAATCGATACGCAGGTCCAGCGTGGGAGCAATATATTTTCCTTCTAATGCGGTAAATACTGCCAGACCAAAGGTTGTATCCAACAATGTGGTGAGTGCTCCACCTGCTATGATTCCCGTTTCTGGGTTGCCAATAATTTTTTCCGAATAGGGCAGTTCAAGAGAAACTTTTTTGCCTGCTATATCGTGTACTCTTATTCCCAATATCTTGCAGTGTTTGAAAACATCGACCAATGTCTGGAGGTATTCTTTGGTTAACGGGGTGCTTTCAGCCATTGCCAGCTCGCTGGAGTCAGATGGTTTATGGAATGATATTTACGGTAGATAAAGGCTAAAACAGCCACCACCGTCGCCAGGGTTTTCCAGTTCAATATATCCGGTTTTTCCCTTGCACTGATGTAGTTTGGCGATTTCGCTGGAAAAGTAAAGACCAAGATTGGTACTGCCGCTGTCAAAATTAATACTGCGGTCTTCATTGCCGATATTGTCAATGATTTGCTG
This sequence comes from Spongiibacteraceae bacterium, assembly GCA_028280715.1. Lineage (GTDB taxonomy): Bacteria > Pseudomonadota > Gammaproteobacteria > Pseudomonadales > Dasaniaceae > Oceanicoccus. The sequence goes on along the minus strand of JANQLG010000033.1, from coordinate 364,092 downwards.
TGGGTAGCCTGCGCCGTTATCGGCGATAGAAATAGTCAAGTAGCCGGCTTGTTTGCTGGCTGATACTTTAATTAAGTCGGAGGTGTATTTTGCGCAGTTGACCAATATGTTATTCACAATACCGGAAATCAGGTTTTCATCAAAAAAACCAACTAAATTGTCGTCACAATCCAGTTCAATGTTTATGTTATTGACGGTGAATAATAACTGCTGACTGGTAACCTGTTCTTCCAGAAAATCCCTAATAAAAACTTCGTCAAGATTGAGTCGAAGTTGGTCGTTTTGCAGACGATAAATACCTAGCAGGTGAATTAGAGCATTATTGATTCGTGAAGCTTCACCGCGAAGAATACTGTATCGATGTTTTTGATCAGGATTTTCTTCTTCTAATGACTCAACTGTTTCATCCAGTGAACTGAGCAGCATGCCCAATGAATTTTTAATATCGTGGACGGATGACGCGAGTAATAAAGAGAAATCAACACTGTTGTCTTTAGACATAGTTGGGCCTGATTATAGACTGGAACGAAGCTTGTTATAGTGCTCACACATGACTTTATATCGATCATAGAGTGGGTTGTCATGTTTCATGTGGGCTAGTTTTTCTTTGGCTGCTTCACAGCGCTGTAGCTGTTGTTCGTTAGCTCCTTTTTTCGACATTTCTCTGACTAGCGCCAACATCAGGTTTAAGTTCAAGCCCATATTGTTGGGGTAGTGAGTTAATGCCTCGCCAAAGAGTTGAATAGCTTGTTTGTATTCTTTGTTGGCGAATAATTCTTTACCTTTTTGGTTAAGCTCAATAGCTTTCTGTTTACCGACTTTACTTAACGGCTCATCAGACAAGCGATCGATTTGCTCACATACTTCTGGATTGTTTTCGTAGGTTTCAGCCAGTTTGATTAAGAGTTCTTGTGATTTATCATGTTGACCTAGATTTTTATAGGTGTGTGCCATATCCAGCATGATTTGTGCTGATTTGTTGCTTGAGGAATTAATTTTTTCCTGGATGGCATTAACTTTTTCCTGAGATGTTTCATGCTCGCCGGCACCTGCATAGGCATTTGCTTCCAGAATATCGGATTGCAACTCAATATTTTCATGGTCGTTATACTTTCTTTTGACTTTGCGCAAAACTTCCTTCACATCATTGATGCGTGTTTTATCTTTGTTGTGTTCTATTTCGCCATTGATACAGCGTGCCAACTTGAAATGGTGTTCTGGTGTTTCGTAAACGGAGTTATTACCCAGTCGGATAACTTTGCGCCTGGATTTTTCAGCGGCGCTCCATTGTTGGTTGTCTTCACAGAGGTCTGCCAGATTTTCCTGACGAAGGATGGAGTTGGGTGAAATTTCAACGGCTCTTTCAAGAATTTTCTGGGCGCCAACAGGGTCACCCTGACGTTTTTTAATGATGGCCATGCAGTCGTAGATTTCCATACACAAGCAACCATCATCAATGAGCTTGGTGAAAATATTTTCCGCATTATCCAATTCGTTTAATGCCATCAATGATCGACCAAGGCCGATTTGTGCCCATTCCAGTTCTCTATCTTCCAGTACGGTTTCAAAGACTTTTTTGGACTGTTGATATTCATGTTTTTTCAGCAGGCAGTTGCCCATAATGCGATAGCAACGTTGTTCGTATTTGTCGTGCAGTGCGATGCGCTGCTTGCAAAGGTCGATGGCCAAGTCGTAGTCCAGTCGATCAATGGCTTCGTTGATTTCATGCAATGATTCTTTTTCCAGAATCATTCGATCTAAACGTTTTTGTAAAACACCCTGGGTAAAGGGCTTGGTTAGATAATCATCAGGTTGATATTCGAGCGCACCAAAGACCATATCCTTGGTCGTTTCGGCTGTAATCATCATGTAGATGGTGGTGTTTTTAAGTAAGTTCTTGAAACGTAGTTCTTCGAGGATTTGTTGGCCGTTTTTGTTATCGCCTAAATTGTAATCGGCAAGGATGACGTCATAGACAAAGTCTTCGCATTTGGCGATGGCATCTTCACCATTGGGTGAGGTATCAACCCGCTGAACGCCAAAATTTTCCAGCATACGACGGATGGAGCCACGCATATCGGGGTAATCATCAATAATTAGCGCCGTTTTGTGCTTATAAATTTTGATCAGGTCAATCTTGCTAACAACCATAAAAATAATTCTTCTATAAATGACAAAAAATATATATTTTTCAATAATCTAGTATAGATTATTGGGTTTGTCGCCTGGAACGGGCAGGAATAAAGTGAAATTGATACGACTTAGAACAATTTATCAAAATAGGGCTGAAAAAAGGTAGCTATCGATATGGGTGAGTCTGCAGTGAAAACATTCGAATCATGGCAACAGTTAGCTTATGGTGCGGCTAAAGTAGCCAGAATGGCGCCTAATTTCAGGCTCTTTTGTGATGTAGTGAAATCTGACGATGGCGCGGTTTTCAACAGCATACTGAATTTGGTCTGGGAGTATGTTTCCAGTAAAAATGAGTCTATTGATTTCTCCAAGCAGCTTCTAAAGCTCGAAGATATTACGCCTGAACCTGAGAATTATGATATGTACGGTGTCTGGCCGGCTCTGGATGCTACTGTGGCACTGAGTTCGCTGCTCAGTTGTTGTGAGCGATTTGATGAGGACGAAATGACATCGATAGCGAACATATCCAAGGCAACTATTCATAGTTTTGTCGAGGCCCTGATCGATAATGAAAAAGATGCTGAAGCTAGAGTAGAGGAATTAATAGAAATTGAGGACGATTTCGATCAGGCGATCTGTGTAATTATTCAGCGGTCTTCCAAATCTTCGAGACCGACTATGGTTCAAGCCCTTAAGCAGCAAATTGCTGAATTTGGCACCAGTAATTTAGGTTTGGAGCTCTAATCAACTTTTACTTGTCAGTTATTTCCCTGTTTCTTCCCGTTTGGTGATTGCTTCATGAAACTTATCACCTCTATAATGCCCGCTGTTGGTGCAACTTCGATAAGCATACAGGGTTAATAAAACTTAATTTTTAATTTAAGTTTTAACTGCAAGCCAATAAATAATAAAGCTTTTTATGTTTATCAATAATCATAATTAATAGGGGGAAGCAGAGCATGCAACATCTTTCCTGGCGGTATCTACCGCTATTTATCCTTTTGATCTTACCTGGAACACTGTCGGCTGAGGAGGTCATTGATGCGGCTAACACTGGCTGGATACTGACATCTACTGCACTCGTGTTGTTCATGACCTTACCGGGCTTGGCGCTGTTTTATGGTGGCCTGGTGCGCTCTAAAAACGTGCTCAGCGTGTTAATGCAGTGTTTCACAATTGCCTGTGTTGCATCCATATTGTGGTTTGCCTTCGCCTATAGCATCGCTTTTGCCGATGGTGGTAGTTTTAGTGGTGGTCTGCAAAAAGCCTTCCTGGCTGGTGTGCTGGAAGAATCTGTGAGTGGCGATTTGCCGGAAACTGTTTTCGTGATGTTCCAGATGACCTTTGCCATTATCACGCCTGCACTGATTGTCGGTGGTTTTGCTGAGCGAATGAAATTCTCCGCAGTTGTGCTGTTCTCGGCACTGTGGTTATTGGTTGTTTATGCGCCTATCACCCATTGGGTATGGGGTGGTGGCTGGCTGGGTGAAATGGGGCTGCTGGATTTTGCCGGTGGTACCGTTGTTCATATCACAGCCGGTGTTGCAGCTCTGGTAGCGGCTTTAGTATTGGGAAATCGGCGCGGCTACGGTGAAGTGTCTATGGCTCCACATAATATGACAATGACCGTCACTGGTGCAGGTATGCTGTGGGTGGGCTGGTTTGGCTTTAACGCAGGTAGTGCGCTGGCCGCTAACGGTGATGCTGGAATGGCTATGCTCGTGACGCATTTATCCGCTTCTGCGGGGGCCTTTACCTGGTTAAGTATTGAATGGATTAAATATGGCAAGCCTAGTGCATTGGGAGCGGTTACAGGAATGGTGGCAGGGCTTGGCACTATCACCCCAGCGTCAGGCTTTGTTGGCCCTGCTGGTGCTCTGGTCATTGGTATCAGTGCCGGTTGTATTTGTTTTTACGCCACGCTCACAATCAAACAGGTACTTAAAATTGATGATTCACTTGATGTGTTTCCGGTCCACGGTGTAGGCGGTATGTTGGGAACATTCATGGCTGGTATTTTTGCTAGCTCGGAGTTAGGTATCTTTAGTGGTCAAGGCCTGGCTGAGGGTGTTGGCATAGGCGATCAATTAAAAGTTCAGCTTATCGGTATTGTGGCAACATTAGTTTATACCGCTGTTGTTACTTACGTGATTCTGATAGTTGTTCGGTCTATTACCGGGTTGAGAGTCACCGAAGATGAAGAAAGGGAAGGCTTGGATCTTGTCTCGCATAATGAGAGTGGTTACGACATCTAACTCATCGAAAAAGGTATCAGGCAGGAGTGCTTGATACCTTCACTTCTATCACCTTTACTGCATGTAATAAATTGTGAACTGGTTGGCATCCCGGTGTGCTGACTTGAGGATAAGGCGTGGGGTTTCTATCCTTATTAAATGTATACAGTTCAAGCAACAGCCTTCGCCATTAAGCAAGAGATGAAAATAGGCTATTATCATTTTTTATATGCTTTTTTCTGCTTAACACTATCGCCTACTGTTTTCTCAACAACCTCTAATGATCAAACTGATCCCACACCTCAAGAATTATCAATAACATTATCTGTTCCAGCAGCCAAACCATGGTTTTGGTTGGATTCTACAGGTCAGCCTCGTGGTTATATGCCAATCCTTTTTAAGGAATACGTAAAGCTTGTGAATCCCGAGATAGAAGTTGGCTATTTAGAATCTTCAACACTTCGAGGGATTTATAACCTGCTTAATGGTGATGTGGATGCGATTATCACAGGTAAACATCCTTTGTTGCTTGGGCACGCGAGTTACGTACCAGTATCAGTTAAAACAGACGTTATTATGTGGTCTCGAATTGACAAACCTATTGATTCGATTTTTGATCTTGAGTACCGCCAAGCGGTTACCACGGAAAATATGTATAGCCGTTTACCAAAGGACATGGCTCAACCTGTTGTGTTAACGCATTCAAATCAATTTATGCATTTATTGATGAGTGAGCGGGTAGATGCAGTCATTACTAGTCGACCAGCTATGGAATACAATGGTTTATTATTTGGTGTTGAGAGAGATCAGATCCATGAACGTGTTGTTAGCGACTATGAGGTGTATTTGTGGTATCGCAAAGGCTCTATTATTGAAAAAAATAGCGAATTATGGGAAGAGGTGGGTGAAAAATTGTTGACTGGCGCTTTGGCAGAAAGAATATTGAATATGCTCAGGGAAGATATTTTGAATGACAAATTAGATGGTAATTAGCACTACCATAAATTTAAAAAATAGTTATGTCGTACAGTTAATAGACCGAATCATAATTACTGACAAATACTTCTATCCTTAGAAAACTTTAATCTATCAATGGGCTAAAGGCTTTAGAAAAACCGCCGATATTTGCGTTATTGCATCCAAGCAAAGACGGTAAGCAGGTGAGTTATGACTTTCGGTCCGATTGTTCCCCAGGCACTTTTCCCATCAAAGCAGCCATCAAATCCTTTGACTAATTTAAATTCATTGTTAACTCCGGTAGGGCAGCAAAAGAACCCGGCAGCAGATCAGTTGACGCCACAACCGGCCTTTGAGCTTATTCCCAGAGTAGAGCGACCAACGCCACAACAAAGCGCTGATACGATTTTAAGTTTCATTGGTGGACGCTTGGAAGCGCTTAAGGCTGAAGGTGCGTCTGACGAGCGATTGGAAAGCGCATTGAATGCAGCCCTTAAGGGGTTCCAAAAAGGGCTGCAGGAAGCCAGAGATATGATTACTGGTCTGCAGTTAATGACCGATGAAGTAAATGAGGGTATAGACCTCACTGAAACACTCGTGTTGGAGGGGCTGGCTCAATTACGTCAACAGTTTCTTGGTGATGAGGTAGAGCCGGATTCGGTTCAAGCTCCTGCTGAAATTAGAACAATTTCTCCGGAAAATAGTGTGAGCTCGGTGGCAACTAGTTTTGTAGAAAGCTATCGCCGCGAGGGAAGTGTTGATTTTCAATTGAGGACGAACGACGGTGATGTGGTGACAATTCGCTATAACAGTGAACAATCATCCTATCAACGTAGTGGTGCGTTGGCCGCTAGTGTGTCTAGTACAGGTGCTTCGGCTATTGCCGCCTATCAGGCGCAGATTAGTTCCAGTCAGCGCTTTTCTTTTAGTGTTGAAGGTAATTTGGACGAAGGTGAGCGTGAAGCACTGCAGGCCTTATTGGAGGATGTCTCAGCTTTGTCAGATGAATTCTTTAATGGTGATTTCGATCAGGCCTTTGCTTTAGCGCAGGAGATTCAGCTGGATACTTCTGAATTTTCTGCCCTGTCATTGGACTTATCGAAAGAGGTTAGCGTCGCTGTGACCGAATCCACTGTAGTATCGACAGTAGCTTCGGGAGAAAGTGATATTGGCAACAGTCTTAGTGATAACATTGATCGCCTATTCAGCGCTCAGCAGTATCAGTTGGATCGTTTGCAGGAGCTGTTAGAGCAGGCTCAACGATTTGCAGATTCTGATCTGTTATTGCGCGATTTACTGTCTAACCGTTTAGCGCAGAGAGAATTTTTAGCATAATTTCGGATGCTAATTTATTCGGTTCCTTGTGTAAGATGCTCGTAATAAGGTGCCTGTACTTATAGCCTTTGTGTAGTTTCTCTATGTAGTTTCCCTATAAAATAACCGGTAAACTGGCACCTGATTTTTGGGTCGGTTGGTTTTAATGAAGCAATTAATCTTGTACAGCACTTCAGGTTGCCATTTGTGTGAGCAGGCGTTGACCTTGGTACACCCTTTTTTATCGAGTAATCTTTCCCTGAAAGAAGTGGATATTAGCGAATCCGATGATTTGATGAGCCGGTATGGTATTCGTATTCCTGTGATTAAGAGGATAGATTCCGGTGCCGAAATCGGTTGGCCATTTGATCAACAAGATTTTTTAGATTTTTTGGCCGAGTAACTTTTTATTTCTGAGCTTCAGTTACTGCCATTACGTTGTTTTAATTGATTTCTAATTTAAACAGACTTATAGCATTGGCAGTGGTCGCTGTGCCCAGTTGCTCTACGCAATAACTGCTGTGTTTTTCAATTTCAAATAATACGTAGGGTAAGGTACAGGGTTCATTGCGGCGACTGGATTTTAGTGCCGGTTTAGGTTTTACCCTTGGCATCAAATACGGCGCGTCGGTTTCCAGCAATAACCGGTTTAGCGGTATGTCGCCGACAAAATCGTGTAGATGGTAACCTCTGCGTTCATCACATATCCAGCCTGTGATACCAATGTGCAGGTCTATATCCAGATAGTTAAAGGCTTGTTCTTTACTGCCGGTAAAACAGTGGGCTACACCTCCAGGAAAATGATCACGGTAGTGCTTGAGTATTTCCAGCTGTTCTTTGTGTGCATCGCGTTCGTGTAAAAATAATGGCAGTTGGCATTCAATGGCGAGTTCAATTTGTTTCTCAAAAGCTAGAATTTGTTCATCCTTACTGGAAAACATACGATTAAAGTCTAATCCACATTCGCCAATCGCTTTAACGGTTGCCTTCATGGAAAGCGCTTTTAAATTATTGTAACTATCAGTGCCCCAGTGTTTAGCATCATGAGGATGTACGCCCACAGTATTGGATAAATACAATGGATTTTGTTTGGATAGCTCAATAGCTCTGATACTTTCCTGTTCGTTTGTACCTGTAATGAGTAGGTGTTGAATGCCGGCAGAGCGTGCATGTTCAATAACATTATCTAGATCATCTAAGAAAGCTTTATTGGTTAAATTAACGCCAATATCGATAATCGGTACGGGAGAGGTTGGCAGAGCATTTGGCATAGCAAAGAATATATAGGTTTTAAAATACCTGATTGACAGCAATAGTCAGTTAATAAAGTGTATGAATAATTGATTCTAACCCATTGTTACAAAATGTATTATTATAATCCTATTCGCAGTCTAAAGTTATGAACTACACTTTGTACAGAGGTTCTTCCTAAGGATATTTAGAGCGGAAATATGTCAAGTATTTTAGACAGTGTTGATTCAAGAACCAAGCTGGTAGGTCAAAATCGGCTGGAGCTTTTAACCTTCAAATTGAAAGGCTCTCAGGTGTTTGCGATTAACGTTTTCAAGATACAGGAAGTGCAGCAATTACCTAAGTTAAATATGCTCCCACAAAGTGATCCGGTTGTCGTGGGTGTTACCACTGTGCGAGGTCATACTATTCCTGTAATTGACCTCAGCAAAGCCATTGGACGTTCTCCCATCCCGCAAGATGAACATGCCAATATCATAGTGACCGAATATAATCGTTCTGTGCAGGCTTTTCTGGTGGGTGCTGTCGACCGCATTGTTAATTTAAATTGGGATGAAGTGATGCCGCCACCCGCTGCTTCAGGTCGGCAACATTTTTTAACAGCCATCACGCGTATTGATGAAAAGCTGGTTGAAATCATTGATGTTGAAAGAGTACTTGCGCAGGTAGTTGAATTTGAAACAGCAATTTCAGAAGAGGTGCTGGATCGAGAATTAATTGATTACGCCAGTAATCTTGAAGTTTTGTTAGTGGATGATTCTGCAGTGGCAATCGAGCAAGCAGAAACGACAATGCGGCAGTTAGGCCTCAATGTTATTGTCGAAACCGATGGTTTAAAGGCGCTTCATCGTTTGCAGTTCTGGCGAGATCAGGGCATTGATGTTAATAAAAAACTTTTATTAGTTGTGACCGATGCCGAGATGCCAGAGATGGATGGCTATCGTTTAACGACTGAAATCAGAAATGATCCAGCGTTTAAAGATTTATACATTATTTTGCACACCTCACTGAGTGGTAGTTTCAATAAGGCTATGGTGCAAAAAGTGGGTTGTGATGATTTTCTTTCCAAATTTCAACCGGATGAATTGGCTGCTGCTGTTCAGGAAAGAATTCGTCATCATATGAAGCAAGCACGACAATAACTTCCCAATAGCTTTTTCATCTCATGTCTGAAATTGAAATCAGCCAACTGAATATTTTTCCTGTTAAGTCCTTAAGGGGAATCTCTGTTTCCGTAATGGAGTTGGATGTCATTGGCCCCCGTTATGATCGTCAATGGATGGTGATAGATAGTAACAATCATTTTCTCACTCAGCGTAATTGCCCAAAAATGGCGCTAATTAATACATCAATTAATAGTGATGTATTGAGTCTACATGTCGAAGGTATGGAGCCACTAACGATAGCTGAAACGACTGATAAAGTCTGTGATGTTACGGTATGGAACGATACCGTTGAAGCAGAAGACTGTGGTGAAGCAGCGGCGGTATGGTTATCTGATTTTCTTGGCATTGAGTGCCGTTTAGTAAAAATGCCCGAAACAACTCAGCGTAGGGTTGATCCGAATTATGCAAAGCAGGGTGAGTTAGTTCGATTTGCTGATGGTTTTCCTTTGTTGCTTATTTCCGAGGCGTCACTGGAAAACTTTAATCAACATTTAACTACTCCAATTGGTATGGAGCGTTTCCGGCCCAATCTGGTTGTGAAGGGTTGCGACGCTTATGCTGAGGATTTCTGGCAGCGTGTGCAAATAGGTGAAACGGAGTTTTCCCTTTGCAAGCCCTGTTCTCGTTGTGTGATGCCATCCATCGACCCGCTAACAGCAGAAAAACAACCGGAAGTGAGTAAAGCTTTGGCTCAGTGTCGTCGTCGCGATGGCGCAGTATATTTTGGTCAGAATGTTTTGTTTAATCGCCCATCGGAAATTCGTGTGGGTGATAAAATTAAAGTGTCAGCTTAAGGAATTTCACTTAAAGTGAAGAGCTCGATGAGAGTGGCTGGCGAATGATAGATTCCTGTTCATTGATGAGTCGCGAGTTGGTGCCGAGTCGATGCCCATAAATGACCGAAAATGCTAAAACATTCTGCACGTAATTTCGTGTTTCGTGAAAGGGAAGTGTTTCAATCCATACGTCGTAGGGAAGTGAAGCGGATTGGCTTCTCAGCCAGCGATTAACTCTGTGTGGCCCTGCATTGTACGCTGCTGTGGCTAGAATACGATTGCCTTTATATTTTTCCAGTAGTTGTTTTAAATAGTTACTGCCTAATGCAATATTTTTTTCTGGGCGATACAGATCATATGAGTTGAATTTTACCCCGAGCTGTTTAGCGACCAGCTTAGCTGTGCTCGGTCTTAGCTGCATCAAGCCCCTGGCGCCGGCAGAAGAATAGGCATCTTCGGCAAAAGCGCTTTCCTGTCTTGCAATGGCATACAACCATTCAAGATTGATCGACGTAGAATCGGCAAAGTGCGACATATCCGAATGATAAGCTAAAGGAAAGCGAATTGATAAATCGTCTAAATGTTCAGCCTTGATGGTGGTCATGATCGCTTGTTGATGCCACCCCCATTGGTGAGCCATCTGTGTGGCTGATAATAATTCGTCTCGGTTCAGGCCATTAATGGCTGAAAACCATTCGCGGCGGGCGGCAACCAAATCGTTCATGTGAAAAAAAGCTTGAGCCCGTTGAATCGCTGCAATTTGTGAAAGATCGCTGGTCGCATCTTCCTCAAGTAACTGATTGTGATTAAAGTCATAGGCTTCTTGTAACTGGTCGGCCGCCAGAAAGCCGTAGTAATGTCTTTCGGACGCTAATTGTTTTAGCAGAGCTTGGCTTTTGTGTGGATTACCCAAAAATTGATTGGCTCGTGCTGACCAATAACGCCAGCGTGGCTGCTGCTGATGAGAGTTGGGCAACATGTTGATCCATTGTTCGGCTTGTTTCCATTGTTCACCGCGTAGCGCCAAACGGATACGCCATTCCATCAAGTAATCGTCGTCAGCATTAGGATCGTGATTAATTAACCAATCAAGAGCTTGTTCGGAGCCTGATGCAATAATCTGACGCGCAATTTTGTCACGAATCGTTGTGTGCTGATTGGCATCAAAATTAATGACACCACGATAGTACACCCATAATGATGTAGTGAGATCGAAATCGCGTGAAGCTAAACGTTTCAATCCATGTGTGACGATGTCTGTTGTGTAATGGTCGAGTTTGCTGAATTCATCGGTTGCTTCTAAGTGAAAGGGTCTGCGGTGAACGTTGATTAATCGTCTGGTGTGCGGCTTTAAATCTGCTGAGGCGTATTTGGAAAGATAGCGAGCCAATAGCGTGTTATTAGCTTGAAGAGCTAGCAATGTTCGCTGCCACACTAAATCATCGGTTTTTAATCCGGCTTGTTCCCAGCGTTTAAATGATGAATTGCAAGCGTCGGGAAGTGATTTGGCAGTGAGCCATAAATCTGCAGTCTGCGAAAGAGCGGCTGTTGTCAGGCCCTTCTGATGTAGCGCTTCAAGATATAAGCAGCGCAATTCATTATTGGCTATCCTTGGTTGATAGTAATCAAGGTAGCGTCCCCAGATTTTTTTTCGTGCTAATGTGTTCAGCCATTTTTTATGCAACTGTTGAGCAACAACGGCATTGTCGTAACGATCAAGAAATTGATCAACTTCTGAATAGGGCAGTGTTGAAAGCTTTTTCTCTAATTGAGCCTTTTCAAGGTAGGGATAAAGTGGGTGATTTGTGAGTGCTTTAAGTCCCGTTTTGGTGTTGGATCTATGTCCCTTTTTAATAGCTGTGAGCGTTTTTTGATAGAGCGCAGTATCTAATGGTGTCTGAGTTTTTATTGCCGCTTTATTGTCAATGGAAGCAGATATAGAAAGTGAGAAAAATAGAAAGATAGCAGCGACCAAATAGCTGGAGTGACTTAAAGCCAGCGGGGCGTTTTTTTTCTGATAAATGGATTTAGCGGCTATTGTCACTGTCACAACTGACTCATTCAACTCTTAACTGCGTTATCATTACGCTACTTCTGGTTGTACTATCTATTACTTGTACTATGAGTTTAGTGCAAATATGCTTGCGCGTTACTTTTCTATACCGATTCTGATGATATGTTTGTTCAAAATTTCGCCATTGGCGCTAAAGTGAGAACTATCTCACATTCTATTCCTGCTTCAAAATATCAATTCGTTCTGCATAAACGGATATCTGCTCAAGTTGTATCTAAGCTAATTCGAGGCGGGAACAGTTAATGCCTATTTTGCGTATTAATGATCTGGGAATTAGCTTTGGCCCCCATGTGGTATTAGAGCATGCGGATTTCCAATTGTACAAGGGTGATAGGGTTTGTCTCGTTGGGCGTAATGGTGCTGGGAAATCTACATTTCTGAAGTTAGTGGAAGGGCATATTCAACCTGACAGTGGCACCGTATGGCATAAACCGTCAGTAAAAATTTCGAGATTAGATCAGGAGCTTCCGGATGCTAATGAGCAAACTGTTATGCAGATCGTTGCTTCGGGTTTGGAAAAAGTTGGCCAATTACTGAGTGACTATGAGCAGTTATTGTCGACCGAACTTGATGCACAAGGTTTAAAAAAGCTGGAGCATTTGCAGCACGATCTGGATGCAGCTGATGGTTGGCTTTTACAGCAGCGAGTTGATGAAATTCTTACTCGCTTGGAACTTCCCAAGCAGGCGTTAATGTCCACCTTATCGGGCGGTTGGCGTAGGCGAGTAGCTTTGGCTAAAGCTTTAGTTAACGCTCCTGATATCTTGTTGTTAGATGAGCCTACCAATCATCTTGATATTGAATCTATCGAGTGGTTGGAAAGGCATATTCTTGAATTCAAAGGTGCGGTGCTTTTTATCACTCATGATCGGGCTTTAGTCAGGCGATTGGCTACCCAAATTGTTGAGCTTGATCGGGGGCAGCTTAAAGTCTTCCGGTGTGGTTACGAAAAATTTCTGGAGGAACGTGCGCATTTGTTAGAAGTTGAAGAGCAGCAAAACGCTTTATTTGATAAAAAATTAGCGCAAGAGGAAGTATGGATACGTCAGGGAATAAAGGCGCGAAGAACTCGTAACGAAGGAAGAGTTAGAGCGTTAAAAAAGCTGCGTGAAGAGAGAGCGGAGCGGAGGATTCAGCAGGGTGTTGCCAGTTTTACCGTAGATTCTGCTGGTCGCTCAGGCAAATTAGTGGCCGAAGTTAAGGATATTGGTTTTCAAGTAGAGGGTAAAACGCTCTTCCAGCATTTGAGCTTTAATATTATTCGCGGCGACAAAATTGGCTTGTTAGGTCCTAACGGCATTGGTAAGTCAACGCTTTTAAAAGTACTACTCGGAGAATTAAAGCCTAATTCAGGTGTAGTGAAGCTGGGCACTAATTTGGAGATAGCCTACTTTGACCAAATGCGCGAACGCCTCGACGGTGATAAAACCATTGTTGATATTGTCGGCCAGGGACGAGAAAGCATAACGATTAATAATAAAGACCGCCATATCCTCAGTTATCTGGGGGATTTTCTATTTTCTCCAGAGCGTGCGCGTACACCGCTTCGTTCTTTGTCGGGTGGAGAACGCAACCGCGTACAATTGGCAATATTGTTTAGCCTGCCAGCTAATATTTTGGTATTGGATGAGCCGACTAATGATTTGGATGTTGAAACACTGGAGTTACTTGAATCCATTCTGGTTGAATTTTCCGGTACGGTATTATTAGTCAGTCATGACAGGGAATTTATGGATAACGTTGTCACTTCTACTCTGGCATTTGAAGGCAATGGGGTTGTTAAGGAATACGTAGGGGGCTATCAGGATTGGTTGCGACAGGGTGGAAAATTTAGTGTTAAGTCGATAACTAGTGCTGAAAAAGATACCGCTGAAGTGAAGGTGGAAAAATCTATAACGACGATATCTAAAACAACAGTAGAGAAAAAAACGTCAAGCAAAAAACTCAGTTATAAAGATCAACGAGAACTAGATAGCTTGCCAGTAGAAATTGAAAAGCTAGAGCAACAGCAGGAGACTTTACAAAAAGAAACATCAGAAGCCGATTTTTTTCAGCAGGAGCACGCGGTAGTCAATAAAAAATTGGAGGAATTGGCCGCAGTTACAGAAAAGTTGGAAGCTTGCTATGAACGCTGGCTAGAACTGTCAGAGCAATGACTGGTCACATGACATGTCAGCTATCATGCCGGCCTGTATAGCAGATCACTGCTAAACCACCGGCTGGTCATTTTAAGCGGTCACAGTAGAAATTATTCTTTATGGCCCACTCTTACTGCCAATACGTCGCAGTTAGCGCCATGTAACACGCCGTTAGCCGTCGACCCTAGCAGTAAAGCCAACCCGTGGCGGCCATGGCTACCCAGCACGATGACATCAGCCTCCAGATCTTCGGCCAAGGCATGAATTTCAGTTTCCGGTCTACCAATGACGATATGCTGTTTGTTAGCAGCGATGCTATGCTTTTCGCAAAATGTATTGAGTTGATCCTCGGCTTGTTGTTGCAGTTCTTCCTGTATGCGAGAGAAGTCCATTGGGATATCTCCGCCATAGGCAAAACTCAAAGGTTCAATAACATGTATGATATGCAGCTGCGCATTATCGGCCTTTGCCAAACTAACTGCCTTGGATGCTACCTGATCGGCTTCGTCAGAAAGGTCAATAGCGAGTAAAATCGTGTTGTAACCTGCCATGTCGAGCTCCTCATGTTTTTTATCTATACCTTTATTAACGTACAATTCAAAAGTTAAGTCCACTGATTTGAATCAAAAAATACTCGAGCAGCAGGGAAACTAATTAATGACCTATTTGTTGATTGTGTTTGTTTTGGCTTTGGCATTAGCTCCGATTTTTGCCTTAATGCCCAGCAAACGGCAAAAATTGCAGATGGAACTGCGTGATAGAGCCAGACAGATTGGCTTACAGGTTTTAGTCTGCGATATTCCGCAAACTCGTAGGCAGCAGGTTAGGCAACAGCGCACTGAGCAAGGTGTTGTTTATCGCAGGTTATGGGAGCATTCTGAAATGTTGAAGAAACAGTTCCAATACATACGCGTAAGAGGCGACGATAACCCAGAGCCGATGCCCTCGGAGATTAAAGTGCAGCTGGAACAACTGTTGTTTAATTTGCCTGACAGTGTGCGAGCTGTTGATTGCGCGACGGTTGGACTAGGCGTTTATTGGAAGGAAGAGGGCAGCCAGGATGATGTTTCAATGATTAAAGAGCAGCTAGATGCGGTGAAAATAGAATGCTTGAGTGCACTTAGCAATAACTAATATCTAATTGAACAATAACCAAAATAATTGAGGTACAGATTTACTGTGAGTACGTGTAAACCAGGCCGCTACAGGCACTATAAAGGCCATGAATACGAAGTGATCGATATTGTACGGCATACAGAAACCGAGGAAGAGTTAGTGCTTTATCGAGCCCTTTATGGTGAACAGGGTTTATGGGTAAGGCCAGTAGCCATGTTCCTGGAGAATGTAGAAGTTGATGATCAATCCATTCCTCGGTTTAAATATGTTGATGAATAATTGATCAGTTATTATTGCGGATTGATAGTAGTTTGCGTTGATAAATACCTGCAATTTCCTAGTAAATAAGCGTTATTTCTCATGCTTTTCATTATCTTTAAATGCAAAATATAACCGCAGCAGGTATGTGTGTTTATTCATAGAAGATAAAAAAAATTCGGTCCACTCTCTTGACCATAGGAAAGACACACCTTATATATGCGCCTCTATGGAGAGTTACGCAATTGCGCATCATTTAATTTTAGTAGAGTCATAATGGGAAAATCACTGGTAATTGTCGAGTCACCAGCCAAGGCTAAGACAATCAATAAATATTTAGGAAAAGATTACGTTGTTAAGTCCAGCGTTGGTCATATACGTGATTTGCCTACAGCAGGTACGGCCAAGGTAGATCCCAAGGAGCGCGCCAAAGCGGCTGCAAAAACGCGTAAAATGTCTCCTGCAAAAAAGGCCGCGTACAAAAAGAAAAAAAGCCGTGAGCAGTTAATAAAACGTATGGGGGTTAACCCTGAAAAAGATTGGACCGCTCAATACGAAATTCTTCCTGGCAAAGAAAAAGTCGTTACTGAACTGAAAAAATTGGCTAAAGATGCCGATGCGATTTATCTCGCCACCGACCTTGACCGCGAAGGGGAAGCTATTGCCTGGCACTTACAGGAAGCGATTGGCGGTGAAGAAGAGCGCTATCGCCGCGTGGTATTTAATGAAATCACCAAGAAAGCGATTACTGAAGCCTTTGATGCGCCAGCACACCTGGATATAAATCGTGTCAATGCGCAACAGGCCAGACGTTTTTTGGATAGAGTAGTAGGCTACATGGTTTCACCGCTGCTCTGGGCAAAGATAGCACGTGGCTTGTCAGCCGGACGTGTTCAGTCAGTGGCGACACGTTTAGTCGTAGAGCGTGAACAGGAGATCAGGGCGTTCGTGCCAGAAGAGTTTTGGCAGGTCTTTGCCGATACCAAAGCTGCAGCTGGGGATCTACGTCTAGAAGTTAAAAAGCAGGACGGGAAGAACTTTAGGCCGGTCAATAAAGAGCAAACGGATAAGGTTTTAGAGCAGCTGAAGCAACAACAGTTTGTTATCAGCAAGCGTGAAGATAAACCCACTACCTCTAAGCCATCGGCGCCATTTATCACTTCTACCCTGCAGCAGGCTGCGAGCACTCGATTAGGTTTTGGCGTGAAGAAAACGATGATGATGGCCCAGCGTTTGTATGAAGCGGGTTACATCACTTACATGCGTACTGATTCAACTAACTTGAGTGCTGATGCTGTTAACGCTTGTCGTGACTACATTGTTGATAATTATGGTAAGCAGTATTTGCCAGAAAAAGCCAACCTTTACAGTAGCAAAGAAGGGGCCCAGGAGGCTCACGAAGCCATCAGGCCCTCTGATGTCAGCATAAAGCCTACGCAGCTACAAAAAATGGAAAGAGATGCCGAGAGATTATACGAGCTGATTTGGCGTCAGTTTGTAGCCTGTCAGATGGTGCCTGCTGAGTTTACCAGCAGCAGTATTATCGTTACGGCCGGCGAGTTTGAGCTTCGTACGCGTGGTCGTGTAATGCGCTTTGATGGCTTCATGAAAGTGTTGCCGCCGAGCTCCAAGAAAGAAGATGATGTCATTCTACCTGATGTCAAAGTTAATGATGTCCTGAGCTTGGAGAAGCTGGACCCCAGCCAACACTTTACCAAGCCAACCCCTCGCTATAGTGAAGCCAGTCTGGTTAAGGAGCTTGAAAAGCGCGGTATTGGCAGGCCATCTACCTACGCTTCGATTATTTCGACTATTCAAGATCGCGGTTATGTAAGGGTTGAAAATCGCCGTTTTTACGCTGAAAAAATGGGCGATATAGTTACTGAGCGCTTGGTAGAGAGTTTTACTGATCTACTGGATTACAACTTCACTGCCAACATGGAGGAGCAGCTGGATGAAGTGGCAGAGGGTCATTTGGACTGGAAGGATCTGTTAAACCAATTCTACAAAGACTTTCAAACCAAGCTGGAGGTGGCAGAGTCCCCAGAGAATGGCGGAATGCGCTCTAATGAGCCAACAGAGACAGATGTTGAATGCCCTAAATGTGGGCGCAATATGCAGATCAGAACAGCCAGCACCGGCGTTTTTCTCGGATGCTCTGGTTATAGCCTGCCACCAAAAGAGCGCTGTAAAGCTACCATTAACTTGATATCAGGTGATGAAGTAGTGAGTGCTGATGAGGATGATGAAGGTGAATCTCGTCTGTTGAGAAAAAAGCATCGCTGCAAATTGTGTAATACCGCGATGGATAGCTACCTCATTGATGAAAATAGAAAGTTGCATGTATGCGGTAATAATCCAGATTGCCCTGGCTTTGAAGTAGAGACCGGCAGCTTCAAAATCAAAGGCTATGAAGGTCCGGTTATTGAGTGTGATAAGTGTGGCGCGGATATGCAGCTCAAATCCGGACGTTTTGGTAAGTACTTTGGTTGTACTAATGAAGAGTGTAAAAACACCCGTAAGCTACTGCGAAATGGTGAAGCGGCGCCACCGAAAATGGATCCGGTACCGATGCCTGAGTTACAGTGTCAAAAAGTTGAAGACCACTATGTCTTGCGTGATGGAGCTTCTGGTATGTTTTTAGCTGCCAGTAACTTCCCCAAACATAGGGAAACAAGAGCACCGTTAGTAGAAGAAATATTGCCGCATAAAGAGGCTATTGATAAAAAATATGTACATCTTTTCAGTGCTCCTACTGAAGACAGTGATGGCAATAAAACGGTTATTCGCTATAGTCGTAAAACCAAGGAGCAATACGTACAATCAGAGATCGATGGCAAGCCTACAGGCTGGAAAGCTTTTTACGGAAATGGCAAATGGGATGTACAGGAGCCAAAAACTAAAAAAGCTAAAAAGTAGCAGGCGCTTAGAAAGGGGCTGTAGCGTATCTCCTGTGGAGTATATGCCAGTTGAAAGGACTAGGGACTAAGAAAGACATGACTAACCCCCAGCGCGCTTCGGTTAACCAGAGATTGTATTTTTGCCGCTTACATCTCGACATGCTTCAAAATGAGCTTAAGTCGGAACAAATACCCAAGCACATTTTAGAGCAGTCACTCGGTGAATCTATTTTGTTGCACCTGGTTTTAACCTATCGTGCTTATCTCAGAGAAATTTGCTATGCCTACACTAGTCGCACTGGGCAATTTAATAACGTCCATTCACTCGAGGTCTTTATTTCTGCGCAGGGCCAGCGCTCGGCAGAGGTAGAAGAGCTGCTGAATCTTGAAAATGGATCAAGTTGGTTGTCCAAGTTACTTTGGGAGTTCGAAAATTTGGAGAGTGAAGAGTCTGCGGTGGCGAAGCCATCAAAGGTTAACCTGATCTCGATACGCGTAGAAGATGAGGCCGATCAGCTGCTTTCTTTCGATGCTTTACATGCCACTTATCAACATTTAGCGACGATCATTGAGAATCAGAGATCAACAATGGAAGAATGGTAAGTAAAATTACCTTCACCCAATAGCCTGGTATTGATAGAATTGCTTGGTAATTTCCGTTGTTTAAATATGTATCAGGTGTATTAGTGTCTCAAACCTTCCTTGAAATTGTTGAATTATCCTCTGGTGAAATCGTATTACGCCGTACTGATGACACCGAAGAAACGCTGGTAAGCATTTCTTTTTCGGACGAAGCCAAAAGTATTATTGGTGATGAAGGGTTGGATATCGCCAAAGTGATGATACAGGCAGGTATACAGGCTACGGCACATCTGACGGAAATGCGAGAAGCAAAAGCCGATGAGAAAAAGGATGAATTCGAAGGAGCTTCGCTAGCTGACCTTGATGATGAAAACAGAGTTCTGCACTAAGACAACACACTCTCCTTTAGATCTTAGTCCTTCACCTTTAGAATTCTATACGCGCCGTTAGCCGTTATTAGTGGTGGTCTATATTAACGGCGTACTACCCCAACACTTAAGCCTTCAATGGCAAAGTCCTGAAATCTCAGGTCCACTTCAATTGGTTGGTAATCTTCATTTTCTGGCAGCAATAGTAACTGGTATTTGCTCCGCGTCTTTTTCAGTCGCTTAACGGTGACTTCATCATCAATACGGGCTACTACGATATCGCCATTCTCAGCGTGGGCGGTTTTATGTACGGCCAGTAAGTCATCTTCAAAAATACCGATATCAACCATACTGTCGCCCCGGACGCGCAAAAAATAATCTGCATGGGGATGAAAGAAGCTGGATGGCATTTCGCAATAATCCTCGATGTTCTCCTGAGCCAAAATAGGATTACCTGCAGCGACTTGGCCAACGATGGGAATGCCTTTGTCTTCAGGGATTCTGATACCGCGTGATGCACCGGCAATCATTTCAATAGCGCCTTTTCTGGCAAGCGCTTTGAGATGTTCTTCTGCAGCATTGGCAGACTTAAACCCCAATTCGCGAGCAATATCGGCGCGAGTCGGTGGAAAGCCTGTTTCTTCAATGTGATTTTTAATAAGGGCGAGAACTTCTGATTGGCGAGCAGTCAGTTTAATCATAATGATAGTCGTCTGTTTTTTTATACAGTATCTGTGATTATATACAGTAAGATGGATATGGCAAGGATATCGAGGTAATAAATTATTATTGTTCATCCATATACTATGCTTATAAATAGAATATAAGGTTAAAAACAGGAGTTTGTATGGATGAAAGAAAAGTTCCGGAAGCTTGGCGTGTGCTGCGTATTCAATCAGAGCTGGTTGATGGTGTAGAGAAATTAGCCAAACTCGGATATGCCGTATCTATTTTCGGAAGTGCCAAACTGGATCAGAGTAGTCCTTATTATGATCAGGCTGTTGAGATAGGCCGGTTATTAGCAGCGCAGAATTTAGCGGTGATTTCCGGTGGTGGGCCGGGACTTATGGCTGCTTTTAATAAGGGGGCGTTTCCTGAAGAGGGAGCTTCAGTAGGTTTGAGTATCGATTTGCCTGAGGAACAAACAGAGAATGATTATCAGGATATTAGCCTGCTCTTTCGCTACTTTTTTGTGCGCAAATTTATGTTTGTTAAGCATGCGGTTGGATTCATAATCTATCCCGGCGGTTTAGGGACACTGGATGAATTATTTGAAGCCTTAACCCTGGTGAAGACAGGCAAGGTTCACGCATTTCCTATTGTTTTAGTGGGTAAGAGCTATTGGGAAGGCTTAGTGCAGTGGCTGCGTGATAAGGTTGTAGCAGAGGGCTGTATGAACGATAGTGATATGGATTTGTTTAGTGTTGTAGATACATCGCAGGAAGCGGCTGATATCATTATGGAGCACTTCAATCAGTGCGTGCGGCCTTCGAAAAGCGATGTGACAGATTCAGCCTGGGATTAGTCTCAGAGACTTAATTAGACAAGCTATAGGTCATCGAGTATGCCGTTAACCACGTCCGACTCGATGACTGATAGCGGGCCGTTCCAATCTTCAGGGTAAATGGTGGCGTCTGGGTCAAGGTAATCTTCTCGACTTAGCTCATAACCATTGCGCCAGTCCTCGGGTTCCTCAATTTCCTCAAGTAATAATTCGTTCCAATTATCAAAATCGTATTCGGCAATAGCGCCATCAATCAATTGGGTTTCAATAGTCTGTTCGAGCTCGTCAACGGCTACGACTTCGAACATGGAACCTTGCTGAATTTCTTTGTACCAATTGCCAACTTGAGGAATTATCTGAGCCATGGTCAACCCTCTTTTTTATCAACAACTGATTTCAAAATATCACGTTCATCGTAGCTGTCCAGCGCTTTAATATGGACGTTAAAATGGATCAATAGTCAATAGTCGTTTTGCATATTTTGAAAAGTCTTAATGATTCAATAGCTTAGAGTTTGCAAACTGGAGGGAGAAGATTTATAAAGAGTTTTTTATAGGGTTTAAGTATAAAAATTTTCCTAATGAAGAAAAATTTGTATAAATTTAGTAGAAAAAAATCTGCAAATTTTTCTTTCGACAATCTAGCAGAACATAATTGAGCAAATAGCTATGAATTCAAATGATACCAATGGATTGTTAAACCTATTGGCGCTGTCAGCTTATCCTTGGGTTTGGCAGGTCTTTAGCGTCATTCTTGTTACTCTAATTGCTCATTATATTCTCGGGCTTCTACTTAACCGTCTTGAGCGACAATTGAAGAAAACGGCCAACTTGTGGGATGACGCTATTTTGGAGGCGTCGCGTAAACCGGCTGGTTTTCTGGTTTGGTTAGTGGGTTTTAACCTGGTACTGGATATCCTGATTAATCAATCCGATGCCGTGATTTTCGAGTCTGTAGAGCCGGCCAGTGAATTGCTAGTTATTGTATTGCTGGCCTGGTTTTTACTGCGAGTCATTGGCCAAGTTGAGAACCGGATTATCTCGGATGATTATACTTCGGAGCCTGTTGATGAGACGACCGTGCATGCACTGGGAAAACTGGTGCGCATAGCCGTTATCATTACGGCGGTGCTAATGGTTCTGCAAACAATGGGTTACAGTATATCGGGTGTTCTGGCCTTTGGCGGTATCGGTGGCATCGCGGTCGGTTTCGCAGCCAAGGATTTATTATCAAATTTCTTTGGTGGCTTGATGATTTATCTCGATCGCCCCTTTGCGGTGGGTGACTGGATACGCTCTCCTGACCAGGAGATAGAAGGTACCGTAGAGAGTATCGGTTGGCGACAAACCCGTATTCGCACTTTTGATAAACGCCCGTTGTATATCCCCAATGCAACCTTCAGTCATATTTCCGTAGAAAATCCCTCTCGTATGTTAAATCGTCGTATCTACGAGACTATTGGGCTGCGGTATGATGATGCGAGTAAAGTCAGGGCGATTGTTGATGATGTCAAACAGATGTTGGAGCAGCATGAAGATATCGACCAGAAGCAGATCATCATTGTTAATTTCAACAGCTTTGCAGCTTCGTCCCTCGATTTTTTCGTTTACACCTTCACCAAAACTACCGATTGGAAACAGTACCATGAGGTTAAGCAGCGCATATTGCTAACGATACTGGATATTGTTTTTAAGCATGGTGCTGATGTCGCGTATCCAACATCTACGGTTAAAGTTGATCCGGTCACTTTAATCAATAGTGAGCAAGAATAGGTTAGCGATGTCAGGTGTTGCCAAGTTAGCAATCATAGGAGGTACGGGGCTCAATACGCTTTTTGCGGAGGATGTGGTTGCCTCCAATGAGGCCGACGATACACCTTACGGGAAAACTTCTGGCCCGGTTATTTCATCTTCTGTAGAAAACGAAAATGTTCTGTTTTTGGCGCGTCATGGCATACCACATAATATTCCACCACATAGAATTAATTACCGGTCAAATATCTGGGCACTGAAGCAGCGAGGTGTTCAACATATCATTGCGGTTAATGCAGTAGGTGGTATTACCGACCAGGCTAAAACTGGTTGTATTGTTATTCCCGATCAATTGATCGATTACAGTTATGGCCGAGAACATACTTATTCGGATGGCAGTAATAATGAACTGCAGCATATCGATTTCACCTATCCCTTTTCTATCACCTTACGCGATCAGGTGATCCGTGTTGCTACTGCCAATAATATAACAGTAGTGGACAAGGGCGTTTATGCCTGCGTGCAGGGCCCAAGATTGGAAACGGCTGCTGAAATAAATCGCCTTGAAAATGATGGTTGTGACTTGGTAGGTATGACAGCGATGCCAGAGGCGGCATTAGCCAGAGAATTGGGCATAGAGTACGTCAGCATTTGTCTTGTGGTTAATCCAGCAGCTGGACGCAGTAATGCGTTAATTACCATGGAAGAGATTCATCAAGTGATTGATGAAGGTATGGGGCGAGTGCGTCAGTTATTAACCGCAGTGATTGCCAAGAAGAATTAAGAAAAAGATGCTAATTATTTATAACAGCATTAGTGTCGTCTAATATTGTTTCATCTTGCTCAATTAATTCCAATTCGCTTTCTTCCTGTTCAAATTCATAGGGCGTAATTCGCACCAGAATGCCCAGAAGTGGATGATCAATATAATGTAATTCAGTACTTCTCATTCGGCGGCTCTGTCTCACAGCAACCGTTCGTTCAACTTTAAACTGTTGGTTGACCAAATTAAAAAATGGATTGTTAAATAAATTTACAACGTTATCTTGCTCAGAAAATACGCTTGTCTGCGAAAAACTATTCGATTCGGATATAACATTTTGTTGATCGACCTGCTCCGGAAACAGCGTAAAGTTATCTGTAATATCTTCCTCTAAGATATCAGGTGTTACTTGAGTGGGAATGGCAGGTAAAACGGGCCATAGAAGTGCTTCAGTGTCAGTGTTGGTCGTAAACTTACTAAACCATAGATCAGTGTTGATATGCAGGTAGCGTTCTACGCTTAAGTTAATAGTACCCTCCAGTTCGTAGTGTTCGTCGTATTTGTCGCCACCGAGAATCAAAATATTAGTGGATTCCTCACGGCCGTACATGGGCTGTCTCCATGCTTGATAAAATAAAGATCTGAAATCCCGTTGAGCGGTAATTCTGGCGACGGCCTCGGTCAGTTGTTTTTGTTCATCTTCTAATAGAATGAACGGTTGCTCAGGCTCTGTTATTAATTCTGTTTCTAATTCTGGAGTTCCTTCTGCTGTTGTGATTTTACCTTCGGTGTCAATCGTATTGGTAATCGTTTGAGCTTCTTCTTCAGCGATAGTATTTTCTTCATCAGTTGCTGCTTCAAGAATGGCCAGTTCCTGGGACGCTTCTTCGCCATCAGTTGCTAACGGTTCTTCGATGTTTTCACCAAAAGTAATGGTGCGAGAAAGTGAATTGAGTGGATCGAAAAGTGGATCTGTTATTTCTTCAAGTTGAGAAGGATCAATGAGATGAACAATATTTTCCGGGTAACGTAATCGTAGTTGTTCGGGCCATAGCTCTGTATCGGCTACAGCTGAATTTTCATTGGCAAAAATGAAGAGTTCGACCTGATACCATAGTGGCCCTTCAGTTTCTTCGGTTTCCTGTGCCCAGGACAAGCTGGCTGCAGTTAACAAAACGGCTATAGGTAAATTCAGAAATAAGGGATGGCATAGTTTTTTCATTAGCATTGTTAAAGTGTATCAGAGTCCTGTACTGAATTGAGTGTTTAAGCAACGGCTCTTTTTAAATTTTCCGGTGTGAGCGTTTCTAATAGCTGTTCGATACAGTGTAATCGGCTTTCGCTGTCTTCTAAGTCCTCAGAAAAGCGCAATGCTGTTGCTCCAGCCAGTTGATAAGTGGCTGGTTGTCCTTGAACCATTTGTACCAAGGTTATCGGCTCTACAGCAGTTGTTTCTCCAAATTCAAGGCGACCACCATTGGTTGATGCTTCGACCTTGGTGATGCCCAGAGCCTGCGCCTGTAATTTAAAGGTGGTGACTCGGAACAGATTTTTCACTGGGTCAGGTAGCAGACCAAAACGATCAATCATTTCTACCTGTAATTCTCTCAGGTCTTCGTTGCTTTCAGCGTTGGCAATACGTTTGTAGAGAATCAGTCTTGAGTGAACATCGGGCAGATAATCATCCGGAATTAAAGCAGGCAAGCGCAGGTTTACTTCACAGGATGGATTAAAGCTTTCTTCCAGGTTGATAGTTTTACCTTCCTGGATGGCTTTAACTGCCCGCTCCAGCATTTCCATATAAAGAGTAAAACCGATGTTATGAATTTGACCACTTTGATCTTCACCTAATAATTCACCAGCACCACGAATCTCAAGGTCATGAGTGGCCAAAGTAAAGCCGGAGCCCAGATCTTCTGCCTGGCTGATAGCTTCCAGACGTTTTTCAGCATCGCCAGTCATGTTTTTCTTTCCGGGCGTTAGCATGTAAGCGTAAGCCTGGTGATGAGAGCGGCCAACCCGCCCACGTAGCTGATGCAACTGTGCCAGACCAAATTTATCGGCACGGTTGATAATGATGGTATTAGCGCTGGGTACATCGATGCCTGTTTCAATAATGGTGGTGCATAGTAGTACATTGAAACGCTTGTGATAGAAGTCGGACATTACCTGTTCCAGTTGGCTTTCGCGCATCTGGCCGTGGCCGATACCGATGCGAATTTCCGGAATCAGTTCCTGTAGCTCGCGTGCGGTTTGTTCAATGGTTTTAACTTCATTGTGTAGATAGTACACCTGCCCGCCGCGTAAAATTTCACGCAAAATAGCTTCTTTAATGATGCCTTTGTCCCATTGGCGAATGAAAGTTTTTACCGACAAACGTTTGGCAGGTGGTGTGGCAATGATAGAGAGATCACGCATACCTGACATCGCCATATTTAATGTACGCGGAATGGGTGTTGCGGTTAGCGTCAGAATATCCACCTCAGAGCGCAGCGATTTCAATTGCTCTTTTTGTCTCACGCCAAAGCGGTGTTCTTCATCGATAATAACCAGGCCGAGATTTTTATATTTCACATCTTTTTGCAACAGCTTGTGCGTGCCAATCAAAATATCGATATTGCCGGCAGCAGCTTTATCCAGCACCTCTTTCTGATCTTTGGCGGTTCGAAAGCGCGATAACACTTCGATATTAACTGGCCAGTCGGCAAAACGATCTTTAAAGGACTCGTAATGTTGTTGCGCCAATAAAGTGGTGGGAACGAGTATAGTTACCTGCTTACTATTTTGAACGGCGACAAAGGCAGCGCGCATTGCCACTTCGGTTTTACCAAAACCGACATCACCACAAACTAGACGATCAGTCGCCGCTTCTGATTTCATATCGTTGATCACTGCGGTGATAGCGGTTTCCTGATCGGGTGTTTCCTCAAAAGGGAAGCCAGCAGCAAATTGTTGATAGGCATCTTCCGGGTAATCAAATTTGTGACCTTGTCTTGCTGCTCGTCTGGCATAAATATCCAATAATTCAGCGGCAACATCGCGAATTTTTTCTGCGGCTTTACGTTTTGCCTTTTGCCATTGATCGCTGCCCAGACGGTGTAGCGGTGCTAACTCTTCATCGGCCCCCGAATAACGGCTGATTAGATGTAATGATGAAACGGGCACATACAGTTTGGCACCATCGGCATATTCCAGTGTAAGGAATTCGGTATCCTGACCATCAACTCCGATTTCTTGTAGCCCTCGGTAACGCCCAACACCGTGATCGATATGGACAACGGGAGCACCTAAACGTAGTTCGGTGAGATTTTTAATCACCGCATCACTATTATCCGTTGCTTTACGCCGGCGCCTGGCCTGCATTACACGCTGACCAAATAACTGTGGTTCGGCGATAACAATGACATCATCTAAAACCAAACCGGTTTCAATCGGTGCAATGGTGATAGCAATAGGTGATGTGTCGTTTAAAAAGTCCTGCCAGCTATCGCAGGTTTTGGAATGAATACTTTGACGTTGCAGTAGTTCAATTAAGGTTTCGCGGCGGCCAGCACTTTCGGCACAAAAAAGAATTCGCGCATGACTGTTATCAATCAGTTGTTGCACATCCGCAAGTGGCTGATCGGATTTATGATCAATGCTAAGAAATGGCGGCGTGCTGGTATTAAAGTTGAAATTACCCTGTTTGTCCTCGAGCTGTTCGCGATAGAGAATGGTTTTTGGAAATTTCTTAAGTTCTGCAAACAGTTGTTCAGTCGGAACAAATAGTTCTTGGGGTGCCAGTAATGGACGTTGTGGATCGATATTGCGATCTTCGTAGCGACTATGCAGATCATGCCAGAATTGGTTGGCGGCACTTTCCAATCCTTCGGTATAAAAGACCTGGCAGTCAGGTGCTAAATAATCAAACAGTGTCATGGTCTGTTTGAAGAATAGTGGGATGTAATACTCAATGCCAGCAGGCGCTATGCCCTGACTAACATCTTGGTAGAGAGGACATCGGCGATGGTCGACATCGAAACGCTCATGCCATTGGTCTTTAAATAAATGAATGCCTGCGTCATCCAGAGGAAATTCTTTTCCCGGTAGTAAACTGATCGCTTCAACCTGTTTAATAGTTCGTTGGCTCTCAGGATCAAAGGTTCTTAGGGTATCAATTTCATCATCCAGCAAATCAATACGAAAGGGCGCTTTGGAACCCATCGGAAAAATATCCATAATGGAACCGCGCAAAGCAAATTCGCCATGCTCATAAACGGTGTTGACACAGTGATAACCGTTTTTCTCCAACTGAAGGCGCATGGCATCAATATCAAATGGTTGGCCAACCTGTAATTGCAGGCTATGCGCTTTCAGGTAGTCGATGGGCAGCAGCCGATGCATTAAGGTTGAAATAGGAACAATAACCACACCCTGAGACATATCTGACAATCGGTACAGGGTAGTTAGACGTTCTGAAATAATATCCTGATGAGGAGAAAAGCTGTCGTAGGGTAAGGTCTCCCAATCGGGAAATAGCAGAATTTCTGTTGCCTTCGCAAAGAAATTGAGCTCTTGCTCATATCGCAGGGCACTGGCTGTGTCATTACAAATTAATACGGTTAATTTGCCCGAATTGGCTGCGGCATTAATTGTCGCCAGGCTTGACGCGCAGCCCAAAAGATTGCCCCAGCGCTGGCGGTTTCCCGGTGTATTGTCTGTAACTGGATTAAAGATTGAAGGTTGTTCCATTGGTCAATAAAGCAGAATTTGTAACTCGGTAAGAAAACGTGTGTTGTTATGCGGGCGCTATTGTAGCTTGGCTGTTATTGCTTTACATCGCTTTATCGCATTGGCAGCCATTTAGCGGACATAAATTTATTTTTATTGAGTGATTTTGTCGCTATTTATGCGGCTCAGAGTTGAACCGATAGGAGTGAATGAAGATAATACGCCCGCTTTTGAGGGCTGCTATCAGCGGTCTATTATGGAGTTATTTATAATGTTACTGGCTATTAGAGTTATTGGACACTAAGTCATTAACCGTTAAATGATTAACTCTAATGAGCATTAACCGTCAAACTATTAATTTAAACCAGGGTACCTAATTGTGACTGCCGACACTCGTAAACGTGAACGTCCCGATGATTACTTCAAGGATTGGAAAGAGCGTGAAGCACTGGCTGAAGGAATGATTCCTTTAGTAGGTAAGCTCTATCGTAAGAACAGTGTAAAAACTTATATCTATGGCCAAAATCTGGTGAACTTATCAGTTCTGGAAATCATGAAAGCACATCGTGCTGTTCGTCAGGTTGAAGAAAACGAGCTGTCAGAGTTTGAAACATTTCCTGTGATTAAAGCCTTGTCTGAGTTGGACCTGGGAATTGCCCATATCGATGCAGGCCGTATTGCTGTGTTGTATGAGGATGGCCCCAGGCAGGAAGGTGTTCCTGTCGAAGACTTTGTTCGATCTCACGTTGCTGATCTGATCGGTGAAACAGGTGAAGAACCTGAGCCACGCGATGTAGTGTTGTACGGCTTTGGGCGTATCGGTCGCCTTATGGCGCGTTTGTTGATCGAAAAGACCGGTGGTGGTGAGAATCTGCGCTTAAGAGCTATTGTTGTGCGTAAAGGTGGTGCTAAAAATGACTTGGTGAAGCGTGCTAGTTTGTTACGTCGCGACTCAGTACATGGTCAATTCAATGGTACGATTCGTGTTGACGAAGAGCGTAGCTCTTTTGTTGCTAACGGTAATGAAATTAAGGTGATCTATGCCAGCTCACCAGAAGAAGTAGATTACACTGAACACGGTATCAATAATGCTATCGTTATCGACAATACCGGTATATTTAAAGACGCAGAAGGTTTGTCACGTCACCTGCGTCCTGGAGCCTCTAAGGTTATCCTGACAGCACCAGGTTCAGATGTGCCGAATATTGTTTTTGGTGTTAATAATGATGAGGTTCGTGAAGAGGATCGTATTATTTCCGCGGCTAGCTGCACCACCAATGCAATAGTCCCACCTCTGAAGGCACTTAATGATGAGTTTGGTATTGAGTCGGGCCATATTGAGACTGTTCACGCCTATACCAACGATCAGAACCTTATCGATAACTACCATAAAGCTGAGCGCCGTGGTCGTAGTGCACCACTTAACATGGTTATTACTTCTACTGGTGCGGCAAAAGCGGTTGCCAAAGTTTTGCCAGTTATGAAGGGCAAGCTGACAGGTAATGCGATTCGTGTACCTACACCGAATGTATCGTTAGCAATCCTTAAACTCAACCTGGGTAGAGATACCACTGTAGAAGAAGTGAATCAGTATATGCGTAAGATGGCGCTACACTCGCCACTACGTAAGCAAATTGACTACTCAAATTCTCCTGAAATTGTATCGAGTGATTTGGTCGGTTCGCGCCACGCCAGTGTTTTTGACTCGGTGGCTACTATTGTCAATGGCAATCAGGTGATTGTGTACTGTTGGTATGACAATGAATTTGGCTACAGCTGCCAGGTTCATAGAGTACTTGAACAAATGGCGGGCGTTCATTACCGCGTCTACCCTAAAGAAGACTGATTTTGTCGGATATGGTTAGATAAAAAGCCACCTTCGGGTGGCTTTTTTGTTATTGGCTAGGGTTCAAAGCCTTCCTGGCTAAAATATGAAAAAAAGTCTTTTAAATCAACCAATCAGCCTCATCAGCGCTGGCAATTAAGAGACCAGATCTTTATACTTGCCGCTTTTTCGAGAGTCGGTCCCGGTCAATAGTGTAACAGTGTGGATTTCAAGGGTTTTTGGTCTATTCTTAGGCAGAACTTTTGGGATCAATGACTGGAAAGGATGAGTTGAGTGCTAAACAGCTATGTTAGGACCAAATCTTCATGATCGTACTGTCCGCGGCCTCAAGTATCTGCAGCAGTAACACCGATTTTTCAACAGTTTTTTAATTTCTGGAATCAGGCATATCTATGATTAATATCAATCGTGGTTTGGACTTGCCTATCTCCGGCACACCCGAACAGGTCATAGGCGAGGGACCAAAAGCCCGATCTGTCGCGGTGGTTGGCTTTGACTATGTGGGAATGAAGCCCACTATGACGGTTAAGGTCGGAGATCGTGTCAAGACAGGTCAACTTCTCTTCAGCGATAAAAAAACCGAGGGTGTTAACTATACCGCTCCGGCCACCGGCGTTATCTCCGCCATTAATCGTGGCGACAAACGCGTACTGCAATCCGTAGTGATTGATGTCGAGGATGATGAATACGAGAGCTTTGCTCAGTATTCTGATGTCAACGCTGTTACACGCGAGCAGGCAGTAGACAACCTGGTAGAGTCAGGCTTGTGGGTATCTTTCAGAACAAGGCCCTTTAGTCGCGTACCTGCTATCGATTCAGAGCCCGCTGCGATTTTCGTGACAGCTATCGATACAAACCCCTTGGCGGCAGACCCCCAAGTGATTATCGCCGAACAACCACAGGCCTTTCAGGACGGTTTAATCGTATTAACCAAACTGACAGAAGGCAATGTGCATATTTGTAAAGCACCGGGTGCTGATATTCCCTCGGTGAATGGCGTCAACGCAGAAGAATTTGCTGGTCCTCATCCTGCGGGACTAGCGGGTACTCATATTCACTTTCTGAACCCTGCTAGTGCCAATCGCACTGTTTGGACCATCGGTTATCAGGATGTTATTGCAGTCGGAAAACTATTCGCCGATGGCAAACTGTACACCGATCGCATCGTGTCTTTGGCTGGGCCACAGGTAGAGAAACCGCGTCTGGTGAGAACGCGTTTAGGCGCTAATCTGGATGAGCTAACAGCCGGTGAATTACAGCCAGGTGATAACCGTATTGTCAGTGGTTCTGTTTTAGGTGGTCGTAAAGCTCACGGTGCAGTGAACTATTTGGGTCGCTATCACAGCCAGGTGAGTGTGTTACTCGAAGGTGCTGAGCGCGAGTTTATGGCCTATATGTCGCCTGGTGCCAACAAGCACTCTACGCTCGGCATTTATTTATCCCAGTTTAGTAAAGGCAAGCTCTTCAACTATACAGCCAGCACTAATGGTAGTGAACGAGCCATGGTACCTGTGGGTCTGTATGAAGATGTTATGCCAATGGATATTCTTCCCACACAATTACTGCGTGCATTAATCGTCGGCGATACCCAAACAGCACAACTATTAGGTTGTTTGGAACTTGATGAAGAAGACTTGGCATTGTGTACTTATGTTTGTCCAGGTAAGTATGAGTATGGGCCGATACTCCGCGATAACCTGACCCGTATAGAGAAGGAGGGTTAATCATGGCGGTTAAGTTTCCGGCACTGAGAAAATTACTTGATGATATGGAACCGCACTTTCATAAGGGCGGTAAATATGAAAACTGGTTTGCGTTATACGAAGCCGTAGATACGATTTTATACGCACCCGGTTCAACAGCGAAAACCACAGCCCATGTGCGTGATGGTGTTGATCTTAAACGCATCATGATCACTGTATGGTTATGTACTTTCCCTGCCATGTTCTTTGGCATGTGGAATGTCGGTTATCAGGCCAATACGATTATTGCTGAAGCTAACGTATTACTGGATAACGACTGGCGTTTCTTCTTTATCAGTATGTTTGCGGGCAATGATCCAACTAGCCTGTGGGATAACTTCTGGTATGGCTTCTGGTACTTTATGCCAGTGTATGCAGTAACCTTCATTGTAGGTGGTTTTTGGGAAGTGCTGTTCGCCATGAAGCGTGGCCATGAAGTTAATGAAGGTTTCTTTGTCACTTCGATATTATTTGCACTGAGCTGTCCCCCTTCTATTCCCTTGTGGCAAGTGGCGCTGGGTATTACCTTCGGTGTGGTTGTTGCCAAGGAAGTATTCGGTGGTACCGGCAAAAACTTCCTTAACCCGGCTTTGGCTGGTCGTGCTTTCCTGTTCTTTGCCTATCCGGCCTCTATGTCGGGTGATGCAGTATGGACAGCAGTAGATGGCTACACCGGTGCTACTGCATTGTCTGTTGCGGCTAGTGACGGTATGGCAGCCCTTGAGGATCAAATGAGCTGGATGCAAGCCTTTGTTGGAACCATCCATGGTTCAATGGGCGAAACTTCAACTTTGGCACTTTTATTAGGCGGTGCGGTCTTACTGTGGACTCGTATTGCTTCCTGGCGCATCGTCGCTGGTGTAATGCTGGGTATGGTTGGCTTCTCTTCACTACTCAATTTAGTGGGTTCTGATTCTAACGCCATGTTTGCGATGGGTTGGGAATGGCATTTTGTGCTGGGCGGTTTTGCGCTGGGCATATTCTTTATGGCTACTGACCCTGTATCTGCTTCGATGACCAATGCCGGTAAATGGTGGTTTGGTGGTTTGATCGGCGTCATGGTGGTATTGATACGTGTTGTTAACCCCGCATACCCCGAAGGAATGATGTTGGCGATTCTATTTGCCAACCTGTTTGCTCCTCTGATCGACCACTTTGTGGTGCAGGCTAATATCAATAGGAGGCTCAGTCGTGGCTAATGATACTGTACAAAAAACTGTAATGGTGGCGCTGGCACTGTGTGTCGTATGTTCACTCGTTGTTTCTACAGCGGCTGTTAGCTTAAAGCCTGCTCAAGAAGCCAATAAAGTCCTCGATAGAAAACGCAACATCCTTGCAGCTGCAGGTATGTTGGAAGAGGGTGGTGATGTTGAAGAGCTGTTCTCGCAAGTAACTACTAAAGTTGTTGACCTTCGTACTGGTAAGTTCAGCGATGACATCGACTCAGAGAATTACGATCAAAAGAAAGCGGCAAAAGAGCCATTAAGGTCTGATGAGTTGGAATCGGCTGATGATGTCGCCAAAATTGGTCGTCGTGAGCATTACTCACTTGTCTATGTGATTGAAACTAATGGCCAGCTCGATAAGGTGATTTTACCTGTTCGTGGCTATGGTTTGTGGTCAACACTCTATGGATTCCTGGCTTTGGAAAGCGATTTAAACACCGTGTCTGGTTTAGGCTTCTATGAGCATGCTGAAACACCTGGCTTGGGTGGTGAGGTTGATAACCCAAGCTGGAAAGGGCAATGGCCTGGTAAGAAAGTATACAAGGATGGCGATGCTGCGATTGCCTTAATTAAAGGCAAGGTGAATCCAAATTCGGCAAATGCCAGCTACCAAATCGATGGCTTGGCTGGTGCAACACTAACCAGCGTTGGTATTACTAATTTGATGAAATTCTGGTTAGGAAAAATGGGCTTTCAGCCTTTCCTAAATAATTTGCAAGCGGGGGAGGCATAAACAATGTCTAATACAAAAGAAACCCTGGTAAATCCAATTTTTGAAAACAATCCTATTGCGCTGCAAATTTTGGGGATATGTTCAGCACTAGCGGTAACCTCTAGTCTTTCTGTAACAATGGTTATGTGTTTATCAGTTATCGTGGTTACGGGCTTCTCAAACTTCTTTGTTTCTTTGATTAGAAACTATATTCCCAGCAACATTCGTATCATTGCGCAGATGGTTATTATTGCGTCGCTGGTAATCGTTGTTGACCAGGTGTTGAAGGCTGTTGCCTATGAAATTAGCAAACAGTTGTCGGTGTTCGTTGGTTTGATCATCACTAACTGTATTGTTATGGGGCGTGCTGAAGCCTTTGCGATGAAGAACCCACCGATTCCCAGTTTTATCGACGGTGTGGGTAATGGTTTAGGCTACAGTATCGTACTAATCGTAGTAGCATTCTTCAGAGAATTGTTTGGTGCAGGTAAATTATTTGGTATGGATGTGCTGCCACTAGCCACTGAAGGTGGTTGGTATATTCCTAACGGCTTGATGCTGTTGCCACCTAGTGCTTTCTTCTTGATTGGTTTCTTTATTTGGGCACTACGCGCCTGGAAAACAGCACAGGTTGAAGAGGAAGAATTTAAAATTACTGCTAATACCAGTCCTGTGCAGGAGGGCGCGTAATGGAAGAGTTGTTAAGCCTATTTGTTAGGGCAATCTTTATTGACAATATGGCCCTGAGTTTTTTCTTGGGGATGTGTACCTTCCTGGCGATCTCTAAAAAGGTTCAGGCCGCTCTTGGTCTGGGTATAGCTGTGATTGTTGTACTGATGATTACTGTACCCGTTAACAACCTGATCTATAACTATCTGCTTGCCGATGGAGCGCTGGCTTGGGCTGGTTTCCCTGAAGTCGACTTAAGCTTCCTTGGTCTGTTGAGCTATATCGGTGTTATCGCCGCTATCGTACAGATTATGGAAATGTTCCTCGATAAGTACGTGCCTGCTTTATATAACGCCCTGGGTGTGTTCCTGCCATTGATCACAGTTAACTGTGCGATCATGGGTGCATCTTTGTTTATGGTAGAGCGTGACTACACCTTTGGTGAGAGTATTGTTTACGGTGCTGGTTCCGGTGTCGGTTGGGCATTGGCAATTACTGCGCTAGCGGGTATTCGTGAAAAAATGAAATACAGTGATGTGCCTGAAGGTCTGCGTGGCCTGGGTATTACTTTTATTACTGTTGGTCTGATGTCATTGGGCTTCATGTCCTTTGGCGGTATTGATCTGTAATCCACCGAGAAGATAGAAAGAGGTTAATTAATGGATACACAAGTTATCGGTCTCGGTGTGGTGATGTTTACAGTCATCGTTTTGTTGCTGGTGGCGTTAATATTATTTGCCCGTGCACGTATGGTGAACTCTGGCAGTGTTACCATCGAGATCAATGGTGAGAAAACGTTATCTGTTCCAGCAGGTGACAAATTATTGCAAACACTTGCAGCGAATAATGTCTTCTTGGCTTCAGCCTGTGGTGGTGGTGGTAGCTGTGCGCAGTGCAAATGTGTTGTGTCTGATGGTGGTGGAGCAATGCTGCCAACGGAGGAAGCTCACTTTACACCGCGTGAAGCTCGTGAAGGCTGGCGTTTATCCTGCCAGACACCTGTTAAACAGGATATGAAAATTGAAGTGCCGGAAGAGGTCTTCGGTATCAAGCAATGGGAGTGTACCGTTGAGAGTAATCCCAACGTTGCTACTTTCATTAAAGAGCTGACACTTAAATTGCCTGAAGGCGAAAACGTTGATTTTCGTGCGGGTGGTTATGTACAGCTGGAGTGTCCTCCTCATCATGTGAACTACGCTGATTTTGATATTGGTGATGAATACAAGGGTGATTGGGAGCGTTTTGGATTTTTGAAGCTGGAGTCCCAGTGTGATGACACAACGATTCGCGCTTATTCGATGGCTAACTACCCAGAAGAAAAAGGCGTTGTGAAGTTTAATATTCGTTGTGCTTCTCCTCCACCAAATAATTTGGAATTACCGCCAGGCGTCATGTCGTCCTGGGTGTTTAACCTGAAACCTGGCGATAAGGTAAAAGTTTACGGCCCATTTGGTGAGTTCTTTGCAAAAGAGACTGACGCAGAAATGGTGTTCGTTGGTGGTGGTGCAGGTATGGCGCCAATGCGATCACATATTTTCGATCAGCTGAAACGTCTCAGTTCAGATCGCAAAATTTCTTTCTGGTACGGTGCGCGCTCTCTACGTGAAGTGTTTTATGCTGACGAATACGATGCCCTGGCTGAGCAGTTCCCGAATTTTAAATGGCATCTTGCGCTGAGTGATCCTCAACCTGAAGATAACTGGACCGGTTTAACCGGTTTTATCCACCAGGTACTTTACGATAACTACCTGAAAGATCATGAAGCCCCAGAGGATTGTGAATTCTATATGTGTGGACCGCCAATGATGAACTCGGCTGTTATTAGCATGTTACATAGCCTGGGTGTTGAGGATGAAAATATTCTGCTGGATGATTTCGGTGGTTAATCGACTTTCGACATTATTCGTTAAAAAAGCGACAGTTATTACACTGTCGCTTTTTTTTATGCTTGCCTGCAGTGAGCAGAGGGCTGACCACTTCAAACTCGCTGGCGCGACCATGGGTACAACCTACCATATCACGGTTTTAAAGGAAGAAACTGCCACTGTCAGTGAAGAGGAATTACAGCAGGCTATTGATCAGCAACTACAGTTAATTAATCAGCAGATGTCTACTTACCTGCCTGATTCTGAATTGTCCAAGATCAACAATAAGCCATCCCTAGGGGAGGCGATCGCGGTTAGCCCTAATTTAATGGATGTGTTGCTGTTAAGTCATGAGGTCAGTTGGCTAACCAGTGGTGCTTTTGATATTACCGTCGGGCCGTTGGTTAATCTGTGGGGCTTTGGTCCTTCCTTCGATGTTAATCAGCAACAGACAACACCTGATCCCAATGATATTAAGCTGTTAATTGATACCATTGGTTTCCGTCATATCGACTTTGATCTTGGTGAAAGCAGTATCACCAAACACAAGGCTATTGTTATGGATTTATCGGGTGTGGCTAAAGGCTATGCCGTCGATAAAATCTCTGAGCTGTTGGATTATGCCGGTTTCAAAAACTACATGGTGGAGATAGGCGGTGAGCTACGTTTGAGTGGTCATAGCCCGCGTGGTATACCCTGGCAGATTGCCATTGAGCAACCTGAAGCGAATAGTCTGGGGCAGGTGTTTCAGGCTGTCAGTCTTAGCGGTGCAGGTTTGGCCACCTCTGGTGATTACCGGAATTACTTTGAGAAAGATGGTAAACGTTATTCGCATACTATTGATCCCAGAACAGGTTATCCAATAGATCATGCATTGGCGTCAGTAACTGTTGTGGCTGAGACCTCAGCCTATGCAGATGCTCTGGCAACAGCAATTAATGTTTTAGGCCCTGAGAAGGGAATGGAATTGGCAAATTCGCAGGATATTGCTGTGTTTATGATCGTAAAAACCGAACAGGGTTTTACTACAAAATACAGTCAGGCCTTTGAACCTTATATAATTAACTTGTCCAATTAAGTACTGCTTACAACCCTTTAGTCTTTGTTTTAACTTTAAGTCGAAAACAGCTGGCGTTACAATTTGGTGATTCTTTAGATCAATGAGAGTTTTCACATGGCAACATTGATTTTTGCATTTATTTTTATGGCGCTCATCATGGCGGGAATGGCCATCGGCGTGATTTTGTCTAATAAGCCGATTAAAGGTTCATGCGGTGGCTTAAGTGCTCTGGGCATGAAAGAATCCTGCATGATCTGTGGTGGTGATGAAACCGAGTGGAGAAAAGAAGTAGAAAAAATCGGTAAAGCGGAAAATTTAGCTTACGATGCTATGAGTACAACAACGAAGTAAATCATTCGATACATCAATACAGATGTTCAATGAATAAAAAAGCCGCTTGAGCGGCTTTTTTATTGTCTGGAATTTTAAGTCAATAACAATAAATATGGAATTATTCCTGGGCTTGCAAATACGGGCGGTGTTTTTTAACGCTATGAATCACTACATCACCTTCAAAATACACACTGAAATTTTGATAATCCCAACGTGCGATTGGCGGGTTACCTCTGGCTGGTTTCATCGCCAGCGGCTGGCCATATTGTTGTCTTACTTGATCCTGCTTTTGGCCTTTGCTGGGTAGATTAACTTCGCCTAATGATTCACCCTGTTTGGCGACAGGTACCATAACTTTTTGAGCAAAAGAAAAAGCGGGTAAACCAATTAAAATAAGCAGGGAGAAAATAACAACAAGTGATTTTGGTTGACTAGTCATGGGAATGCCTGCGCCTTTGTTTCAACTGAATTTGCATAATATGCTTTGCAATCAGTTGTCGATCACTGTCCTTAAGATGGATAAAGCTTACCGACACGGAATAATCATAACCTAATTTAATCTCCGCTGGCGAACATTGAACAACCTGGCCAAATAGTACAAGAGTTAGATTGCTAGGCTGTAAAGTGAGCTGAATTGCCAAATAATCTCCCGCTGCGTGTTGCTCATTACTGTAAAAGGCTATTCCGCCTTCGCTCAGTGATATTTTTTGACTGTCATGAGGTTGGCTGTGATTGGCTTGTTTGGCTAGAGCATTGGCAACCAGTTCGATTTTGCGATTAATGTTTCTTAAGTAGGTTTCCAGTTCTCTATTCAGCTCGGCAATCTGACGCAGATGCTGATTATTTTCCTGATCGATGTGTTGCAGTTCTCTCAACAGAGAAAAACCCAGATCTTCCTGAAACTCCTCAGGTACGAGGTTCTCTTTAGCGCTGCTTGCATCAATCGGTAGATAGCGAAGCATCACATCGTCTTCTATACGAAAATAATCACGACGATCATCATCTAAATATTCAGTGGGCGCTTTGTCTTTCAATGGGGTAAACTCCGTAACCAGATATAATTAGTATAGCTGCTATGGAAAATGCCTACACGGTACAGCAGTTCTTGGACAACGATAACTATACTCTGAATTTTCTCCATGTTTCGCCCAATATCACTGTTTATTGGCCTGCGCTATACCCGAGCCAAGCGACGCAACCAGTTTATCTCCTTTGTTTCACTGGTGTCACTGCTGGGCATGATTTTAGGCGTAGTAGCGCTGGTTGTGGTGATGTCGGTGATGAACGGATTTGAAGCTGAGCTTCGTAACCGTGTTTTGTCGGTTGTTCCTCATGCTTTTGTTGTTGGTCCCGAAAACCATTTAGCCGACTGGCGTCAGTACCAACAGCCCTTATCCGAGCTGCCGCAGGTGGAAGGTGTTGCCCCCTATATTGATCATCAAGTGATGCTTAGTCGCCCCGGTATTGTCCGCGGCGTAAAGTTGAATGCGATTGATCCAGTCTATGAGAACAACGTGTCCACCATCGCTGATAGCATGAGAGAGGGTACTATCGACAGTCTGCTTGCAGGCCAATACAACATCGTGATGGGTGAGATTCTGGCGCGTCACATGGGCTTGTACCTAGGTGATGAAATCAGCGTGATATTGCCCCGTGTGACAGTTACACCGCTGGGAATCTTTCCCCGAGTTAAGCGTTTTACAGTCAGCGGAACCTTTTCGGTTGGGGCTGATCTTGATAGCAATACCGTATTCGTTCATCTCAGAGATGGTCAAAAGCTATTTCAGTACGGGGATGATGTAGAAGGTGTACGCGTTCAGTTTGATGATTTACTAAAGGCGCAAAATTATTTGCCGGATATTCAAGCATTGCTTCCAGAAGGTGTAGAAACTATCACCTGGCGTGAAACCCAGGGTAGCCTATTCAATGCGGTAGCGATGGAAAAAACCATGATTTCGCTGTTGCTATTAATTATTGTAGCTATTGCTGCCTTTAACATTGTTTCTATTCTCACCATGATGGTGGCTGACAAACGTTCAGATATCGCTGTGTTGCGAACTATGGGAGCCAGCGGGAATACCATATTAGCTGTGTTTATGATTCAGGGCGTCTCAATTGGTCTGTTAGGTGTCATGGTTGGCTTGGCAATCGGCATTCCAGTGGCTATCAATGTTGGAGAAATCGTGATCTGGCTTGAATCATTGGTGGGTATTCATGTTTTTAATCCCGATGTGTACTACATCAGTAAAATTCCTTCGGTGTTAGCGTTTTCGGATGTGGTAAAAGTATCTATCTGGGGATTGGTGTTGAGTTTATTAGCCACCATCTATCCCTCTATCAGGGCGTCTAAGGTGCAACCTGCTGAAGCGCTACGTTACGAATAACTTGCTAATGATGAGATCTATCTCAAAGTGACAGAGAACAACCAAAAAAACCAGGTAATTACCTGCCGCAATCTTTACAAAAGTTACGACGAAGGCCCGTCGCAGTTAGAAGTACTATCAGGCGTTAATCTGGAGATTGCCGATTCAGAGTTGGTGGCTATTGTCGGAGAATCCGGTGCTGGTAAATCCACTTTGCTCAATATGTTGGGTGGGCTGGATTTGCCGACTAAAGGCGAAATAATCGTCGGCGGAAAAAATTTGGCGACTATGTCTGATAAACAGCGCGGTGATCTTCGCAATCGATATCTTGGTTTCGTTTATCAGTTTCATCACTTGTTAGGTGAGTTTACCGCGCTGGAAAATGTTGCCATGCCATTATTGATCCGTGGTGAACCGATTAATACAGTTGAGGAAAAAGCGCGCACAATGCTGGCACGAGTGGGGCTGGAAAAACGTGTACAGCACAAGCCTTCAGAATTATCCGGTGGCGAACGGCAACGAGTCGCCATTGCCAGAGCATTGGTAACTACACCTGCCTGTGTGTTAATGGATGAACCGACGGGTAATCTTGATCATCGTACTGCCGAGGCTATTCATCAATTAATGAAGGAGCTGAACGAAGAACTGAAAACCAGTTTTATTATCGTTACTCACGATTTGAATTTAGCCGGACAAATGAAAAGAGTGCTGCAGCTTGAGGATGGTGTGATTACCGAGTGTCAACCTGAGTCGGTGCAATAATTTCTATGTTTTCACCTTATCCTATTTTTATCGGCATCCGTTACGCAGGCGCTAAACGCCGCAGCCAATTGGTTTCCTTTATCTCCTGGGTTTCGATGTTGGGTATGACACTGGGCGTTGCTTTACTGATTGTTGTATTGTCGGTGATGAATGGGTTTGATCGTGAAATGCAGACCCGAATTTTAGGCCTAGTGCCGCATATTACGATTGCAGCCTATAGTGACGACCAGGATTGGCAAACGATTAACAATACCGTTTTACAGCACTCTGAAGTAGAGGCGACAGCACCCTTTACACAGTTTAATGGTATGTTGCTTAAGGGTACCGATGTAGAAAGTGTTGCAGTGTATGGCATTGATCCTGCGCAGGAAAAAAACGTTTCGATTATTCATGATTATCTGGAGCCTGATGCATTCACGGATTTGGAAGATAATGATCGCGGCATTATTTTAGGTGCAGAGTTAGCCAAGCGTTTGGATGTAAGTAAAACCGATTACGTCAATATGATGGTGCCACTGGAAAATGCGCAGGGTAGGGTTGCTCCACGCTTTGCCCGCTTTCAAGTGGTTGCAGTGTTTAAAACCGGTACCGAGATTGATCAGTCGTTAGCATTGATGCCATTGTCTTCATCAGAACAATTCTTACCCGCTAATACGCCTGCACGAGGAATGCGTATCAGTGTCGGTAATTTATTAGATGCACCGCGTATCGCCTGGGAGTTGTCACAAAATATCCCCTATGGTTATGTAACACGCGACTGGACACGCAATTACGGTAATCTCTACTCGGCGATTCAATTATCAAAACAGTTAGTAGGTTTGATGTTGTTAACCATTATTGCAGTCGCTGCCTTTAATGTCGTATCTGCGCTGGTAATGATTGTTACTGATAAGCGCGGTGATATTGCTATCCTGCGAACTGCTGGTGCCAGTCAGCGCGAGATTATGGCGATCTTTATGACGCAGGGCACGTTAATCGCTGTGGTTGGTACTGTGCTGGGTACAGTGATTGGTATTCTGTTATCTCTAGTGGTGACCGATGCGGTAGCCCTAACCGAGTCGCTGT
The DNA here is from genome assembly GCA_028280715.1 of Spongiibacteraceae bacterium. Lineage (GTDB taxonomy): Bacteria > Pseudomonadota > Gammaproteobacteria > Pseudomonadales > Dasaniaceae > Oceanicoccus. The sequence continues at coordinate 322,454 of JANQLG010000033.1, read as the reverse complement.
TTGGCATTCAGTTTCTTAACTCCGATGTTTATCCTATTGACTACCTGCCTTCCGATATTCGTGTCATTGATGTGTTATTGGTTTGCGGCACAGCCTTTGTGATGAGTCTGCTAGCTACGTTGTATCCGGCGTGGCGAGCTTCTAGGGTGCAGCCTGCGGAGGCTTTACGTTATGAGTAACAGGTAGTTGTACCAATTTATATTTGCCCAAATACCTACAATGCCATCGATTAATATTTAATACACGATTAGTCCGTATACTCTAGGGACATTGCTTATTTCAGTAGGACAAGCACCCCAGGTCGATATTCTGACATCTTTTCCAGCCATAAAAGCAGACAGTAAAATTGAGGTTCTAAATTTCCCTACTTCTGTGGTTGCATCATAAGTTACAGTATCAGTCAGAATATTGTTGCATGAAGTAGCTAAGTTTGTACCTTGGCATTCCATTTTTATCAATAGGTACTTTGAGTATGAATCTGATTGATTTAGTTGTTTTATTTTACAAGGGCCATGATTTCCAGCATACGAATTAATGCTAAGAATAAGCAGCGAAAAAATTAGTACAGCTCTCATTTATATTTCTCCATATATTATGTTTTTATATTAAAATTCTGTATGTAAACGGTTTATTGAGCAGATATTACTATCTTTGTCAAAATAAGCGTTTACCACTTTACCCATCGCAGCGGCCGATAAAACCACTGATAGCATAGAGTTTATTCCCTCTTGTGTTACACCGCCTGCATCAGTAGAAATATAGTGATAGTTATCCGATCTTGAACAGTGAGAAGAAGGATTGGCAAAAGTGATTATAAAGCTACCATTAGCTAGGGGATAAATACGCTTAATTTTAGAACTATGCCAAGTGTGCTCACTAAAAGCTTGTGACGATGCTAAGGTTATAATTAATATTGCGAAAATCTTTTTCATCATTTCTCCATTGTTTTATTAATATAACTCCAAGTTTTCTGTCACGTCATTGCTCGTCTCATTTAGACATAAAGTGTGACTTTTAGTGCATTTTTATTGCCAAAGTTGTTACCTGACAATGTGTCCCTCCAAATTTTTCTAAGGAATCATCGACTCTAACAATAACCTGATTTCCTGAGGCTAATGCAGAAAGAGCAATACTGAATAATTCTTTATCATTGTCAGGTAGAGCAATCCAGTTTTCATTACAGGACCCGCCACCCCAACTTGGGGTAGTACTAACTTTTATATATGTATGATTTTGATATTGACCACCTGCAGGTCTAGTACTTTGTTTCTCAATCATTTCAATATATACATTATCTTTTTGGTACTCACTAGCTACACATATAGTCGGTAGAATTAGTAGAGCGGCTGTTGTAAAGATATTTTTCATTCTCTTTCCTTTTTTGGTGAACGTGGATGCTTAACGACTAGCCTATAAGTAAGCTGCGCTTGGAGTACAGCAGATTTACCACTCCCCAATGTTTAAAATATGTCCATCAGTCGCTGCAGAGCTTTTTGAAATATAAAATGGTTTGTTGGAAGCCATATGATATAGAATCGTGCTCCACAACGCTTTTCCACCATCTGTAGTTGTATCTACCCAGTATTTCACGCAACAACCACCAAAATTATTTGTGTATACCCCGTCTGGAAACTCATTTAAATTTCTAAAATAAATTTTGCCGTCCGAATATTGTTGCCATTTTAGGCTTGATGGGTCATTAATCCATACGTGATCAGCAGAATAGCAATTAAAGCTTGTAAAAAATAAAATAACTAATACATACAACTTTTCTTTCATTTGTAGCGCTCCTAATATGTTAAATTTCACAATGCTCGTCTTAAAAGACGGTTGTAATATGCCATAAAATGCGTGTGTTTAAGCGGCTTGTTATGGCACGCTAATAAACAGTCACATAGGTTATTCTGGATTCTGGTCCGCAGCCGGATGTTACATTAGAGTCGTAATAGATACTCACATCCCTGTTTGCAATTAAGGCCGCAAGTATAATCGTCTGGATGTCTTCTGAACCGGAACCTGCCTGGATTCGAAAATATTGTATTTCATTTGTACTATTTGATTTGTATCCCACAGTTCTACAACTTTCCGCTACATGACCTTGTGTTTGAATGATCTTTCCTCTTCCTGTGTGCGTAGGTTCTGCGAAGCATAGCGATGATAGAGATACCATCAATATTACACAGCTAATTTTTTTCTTCATTGTCATTATTTTCTTCCCTTAGTCATTTTTAGCCATGATGCTAATTACATCGCTCACACGACATATATTGATTCATACAAAAAGTGTTGTTGATGTTGGAAAATGGGGACAAAGAAGTGGTGCTGCGTATCATCCCTGTTTCTCAAAGTTTATTTTTTTAACTTCCTAGTTTTGAATACTAATTCAATTTACTGGAAAAAAGCCAGAGTTCAGCAATTGATGCCGGTATATATGCCCGTTAGTTTTTTTCTTCTTTTTTCAATCGCGCTAATCGTCGCTCATGCCAGCGTTTAATAGTATGGTGACGCCAGGCCCAACGCAGTGCGGTTGAAGATAATAGAGCAAAAAATAAACCGCTGACAAAACAACCCAATAAAAAGGGTTGCCAGTTTTTTGCCAATTCGTCGCTTAACCACTCCCAGGATAATTCAAAGGCGAAGTCGCCTTCGGGAACACCGAGAAGAGCGACACCGACTTTGTAGGAAACATAATAAATAGGGGCGACAGTCAGTGGGTTGGTAATCCATACTAATGCGACGGAGATGGCCAGGTTGGCGCGAAAGGCTATTGCCATAAATGCGGCCAGCAACATTTGTGTGGGGACGGGAATAAAGGCAACGAAGGTACCGATAAAGCAGGCGGTAGTCGCGGATTGGCGGTTGAGATGCCAGATGTTTGGGTCGTGTAGTAATTTTCCCAGAGGCTTCAATGAATCCTGTTTCTTGATCCAATCTGCATCGGGAATATGCCGTTTTAGAAATTTACGCGCCATGTGTTAACACAAAATCCTGACTATCCACATTTCTTGGCATCGCTTGATTAAACAGTGAGCATTGCGCACTGAATTAATTCGTTTTACGCTGCTGTTTTCATCGTCACGGATGACGACAGCGGCGTATTATGCACAGATTTAATGGGCTTCTCCATTATTACACGCCTATTTGTAGCTCCATGGAAGGGATTTAATATATGCTTGCCAAAATGATAGCGCTGAGTACAGGAATTGCCAGCGTTGCCTATTTTCCAGCCTTAAGTTTACCGCTGTTTTATTACTCAATTGCGAGCGTAATTGGCGTAACTATCCTTTTGTTGGCCTTGAGCGAGAATGATCGATTTAAGCGCAGTTTAATTATTGCACAATGCCTGCTGCTGGGATTGTGTTGGGGGCAATTCTATGGATTTGGGGTGCTCAGCAGAATTTTGCCCGAAGCCTATGAGTCCGTGCCTTTGCGTGTTACCGGCAAAGTAATTGGATTGCCTGAAACGCTAGCCTCGGGTGTTACAGGTGAGCAGTTAGAGCAACAACAGGATCATCGACAACATGCACAGCGTTTCGAACTGGCTGTGAATACTGTTGAATGCCAAATCCAGCAAGTAGCCTCCTGCCCGAATCTAAATAAGCTGCGACTGACCTGGTATGGCCAAACAGACTTGGTGCCGGGCCAGCAATGGCAGCTGCTGGTGAAATTGAAACGCCCTAGAGGTTTGGCCAACCCCGGTGGCTTTGACTACCAGACCTGGTTAACGCAACGCGGTGTGAGTGCCGTAGGCTATGTGCTGACTGAACCTGAGCATCAAGCTAGTAGCATTGATACCTGGAGCGTTGATCACATTCGGTGGAAGGTGAGCAGTTATCTTGATGAGGCTATTGGTGATCTAGCTTATCGGCCATTGCTTAAAGCCTTGTTGATTGCCGATCAACGCGACATTAGCGCGCAACTTTGGGATGTGTTTCGCGACACTGGCACCATACATTTGATGGTGATTTCCGGTTTGCATGTGGGATTGGTGAGTGCTTTTGCTTTTGGCCTATTGCGCTATCTGCTATTACTGTTGGTTCCGCAATTTCCAACTGAAAGGGTTGCCGCTGTCGGCAGCTTAACAGTCGCTTTGTTCTACAGCCTGGCCGCCGGCTTCTCACTGCCGACTCAGCGAGCTGTGTTGATGCTGGCTGTGGTGCTGTATGCCATCTATAGCCGTCGGCAACTTTCTGCAATAAGTGGATTAACGATGGCTTTATTACTCTGTCTAATCGTGGACCCACTGTGTGTGGTCAGCCAGTCCTTTTGGTTGTCCTTTGCAGCAGTATCGGTACTGATATTTGGTTTTGCTGGCAGAATTACTGTTAAGGCTGGCACAAAACTGTTTAAGGCTCAGGCACTGATTTTTGTTGGCATGCTGCCGGTTATGGCAGTGATAATTGGACAGGTAAGTGTGTTTGCGCCGTTGGTGAACTTATTTGTGGTACCCATTTTCAGTTTGCTAATTGTTCCCATCAATCTCCTTGCCCTGATGATAAGTAGTGTGTGCCTGGAAATGGGACAGTGGCTATGGCAGTCATTAAATTTGGTGTTGGAATGGGTAATCCGTAGTCTCTTTTGGGTAGAACAGGTTCAGGGTGACATGCTCTGGTCATTCTCTGAAAGGCCTCTAGTCGTTTACCTGTTGGCTGGTTTGGCAGCATTAATTGTGTTGCTGCCAGTGGGGATACCCGCGCGGGGAATGTCGCTGCTGTTGTTTGCTCCTCTGGTATTGGCGAAACCGCAGCCTATGGCCGAGGGTGATCTTAGCGTCACAGTACTGGATGTGGGTCAGGGCCTTTCAATCGTGGTTGAAACCCAACATCACAGCCTGGTATACGATCTGGGTGCCGCCTGGGATGAACAGTTTGCTATGAGTGAAGCTGCAGTGTTGCCTTATCTTCAGCATCGTGGCATCACAAAGCTTGATAGGCTGATAATCAGTCACGGTGATAATGATCATGCTGGCGCCTGGCCTATGTTTGTTCAATCGACACAACCAGGCTCTATTCTGGTAGGGCATTGGTTGCCCGGCTTACCCGTTAATGCCGGATTATGTTCTACAGTAACTGATTGGGAGTGGGATGCAGTCCGTTTTGAAATCCTCACAGTTCAGTCTGCACACTTAACGCACAACAGTAATAACCAATCCTGCATTTTAAAAATCAGTACCAGCGAGTTCAGTGTTTTGCTGACAGGTGATATTGAAGAGGCTATTGAATTGGCACTGTATCAGCAGTGGCAATCTGCGCTGCCTGCAACAGTACTGATTGCTCCTCACCATGGCAGTCTCAGTTCTTCATCCTGGCCGTTGATTAAAACTGTTAGACCGAAACATACTGTGTTTTCCAGTGGCTATAAAAATGCCTTTGGTCATCCACACCCAGAGGTGGTTAAGCGATATCAGCTATTGGGCAGCCAATTACATAGTACCTCCGAACACGGAGCGATCAGGTTCCGGGTAATTGACCATAAATTGTCTGCCCCGACACATTTTAGGCAAGAGAAGCAGCGCTACTGGTTGCAGTAGTGGGGTGGTTGTTGAGTATAATGCCGGGAAAATAATGAATGACTATCTTATGACATTGCCACCATTCGGAGGGTGATTCGTGTTTGAACTGGTAAAATCTGGCGGTTGGCTTATGGTGCCAATCATATTGTGTTCTATCGCAGCCGCAGCCATTTGTATCGAACGTTACATAGCTTTAAATTCTGAGAAAATCGCACCCAAAAATTTATTGGGCAAGGTGTGGGGTTGGATAAAAAGTAATCAGCTCGATGCGAATAAAATCAAAGAATTAAAATCATCTTCACCGCTGGGCCAAATTCTCGCGGCGGGCTTAAGCAACTCTCGCCATGGTCGTGATGTGATGAAAGAAAGTATTCAGGAAGCAGCCAATAAGGTGATCCATGATATGGAACGATACCTGAATACGCTGGGTACTATCGCAGCTATAACGCCTCTGTTAGGTTTGCTGGGTACGGTTATCGGTATGATCAAAGTATTCACTGAAATCATGTTGCAGGGTACCGGTAATGCCGGTGTGTTGGCTGGCGGCATCTCAGAGGCATTGATTACCACTGCAGCTGGTCTTAGCGTCGCTATTCCGGCGATTATCATGCATCGCTATTTTACCCGTCGTATCGATACCGTAGTGGTGACCCTTGAGCAGGAAACGATTAAATTGGTGGATGCGCTCCATGGTGACCGCAAAGTCGATGTTAAAGAAGTTGTCATTTAAGGTTAGAGTTTAAAGGCTAATTTTTCGTGGAATTTAAACGCCAAAAAAATAATCAGGTTGATGTAAATATCACACCGCTTATCGATGTGGTGTTTTTGCTACTGATTTTTTTCATGGTATCGACTACTTTTACTCGGGAAACTCATCTCAGCCTGGATTTACCTGAAGCGACCGGTGAAGAACAGACAGAGCTCCCGCAACAATTAGAAATTCTAATTGATGCCAATGGTAATTATGCGATTAATGGCAAAACACTGGTATCTAACAAAATTGATGTGGTGAAAGCAGCGCTCAATGAGTTAGCAGGTACCGAAAGAGCTATTCCACTCATTATCACTGCAGACGCTAAAACGCCGCATCAGGCTGTTATCACGGCAATGGATGCTGCAGGTCAATTGGGCTTCTCTCAATTAAGCCTTACCACCAAAAAGCCGGCGGAATAATTTTCGTGTCCAAATTCGCCGAGACCCTTGTCGACGCCTGGTATAAAAAATCTTTATGGTTGTTGGTTTTTCTGCCGTTGAGCCTTGTTTACCGGGTTGTTGTCGCATTACGAGCGTACCTCTACCGGCAGGATTTTTTGACCTCAAAGAAAATGCCTGTGCCCGTTATCGTTGTAGGCAACATAACTGTTGGCGGCAGCGGCAAAACTCCAACGGTTATTGCTATAGCTAACTATTTAAAACAAAGTGACTTTAAACCCGGCATTGCCAGCAGGGGCTACGGCAGTGAAGCACCGAGTTATCCCTTTGATGTTACTGTCGACAAATCGGCAAAACACTGCGGTGATGAACCATTGTTGATCGCTAAAAGAACCGGGCTGCCAGTGGTGATTGACGCCAACCGGGCAGCGGCATGTGAACGGTTAATTTCAGAATATGGCTGTGATGTCATTATTACCGACGACGGCTTGCAGCACTACAAACTGCAACGGGATATCGAGATTGTTGTGGTTGATGCTGAAAGAGCACTGGGGAATAAACAGCTATTACCTATGGGGCCGCTGCGTGAACCTGCTTCGCGATTAAATAGTTGTGATTACATTATTTGTAATGGAGCGGATAACGGTGTTTTTCGATCTTTACATCCTACGATTACGATGCAGTTGAAATCGTCAGTTTTTCATCAACTGTGTTCGGGCGAGAGCCTTGATATTTCGCAATGGTCTTACGATAGAACGGTACATGCAGTTGCAGGTATTGGCAATCCGGAACGTTTTTTTACAACACTACGCCAGTTGGGGTTTACTCCGATTACTCATGCTTTTAGTGATCATCATCAATTTGTTCCTGATGATGTCAATTTTGGTGATGATTTTCCGGTTATCATGACAGAAAAGGATGCGGTAAAATTGCAAAATCAGATTAATGACGAAAAATATTGGTATTTACCAGTTAATGCTGAATTTGATCAGGACTTTTTGTCATCACTATCGGACAAGCTTCACAACTTAAATTGAGTTTTTACTAACTGAGCATTAATTTTGAGACAGTGAAAAATCAAGCAATTATTACAAGTGACCATTAAATGAGCTACACAATTATTATTCCCGCCCGATACGCCTCGACCCGATTACCGGGTAAGCCCTTAAAGGATATTGCCGGAAAAACCATGGTCCAGCGTGTGTACGAACAGGCCTTATTGAGTCAGGCTGATCGAGTTATTGTGGCGACAGATGATCAGCGTATTTTTGATGCAGTTTCCGGGTTTGATGGTGACGTTATTATGACTTCGGCTGACCATGAGTCGGGCACTGATCGCTTGCAGGAAGTGGTAGCAAAGTTGTCACTGGCTGATGATCATATTGTGGTGAATGTTCAGGGTGATGAGCCGCTCATCCCACCTGAAGTGATTGATCAGGTGGCTGGCAATTTGGCTAACAGTCCGGAATCGGGAATTGCTACATTGGTTGAATCTATTAATGATGTTGAAACGGTGTTTAATCCTAATGCGGTTAAAGTGACAATGGATAGCCAGGGCAGGGCACTGTACTTTTCCAGGGCGCCGATGCCTTGGGCGCGGGATATCTTTGATGTTGATGAAAAGAGATTGCCTGAAACTGCGAAGTATTATCGTCATATTGGGATTTATGCTTACCGTGTTTCATTGCTGCATCAGTTTGTAAAATGGCAACCCAGTTCGCTTGAAGTAACAGAAAAACTTGAGCAGTTAAGAGCAATGGAAAATGGTGTGGCGATTTCTGTTGAAGAGGCTTGTCGCCAAATACCGACTGGTATCGATACAGAAGAAGACTTGTCAGCGGTACGTGCTTTGTTTGAACGTTGATTTTAATTTTTTGTGTCTTTGTAAAGAACCGAGTATATAAAGAGCCGAGTAAGTAATGTCAGTAAAAGTTTTATTTGTTTGTCTGGGAAATATCTGTCGCTCACCTACAGCTCATGGTGTGTTCGAGAGTTTGGTTAATGAGCGAGGTCTACAGGAGTTAATTGCTGTTGATTCTGCCGGAACCGGTGATTGGCACCTTGGAGCAGGGCCGGATAAAAGAGCTTTAGCTGCAGCAAAAAATCGTGGTTACGATCTTTCTGCGCTGAGAGCCAGGCAAGTAATAGTGAATGATTTCGACACTTACGATTTTATTATGGCCATGGACAATAATAATCTCGATGATTTGCGAGCGATGAGTCCTGCGAGATTTTCCGGTGAGCTGGCCTTGTTTTTACACTACACCCTTGATCTAAGCCTATTAGGAGATGCTCCAAAGGAAGTGCCTGACCCTTACTATGGCAGCGGTGATGGCTTTGAACATGTGTTGGATCTAGTTGAAGATGCCAGTAAAGGTTTACTAGAGCATATTCTTAAGCAGCATCGTTTATGACTGTTAATTTTGCCGCTGATCAATCGTTAAAATCTTATAACACATTAGCTATTAATGTTAGCGCTCGTTATTTCTATAACTTGACTGAAGCTGATCAGCTTCCAGAAGTTTTAACTTTTGCTGAAGAAAAAAATCTGCCTGTTTTAATTTTGGGTGGTGGTAGCAATGTTGTTCTGACCAAAGATTTTCCCGGTGTTGTCATTAAGATAGCTGTTCGCGGTATAACACATCATGACGATAAAACCCTGCTCACCATAGCAGCTGGTGAAAATTGGCATGGCTTAGTGATTTATTGCCTACAGAATAATTGTTACGGGCTGGAAAACTTATCATTGATTCCAGGTACTGTTGGAGCAGCGCCGATTCAAAATATTGGTGCTTATGGTGTTGAGTTTGAACAGTTCTTTGTGTCCTTAACGGGTTGGGATAGAGAAACAAAACAGTGGAGAACACTGAAGAAAACTGATTGTCAATTTGATTATCGCGATAGCATTTTTAAAAACCAGCTCAAGGATAAATTTATTATTACAGAAGTTACATTGAAATTATCCGATCAGCCTAAAGCTGTCTGCGATTATCCGGCATTAAAAGATTATTTGTTAACAAGTGGAATATCTGAGCCTTTACCCATGGATGTATCCGAGGCAGTCATTGCCATTCGCCAAAGTAAATTGCCCGATCCGAATCAATTACCTAATGTCGGCAGTTTTTTTAAAAATCCTGTCATCGATGCTGAACAGGCCGAGCTATTAGCGGAAAAATACAGGAATTTAGTGCAGTTTCCTATACCCAATGGACAAGTGAAATTGGCTGCAGGTTGGTTATTGGAACAGGCTGGCTGGAAAGGAAAAGAATATAAAAACGAAGGGCTGTTTATGCACGACCGACAGTCTTTGGTTATGGTTAATAAGGGGGTTGCTGAAGGTATGGCAGTAATAGATTTTGCCACAACGATTCAGCAGGATATTCAGGACCGGTTTGGTGTCTCATTGGAAATAGAGCCTGTGATTTATTGAGTTAAAGTAAGTCGGAGCTAAAGCGTGCAGCAAAATCTGTTTTCAACACCGCAAGAAACCATTGATCTGCCTGATTCTGATATTCGCTACTATACACATTTTATTGAACAGCCAGATTTGTTTTATCAACGATTGCTGGATGAAGTGGATTGGCATCAGGATACTATCCAGATGTATGGTAAACCTGTATTGATTCCACGCTTAAACGCCTGGTACGGCGATATCAATACTGACTATAGTTATTCAGGTTTGCAGTTACAGCCGAAAGTTTGGACCCCTTGTTTGCTTGAGCTAAAAAATCGTGTACAACATTTTCTGCAAATGCCTTTTAATAGTGTATTAGCCAATCTCTATCGCAATGAGAATGATAGTGTGGCCTGGCATAGTGATGACGAACCTGAGTTGGGGCAGAATCCCATCATTGCTTCTTTGAGTTTTGGCGCAACACGCCGCTTTTCTCTTCGCCGTCGTGTAAATAATAAAGAGGGTAAAGGTGATAAAGATAAAAGTCAGAATATTTTTAATATGAATCTTGAAGCGGGTTCTTTATTGGTTATGGCAGGTTCTACCCAACAATACTGGCACCATCAAGTGCCCAAGTTAAAGCAAGTCACTGAGGGAAGAATAAATCTCACTTTTCGTCAGATAACACCCGTTGATCAAAGGCTTAAGTCATGTAATGCAAATGACGTAATATAAGTAATGCTATGAGTGACAAAGCTACCACAGAAAAAAACAACGTTTTAAATAAACCTTCCGAAGGTTTTGATCACAGTTCTTTTTTAAAAACGGTAACGGAACAACCTGGCATTTATCAAATGTATGCCAGCAGTGGCGATATTTTATATATCGGTAAAGCGAAAAATTTAAAAAAGCGTTTGTCGAGTTATTTTAGAAAACAGGGGCTGGAGCCAAAAACGCGTTCATTGGTGCAACGAATTGCCACCATACATGTCACTGTCACTAATACCGAAGCTGAAGCTTTATTGCTCGAACATAATCTTATTAAGGAGCAACGGCCGCCATACAATATTTTGCTGCGTGACGATAAATCCTTCCCCTATGTGTATTTGTCAGGGCATGAGTATCCCAGGTTGTCTATTCATCGCGGTGCCAAAAAGGGCAGTGGTCGTTATTTTGGTCCCTATCCCAGTGCTGGTGCGGTACGAGAAAGTCTGAGTTTTTTGCAGAAGGTATTTAAGGTTCGGCAGTGTGAGGATAGTTTTTATAACAACCGTTCCAGACCTTGTCTTCAATATCAAATTAATCGCTGTAGTGCGCCCTGTGTTCACAAGGTTGAAAAAACAGAATATGAGGAAGCGGTTCGCCACACGACGATGTTTCTGGAAGGCAAAAACAAATCGTTGATTAAAGAGCTGGCAGATCAGATGGAAGAAGCTTCGGTTTCTCTGGAATTTGAGAAGGCCGCAGAATATCGCGATCAGATTCAATCCTTACAACAAGTGCAGGCCTCTCAATATATTGAAGGTGAAAATGGCGACATCGATATTATTGCCTGTGATTACCGGGCAGGTGTGTGCTGCATGCAGGTACTGTTTGTAAGAAATGGCCGAGTGTTGGGTAGTAAGAGTTATTTTCCCAAAGTGCATCTTGATGAGCATGAACAGGAAATCATCGAGGTTTTTATTTCTCAGTATTACTTGATTGATTCAGCTCGTGAATTACCAAGAGAAATAGCCGTAAGTTACCAACCCTCGAATAGTGACACATTACAGCAGGCGCTGAGTGATCGAGCTGGCCGTAAAACATCAATCAACGCGAAGGTACGAGCCAATCGTGCCAAATGGCTGAAGCTGGCAATAGAAACAGCGAAGCAGAATCTAAACAGTCATTTGGCCAATAAACAAACCATCAGACAACGTTTTGAATCGCTGCAGGACGCATTGAAGCTACCCGAATTACCACAACGACTGGAATGTTTTGATATCAGCCACAGTAGTGGAGAATTAACCGTTGCCTCCTGTGTGGTGTTCGATAGCAATGGCCCCTTAAAGTCAGACTATCGTCGATTCAATATCACTGATATTACTCCCGGCGATGACTATGCGGCGATGAAGCAGGCTTTGCAGCGCCGCTATACCCGGATCAAGACCGGTGAAGGAGCAATACCGGATATCCTGTTTATCGATGGTGGCAAAGGCCAGGTCAGGCAAGCCATAGAAGTGTTGGAAGAGCTACAGATGGATGATTTATTGGTCGTCGGGGTAGCCAAGGGCACGACGCGAAAGGCCGGATTCGAGGTGTTATTCAGAGCTGATACGGGTGAGGAGTTTGTACTCCCTTCGGATACGGCCGGTCTGCATCTTGTTCAGCATATCAGGGATGAATCTCACCGTTTTGCCATCACCGGTCACAAGCAACGTCGGGACAAAAAACGCCGCGAATCGCGTCTGGAAGGCATTCCGGGAGTTGGGCCCAAGCGACGGAGGGAGTTACTCAGGCATTTTGGTGGCTTACAGGAGATTTGTGCGGCCAGTGTTGAAGATTTAGCCAATATTCCGGGAATCAGTGAAAAATTAGCACTGGATATATATGCTGCGCTACATAACAGTTAGAATCGCCGGGATGTCGGATAGGGTTTCTGCTCCAAAGAGACTTTGCGTCAAGCGTCAGACCTCCGACGAGATCATCATCACTTAATCATTACAATAAGGCACCGCATTACTGCATGAATGTCCCAAACGCACTAACGTTACTCAGAATAGTTCTGATCCCTGTGTTCGTTCTGATCTTTTACTTACCTTATCAATGGAGCTATATGGTTTCCGCCGCCATTTTTGCACTGGCCGGAATTACCGATTGGCTGGATGGTTATTTAGCCAGAAAGCTGGATCAATCAACGCCCTTTGGTGCTTTCCTGGATCCTGTTGCGGACAAGCTAATCGTTGCAATTGCATTAGTGCTGTTGGTCGAACGTTTTGAAATATGGTGGTTTACAGTGCCTGCTGTGATTATTGTAGGCCGTGAAATCGTCATATCGGCATTACGTGAATGGATGGCCGAGTTAGGTAAGCGTACCAGTGTTGCGGTTTCTTACATCGGTAAAATCAAGACGACCTTTCAGATCACCTCTATCTTGGCATTGTTGGCTGCTGCGCCAGAAAAGAGCGGCTTTTTAGTAAATATAGGGGTGATTAGCTTGTATTTGGCGGCGATACTGACTCTTTGGTCAATGGTGGCCTATATCCGGGCTGCCTGGCCTTCCTTTGAAATCGGCAATAACAAGGCTGATTAATATAAAAAAAATTAACATGTGCATAACTTCTTGGCATATTGAACTTTTGATCATAGAATGAACTCTATCTATTTTATTGATAATAAAAATCATCAGAGATTGAAATAGAATTGGGGAGTTATGTGGTAATGGCAAAGTACATCTTTTGGAATCGTCGCTCTGGTGTTGATCGCCGTTTAGGTGCCTTCACAGAATCTAATTCTAACGAAAACAGGCGCATCACAGATCGTCGAAGTATGCCCAATAATGACTATGTTTTAGTTCTCGGCAGAGGCGGGCTCGATAGTTTCGAATTATTGATATTGGTTCCTATTGTTACAGTGTTAAGTTTTGTTGGTCTGGGTAATCTGATTGGCATCATGTGATGCATTAACTGGCTTTTACTTGTTTGCAGTAAAGCAACTTTTAGTTTTAATAAAGCTAAAAGCTAGTTAAAAAAAGTGGCGCTTCAACAGCACTACAAAAATAAGATTCAATAAATATTTTTATCTCACTATTTTTGATGGCGTTACTAAAACCTTTGGTAGTGCCTTTCAATGTTTTCATTGTCATTATCTTTACGTTACACATTCCTTTGTACTTATATAACGCATAACATGCCGTTAAACAGGTATGACTGAGAGAGTTAAAGTGCCAAATACACTATCAAATAAACTCGCAATTCTTCTACCGGGCTTATTAGTTGCAGCAACAGGTGTAGGGGCTGGTGATCTCGCCACAGCCAGCTTTACCGGCAGCCAGCTTGGGGTTACTGTGCTTTGGGCTGTAGTGGTGGGTGGTGTCTTCAAGTTTGTGTTGACCGAAGGGCTGGCCCGTTGGCAGTTGGCAACAGGTGATACCTTTCTTGAAGGAGCTACCGAGCATTTTGGCAAATGGCTTGTCTGGTTATTCTTGCCCTATCTTTTTCTTTGGACCTTTTTTGTCGGCTCAGCCTTGATGAGTGCCTGCGGTGCCACGCTTCATGCACTTATTCCAATATTTGAAAGTGCCTATTACGGCAAGATTTTTTTTGGCGTGATTTGCAGTATTACCGGCTTGGCGTTAGTGATGGCGGGCGGTTTCAAACTATTCGAAACAGTGATGTCGGTGGCCATTGCAATCATGTTTGCCACAGTGCTATTAACCGCAGCCTCTCTATGGCCAGGTACAGATGCAGTGCTCAGTGGTTTGTTGGTTCCTTCTATTCCAGATACGGATGGTGAAGGCTTAAGCTGGACAATAGCCCTGATGGGCGGCGTTGGTGGAACGTTAACCATTCTTTGTTATGGCTACTGGATAAGAGAAACAGGGCGCGAAAGCGTTGATGCCATACAAGTGTGCCGTATCGATCTTGGCGCTGGTTATGCCATGACAATTCTATTCGGGCTGGCAATGGTGATCATTGGTAGTTCTATTGAAGTGGAGGGCAGAGGTGCAGGTTTATTAGTGACTTTAGCTGAAAGATTAGAAGAACAAATTGGAACGACAGGCAGCCTGTTATTTTTATTGGGTGCATTGAGTGCTGTGTTTAGTAGTTTGTTAGGTGTTTGGCAGGCAGTTCCCTATTTATTTGCCGATATCTGGCGACTCTCCTTCCATCCAGAACCTCATCAAGTATCAGATTTAACACGCACTAAACCCTATAAAATTTATCTTTGGGTGATAGCCATTTTACCTGCACTAGGTTTACTGATGAGCTTTAAAGAAGTACAAAAACTTTATGCCATTATTGGTGCGGCTTTTATGCCCTTGTTAGCGATTGCATTGTTGATAATGAACGGCAATAAACAGTGGGTAAAAGAAAGTGCTAATGGCATTATCACAACGCTGATGTTAACAGCTACCTTAGGTTTCTTTTCCTATATTGCCTGGATGAGTTGGGCAGGATAGTAAAAGCCCCCTGATAAGGGGGCTGTTGGATGCTATCTATCAGACGCTAGACGCGCAGCGGGGAGGGGTTGGAAGCCCGTTGCTGATGGAAACATGAGTTTTCACGTTATAGCAATTCAACGGCTAACGCGGTTGCTTCGCCACCACCAATGCAGAGTGATGCTACACCCTTTGATAGACCTTTGTTTTTCAGTGCATGCAACAGTGTCACAATAACACGTGCACCTGAAGCGCCAATAGGATGGCCAAGTGCACAGGCGCCGCCGTTTACATTAACTTTAGCGGGGTCTAACGCCAGCTTGTTAATGGCCGCCATCGTCACCATGGCAAAAGCTTCGTTGATTTCAAACAAATCCACTTCATCGCTTGCCCAGCCGGTTTTTTCAAATAACTTTTGCATGGCGCCAACGGGGGCAAGCGTGAAATTCTCTGGTTCAATTGAATTAGTCGTGTGAGCGACAATTTTTGCCAGTGGCGTTAGTCCCAATTCTTTAGCTTTTGTTTCTGACATCACCACCAAGGCTGCCGCACCGTCGGAAATGGAACTGGAGTTGGCTGCTGTTACAGTGCCGTCTTTTTTGAAAGCAGGTCTGAGTTGAGGAATTTTTTCCGGCCTGGCTGTTCTAGGGCTCTCATCCTGCCCAACAGTGATATCGCCTTTACGCGTTTTTACCGTCACAGGTACAATTTCATTGTCAAAATGGCCCTGTTCCTGTGCTGCTTTAGCCTTGGATAGGGAGCCAATAGCAAACTCATCCATTTGTTCCCGAGAGAGTGATTCATCATCAGCTGTATCCTGAGCAAAGCAGCCCATGGCTTGTCCATCGTAGGCGTTTTCAAGGCCGTCCATCATCATATGGTCGAACATTTGTCCGTGCCCCATGCGATAACCGGTTCTGGCCTTGGGGAGAATGTAGGGAGCATTACTCATGCTTTCCATGCCACCGGCAATAACAACATCAGCTGAGCCAGCGCGGATTAGATCATGAGCCAGCATTACCGCTTTCATTCCAGAGCCACAAACTTTATTGATAGTAGTAACACCTGCCGACAACGGTAGGCCGGCAGAAAGAGAAGCCTGTCTGGCTGGAGATTGTTTAAGGCCCGCTGGTAGTACGCAACCCATAATGACTTCATCGATCTCTTCAAGGGGCAAACCTGAAGTCACTGCGCGAATGGCATTGGCGCCTAATTCAGTGGCTGGCAGGGCTGATAATTCTCCCATGAAGGCACCCATTGGGGTGCGTTTCGCTTCTACAATGACAATAGTATCCTGGCTCATAAAAAAAGTACCTCTTTGTAACTGGTAGTTAGAACCCTGCTAACTACGCTTTCTAACTAGGAATGTTTCAGAAGCGCGGTATTCTACATCGAAAAGATGACGATTTGTGTGGAAAAAGTTTAACTTAGTGTAGAGATTGTCTCTTTTTTATCGCCGTAGACGATTAGAAAAGAGAAGCTACCGTGACGTGTTATTGTCTGAATGTTTCAAAGCGCTGGAGGGTTTGCGTCACGGTAGGTTGGTGCACTGTTATAGCACCCTAATCCTGTGGCCATTCAAGATCAAAGGGGAAGGGCCGTTCTTCAGTATTAAAGGTCAAATAGCGAATAATCTGATACGTGTATGTGGCTAAACGCTGACCAAATTGCTGGATGTTTTCATTGACTTCACCGGTAAACAGCACCCAGAAAAACTGAATAATCACCACTGCGCCGGTGACTACACGCGATATGCCGTAAAGAAAAGAAATCACCAACATAAAAAACAACCTCAACCAGATGGATTGTTTTTTAACATTGTTCCAAACAGCGCTTTCCTGCTCTTTATCTACACCTTGGTTAGACGTAGGTTCCTCTGAACTCACTTCTTCTGAAACAGACTGCTCAGCAGCAGGCTCTTCAGTTTTTTTATCAATATCATCACTCATTGTTTTTAATCCTTAAATTAAAAAATTACAGGTCAAATGGTTCCAGTTTTTTTGGCACGAGCTGTGATTCAAGTGTCACATAATTGGGCATGCCGTTTTCTCTATAGGGAGGATAGGCCTCACCTTTTATTAAAGGGTACAAATATTCTTTGCAGGCTGTGGTGATACCATAACCATCATCCGAGATATAGTCCATCGGCATCATCTTTTCTACATTCGCTACTTCGGACAGAGGAGCCATGCCGATGTTCCATCGGTAAGGTTGGCTGGATTCGCGTTCAACTGTCAGCATAATGGAGCTATGGCCTTCAAGGGCAAATTCAACGGCTTTAGCACCTAACGCATAGGCTTGCTCGACATCAGCTTCCGATGCCAAATGCCTGGCGGCACGTTGCAGGTAATCCGCTACTGCCCAGTGGAACTTATAACCCAGTGCCTCTTTGATCATATTGGCCACAACGGGGGCTGCACCACCCAACTGGGCATGGCCAAAGGAGTCGCGGGTGCCTTGCTCGGCAATAAACCTGCCATCGGGCCAGTGGGTGCCCTCAGAAACCACAATCGTACAAAAACCATGTTGCTCAACTTTGGCTTTAACTGCAGCAAGAAATTTATCCTGATTGAATTCAACTTCCGGGAACAGTACCACTACCGGAATATCATAGTCTTCCAGCAGACCACCTGCGGCGGCAATCCATCCGGCATGGCGCCCCATAACTTCCAGAATAAATACCTTGGTGGATGTTTTTGCCATCGAGCGTACATCAAAGGAGGCTTCCAGCGCAGACACCGCAATATATTTGGCAACTGAGGCAAAACCAGGGCAGTTGTCAGTGATAGGCAAATCGTTGTCGACGGTTTTAGGGATATGGATAGCCTGAACCGGGAAGCCCATTTCCTCCGACAACTGAGAAACCTTATAACAGGTGTCGGCTGAGTCGCCGCCGCCATTATAAAAAAAGTAGCCAATGTTATGCGCTTTAAAGATGGCTATTAAACGTTCGTATTCCGCTTTGTTGTCTTCCAGGCTTTTAAGCTTAAACCGGCAGGAACCAAAGGCACCGGATGGTGTGTGTTTTAATGCAGCAATGTTCTCGGCGGACTCCAGGCTGGTATCAATCAACTCCTCAGAGAGCGCACCGATAATGCCATTCTGGCCGGCATAGACCGTACCTATTTTACCCGCTTGTTGACGAGCGGCTTCAATCACTCCACAGGCCGATGCGTTAATCACTGCGGTTACACCACCAGATTGTGCATAAAAGGCATTTTTAACACTCATAGAGTTTTGTCCCCGGTTTCAATAAGAGAATGCTGCTAAAGCGAGCTGATAAAAGCATTATCGGTATTGCTCTACTGACGTCAACCTTCTATGAAGTTGGTGATTTTTTGGTCGAGGCTATGCTATGCCTGAAAAGTGATGAGTTTGCTACGAAGTGTCTTTAGTTCCGTTCCCTTAGGGCTTAGGAGTCGCTGAGCAACGGAGAAAAATAATGGTGCGTAGCAGCGAGGACTGTTTGAGCACAAAAACGATTGAGTATCGTTTTTGTGCGAGTTCCGCAGCGGCCATTATTTTTTGAGTAGCGCAGGGAACCCGAAGGGCGACGGATTAGGGTGCACTTTTCTTGGTTACTTCTTTTGTGCACGCAAAAGAAGTGACTCGCCCAAAAGGGCGAAACCTTAAGGTGAAGGCAGTGCTTATGGTCAAAATAAAGTCCCATCAAATTAACCAATATGGATACAGGCCTTCGACGATATAATAAGGGCATAAAAAAATAAGGCTTCTTTCTATGCGGCTAAAAGCTAAGGGACTAAAAGTTTCCTTCTATGAAGGTGGATTTTTACTTGAGGGAGAACGTTAACCATAAGCTTGAGTTTTTAGTGATATCGATGGTTCGTCAAATAACTCTGACAACTCCTGAATCATAGTGCTACCTAAATCATCGACATCATTAATCATTGCTGCTCGTTGATAATATTGTGTCACGTCGTGGCCGATACCAATGGCCAATAGTTCGACAGGCGAGTTATTTTCAATCGATGTTACAACGCGCTTAAGATGTTGTTCCAGATAATGGCCGGAATTAGCCGTAAGTGTCGCATCATCAACCGGCTCACCATCGGAGATAACCATGAGAATACGTCGATCTTCAGGGCGAGCAATCAGTCGTTGATGAGCCCATAGCAACGCTTCACCATCAATGTTTTCCTTTAATAATCCACCGTGTAACATTAAGCCAAGATTTTTTCGCGCCTGACGCCATGGCTGATCAGCATGCTTATAAATAATATGCAATAAATCATTGAGGCGACCAGGGTTTTCAGGTTGCCCGGCTTCAACCCAGCTTTCTCGAGACATGCCACCTTTCCAACCCTGTGTAGTAAAGCCTAGTATTTCTACCTTAACACCACATCGCTCCAAGGTGCGTGCCAGTATATCGGCGCTGATAGCAGCAACCGTAATTGGCCAGCCGCGCATAGAGCCGGAGTTATCGATTAACAGTGTTACCACAGTATCGCGGAACACAGTATCGGATTCCTGCATATAGGAAAGGGGATATACCGGATCAGTTATCACGCGGGTAAGGCGGGCGGGGTCTAATAAGCCTTCGTCTAAATCAAATTGCCAATGCCTGCGCTGCAGTGCCATAAGTCGACGTTGCAAACGATTAGCGAGTACAGCAACCAGCCCCTGGTATTTATCCAATTGATTATCAAGTTGCTGACGTAAATGCGAAAGCTGTGAAGCAGAACAGTAATGGTTAGCAACGATGGTTTGGTCGTAAGCCTTACTGTAAATTTTATATTCGCCAAAGGCCGTATTTGCAAAAGGCGGTGAACCATTCTGTAGTGTTACATTGGATTCTTCTGAGTCGCCATCCAGTTTTGAGCTATAGTCGGGTTCAGGTTCCTGAGTTTCTTCCTCTTCACCCTCTTGATCATCATTTGTTGTTTGTGATGAAGCGGTGTTATCAGTTTCTTCAGTATCGTCCGATGCGTCGGGAACAGCATCTTGATCGGTTTTTTTCGATTTCTTTTCTTCTCCTATATCAAAACTAATGTCGATATTAAGATCATCAAACAGATTAAAAATAGTTTCAGCGAAGGATTGTTGATTATCCAAGGCCTGCTTCAATGAAGATACATGCGGAAGAATTTTATCCTCTAGTAATGGTCGCCAGGGTGAAATCGCATCTTCCACTGTTTTAGGTAACGGTTGTGACATCAGTTGCTCTCGCAATAATATCGCTATGGCATCATTAATTTGTGAAGGATTAAAATCTTGATGTAAGTTTCGTTTTACAAATTGTTCTGTTTGATAGTGATTAATATTATCTGACACGCCGGGCAAATGCCTGCAGCCAATAACTTCTGCACGAAGCGTTTCAATTTGATCAAATAAACTGGCAGCCTGATGATTGGAAGGAGAAATTTTTTTATGCAGCGGATTATTATGAAAACGCATTTGAAGCGCTTCCGAATCAGTTTTTCCTCTTAACTGTTGCAGTGCTTGCCGATTTATTTTTTTAGGAATATCCAGCGCTAGCTGCTCAACATGTATTGTCTTGTTGCGATCGGTAAGAGTGTTGTCAGCCTCCTCGCCTGATAAAGCACGCATCGCGCATTCGATGACTTGTTTTATTTTTTCTGATTTGAACTCACCGCTAGCCACACATACAGTCCGCTAATAGTTATTCAAGAGTTAATTGTATTGGCAATACTTTCAGGCAAGTCAGTACCAAAACAACGCTGATAATATTCGCACACAACAGAGCGTTCCATTTCGTCACACTTGTTAAGAAACGTTAATTTAAAGGCGATAGCGATGTCACCAAAAATATCCAAGTTCTCAGCCCAGGTAATGACGGTTCGCGGCGACATAACAGTAGAAATATCACCAGCGATAAAACCTTTTCTGGTCATGCTAGCCATCTCCACCATAGCGCGAACCTGTTCTTTACCCGATTCTGTATTTAAGGCAGGCATTTTTGCCAATACAATCTGACATTCATCCTCTTCAGATAAGTAATTCAACGTCGTGACGATATTCCAGCGATCCATCTGCGCCTGGTTAATTTGTTGGGTGCCGTGATAAAGCCCCGTGGTATCGCCGAGCCCAACCGTATTGGAGGTTGAAAACAATCTGAAACAGGAGTGAGGCCTAATGACGCGATTTTGATCAAGTAGAGTGAGTTTGCCTTCCACTTCCAACACCCGCTGAATAACGAACATAACATCGGGTCTGCCGGCATCGTATTCGTCGAACGTTAATGCACAGGGGCGCTGCAGGCACCAGGGTAATATTCCTTCACGAAATTCTGTGACTTGTTTACCGTCGCGCAACACAATGGCGTCTTTACCCACCAAATCTATACGACTGATATGACTATCCAGATTTACCCTAATTAACGGCCAGTTAAGGCGCGATGCCACCTGCTCGATGTGCGTCGATTTACCTGTGCCGTGATAACCCTGAACCATCACGCGTCGGTTATAAGCAAAACCTGCCAGAATAGCCAAGGTAGTATCGTGATCAAATTGGTAGGCTTTATCCATATCAGGAACATGGTCTTCCCCTTGGCTAAAGGCCGGTACCACCATATCGGTATCGATACCAAATACTTCACGCACAGAAAGCTCTGTATCAGGTTGGTCCAGAGGAAAGCCGGTGTCGCTCGCTGTTACATCGCTGTTGTTCATTGATTACGTCTCATTTACTACGCTCTGACAATATTGCCGAATATGACTAAGGTAGATCTTGGCGGCTTTATTGATTACTATCATCTATTACTTGATGACAAGCAAGTACAACATAATTGTTGTAACACCAACTTCCCAATGTAATCAACAGCCCCAAAATCTGATCAATGATATCAATTATAAAGACACTTCTTTTATACATCTTACGCATTTTTATCGTCATCATATTAATGGTAGTAGGCTTAATTCTTATGCCTAAACTCACAACCGTGGTTGAAGGCGAGGGGAATATGATTAATGCATCATCAAATATTGAATGCCCCGATGTAGTAACGGATGTTGACGGCAATACATACCCAACAGTTGTTATAGGCGAGCAATGCTGGATGCAAACCAATCTTGCTACCGAGCATTATCGAGATGGTAGCCCGATAGAAAATATTTCTACCATCGATAAAGCGCGGTTTGGAATGCTTTATCGTTTTTCCAGCGTCGAACATGCAAGCAAACTTTGCCCTGTGGGATGGAAAGTACCTTCCGATAAAGATTTCATGACGCTTGAATTAGCCGTTGGTATGTCAGCAGATCTTGTTGAACAAACAGGCTGGCGTGGCACTGATAACGAGAGCCGAAAACTCAAGCGATATGATCGCGCTTTTTTCTGGAGTGACGAAGAAAAACAGCGTGTTAATACTTCAGGTTTTTCAATACTACCTGCTGGTGCCCATAGTCCCTGGGAAGGGGTGTCGGCAAATGGCGCAGAGCGTTATGCTGATTTTTGGACTAGCACTGCCTTTGATCAACAAACTGTCTGGTACCGCTCGGTGATGTGGACTTCCATTAATTCTGTACTGCGTGGTGATACAGAAAAAGTGCGGCGTAAAGCTGTTGATAAAGGTTGGGGGTTTTCTGTGCGGTGTTTGAAAGAGTAGTTTATTAGCATAATCTTGCTCTGTCGCTAAATTTATATAAAATAGTAGTTGCAGGTAAGTTTTTAAATCGATTATATTGGCTAGGCTTTAGTTAAATCCAAATAAAAACATACTAATACTACTAGATTAGGGATAATGTCATTTTTGTCTTCCCTTCATATGTTTTCATTCTTTCAGTAATTAATTAAGGGATTTATTGATGTTGCTTGTTAAGAAAAAAATTTACTCTGCTATTCATTACCAGTGTCATTCTTCCTTTAATCCAGTATCTACTTTTCTATATATTATTTTTTAACCTATCCAGTGAATTGTCAGATAAATTTAAATAACCCTAAATTATCTGATCAATAATTAAACATATTAGGTCAACTTTATACCATATGGATGCATAAATTATTATGACTATTGTTTCCGTTAATGTACTTACAAAAAATATTGCTATCGTAGCCTGTAGTCTGTTTTTACTGATTCATGGTGCAGTGATCCAAGCACAAGATGACGAAGATTTTACCTATGACTACGATTTCAACCTATTTGATCGTTTGAAGCTTGATTATCAATTGAATATGCATTCTTCGAGCTTATTTGGTGATAAGTTTGATAATGGTACAGGGACGATTCGATTTGAATATACGGATGTGTCATTGCCTGGAAATTTTGATATAGAAGTAGCATTTAGACGATCATATAAAACGACGGGGCCTTGGCAGGACAGAGGGTGGAAGCTCCTTGAAATTCCTCGTATTGAATACCAGCTAGTTTTAAATTCGTCTAACAGTGCTCTTTGGCCTGATAATTGGCCTATCGCTTTTCAGGAGGAAAAACACTGTAGTGGTGCGAATTTTGGAGCTGATTGGATACTTGCCGGTGGGTCTCCTTTTGGGGCGGCACAACAAATTGCAGTTGATTCGGATCAATTTAACCTTGGTCCTAAAATGATTATTCCTGGTCAGCTCAGTGAGCAACTGATTTACAATGACAGTACATTACCTATTTCCGCTTCTCCTTACCGTTTTACCACTAAAAGCCAATGGCGAATTAGTTGTATACCACAACAGGATGGTACCGGTGAAGGGTTCCGTGCAACCTCTCCAAATGGCATCACCTATACCTTTGATGTGGCTGAGTTGTCGAGTACGATTAATGAAATAGATACCTATTTTGGTGCTTATCCATTGGTTAATCTGGTATTTGGGGTATCAAAAGTTGAGGATCGCTTTGGCAATTGGGTTCAATATAATCGTTCTGCAGATGGAAGAGTTACAAGTATTACAAGTAGTGACAATCGGTCAATTGGAATTGAATACAGTACGGTTGGTTATGCTACCCATGTAAGCAAAGTTATTGCTAATGGTAGGGAATGGTTATATGAACATGAAAGTCCTAGTAGTTCCTGGTCTGGTGGCTTAAAGGTAACGCTACCTGATGGCAGGTTTTGGAATTATGCAATGCGAGCTCATACTTTTAATGATGTTGATGCAGAAAAGGGTTCAGCAAATTGCAATTTAGCACATTATGATTCGATTCCTGGAGCGAATGAACATCCTATAATATATGAACAGGGTACCGATCCATTACCATTGACACCGACTATTACTATTAAACATCCAGATGGAGCAACTGGACAGTTTTGGCTGGGCTACACTAAGCAGGGGCGAACAAATCTAGATTCTGATTACGATGGTGACCCCAGAGCTTCTAGGTGCAGCTTTCAGTATAGCCTTCTTAAGAAATCAATTTTTGGTCCGAGTTTTGACGAAAGTACTTGGTTATATGAGTATTCTAATAATGATGGACACTATTCGCCATCATCATTTCCTGCATCACAAGTTGCTCATTGGTCATGGACATCTACACAGAGCTCTGGAATGGAACTTACAGGAGCACTACCTTCCAACATTGATAATTTTAATTACAAATGGATTAAAACCATCAAACCCGATGGTAGTTATGTAAAAACCTATGTAAACCGAGATGCATCAAGTTACACTGAAGGTAGTGTATATACTGAAGAGTACTTTTCAGCAACAGGCCAAAAACTGAAAGAAGTTCAAAATACCTATGTTGCAGGGACTATCTACGGTCCTCATTTCTTTAATACTTCAGAACTTGATCATAATTATTCGCAAACGCCCAAATTAACTAAAACCGTTACGACATTGCTGAATGGTTCAGTAGCGACAAGTTATACCAAAGAGTACAGCAGTTTCGATCTCTACGATAAACCGCAAATTCGCTACGAACATAACAGTTACAGTACAAATAAACGTTATCTGAATTACGAGTATTTCAGTGATACTAGCAATTGGCTGTTAAGTCTGCCGGGTAAAATAAAACTGTCCGCTAATGGTACTAACTATACAACAGCGAAAGAAGTGACTTACCATTCTGCAATCGGCAGCTATAAATCCCTACCCAATTGTACCTACGGATTTGGACAACTATTCAGTTGTAATGAGTCATACCATACTAATGGTAATCTGAAAAAACTTGCCTATAACACCCCCAACTATTGGGTAGAATTTGATAATTATAAGCGGGGAGAACCCCAGACAATCAAAACGCCCTCTAGCACCTCAACCACACCACAATATGTCTATATGGTGATTGATGATAATGGCTGGAAAACCCAAACCACCGATTTTAATGGCAATGTGACTAACTATACCTATAATTCGGTTGGTTGGATGACAGGAATTATTCCTTCGGATACTAATTGGATCAGTACTACGATTGACTATCTGACGGCAACAGGCACCGAGGGTATTGCAGGTGTAACTGCAGGTATGCTATTACAGAAAGTTACCAAGGGTAACTATCAAAAATCGCATTATCTTGATAATTGGTTAAGGCCACACGTTACTGTTGAAGAAGATACCAGCGTTGCCACTACTCGTAGCTATATTAATTACCGCTATGATGCTTTTAATAATCTAACTTTTGAGTCTTACCCATCGGCTACCAGTGGTGAAACCAAAGGTACGTCTTATCTTTATGATGGTTTGCAACGTAAGGTGCAAACGATCGTTAATACGGGCACTAGTCAGATTCAGTCATTAGATGCTTATCAGGCTGGAAATAAAATCACTAGTACTGATTTTAATAGCAATGTGACAACGATTACCTATCTTGCATATGGTAGTCCCAACTACAAAAAAGCGTTAACTATTGCTTCTCCAGAAAATGTCACCACTGATATAGTTTATAATCTATTTGATAGGCTTACCTCAGTCTCTCAGGGCGGTATTACCCAACACAATGTGTATGATCAATACCAGCGTCTGTGTAAAGAAGTGCGCCCTGATATTGGCAATCGCGCTTTCTCTTATAACGCCTTAGGTCAGCTGAGCTGGCAGGCTCATGGCTCTTCAGTGAATAGTTCATTAACCGCTTGTGATACTACTGTCACTGCTAGTGAGCAAATCACCTTCGCCTATGACAACCTTGGCAATATTGAAACGGTGAATTATGGCGATTCGGCAACACCGGATTTGAGTTATACCTACGATGCCAATAACAACCTGAAAACGCTGACGGCAGGTGGCGTAAGCTGGAGCTATGATTACAACAGCATCGACTTGTTAGAGAAAGAAACCCTGGCACTAGACGGCAAAACCTATGTGTTAGATCCAGCCTATAATTCTCTCGGTTATCTGGACACATTGTTATACCCTTCAGGCCGTACTTTGAGCTATACCACCAATGCCTTAGGGCAGGTGACTGCCGTAGGCAACTATGTCACCAATGCGACATACCATCCCAATGGCTACGTCAACACCATTACCTATGGCAATGGGGTAACTCATACAGCGACGGTCAACACGCGTCAGTTACCACAGAGTTTATCGGTACAAAATGCGACGGGCACGGCACTGTCCAACTTAACCTATGGCTACGATAACAACGCCAATGTTGAGGATATCTTCGATGCTATCGATCCTACTTACGATATCAGTTTTGAGTATGACGGGCTGGATCGCTTAACCATTGCCAATGGTTATTGGGGCTCGGGCAGCTTCAGCTATGATGCAATGGGCAATATCCTGACCAAACAACTGGGCAGCCATTCACTGACCTATGATTACGATGCGGCTACCAAGATGCTGGATTACGTCAACGGCAGTAAGTATTACGCCTTCAGTTACGACAGCCGCGGCAATGTGATGGCCAATGGGCATCGCGACTTTATTTATAACCTCGCTAACCAGATGACCAGCTCCAGCGGTATCAGCTATGTCTATGATGGGTTTAATCGGCGGGTGAAGAAAACTGTGAACAGTGAAAGCAGTTATTCGGTGTACAGCAATGGCTCAGGCAAGCTGATGTACCGGCAAAAAGCCAACGGGGACCATGTGGATCATCTCTATATGGGGAATACATTAATTGGCACGGTTGAGAGCCGCTAGGGAGGGCAGGATAATGAAAAATTTATTACAACAACTATCGCATTCCCTGACTCGTGTACTGACTGTATTAACGCTGTGTTTACCTATAACAGCTTATTCGGCTACCGGGCAGCAAGTCTTTATCCCCATTGCGGTTGGTGATATCACCACGTTTATCCCGTTATTGTCTGGCCCATCAAATGCCACGATAAGCACCAATACCCAGGCAGTAGGTGGCGATAACTACAACCTGTCCTGGAACAGTGTGGCTAATGCGGCCTATTACCAGCTCATCATTGTTGATGAAAACGGTGAGCAAAAAGTTATTCGGGTAACCGGGCAAAGCTATACATTGGCCAGCTTGCCGTTAGGTAACAGCACGGTTAGCTTAATGGCCTGTAACAGCAGTGATCAATGTGGTGCTGCGGTGGATTTGGGCACCTATAACACGACGGAACGGGTTATCTATGCGCATGCAGATATATTGGGTTCGCCGATATTGAGAACGGATCAAGCCGGTAATGTCATGGAGGAATTTCATTACCAGCCCTTTGGTGAGACGCAGGAAGAGAAGTCAGAGGATATTGGTTATACCGGGCATTTGGAGGATCGTGATCTCGATCTGACATATATGCAGGCGCGGTATTATGATCCAGTGATTGGACGGTTTTATGGGAATGATCGCATTGGTTATACATTCGCCAATCCCGTGATGTCATTCAATAGATATTTGTATGTCAATAATAATCCGTACAAGTATATTGATCCGGATGGAGAGTTTTATGTTCGGGCGCAAAGTGCGATGGTAACGATTGGTACGAATAAATTCTTTTTCGACACAGTTGACAGCAAAGTCGATGCTGTTTTAGAAGAATCTTCGGGAATGATTGCAGGTAGAATTAATAAAGTATTGAAATATACAAGACAGTTCGTGAAATTAGGAAAACTAATTCCTAGTAGAGTCTCTCCCAGTAATCCTATTAGTGACAGTGAGCGCTTAGCAGAAGTAGGAGAAACTCTTGATGAGGTTTTAGGTGATGTTGCTGGAATACCTGCTACTGAAACTGGTGTTAGTAGGGAGTTTATAGAAGAGATGATGAATAAGTTTAAGGAAGAAAATCCTGATGGGTACAGAGAATTTAATGAGGCAGTTGAAGATTTATATGGAATGAGTTTCGAGGACGTTTTAGATAAAGCAGAAGACCAAATTGAGGAGGCTGCCGATACGCAATTGGATATATGAAATACCTAGAGAAGAAAATCTCAATATTGCTTAGCATATTTGTTTTTGCATTTTTTTTAATATTTCATTATTTAATGATATCTAGCGAGCTTGTCTTATCTAAAAGTACTAGCATATCAATGAATAAAGTTTATGGATTATATTGGTCTGTTGACGTTGTTTTTACTACTTTATTTATTATTTCGATCATTGCTTTGGTGTTATTTCTGACTTATAAGTGTTCGATTGGCGAAAAATTTATATGGACCTATTTTTTTAAGGGTGGTGTGGTTTTTATTAATGTATTCTCTACATTTCTTTTAATTCATATAATATGGGTTATTGCGTTTTTCGAGTCTCTATTCTCATATTCTCATATTATTTTCGCTGTAGGTATAACGATATATGTGTTAATGGCAAGTACATTTTGGGGATGCTATAGAAATATTAGTGAAATTAAGTTTAAAGAAATACTAATATTTGAGTTAGGTGTACTGGCGTATTTTGGAATAATTTTGATATATGTATATGGTTTTATCACTCCTGAAATTATTGAGCATCAAAATCAGATATCGGATTTGGTAAATATAAATCTTGATTTAGATAGTCAATATATATTTAACCAGGTTGATATCTATCGTTATATTTTAGCTTCGTATAAACACTCTTATCTTGGAATTTATTTAATGGTTTCTTGGTTGTTTAGCGCTTTAGTACCTTTGATAATTAAAGGAGCTTTTATTGTTAGATTAAAAAAGGTGACAGATTAAACTATCAGAAATTTTAGGTCATAGTAAGAGCTAGTCTCTCTGTGAATACCCTCCCAAAGTATCAGTAGGGTATTCACCTTGCGTGAAATCTATGGCGCCGGAGGCGACCCAGGATTACCATAATCACCATCAATAATGGCACTACTACCCACAGGTACAAATTGCCACTGTGTCCAGTTACCGTTCCATGAGCTAGGTTGCTGGCTGACATTGTAATCACCACCGGAACTCATATCACCAGTGCTGTTTGGACGGATGTATTTCCCGGTACCTCTATTTTTTAAATGAAACCATTGGCTTGATGAAGCGACACGAGTCCACTGTGTGTTATTACCTGTTGAAGTAATTTCCTGGGTTTCAAGCGCTACACCATCATTAGTGTTGATAGGGCGCATATAGCGGCCGGTTTGACGGTTTTTGAGATAAAAATAGCGACCGTTTTGTTCAATACTCCACTGTGTCCATGCTCCATCCCAACTGCTCGGTGCTGTCACAATAGGTGAATTGGCGTTGCTATTAAGAGGGCGAAGATAATCACCAGTGCCTCGGTTTTTAATATGGAAGTAGGGTGTTTGTTGATAGGCAGGATTCGAAACTTTGTCGCGATAGACAATACCAGCAGGTGTTAAGTTGCTGTCACGATCGACTAATCGGCGATTATCTCCCACTTCATTCCAGTTATAAATCGCATAGCGCTCTACAAAGTAGGCATTTTCAAGCATATTTTGCATGGCTTGAATATCTGCGCGTTGTTCTTCATAGGTAGGTACACAGCACGTCCAGTTAGCGCCATTATTCCATTCAGTTACCCAAATCATACGGCCGGTACGGTTATGTATTTGCTTTAGCCAATTAAAAAACTGGTTGGCAGTTTGTCCACCCTTGTACCAATGTACGGCGACATAATCTACACGCAGATTATCGTTATCAGCGCGGTCGATAAAATTATATAACCAGTTAAGGCCACCATCGGTAGGTGCCGGCGAACCGAGACGCAGGCCGGAATTTAACAGTTGCGGCCATCGATTAATTGCTTGATCAACCGTCATATTGGCCTGTTCATTAGCATCGGGTTCATTAAATCCCAACAAATGCGGAGATCCTTGTTTATACAAAACATTATCACCGACATTACTATTGCCCCATTTCATCGGCACATATTCCACCCCGGGTTCAGATAGATCACCCGCTCCCCAGTTGTAAAACCAGGTGGGGTTAACTAGCGCTCCCATGGAGCCGGCTTTGCCATTACCGGACCAGCCTTTTTTGCTCGGGTTGCGCCAGGGAGTCACTCGAATAAATGATGCGTTGTTATCCAAACGCACTGGTAAGCGAACATTTAAGTTGCCGGTATTGGCAATATATACCGCACTGGCACCGGTGCCGTCAGAATTAGCTGCAATCGTTAGCATATAGCCATCTTGCAATACTAATGAGCTGATTTGGTTTTCATTGCTGCCCAGCTCTGATCCGCGATAAATAATATCCGGTTGATAAAAGTTTTCAGATGTGCCCGTGTAATTAGGCTGGCTATATGTGGTTAGAATTTGACTGTGAACATGGGTTGAAAAAATAAAAGAAAAAGCCGCTAAAGATAAATATACGATGTGCCTCATGATACCCCCTTACGTTATTTCAATTAAAAGAGGCTTTGGCTTACTTTGTAAACTGACTGATAAGCTAAAGCGATTTTGAAGCTGAGATTACATATTTCTCAGTTTGATACTGAATGTTTACGTACTTCTCTGATTTATATTGCTCGACTAACTTTTCTTTTCAAAAAGAGCAAACATGGTGGTTTAAAGGATGCATCAATCAAAGTACGCATACATATAGACATGGCTGACGACAATATCCTCTATTAATTTTTATATTTTTTTAACGCCTCATTAAAATAAGAATATCGACTTCATAAATATAAAGCTTATTTTCCAAATTGGAAATTCGTTATATTGCCATCATGTCCGGCATGTTATTTGAGTTTGCGACATCGAGATTTCTATTGTCCAAAGATAATTTTATGTGCGTAATTTTTAAAAAAATAAATATATATTATTCAATAAAATTTATTTTCTATTTTATTAAATAGAATTATTTTTAATATTGAAAAAATAATTTGAACAAGATCAAACTTTAAAAAATATTTGTTGATTTCGTTTGTGGTCAAAGTTAATTTGGGCGCGCTTTTTAATCAGCATGATTAATATTATTAATGAATGATTTGGATATTAATTGTTTGAATGCTGATATTTTAGAAAAGCCTCTTAGTGTCAATAAAAGCGGTTTTGATTTCTCGAATATTTTTACCTACTCAATAAAATTTAGTTGATGTTTTTCATAAGCGGTTTTGGAACATCAGCTTAGCTTTTTGGTAAATCTATTTATGTTAGCCGCTCAGCACTTTTAATCTATTTACCATAAAGGAGTATGTTGTAATGAAACAAATATTTTTAATATTGGGTGTGTTTGTATTTTCGATTGGAAATCCTGTTTATGCCGGCGGCAACTTGCCAGATGCTGTGTTAGCTCAGCAGCCTGTATTACATCCCGAAGGCATTGAATGGGATCAAGACAACCATCGCTTTTTAGTGGGCTCAGTGACTTTAGGTGGCGTTTTTTCTGTTGCTGATAATGGTACGGTAACGCCATTCTCCCAACATACCACTTTAGCACCTAGCTCAATTGGTATTCATATTGACAAAGGGAGCGATCGTTTACTGGTAGCTTATGCCAATCCCAATATTGTTTTTGACCCTACATTGCCGGTTTTTGCCGAGCTGGGTATTTATGATCTTAATACCGGTGCAGAGTTGAATCTGGTTAACTTGAAGGGCATGTTGGGTGAGGGTGTTCCTCAATTGCCAAACGATGTAACTAACGACTCTGAGGGTAATGTCTATGTTACTGATTGGACGGCACCAATCATTTATAAAATAGATACTAACGGCAATGCCAGTGTCTTTTTAACCTTTGCTGATCCTACACTGAGACCAAATGGTATTGATTTCCATCCTGATGGTTATCTGATTGTCGCGTTGCCACTGACCGCATCATTAGTAAAGGTTCCATTGGACAACCCTGTCAATTACACCGTTGTTAATACTGGTCAGCCTATTTCTATCGATGGCATGGCCTTTACCAAAAAGAATGATCTTGTTGGTGTTGCCAATACCTATGATGCCAACGGCGAGCCTGTGGGTGAAGTTCTGGTATTACACAGTGCCGATCACTGGGCTTCTGCAGAAATTGTTTCACGTGGTGTTGCCAATCAGGAAAAAACACCGACAACTGTCACCTTGCGCAATAAAACTTACTTTACCAAAGAAGCTTATGTCGTACATCCAGACTATAACGGCCTAACTGATTACTTGAATGGTGGGCCACCGGTTTTAGAGTTTGAAATTTTGCGTATTGATGGTCTGGAATTAAATGGCTATATAACGATCTGCCACAATAACACTCATACCATGAAGGTGAGCCTATTTAGTTGGGATACCTTCTATAAACCTAATGGCGATACTATAGGTGCTTGTCCTTAAGCTCGTAACTCGATTCTAATTCGATTATTATTTTTGAATATTTTTGAGAAGGAGAAAGGGTAAAGGAGAGGGGATTTAACTATTAAGCAGGTTTATAAATCTGCTATTAATATAAACCCTTCTCCTTAATACACATCGTATTTATTTTCTGAATGAGATATCAGGTTCGCCTTTAAAGCAGGCTATAGCGTAAGGAAATTCCTCTGTAAGGTAATACGCATAAGTGCCATTCACAGTCATACCATTGCATTCATCCAAATCACCGGAACCGGCAACGTATTCGTAATCATCACGAAAAGTACCATCGTAAACACCACCAGGTTCTCCTGTACCGCTAGGCCTGGAGCCGGTTTTGAGCGCGTAACTAGACGTTGCTTTACGCACGGTGCCGTTATCATCAAACCAAAAACCATAAATCGGAAAACCATCGGCAGCAAAGCCAACTACGGGTGATTCAATATTGGTGTCTGCATAAAATAATGCATTGGGTGCGCCGTGATAGTGGTAAGTGCCATCGGGTTGCGTATGGGCATTATGAGAATCGACACGAAAACCATTGGCGGTATGTAGGGGGTCATAGCGCCAGGGCTGATTGATATTGTTACAGCCAGTGCGTTCATCACCGACACCAAAACAAGCTGCTGCCAATAAATCCATTTTTACGCCATTTAAAAATATGGCGTTATCGTAGTCTAGTGATAATGCGGTAGTGGTTGTAGCAAATGATGGCGTTGCGGTAATTTCATAAACATCAGCTTGTGCTGCGACATCAGTGGCAAAGCCATCACCATCATTAAAATCATGATTCGGTATTGCGTTTGTCGAGAAAACACATTTTGCTCCGCTGACTGAAATAACCAGATCGCCATTAAAATTTACGTTATTACGTATATCGCTTACCGATGAAGTATAACTTTCAGCATAGGCTGCACAGTTTGCATTTTGGTTGCTGAAAATTGCATCGGTAATGTCGACAGGCGTATCGCTACCATTACTGCCAGAGTTAGTATTTGTTTCAATATCACTGACCACTTGCTGTAGTGCCGTTCGATGCAGTTCTAGTGAAGCGTCGGCGGGTAATAGATCATTTAACTCACCAATATCTACTGCAACATCGTACATTTCTTGGCCGTCAGCAACAGTTTCAATCAATTTATATTGGCTATTGCGGACAGCCCAGCCATCTAGATCAGCACTTTGATAGGCTGAATAGATAGTTTCTCGCCCTATATAACTACTGTTGGTAAAGGAATCTAAAAAGCTAACACTGTCATAAATAGATGGAACCGTATTACCAGCCGCTTCGGCTATAGTGGCAAAAAAATCTGTGCTGCTGATTAACGCATCTTCTCGTTCACCACTGCGAGTAATACCTGCACCACTGGCCAGCATAGGCACACGTATGCCACCTTCATAGAGACTATTTTTGCTGTGGCCATTACCAAATACCAAAGAATCAATAACTGATTGTGGGGTACCGTTGTCGCCAATAAAGAGTATTAATGTGTTGTCGCGTTCATCATCTGATAATGAAGCGAGTAAACGTCCTATCTCTGTATCCATCGCTTCAATAGCGGCGAGATAATAATCACGTCTGTTATTGTTTATATCTTGCGTTGTACCACTTAAATTCCGGTTGTGTAGTGATTGTGGTGGTAAGTGAAAGGGGGCATGGGGCGCGGAATAGGCAAGCCAGGCGAACCAGGGTTGAATTTGTTGACCTATCCATTCTATGGCAAGGTCGGTAATTTTAGTGGTGTGGTACTCGGAGGATGTTTCTTGAGAACCGTTCACTGTCAGCTCCCAGGAAAAATAATCGCCGGGATTACCCAAGTTACCGGCATAATAATCTATACCCACACTAGCCGGATGATTGGCATCGTTACCGCCCAGATGCCATTTACCAAATACTGCTGATTCATAATGTGATGTTTCAGGGTATTGAGCCAAATACGCTTGGATCGTTTCAACATCAACCGGCAGCGTACCGGGTGTTGAGGTAATTGAACTATTAATACCGTATTTACCCGTTAACAGCGTCGCTCTAGTCGTCGCGCAGGAGGGAGTTGCCCATACGTTATCGTACACAATGCCGGAACTGGCGAGACTATCGAGTGTGGGAGTATTCGGTGCATCATTGCTGTATGAATATTGTGCAGAAGCATCCAATCCCTGGTCATCAGAAATAATCAGTAAAATATTTTTCCCGGTTGTGTTTGCAGGAGGAGGGCTGCTGTCATCATTCTCACCGATAGTTTCATTGTTATCTGGGCTATCTGTATTATCAGCCGAATCTTCAACACTACCTGAACTACTTGAGCTCGAACCGCCTGAGCCGCCACCACAGGCTACTGTCAGGCATACCATGCTCACTATCATTAGTTGCTTAATCATCTGCTACATCTCCTGCATTATCTACTGAAGTGAGCTGAGGCATGGCCCACTAACCAATAATGTAGAAACACAATGCGCAAGAAATGTGGAGAAAGATGCAAAGATCTAGCAAATTAATGAGCTATTTCAATCACAATAAAGGCTTCCAATTTTTTGTGTCATCACATATCGTAGCCAGCCATCATTTTTCATCATAAATTGGCAATCATTATTAATAGGTAAACACTAATGGCCAAAGGTACACACGAATATCAAGACGACCCCCGCAACGCCAGTATTTTAATCAATATCAATGGCGAGCTTTTTCCACGAGAAGAGGCAAAAATATCGGTGTTTGATAGCGGATTTATTCTCGGCGATGGTGTTTGGGAAGGCATCCGACTGCATCACGGCAAACTCGCGTTTATCGATCAGCATATGCGGCGTATTTATGATGGCGCCAAAGCGTTGGATATGGATATCGGCATCAGCAAAACTGAATTAGTTGAACGGATAATGGCAACCTGCCATGCCAACAATATGCATGATGGCGTGCATATCCGTTTGATGATTACCCGGGGTATTAAAGCCACCCCTTATCAAGATCCCAGAGTCACCATTTCTGCTGCTACCATCGTCATTATTGCCGAGCATAAAACGCCGTTAATACGTGAAGGTTTTAAAGGTGTTTCTTTAATGACCACACATGTTCGTCGCGGCTATCCCGATGTGCAGGATCCAAAGTTGAATACCCACTCAAAACTTAATTGCATTTTTGCCTGTATTCAGGCTGCCAAGTCACAGGTTGATGAAGCGTTGATGTTAGATCCGCACGGATTTGTTGCAACTTGTAATTCAACTCACTTTTTTATTATCAGAAAAGGAGAAGTCTGGACGTCGTCAGGTGATTTTTGTCTGGACGGTATTACCCGGCGCAATGTTATTAATTTATGTAAACAAAATGATATCCCGGTTTTCGAACGTAACTTTACCTTGTCTGATGTTTACGGTGCCGACGAAGCTTTTGTAACCGGCACCTTTGCCGGGTTAACACCGGTGTTGGAAGTGGATGGAAGGCTGATCGGTGAGCCGGAGGAAAATCCGCTGCTAACCAGATTACAACGACTCTATCTTGAAATGATTGAGTGCTGAAATGATTGAAGCAGAATTTCAGGAATAATTAAGTATGACAATCCGTCTTGCAATGTGGTCTGGGCCACGCAATATATCCACTGCTTTGATGCGTAGTTGGGAAAACCGACCAGACTGTTCAGTCGTTGATGAACCCTTTTATGCTTATTATCTGGCGCAAACCAACAGTCCTCATCCCGGGTTTGAGCAAGTGTTGGCGTCGCAGAGCCAATATTATGAAGATGTAGCGAAACAGTTAGCAAGCGATGCATGTGATACACCGCTGCAGTATCAAAAACATATGACCCAGCATATGTTGACTGATGATTTAAGTTGGGCTGAAGGATTTAAACACTGTTTTTTGATTCGTGATCCGGCTGAAGTGGTGATGTCCTATACCAAAAGCCGTGGTGAATGCAGTGCTGAGGATATTGGCATTATTCGTCAAGCTGAGTTGTATCAGCAGCTAACTGAATTGTCAGGGCAGGAAATACCGGTGATTGATTCCAATGATGTGTTAAAAGCACCGAAAGCCATGTTAAGACGATTGTGCGATTTACTTGAGCTGCCGTTTTATACAGAGATGTTGTCCTGGCCTGCAGGCAAAAGAGATTCCGATGGTGTCTGGGCAGAACACTGGTACCACTCGGTGGAAAATTCAACGGGATTTTCGCCTTATAAAGCTAAAGAACTGACACTGACGTCGGCACAACAGCAGGTTGTTGATCAGGTTAAACCTGCATTTGAGTTTCTGGCGGGCAAAAGAATACTGCTGTAACAACGGTTCCATTGAAACACTTAACTTGAATAGCCTGGATTTTCTAAGTGCTATAACTCACAGCTGATTCAGAATCGGCATCATGTTCGGGGTCGACTTCATCACCGCGATGCGTTTGTGCTAACAGCATATAAACACAAGGTAAAACAAACAGTGTGAATACAGTGCCGATAATCATTCCGGCGACTAACACAATGCCAATGCTGTTGCGCGCTTCAGCGCCGGCGCCGGTAACGAGTACTAGCGGAAAGTGGCCCAATGCAGTGGCCGCGGTAGTCATCAGCACCGGACGAAGACGAGTTTCTGCTGCACTTTTGATCGCGTCTATTTTTTTAACGCCTTCTGCCTGTAGATGATTGGCAAATTCAACAATCAAAATTCCATTCTTGGCAATCAATCCCACCAATGTAATAAAGCCAATCTGTGAATAAATATTGATCGTGGTTGCTCCTAAAAAAGAAAACACCATAGCGCCTGCTAAAGCCAATGGCACTGAACCGACTAACACGACCAGTGGATCGCGAAAACTGTTGAACTGTATAGCCAGTACAAAATAAACGAATAACAGGGCAATTCCTAACACACCAACCAAGGTGTTGCCTTCTTGTCGTAGTTGTCGGGATTCACCGGCATGATCGATGGTGTAATGATCGGGCAATATTTCTGCAGCTGCCGCTTCTAATGCTGCCAGTGCTTGTTCTTTGGTTGTGCCAGGCATAACACCACCATAAATTCTGAAAGAGCGTTTTTGCTGGAATTTACCTAGCATTCTCGGTGCTACAGCTTTTTCAAGTGTTGCAATGGCAGAAACGGGGATCAGATCACCGGCAGGAGTGCGTAATTGCAAATCAAGCAAGGCCTCCGGTGTTTGCCGTGAATAATCTTCAACCATGGGAATCACTTGATAGGATTTGCCTTCCAGATCAAAACGGTTAACGTAGTTGCCGGATAACAACACGCCTAATTGCTGACTAACATTCGCTAAGTCCATACCCAAATCAGCAATTCGTTCACGATCCAATTTAAAATGTGCCTCTGGCAAATCAATGCGCAAATCGGTATCGGCAAATAAAAACCGGCTGCTGGCAAAGGCGGCAGCAATCATTTGTTCCGCATACTGGCGCATGACTATGGGTGAATCAGAAGATTGCACCACTAATTCAACGTCAAAATTGCCAGCAGTAGGTAGCGCAGGATTAAGTACTGGAAAAACTTTTAATCCAGTAATGCTTGAAGTCAATCCGAAAACCTCTGGCAACAATTCCTGAACAGTTTGGTCACGGTCATCAAAATCCTTAAACACTAATCCACCAAAACCACCACTGGGCAAAAGGATTTGCCACATATAATCCGAACCGGGTGTAGTCAACAGTGTATCGACAACATCGGTCATATAGTCGTAGGTGTAATCCAGTGTTGCATTGGAGGGCGCTTCGATAATGATATTAATGCCACCTTCATCTTCGATAGGCGCCAGTTCTTTTTGTGAAAATAGATAGAAGGGCACGATTAACAGTGATATGAAAACGCCCGCAAATAAAATTTGTTTTTGCCACTGAAAAATATGGATGAGTAATCGCCCATAGAATTCATGCAGGCGATCAAAGCGTTGATTCACCCATTGGGTGATTGGTCCTTCACGGCCGTCAGCAGGATTGGCATAAGCACTCATAATAGGCGAAAGAGTAAGCGCAACAACACCGGAAATGAGTACTGCTACTGAAAGGGTAAAGGCAAATTCTTTAAATAGTACACCGGTTAAACCAGATAAAAATCCAATAGGCGCATACACTGCTGCCAGAGTAATGGTCATGCCGATAATCGGTGCTAATAATTGACGAGAACTGGCCAGCGCTGCTTGTGTGCGGGTTTTACCTTCACGCATATAGCGGGAAACATTTTCGACCACAACAATGGCATCGTCTACTACTAAACCCACTGATAAAACAATCGCTAAAATAGTCAGCAGGTTTAAAGAAAACCCCATAATGGTCATGGCAGCCGTGGCGCCCAGTAGTGAAATGGGAATAGTCACCAAAGGTACAATCGCTGTGCGAAAAGATCCCATTAGTGCCAATACCACTAACCCAACTAATAAAATGGTTTCAACCAGGGTAGTGAAAATTTCCCGGATGGCATCACGCATATACAAGGTACCATCAAAACCGATATTGATCTCTAAACCGGGAGGTAGTGTCGGGTTAATTTGTTCCATCGCTTCGTAAAGTTGATTGCCAATAGCAATTTCATTGGCGCCGGGCAGCGGCCATACGGCGATATAAACGGCATCGTGTTGACTCAGGCGGGCATTAACTTCACCTTCTTCTTCACCCAGTTCTACACGGGCAATATCACTCAAACGAATTAATGTATTTTCTGTTTCCCGTACCACCAGTTGTTCAAAGTCTTCCACGGTTTGCATGGTGGTATTGGCGAGAAGATTGATGCGTTGCAAATTATTTTCACTGTGGCCGATGGTCGCGATGATGTTATTGGCATTCAGCGCATTGCGAACATCCTGGGCGTCAATGTTGAAAGCGGCCATTTTGTTGGGATCAATCCACACACGCATGGCCGGGCTTCTACCACCTTCAAGCCCAATACGCTGGACACCTTCCAGCGACGCCAGAATCGGATTGACGTTGCGGATTAAATAATCGGTCACTGCCGCACGGGAAAAACCTTCGGTAATGACATCCAGATAAAACACAGCGAAGGGTCGGTCTGCACGTACTACCGAAACAAAGGGATCTTCAGCGCCAGCCGGCAATTCAAAGCGAATTTGGTCCAGCCGCGATGATAATTCCGCCAGCGCGGCAGTACTGTCTTCGTTGAGTTTCATCCATGCGGTGACGGAACTTCTGCCAGCCGTGGTGGATGAATCAACATAATCAACGCCAGGTACCGTTGCGGCAACCCGCTCAATAGGGTCAGTGATAAAACCCTGCACCACCTCTGCCGATGCGCCAACGTAGTTAGTGGTGATCACTAGTGAAGAACTTTCTACTTTGGGAAATTGTAATACCGGTAAGTCAAAGGCAGAACGAAGCCCGGCAATAACTAATACCATTGATACCACCACGGCCAACACAGGTCGGGTGACAAAAATATCCATCACATTGGGGCTGCCGTATGCTCTGCTCATGGTAATTACTCAGTGTCAGCGACTACATTGCGCTCTTTAATAAATACCAAAATATTTTCGCGCAACTTAAAAGTTCCTTGTGTCGCAATCAGATCACCTGGCTTCAGTCCCTTTTCAATGGTGACCAATTTGTCATCCCTTGATCCACTGGTCACCGGTTGCCGGTGAGCCCGATAACCATTGGCAGCTTCATCGCTTTCTAATCGATAAATAAATTCTCCGAGCCCATCCTGTTGTAAAGCTGTGGTGGGAATGCGTGGCAATTCATTAGCCTGACCAACAGCAACGGAAACATTAGCGATGGCATTGGGTAGAATTTGCTGACCGCCTTCAATTTGCGCCCGAAAACGCAGGTTGCGTGAAGCGGCTGACATCACCGAGTCTTTTGCAATCACTGTGCCGGTAAATGCCTGCGTGGGGCGGTTGGCTAAGGTAACTGTAATGGTTGTACCAATAGCGACATCGGCCTGACTTAGTGGCAGATTAAAATCCACCCAGGTGTAATCGTTCAAACCCACTAGCGTTGTAATCAATGTATTGCTTTGTAGAAATTCGCCAGGTTCAAATTGGTGTATGCCGGCGCGGGCATCGAAGGGAGCTTTGAGTGTTTTCTTGTCGATGATAGCTTCAAGCGCCTGAATATCGGCAATAGCAATATCATAATCAGCACGAGCCTGATCGAGCCGCTCCTCACTGACAGTATTGTTCTTAATGAGTTTTTTAATCCGTTCTAAATCCAGCTTGGCCAATTCGGCGCGGGCTTTAGTCGCGCGCAGGCGGGCAGTTTCCTCACTGATGTCCAATTGTAATAGCACATCACCTCGTTCAACGGTTTGCCCGGAACGGAAGTTAACTTCGGCAATACGTCCTTCCAACTCATTTCTCAGGTCAATGGTTTGTGGTGCAATGATTTCACCGATCGTAGTCACCTGATTTTGAATCAGGCTAACGGTGACTTCAGTGGCTTCCACCGCTTCTGAAGGTTCAGGAAAGGAATTGCCATAGGCTATAGCTGCGCGTATTTGCAACGTTTTATAAGTAGCTAACGCTGCAAATAACACAATGCAGGCAACAATAGTAATCAACCAGCGGCGAGCAATCATCGGTAAA
This sequence comes from Spongiibacteraceae bacterium, assembly GCA_028280715.1. Classification (GTDB taxonomy): domain Bacteria; phylum Pseudomonadota; class Gammaproteobacteria; order Pseudomonadales; family Dasaniaceae; genus Oceanicoccus. The sequence continues at coordinate 281,221 of JANQLG010000033.1, read as the reverse complement.
ACTTCTCTATTAGTCCGTTACTCAAATACGAACGCGCATTGTGACAGAGAGTTTCCCTTTTCGCATCACTAGTTTTAAATATGACAGAGAATATGTAGAGGAATGCTTTTAGAAGCTATCAAACAGATAAAATTATCTTAAGTGATCTCTAAAGCTAATGAGTATTTGTTTGGCTTTGCCACCAGCAATGGCTATATCGTCGAAAGAGGAGGATAAAAAATTTGAGAAGCCAAAGGTATCTATAGTGGATGTATTTTTAAAAGCCATCGACCATTCAGAAAACGAGCGTTCGGCAATAGCCTCATTAACCAATATTTGAATACCGTGATGACGCGGGTCTTGAAGAATATTATTCATTAACTGATTAACAGAAGATTCTATGCCTTCAACTACCTGCATGATATTACCATCATGGTATAGCATCATACCGGTAATATTGTGTTGGTAATTGGCTTCTCTGGCTGTTTCTAATAAGGATAGTAATGTGTCATCGTCTAAAACATCATTGGCTGAACTGACGTAAATAATTTGATGTAATGATTTGGTCATTGGCAATATCCCTTTGGCAATGCTACTTCTAGTATTGACGATAACAGTATAGTCGCATTATTACGGGAACGACTTTAGAGGCATTATTTTTATCACTTTTTTTCAGGTTTAGAGGTTCAGAGTCAAGAGGTTCGGAGTCATAGTAAAACTCTGCCCTAAATAGATCATCATAAGTTTTACCTTACTGCTTCAGGTAGCGTGTAATAGACTTCACTACCTGGCCCTAAAGGCAAGCCCAATAAAATCCATAGAATTAATAAAGCACTCCATACCATCAATAACGCTACCGAATAGGGAATCATCATCGCCGCCATGGTGCCAATCCCAAAATCCTTTCGGTACTGCTGGGCGAAGGCAACCACAACACCAAAATATGGCATCAGTGGTGTGATGATATTGGTGCTGCTATCGCCAATGCGGTAAGCGATCTGCGCAGCCTCCGGGCTGATACCATTGAGCATCAACATGGGGACAAATATCGGCGCTATTAATGCCCATTTTGCTGAGGCACTACCGATCAATAAATTGATTGTTGCCGCTACCAGGATAAACAACACCAGCAATAACGTTGAAGGTGGCTGCATACTTTGCAACAACGCAGCACCGTTGATGGCAAAAATACTGCCTAGGTTACTCCAGGCAAAATAATTGACAAACTGTGCAGCAAAAAACATCAATACCAGATAGCTGGCCATCGTGCCCATTTGTTGTTCCATACCTTCAATGGCCTGTTCTGCGCGTTGGTAATTGCCACTGACCTTGCCAAAAATCACGCCGCATAATCCTGCATAAATAGCAACGATAGTGACGATACCGGCAATAAAGGGTGAACGAAGTACGCTATTGGTAGCAGGATCTCTCAAGATACCCTGTTCCGGCAATAGCCCCCAAAGTAGCAGAGCAATAAATGCCAGGCTGAAATAACCAGCGACTTTTAAGCCTCGCGCTTCATCAGTACTCAGGCTGATATCAGCATCTACTTCCTCGGTTTCTTGCTCAAGGCGGCCGGCCACCAGTTTTTCAGTCACCACCGTAACCACAACACTGATTATGATTGTCGAAATCACCAGAAAGTAATAATTACCCGCTGCGTTTACGGTATAGGCTGGATCAATCAACGCCGCTGCTTCAGTAGAAATACCGGCCAGGATTGCATCGACAGGTCCCACCAACAGATTAGCGCTGAAACCACCTGATACGCCAGCAAAAGCAGCTGCGATACCGGTCAATGGATTCCTGCCCACCTGTTTAAAAACCAATGCCGCCAGTGGAATCAAAATCACATAGCCTGTATCAGCAGCGAGACTGGACAATACACCCGCCATCACAACCACAAAGGTCAACAATTGTGCTGGTGCCTTTAGCACAGTAGCCTTGATTAAAGCTGCTAACAGGCCGGAGTGTTCTGCAACGCCAATCCCTAAAATCGCTACCAATACCGTACCCACCGGTGCAAAGTTGACGAAGTTCTTTACTGTATTGGTGAGCATCCAGTGCAAGCCTTCGGTGCTGATCAAGTTTTTTGCACTCACTAATTCGCCTGAAACAGGGTGATCGACAGCTGTACCCAACCATGCACTGACAGCCGATAACAGCACAATGATCAGCGCCAACCAAATAAATAATGCAGTTGGATGTGGCAAACGATTGCCAATGTGTTCGATGCGATTCAGAAAGGTATTGATGGACATAGCGGCCCTAAGTGATTATTGGTAAAAATTGCTTATTGTTAAATAGATGCTTATTAGTAAAAGAGCCGGTAGTGTACCTGCTGAAGTGACAAAATACATGCTTCAGACAATGATGACTCTAACTATTCAATAAAGCAGTGAAACCGATTGAGCAACAGACGATATGATTTTGAATGTGTCATACCTTATAGTATGTTTTTTGAGTCAATACATCGGGTAAACATAGACTGCACAATAATAATAAATCGCACAAAGTAGGGAGCATAATGGGACCACTAGCAGGCACTAAAGTCATTGAAATGAAGGGCATTGGCCCAGGCCCATACGCCGGTATGTTGCTGGCAGATATGGGAGCAGAAGTAATTGTTGTGGAACGATCAAGAAAACCCTCACCCACAGGGTTACCTTCAGAGCATGATGCTTTTTCTCGCGGCAAAAAATCGATTGCATTGAATTTAAAAACTGAAGCCGGTGTTGAGGTGCTGCTTAAACTTATCGAGAGCGCCGATATTTTATTCGAAGGCTATCGTCCCGGCGTTGCAGAACGATTAGGTTTTGGTCCCGATATTTGTTTAGCACGTAATCCAAAACTGGTTTATGGCCGCATGACAGGGTGGGGGCAAACCGGCCCGCTTGCACACACGGCGGGCCACGACATTAACTATATTGCTTTGTCCGGAGCACTATCAGCTATTGGCGAGCGTGATAAGCCGGTACCACCGCTAAATCTAGTGGGCGATTTTGGTGGCGGTAGTTTGTTTCTGGTCATGGGCATTTTAGCGGCACTGAATCATGCGCAACGAACAGGGCAGGGCGATGTGGTAGATGTAGCAATCAGTGATTGTACCGCCAGCCTGATGACCATGATGCACACCTGTGATGCCCTGGGGCAGTGGACAACTGAGCGCCAGAGCAACCTATTAGACGGCGGTATGCATTTTTATAATGTGTATGAAACGGCTGATGAAAAATTTATTTCCGTTGGTGCCATAGAACCACAATTTTATGCGTTGTTGATGGAAAAGGCCGAACTGGATCCCGCTATTTTTGCTGATCAATTTGATACAGCAAAGATGCCAGCAATGAAACAAAAAATGCAGGAGATATTTAAAACAAAAACACGCGATGAGTGGTGTGAAATTATGGAGGATAGCGATGTCTGTTTTGCGCCGGTGCTGGATTACAAAGAAGCACCTGAGCATCCACACAATCAGGCACGCAATACTTTTATGGATATTAATGGCGTGACACAACCTTCACCTGTGCCGCGTTTTCAGACTAATAATTTAAGTGTTCCAGATGCACCACATGCCGAAGGTGTTGATACAGAATCGGTGTTAACAGACTTGGGGTTTAGTGACGGAGAAATAGAAGCGCTACAAAAAAGAGGTGCTTTGGCTGATTAAAATAGCAGCCTCTTACTCTTCTGTTATTTGCCGCTTGGCTTCCGCTACATCCTCTTTGCCCTCTAATTTATACATACTGTGTATAGGTATCTGGAATGGATCAGGGCCGCAGCTGGGTATTTTTACTTTTACACAGTCAAATCTTGTATTGATGGTACTGCCTGTTGACGTTATGCCAATTTGTTCAGCAAAGTGCAAATCGTGTATACGCCGCTGTAATATCAGTAAATAGTGTGTTGATGGCGATGTTTTTACTATCAAGCTCTGGCTGTCTATCACCTGCCAACTATTCATATTAAACGTGGTTAAACGATCCACTTTTTCAAACTGTGGAAAAACATATCGGTTATCCAGCACAAAGGGTTCGCTGGCACAACTGACTAGCACCGATAGCATTAGCATCAATAAAGTAAGTAATTTCATCTTCTTCAATATGCCTTTTTAAGTTATCAAGGTGTTTTCTAAGTATAAAATTTTTTCTCCGAATTAATATTGATAACGATCAAAAATATTTCCTCTATGGCCAATTATAATTAATGTCTCCAACTGACGTGGATGACGCGACATGACAATTGCCAGTGCTGCACTTGCACATAGCTCACCTATTTTGACGGCGCTAGGCCTTACCAAAGTCTATAAAAGTGGATTGGTTGAAGTCAGGGCCTTGAGAGGCGTGGACTTCGAGCTGATGGGTGGAGAGATGGTGGTTTTACTGGGGCCCTCCGGCAGCGGCAAATCCACGCTGTTAAATATATTGGGTGGTTTGGATTTGCCCACTTCCGGCCAGGTATTTTTTGATGGGCATGATATCAGTAGCGCAGATGATGCTGCATTAACCCGTTTTCGGCGCGACCATGTCGGCTTCGTGTTTCAATTTTATAACCTGATTCCCAGCTTAACCGCGCGTGAGAATGTCGCCCTGGTAACCGAGATTGCACCCAACCCGCTAGACCCGGCTGATGCGCTGGCCCTGGTCGGATTGAAGGAGCGAATTGATCATTTCCCGGCACAATTATCCGGCGGTGAACAGCAGCGTGTCGCCATTGCCCGCGCCATTGCCAAGCAGCCGGAAATTTTACTGTGCGATGAACCCACCGGCGCCCTCGACCACGAAACCGGTATTTTAGTACTCGAAGCCATTGAGCAAGTTAACCGCGAGTTAGGCACCACCACAGCTGTCATCACTCACAACACCGTTGTCGCCGATATGGCTGACCGGGTTTTACATATTGCCGATGGCAGTATTTCCAACATAGTGATAAACAGTGAGCGCTGTTCGGCCAAAGAACTGCGCTGGTAATCACACGGAGGAAAAACAGCAGGGGGACACCTAGTCATCATGACAGCGCTTAATCATAAGTTGTTTCGAGATCTGTGGCGTATGCGCGGGCAAGTGCTTGCCGTGGGTATGGTGATCGCATCGGGCGTCGCCACGCTGGTGATGTCAGTGTCAACACAAGAAGCGCTGACTGAAACCAGCCAGGCCTATTACGAGCGCTATCGTTTTGGTGATATTTTTGCGACTGTAACTCGAGCGCCGGAAACTCTGACCTCACGTATTGCTGAATTACCCGGCGTGCAAGCGGTGCAAACCCGGGTAAGCCGTTTTGCCATGATCGATGTCGAAGGTTTCACCGAACCCATTATCGGTCAACTCACATCAGTGCCTGAAAATCGTCAACCGGAACTCAACCAACTGGTACTGCGTAGCGGTCGTTGGGTATCGTTAAGCGACCACGACGAAGTCATTATCAATGAACCCTTTGCCGACAAACATGGATTAGTGCCGGGGGATTATCTCAGCGCCATTATGAACGGCAAAAAGCGGCAGTTAAAAATCGTCGGCGTGGCATTAAGTCCGGAATTTATCTACACCATGGCTCCCGGCGCGTTACTACCTGATGATAAACGCTTCGGCATTTTCTGGATGGGGCGCGAAGCACTAGCGGCCGCCTATGATTTGGATGGCGCCTTTAATAGCATTTCATTATCTCTGCTGCGTGGTGTGCAGCCAGAGCCAGTGATGCAACGGTTGGATACCATGCTGGAACGTTTTGGCGGTGTTAGTTCCATTACTCGCGACGACCAAATTTCCAACTGGTTTGTGATGAACGAAATCGAACAATTGAAAACCATGTCGGCGATCCTGCCGACGATTTTTCTTTCAGTAGCAGCTTTTCTTACCAATATGGTGCTGGCGCGGTTAATTGCCACCGAGCGAGAAGAGATTGGTCTGCTAAAGGCCTTTGGTTATAGCAGTTTGCATATCGGCTGGCAGTACACCAAGTTTGTTTTAGTGCTGTGCCTGGTGGGAATTAGTCTCGGTTGGGTACTGGGTGGCTTGTTGGGTCGCTATAACACCGAGTTGTATGCTGAACATCTGTTTAAGTTTCCGCTGCTGATTTATCAACCCAGTTTGCATGCCTTTGTGATTGGCTCGGCAGTGAGCATATTCGCGGCATTATTGGGAGCACTGGCAGCAGTGCGCAAGGCGGTGATGTTGCCACCGGCTGAAGCAATGATTCCTCCTGCACCACCGATATATCGCCGCGGCATGCTCACCGATACCGCGGTGAGCCGTTGGCTGGATCAACCCACTCGTATTGCTTTGCGTCAAATCGGGCGCTGGCCATTGCGATCAATGTTTACCGGCATCGGCGTCGCCTTTTCAGTAGGGTTGTTAGTGATGGCCCTGCAGTGGGAGGATTCCATTGATCACCTGGCGGATAATTATTTTGTTAACTCGCAAAAACAGGACATTAGCGTTGGTTTAACGGAAAAAGAAGCCCTGCGGTCGATCCACGATTTTAAACGTATCCCCGGTGTGCTTGATGCCGAGCCTTCCCGCATCGTCAGTGCTGATTTTCGCGTCGGCACTATTGTTCACCGCGGCGGGATTACCGCTATTCAAGCGGATAGTCGCTTACAACCCATCTATGACGACAATAGTCATTCAGTTCTTCCGGTGCCGCCGGAAGGCCTGGTAATGGCAACGCGGCTGGCGCAAAAGCTAAATGTTAATGCTGGCGATGTCATATGGGTTGAAGTCCTGGAAGGGCGCAGGCCCACCCTACAAGTGCCCATAGTAAAAGTTTTTGAAACCTATATCGGTATGCCCGTATTTATGGATTTAAATGCAATGAATCGATTGCTGAAGGAATCGCCGCGCTTGGAGTATGCCAATTTACTTATCGATGAAGGCAAGCAATCGGAGTTTTTCTCTTATCTCAAAGAAATGCCAACAGTCAGCTCAGTGATGGTGAGACAAACAGCCATCGATACCTTTTATGAAACAGTGGCGCAAACCATGTTGTTTTTTACCACCATATTCACCGGGCTGGCGGCGGCACTGGCCTTTGGCGTAGTTTATAACAGCACGCGCATTGCCTTATCGGAACGCGGCAGAGAACTCGCCACACTGCGAGTGTTAGGTTTTACCCGCGGAGAAATTTCTTACATTTTACTCGGTGAAGTATCGCTATTGATTATCCTAGGCTTACCGGTTGGCTGCGCCGCAGGTTGGCTTCTAAGTTGGCTGATCGCCTCGAACTTTGATACGGAATTATTCCGGATTCCTCTAGCTATTCGAGCATCCACTTATGGGTCGTCAATGTTATTAATACTGGCATCAGCCGCGGTTTCAGCAGCACTGGTAAGACGGCGGGTGGACAAACTCGATTTAATACGAGTGTTAAAAACCAGAGAGTAACTGCGTAAGTAAAATTGTGATGTCGAAAACTAACGGAACAAATAAGGTTTGAATCATGCTCAAGGCAAATAGCAAACGATTGATAGTATGGAGTGGTTTGGCGCTGGTGCTGGTAGCCGGTGTAATCTACAGCTTATGGCCGCGTCCGGTCACGGTAGATATTATGCCGGCAGCCAAGGGCGAGTTGATCGTGACCGTGGATGAAGAGGGCAAAACCCGCGTTCGCGACGTGTATGAGTTATCCGCTCCCGTCACTGGTCGACTGCGACGCATTCAAGTGGATGTTGGCGATGCCACCACCTATAACGATACAGTGATAGCTGAAATCGAACCCATCGATCCGGAATTTCTTGATCCTAGAAGTGAAGCGCAGGCAGAAGCCGAAATAAGAGCGGCACAATCGGCGCAGGAACTGGCTAAAGCCGAAGTTAATCAAGCACAGGCAGAATTGGACTTTGCCAATGCCGAGTTGGATAGAGCGCGAGAACTGGCCAGCAACAACACCATTTCCCAACGCGAATTGGACCAGGCCGAACGACTGTTTAAAACCCAGCGCGCCGCCTTGGCTAAAACCCAAGCCGCGTTGCAGGTACGTAATTACGAATATGAACGCGTGCGCGCCTTACTGATGTCACCGCGTGATACCCAGGCCGCTCATGGCAACTGTGAATGCATTCACCTCAGAGCACCTGTGGATGGACGCATCCTGCATATGTATCACGAAAGTGAAGGTGTGGTATCTGCCGGCGAACCGCTGATTACTCTTGGCGACCCCAAGGATTTGGAAATCATTGTCGAACTGCATTCTTCTCAGGCAGTTAAAGTGCAACCCGGCCAACGAGTGTTGATTGAAAACTGGGGCGGAAACGAAACACTAGAGGGACGTGTTAGGCGAATTGAGCCAGTAGGTTTTACCAAAGTCTCGGCGCTGGGCATTGAAGAACAACGAGTCAATGTCATCATCGACTTTAATAGCCCTTATGAACTGTGGCAGCGGTTGGGGCATGGTTATCAACTGGATGTCCGCATCGTGCTATGGAAAAGCGATAACGTATTAAAGCTACCACTCACCGCATTATTTCGTGATGGCGATAACTGGGCGGTGTTTGTCAATAACGATGGTGTTGCGGAAAAACGGCAGGTGGCGCTAGGGCAAAAAAATGGTCTTGAAGCAGAAATTATCAGCGGTCTGGAAGAAGGGGAGAGGATTGTGATTTATCCCAGTGACCGAGTGGTTAATGGTGTGGGTATTGCTTCGAGAGGTTAAAATGTCTGTTTACCAGCCAAAACAAACATTCCCCTATATTATTTATGTTTATTTGAACCGGACACTTTGGTTTGAGACACTTTAAAGCTTACCACTGACATACCGTAGTTACTGACCTTCCATTCTAAATTTATTAGCTATACTAGATCTGGTTAAATAATTTGAGTTTCCTCATGTCTAAAATTGAGCCAGATTTCATTAAGTCGTTTGTCTATCACGTAAGTCATGACCTAAAAGCCCCTGTTAGGCATATTAGAGAGTTTTATAGACTGTTTATTGATTCTCTTGAAAATGATCTGACCGACGAGCAGAAAGAATTTGACAAATATATTCAGCTAGGGATTAGCAATTTATCGTCTCAACTGGATGGAATGCTAAAGTTATCACGTGTCAACACCAGTGAACTACATTATGAAGCTATTAGTTTGTGTGAAGTTTTTGATAGTTTGGTTGCACCCTGTAGTGAAGATCCGAAATCAACAGCTATCACTGTACAGTGTGATGCTGCTCTATCGATCAATACTGATCGTAGGCTTCTTGATCTCGCTATTAATGAGATCATTGATAATGCATTGAAATTTAAGGCCCAAGACAGGCCCTCTTTATTGTTTATCAAGATTCAAGTTAAGGGCCCGCTCGTTTCTATTCAATTTGAGGACAACGGAATTGGCATTCCAGACGAGAGCTCTGCTGATCCCTTCCAACCCTTCCAACCCTTCCAACGATATTCGAATGCAATCGACTTTCCAGGTATCGGCATAGGCTTAAGTATTGTGAAGTTTATCTGTATAAGGCTTGGTGGTGATGTAGCGATGAAAAAAAATGAAGAGCAGGGTGTGGTGGTAACTTTAAACTTGCCTAAGTAAACCGACGATAAACATATTTGGATTGGAACTAATATGGATTCTTCTACAAAATTAAAATTATTTACCATGGCTGAAGAAATATCTGGTATCGGCCACTGGCTGTATGAGGTGAGTTCTCAGCATCTGATTTGGTCAGAGAATATTTTTCATATTCATGGTCTTTCGTCAGAGTCCTATACGCCTACACTCGAGACAGCGATAAACGCGTACTATCCGGCAGATCGACAACGTGTCATAGACTACATGGACAAGGCTGTTGCTTTGGGAGAGAATTTTGAATTTACCTTTAGAATAGTTAGACCTACGGGTGAGATTCGCCACGTTAAATCTAAAGGACGATGCGATGTCAATGGTGAAGGCAATGTAGATACAGTGTTTGGGGTCTTTCGTGATGTCACTGATGAGGTTGAGAGTGTTAAAGATATTGAACGAGCTGAATTAGCACATTCTGCATTGGTGGAATCCAGTAGTGATGGCTATTGGGACTGGTACATACAAGAAGACTATGAGTATATGTCGCCGCGTTTTTGGGAGATGTTTGGTTATCTTCCCGAAGAAAAACCTCATAAGCCTAGCGCGTGGCAAGGCATGATTTTCGAAGAGGATTTAGAAGTAGCTTTAGAAAATTTTGATAAGCATATAAATACTCAAGGCAAACATCCTTATTCGCAAGAAGTCAGATACCAACACAAAGACGGTTCAACTGTAACCGTTTTGTGCAGAGGGAAAGTTATTGAGTGGGATAAGGAAGGGAAACCTCTTCGCATGATTGGTACACATACCGATATCACAGCCATTAAAAAAGTTGAACAACGTTTGCAGTTAGTTATCGATGGTGCTCGTGATGGTATTTGGGACTGGCCAGATATGAGCAAAGATGAAGAATACTGGTCTCCGCAATGGAAAAAATTATTAGGCTATGAGAATGATGAAATAGAAGCAAAAGCTTCGACTTTTTTCTCGATGCTACACCCTGATGATGTTGAGTTAGCGCAAGATGCAGTTACTGCTCATGTTGAGAAAGGTATCCCATTTGATGTCGAATATCGTCTGAAAACAAAATCGGGCGAATTTAAGTGGTTTGGTGCAAAGGCATTAGTCTCTGATAACGCAGACGGATCAAAACGTATGACCGGTTCCATTACCGACATCAACGACAGGAAACTATCTGATATTGCTTTAAAAGAAGCTCAAAACTTTCAAAAATTGATGTTCAACAATAATCCAGATCTTATTTTTGTCAAAGATAAAGAGTTTAAAATCGTCTCAGCAAACGATGCATTTTTGTCGGTGTATCCGGAAGAGCAGCGCGATAAAGTTATTGGCTACACCACGATTGAAAACTATGACGAGGAGGAATCTGAAGCGTTTCTTTACCATGACAAAATAGCATTTAATAATGGCTATTCAGAGACGGAAGAAGCTATTTTATTTCCAGATGGCCAGAAGCGTGTGCTATTTACAAAAAAAGTTCGATTTAAAAATTCTGATGGAGAAGAATTTATATTAGGTGTTAGTCGTGATATCACTGGCTTAAAGTCTATTGAGGAAAAACTTAAGGAGAGTGAAGAGCGATTGAGTGTCGCCATTAAAGGTTCGGCTTCTGGTTTATGGGACTGGGATATCATCACTGATACTGTAATATTTACGCCTAGATTTAGAGAAATTTTATCTTATGATGGTGATGATCTACTGAACTTTCCCAATGTCTATGCAAGCTTTGAGGACCGATTACACCCCGATGATTTAGAGCGTATACGATCAGCTATTGAGGCCCATCTATTAAGAAAAGAGCCGTATGATGTTGAATATCGCCTCCGGGACAAGCACGGCGAGTATGTTTGGATTCATGCTAAAGGACAGGCAATCTGGAATGATGGTAAACCCACGCGAATGGCAGGATCTATAGATGATATTACAGAAAAAAGAAAAGCTCTGGATTCATTGATAGCCACAAACCAAGAGTTAGAGCGTTTTGCTTATATGGCATCACATGATCTGCAAGAGCCTTTAAGAATGGTGGTTAACTTTACAGGGCTACTTGAAAGAGATTATGCAGATCAACTGGATGACCGCGCAAAGAAATACATTGACTTTGCTGCAGACAGCTCGAGACGGATGCAGCAATTGATAAATAGTTTGCTCGAGTATGCAAGAACAGGCGATCAGGCTCAAACTAAAGAAGAAATCGATTTAGAGAATGTGATGCTAAATGTGCTAAGCAACTTAACTAGCAGCATAGAGCAGTCAGGGGCAAACATTCACTATAGCGAATTATCCACTATTGTTGCGAATGGGGCACAGATAACTAGTTTGTTTCAGAACCTTATTGGAAACAGTATTAAATATCGCAAATCGAGCGAAGTACCAACAATTGAAATACGATCAGAATGTCGTGCTGATGACTGGTTGTTCACCATAAAGGATAACGGCATAGGCATGAATCAAGCTTACGCTAACAAAATATTTCAGCCGTTTCATAGGCTTCATCGCAATTCAGAGTATCCCGGTACCGGCATGGGGCTCGCTATCTGCCGAAAAATAGTAGAGGGAGCAGGCGGTGAAATTTGGGTAGAGACTGAATTAGAAAAAGGCACGACATTCTACTTTACATTGCCTAGGTAGTGCGGTTGAATACTTGCTCTGGCATTAATGATTGATTGAGTGAGTAAGTGATTTGATACCGGTAAATATCTTATTAGTGGAAGACAATCCAGGCGACGTTTTTCTTACTAAAGAAGCCTTTGCAAAAGCAAAAATCTCAAATAACATCCATGTTGCCAAAGATGGTGAAGAAGCACTGCAGTATTTGAAGAGAGAATCTGGGTATGAAGACGCTACTCGGCCAGATATCGTATTGTTAGATTTAAACCTGCCTAAAATGGATGGAAGAGAAGTATTACACCGCATAAAGTCTGATAGTGAATTAAGATCCATTCCAGTAGTGATTTTATCTGGGTCTGAAGCGGAGCAGGATATCCTCAAGACCTATAACCTCCATGCGAGTAGTTATATTGTAAAACCGATAGATCTCGATCAGTTTTCCAGAGTGGTATCTGCGATTGAGAATTTTTGGTTTACCATCGTTGTGCTGCCTCACCAAGATTAGCTTTTGCTCCAGTATAGGTACATTCGCCAATCAACTTCACATAATTAAGTAGCACTATTAGCCTCTGCATAGTCAATATCCATATAAATACTAAGGTCGTTTGAATATGCGGGCTAGTAATGTGTTTACGGACCCAATACTAAAAGAAATAGTTACATTATATTTTTATTCTAATTTATTTTTGCCTTCAAATTAATTTTTGGATTTACTAACTATACTCAAAGTTTAGAAGTCAATTTATCCGAAGTAGTTGATGATGTCAGAAAATGTTCGAACTTCCACTAACCGTGCCTTATTGCTTGAAGATGATGAAGTAGATAGACAACTGTTTCTCTATGTGCTGAACAAATCTGACCTTGATATAGAGTTTGACTATGCCGGCACATTTCATGAGGCAACGAAATACTTACTTAATCAAGAATACGATATAGTAATTACTGATTTAAATCTGCCCGATTCATCTGGATTAGATACAGTCAAACAACTTTTCTCCCATTTATCAAAAACGCCCGTCGTCATCTTATCCGGAAATAGTGATGAACAATTGGCGTTGCAAGCAGTCCATGCCGGCGCAGAGGATTTCATTTCCAAAGAATATATTGGCGATAGCAGTATTATTGTTCGTACGCTAAGACATGCTATGGAGCGACATCGGCTGAAGGTAGGCTTGGAAGAAACGCGAGATAGAGAGCGTTACCTCGCTCATTATGATCAGATCACTAAATTACCGAATAGATTGTTATTCTTGGATCGAATTTCTCAAGCAGTAGAGCAAGCAAGACGTACCCAGGAACGATTTGCGCTCTGTTTTCTGGATCTGGATCGTTTTAAATCAATTAATGACACACTCGGCCATAGTGTCGGGGATGAAGTGTTGCGAATTGTGGGCGAGCGTTTAAAAGACTCGCTTCGCTCTAGCGACACTGCAGCTCGTTTGGGTGGTGATGAATTTACTTTCATTTTGCGTAATACAGAACAAGTCAGCAATATTGTTAAGGTTGCTGATTTAGTGATCAATAAAGTGAATGAACCAATACAAGTTGGTGCTAGAGAGTGTTACGTCGGCGCGAGCATAGGTATCGCCTGTTTTCCAGAGCATGGGGATAGCCCTGAAAAATTGTTAAAAAATGCTGATATGGCTATGTATGAAGCGAAGAAATCCGGGCGCAACACGCATATTTTCTTTGCTAAAGGTATGTCAGAAAAAAGCCGTTTACTATTTGAAATTGAATTAGCTTTAAAAGAAACACTGCAACATTCCCCTGAACAATTAACTTTGCACTTCCAGCCGAAACTAAATTTACAGACACGAAAAGTTGAATCCGTTGAAGCTTTATTGCGATGGCAGCATCCAGAGATGGGGCTTGTTTCTCCGAATGACTTTATTCCTTTAGCTGAAGAAGTTGGATTGATTCATCAAATTGATCAATTGGTTATTCAGCGAGCCTGTGAAGCATTAATAAAGTGGCGTCAAGAATCTCGCGAAGGAGTGCGTATCGCTATCAATATCTCTGGCAGATCATTTAATCAGCCAAAGTTTATTGATCAAGTATTAATTCCAATATTAACGGAACATAGAGTTAATGCTTCCAGTATTGAAATTGAAATTACTGAAAGTGTGTTAATCAAAGATATAGAGACAGTGCAACAACGTCTTATTGCATTGAAGCGACTAGGATTCCACATAACCATTGATGATTTTGGCACTGGATTTTCATCACTCAGTTACTTGAGTAATTTTCCACTGGATACACTAAAAATCGATGGTTCATTTGTATGTAGTGAACAAAGTGGCTCTAAAGAGAAAGCTATTCTAAAAGCAATTATTGCCTTAGGTCATGCTTTAGATTTGAAAATAGTTGCTGAGTGCATTGAAACTGCCGATCAGTTAGATTATTTAATTAAATTAGGTTGTTCGGAAGGCCAAGGGTATTTTCTAGAAAAACCTTCTGCTGACTGGGCTCCTGAAATCATGAGCGAAGACAGTCCTAACTTAAAAGTAGTTAAATAATAACGACTTTTATGTTGCTACTATATGCAACATATTCGATTTTATAGCGTTATCTTTCAGAGCATAAAAAAACATTTACAAAATAACTCTTTCACACCTTAAGCCTTATCCCTAACCCACACGATTTACACTTTGGCTAAATTAGAGCTACAAAAGACGGCGTTACTGCAATAGCGTTGATAAGTACGTCTAGCCAAATTTAGGTATCACAAACTTAGAGCAGAGGCTAAATACAATTTACTCGATGAGATATCACTATTGATTATTCTCGGCTTGCCGGTCGTTCTGACCAGCTCGACTTTTGGCATTAGCCATTAGAACGTCTAGCGCTAGGGCAAAAAAATGGTCTTGAGGCAGAAATTATCAGCGGTCTGGAAGAAGGGGAGAGGATTGTGATTTATCCCAGTGATCGTGTGGTTAATGGTGTGGGTATTACTTCGAGAGGTTAAGTAAGAGTGTGCAATCAATGAATTTCCAGATAAGCAAAGTAGTAATATCAATAAGTTACAGTACTTGGCAGATTTTCTACGCGAGGAGAAATTGTTCTTAAGAGTGAAAAATTTTGAATTATACAAATAAGTCTTAGTTTGTGATTGGAGGCTGAATAAACCAGCATTTATTTAACTTGTAACCTAAATACCTTATTGCCGAAGGTGTGGCTCTGTGTGGAAAAACTATTAAGAATAACAACAGCATTATTGGATCATTAAGAAACCTATCAGGTATTCCTGCTCCTGTTGCATCCCGTGCTTCGTAACAAAGCTGATCCCATGTTTTAGTTAGCTCGGGCTGCACCATGACTTCGCGACCAGATTCAGAGCGCCATAAACAATACTCCCATTTGCTACCTGGCAGAAAGGATGTGTGACCGAGTCTTGTAAAATTTGGCCATATTGCTTTACAGGTTTGCTTATGGAGGGACCTGCAAAGAAGGTGTAATAAACCCTCTGACATATATGAAGCTAGTCCAGGATTTCCGTCTTTAAGTGGGTCCACGCCCTTGGATCCATTTAATATAAACAATTGGTGTCCGACTATATCTTCAATTGAATAGTATGGAGTGGGGAAGAAGTCATCTTCAATATTTGATGAATTCCGATTTACTATTTTAGATAACAGCTGACCAAGAAGAACGTCTGGAACCATAGTTGCGCTTTTTCTTCTGATATACCAATAATAAGCTAGCCACTGAGGAACTGCTCCTTCTCCCCATAAGTTCATGTGGTTATTCGGAGGCATCTTAATAAACTTTTCAATCTCGATTTTAAGCTCATTTAAAATATTTCCAGAAGCTTCAATATGAAACCATAATACAGATAGCAAACCTGTTAGTAGAGTAGTTCTCGCTGAATAAAAAAGCGTATCTGCCATTGCGTTACCTTCAACCAAGTGGTCTCTGGATATAACTTCTTTCGCAAGGTCAATCAATGAGCCAATTGCTTCTGATTTTGAAATATCAAGAGTTTCGTCAATTATACGACCGGTGAGATTATGCTTTTCTGTAGTTGAAATAACATATGAATAATAAAGTAACCAGCATGAAAATATCGCGAAATGATTTTCTTCTTTATAAAAATTCTTAAGAATAATTCCAGTTAGAATAGCGCAACTCGATATTCTTCTGATAATTTCTGGATTTGTAATATCGTCAGAGTTAGAAAGATTCAAAAGATTTTTAAAAAGACTGTCGGCTTTGTCTATTGGGAAGAAATCTTTTCCATCATAAATTAGTAATTCAAGTAGGGTATTAATATCACTGAGCTCAGAGGGCCATAAAGATTGACCTAGTTCATTAGCCCAAGTTAGCATTTGTCCGCGCGATATTGTTCGAACATCAGGCTCTGTATAGCCGCTCTGCCGAAAGCCCTCAGTTTGTTGAGCTATAGCAAGTTGGGCCTCTTCATCAATCTCACCATTCGTAACTAAGTATGAATGATGTACTTCGTTTTGGACATTAGGGTGTGAAACGGGTTGTGTTACTAGTTGGATTATTTGATTCTGAATGTCTCTATATTGACGCAAAGTGAGTCTATTTCCAGGATTGCCTTTTAACTGATAAGCAACTAATTGACCTTGCGGATCTCTGGCTATTACATCTTTGCCCATTTCAAGGGGGCTATGGCGGGTGTTGTGAAGAATAGTATAGCCTTGTGCGATCAGCATTTGGCAAAAAACATTCTGATAGCTTCGTTCAGAAGCACTATCCAACCAGTTTTCTACTATTCTCTCTAGCACGCCAATTTTCCCTATGCTGAAACATTACTTGAGTCCATCGATCTTTTAAGTCAGGTTCAGTTTCTAAGCGAGAGAATTCCCTTTTGAGTAAATCTTCCTGCTCAGGACCAATATGAATTTGTGGAAGTGTAGCTTGACCATTCTTATCAAAATCAATCTGAATAGTTTCCATTACTTCTAAGATTCGCTCAGCGGTCAGTGGGCCTCCAGAAACAGTATTTCCAGCACTTTCGACAGCCTTTGAGATGGTTTCGTAAAAATGCTGAACCTGTTGATCAGCCATCTCTTTAGCAGCTGATTCTAATTTATAAGCAATTTTCTCTAGTGTAAGCGATGGGACCTCGTCATATTTAAGCTCAAAGGTGGAAGAGGCTGATTGCATTTGTGTAATATCTTCATGGCCCTCAGGTCTTATTATTGATGTATTTTCACCTTCAAAGACTTTATATGAGCGAATTTCTGATATGGGACCAGAATGCTTTTTTAAATAATGCTCAAAGAGATCATTATAGAGACCTTGTACTTCTGACTTTGTTTTAACGTAATCGGGTAACAAACTAATTCTCTTAGAGTTTTTAAAAATTCTAACAGAAAAGGGAATTAGGCAAAGATATAAATCTGTTTATTGACCAAGTGAACACTAGGAGATATCGAAATTTTCACACATTAGTCAATTATTTTATTTAACATAATATACATTATACGCAATTAAACAAATAGTCATATAAGTCAAGTGGATAAACTGAACCTGCGATACTAACTTTTGTTACCTATAACAAAAAAATATAAAAAGAATCGCGCCAGCATGGACACTTTGACGCATGAAAAAGGTTTATTTTCACCCGGACTATGATTACACACCGCAACAACTGGCCGATATTTGCCAAGTCGACAGGCGCACTGCTATGCGCTGGTGCCAACAAAAGCAGTCAATGCATAAGGCATATCGCCGTCTAGTAGAATACCATCGTGCAGGTTTAGTACTACCAGATAACCGCCACCTCTCGGTTGCACAGAACCAGACCGGACTATGGTTTGGCGGCGAAGGTGGCGAATATATAGACTTTGACGAGATTGTAGGTATGTGGCTCACAAGGCAGGAAATGGGACGCTTAAAACGTGAGAATGAAATCCTCCATCATAAATTAGCCCAAGCTCAATCAGAGTTGCAAAAAACCGCAGCAAGCGATACAACGACACCAACTATGACGTTAATTAACACTGTTCCCAATTATAAAAGGAATTATCAATGCCCATAACACCCGAAGAAATTCAACTCGAAAAAGATAAGATAAACTCAGAGCGCGAACTAGAATTACTTCGTGCAGTAATGCAATTTTCTATGATTGCTTTAAGAACTTCTATCTTAATAAACGGCGCAGCTGCTATTGCTGTAATGACATTTATGGGTAACGTCGACAAACCCATTGATATGGAGCATATCAAACACTCTTTAACATGCTGGTGCGTAGGGGTTTTTCTATCTGCCACCGCAATGGTCTTCGGCTATGTAGCCCAACAATACCACTTAAGCGCCTTCCAAGCTGACAATGAAGATCTCAATATAATAGGTTCTCGTATGGGTAAATTGTCAGCATTTTTAATTGTATTGTCTATATGCTGCTTTTTTTTGGGGCTGAGAGCAGCCATTAGAGCGTTTTAAAAGTAAGTGGTTTTCATTGCCGTACTAACATTTTTCCAATCGATCAATACGTTCATGTGCCCTGGTTACTGCAGATTTCAATTCACCCACAGATTCGCGCAGATAGGTGATATGCACTTTCAGCCCAGCCATTGTAGCCACGCTACTAATAATACCTGTTAGTGCTGAGGAAATAATGATAGTTACTACTTGATCCATCATACTGCTTAATCCAGGCCATACAGCTGTTCGGCATAGGCATCTGATTCATTGAACGGGTTGATTAAGTCGAGACCAGCGAATACATAGTCAAGCTCTCGTATTGTGCCATCTTCGCCAGCTACCGATTGATAAATAAAATTTTCACGACTAGCCGGGTTAACTTTATTGATTAATTCTTTACGATTCAGATACAAAAAAGCAGCGGCACCCACACCGAGCACCGTTGCAATCATAAGACCATCAATTCGCACAGAAACGTTAGGCAAGGGCAATCCCTTGCTCTATCGTTGCCATATCGTAAGGCTGCTGACCGTTTTCGTGATGAATAATGGCAGCGACCAACCCTGGATAATAGCTTTCACTGATTGGCGTATGCGCTTCCACTCCCAACTTACTGGCAACGGCATCGATATAGTCTCCAGTGTTGTTTTCAGATGGCGGCGCCCAAGTACTAATAATACCGGCAACGGTATCAATGCCACGATTGCGATAACTTTTAAAAATTCGCACCATTGCCCTGATGCCATATTCAGGGGATTCAAATTCTTCAAATTCGGAATCATAATCACCACTCGCTTCACCTTCCCAGTCGTAATCAACGCGCTGATTTTCGCGGATATTACCTGGGTTATTATTTCTAATACCCCTTGGCTGTCTTGTAGTCGTCATAATCAAAGCTCCTAGCGCAACAACTATTAACAGTATGTGTGATTTTCTCACCATACCACCTACTCGAATGCTTCACCTATCAAACTGACAGATACTTCACTCGTTAGCGCAATCGAAAAATAATCATCGATACCCCTTAGCTTTAGTGTTTTCGTACCACCATCGAGCTTTTTCTGAGTTATGCCATCTGTCCATGCAAAGGAAACCACATCATCCAAATAGCTATCGCCTTCGTTTAATGCAATCCCTTTGAAAATGGGTTTTAAAATTGCTCCCGTCATTACCGTATCAGCACCACGAGTAAACCATTCGACGGGTTCTTTCAGTAGCACTTCTTTTCTTGTCGATGAGTCGCCAGTATTTTCTACATATATGGTTCCGTATTTTTGGCCCGCATCGGAATACCCATAGTCGTACTCGCTGGTATCACCATAGAAACAAAAATCTTCCGTTTCACTAAATGCCAGTCCACCCGTAAACGTACCAAGACCAGTAACCTCCTCTATAAGGTCGCCCGTTTCTGGATTCAGTTTGTTATGAGTGTCACTGCCATTGTTTGACATATAAAGATAATCGCCGCGCACATAAAGCCGCTGACCATAACTAACAGGCACCGCTATGCTTCCGGTGCCTCCTGTCTCCAAGTCGTACCAACGAAGATAATTGACATCCTGAGTGATACCGGCGTCGTAATATTTTTCAGAAAAATAAAATTTGTTATTTAATAATCCACCACCTCTAGCCGACGAGGTGCCCACCACAATATTGGCTTGCAATAACACTACAGACCTGTCGTTAAGAGATGCCCGATACAACGAACTACCGGCAATCATATAAATCGTTCCGCCAGCAGTTACCCCCGCAGAAAATATATGCCCAGGCCAACTACCGCCAATAGACGTTAAATCCCATGCAAGTGTTGCTGCCCAACCACCAGCCGCCTTGTTAAATCGATACAAATTGTCTTGATGGACAGCATAGAATTCACCATCATGCTGAGTTACAGCAAAGCGATTACCAGCAGGCCCCGTATTGGCATTTTGAATCGACTGCCCTGCCAGAACGGTTTCCTCGACTGTATCAATCACACCAACCGTTTTTGTTATAGCGAGCGGCAGTGACTTGCTCTCACCGATTGCCTCACTCGACACATAAGCCGATACATTCAATTCGCCACTGACTATTACACGGTTATAACGACCCTTCCCTACTGTGACTGTTACGATAATATCAACGCTACCGTTATTCGTTAGCGTGATACTTTTCATGCCGCTTTGCTCGGTCACATCACCTTTTTGCATTTTCAAAGGCTGTTGATCTATCGTTACCGTAATTTCATAAGGCGCGCTTTTTAAAAATAAAAAGTCATATTCATTAACAGGCAAATTCTTTTCCTGGCCTGCGGGTATTGCTATCGGAATATCTTTTTGACTCATGGTTTTAAACCTATCTCGCTATGAATTTTCCAGCGATATAAACACCACCGACCACCAATGATATAGGCAGTATTTTTTCAAATAACTGGTCTGAAAAATTGGCCGTCTCGCTCTGATTACCTTGCCGTATCAATGCTTGGTTATAATCCAGCGATTGCCTAATCAGTTGATTGTTCAACTCGTCATTATCCAGCACGGCCGCTATTGCACTATCGAATGTTGCTTCTGTGTTTCTTATCGTTTCAAAAGCAAGATCATTGTTGGCAGCGATGGCTGATTCACCGAATTCAAAGGCCTCGTCTGATACATCGATATTGGCCGCTAAAGCTTCGCTACCAAAATCAAACGCACTACCCGACACCTCGACGACACCACCAATGCTTTGACTAGCAAGATTGCCCGCCTGCTGAATAGCCCCATGATCGGTTTTTTCGACCGTCACATTGCTGCCATCCAAATTACTTAATTGAATATTGCCTTCAATGACGCCATCACCATAACTGACGCGATTATCAGCCGTGGTAGTTGTGATATCGGTTGTGGTATTCGTTGAGCTGGTTCTACTTTTCGATTTACCGCCCATTGGCTAACCCCTTAAAACATATTCATCAAGACATAGACCGTAACGCTGCCACATTCTGACAAGGCCTCGCCTTTTAACATGGGTTCTAACAGTTAAATTATGCTGCCTTGCTGTTTCCATTATCCAAGGAATCACAAATTTAGCGCCTTGGCCTTCGCCGCACACTATCACTAGCTCGCTACCATCGACACGCAACACAACAAAACCTGCCACGCCCTCACCTGTCACTTTCCATACTGTTGATAAGCCGCCGATAACTTCGGAGCGGATATCATCGATATCTTTTCCTGCGCTAATCTTTATCCCCTGCTCGACTTCAGCTGACCAAGGAACTTTTTCAGCGCTTTTTAACAAAAAAATACACCAGTGCGACCACACCCAAAATAACGATAGGGTTTTGAATAACAGCACTTGTGGTATTAGGGTTACCGGCACCGCCAAAGTTGATATTTTTTTGGCCCGTTCCTGCACTACCGCCAGCGTCGCCACTGGTAGCCGTTGCAGCGCCACCTGTGAAGCCACCACTGTTTGATAAATCGCCCAACCCTGGAATCATTAGCGCAACACCTTAAGCGCAACAACACCAACTAGCAGAGCACCTGCAGCCAACATCGCCGGATGTTGCCACACTTGCGACATATCAATCGGCTGTGATGTTTGACGACCACTTAACTGACCGGTATCGGTATTCTCGACGACTTTTTCAGGTCGAGTATTTCCGTTATCGGCAGTTTTATGGCGAGCCGATTGCACTTCACCTGCAACCGTTATGCCTCGATCCAGTAATGCAAAAACTTGGTCAGATATACTCACGATAAACCCTCATAAAACAATGAATTTAACGCTAGGCTTAATCGCCCAGCGCACCAAGGGTTTCAATGAAACAATCGATTTGAGCAGCCGCACTGCACTCCAAGCGATAACGGAAGTCGGCAAAACCTGCCAAGGCCACAGGATCACCTGCAAATCCTTTTTCAGTTTTGTCGATAATGAAATAACCCGACTGAGGCGAACGCACACCATCGACTTGCAACATTTCATTCAGCGTTGTTGATCTCTCCCAGATCACGTAAGTATCACGCTCGACCTTCATATCTGAAATAGTACCTACAGAAGGAACAAACACCGCGCGGTTTAACGCCTGGGTGGTTACACCACCGAAAGGAATATCAGAGATTTGCAATTCACCTGCACCGGCTGCACTGCGAGGGAATTTATTCACATGCAGAATCGTACCGGCACCACCTTGCAGTTTTTCCGATTGACTGGCCGTCATCGATAATACTGGCGCTGCTGCCGCACCATCGATATCGACTTCAACTGTCAGTGAGCGAATACCGCGACCATTCTGATCAAAAGAATCAGTATTTAAAGCGGTTTCCTCTTCACCTACACGATTCTTCAGGTTGTAGCGATCAAACGGAATGACCAACAGACCTGCAGCCGCTGCACGACCATCGAACTGGTTAAGTGCATCACGAACAGACGCGCTATAACGATGAATGGGTTTACCGTTCGCGATAACACGAATTTCATTCAGTTGTGCCAGAGTAACACCGGCATAGGTCAGTACTAATTCATGATAGCGGCGACCCACCGGCAATTTAAAAACGGCTGTACCGCCTGCAGTTACACCTTCTGGATAAGGCATGCGTGTTTCAATACGTGCCATAATAATTTTCCTCGTAGTTGCGACGCCTCACGGCGTGACAGATCGGATATATCGCCTCACGGCGAGCTGTTTAACCTTCTAAAAGTCTCTTTGTATCTCGATGGCGATTCATCAATGCAATCACCACGATAGTCGCTGCGACTGTTTCCCAACTGATTTTAGATAACATATCAGCCGCCTTTAGCCACAGTAGCGACAGTGCCCAGGCCTGCTTTACGTGCCAACACGACCAGACCACCAATAACGACTGATGCAATCACCGTGGACACGACAATAGTCGGATCGATGTTGCGTTTAATTTCCTGCAAATTTCTCATGTGCTTAGCTCCACTTGCTCCAAAAAAAAAGCCCCGAAAGTGTTTTCACTATCGAGGCTTTATTGTTTAACAGTCAATCGAATTTGTTAGGCTGAACCTATTAGGTCAAAACTACTGTTTAAATTGATTTCTTGGCCCTGTTTTTTTGCCATAGGCTTTGTATTTCACGACCTCTTGCGACCAGTCACCACCCTGCTTTCGATAAAAATGTAGGTTTTTTTGCTTAGCAATATCATCAGCTTTTAGCCCCGTCATTTTTTCCAAATAGGTAGCGTCCTGGAATTCATGCACACCTACCCATAACACCGCTGCACCGGTCACTGGTGTCTTTGGCACTTCCTGGATGCGCTGAGTATTGCCCACCAAAATAGCACCGTATTTGCGACCACGCTTTAACAACCGACCATAAGGAACAGGGATATTTTGCGGTAACTTTAAATCGGCCAATTCTTCAGTCACTACCCAGGTATCAAACTTGCCGTCGAGAATGCGCCACACTGCATCACACCACCATAAAAACGTTTCCTGGCCGTCATCACCGGCCCAACCCATCCTAAAAGGTTTTTTAGCCGCATCGGCTTTCTTCAAAGCCAAAAGAAATTCACGACGACTGGTGTAATGTTTACAGGGGTGATCTCTATCAGGGTCCCAAAATACTGCTCTTACTCCCTTTGCCGGCACAATCACATTGCGCATTACTTGCGATTTACCACCGCCCGATTTAGCCGCTACGAACACATGGCGTAGCTCTAGGCTAGTATCTTCATTGATCGCCACTATCTTGGCCCTCACTATTTTGTTGTTTTTCTTTTTCCGCTTCGGCCTGTTGTTCCTGGATATGGCGTTCTACTTGCCTGGCTACTGCAATGGTTTTACCCATGTAAATGGCAGCACCGATATAGGGTTTGTAGTCTTCATAAAAAACGGCGAGCCACGGCGGCATTTTGCCACCATGCTTTAACGCCAATGGGTAAAATGCTTCATCACCCTTTTCACGCTCGGCAATCTTATCGATCTCGACTGAAGGGCAAACCATATAGTTCACACCGGACAGGAAAGCCCCATTGATTTCAGCTGCCAACTTTTTAGCCTGTTCAATTTCAGCCTGACTCGGTTCGTTAGCTTTGATCAGTTCCTGCTGTTGTTGTTTTTCCTGTTGCTGCTCATTCACCGATTCCTTTTCTATCAGGTCATCGAGACCATGCGGCTCATTACCTTCACCCTGGGAATCTGTTTCTACTGCTGCTACTGCCATCATTGCCCCCTATTAGGATAAAAAGTACGCCGCTAAACCTACGACTGCCATGCCAGCGATACCTAGCAGACCCCTTGATTTTTCTGGGGTTTGCAGGTTTTCATCGGCGCCATTTTCTGGCGTCTCGTCGACCTCAACATTTTCAGGTTCGGCTAGGTTTAATGGGTGCTCGATCATAGGTTCATCGGTGCGTTGCATTTCAGTTAGCCAGCGCTGCTGTTTAACAGCACCCGCTGATTGATCGCACCCGCAGCCACCCGCTGAAGGTGGCGGACACCGTTTGTACAAGTACCCTCTACGCTTACCTTTTGTTACCTGATAAAACGCCGCTGTTAAACCACAGTCATTGCAGTGCGCTGTACCTACAGGTTTTCGATCATCGTTAGCTTTTGGCATAGTCCCCCCTGGCTGTCTCAGCAATTCGGCAAATAGCCTGATCCGCCTGTTTAAATTTTTCAGCTTCAAGCATCTTTGCTACAGGCGGTAAGCTACCTAATAGCTCTCGCAGTATTTCAGTGTCGCGGAGAATTAACTGCCGTTCGCTATCTTTCATTTTTTCACCCTAACAGGCTCGCCATTGACCCACTTCCAGCCCTTTTTGAGTCGTCGTGATCCCTCTTTAAAAGGCGATTCAGTTTCAACCTGCTTTGCAGCTTCCAAGCGTTCAGCTTTTTGCTGTGCGAATAATTTTCTTTTTCTATTTTCTCTCGTTCCCATAGTTCACCCCGTTACTTTCCTAATAAACCAAGCTATATAATTACCAAGATGCCAGTGCTGCACTGGTGGATTATCGATAACGAATTGTGCATGCATCATTTGAAGATCAAGTTCGTGTTTCCACTTCTTATAATTTTTCCACTCATATATATGCGCATCGTGATCACAGCCTGTATAGCCGAACTCATTTAAATCAATATTTGGTGGAATTGATGCTTTTCTCGATTTGCTATTCCCTCCCATTTTTTTAAAACCCGTAATCAGCTCGCCAGTCTTCTCGATCTATAAAAGTCCAGCCATCGTTATCGAATAGTTCATAGCATGCCGCTACTGACTCCCTAACTCTTGACCTCAAACCATCGACCATAGAAACCAACCAGCCATCGGTAACAGCAGTACGCTTTTTCTTTTTGGAATACAGACGCTGTTTAAATTCAGCCAACCAATGGCTATCTGGGCGCTCATTAAATTTCCAGCCTTGAGCCATTGCCCAACCTGAAAATCGATTGAATGCACTTTGGCCTTTGAGTACTAACTGATATTTATTAGCGCGTACTTCTAAGCTGTTAATTTTGTGCCTGACATAAGCTAATCGTTTACCGATTTTGTCGCGCTGATTTTTTGCCCACAGGGGATAGCGGCCGGTTTTCTCTTTTTCTTTTTTGGCTCGTTGTATGATGTTGTCACGTGCTTGATTTAATCGCTTACGCTCAGCAAATATTGCTTCATGCTTAGTGGTGATATGGTCATATACATCGCGGATTAAATGCCCCATGACTCCCAATTCAAACGTGCCAATGGTGTACCACTCCGGCGCTCTGGCTCTCTTACTGATGGCGTAACGATTCCCCGTTACTATGCCCTGATCACTCTGCCCGTTAGCTTTACTGATATAACCCGCAGCTTTGGCCATGTACGCACCTGCGCATAGCGGGTCTTCGATTTTTTCTAAGTGGAAATATCCATTACCCCATATCGATTCGATACGTGCAGCCCAGGGCTTGAAGTGTTGATAATCCACCTGCCAATCCAGCAGCATATGAACATGCGGATTTGGGATGCCTGCATCATTCTCAGGCACTTCAACAACCCAACAATAGGCTAACGCCTGTTCATGACTATCAACTCGATTGCTTTTGTCTGTAGTCCAGCCACGCTGATACATTTTCTGCATGGCATCCATTGTGCGAGTGACTTCTTTTTGAATGGTGGTAAGCGGTCGTCTGGTTTTGATATCGTAAGTAGTCAATTTGGCTCTAGTGGCTTCGTCAAAAGTGCCAGTGACGAATGTTTTAAACCCACCATGTTTCTCAGCCATGTATGCGCAGCTATCGGCAATTTTTCTCGCGCCACGATCACTAAGCATGTCAGATATCCGATTACCGCTTTGCTCTGGCGGCGGACTACCCACGGTGCCATCAACCTGAGTTCTGATACGCCATTCGTCCGACCATTCACGAAACTGGATGAATGTTTTTGTTCCAGTCTCAGCACTGAACTGCTCGCGATGCGAGTCAGTAAGTTGCTCTTTGAAATCTCGACCTAATAAATCGCTAAATGGCCCCGAAGCCAGACGATATATGTCTGTCGGACTTTTGGCCGCCTCGACTAGCCTATGGCATTTGGCTTCGCCAAACGCCAAAAAGCCGGAGGGAAATTCCCCCGGCTCTACGCTTTGCATACCGCCCAATGCGGCCTTCTGCTGGTGTTTATTCATACAACTATAAATTCCAAAAAGATATATACAGATTCCTGATAAGCATAAAAAATATTTTCTTTTCTCTGCAAAGCGCACTATAAAGCCTGTAGGCGACCAAGTTTTTTTAACTCGGAGATTCGCCTGATGACACCCCGCTTAAAGATTTTACTTTCATTGTTAATTGTTAGTTCTATTAGCCTCATGTTCACTCTTGATATTGATTTAGATTTTAATTTTGACGTATCAGGCTCTATTAAAACTACAAATAATCTAATAATTGAAAAAAACTAATAAACCCAACTGAAAGGTAGCAACATGAAAAACAATGCTGAGCCGTTGATCAATAAATTTCGATTTGCCTTTAATTCAGCGAGCGAAAAATTCATAAACGCTGAACTTAACTGGGTACGGAATGTATTAACGATCATGACACCTTCCTTAATGTTATTAATAGGTTTGGAAAAAAAGCCAATTGATGCTGAACCCTCATATGTTGTTTTTTTAGTTTCATCGATCATATCTATGGCATTAACAATTTTTATCGGTGTTTTTTTTCTAAAGTCTGAACAAGCTGGATACAGCAAATTACGCAATGAAATTGATAAAGCGTGGATCGAAAAAAGAAGCTTACCAAATGGAGTTGGGCTAGACCCAATATATATAAAGCTCCGCTCGACCTTTTCAGTTTTGACCTTGCTTTCTCTTGCCCTCATAACATGCTTTGGTGTTTTAAAGTATCTTTACTAGTGACTTCTCAATCGATTCAAATTTGTAAAAACTCTACTCGCATGACACGCACGAAATTGCCCTGGCTTTAATTTATTAACGATACCAATGGCTCTACGCGCTGCAGCGATTTGCATTGTTTTTTGGTAGCTAACCATTGGCAAGTGGTACATCATCCCTCCGACTCATATTGTGCCCAATCAGGTTTATAAACTCTGACTTCATGTGGCATTACGATATGAAATTCCTGGGCAGGAGCCGACAAATCCAATCGACAATTTCCCTGCATCAACAACATCAAAACGAGATGTGTTAGCGACAGGTCCATCACATCCATACCAGCTACCTTCAGCTTAATTCGAACGTCGTTTGCTTTTTCACTCGCGCTTTCAGGCCCGACTATTTCAGGCTCGCCCATCACTTACCCCTTCCCTTAACCCAGTTATAAATTCCCCCCGGAGCAACAGCCGCAGCCATTTGCTCAAGGCTCGCACCTTCACCAGCCAGATATACACCGGCAGCGATTGAAGATAATGAAATTATTGTTCTGCTCATTTTGTGCAGAGCATCGACCCACGGCACCGTTGAAGTATTCAGCTCTGCCATGTAAACCTGCTGGCGTAATTCTTCCAACTTGGCATTGATACGATTGCGAGCGTCTTTGTCTTCGACGACTTCACTCACCAGATCAGTGACTTTATTAAACGGATTTAGCCAATTGAAATTCATACTGGCACTGCCTCAGTGAGAGCTAACAGAACTATCAAGCCGCTGATAAATACAGCTGCATCAATCCACGGATTTGTTTTCATCGTTATCCGTCCATGTCGATACCAAACGAAGTGCGCTGATAGCCCTTACTTGCGACTCTCTACAAATAAACTCTTTAACTTCATCACTCATTAGCCGCCACTGACTGCAAACCGACATTCGCAGTGGCACATCGAGAATTCTGATCAGGTCGGCCACCTCGCCTACTTCCAACATGGACCAGCAGAGATTCCAATATCGACTGGGATGCTGTGCCAATATGTCCATACCATTGCTGCTACCAATGCGAGGCACCACCAGCAACATGAAGCGGATAAAATTTATTTCTTGATCAGGCGTTAAACCGCTGGCAGTTGGCTTCTGAGAAATACTCACGATATTTGATTCAGATTCGGTACAGGTTTTTGATTGCATGATGTTCGCTCCTTCCAAGGTTGATTTGGCTTCCAAGGAAGGCCCCCTCTTGGCATTTAATAGCGCCAGCCCGCCTCGAGGGGGGTAATCACCTTGGAAGTGACTCTTACACACTACTCAACACCTAGTTAGTAGTAAATAGGTCGTGAGTATCACGTATCCATTGATTTGTATATTAATTGGCCTATCATTGGTTTTTAAGAACGAAATATTCTATGAGGTCGCCAGCCCATGTATACCGCACATTCCCTGTATGTATTGGTCAAAAAAGCCGTAAAAAAACGCTACGGAGTTGATACAAATTACCAAATCCACAAAGTGCTTGATGTTTCGCAAACAACAGTGAAAAGATGGGAAGACGGAAAGACTATGGATGCAAATAGTGCTAGAAAAATAGCGATTTTCTTAAATTTAAACCCTCAGTCTGTCATGGCATGGTGTGCCGCAGAAGCTGAAAAAGACGAGGACACAAAACAAGAATGGATTGCTTTAGCAACTGCTATAGAGAACTCAAAAGCAGCCTAATTTAACTATGGACCGATCATTATTTGATCGGTTTACCCTTAAGCCCCACTAGACTAAAAAGTGTGTCACAAATCACTTTAACTTTTATTAAGTAACTTATTGTTTTATATATCCTAACGCCATACTTTAGTTACTTGCGCGTATATACATTATGCGCAACAAGTTATGTTTTTGTTAAAAAAGCTTAATCACTCAGATGGATGAAATTGTAAGGCAATTTTGTCAATATTAATGCCTTAGCTCTTCTAACTGATGAAACTCTTCTCATGCCACAACGTAAAAAAAGCTCAAGCTCTACACCGTCGTCTACAGCATCTAATAAAGTAGCTGCTGTACAAAGTTCGTCTGAGCGTGTTGCCGAGGGAATCATTCAGTCTTTGCTCTCTGGTCGATATGTTCCCGGGCAAAAGTTGATAGAGGCTGATTTAACTAACCAATACAATTTAAGTCGTGGACCTATTCGTGAGGCGTTAAAGCGTTTAACGGCTGAAGGTATTGTGACGTTAGAGCCTCATCGCGGTGCTTCAATTCGCTGTTTTAGCCGCGAAGAAGTCACTGAAATGATGGTGATTCTGGAGGTATTGGTTGGTTTAATGGCAAAACTGGCCGCATCTGCGGTAAAACAAGGTAATGATCCTAAGCCATTAAAAGAAGCGAATGATTTATTGGGGCCCTACAAAGAGCCAGGCACGTCTGATTTAACCTATATCGAGCAGCGCAGAAATTTTTACGATGCGTTAATTAAAATCAGCAGTAATTCTCAGCTGGCTAAGATTACCCCTACTGTCGAGATTCATATTATCCGCGCTCAGACTTTACCTTTCTTAACTGAAAAAGATCGCAACAACCGTATACACGAATATGCTGATATTACTAATGCCGTATTAAAAGGTGACTCCAGGTTAGCTGAAAATACGGCGCGTAAACATATTCGTGCAACCGATAAACGGTTTAATACATTACCGGATGAAGCTTTCGCTATCCGCAATTAGTATTCTCAACGATTACGTAGCTGTTGAGCCACCATCTACCACTAATGTGGAACCATTGCAGTAACTGGATTCCGGCCCGGCATAGAATAAACAACTATAGGCAATTTCTTCAGCTTCAGCAGGCCTTGCCATCGGCGTTAAGGTTGCTGCAACTTCTGGATCATCAAAAACCGATAGCGCCTTTTCTATCATTGGCGTATTGATATAACCCGGTGCTACACAATTAGTGCGTATATTGTCTTGGGCATAGGTAATACACATGCTTCTTGTTAGGTTGATCATGCCGGCTTTTGCAGCTGTGTATGCATGCGCATCTGGCAAGCCAGTTAAACCTGCCATACTGGAAACGTTGACAATGGTCCCTCCTCCCTGTTTTTTCATATGCGGAATCACTTCTTTTGACATATAAAAACAGCTATCCAAATTGATACCAATAACTTCACGCCATTTTTCAGGTGGTGTTGTATCAACAGGGTTCATTGAGCCCGGGCTAATTTCTCCCCAGCTCCAGCCGACACCGGCGCAATTCACTAAGGTATCAATTTGCCCATGATGCTCGATGATATATTGAACACACTCGCAGACTTTGTCGTAATCAGAGACATCAGCAACAAAAAGATCGGCGTTGCCGCCTGTTGCAGAAATTTCTGTCACGATGCTATCCAGTTTATCCTGGCTTCTTGCTACACCGATAACGGTTGCGCCTTCTTTAGCAAAAAGGTGCATACAGGACTTCCCTACGCCTGAACTGGCACCAGTAATAACAGCAACTTTATTATCTAGTCTTCCCATCATGACCTCCTCTATTATTATTCATTGAATAAATTAAAAAATAAGTTCACTCGTAACGATTTATCATGAGTAACTTTTATCGTACATAACTGTTTATCGTATTTTTATTTAAACGTATTAATCATCATCGGGTGGAAATAAACTGCCTGCAGCTATTGAGTTAACTTCATCCAGCGATAACACATCAGCAGTGCCTCCCGTCACATCGGGATTTAACATTTCATAGCGTTTCATTTCCAAACGAGCAATTTGATTGCGGTGTACTTCATCAGGTCCATCGGCTAATCGCAATAGGCGTGCAGTGCTATAAGCTGACGTTAGATAATGATCGTTACTGGTACCGCCACCACCAAAGGCTTGAATAGCCCAATCAATAACCTGGCAGGCCATAATAGGCGCAGACACTTTTATCATCGCGATTTCACTTTTTGCCGCTTTATTGCCAACAGTATCCATCAGCCAGGCAGTTTTTAAGGTTAACAAACGACATTGCTCTATCATTATTCTTGCTTCGGCAATACGCTCTAACGATGTTGTTTGTTTGCTAATGGGCTGACCAAAAGTTGTTCGCATCTGAAGGCGTCGACACATACGTTCAAGCACACGCTCAGCAAGGCCAATCAAACGCATGCAATGATGGATTCTGCCAGGCCCCAAACGACCCTGCGCAATCTCAAAGCCCCTGCCCTCGCCTAAAATCATTGATGATGCTGGCACACGCACATTATCAAAAACCACTTCAGCAGCACGATCGGGCACGCCATAAAATCCAAACACCGGTAGTGAGCGAACAACTCGTACACCGGGTGTATCTTTGGGCACTAAAATCATCGATTGCTGCTGATGACGATTAGGATTATCCGGGTCGTTTTTACCCATAAAAATAATAATCTTACAGCGTGGATCCGTTGCTCCGGTGGTATACCATTTGCGCCCATTGATAATGTAGTCATCACCCTCTCGTTTAATCGAGCTGGTCACGTTGGTGGCATCACTGGAAGCGACTTCTGGCTCTGTCATGGCAAAGGAGGAACGAATTTCACCGTCTAGTAAGGGCTTTAACCATTGTTCCTTTTGTTCAGGCGTGCCGTATTTAACTAACACTTCCATATTGCCGGTATCGGGTGCAGAGCAATTGAATACTTCTGGTGCTAAATGAGATCGACCAGTGATTTCACAAAGCGGTGCGTATTCAAGATTAGTGAGCCCTGCCCCATATTCGTCATCAGGTAAAAATAAATTCCAAAGGCCCTTTGATTTGGCTATCGGTTTTAATTCTTCGACGATAGGCTGAACTTTCCACGGCCCCAGTTTTTCCGATTCTTGATAAAATCGCTTCTCGTTAGGATAAATGTATTCAGCCATAAATGTTTCAAGGCGCTGTTGTAGCTCTTTAACCTTGGGCGAATAATCGAATTCCACAATGACTCCCTAATATCTTTTTAGTAAAAGCGTTCAATCCTAGTACAAGCGTTCAATCAATGTGGCATTTGCCATGCCACCTGACTCACACATTGTCTGGATACCATAACGTCCTTTAGTTTGTTCTAAGGATGTTATTAAATTTCCCAACAAGCGCCCGCCTGAGGCGCCCACTGGATGCCCTAATGCAATAGCACCACCCATCTGATTAACACAGGTTAAATCTATATCCAGTTGTTTTGACCACGCTAACACTACAGAGGCAAAGGCTTCATTGACTTCGAAGGCGTGAATGTCGTCGAGCGTTAGTGCTGCTTTTTTAATAAGTTTTTCCGTTGCCGGGATAATACCCGTTAACATCATAATGGGGTCGATACCAGCGATGGAAAAATGTGTGATCGCTGCTCGTGGCACTAAACCCAATTGTGTCGCCATTGATTCTTCCATGATTAATGTCGCACAAGCGCCATCGGATACCTGACTGGCATTGCCGGCAGTAATTGCCCAATTAATTTCCGGAAAACGTTCTGCCATGGTTGGCTCATAATAGGCAGGTTTTAATTGCGCTAATTTTTCCAGGCTGGTATCGCGACGAATGCCTTCATCATGGGTAATGGTTTTTGATTCTTTTTCGTTTTCGATATTGATATTGACATCAATAGGAATAATATTTTTTTGAACCAGCCCTTCATCTTCTGCGGCTGCTGCTTTCTGATGTGAATCATAGGAAAACTGATCTAGCTGTTCTCTGGATAAGTCATAACGCGCTGCAATTAATTCCGCTGAGACACCTTGATTAACAAGACCTTCAGGATAACGTTGTTTAAATAATGTGCCTTCGTTATCTTTGCCCATACGGTTTGAACGCATTTTTACCAGGCTCATCATTTCGACGCCGCCAGCAATCACAATATCGCATGCACCAGAAATAATAGCCTGAGCAGCAAAATCTATTGATTGCTGCGCTGAACCGCATTTCCTATCCAGCGTAACGGCAGGGATAGTTTCGGGTAATCCTGCGGCTAATAAAGCCTGTCGACCAATGTTGCTACTTTGCTCGCCAACTTGTAGCACACAGCCAGTAATCACATCATCTATAAGGCTGGGATCAAAATCGTTTCTTGCCAATAGACCGTTTAATACTTGTGCAAATAAATCGACGGGATGTATGCCGTTTAGCGCTCCCTCTTCCCTACCTCTTGCAAAAGGAGAGCGCACACAATCGATAATCACTGCGCGGCGCATTACTTTTCCAAACGTAGTGAAAGTGATTGCGAGCTATATTCGACAAAGGGCATATTGGTCACTCGCATTAATCTGTCCACCTCTGATAATTCAGAAGAAGACAGCATTGGAAAATCTTTTTTAATCGGCCCGGCATCGCGCATACGTTGCAGGTCAGCTTCGGGAACCAGGGCCCTTAGAATTAATTCGTCATCATCCTGCGTGCCGTAACGTTTACGAAGCTCTTCAATTGACGGATGCTCAGGCGGGGTTTCTGCAATTTCCTTGGCTCTTTGTGAAGATAAAATTTTATCCAACACATTGGGATCGATCGGTGCCACCGGCTCGCCATGATGACCCGCAGCATACTGAACAACTTCGTCGGGAATAATACTGTATCGCTCTCCGGTCACGATATTGAGGACAGAAAGAATACCCACAAGCTGACTAAAGGGAGTTGCCATGCCGGGATAGCCCAGTTCTTTACGAACTAAAGCGGTTTCCTTCAGGACGTCGTCAATCTTGTCTGACATACCATGTTGTGCCAGTTGTGCTTTTAAGGTGCCCATCATGCCGCCAGGTATTTGATGCTCAACAGATAGCACGTTGTATTCACTGTATTGATTCACTAAAAATCCTGCGGCTTTACCTACGCGTTCAAAATGTTCAGCAACGGGAGGTAGACAGCTTTTATCGATATTATGTGTATGCCCCAGTAATTCGATGTTATTCACCATGATTTCTGTCGAAGGCACTGAAGGACCATTAGCCATAGGACGACTGGCCGTATGCAAAATACTGACGCCGTATTCAAGAGCATCGAGATAGGCCTTAGCTGACATGCCGAGCAAATTGTTTGAATGAAATTCAATGGGCTTGCCACGAGCATTACGGGTAATAGCAGGTAATAATGTACTGAGGCGTTCTTTTTCTAACACACCAGCCGTGTCGTAAAGTAGCAAGGTATCCACCTCGGGCATGGCAGAAAGCTTATCGGCTTTATCCGCATAATATTCATCAGTATGAACCGGCGATAGCGTAAACATAATCGCGCCAGCTACTTCTGAACCAAATTCCTTGGCAACTTTTGCCAGTCGATGCATTTTATCGATATTAAATAACACATCATAAATCCAGAAACTGCGAGCGCCGTGACGGTTAAGTTGACGCATCCAGGTATCCATTAATGCATCTGGCGTAACACCAAATGTTACTGATGCGTTAGAACGCATTCCGGCACGAATAGTGGTATTGGGCATAGCTTCGATTAGAAGGTCCATCCCATGCCATGGATTTTCCCGGCAGTGACGTATTAACACTTCAAAGGGGTGCGACCCGGTTAAGTCAATAACGCGAAAGCCGGTTTTATCCAAGGTCGGCGCTGCAGGCAGAGCCATGCCAGCCTGCATTCGCATTCCCCAGAGACTTTGCTGCCCGTCCCGTAAAGTTTCATCAAGAAATTCAATATGTGCCACGCTTTTACCTCAATGACTGTGAAGCATTTAATGTGGGTATCAGAGTTTGCTCTAGCCAACGCGTATTCACTTGATTACGTTGGAAATCGCTATGATTAACAATGGCTTTTAAAAACGATAAATTGGTTTTTATGCCTTCGATAATAAATTCGTCTAATGCCTTTTTAAGTCTTTCTATTGCCTGTTCTCGACAGCTACCTTTGACTATCAGTTTAGCAATCATGCTGTCATAAAAAGGAGAGACAAGGGTATTGGTTTCCATTGCACTATCGACACGTACTCCTTTACCTGTGGGTGCGTGCCACTGCGTGATGCGTCCTGGGCTGGGTGCAAAATCCCTATCGGGGTCTTCTGCAATGATTCGGACTTCAATAGCATGTCCATCAACTGCAATCTGTGATTGATCAACATTAAAGTCATCATTTGTCGTAAGCTGTAATTGCGCTTTAATAAGATCGTTATTAGTTATCTCTTCCGATACCGGGTGCTCAACCTGGATACGAGCATTGACCTCCATAAAATAAAATTCCTGCCTGTCTTCATCGTAGAGAAATTCTACCGTACCGGCATTGCGATAATTAATGCTGGATAATAGATCTACGGCAGCCTGATGAAGTTTTGTTTTTACTGGTTCAGGAATGATGTTGGCAGGCGCTTCTTCTAACATTTTTTGATAGCGGCGCTGCAATGAGCAATCACGTTCTGAAAAATGAACAACATTACCTTTGCCATCACCAACTAACTGAACTTCGACATGACGTGCTTTTTCAACAAAGCGTTCCAGATAGAGTGTTCCATCACCAAAGGCTTCTTTGGCCGTATGAGAGGCGGTATCAAAGGAACGCGATAAATCATCGTCATTGTAGGCAACGACCATGCCTCGTCCCCCGCCGCCTGCTGATGCTTTAGTGATGACCGGGTAACCAATTTGATTGGCTATATTGAGCGCTTCATCAACAGTCTCTACTTGTTCACTGCCTGTTGTCAGTGGCACACCCGCTTGTGTAGCTAATTGTCTGGCCGATAATTTGTCACCAACCGCGCGAATGGATTCGGCGGTAGGGCCAACAAAGCTAATGTTATTTTGTTCACAAAGTTCCGCGAGCTCAGCACGCTCTGACAGAAAACCATAACCAGGATGCAACATGGTGCAACCACTAGCTATCGCCGCATGCATAATAAGATTGGCATTAAGATAAGATTCTTTAGCTTGAGCTGGCCCAATTACTAAAGTCTGGTCTACTACCTTTGTTACTAAACTATTTTTGTCAGCCTCGGAAGCAACCAGCACGGTTTCAATGCCCAGTTGCTTGGCCGCCTGCGCAACGCGATAAGCTATTTCACCGCGATTGGCAATTAATAGTTTGGGGCGATTATCAGCTACTGGATTCATCGGTTTTAATTAAAAATAAGGGTTGGTTGTGTTCAACTAATTCGCCGTCGTTAACAAAAATCTTGATTATTTTTCCTGAAGTGCCAGCTTGCATGGTGGTAAACAGCTTCATCACTTCTATCAAACAGATTTCGCTATCTGAAGTTACGTTGTCGCCTAACTCGATATAAGGCGATGCTCCGGGTTTGGGTGATCGATAGAATGTGCCCAGGCTAGGTGCTCGCACAATATGACCTTCTTCAATTGGCGTTTCTGAAGCGTTGTTATCAGGTTCTGGCGATGACTCAGAATGTGTGTCAGTAGTTTTTTCTATAACGGGAACGGGCGCTGTAGCCTGAGCCTCATTAAAAGCGGAAGTCATACCTTTCTTTCGATTCGGGTCTTTGGAAAGATAAATCTCACTTTCATCCGTTTGCAAATGCAGCGTAACCCACTCACTTTGTTCGAAGAGGTCCATCAAAGAGCTGAGATCTTGGCTCGTGATTTTTGTCATGCGGTGTTATCTCCCGGCTGTTGAGAGCTTTCTTTAAAAGGTTGCGGTTTTTCTTTAAACGAATGATGGGCTGCCGATAGCAAAACAGGCAATGTTGGGGTGGTAATAATGGTTTCTATGTCATTATTGATAGCAGCTGAAACCGCGCTTGGTTCCATTGATGTATTGAGTGCAATGGCTTTAGCATCTTTAATATTACGGATAATTTCTAATAGCTTGTCGGGCTCTTCAACACCTTCAATTGAGTCCAGGCAAATGGTTTCATCATCGGCGTTGTTTTCGGAGGTGACCTTAAGCGGTGAAAATTCCGTTGCCCAATTTAATAGATGCCGCAAAGTTTCATCTTCAGTTTCATTCGGGGTAACTACCGGCAATTCACCGGCATATATTTTTCCCTGGCTACCATCAATGGTGACCTTATCTCCAGCCAGTGACAGTAATTTACCTTCGCCACAGCCCACAACACAGGGGCGCCCCAAAGCTCTGCTGACCACTGCCGCGTGTGATGTGGAACCACCCTGCTCTGTTGCTATAGCGGAGGAGCAAATCATTCCATGGACATCATCCGGGCTGGTAGTTTGACGAATCAGTACAACTTGATTGCCTGCTTCGCTTAACCTTTCGGCTTCATCGGCATCGGTAACCACCGTTCCAATACCAACACCAGGCGAGGCGGCTTCTCCTTTTGCAAGAATGACAGCATTATCATCAGCATTAGTGGCCAGCCGAGGGCTCAACAAGGTTCGAATTTGATCGACGGTTATACGCTGTAATGCCTGCTGAATAGTAATGCTGCCTTCGCTCACCATATCAACAGCAATTTTTGCCGCAGCTGCTGGCGATCGTTTGGCAGAACGCGATTGCAATAAATATAGAATTCCTTTTTCAACAGTAAATTCTATATCCTGAACATCATTATTTTCTTGTTCTAAAATTTTTGCTGCATCGAGAAGTTGCTGGTAAGCCTGTGGCTCTGATGCTTGCATTGCACTTAATGGCTCAGGTGTATATTTGCCTGATACTACGTCTTCCCCTTGAGCATTAACTAAATATTCTCCGTAGGGTGTGTTCTCGCCTGTGAGTGGATTCCGTGTAAATAAAACACCTGTGCCTGAGTGCTGATCTAAATTGCCATACACCATCGCCTGTATCGTAACGGCCGTGCCTAAATTATCTGGTATACCGTGATGTTTGCGATAACGTTTTGCTCTGCGTGTATTCCATGATTCAAATACTGCTCTAACAGCTGATGTTAGTTGTTCGCGGACATCAGATTGCACTGTATTGCCACAGGCCTGTTCTATTTCAGCTCGCCAATCAGCGGCTTGCAGATTTTTATCTAGCGGATCAAATAACGCTTTAAGCACAATATCTGCATATAGCTCAATAAAACGACGATGAGTATCTTTGGCAAACAGTGAATCACTGCTTTCCTCAGCAAGGGCGCGCTCGGTCTGATCATTCATGCCGAGATTCAAGATGGTATCCATCATCCCTGGCATAGAAATCGTTGCACCTGATCGTACAGACACTAATAAAGGATGAGTGCTGGCACCAAATTGTCTTTGGGTTTGTTGTTCCAGCCAGCTGATTCCCTCTGTTATTTCCTGATCGAGGTTCTCCGGCCACGACCCGGTATCGAAATAATGTACACAGGCTTCAGTGCTGATAACGATGGAGGGCGGAACCTTAAGCCCCAGATTAATCATATTGGCGATTGACCAGGCCTTGCCGCCAATTAAATCTTTATCTGGAAGAGAGCTGCCATCCAAGGCCAGGACCCATTTGCCTAACTGTTTAGCCAATGCAGTTACTCCTGACGCTCTTGACCGAGAACTCTTAGCAGGTCTTCATGTAACTCAAACCATACCGTGTGATAACTATTGATTTTGGCATCGCTGACCCATTCGGTAGCGCCGTCTTCGGCTTTTTCCAGCGCTTCAAGTAAATGATCTCGATAAATTTTTATACGTGGTAATGCTGTTTCCAACCTGGTTAGGATTGCGTCAGCTTTTTCATGAAGATCTCCCAGCCTGTCAATGACTGACATATCATAGT
Organism: Spongiibacteraceae bacterium; assembly: GCA_028280715.1. Classification (GTDB taxonomy): domain Bacteria; phylum Pseudomonadota; class Gammaproteobacteria; order Pseudomonadales; family Dasaniaceae; genus Oceanicoccus. The sequence goes on along the minus strand of JANQLG010000033.1, from coordinate 241,881 downwards.
CCGAATTACTATGGTCATTCGCAACACGCTGCCCACCAACTTCAAGTGTTTGCCAGTCAGTGATTAGACTTTTTACGGTGATATTAATTTTTTCAAATTGCTCGTAGGCAGCATAAAAATCCGGATTCTCTCTTAAGGCCATATATTCCAGAGAATAGTTGCTATCCAAAATAATTCGGCCTAACGGACTTAGCATGTACTTTTCATTAAGTGCAACAATACGCTGTTCTTGTTCTGCGGTATCAAGTAGGGATTGGATATCGCTGACTTCTTCGCCTAATAAATGCGCTACTTCTTCGGCATTAGCATGTTTTTTTACTGCGATACCATGTAAAACCTGATGTGACTTATTCATAGCTCTACACTCATATGGGTTGAATTATTTTTTTCGCGATTAATGATTTGATCTCGAATTTCGCGGCGCAAAATTTTATTGGCAGCACTCTTTGGCAAGCTTGGCCACACCTCAATACTTTTAGGTGCTTTAAAGTTGGCTAACAATGTTTTCGAATGGGAAAGGACTTTTTCAGGGTCAATATTTTCTCGTGTAGCGACTACGGCGTGTACCCGGTCACCCCATTTTTCATCGGGCAAACCAATGACAGCAGCTTCGATTACACCATCGTAACTCAACAAAGCATCTTCTACTTCACGAGGATAAACGTTAAAACCACCGGAAATTAAAAGATCATTTTTTCGATCTAATATATAAAAGAAGCCATCGGCATCCATATAACCAATATCGCCAGTATGTAACCATCCATTTCTAAATGCTTTTTCTGTAGCTTCAGGTCGATTCCAGTAATAGGCCATGGTTTGCGGGCCACGACAAACTATTTCGCCAATTTCTCCAATAGGTAATGGCTTATCGTCATCATCAAATATAGCCGCTTCCACACAAGAGAAAGGTCTGCCACATGAACCAACGCGATCATGATCTTCTGGTGTTAAATAGGTAATCACCATTGGACTCTCGGCTTGACCATAGCACTGTGAAAAAACACGACCAAAATAGTGTTCAGCGCGTTGCAGCAGGCTGGGGGAAATCGGTGATGCGCCATAGCAGATACGTTTAAAGTGTAAATCTGCTTTGTCTAGCGACTCCTCTTCTAAAATCATTGCCAACATAGTTGGTACTAAAAATGTCATTTTGGTTTGCTTGGCTTCTGCTAACTCGATAAATGCCTGCGGGGAAAATTTTTTGAGAACTACAGAGCAAGCGCCACGAACTAATGCCGGTAAAAAGAAAGCACCTGAGGCATGAGCAATGGGAGCAGCATGTAAAAAACTGTCGCCCTGCTGTAAATTGGGAACAAGGTCAGATAAAAAGGAAAGTAACTCCGTTAGCTCTCCTCTTGTTACTAATGTGACACCCTTGGGTTGGCCAGTGGTACCGCCTGTGTAACCAATTCTAAAGGGGGCATCAAGTGAGCGATCCACCAAACAGGGTGCCGGATCGCCAGTCAGCATCATCTCCTGTAGCGATGCCATATCAAATTCCATCTCTAAAGCTATATCGGGTATTGCTTCTTCAAAAATCCATGCGCGACACTCACTGTCCTGGAGTTTGTAACGATGGTTTTCTGCAGTTTCTCTGGTATTGAGTTGCACCCGGACTAGACCAGCTTTAGCAATACCATAATAAGCGACCAGGCAATCGATGCCATTAGGTAACAGCACGCCAACTCTATCGCCTTTATTTAAACCGGCATTGAGCAATCCATTGGCAACGCGATTAGTTAACTCATCAAACTGCTCAAAGCTAACTACGCGATCATTTTCGATCAGGCAAGGTGCATCTTTGAATTGCTGTGCTGATCGTTGAATTAAGGAACCAATTTGCATCAGTGAAATACTCTCAATAAATGCTGTTCTCGATAAATACTGTGTCGCTATAAGGAATAAAAAGTGCTATTTATCAGCCTCTTTAACTATCCCCCTGCCCTTGAGCTTTCTGGAATGGTGCTGGTCAAGTTTGTACAGTTCGTTAGCCAGCTCGGTATCGGCATTAAACTTCAGCCAGGTCTCGCATAAGAAGCGGTATTTATCTGTGCATACTTCGGGCACATATTCCCTTGCCAGCTGATTATATTCGGCGAGCGTCAAAACTCCGCGGGTTGTTCTATAACGATCAATTTTGGCGTCAAGATGACTCTCACCTTTTTGTAGCGGACCGACTGATGCCACATATTCATCACCGGCTAAAATTGAGTAAGGTACTGGCGTCATCATTGTGTTTGGTGTGTCGGTATGCTTTGACATCGTATGCGGCGAGCGTTGTTGCGTGGGCAAACTTAATAAACCAACAAGTTCTCCCAGCACTGCATTGCCATATTCATCATTTAGCAACGGGCGGAATTTTTCTGCGCGAGGATCGATAACAAACCAGTCTTCTACATCATAGACGCCTGCTACATGTGCCAAATCTTTGATGACAGCGAAATAGACTAAAGCGCCGGCGTCTAACATTTGATCTCTGCTCCAGCCTGCCATACGCAACCAGAGTTTGTTAGTGGCATCTTTTATGACTTCACTCAGTTCTTTAAAGGTTGCTATGAGTTCTTCCCGTGAGTTCATGCCGACAGGTATATAACCTTCTGACAGTGGGTCAGAGGTATATAATGCAATGCCAGCTAACTTATCGGCGGTGAATTCGGGCTCTGATTCAAAGCTGCCCCAGTCATCCATCAGGTTAAAGTGGCAGTCCTTCACAGAAATGGCAATGGTTAAATTGTTATAGGGAACATCGGTGGCGATATCATCCAGCCAGGGCAGTGAACATTCTGCGAGGTCCATAAAATCTCTAACGATCATTTCATGGTTTTCATCTATTCGATAAGGCCCGGAGTTGGTAAGACTGATTCTGCTTTCACAGGATACGAGGAAACCATATTGTGAAGCGACGGCCATAAATTCATGAGCAGCATTTTGTAATTCATCACCTGGCTCGCATTCATACATGTCGGAGCTAAATACTTCTACTTTACGATCAGGAAGAAACTGACTGCGGTGACCAAACTCCTCGTTAGTCATATGGCCATTATTACGGTGCCATGACAATTGATAGCGCTTCCAAAAATCCATGACATACAGAAGATCTTCAACAGCATCCTGTGGACGAATCATGCCCAGAGACAAAAGGTATTCTCTACCTAATAAATAGAATGCAGGCATACAGGAACCCATATGCGGGTTTTGAATTTTTATTCCCATGTTTCTACTGCGATCAGCTATCTCTTCTGCCGACATGACGGTTTCTATTTTTCTCAAGATAGGAGGAAGCCGATAAAAACTATTAATGTAAGAAAAAATAATATAGGGAGAAACTGGAAATAATTTAGAGGCTTGAACGGTTCTTGATATGCACAGCCAGTGAAATTCCTCTCCTACCTTTTGCATCAGATAGTTCGCTTCGAGAAGGTTTGCATAGTTTATCTGAGTCATGATTTTACCTTTCGCGAATTCGGTTTAGTCGTTGATACGCCAAATGGTGGCAGCGGGTTCTTCAGTGGTATCGGCTGTATTGGCCATTTTGGCAGGGACAGTGACCTCAATTTCTACGGTATCGCCATCGTAAATGCCATCCAGTTTTGAATTCATCAAACAGGGAACACCATATTCACGCGTTAAAATACCCAAATGTGATCTCACCGTTCCGCCTGCACAGATAACAGCAGCGAATTGATCAAGTATTGGCGCAGTTAAGGTGCCACCGCTATCGTCGATTAATGCGATGGTATTAGGTGGTACACCGTTTTCCATGTAGTCGAGAACTATTTGTGCTGAGCGAACATACCGAGCCGTGCCGATAATATTATTTGGATATTGCACGACGTTGTCCCCGATACCACGCTGTTGTTTACCTTCTGCTGTAGCTTCTCCAATAGGTGCGTCGGGATCTTTGAATGTGAACTGGCTTAAGTCATCGCCCATGCCTTCCATGGGTTTATAGAGTTCCGGTTTTTCCTGCACTGAAACAGCTGCTGACCAGTCGCACTTGTAACCTAGATCAATAAATTGTTGTTCAATACTTTCAAAATCTTCTTTTGTTATTAGTTCATCCTGCTTGGCAAAAACAAATTCATTCCAGGCAAGACCACTTTCTGAATATCTTTTTCTGACAAGATCTCTTACAGAGGCATGCACGGCTTCAACTACCAAGAGCTGAGGTTGAGCACTGTACTGATCATCATCAACATATAATTTCGGCATGGTTATTCCTTTTACAGTTTTGGCAGTTTTGATCGAGGAACAAATTAATAATATGTATAAGCAACGATATTATTAGTACTGTTGTCGTTATACGGAAAACAAGCGCCACTCTGATTGTTATTGTAGGACAATAATGTATTACTTCATTTGAGACTGTCAAGCAGTTATTTTGAGCTGAAAAACTGATTTATGTGCTCAAAACTTTAGCCCCCGGAACATTATAATTTTTGGTTAATTATTGTTAATAAAAAGACAGCGATTTAGTGGATCGCTGCAAGAAATTCCAGCAGGGCTTTATTGGTTTCAGCCGGGCTTTCCTGTTGTGTCCAATGGCCTGTGCCCTCAAGAATGGTCTGCCCTACCATCTGAGGTAACGTTTCAGGGAATGCCTTTATCGCGTTAGCTCCCATAACCGTGACTCCATCGTGGGTACCCCCAATGTAATAGGAAGGAATATCAACTGGCCTGCCAGCGAAAACTGCAAAATCTTCCCAGTTACGATCAGCATTGCGATAGCGATTTAACCCACCTGAAAAACCGCTGTGCTCAAACTGTGCAGTGAAATAATTCAGATCTTCTTCGGTGAGCCAGGCAGGTAGTGTTTTCGGAATAACGAAATTATCAATCATTCGGTCGCCAACCATTAGCAACTCCATTGTTGATACGGGTAATGCACCTGAACCTGTATAGAAAAAGCCTAGTAACCAATTTCGAATATCCTGCTCTATTTCAGCTTCTGCTTCACCGGGAGTATTAAAGAAATCGGTATAGAAACGCTTATTATCCTTGCGCATGGCTTTGGTTCTTTCGCTAGGACGAATACCGTTTGCGTTGGTTGGTGATCTGTAGGGCACACTTAAACCTGCTACCCCTCTAAATAGGTCAGGGCGCAGTAATGCAGCAGACCATGTTGTATTAGCACCCCAATCATGTCCAATTAAGGTTGCCTGTGTTTCACCTAAGGCAGGAATCAAACTAACTATATCGCCTACGGCACGTAATGTTCGATAATCTTCAATGTTCCGAGGGCAGGATGAATAACCAAAACCGCGCACATCAATAGCAACTGCACGATAGCCGGCATTGGCTATTGCCGGCAGTTGATGTCGCCATGAGTACCAGGACTCTGGAAAACCATGAACCAGTAATACCAAGGGCCCTTCACCACATTCAACAATATGTGTATCAATGCCATTAGCATTAATCAATGAATGTTTTGCTTCGATATCGCCAAGTTTAGTCGTCTTGGGCAGAGTTTTAGATGATGCCTTCGATGCGCTGGCACCAGTGGATAGAGTGGCCAATAATGAACTACCTGCTATCAGACCGATGGCATTTTTAATCAATTTTCGTCGTTGTTGCTGTTCGTTTTTCACCACCCGCTCCTTTCCTTTTTAACAATTAATTTATGACTAAAGCAATTAATTGATGACTAAATTTGTAACCTCAAAATTTTTTAATGGCTTTCTTATCTGTTCTCTTCAGGCAATGCATAAACCTGAATAAATGATCCTTGTGCATTTATTGGCGTTACTTTTTCTCCGGCATTTTCCATAGCGAGAACATACTCCCTTCGCCGGTCTCTGACATGGTTATTGCGCTGCCCAACAATGACAGCCAAGTATTGTTTTCCATCGACTGCATAGGTAATCAGGCCAGAGCTTGGGAAGTCCTCCAATGCAGTGTGCCAAACCACCTCTCCTGTTTTTTGATCAAAGGCCTTAAGAGCAGGTTCTATATCACCAACAAAAAGTAAACCTGAGTCAGTAGCAATGGCAGAACTTACAAAGGGCATCTGCATGCGGTGGTTCCATTTTATTTTGCCTTCTTCTATATCAATCGCCTGAAGTCGGGCCATTTTGTTATCTTTTCGATCCGGATTGGCCATCATTTTAATACCAATGCCTGATGACAAAATATGGATACCATTAGGACCAACTTCCATACAGTCTTCGGTAAGAGGTAAAAATAATGTTTTATGTTTAGGATTAATGGCAGCAGCGGGCCAGCTTCTTGAACCGATTAAGCTGGGACAGATTGTTTTTGTCACTTCGGGATCAGCTACATTTTCTTTAACTAAGTTTTTATGGCCAGTTTTTTTATCGATGGATGCAATAATATTTTGCAGGCCTGAATCGATTGAAAATAAATATTCACCAGTGGCTGCATCTAACACTTCGGTAATGGCAACTTTACCCGTGGTGATAACCACCCTCCTGTTTTTTCCTTCATGTTTGATATTTAATAACTGACGCTCAAATGCCCAATCCAAATCGTATTGGTCATTGGGCATATGCTGAAAAAACCAGGCCAACTCACCGGTATCTTTATTGAGCGCAATTGTGGCATTGGTATACAAAGCGCTGTTTGTAACGCCCTTGTCCTGACTTGGCACCAATAGAGGCTTGGTGTCATAAGTGGCTGCTGCACCGTAGTACACCAAATTTAATGTTGAGTCATAGGTGCCGTTATGCCATACGGAGCCGCCAGTACGTTTTTCCCATGGTAGACCATTCCAGGAATTACCACCGGGAGTGCCAGGCTTAGCGACAGTATAAAAACGCCATGCTTCCTTACCTGATAATAGGTCTATGGCGACAATAAAACCTCCGCCGGGAGCACCTGATCCATTTACTCCTTGAATCACTTTATCTCCGGCAATCAAAGGCGCACCTCTTAATGAATAACGAATGCGACCATTAACAGGCTCAGCCTGAATTTTATGACTCCATTGTTGCTTGCCGGTTTTAGTCGAAAGCGCAACTATTTGAAAGTCTGATGTGGGAACTATCAATAGATCGCCATACAAAGCCATGCTCATTTTTTTACTGGCGGCCTTTTGTAATGGATGTTGATACTTCCACAATAAATCACCATTAGTGGCATTTAATGCCAGTACCGTATCCGGGCTGGTGTAGACAAACATAACACCATCACGAACCAGCGGCGTTGGCATACTTTCTACATTGGGCAAAGGCACTTTCCAATTTAATTGCAGCTGATTAACGTTTTTCTTATTTATTTGCGTTAAGGGACTAAAACCCTGTGCATCGGTTGTGCGCTGCCAGCTTAGCCAATCTGCATCCGGCGACGAGATTAATTGCTCTGGTTTGATAGACGTTAATTTTGAAAGAACGGGAGCGCTTTGTTTTTCGGAAACTAGTATTTCATCAACAATCGACGGCCGTGTTTCCACCGAGGGAATAGTAATCAGGGTTAATAAATCTTGATCAGGCGCCAAGCTTTCCTCGGTAGCTTTGATGCCATTGTAGTGGAGAATTTTTGCAGCAATGATAATCGCTTCTTCTAATGTTAGTGGAGCAGGTTCATCTGGTGGCATTTGCTGAATACTGGTAATCAATTCGCTAACAGGTTTGCCTGCCCACTTAGCCATAAAGCTATCCCCATACAGGCTAGGCACTACGCCCGTACCAGTGAGTCCGATTCCATGACAGCCCATACAGTTTTTCAAATAAGTAACATAACCTGCAGCCACTTGATCAGCCGAGAAATGTATTGATGTATTCGTAGCGGAATAAACAAACTGGCAATTAACAATAAGGAACAATAGTAATGTAAAGAATGATTGCCGGTGTTTAGCAAACTTCATGATCAGGCCTGCAATAATTATTATTAAACGAGCAAATTAAACCTGTGATTTACTGATCATACCACTGCTGTTATTTGAATCCCATTGAACAAAACTTACAGAAAATTTATACGATGAAGAAGAATAGATGAGGAAAAACAAAAAAGCCCCGAATGAATTTCATCCGGGGCTTTTGGCGAGTATAGAGTATATAAGGTGCGCTTATTTAGGTGCTAACGCCTTACGTCCAATAATTTCTTTCATAATTTCAGACGTACCTGCATAGATGCGCTGGATACGAGCATCCTGATAGGCTCTGCAGATGGGGTACTCCATAATGTAGCCATAGCCACCAAATAATTGCAGACAACCGTCGATAACGCGACATTGCATTTCTGAAGATGACAGTTTAGCCATTGCGGCTGTTGCTGCATCCAGTTTACCCTCATCATAAAGTGCACAGCACTTCTCAAAGAATGCGCGATTTACTTCAACATCAGTTTGCATCTCGGCGATACGGAAACGCGTGTTTTGGAAATCGGCAACGTGCTTGCCGAAGGCTTTACGTTCATTGACGTAATCGATCGTTGATTCTAAAGCACCTTCAGTATGAGCAATAGACATAATACTTACACCTAAACGCTCACGAACCAGCTCACTCATCATATGGCCAAAACCACCGTTCAGTGTACCTAGCAGTGCATCCTTGGGCAGGCGTACATCTTCAAAAAACAATTCTGTAGTATCCGCTGCGTGCATACCCATTTTTTCCAGGTTTCTACCTTTTTTGAAACCGGGAAGATTGGTATCGACAGCAAACATGGAAATACCCTTGGCACCAGATGCTGAGGTATCGGTCTTTACTGCAACGACAGCCAGATCAGCCAGTATGCCGTTTGAAATGAAGATTTTGGAGCCATTCAATACCCACTCATCACCATCAAGAACAGCGCTGCTACGCATGCTCTGCAGGTCACTGCCGGCATCAGGTTCTGTCATTGCCAGGCAGGCAACCATTTCGCCGCTCATTAATTTTGGCAGGTAGTGTTGTTTCTGTTCTTCAGTGCCGAAATCAACAATATAGGGCGTAGCCAAATCAGAGTGTGCACAGATAGATACCGCGATATCCAGGTAACCGGCACGAGAAAACTCTTCCAGAATTAACATATTCAGTGATGCAGGCGCTTCCATTCCGCCATAAGCTTCAGGGGTTTGCACTGATAGCAATCCCGCTTCGCCCAGCTTGTTCCAGAACTCCCTGGGATAAATTTCATCCTTCATCCATTGTTCGTGATAAGGAGCGACTTCCTGCTCAATAAAACGTGCAATTGTGTCACGGAAACCTTGAAAATCTTCTTCAGTTAATTGCATAAAAGTACCCACTTTACTCATTACAATCGATTGACCAGTACCTTTGTATCGATCCTGGTCTATTTTTTGATTAAAAAATCACCACTAATGACTGCTATCCCGGTCAGGCATTAAGCAAACTGACGCATTATTCTTTGAGACCACCTGTTGATTTGCACACACTATGGAGAAATATCCATTATTTCATAGAGATACTGGAAGGTGTTAAAGCTCAAACTCATGTCATTTATGCTCTTTCAGCGGCGCGCATATTAGCAGATACCCCCTTCTGCCTCCAGCAATCGAGATCAACTAGCTGGTTAGCGACTAACTTGTGCTCACTTGGATGGGGCCAGTAACGCTTTTTCCTTAACTATGTTACTTTGCTTGGCAATTCATTATGTGGATCAATCTGTTGATGGCAAAAAACAACTCTCAACTCAAAGGTGAAGTGTTTCTGCTTACTAATAGCGACCAGTCCTTCACCAGGAATCAAATCGATTTGCTCATCGCTATCAGGGAAAACGGCTCAATCTCCAAAGCAGCAAAGCAGGCAGGTATCAGCTATAAAACAGCCTGGGATCGTATCGATGCCATGAATAATATGTCTGATAAGCCGTTGGTTATTCGCTCTACTGGCGGAGCAAAAGGTGGAGGCACATCTCTCACGGACTTTGGACTGCAGATCATAGAGGGGTTTCAAGCCGTACAGGAAGAACATCAGGCCTTTGTCGAACGACTGGGCAGCCGATTGCATTCCTTAACCGACGTTGCCAACTTTGTAAGGAGTAACTCTGTGCAAACCAGTGCGAGAAATCAGTTCAGAGGGGAAATCACCCATATTGAGCTTGGTGCAGTCAATGCCGAGATTGAAATCAGGATTAGCGATACTCAAACACTGACCGCTATCGTCACTAATGACAGTATTCAGCGGCTTTCTCTAAAATCCGGTAACAGTATTATTGCATTAATTAAGGCTTCCTGGGTTTTATTAACCAAGGAAATAGAAGTAAAAACCTCAGCTCGCAATAGACTAATCGGGCATATTGAAAAAATTGATAAAGGCGCGGTGAATAGCGATATCACTGTGGATCTTGGTGATGGCAAATCCATCTCAGCAGTAATTACTAATAACAGTGTTGCTGAGCTGGCATTAAATAAAGGAGATGTGGTCTGCGCTTTTTTTAAAGCATCGAGTGTTATCTTGATGGCCGATTAATGATGCTTTCATCGATTAATTCATCTGACTATCGCCACTGATTTAATTTGAGCCCACACTTTTTTACCTGGCTCTAATTGCATTTGATGCAATGAACGCTGGGTCAATCTTGCTATGATGTACTCTTCCCCCAGTTTTAAACGCACCAGTGCGATTGACTCATCCTGGCCACTGGATATTTCTGCGATTTCTACGGCGAGCCGATTAAGAATGCTGGAGTCATTGTGATTCGATAAAGCAAGACTGACGTCTCTGGCCAATACGCGAATTCGTACCGGCTGATCAACGTCATCACCACCGTCACGCACCCACAGTTCACCGCCATTGAAAGCGACTCGTGCCAAATGCCATTGATTGTCGCGTTCAACTACCTTGCCTTGCAGCACTACTCCGGTGTCTTCACCAAAGCGTATCGGCAGGTCGATGCGGGAAAAAATTTCAGTCAGTCCACCTTGAGCAATCACCTTGCCATGGTCCAATACAACGGTGTGATCGGCGAGCCTGGCTACTTCATCCAGGGAATGACTGACATAGAGAACGGGGATGTCAAAGGCCAGATGCAGTTTTTCCAGATAAGGCAGGATTTCCTGTTTACGCGCTACATCGAGCGAAGCTAAAGGCTCATCCATCAACAGCAATCGTGGTTGCATGAGCAGTGCTCTGGCAATGGCGACACGCTGCCGTTCCCCTCCTGATAACTGATTGGGATAGCGATGCAAAATAGCTTCGATGCCCATAATGGCCATGACTCGCTCGTACAATTCCTTGGTCATGGTTTCTGCAGAACGTTTGATGGCGTAATCCAGATTGCCCTTTGCCGTCAAATGTTGAAACAGGCTGGATTCTTGAAAAACATACCCCAGGGAACGTTTGTGTGTAGGAATAAATAACGATGGACTTTGCCAGGTATCGCCATTGATTGTGAGATGCCCCTGATCGGATTTTTCCAGCCCGGCAACACAGCGCAGAAAGGTTGTTTTACCAGAACCTGACTGGCCAAATATCGCAGTGATGCCTTTGCCGGGAATCGTTAAGTCGACATCGAGTGAAAAGCCACCTTTTTCTGCACTTTGATGATGTAAGAGAAAACGGGCATCTATGGTTTTATGATCATCTGCGGGAAGGCTCACGATTAAACACCTCTAGGTGATAAAAAAGATGTTTGTTTACGTTGAAATCCGTACAACCCTAATAACACAAAGAAAGAAAAGGCGATCATAACGCCCGATAAAGCATGCGCTTGCGCGTATTCTAACGCTTCAACGTGATCGTAAATCTGCACTGAAACAACGCGTGTTTCACCAGGAATATTGCCACCAATCATCAATACAACACCGAATTCACCGACGGTATGCGCAAAACCTAAAATGGCTGCCGTGATAAAACCGGATTTTGCTAAAGGCAATACAACCGTAAAAAAACTATCAAAAGGCCCGGCCCTCAATGTAGCCGCCACTTCTAGTGGCCGATCACCGAGAGATTCGATGGCGTTTTGTATCGGTTGCACAACAAAGGGCAATGAATAAAACACTGATGCCACTACCAGGCCCCAAAACGTAAAAGGCAACAACCCCCAACCCAAATTTTCGGTTAATTGACCGATGAAACCATTTGGCCCCATCGCCAATAACAAATAAAAACCCAATACTGTTGGCGGTAATACCAACGGCAAAGCGACAACTGCACCTACTGGGCCCTTCAGCCAAGATTGAGTTTTCGCTAGCCACCAGGCTATCGGTGTGCCAATAATCAACAGCAATACAGTCACTGTTGAAGCCAATTTCAATGTCAACCATATAGCCGCAATATCAGCTTCAGAGAAACTCATCGTTAAACCTCGGGGTTTTTCATAGTTATAGGGATAGTTATAGGGGTAGTTATAGGGGTAGTTATGGGAATAGTTTTAGATGTGCTCGTAAGCGTTTTATAGCCATAGGCTTCGATAATTTTTTTCGCCTCTCCACTTCGCATAAACTGAAGTAGCTCAGCAGCTGCACGACTATTTTTACCGCGTTTTAATAACACCACATCCTGACGAATGGGTTGATGAAACGCCTCAGGAACAATCCAGATAGATCCAGAATTGCTATGCCCTTTGTCAATAATTTGAGAAAGCGCTACAAAACCTAAGTCGGCATTACCAGTACTGACAAATTGATAGGTTTGCGCAATATTTTCTCCTTGCACCCATTTGGGCTGTGTCGACGCTGTTAAACTTAAATGATCAAGCACCTCTACCGCAGCAGCGCCATAGGGGGCTAGCTTTGGATTAGCCATGGCTAGTTTATTAAAATCTCCCGACTTCAATCGCAGCAGTTCTTCCGTTACAAAGTTTTTTTTTGTCGACCACAATGCCAGTGTCCCGATAGCATAGGTAAAGCGACTATTAGGCTCGATTAAGCCCTCTTGTTCTAGTGCAATTGGTTTGGCCTGATCAGCCGAGAAAAAAATATAAAAAGGCGCCCCGTACTTAATTTGTGCAAAAATCTTTCCCGAGGAACCGAAGGACAACTTTACCCTGTGACCGGACTGTTGTTGAAAATGCGCAACAAGGTCATTCATGACAGGTTTGAAATTGGATGCCACCGCCACATTTATTTCTTCTGCACCATTTATCTCTGCTGCATAGAGTTGTTTTATCCATAAGCCTGAGCCAGCAAAAAATAGTACTGTGGACAGCAGTAGTTGCTTTGCGGTCATTACCACTCCCTCAAGAATCTAATAAGGTCTAAGAAAAGTTCGTTATATATTGCAATATATAACGAACTGTCACAAGCCTTAGAAAGATATGCAGCACAATATTGTTCGCCCTCTTCCCTCTGCCCCCTGCTCTTTTAAACAATCAATATAAAAGTTAAGAACGTCTCCAACAGAAGGAAAGTATGTATCGTCCAATTTAGTTGAATTTAATAGCTGAGTTATTCGTAGCTTTAAAACAAAGATATTAAGGCAACTAAAAAGTATACTTTTGGGTTTATAGAAAACGTTTTCGCAATGAGTTGCTAGGTAAAAATACCTAGTTAGCTTAGGGGCTTATCTTGCTAGTATTGATGGATTGTGTGGAATACGTGGTTCAAGCGTTGCTGGATAACGCTTTGATATTCCTAAATGACAAGGGCTTTCGGATGAGTACTAAATACTATAACTATTTATTGGCTATTATTAGCTTATGCATGGCTTCTGTATGCTATGGCGACCATAGCAAAGACGATCCCGAAGAAGGATTGGTGGTAATTGCTAGCTATCCTTTTTATGAAACTTCCCAGGTTAAATCTACACTAGAACCTCTTGTACAATTTTTAGAGACAGAACTAAAAAATCCTATAAAAATAGCTATTCCAGGAAAGCTCGCTGAGCTACTTACGTTATCTAAAAGCCATGCCTACGACATTCTCATCATGTCTAACTATTTAACAGAACAGGTAGTAGAAAATGGTTACCACCCCTGGATTCGTGTAGAGAACCCATATAAATCACTAGTAGTATCCAGGCTTGCTATAGGTGACGGAAATTTGAAACTGTTGCAAGGGAAAAGAGTAGCAGGACTCAGCAAACTTACCCATATTTATAATTTGTTCCATAAACGAATGGGCGATGATATTGATTATGAATTTATGGAGGTTGCAACTAACGAGCGATCTTTAATCGCCTTATTAAATCGCTCGGCTGATGCAGTAATTACATTCGAGCAATTTTATAATCGTTTGCCAGAACATCAAAAACAATATCTAAATGTTTATGAACTGGAACGCGTTGAAAGTTTTTCAACGATTTTCCTGAATAAAAAGAGTGAACATTTTGAAACCCTCAAGGATTCAGCCCCAGTGTTTATTGATAATTACAAGCATAATTTTTCCAGTTACTTCAATAACCAGATATTGCTAACACCTCTTTAAAAAACATTTCCATTAGGTACTTATGCTAATGTGTCAATTATACTCACACATGGAAGCATAGTGTATTGTCGAATAGGTTAAGTAAATTTACCTACATAATTTATCGAGCATTTTTGTTACTGTTAAACTATCCCATGAGCTTTGTCACATTACCCATTCTCAGGATGACAGGTTGAAATGAACAAAACACATGTTCACTCTTTGCTCATTGTTACTGCACTATTTTCAAGCACAGCAAAAAGCGAGGCTGACCGCGAAGAAGTAGTGATAGCCCATTATCCTTTCTATGAAGTTTCAGAAGCTCACTGCACACTAGCATCACTTGTGAAATCTTTTGACGCTCGACAGAGCATGCATTCCAAAAATTAGACTGCCACCGATGATGAATTGAAATTATGAAGATATTGATTGCTGGCTATACTGTTTTAAAGGAGAGCTAATTTGGTTACTGCCGATAGTCTATTACCTCCTATAATGTGGTAATAAGTGAATTCTATAGTAGATTTCAGGCCTGAATGATGGTTGGATTACATCTTTAGAGAAATTGAAAATTCACGTAATTTAACGGCAGAGGAAGCTGCTTTGTAGTTAATTCTAGATAAGCCCTCTAACCAGTTGTTATAAAAGACTTTATTTATTTTAGAAGACACCTTGCTTAGGATTGATTATTAGATGATGCATAAATCCATTATCCGCCATTTGTTACTACCTGCTTTGATGTCTCTGGCAGTATTGACTCTCCCGGCTGTAGGCAAACAACTTGAACCAGGCTCAATCGACTACACCAAAATTCAATCCGAAACCGCCACTGAAATCCTTAAAAAACTCCACGATAGACATTACTTAAAATTACAGGTTGACGATCAGTTTTCCTCACGATTATTGGGCAGCTATATTGACCGCCTGGATGGTAATCGCAGCTTTTTCCTTCAATCAGATATCGATGAGTTTGAACCGCTGCGTCACAAGCTGGATGATCACCTGCAACAAGGTAACCTCGATTCCGGATACCTCATTTTCAATCGCTACCAGCAACGCTTAATAAGCCGGCTGGAACACATTGTTGAAAACCTCCCTGCAATTGTTGAAAAAATGGACTTTTCTATTGATGAAAGCCTGGAGTTAGATCGCTCTAACGCCACTTGGCCGAAGAGTCTGGCTGAAACAGATGAATTATGGAGAAAACGCATTAAAAGCAGAGTTATTGCGCTAAGGCTAACAGGAAAAGAGCAAGAGGACATTGTAACTCTGTTACGTAAACGCTATCTCAACCAGCTAAATCGAGTAAAGCAGTCTAATTCTGAAGATGTTTTCCAGATTTACATGAATGCCATTGCCTCCTTATACGACCCTCACACCAACTACTTGTCACCGACCACATCTGAAAATTTCAACATCAATATGAGCCTTTCACTTGAAGGCATTGGCGCGGTCTTGCAAACGGAGGATGAATACACGAAGGTGGTTCGCCTGGTTCATGCTGGCCCAGCGGATAAACAGGGTCAACTGCAGCCTTCTGATCGCATTGTTGCAGTAGCGCAGGATGGAGAGGACTTTCAAGATGTTGTTGGTCTGCGCCTGGACGAAGTGGTCCAGCTAATCCGCGGTGAAAAAGGCACTAAAGTTCGGCTCGAAGTCATTCCCGTTAATGCGGCTACGAGCGATGAAAATGTCATCATCGAAATCATCCGGGACACTGTTAAGCTCGAAGAACAAAGTGCAAAGAAAAAAGTTATTGATATTCTGCGCAATGATGAACTAATTAAAGTCGGTGTTATCGATATTCCCGCTTTTTACATTGATTTTGAAGCATGGCGCAATGGTGATCCTAACTATCGCAGTACCACTCGCGACGTCAGCAAGCTTTTAACTGAGTTGGTAGAAGAAGGTGTGGAAGGCATCATCATTGATTTACGCGATAACGGCGGTGGCTCTCTGTTAGAAGCCAATCAGTTAACCGGTTTATTTATTGAATCGGGTGCCACTGTACAAATTCGTAACTCTAATACCCAAGTATTACGCGATGGTAAACGTCGCAGTGGCCCCTATTATGATGGCCCGCTGGCGGTAATGATCAACCGCCTCAGTGCTTCAGCCTCAGAGATCTTTGCTGGTGCAATTCAGGATTATCAGAGGGGTATAGTCATCGGTACACAGTCATTTGGCAAAGGCACGGTGCAATCGCTGACGCCGCTAAAGCAAGGCCAACTGAAGATCACCGAATCCAAGTTCTATCGAATTTCAGGTGATAGCACTCAACACCGTGGTGTGATACCCGATATCTCCTTCCCTGCCGTTTATGACAAGGAAAAAGTAGGAGAAAGCTCCCTGGATAATGCACTACCTTGGGACCGTATAAGCCCCATTATGCATCGTCGTTATTTCGACATCCCCGAGTACGTAAATGAGCTAAGAACCAAGCATGATCAGCGTATGAAGTCAGATCCAGACTTTATCTATTTAGCTGAACAGATGGAATTAATTGAAGAGGCCAGTGCAATTGAATCCATTACTCTCAATGAAAAAGCGCGAATTGAATTGCAAGATAGAGAAAAGGAAAAGGCGTTAGCACTAGAAAATAAAAGACGATTGGCCAAGGGGCTGAAACCAATAAACGAAAATGATGAAGATACTGATGAAACTACGGAACAGGCATCAGCTGAAAATGTTCATTCCAGTGAAGACGACGACGAAGATATCATTGACCCTATGTTGACAGAAGCTGGCGAAATTTTGATGGATGCTCTTCCCGCTTACAGACAAAAGAAGCTCGCTATTATTCGGTAAAGAGCTATTCAGCGCTGTTTTTGGAAATTACCAGACCGCAGAAGCTACATACAACTACAGACAAGCCAATTAGTTAATCAGATTGCTAGACCAGAACTGCTAGGTTAGATACTAAGATTAATGCTTGAGCGGCGTCTATCTGCTCCGCTACGTCTATCCATTATTTGCTTCAATCTGCGACGTGATCGGCGATCACGAACACCTCTACGGTCTGTGAGAACGCTCTGTTTCTTATCAGCTGCAATGGTAGGCACAATACGTCTGTCATTATTCTTTTTAACTGACGGCGGCGTCTGTCCTACAGGTATTGTTGGTGGAAAATTGACCATTTTTAACCCTCCTAGACTTAACTATCGACGAAGGGAATAAAAACTTTAGTACTTAGCCCTTCTCATTTGAGTAATTTATAGTCATTTTCAGGCTGTATATGCTCAAACCATGCCAATTTTTCACGCAAAGATACCACTTCACCGACAATTAACAATGTGGGCGCTTTAATCTTCTCCCTAACGACTGCACCTGGCATATCCCGCAGTGTGCTACACAACACCCTCTGCTGGGCTGTTGTACCCTGCTGAATAATAGCGATTGGTGTATCCGGTGAACGGCCATGCTGAATTAATTGCTCACAAATAATCGGCAAGCCCACTAACCCCATATAAAACACCACTGTCTGATTGGTTTGTACTAATTCTCTCCAGTTGAGGTTACTGGTGCCATCCTTGAGGTGCCCGGTAACAAAACATACCGATTGCGCATAATTGCGATGTGTTAGTGGAATCCCCGAGTAGGATGCGCAACCAGCCGCTGCAGTAATACCAGGTACTACCTGGAAAGGAATCTTATGAGCAGCCAGCTCTTCAATTTCTTCGCCGCCACGCCCGAAAATAAAAGGATCACCACCTTTGAGGCGGACCACACGCTTGCCCTCTTTCGCCAAACGTATCAATAGCTGGTTGATGCCTTCCTGAGGAACTGCGTGGTCGGACCTAGATTTACCGACATAGATTCTATCTGCATCACGCCGTGTCATCTCGAGGATAGCTTCAGATACCAGCCTGTCGTATAACACGACATCTGCCTTTTGCATCAGTCTCAAAGCCTTAAAGGTCAACAAATCAGGATCACCAGGCCCAGCACCTACCAGGTACACCTCACCAGTATTGTTAGATTCCTCATTAATTCGTTTAGCTAGCATATTCTCCGCAACTTGGCTTTTGCCAGCAAACACCATTTCAGCAATAGGCCCTTGCAATACATCTTCCCAAAACAGTCTTCGATCCTCGATATTGGAAAAACGCTGCTTAACCTGATCGCGGAAACCGCCTACTAGTGAAGCCAGCTTGCCATAGGCCGCAGGAATACTGGATTCAATTTTTGAACGCAGCATACGCGCCAAAACTGGCGACTTACCGCCGCTGGAAACAGAAATAACCAGCGGAGAACGATCAATAATAGCGGGCAGAATAAAACTGCATAGCTCCGGTGAATCTACCACATTCACTGGGATATGCTGATCATGTGCATCTGCAGAAACACGCTGATTCAGTTCATGATCATCGGTAGCGGCAATCACTAAAAATTTATCATTCAGATCGTCTGTTTGATAATCTCCCAGTCTGACTGACCCCTTGGTTCGTTCTACCAGCTGAGCCAGCTCATCAGAGACTTCTTTAGAGACAACATGCAAACAAGCTCCTGCTTTTGCTAATAAAGTTGCCTTGCGGTAAGCAATATTACCGCCGCCTATTAACAAACAGGGCTTGTTCTGTAATTCAAAATAGAGAGGCAAAAAATCCATACACAATAAATTTTGTAGACTATATCTTTAGCCTAGCTCAGTTATGCCACCCATGTAGGCTTGTAGCACTTTGGGGATAGAAACTTTTCCATCAGCGCGTTGGTAATTTTCTAAAATTGCAACCAGGGTACGCCCTACCGCCAAGCCGGAGCCATTCAGGG
This sequence comes from Spongiibacteraceae bacterium, assembly GCA_028280715.1. Classification (GTDB taxonomy): domain Bacteria; phylum Pseudomonadota; class Gammaproteobacteria; order Pseudomonadales; family Dasaniaceae; genus Oceanicoccus. The sequence goes on along the minus strand of JANQLG010000033.1, from coordinate 222,866 downwards.
TATGCAGCAATTCAGGCTTGCCTGTTTCGGGGTTACGCCAACGCGCTAACATTCTACGCGCCTGATAATCGCCAAAATTACTACAGGAAGAAATTTCACGATATTTCTGTTGACCTGGCAACCATACTTCTAGGTCGTAGGTTTTCTTAGAGGAAAAACCTAAATCGCCACCACATAAAATGACTTTGCGATAAGGCAGTTCCAGTTTTTGCAAAATAGTCTCAGCATTGCCCGTGAGCTTTTCCAATTCATTATCAGAATCTTCAGCGCGAACCAGAGTTACTAATTCAATTTTTTCAAACTGATGCTGACGAATCATGCCTCGGGTATCGCGACCATAGCTGCCCGCTTCACTACGAAAACACGGTGTATGGCAAACAAAACGTAAACCGTCACCTAATTGTTTGGCTTCGAAGATAGTATCACGTGCAATATTGGTAACTGGCACTTCTGCCGTTGGAATCAAATAAAAATTCTGCTCGCCTTCAATTTTAAACAGATCCTGTTCAAATTTTGGCAGCTGCCCAGTTCCCATCAAGGATTCACTATTCACCATATACGGCACATAGATTTCGGTATAACCGTGCTCATTGATGTGAGTGTCGAGCATAAATTGAATCAGCGCACGATGTAATCTGGCAATACCACCCTGCATCACTGCGAAACGAGAGCCGGTAATTTTACTGGCCAATTCAAAATCAAGGCCGCCGATACTATCACCAAGATCAACATGATCTTTTACTTCGAAATCATATTGCCCTGGCTCTCCCCAAAGAGAAACTTCGACATTGCTCTCCTCGTCATCACCTTCTGGCACATCGTCATCAGGTACGTTAGGTATGCTCATCATCAAGGCCTCTAACACTTCACCTGCGTCGTGAGCCCTTTGCTTTAAAGCCTCTAACTGCTGTTCTATTTTCTGTAGTGTTTCATTGACAGTCTGTTTTGCTTCATCAACTGGCACACCACTTTGTACTAATTCACCAATTTTTTTGGAGGCCTGTTTTCGTTCAGCCAATAATGACTGACTTTCTGTGTCAGCTTGTTTACGCGCATCATCCAACTGCAAAAACTGCTGAACATCCAGTTCATATTTTTTCTTTAATAGTTTTTTGGCAACACCTTCCGGATCTTGCCGAACCATTTTGATATCAAGCATTGTTTTGGAAATTCCTAATCGTCAATACAAAAACACACATTTGTTAAATCATTCTCGCCAGGGATATGGCAACCCAGGCGGCAAAAATACACAATACTACGCTACTGATCATATAAACCAGCGCATCTGCAATAAAACCATTTTCAAGTAACGTGATAGTCTCAAGAGAAAAAGTTGAAAACGTAGTGAAAGCACCTAAAAAGCCTACCATCGCAACATTACGCCAATCCGGATGCAAAGCCAGACGCTCGGCAATCAACACATACATAATGCCAATAAAGAACGAACCAAGAATATTCACTGTAATTGTGCCGTAGGGAAACCGTCCCTGCGTGGCGGAATTAATTAATGCGCTCAGCCAGTGCCTGCAAAGGGCTCCAGATGCGCCACCTGCAGCGATTAATAGGAGATGTTTCATGGCTTGGTCTAATCTATCTTTTCTAGTCTTTACCGGAAGAGTCGTGGTAGCGGCGTATTCTACTGTTTTTATCCAGTTCGCGCAGGTAATTCAGCTTATCCGAGATTTTTTTCTCAAGGCCACGGTCAACAGGGTGATAATAGCGTTTGTCTTGCAGCTCTTCGGGAAGATAGTTTTCACCAGCCGCATAGGCTTCTGGTTCATCATGGGCGTAACGATATTCTTCGCCATACCCCATATCTTTCATTAGTCGTGTGGGAGCATTGCGCAAATGCTCTGGAACTTCATAGCTGGCATGCTCACCGATATCACTCATAACGCGTTTAAATGCGCTGTACACAGCGTTGCTTTTTGGTGCACAAGCCAAATAGACCACCGCCTGTGCAATTGCTAATTCCCCTTCTGGGCTGCCAAGCCTTTCCTGCACATCCCAAGCATTTAATGCCATCTCCAAACCTCGAGGATCGGCGTTGCCAATATCTTCACTGGCCATTCTCACTACTCGACGGGCAATATATAGGGGGTCACAACCACCATCGAGCATACGTCCAAACCAATATAAAGCGCCATCGGGCGAACTACCTCGTACGGCTTTATGTAATGCCGAGATTTGCTCATAAAACAAATCGCCGCCTTTATCAAAACGCCTGACGAAACCTGATAACACTTCGTCTATGGTAGCTTGATCAATAACACGTTTATCATTTTCTAAAGGTGCCAGTTCAATGGCCAGTTCCAACAAATTTAATGCTCGCCTTGCATCGCCGTCCGCAGCAGCAGCGAGGTCATCTCGATGATTACTGGGTAAATTAACCTGCTCAGCGGAATGCTGGCTTATTGCTCGCTCCATGATAACCGCCAAATCCGCATCGTCTAATGATCGCAATTTGTATACACGTGTTCGTGACAACAGCGCATTATTCAATTCGAAGGAAGGGTTTTCAGTGGTAGCACCAATAAAAATTACTGTGCCATCTTCAACAAAGGGTAAAAAAGCATCCTGTTGTGCTTTATTAAAACGGTGAACTTCGTCGATGAACAAAATCGTTATGCGACCTGCAGACTGCTGCATCTTGGCTTCATCTATTGCCGCACGAATATCCTTAACACCTGCTAATACTGCCGATAAGGTGATGAAATGAGTGTCACAGATTTCTGAAATAAGTTTAGCTAAAGAAGTTTTGCCTACACCTGGTGGGCCCCATAACACCATTGAGTGCAACTGGTTATTGAGTATAGCTTCCCGTAGCGGCTTGCCTTCGCCCAAAATATGCTGCTGACCAATATAATCGTCCAATAATTTTGGACGCATCCTGGCTGCAAGTGGTTGATAAACAGGCTCTTGATCGAACAGATTATTGTTCATTAACAATCACGTCGATGCCTTCTGGCGGGACGAAATTGAATAAATCATCACTGATGTCGGCATTATTATTGATCGCCGAAAAAGTAATGTAGGTGACTTGATCGAAATTATCTGTCAAAGACATAGACTTTAATAACTCACCATCAAAGCTAAGCAATAATGTTCTGAATAACGAAGAATCATCAACAGGTAATAATTTATAGGTAGTGGTTTTACTACTAGCCGTTTTCACGATTGATGTCGTGTATTGCTCAGTAATTGCCTCAGCCTCACCACTCAACAAAAGTGCCGGTGCACGTTTGAGGTCGGCAGCAAAGGGTTGCTTGCTGACTTGTTCCAAATCCACATCGTACAACCATAGTTCTTGGCCATCCGTTACAACTAAATGCTCATAAGGTTTTTTAGTATGCCAATGTAACCTACGGGGGCGTTTTACCGAAATACTCCCTTCAGCTTTTTGCATAATGGCACCATCAACATCCATGATGTGCTGAGAAAAATTCGCTTGCATGCTATGTAAAGCATTTAATTTTGCAATTAAACCATCAACCGGCAATTCGTCAGCATAAACCCTTGACACAAATACTGAGAATAACAATAAAGCGGTTGATAATAGTTTGAATGTGAATCGTTTAATCATTGTTTACTTCTTCAATAAGCTTCGATTTATGTGATGTTTATAATCATTCAGGAGGCGGAGGCGCTAAAACTTCACGACTGCCATTAGTTCCCATTTCACTCACTACTCCAGCCGCTTCCATTGCTTCAATCAAGCGGGCGGCACGGTTATAACCGATACGCAACTTGCGTTGCACAGATGAAATGGAAGCTCGACGGCTTTGGGTAACAAAGTGAACTGCTTCATCGTAAAGCACGTCACTTTCATCATCAGCATCTTCGCTATCACCCGTTGGTGAAAAGCCAGGAATCGCTGGACCATTAGCGCCTTCATCAAGCAGGCCGTCGATATAAGACGGCTCTCCACGCTGTTTCCAATCGGCCACTACACGATGCACTTCATCATCACTGACAAAGGCGCCGTGCACACGTACAGGTAACCCAGTGCCTGGCGGTAAATACAACATGTCGCCATGACCTAACAATTGTTCTGCACCGCCCTGATCCAAAATAGTCCTGGAATCCACTCGTGATGAAACCTGAAAGCCGATTCTGGTTGGCACATTGGCTTTAATCAACCCGGTGATCACATCCACCGAAGGTCTTTGTGTTGCCAAAATCAAATGAATACCTGCTGCCCTCGCCTTTTGCGCAATACGGGCAATTAATTCTTCAACCTTTTTACCGACCACCATCATCATGTCAGCAAATTCATCAATGACTACGACAATCGATGGCAGTGTTTCCAAAGCAGGCGCGGTAGGCACATCTACACCGGGCTCAAAATTTTCCTCTGGCACCCACAATGGGTCAGGGATTGGATTATCATTGGCCGCGGCTTCGCTCACTTTACGATTAAAACCTGCAAGATTTCTGACTCCAAGTGCCGCCATAAGTTTATAACGGCGCTCCATTTCCGCGACACACCAACGCAAGCCATTGGCGGCATCTTTCATATCAGTGATAACCGGGGTCAACAAATGAGGAATACCATCATAGACCGATAGTTCTAACATCTTGGGATCAACCAGAATCAATCTAACTTCTTGCGGTGTCGACTTGTAGAGCAAACTCAGCAGCATCGCATTCACACCCACTGACTTACCTGACCCCGTGGTACCCGCAACCAGTAAATGCGGCATCTTAGCCAGATCGGCAACCACCGGCTCACCTGAGATATCGTGCCCGAGAGCCAGTGTTAACGGTGATCTGGATTGATCATAAGCCTTTGAAGACAAGACTTCGTGAAAGCTAACCACGGCTCGGTCTTCATTGGGGATTTCTATTCCAACCACCGACTTACCAGGAATGACTTCGACCACACGTACACTGATCACAGCCAATGAACGAGCAATGTCCTTAGCCAGATTAGTAATTTTGCTGACTTTGACGCCTATCCCCGGTTGAATTTCAAAGCGCGTAACAACGGGCCCGGGAAAGACTTCCGTGACTTCAGCGACCACGCCAAAGTCTTTGAGTTTATGCTCCAGTAATCGAGATAGCGCCTCGAGCGCTTCTGCTGAAAAGCCCTTTTTATGGCTTTCATTGGCCGGATCCAATAAATCCAACGGAGGCAGTGAACCGACTACTGGCGCATTGAAAAGTGGCTGTTGTTTTTCTCGTTCAACACGATCACTTTTATCTGCCTTTTTGGGCATCACCTGAATCTTGGGCGGCTTACGTGTCTTCTCACTTTCAACGTGTTTGGCCACTACAACTTTGCGTTGTTCCTGCACCTGTTTTTGTTCTCGTTTCTCACGCAGATCAGCCAATAATTGGCTTATACGATTATGCACAAAGCTAATGAAGCTCAGCGTGATGCCTCCGATATCATCCATCAACTTAAGCCAGGAAAGATCAGTAAAGATGGTCATACCAAATAGGAAAATGGCGATTAACACTAATCGTCCGCCCAGCAGGCTAAATGACTCAACTACTGCGGTACCTACACTGTGACCTAGTATGCCACCAGCACCAAAAGGGAGATTCGACTCACCTGTATCACCTATTGTGGCCAAAGAGGTTGCGGCGATCATGACTAGAATCAGACCAATCACTCGCATGGCGAAAGACACACCATCGAAAGGTGTTATCTCATAACGATGCCTAAACAACACCCAGGCTCGATAACCCATCATTAGCGGGAACAAATAGGCCATATAGCCGAATAGGGAATAAAATACATCGGACAACCAGGCACCAATAGGACCGCCTGAGTTGACAATAGATCCACCCTCACCGGTTTTCGACCAACCTGGGTCCTCAGGGCTATAACTACTTAGCGCCAGAATTAAATAGAGAAAAACGGCAGCAAAAGCGATCAAGGCACCTTCGCGCAACCGAGGAGCCATTTTCTCCCAGGATGGCTGGCGATCACTCTTATCTACAGTGGCTTGCTTCTTCAACCTGTTATCTATCCCCAATAGAACGGCCAGTTAATAATTGTTTGTTATGCTGGCACTTTTATTTTTCACATTGACCCCAATATTAGCACCTTAATGAGCCGTAGAGGACCTTAAAAGCCTGTTTCTTAACAAGAATCACATGAGTTATAAGAGGTTTTTATCGGATTTTATTTCCTCTATGATTACCGGCCTTGTCTGCATTGGCTGCTAATTTGAACCAACAGCAACAATGAGTTGAATTGATTTACAAAGGTATTTTATGAGCGATATACAACACCACCCTCTTATTATTCTGGGTTCTGGGCCTGCAGGTTACACAGCATCTATCTATGCTGCGCGAGCAAATTTAAACCCTGTTGTGATCACCGGCATGCAACAAGGTGGGCAGTTAACAACTACCACTGACGTTGATAACTGGCCAGGCGATGTTGAGGGCTTACAAGGCCCGGATTTAATGGTTCGCATGCAACAGCATGCCGAACGCTTCGATACGCAAATTATCTTTGACCATATTGAAGAAGCACAGCTAAAGGAAAGACCGTTTGTATTAAAAGGCAATGCCGCAACGTACAGCTGTGATGCATTAATTATTGCCACTGGAGCTTCTGCTCAATACCTGGGTTTGCCCTCAGAGGAAGCTTTTATGGGTAAAGGTGTTAGCGCCTGTGCCACCTGTGACGGTTTCTTTTATCGTGGTAAGAAAGTCGCTGTTATTGGCGGTGGTAACACTGCAGTTGAGGAAGCTCTTTACCTCTCTAATCTCGCTTCTGAGGTAACACTGGTTCATCGTCGCGACAGCCTGCGTGCAGAAAAAATTCTTCAGGACAAATTATTTGATAAAGAGAAAAACGGCAATGTCCGCATTCTCTGGGATCACACACTGGAAGAAATCACCGGCGATAATATGGGAGTTACTGGCCTGACGTTGGCAAACACCAAGGGCGAAGGCAACACGTCCATCGATGTTGAAGGGGTGTTTATTGCCATTGGCCATAAACCCAATACTGATATTTTTGCTGGTCAACTGGATATGAAAGATGGTTACATCAAAATCCAGAGCGGCCTTGAAGGCAATGCCACCCAGGCCAACATTGAGGGAGTTTTTGCCGCCGGCGATGTCGCTGATCACGTATATCGCCAGGCAGTAACATCTGCCGGTGCTGGTTGTATGGCTGCCCTGGATGCAGAGAAATTTCTGGATAACCTATCATAATTCGCTTCGTGCTTGACGTTGGCTTATAGCCGGCGTCAAATAGTAACTATGTCTACTATCCCCTGGCTCGATGCGGAAGAATTCCATTTTCCTCCTGCTGATCAGGCACTATCGGAGCCAAATGGCCTCCTGGCAGTAGGCGGGGATCTTTCCCCTGACCGCTTGATTGCTGCCTATAAACAGGGCATTTTCCCCTGGTTTGAAGAGTCCCAGCCGATTTTATGGTGGTCGCCCAGCCCTCGAGCGGTTCTTTACCCGAAAGATATAGTTATCTCAAAAAGTCTGCGTAAGCGCATTCGAAAAGGCGAATACTCCGTCACCACTAACCAAGCCTTTGAACAGGTCATCAATCACTGTGCCCTTACCCCCAGAAAGGAGCAGACCGGTACCTGGATAACAGAGGAAATGAGGGAAGCCTATATTAACCTTCACAGACTAGGTATTGCTCATTCGGTTGAAGCTTGGCACAAAGATACATTAGTTGGCGGATTATATGGCTTAGCCATCGGGCATATTTTCTTTGGTGAATCTATGTTTAGTCACCAAACCGATGCATCAAAAGTAGCCTTTGCACACCTCTGTGCATTGCTAAAGAAGTGGGATTTCCCGATGATTGATTGCCAGGTAACCAACCCTTTTTTATTACAACTGGGAGCTATTGAAATTGGCAGACCACTGTTTTCTCAGCTACTGTCAAAGAATATAGTGAGAGATTCACCGCAGCAATGGCCTGACAACCTCAATCATTTGCTGGCTGATTTGTAACGGTTCATTTTTGGAAAACGGTCATGACGTCCTTATCCAACCTGAAATTATTTACCACCCATCCCCACCAGTGCAGCTACCTGGAGGATAAACAGGCAACTACCTTATTTATTGACCCGGCTGCAGACGTCAGCACTGAAACCTACAGTCAATTAGCCGATATTGGATTTCGCCGCAGTGGCGAGCATATCTATCGTCCGCATTGTGAAGGTTGCAATGCCTGTATTCCGGTGCGCATCCCTGTCAATGAGTTTTCACCCACACGCAAATTCAGAAAAATCTGGAATCGCAATCAGGACCTTATTGTAGAAGAAGTTGCGGATATTAAGGGCAATGAATATTACCGGCTCTACGAACAGTATATCGGCCAGCGTCATAGTGATGGCGATATGTTCCCACCCAACCGCGAGCAATACGAAAACTTTCTAACGATTGATTTTGCATCTACCCGTTTTTTCCGCCTCTCTCTCGGCGACAATCTGGCAGCAGTGGCCGTGGCCGATGAGATGTGCTCCGGATTATCCGCCATGTATACTTTTTTCGATCCCCTGCTTAGTAAGCGAAGCCTGGGGAGTTTTGCGATTTTATGGCAAATAGAACAATCAAAAGCGCTGAATTTACCCTATTTATATCTGGGTTACTGGATCAAGGACTGTCGAAAAATGAACTATAAAATTGACTATCGCCCGTTACAGCTCTTTATCAATGATAAGTGGTTAACACTGACCTGATCTCCAGCGTACCTGACCACTGATTTTTCGCTCAAAGGTTTTTGCGTCTGCTACCATTTTAGGGCACAATGCGCGCAGTTTTTTACCCATACCCTTTATATACTCATGGGTAATCGTAAGTTACGTAGTCTGTAACATCTATGTTGGAGATGTCGCCGAATGGCAAAAGAAGATCAAATTGAAATGGAAGGTGAAGTTATCGATACCCTTCCCAATACCATGTTTAAAGTTCAGCTGGAAAATGGCCACGTAGTGATTGCCCATATTTCTGGGAAAATGCGTAAAAATTATATCCGCATACTGACGGGTGATAAGGTTCGTGTCGAACTAACACCTTATGACCTGAGCAAAGGCCGTATTACTTACCGGGCAAGATAATAAAAGGGATAGATAGAAAGTATAGAAAGCAGAGTGCTACTTCATTTTTAATTCTAGATAGCGCTCTTCCAATTCGATATGTTGAGTTTGTAAATTAAGAAATTCCTGCTGCATTTCTGATAGTTTTTCCTGCAACAATTCTACATCGCCACTGTTATCACTTACTGGCCCCACCTGGTTTTCTAATTGTTCTTTTAGCGTTCTATTTTCTTCCTCCAAAGAAGCTATGGTAGCCAGCATTTGCTTGCTCTCCCCGACCAGGTCTTCCATCATAGCTTCAGTTTCTTCATTGATAACACCACTGTCATTAGTGTTTTCAAGTTCAGTTCGCAGTTCTTCATTTTCCTTAATGGTGCGAGAAAGCTCATCTTCAATCAGTTGCGTACAGGTCTCCGCTTCTTTCATAAAGCGTTCCTGCTGCTCAAGTTGTTCTGTCATCTGCTGGATGATTGCCTTCTGGTCTTCTAAACTTTCAGCTCCGCGCAATTTCTTTTTAAGTTCTGTGATAACCTTATGCTGGTCTACAGCCATATTTTTAAGGCGCTGTATTTCCTCCTCATTAGCAATGACGATTTTGCCAACGTCAGAATTTTGGTTAATTATTTCAACATCACCACTCTTAGTAACAGAACTGCTCTCATTGCCAGTTCCCGCTGCAATCAAATCACCAATATCATTAAAGGTTTCGGAATAGTTTTTAAGTACCTGGTCAAATTCTTCACCAGCATCAACTTCCCGGCCCATTGCCATCAACTGCTGATAATATTGATCAGCCTGTGACTTTGCTTCTTCCCACTTGCTTTCCATATCAAAAAATAATTTTTTAAACCGCTCCAGGTTTTCAACGCGCTTTTTATAGGCTTCAATTTCCTCGGCACGATCTTCCTCTATATCGACAGGCTGATCTAATTCGGGCTCAGGCTCCGCCTTTGGTTGCAGACTTTCATAAAACTGGATGATCTGTTGAAACTTAGAGTTCAATACATCCCAATTGGAATTATCATCATCTCCTGCATAGCGAGCTTCTTTCTCGGCTATTAACATTGCATGCCTAAGTGACGCAACCTGACGCTCGGGGGGAGCATCAGGTGTGATGTCGAGAACAATATCGCGATCAGGTTTCAGTGATTGATGGTATTGCTTGGTATTTTCAATTTCTTCGTCAAGATAATCGAGAAAGTCCTTAGCTTCGGCTTGCACATCTTCTTTTTCAGCCAGTTTTTTTAAAGCATCTTTGGTTTCTTTTCTGGAAGACCCCAATGACTTTCTAAGTGAGACTATTTTTTCCTCGAGCTTTGCTATCAGCTTTTTCAGATGGCCAACATGAAAAAAGAGAAAAATAGTAATCACCAGTAGCAGAACAGCTAACTCGGCGGTGATGTATAGAAGAATATTTGACTCAGGCATGCAGTTTTTCCACCCTAATAAACTGCGCCTACGCAGCCATATTGTTGATTAAAACTTAACAAAATGAGCTAACCTTCTGAAAATATAGCAGTTTGTAAAACAGGAGTATGGTACATCTATAGCCATAGCGCGAACCAATATCGGTCGTTTTATGAACAATTTAGTCGAAAACCTGTACTTTTTATTGTTTTTTTAACGCTTTATTGTCGGCTCAGCCGCACATTTTCATATTTATTATCATAATTACTGCGCACTGGATTGATATCCAAGCCACCGCGGCGCAGGTATCTCGCTTCAACGCAGAGTTTGCCTGGTCTGCAATGACGCATAATATCGCAATAAACTCTTTCTACACACTGTTCATGAAAGTCCTGATGCAATCGGTAGCCAATCAAATAACGTAACAGACTTTCATGACTAATGGGCTTACCTTCATAGGTAATCAGAATAGTAGCCCAGTCTGGCTGACCTGTCACAGGGCAAAGTGAACGTAACAGATGACTGTAAAGTTGTTCCTGAATAGGAGCCGAGTTTTCAGTGACTTCCAAAATTGAAGCATCAACTTGATAACGACTAATATCTATTTCCAGTTCATCCAAGCATATTCCCTGTGGAACAGTGAGAGCCAGCTCATCATCAACTGTTTTCAGCTTTACTTCAATATGAGCTCCAGTGATTTTGGATAGATCCTTTTTCAACACATCTTGCACAGCTTCCTGGCTGATAAATCGGGTTTGATTAAAGGAATTGATATAGAGCTTAAAGGATTTGGATTCAACAATAGCTTCGGAATCGCAGGGAATAAAAAACTCACTCAGCATTACCACTGGCTTACCTCTAGCATCCAGCCATGACAATTCGTAGGCATTCCAAATATCGGCCCCATAAAAAGGAAGAGCTTCTGAGTTTAACCCCAACTTCTCTCTGGAAAGGTTGCGAGGAATAGCGCACAACAAATCAGGATCATATTGATCGTTGTAATTTACCGCTTTACCTAGCGGTAATTCATGGTAATTTTCCTCTGAACTCATATTAACTCCGCAAGCGATTGGCTGAACTTAGCGCACGCAGACTAAAAATAAATGTTATAACAATAAACAATGTCACCATCGCAAACGACAACCCCACGCTAACATCAGTAATACCTAAAAGCCCATAACGGAAGGCATTAACAATATAAAGAATAGGATTAAACTGAGACAAAGTACTCCAAAATTCAGGCAGCATATCCGTCGAATAAAATACACCACCTAAATAAATCAATGGCGTCAGAACAAAAGTTGGAATAATAGAAATATCATCAAAGGTTCTCGCATAAACTGCATTGATAAATCCTGCCATGGAAAAAAACACTGATGTCATCACCACAATCGCTATCGTTATCGACACACTATGCACCTGCAAATCAGTAAAAAATAATGCAACTATGGTGACAATTAACCCAACTACCAGACCGCGGAAAACACCGCCCATGGCAAAGCCAAGCAAAATCACATAATTTGGCGTTGGTGATACCAGCATCTCTTCAACAAAACGCTGAAATTTGGCGCCAAAAAATGATGACACCACGTTAGTAAAGGAATTAGTAATCACTGCCATCATGATAAGACCGGGCACCACAAACTCCATATAGCTAACACCAGACATGGTACCAATACGTCGCCCGATTAAACTGCCAAAAATAATAAAATAGAGCGTAATAGTAATAACAGGTGGTACTAATGACTGCGTCCAAATACGTAAAACACGTTTGATTTCTTTACGTACTATTGTGATAAAAGCAATCAGCTGCTCTCTGAAATCCATGAATAACCCTAGTAATGTTTAAGAATCATTGCTTATTAATTAGTTGCAGACTTATCTGGCAAATTATTGGCTACCAGATTTACAAATAGTTCTTCTAAACGATTTGCTTTATTGCGCATACTACTCACATGGAGATTTTGCGCGGATAAAAGCTCAAATAACTGGTTAATGCTCTGCCCTTTTTCAATTTCTACTTCCAAAGAATGCTCACCGGACAAGATGACTTTGAATCCATCAAGTTCAGGTGCCTTCTCCAATGACTCTTCTAAATCCAGTATCAGTACTTCTTTATGTAACTGGGAAAGTAATTCTTTCATACTGGAATGTTCCGCAATAACGCCATGATCAATGATGGCAATATTTCGACACAAGCTTTCTGCTTCTTCCAAGTAATGCGTAGTTAGAATAATTGTCGTACCCTGTGCGTTAAGTTCACGTAAAAATGACCACATCGAGCGGCGCATTTCGATATCAACACCCGCGGTTGGCTCATCCAGGATTAAAAGGCGCGGTTCATGCACCAGTGCTCTGGCAATCATTAATCGCCGTTTCATACCACCGGAAAGATTTCTGGCCTGCTCAGCACGTTTATCCCATAGGCCGAGAGATTTCAGTAGTTTTTCTGCTCTCCCGCTGGCGATACTTTTAGGTAAACCGTAATAACCAGCCTGATTCACCAAAATATCCATCGGTTTTTCAAAGTAAGGGAAATTAAATTCTTGCGGAACAACACCTAATTCTTTTTTCGCTAATGAAAAAGATGTATCAATATCTTGACCAAAGATTTCAATTTTGCCGGCCGTTTTTGTGACTAAAGAGCAAATAACCCCGATAGTGGTAGATTTTCCTGCGCCATTTGGGCCAAGTAACGCAAAAAAATCGCCCTCCTTAACTTCGAGATCAATCCCCTTTAGGGCCTCTAAACCATTTTTATAAACTTTTCTCAGCTGCTTTATTGATAATGCGGTGGTCATATTCTGAAATGCGTTCTACTGTCTTCTATCAATGTGGCTTTTATCAAGATACATAGCAGGTGGCTGCATGCCAATCGTCGGTAGCAAACCAGCGATAATAACATGGTTGAAGACCAATGAGGCTATGCTTGATAATGTGCGGCATCAATAAAAGGATCAAGGCTAGCCGTTTTTACTCATGAGTACTTCGAATAACTATTTTGATTACCACCAATCACTGTTAAACGTACTGTATCAACACTGTTTGACGCAGTTACCCTTTTGCTCGGATGAAGCCAGCGATGTTGATTGCGATTTCATCGACACCCTGAAGTGCTTAACTGCTGCTACAAAGATTGATGACACCTATAACCAGCAGGGGCAACACATTCTGACCCAAATCATCTCCCAGTATCCCCATATCACACCTGCAATTAACCGGGATTTGTTATGGTATTTTGGGGGCGACTGCCTGCATTACATGGGTGACGAAGAAATCGATCTATATCAGCAACTGGATGAACTGCTATATGACAGAGGCCTGGATTACACCACCGCTAAAGCCCAAGTATTTAAACTTCATTAATTAGGCTTTATCTGAAACATATATGGGCTGAATAGCCATTCAAAATTGCCAATTCTAGAAGGGAAGGTTTGGAGCGGGAAACCGGGTTCGAACCGGCGACCTCAACCTTGGCAAGGTTGCGCTCTACCAACTGAGCTATTCCCGCTTAGCCTCGCCAGCTGTCCTAGCTAAACAAAGCTGCTGTCAGCTGACAAGAAAGAAAATGGCGTCCCCTAGGGGGTTCGAACCCCTGTTACCGCCGTGAAAGGGCGGTGTCCTAGGCCTCTAGACGAAGGGGACGCTGAGGGTCTTCGACGGTCTCCGTTGAAGTGGCGCGCATAATAAGAGTGTTATTGGTCGCCGTCAACCCTAAAGATTAAAAAAAGAGTTAAGTTTTGGATTTAACAGTATTTTTTATAAAAAAAGCGCTTAAAAACTCATCAAAAAGAGCTAGACTGTAGAGATCGGGGGATACTACTGATAGATTGATCCCGATGGTTATTTAAATCACTAGCAGGAACTATATGTCCACCTCAGTTATTGTCGCTTTAATCGCCGCCGGACTCTTCATCTTGGTCAGCTTTGCCGTGATCATGCAAAGCATTGAAAAGAATAAGCAGGAAAAGAGACTGCTGGAAAGTTCATTATTAGCCAGAGCGCGTAACTTTCAACATCTGCTGGAAGGCTTCCCGGACGGTTTTCTAGGTCGTGATCTGCAACTACTGGTTTGTAAATGCCTGTTAGATGTCTACCAACAATTGGGACAGCTACGGCCAAATAGCAGTGAATATAAGAAGTTCCAAGCTGTTTATGCCGAAAGGATCGAACAGCAGAAAAACAGTTCTAGTAACAACCCGCGGGTATCGCTTTCCAATCAGCAGCAAATTCGAGAAGTACAGAAACTACTGACCACCCTGCACTCTTTTATCGCCAAGTTAGTCACAGCTAAAAGTATCTCTAATGCTGAAGCAGTAGCCTATAGCAAGCAGGTCAAACGCCTGATGGCGCAAACCACCATTGACGGTTTGGTAAGTGCTATCAATGAAGCGTTTAAAGAAAATAAGGAAAAGCTGGCATTACACCATATGAAAAATGCTGTTACCAAAATGAGCGAATTAAATGGCGATGGCTCGTATTCAAACCACATCAATGAATTTAATGAACGGATCGCATCGCTTGAACAAGAGCTAGATGTTCAGGATAAAGCATCCAAGCAGCGCCGTAAGGAAGCTGACGAAGAATGGGATGAGCTAAATAAACCCGATGATTCCTGGAAGAAAAAGGCCATCTACGATTAAAGCAGTTCTCGTTTTGCACTTAAGCCTTATCTAATCAGCTAAACCTTATCCAGTTTTAAAGAAGCAGAATTAATACAGTATCGCAGTCCTGTGGGGTTCGGACCATCATTAAATACATGCCCCAAATGTGATCCACAGCGTTTGCACATCACTTCTACCCTAATCATTCCATGGCTGTCATCTCTTTCCTCCGCGATCACTTCACCATTAAGCGGCTGATAAAAACTTGGCCAACCAGAGCCTGAGTCATATTTGGTCGTTGATTTAAAAAGCGGTTCAGAACAGCAGGTGCAGCGATAAACTCCTTCGTCCTTACAGTCCCAGTAACATCCAGTAAAAGCCCTTTCGGTTCCCTTTTGACGGCAAATTCGATATTCCTCTGCGGTAAGCTCGGCTTGCCACTGTTCTTCCGATTTGCTGATTTCCGACATGATATCCACCTGTTTCTGTAGTTAATTACTGCCTTATTTTAAATAGCACAGAACGCTATTTTTACATAAACTAGCGCCTGCTCAATATAACCGGTTAGATGTGCTTAACCGCATAACACTCACCATTACTCGTACAGGATACTTTGTGACCAAGCCTCTATTTACCAAATCCGATAAATTGGCTGATGTCTGCTATGACATTCGTGGGCCAGTATTGGCTGAAGCGCACCAGTTGGAAGAAGAAGGCCACCGTATCCTGAAGCTCAATATTGGTAACCCCGCCCCTTTCGGTTTTGATGCACCTGATGAAATTATTCAGGACGTCATCAAAATGCTACCTGATAGCCAGGGCTACTGTGAGTCCAAAGGGTTGTATTCCGCTCGCAAGGCGGTAATGCAGCACTATCAGCAACGCGGTCTGCTTTCAGTTGAAATCGACGATATTTATTTGGGCAATGGCGTGAGTGAGCTGATTACCATATCGATGCAAGCGTTGCTGAATAATGGTGATGAGGTCTTAATACCAGCCCCAGATTATCCTCTGTGGACAGCCGCTGTATCGCTTTCAGGCGCCACACCCGTGCACTATCTCTGTGATGAAGAGGCAGATTGGTACCCTGACCTGGATGACATCCGCTCCAAGATTAACGCGAATACAAAAGCCATCGTAGTGATTAATCCTAACAACCCGACTGGTGCGGTTTATTCGAGGGAGTTACTGCAAGATATTGTAAAACTGGCAGAAGAACACAATCTCGTTATCCTTGCCGACGAAATTTACGACAAAATCCTCTACGATCAGGCTACACACATCCCGCTTTGTACATTAGCTGAAGACGCCCTGTGCGTTACCTTTAACGGCTTATCAAAGGCTTACCGTCTGGCCGGTTTTCGCAGCGGCTGGATGATGTTATCAGGTGCCAAGCATCGCGCCAGAGATTATATTGAAGGTCTCGAAATTCTGGCATCCATGCGTTTATGCGCCAACGTTCCTGCCCAACACGCTATTCAAACCTGTTTGGGAGGCTATCAAAGCATCAATGATCTTGTCCTACCTGGTGGTAGATTGTTAGATCAGCGTAACCTGGCACACGACATGCTAAATGCCATCCCCGGCGTTAGCTGTAAACAACCCAAGGGCGCGATCTACATGTTTCCTAAACTGGATGCGAAGAAATTCTCAATCGAAAATGATGAACAGCTGGTGCTCGACTTCTTGCGCCAGGAAAAAATCCTTCTGGTGCAGGGAACAGCCTTTAACTGGCCAGACCCCGATCATTTACGCGTCGTTTTTCTTCCTCGTGAAGATGATCTCAGCCATGCTCTTGAGCGCTTCGCTGCATTTCTCGATCGTTATTAAGCCGTTTTAACACCATGACTGATATTCATATTGATGATTTTTACAAAGATGTGGCCTACATCTTTTTGCGGTTGTACAGCAACTTTCCACGTAAAACTATTTTATATGTGGAAGATATCTGTGGTCCCGATCAGCCCGATGAGTTTGGTCTACACAGTGAACGATTTCTATCGGGCTTTAGTACTATGGTTTGGCTGGGTGAACACGGTTATCTGAAATTTGATGCCCCCATTAAACAGGAAGCGCTTGATCAAACAGTATTAACGGAAAAGGGCTTACTATTACTCTCCTCGCGTACCGAGTTTAATTTTGGTGACCCTGTTATGAATACTACGAGTGACGACCTGCCGCCCTCAGTACTTGAACATACCCAAACCAACATCGCCCAGCTCAGAAAGGCAGTCAACAGCAAGTCGTCAATTATGATCCGGCAATGTGTAAGCTACCTGTTAGAACAGGCGCAAGCTTAGGCAAATCAATTAACGAGTAAAAAATACACCAGGAATCCAGGACTTTTTAATTTTTGCTGTCGTTTCAGTAGTATTTTCGACCTCAGCTACAAACTGAAAATTTTGCATGCCGAGCACGACAAAATCATCCTCATTAAAGATATGTTCACTCACCTTTTCGCCTTTAAATAAGATGCCGTTGGTACTTTCCAGATCACGGATTTTATAACTACCGCCAGGAATAGCTTCAATGACTGCATGATCGCTACTGACCGTAGGATCATCAACCTGAATTTGATTGCTATCACCACGCCCAATCCTTAATTCGCCTTCGAGCAAATAATGGCGAGCTGGAGCACCTTTATGGTGATGAATGATATAAGGCATTCTATGATCCTCTTTACAGGCAGATTGGCAAGCAGAGTAGTAGCTAAGCGCCGCACATTGAATCTCAATATTAACGAGCTGCGTATGTTCAAAGAGTGATCAAATTAACAATTACAATTGATAGTGCATCAGTTTTAAATTCCTTTTCGGATCCATCTCTGGAAAATCGGGACTATTTTCAAGTCTCGCAATAAAACTGGCCTGAGAACATTCATTTTCAAAACATCGCTGTAAAAAATCGTCGCCTAATTCCGGAGCATTCAAGCATGCCAAGATATCCCCTCCCTCAGGCATCAACTGCGGTAGGCGTCGCACTACCCTGGCATAATCAGACTCAGCAACAAAACTACCCTTTTGTCTGGATGGCGGATCAATAATGACTAAATCATAGGGGCCTTTTTGAATGACCTTTTTCCAGGAGCGAAATAAGTTGTAGGGTAAAAATTGAATATCACGTTTGAGTTTTTCATCATGACCATTCAGCCGATGGTTTTCTCTACCGATCGTTAATGCCGCACGACTCATATCAAGATTGACCACCGTTTTAGCACTACCAGCAATTGCCGCAACGGATAATGAACAGGTATAGGCAAAAAGATTTAAAACTCGTTTATTAGCAGCGACCTCTTGCACCCAGGCCCTTCCAGGTTCCATATCAATAAAAAAGCCAATGTTCTGTTTTTTTGCCAAGCTGAGTTTATATTTCAATCCTTGTTCTAACGCGATGGGTTGATCTGGCAATTGACCATAAATAATTTCTGAGGGAGAACCGGTTTGATAACGGCGCTGCACAATAGTACCGCCTGTTAAAGGAAAAATATCGTGCATAGCCCTCTCAAATTGTTGCCAAGCCTGATTATCCGGTTCAGCGTACAAGGTTATCAATATGACGGGGTCATACCAATCAACGTTAATGTATTCCAGATCAGAAAAACACTGTCCACGACCGTGAAAAAGTCTTTTTGCTTCTTCACGCAATGAAGAACTATCAGAGTTTAGCCCTTTAGCAATGGCATCAATCACACGCTGCATTAAGTATCGCTCTTCTGACTATCCAACGTATGCAAACCAACAGGATAAAGTACGGTATCGTGATAGCCTGTGATTACCTGGTGGTAGCCCGATAGGGCCTCATCCAGTTCAGGATCATTGCTATCTACTAACAGTGGCTGACCAGCTAGCCCTGACAATTTGGTTTTTGTAGCAACAAGAATTAAATTATCCAAGCCCACCTTTTTTAATACGGCCGGGCTTAACTGCTGGTTTCCCCTACCCAAAATATGTCCCTGTCCACCAATGGCAGTAATCACAATATAAGCGATTGGATAGTGTTCCAGTAATTCAAGGGTTTGTGTTTCATTAAGGTCTTTTCCTATTTGTTTACCACCAGCTATCGCATCGATACCCAGCAATGTATTGTCTAACCCCAATTCATCCATGATGCCACTGGGTGTAGTACCTGGTCCGATGAGATATAACGCCTCATCATCCATAGATTCGACAATATCTGCACCAATGTCCTGAACAACTAACTCCTCAACTTCTTTACCTGAAGATTTAACTTGTTGAAGAAAGCGACCTTCGCGTGGAACTAGCAATTCTCCAAAATATTTGGCTCGTACTCGTCCTTGACGAAAAGCTTCTTCATCAATATCCCGCACTTCATTCAATCCGATATCAACAAGCTGCCCTTTAATCATACGAAGAACAATTTCCCCCGCGGCCTGTGGTGAAACGGCATAAACACCAGAATGCATTTTGACACCTGCAGGTATACCGAGTACGGGAAAGTCATTGCCAACAGCCGTATAAACATCCCTGGCCGTTCCATCGCCGCCAGCAAATAAGATTAAATCTACATGCTGTTTTTTTAACAACTGAGCAGCCTTAATGGTGTCTTCAGCGGCTGTCGGCGTACTAGACTTTCCAATTAACCGAACAGGTAATTTGGCCTGGATAGCAGCATCTTCACCCATTGAACCGCTGTAACAATGAACAAGAATATTGTCGTGTAATGTCGTTAACAGTTTAAGCGCCTCAGCTGCCCGGTTAGAAGCTCTGAGTACCGCACCACTGTGAAGCGCTTTTTCCACAATAGCCGTACCATCACTACCCTTTAACGCCAACGGTCCACCAATACCAGCCATGGGGTTCACAATTAAACCAAGATTAAATGGCTTCATGACGCTCTAACTCTTGAAAATGGCAACTTCATAACAGAAATATTATTTATTTTTTGGAATTGAACTTAAGAACAAAGAAAGCCGATCGCTTTAAACAAGTTAAAATCCTCAGTATTAAGCTCATCAGCATTGCTAATACGGTAACGATGAAACTCTCTTCTCTCAGGGTAATTTTTACGCAGTTGATCAAATAACGCTGCTCGTTCACTATCTGAGCAATGCAAAAGAGCACCTCTTAGTAACTGGTCGTCTCTAGCAACGTCATAACATTTCAATACAGCACTGCGTAAATTTGCCACTTTATCCTTATATTCAACGGCAAACTCCTTTACGGCACTATCAGAAAAATCAGATAAGTTTATCTTAGAGTCTATCCGCAAATATTCGCAGCAGGATCGATAGATCATTTCCAGCCCTGCTAACTTGCCATCAAGGCTGTAGCCTGCAATATGTGGTGTAGCAATATCAATGCGCTTCATCAATTCGATATTAATGTTCGGTTCATTTTCCCAAACATCCAGAGCTACACAGAGGTCATGGCGCCGTTGTAACACTGCCAACAACGCCTGATTATCAACAACCTCACCTCGGCCAGCATTAATCAATACCGTTCCTGTAGCAAGTTGCTCAAGCTGCTCTTCACCAATCATATGATAGGTTGGATAATTGCCAGATATGGTCAGTGGCGTATGCAAACACAGGATATCAGCTTTCAAGACGCTTTCTAGGTTTGTAAGAACAGGATAACGATTTTGTTCTATCAATGGGTCATAAGCGATGCACTGTATACCCATTGCCTGCAATCGTTGGTAAAGGCGACTACCAACATTGCCCATGCCAATGATGCCAACAACGGCACCTGCCAGCGCATGCCCTAACACTCCATCGAAGCGGCAAAATACACTGAGAACATAGTCAACTACTGAGTTTGCGTTACAACCTGGTGCACTGGCCCACTGTATACCCGAGGCCTCAAGATACTCAATATCTAAATGGTCGATACCGATGGTTGCAGTGGCGACAAATTTGACTGGCGTGCCCGCTAACAGCTCTTCATTGACTCTGGTAACAGACCTCACTAATAAAACGTCAGCCGACAATAATTGTTCGCTGGTAAGTTTACGGCCATCGACCAATGTCACTTTACCAATAGTAGAAAATGCCTTATCAACTGAAGGAATATTGACATCAGCAACTATGGTTAATTGATTCATTTAGCCCAGCTCCTGCAATGAGAAGTTATGCACTGATAGTTCCCATGGAGTTGCATAAAAATCAGATAAGTCCAAAAATAATAATCGAGCGCGTTCTGGTAACCCCTGTTCACAGTAGCGCAAAACCTGGTGGTAAACGGCTTTTTTAAAAGGCATTGAATCAGTCACTTCACCATTGAGGTTATCAACACTAACCCTGAATGGTTTATTGCAGGCCTTGGACAAAACCCATTCCAGCGCCTGTGGTTTCACTTCCACCTGTTCAAACACTTGCTGTTGTTCTTTACTGCGACCATCCGGTGCATACCAATAGCCGTAATCAATTAATTGCCGACGCTGTTCTCCCGCAATGCACCAATGGGCTATCTCATGCAGAGCGCTGGCATAAAAGCCATGAGCAAAGATAATTTGAGAAAACGGATAATTTTCATTGGCGGGTAAATAAATCGGTTCATCATCACCCCGTACCAACCGTGTATTTTCTGTACTGGAAAAAAGTCCATTAAAGATATTAATTAAATCCTCAACGTTCAGATTTTGAAGGTTAGCATCAGAAGAATTAATTGGTGCAGATACGACATTAAGCATTGAATTTTAAATGCTCACTTTTTGGCAATAAGGCAGCCTTATCAGAGGGTTTACAAGGCTGTACTACGAGTTGCTGATAGTATTCTTCACTTAACCAGGGCTTGCCCTTTAACAGATGCTGTAGGTAACGCTGTTCTGGTAACAAACCCTCCTGCAACATAGCTCTGTTAGCCACGTAAACCCATGCATTAATAGTTCCATCGATTGTTTCAATTGGAAAGACATCACGACTGTAGCGAAATGGCGTTCCTTCGAAGCCATCCATCACGGAAATATCCCTCGCATTACGCAATTGATATAACACACCCTCAACACTGGCCGACGAGGCATAACTAACATTGGCATAGGCAACATTATGCTGATTATGAGCTCGTTTATTGAAAGTAAGGCGAAATCCCTTAAGTTTACCGGCAGTTATGGCAACGGTTTCCAGTCCCCTCGCCTTCATGCGTTCAGGGTTCATATTGCTACCATAGGCAAAATAATGCTTAACCATCTAATATCTGATCCTAACCGACTATCCACAAACGCCCATAACTATCCACAGCTGCCCACAACTACCCAAGTCACTACCCAACCCACTGATATTTAAATAAATATTTAAAGGAATTTTAATCTGCTATTGCCCTCGAGGCTAGCAGAATGGGTTTCGAGGTTCTATACTGAAAATAGGTCATTGCTAACAAGATACACGTTTTCTAGATACCGAACGCTTTCGATAACTATAAATGTATCCGCAGTCTTAGCTGCACCTCGTTGATTGACTGTGGCAACCAACGCCTACATAAAGGGAGGTACCCGCCATGAGCACCTCAACTCTTAACCGCCGCAACAGCGGTAATGTCGTAGACCTTTTTTCCCGTAAAACCCTCAATCTACTTAACCAAGAACGTATCGTACGCCTAGCACCAGAATATGACGGCATATGCATGCTGTACTCCACGTCAAAAACCAATCCAGACAAACTCTATACCATGAAAATTCTCTGTTGGGGAATTCGAGCCAATGGTGACATTGTCGGTCTGGTCCCATGGCTAAATCGCATATTACCTTGTGATGAGCTTGAAGACCCCTTTTACGGCCAGTTTGAAGGCTATTTCCATCCTCTTTCAGAACGTATTTTTTATCATCCTCCAGCCCATAAGGTGAGCGAACTGGAAACAGCAGTCAGTTATTTCGATGACAATCAATTACCTGAAGATGCCATCATTCAGGAAATTCCAGACACCATAGGCACACATGCCATGCTAAATATCGATGACAGCAAATTGGTGCTAACTGAGGTGTTAAGCTGGAGATTACAGAACAATGGCCATATTCAAGCCATGTTGATCAATGATGATGCGGTTGATGTTACACCGGTTTTACCGGGAGATCCTTGCCTTTATCCCGCAGAGGAAGATCCGCATTTCAGGTATTTTTTTCAACATCAAATTGCCAATCAAATAAAATCAAAAGATCCAGCTGCACTGGAAGCGATTGCTCTTTTATTTGAATAATTGATTGTGTACGTACAAGGGTAGATTGGGTGATCACTAACCATTAAGCAGAGTAATGACTATTTTTTCTGAATGTAATAAAGATAATTGTCATTACTCTCTTTCTGCTCCAGCAACGTATGCCCCAGAAAGGTACAAAATTTGGGGATATCCCGCTGTGTTGAAGGATCTGTTGCGATGACTTTTATGATTTCACCGGATTCAACTTCCCTTATTTTTCCGTGTAGCATCATCACTGGCTCTGGGCAAAACAAACCAGTGGTATCGAGGATGTCTTTTACTTCATGAGTCATGCAACAATTTCCAACTAACTCTTACCGTTATTTTGGTCCAACTCTGTGGTTATAGTAATATTTTCCATCAAGGTCGGGATTATTCAAGTGAAACATCTGTTAGGACG
This sequence comes from Spongiibacteraceae bacterium, assembly GCA_028280715.1. GTDB lineage: Bacteria > Pseudomonadota > Gammaproteobacteria > Pseudomonadales > Dasaniaceae > Oceanicoccus. The sequence goes on along the minus strand of JANQLG010000033.1, from coordinate 199,273 downwards.
CAGCCATGAATGATGATCCAGAGCTGAATACTGATAATAATGCAGATTTATTCAGCCTGAACAACCTTCAGCACACCTTTAAATTGTTGCGACATCATTACCCCAGTCTTGCCCTGGAAGTACAAAACCTCTACGCCAGTAAAAATACAACCGCTGAAGAATTACGCGACGAAAAAACCATCATTGTCGCAGTCAACGCTGAACTGGCCAGCGAAATCATAACGGCTCTAGCTGCAATCTCTCATGAAATGGCAGAAGATAAGAGCATTGCCAAAAAAGAATTAATTGAAACGCACCAAACACTGCTGGACTGGCTAATCTATTGCCAACAATTTATAGGCGAACTGTCGCCAGCAGCAACCTCATTAGTCGATGATCATAATGCTTAGAGCCGAAGTTATTTGACGATTAACGTACAACTTTCCGACAATGCATCATAAGCTATCACCGCATCCCCACACTCTAGCTGTTTTTTAACCTGCCCCACTTTTTCTTCAAGGCTATACTCCTGGTGACCATAATCAGTACCCTCTCGCGTCACATATTCTTCGATGATGGCCTGTAGAAGTTCCGGGGCAAGTCTCTCAAGTGGGATTTCAAGATAGTCGTTCAAAACCAACCTTCTACTGTTGAGAATTTAACAGCGATTCTACACTGTTGACCTTATCCTCCATAGACTGGTCTTGATCGACTCTAGAGCCCAGCTTAATGGTAGTGGTTATTCTGGGTGCACCCATTTCATGTATTCTCACATGGCAACGTTTGATTGCATCCATCACCGCTTCCCATTCACCCTCAATGTTAGTGCCGTAAGCATGCAACTCATGCTTTAATCCCAAGTGCTCTAAAATGCGCTGACATTCCGCAATATAAGGTGAAAGTGATGTACCAACTCCCAGAGGAATCAGGCAGAAATCAACGATAATTTTCATAACAATATCTCCTGAAGCATCGCGCCAAGCATTAACAGACTATACTCATTATCCATAGCGTTATTTTGTTGGGGATTAAATTTTGAACAGCACTATTGTATTCACTTTTATTGGCGCAGATAAGCCTGGCTTAATAGAAAAACTATCGAACACAGTCTCTGAACACGGAGGCAACTGGCTGGAAAGTCGCATGAGCCAATTGGCAGGGAATTTTGCCGGCATCACACGCGTACAGGTCGCAACAGACCAGGCTGACACACTTAAACAGGCGCTAGCTAACTTATCCGATGGTGATTTAAACATCACTTTCCGATCAGATATAGAAATCCCTGCCGTAGAACACCATAAACGCTTAAATATTAACCTGTTGGGTAATGACAGACCTGGCATTGTGAAAGAGCTGACCCATGCCTTGGCGCAGCTACAAATCAATGTCTGCGAAATGAATACCAATGTCACCAGCGCGCCTATGACCGCTGACCCGCTTTTTGTGGCAACGGCCGAAGTGCAAATTCCACCAGGGCTCAACCTTAACGAACTGAATGAAAAACTGGAGGAGATAGCCAACGAGCTGGATGTGGATATTACGACGGAGGATTAATTGCCATTAAGCCACTTGCGTAGCAATACTCTGATGGCAGTAAACAAGAAAGCAGCAAGCATCAATATTCCCACACCTAAAACACTGGCAAGGAAAAACTGCAGCATTACTTTCGCTTCAACATCAAATATAAAAATTGCTGAGCCAACAAAAGTAGCGGTTGCAAATAGCGCGAGGAAAATAGTGCGAAAATAGCGATTTTTATACAGCTTAATGATCATAACGAGTTAAAAGCCAACAGCTTCCCTACTCCACTCGCAACGAACACTAAGTTCTCCCACCGATGGCTCGTGCAAGTCATCTTCAGCATCCCAGGTAAATGTATGAGTACCGCTATATTCTGTTTCCAAATGCACCACTGCAGATACCCAATACATCTGTTTCAACATATCTTCAAATTTATTGAGCCAGGATTGCCACTCATGTTCAACCGCTTTATAGGAAATGCCAAAGTGAACTACATCAGTATGAACATCATCCAATGCAGTAAATTGAACAGGTGCTGAAAACATTTCACGGCTAATCAAGGGCCAATCTTCAATACTCGGCAGCGATTGCATCACTCGTTTATTGTGTTCACGATGAGTATTTAAATCACTACCTTCAGAAGTATAAACGACATCCTTGATACAACCGTAAACTACTGATTCTTGATTCATAGAGGTTCCAACACTTCACATATCAAATAGCCACTTATTGGCCGTGCATCATAGACAATTTAGCAAGAGGATGACAGCTACTGACTAATCAAAAACCACCGTCTTATTGCCATGTACAATGACCCTGTCTTCAAGATGATTGCGTAAGGCTCTGGCTAAAACAGACTTCTCGACATCTTTACCCAAGCGTACAAGGTCATCTTTATCCTGACGATGACCAACACGGATAACATCCTGCTCAATAATTGGCCCTTCATCCAAGGCCTCAGTAACATAATGACTGGTGGCACCGATTAATTTAACCCCCCGATCATAGGCCTTCTGGTAAGGGTTTGCCCCCACGAAAGACGGCAAAAAGCTATGGTGAATATTGATCAACTGATTAGGATATTGTTGGCAAAGCGCAGGGGGAATAATTTGCATATACCTGGCCAAAACGATTGTCTCCGCATTATGACGCTCTATGATTTCCGTCATTTTATTGAAAGCTTCGGCTTTGTTTTCTTTGGGAACGGGCACATGGTGAAAAGGAATACCGTGCCACTCGACCATACTGCGAAGATTCTCATGATTGGAAATAACACAGGGAATTTCACAAAATAATTCTTTGCTATGCCAACGATGTAATAGATCTGCCAAGCAATGAGAGGCATGGCTGGCTAAGATTACAACCTTCTGCGGTTTACTTGAATCGCGTATATGCCACTCCATTTGAAACTCCGCTGCTAATTGAGAAAAGCGGTTCCTAAACTCATCCAACGATACCGACAGACTACTCGCCTTTATTTCATTGCGCATAAAGAACCAACCACTATCAGGATCAGAGTGGTAATTAGCCTCTGTCAGCCATCCACCCATATCTGCGACAAATTGGCTAACTTCAGCAACGATCCCAACTTTATCTGGGCAGCAGGTAACAAGTCGGTAGGTTGGTTCTGTAGATTCGAGCACGATTAACAATCCAGAAAAAATTATTGAGCCATATCATGTATCAAGTTATCTATTATGTTTATTGTAAGGACTATGTCACGCACCATTTATATTTTATTTAATATTTCTCAAAAAAAGCCAACATAACTAGTGAGAAGCATAATTAACACCAATAAAACTCGCCTCAGTACTCCGTGGCAACTTCGAATACTGAACTACACTAAACATAACAGCGCCAATCTCGAGGACCTATATGGGCCTTAGTATTAACCAAGAAGATTTCTCTGAACAGGAATACACCGCCTTCTCCGCGAGGTTGTATGAGTGCTTATCTGCCTTAAAGCAACAAATTCAGAGCGATAATTTTGGTTTGGGGACACAAAAAATTGGTGCCGAACTTGAAATGTATATTGTTGATCAGGCCGGGGACGTACTACCGCTCAATACGGACATTATTCAACGCGCTAAAAACTCCTGCTATACCGTTGAACTCAACCGGTTTAATTTGGAAATCAATTTTGATCCCATTAACCTTGGTGCCAATAGTTTTAGTCAGTTACAACAACAGCTGCTCCTGCATCAAAAAGCATTGCGCGAATTAGCCGCAGAGTTCAATGCTGATCTTGTTCCCATAGGCATTCTGCCCACATTAATGGAGGAACATTTATCGCCTGCTTATATGACAGATATCCCACGCTACCGGGCATTATCAAAACACCTATTAAAAATGCGAGGCGAAGAATTCAAGATCAATATCCAGGGCGAGGACGACTTGGCATTATCCTGCAATCACGTGGGACTCGAAGGTGCTAACACCTCCTTTCAGTTCCATTTAATGGTGAACCCCAAGCAATTCGTCAACATATTTAATGCTATTCAATTGATTACGCCTCTGACTGTAGCAGTAGCCGCAAATTCACCGATTTTACTTAACAAACTACTTTGGGATGAAACGCGAATTACGCTGTTCAAGCAGTCGATAGATAGCCGTTCTCGTAACAGTGATGTAGATTGGCGCAAGCCTTCACGAGTTTCATTTGGCAATGGCTGGGTGCGAGAAAACGCCTGGGAATTATTTGCTGAAGCGGTGGCACTTTATCCTCCAATTTTTCCTATTCTTTCCAAGGAAAACCCGATGGAAAGACTGAATAGCGGCAAGGTGCCCAAGCTGGAAGAACTGTCACTTCATATGGGGACTACGTGGCCCTGGAACCGCCCTGTGTACTCTTCTGCTGATGGTGGTCACGTCCGTATCGAAATGCGATCACTGCCTGCAGGTCCAAGTAATATTGACATGTGTGCCAACGCGGCTTTTGCCGCTGGCGTTGCCGTTGGCCTCGGCGAATCCATACAGGATTTTCTCGCCATTATGCCCTTTCGCTTTGCCGAATATAATTTTTATCGAGCCGCGCAAAGTGGTCTTGATGCCTCGATTATCTGGACCAATCCACAAAAACACCAACCCATCGAAATGCCAATTGTTGAAGTAATCGAAGCTATGTTGCCCGTAGCTACTCGCGGCTTAATTACACTGGGAATTGAGGAAAAAGAAATTAATTATTACCTGGCTACTATTGAACAACGCATCGGTAAAAAAATGACTGGAGCCCGCTGGCAAAGACAAGTACTCAAACATTTTGAAACAAAAAATAATCGCCAACAAGCCTGTAAAAAAATGTTTCAATTTTATCGTCAACAACAAGCAACTGAATTACCCATTTGCGAATGGCAGTTACCCTGAGCTTTCGAGGAATAGATGCTAAATATCCTTAAATCCCAAGATCTCACTTTACCAGCCACACCCGAACAATGGCTGCATGAACTTCAGCAACCCACTGCCATTGAAATTATCGGAAAACAATCAGATCAGTGGCGCGTCATCAGTGTGTTGATTCACGGCAATGAACCTTCGGGTTTTTATGCCACATATAATTTTTTAAAGCAGGGGTTAATACCGGAAACTAATCTTTCAATTATCATTAGCTCAGTGCGCGCTGCTCGTCATGAACCATTATTTACCCATCGCTATATGCCGGGCGAATATGATCTAAACAGGCGCTTCGGCATTATCGATTGCCACGATCGAGTCACAGAACTGGCCATTCAGATTACAGAATATATACGCACCCTTTCTCCACAATTTATTGTTGATTTACACAATACCTCGGGACAAAGCCCTGCTTTTTGCGTGTCTATAAGTAGCCACCCGTCGATCCATAAAATTGCCTCACTCTTTACTAAGGAAATAGTAGTGACACAGTTGGTGATTGGTTCACTAATGGAGCAAAATTTTAACTGTCCAATTACCACTATCGAATGCGGTGGCTCACAAAATGATAAGTCACATAACGTTGCTCTTAAGGGATTAACAGGCCTGGCACTGGTGCACGATATAAACGACATTGACGCCAACAATATGGATGTTTACAACCACCCGGTAAGAGTCAGAGTGCATGCAGGTATTTCACTGGACTATGGTGACCAGGCCGACACTGATGTCGATATCACATTGATAAATAAGATTGAAAACCTTAACCAGGATGTCACTACTGCAGGAAGCCATATAGGCTGGCTAGACCGCTCACTGACCGACTGCCTGCTTGCCATCAATGACCATGGCGAAGACATTATTACCCATCTCTTCCATATTGAAGATGGCAAGCTCCTGGCACAGCGCGATATCAAAATATTCATGGCTACTCGCAGAGCCGATATCGCCATGGATGACTGCCTGTTTTACGTCGTAGAAGCCTGAAACATCACATACATCTTGCTTTAATTTTATTATCTAACCGACTGATATCTAAGATATTACTTAGCTTATGTGTAATACTGAACTACAATAGGGAAAATAATGTAACTTTGCCTGTGGAAGTACTTATAAATAACAAGGCCTGCAGATAAACATGCTCTTTGCCGATCTTTTTACTGACAATAGACTTCAAATTAAAACTCGAATTGCTCGTGTGCTTTCCCTGTCGCTCTATGTACTGCTGTGTTTCTTTATTTCCACTCAGGCAACTGCGCAGGAATCAGAAGATGAATTACTCAGCATCAACATGCGCGATGCCGAGCTAACTGCCGTCATTCAATGGGTCGCCGAACAAACTCAAAAGCAAATCGTAATCGACCCAAGAGTTAAAGGCAGAGTAACCGTACTCGCCAACGAACCCATGACTGCCGATCAGGTGTTCGAGGTTTTTCTGGCAACACTGGATGTCTACGGATTCGCCGCTGTAGAAAACAATGGCATATTACGAATCTTTCCCTCGGCTATTGCCAATCAATCACCGTCATCTCTGGTTGAGAATTTTGACCAGATAGCGAATGGCGAACAGATAGTTTATGTCTATCAGGCCAATAATGTCTCAGCAACACGTATGCAGGAACTATTGAAACCGCTGATACCTTCCAGTGGTTACTTAACTGCCTTCCCTGCCACCAATAGCTTATTAATCGCAGATGATTCGAATAACGTAAAACGCCTGGTAACTATGCTGCAACACATTGATAGCTCGGGTGATTTTAATATTGAAGTTATCAATCTGGAGCATGCAGCCGCTGACAAGGTTGCGGACGTTGTTACTTCGCTAATTAACAACGAGAATCAAGCGGACTTTAGTATCGCAAGTGATCAACGCAGCAACAGTATTTTAATGACAGGCGATCCAGGTTCGCGCCATCGAGTACGACAACTAATAGCACAACTTGATCAACCCTTAGCTGCTTCCGGTATCACTCGCGTTATCTATTTAAATTATTTGGATGCAGAAGAAGTTCTACCTATCCTGCAAGGAATGAGTCAAACCTTTCAGGAAAACGAACAAAATAATTCAGCTACAGAATCAACGATCAGTATCACCAGTAGTGAGAGCGCCAACGCAATTATTATGACGGCTCCTGTGGTGATACTCGATTTAATGGCCGACGTGATCAAACAAATTGACGTTCGCCGTCCACAGGTACTCGTCGAAGCAATTATCGTAGAAGTCAGCGAAAATTTTGCTGAAAATATCGGTGTCGAATGGAACACTAATTTTGCAAACGATGATGGTATCGAGGCGATCACAAATTTTGGCCAACGCAGCGCCGATGCCGAAGCAAGTGAGATATCACTGCTGGGCACAGGATTAAATCTTGGCTTTTTTCGTAATGGTAGTCTGAGAGCATTAATACGAGCACTCGCCAATGAACGCGATGCCAATATTCTCTCTACCCCGTCGATCTTAACGTTAGATAATCAGGAAGCAGAGATCTTAGTCGGTTCCAATGTACCTTTTATCACAGGTCAATCAACAGGACTTTCCTCGTCTACCAGCGATCCATTCACAACCATTGAGCGCCAGGATATTGGCCTCACGCTTAAGATCACCCCACAGATTAATCAGGATGATGCAATCACACTTGATGTTTTGCAGGAAATAGAAACCATCTCCGAATCGACAAATGTCGCTAATGATATTGTCACCGATAAACGCAGTATCAAGACTAAAGTTCTGGTGGAGAATGAAAATATTTTAGTGCTGGGCGGTTTAATCTCTGACGAACAACAGATTGTGGAAAATAAAGTTCCCTTTCTCGGTGATTTACCTCTTATAGGAACATTATTTAAAAGCACAGCAGAAACCATCGCGAAACGTAATCTGATGGTCTTTATCCACCCGGTTATTATTGATAGTGAAGATAAATCTCAAGGTATCACGGAAAGGAACTACAACACCTTAAAATCCTTACGTGAGCAATACAGCCAAGGAGAACGGAATTTACCTGATGCTGAAATGCAGGATTTCACAACCTACAAACCCAAAAACAATAGTACTGAACAAAATTAGAAGAAACGTTGCTACCAATTCTCAACCACATTAATAAAGAAACGATGCTGTTCCCAATTAAGAACAACTCCTTGCTGAGTGATTTCCTCCAGCTTTAGTTTCTCAGTTATCGCATCCCCCTCTTTCACTCGCCGTTTATTAATAATAATCGTTCGACGCTCAGGGTTATCAGAATAAACGTGGAAGGAAAAGGTTAGCGCAGGGATAGCAACTCTCACCGGATCTGGCAATTCATCAAATGCGACGACAGGCAACATTTGTTGGGCAGGCCTAACTTCTTGATATTCAGGCCGATAACTCTCAGTTTGTTGAACTACCGCAGGTGTATTTTCTACTTTATCCGCAGTTAACGGAACGGTATTGCCATTGGCTGGCTCAGAAGGATTATTGAGAGAAGGACTGTTAAAAGAAGAACCATAGAAAAAATACCAACCAGCAAAAGAAAAAGCTAACAACAAAACCAAAAAGAGCAATGCCACCGCCCACTTTAAGCCATTGTTTTTTGCTTTTTTGACCGGTGGACGATGCACAGACTGCAATGTTGGCCCATTATTTTGCTGACGTTCCTGATCTGATTTTTTAAGTGCATCTAATATATATGACACGAGAAAACCTAACTCTCTTGTATGATTATTTTTTTCAACACGGGATCATTTTGATGTAATTGCTGAGCAATAGCCATTAACAAAGATATATCTACGACGGCATTTGGCTCAACGCCTAATTTCTTCTGCCAATCGACGACAAGCTGTTCAAGACTTTCGCTATAGGTATCATCATAAGCGTTATCAAAAACCAGATAATGCGAATACAAATAAGAAAGCTTTGAGGCAGCGTCAGGTAAATCTATATCAACTGCAGGGCTTGCAGTTACGTTTACCTGAACATCATTCATACCTTGATCATCAACAAATAGCTTAAGCCATGTAACCTCTTTACCAGCCATGCCTGGCTCAACAGGAAATCGATAATCACCGGGAATTCGACTTAGAAGATAAAAAGGGGAACTCGCAACCTTATGTAACTCATCAAGACTAATAGAATATTCTTCTTCACCTACTAGCAAAATAGCTGTCTGTTCCTTTACCGAAGAAAGCAGTGCATAGGATTTTTCAGTGTTATCTCCATTAGAAATACCAATAACTGCCGGATAGTTAAAGGTAAGCAACTGATCCAGGGTATTTACCTTATTATCGCTGCAGTAAACGATCTCTTCATTTATAACAGCGCTCCGGCAGCCACCAGCAGCTTGCTCTTGTGTGAATGGCAATTTCCACAATGCATATAATTGCTTTAATGCCACTTCAGGTTGGTTTTGGGGAATCAGCTGTTTTTTAATTTCAGGTAACAAGGTCTCTGTATTCGCTTGATTTTCCGGAACAACAGCTTTCGCTGCCTGTTGACCTGGTTTCTCTGAAACAGTTAACTGAGAGTTATTGAAGAAAAAAATAAAGCCCAGTATTACCAGTAAACCTGCTGGCATGAACCACCAAAATCTATTTTTCTTGGCAGACGAACTAAATACTTCTTTCGCCGCTTTATTCACAACTGATGGTGTGACCTCATCAGCATTATTAGCATACACGCCCAACAGACAACGATCACACAACAAATTAATTAAGCGAGGGATTCCCTGCGCATGTCGATAAATCTGTTTTAACGCGGACTGCGAAAATAATTCCGAGCGACAACCTGCAACAGCCAGGCGATGCTGAATATAATCATTAAGTTCAGCTTTGGATAATGGTGAAAGATGGTAGCGCGCAGTTACCCGCTGGGCCAATTGCCTCAGCTCAGGCTTATCCAGTAATTCTTTTAATTCTGGCTGCCCCAACAGCACCAGCTGTAGTAATTTCTTTTCGTTAGTCTCAAGATTGGTTAGTAATCGTAATTGCTCAAGAACATCGACAGATAAATTTTGCGCTTCATCAATTATCAGAATGGTATTCCTACCCCGACGATGAGCATCAATGAGATAGTCGTTAAAGTCATCAATCAAATCTTTGCTGGTTGAACCCCTATCAAAGGGGATATGCAGGTCCTTGAAAATAGATTGCAATAACTGATTAATGCTTTGCTTGGGGTTAATAATAAAAGCAATATCAGCGTTATCGGGAACTTGCTGCAATAAGCAACGGCAGATAGTGGTTTTTCCAGTACCCACTTCACCTGTTAACAATAGAAAGCCGCCCTGATCACCAACACCATAAATAAGGTGTGCCAGCGCTTCTCTATGTTGATCACTTAAATACAAATAACGCGGATCAGGCGCAATTGAGAACGGCGCTTCGGACAAGCCAAAATATTGTTTATACATTTAATGGCCCCAACCTACCCCAATACACTCATACGTGATACCAACAACGAGCCTGACATTAGCCCTGCAAAACCAATCTGACATTAACTTTGCCATTCTCTTCTAATCTCTCAACGGATATTTCCTGAACGCTGATTTTGTATCGTTTATCCAGACGTTCAAGCCAGAGAATTAAATTATTAAATACAGCATCTTCTATCCATAGGCTCAAACCATTTTCTCCAACAGGCTCGTAACGCTTGAAGGATATTTGAAAACCTCTTGAAGAGCTATTCGCTACACCCAATAAAGATTGCCCGGCTTCAAGGCCTCCTGCCTGTCCTCGGCTATTCACAGCCACTTGTTGGTTGGCCTGCATCCACTGATAGTCTTCCAGTTGGGTTTGATAATTATCAACCGCTTCCGAATGATAGTTCGAAGCAGGCATGATCAATCCAAAAATCACAATGATAATACCAAGGAACAGCGCTAATATTTTGGCTGCAAATTGATCCCTTGATTCTAACTGCTCATAGAGTTGAATTGCATGAATAAAACCGGGTAACTCTTGCCATTGTGTCAGTTTCATTTATGACCCTCTCACTACCAGCCGACCAATAACACTCTCTTCCTGCTCGGTCGCAGAATTGATATCAACCTGTAGCCCTCCACTGCCAATTTGCTGTTTAATTTGTTCCAGCTGATCCAATGACTGGCTTCTTACTTCAAATTGCAAGCTACCTTGGCTGTTATTAAAACGTAATTGATTAAACGACAGTAAATTTTCATCACCTGTTGCAGATAATTGTCTGGCAGTTTCTGAAAGCAGTGACAGAAAAGAGCTGTTAGCAGCCGGGCCGGAAGATCGCAAATGATTTTGCATCTGTCTTACAGGGTTCACCACTCTTCTCTCGTTTGGAAATAGTTGTCGATATAAGGCATATTTATTATCTTCGAGTTGCTGGGCCTGATAATTAAAATACCAACCACTTCCAAGAGTGAGCACAAGATAAGCCAGTAGACCTATTCCAGCTATACTGGCGACTAATCGCCAGCCAGGGTCGCTTAACTCCGCACTCTGGCTGACTGCATAACCACCTTGCAACAAATTAATTTGATCATCAGCTTGATCGCTTTCTGCTGACATAAGCTCAAGAAGCGTTTCCTGATAAACATGTTCTTTTACTGCAAAGCTATCGTATTTTTTATTAATAATTTGCGCTATCGCCTGAGCTTTTTGCGTGGCAAAGGTCGATGTTGCAGAACTCATCAACACAAGTTGCGGTAGCACTTGCGGCTCTTCGGCTTGATTTGCCCACTCACTCAGCAAGCTATCCAAAATAATTTCAGCATCAGCTATTTCAGCCGTTATTCCAGAGTATTCATCATTACGGATAAATAACTGCTGATCTGTACAAAAAAGGCTCCAGCTATTCTCATCCCAGGGCAAGAGTAAAAAATCCGCAGTAACCATCGCTGGTGATAGCGAACAACTATGCAGAACATCCAGCCAGTGAATCAATAAGCTATGTTTAACTACAGCCACAGGTACTGTATCGCTCTTGGTATCGAGTGTTTCCGGAATCGCCAGATGAACATTATCAATATCTTCAGCAATTAATTCCTCTACCATAAAAGGTAGTGCCTGATGAATTTGACGTAATTGCTTGGAAGGAATAGAAACTTGTGTCAGCAAAACTGCGCCAGCGGGCGCCAGTACAATGACATCATAATCGTCACACAAACCAGCAACTCGTTCAGTCAATTCTGCAATTGCTGTCTTGTCCTGCTCTAGTAACACACCATCTTCACTCAGCACCCATTCAACTTCCGTCGAAGGTTCCAGAGTATTTATCGGTAATTGAATCAATAATGATGCGTTCATATGGGTTAGATACTGAATTATTCAGTTCCCTGTTGGCGTTTTAACACTGTCAACTTACCATCCTCTGCATTGCGGTAAATCTGTGTTCTTATGATGCTTAACCGTTGTTGGTAATTGGCACTAACTACAATTTCAAAAAATTCTGAGCGGATATCCAATGATGACTCAATACTACTCAAACGTGAGACTTCTGGCTGACTAAGCCACTCAGATACTGAATCAAAACCACCCGCCTTCTGCTGTGAAACGATGCTCTGTACTTCTCTGGTATTATAAGAGCCAATTGCTTCAAGTAGTTTAGCATCTACTGTATTCATGTTGTATTTTGTGCGATCAATCGATTTTTTAGCCACTACTTTGGGCAAAGCAACCACATGATCCTTGAGTTTGAAATAATCTTCTGCGCTCATGGCATACAATAACCTTAGTTCGCTTTTATCAGCCAGATGGCGATTGGCGGCCAGATAATCCTCTCCATAAAGCGAGTCTTCGCCACCGCCGGCGCGCTCTTCAGCATCTGCATCCTGCCAATCTAACAGCGTTTCGCTATAGTCATTCTCGAGATCTAAGGTTTGCTGTAATTTGCGAAAGTGTTCAATCGAGTTCGGATGAAGACTACCATCAGAATTGACTAGATTATTGAGATTAAACCTTGCCTGCAGATCGTGAATCTCGATCGTCATACTGCCATTGTCGATGTTAAAGGGCTGGAAATCATCCGCCCAAATATCGCTGTATTTATCGACGATACTCAAACCTGAGCGTGTCGCAGTATCGTAATCACGAAACAATAGTTGCTTGGCATACTGCTCGCCGGCAATGGCGAAATGATAGGCCTGCTTGCTATCAATCAGATTAGTGGTTTTACGAATGTCACGCAGATTTCTCGATACCACCTCGCTTGCTATCACTGCAGCTATCGCAAACACTAACAATACGCTAATCAGCGCAACACCCTGCTGTCTTAACTTGAAAGCTTTTCTATCAGGTATTTTGTTATTAGATGTTTCTCGATTAATGAATGACATTAGTGCACCTTATATAACCGACTAATATCACCAGCACCGGTAACTGAAAATGAAACTTCCAAGCCAAGAATATTTATCGACTCAGACGCACCTGAATCTCTATCGGGTAGAGGCCACTGCGGAAATCGCCCTTTATCAGTAATGATAGAAATTTGCAGCTCTTCAACCTCAGGCAGCATGGCTTGTATAACCGGATTAGCTGAATCAGCTCTGTCTAGACTGGTCCAGAATAAACGCCGCAGATAACTACGCTCATCACCAAAATAAGGGCTACCGGACTGCGCAGACAAGGGGTGCGGCCCTATATCATAGGCAACTCGTTGCAAGGAGCTTCGCGATAACGCCAGCGGATTTGGCCAGCCACCACGAGTCAGTTCAAGACTGTATTCTCCCTTGTTAATAATCAAACTACTCAATTCAGGTTCACTGGTAGTACGAATCCCTCTGTCGACATACTGGTTAACATCGCGATCAATAATGTTAATCACTCTCTGAATCGCTGATAGTCGTTTAGAGTGCTCATCGCCTACTTTTTGTGTTTCGGTAACCGCACTCAAGACATTAAAGGAGGCAATGCCTATCAATGAAAAAATACTCAAGGCAATCAGTATTTCCAATAAGGTAAGACCCGCCTGGCTAGCCTCAAAATTAGTTCTTGCCATGATCAGTATCTCCCCCGATATGTCACCAGATTAACCAGAGGGATTTCTATTTGATCAAGATTTTGACTTACCGTGACATCGATCTTACGCAGCCATGGATCATTTGTTGAGGACACTTGTGTATTGATCACCCATTGCTGATCGGCATAGGTGAGGTAATCGGTAGAGCGGCCTGTTGCCGGCCAATTTTCAGCGATATACAAACTGGTAATATGATTTTCAGCAACAACTAAAGCGACCGTGTTACTCTCTAATTGCTGTATGCTTTGCAGACTTTGTCCTGTCTGATTAATCACCGCCATGGCAGAAATTGCCAGTACGCTTAATGCAACCAAAACTTCGAGCAAGGTAAAACCTTTATGGCGTGACATGGCTGATAACATCATTGCAGCACCATCTCGGAAAAACCATCTGTTGCCAATTGCATCGACAAATTTGTACGAAGATGCGTCAAAGTCAGTATAAAAGGTGTCACTTCACCACTGGACAACATCAACACTAAGGGGCGCTGTGAAGCATTACTTTGAATCGATTGCATTCGTCGAATCTGATCAAGTACTTGCCGATCGGCAGACTGCCCATCGATCTCGATATCCAGGTCGATATCGTCAGGAAGATCGTAGGCGGCTAATGCGTTATCTTCTACAACATCCCAACTTTCGGTTTCAGGATTAAGATATAAAAATTGATAAGTTGTGCCCGCAGATTCCGTTGCCGACAGCGCTAAACCGATTTCTCGACCTTGCATTACAGCCTCTTCAGCTGCCAGCGACATAACGGCCTGCAAGCGTCTAGCTTCTCTATCAAGGTCTCGTGCTGGATTACTGCCAGTGGCCAAGGTAACCATCCCAACCATGACAGCAATAATAACCATAACCACTAACACTTCCAGTAAGGTAAAGCCATTGTGGTTAGGAATTAGTTTCATCCGCTTACTGAAAATAATGTCTTGTGTTCAGAATATGCCGATATCCGAATCATAGCCTTCACCGCCATCGCGGCCATCGGCACCGAAGGAGTACAAATCATAAGCGCCATTGCTACCCGGGCTAAGATATTGGTAGCTATTACCCCAGGGATCTACCGGCATCCCTTTTTTCAGGTAACCATCCGGCTTCCATTTTTTAGGTTCGGGTGAACCACTGGGCTTGGTAATCAACGCTTCCAGCCCTTGATCCGTTGATGGATAATGTTGATTATCCAAGCGATACATTTCCAGGGCCTGCTCAATCATCGAAATATCGGCCTGCGCAGCAGTCACCCTTGCCTCGTCAACGCGTCCGAGAATATTGGGAGCCACCAGGCCGATCAACACGCTGATGATGACCACCACCACCATGATTTCGATCAGCGTAAAGCCTTGTTGTTTTTCCATGATCAACTCCACACTCGCCTATATTATCCAAGCTTAAATCAATTGGTTGAGAGCAAAAATGGGCTGCAAAATAGCAATCACAATTATCAAAACAGCGCCACCCATGAATAACAGCATCGCCGGCTCAAATATACCAATCAATGTAGCCACCAAATTATCCAATTCGCGTTGCTGACTTTCCGCCACTCTTTCAAGCATAGTATCTAATTCACCACTGGCTTCACCACTGGCAATCATATGAATCATGATAGGAGGGAATTGGCCGGATTGTTCCAGTGCCTTATGTAGACTACCCCCTTCGCTCACCTGCTGAGTGGCTTCTCTCACTACCTGTTGTAGCCAGGTATTTTCCATAACTTCGCCCGCAATTTTCATCGCATCAACCAAGGGCACACCGCTGCTGGTCAAAATACTGAGGGTACTGGCATAGCGTGCTGTATTATTTCCTTTGGATAAGCGCCCTATTAGCGGCAATCCTAAACGGCGCCGATCCCACTGCAAACGAATACTCTCGCTACGCAGCGAATAATTGAATGCTATAACCGACAAACTGATTAATATCAGTAAAAACAAACCATAATCTACGATAAAGTCACTCAACGCGATTAGGCCTCGCGTTAAGGCTGGCAATTGCTGCCCTTGACCGATAAATACTTCTACAACATCGGGAACAACAAAGGCCATAAGACCAGATACGATGGCAACAGACATAACGAATAGCAATACCGGATACAACAACGCAAGTCTGGCCTTTTGCCTTGAAGCATGAACATTTTCGGTGTAATCCGCCAAGCGATTAAGCACTAAATCCAGATGACCTGCGTGCTCTCCAGCAGAGACCGTAGCACGATAAAGCGTGGGAAAAGCTCGCGGAAACTCAGCCATACTGTTAGCCAAGGTATGCCCCTCCATCACTTTGGAACGAACACTTAGGATGATTGACTTGGCTTTAGCATTCTCTGTTTGTTGAGAGATAGCCGCCAGACTTTCTTCCAGAGGCATTGACGATTGTAATAAGGTGGCCAATTGCCGGGTGAAAAGTGCCAAGTCGGCAACGGTTAAATTTGGCCCAGTGGAAAATTTAAAAATGGAGGGTTCTGCCGATTGTTTTTGTTCCTGATGCTGCCCAACTGTATCGACTTTTAACGGCGCCAATCCCCGATCTCTGAGGAGTTGCCGCACTTGCCGCGAACTATCGGCTTCCAGAATTCCTTTTTGCTCTTTACCCTTTTGATCAAGAGCCGCGTAACTGAAGGCTGCCATGGCTTAATCCTAGTCTTCGAGTGTCACTCGAAGGACCTCTTCCACCGTAGTGATACCTTCAATAATCCGCGCCCTACCATCTGCGCGAATACTCTGCATACTCTTCAAACGCATAGCGGCAACGACATCTTCTTCTGCCGCTTCATTGTGGATTAATTGCCGAATTTGCTCATCCACTATCAGCAACTCATAAATACCTGTACGCCCTTTGTAACCTAAGTTATTGCACTCTGGGCATCCGGTGGGTGAATAGATGAGGTCATCCTGCTCCAACAAATCACCAAGGAATTCACGTTCCAGTACACTAGGCCTTTGTTCTGTTTTACAAGCAGGACACAGAACTCGAACCAGACGCTGCGACAACACACCGATCAAGCTAGTGGCCAACAGAAAGGGCTCAACCCCCATGTCCCGTAACCGGGTTACCGCACCAACTGCCGTATTAGTATGTAGTGTCGATAACACTAAGTGCCCTGTTAAACTCGCTTGTACCGCAATTTCAGCGGTTTCCAGATCCCTAATTTCACCCACCATCACCACATCTGGATCCTGGCGTAGCATGGCTCGCAAGCCCCTGGCAAAAGTCATCTCTGCCTTCGTATTCACCTGGGTTTGGCCTATTCCTTCGAGGTTATATTCAATAGGGTCCTCTACCGTCAGAATATTGCGCGTTGAGTTATTGATTGCTGACAATCCTGCATAGAGCGTTGTGGTTTTACCGGAGCCCGTAGGCCCGGTCACCAGAATAATTCCATGAGGGCGATTCAACAGACGGATAAACTGCTGATCTCGCAATCTGGGCATTCCCAATGAATTTAGGCTTAACCGACCCGCCTCCTTTTCCAGCAAACGTAAAACAACACGTTCTGCATTATTAGATGGCATAGTAGAAACCCGCAGATCGATCTCCCTACCCCCCATTTTCAAGGAAATTCGACCATCCTGAGGCACCCTCTTCTCGGCTATATCCAACTTGGCCATAACTTTAATACGTGAAATCAGTAATGGCGCTAATTCACGCTTCGGTTCTACCGCCTCGCGTAATACACCATCAACTCTGAAACGGACCACAAGCCGCTTTTCAAAGGTCTCAATATGAATATCGGAAGCACCTTCTTTAACCGCTTCGGCCAAAATCGCATTTACTAGCATAATGATCGGAGCATCAGCCTCTTGCTCCAAAAGATCCTCTGTCTCTCGAACAACAGCATTGGCAATACTATTCAGATCGATTTCATCGCCCAGATTTTCAACCATCTGCATCGCTTCGGAGGAATCTCTTTCATAGGCCGTGGCAAGAGCTTGCTCGAATTCATCCGCATTAATCAGCTCACGCTTAAAGGGCCCATCGATTAGACGACGAACTTCAGCGTAGGTATGGGCAGAAATACCTGGCTGGTGGCACAAGACTGGCATCTTATTCGCGTCGAAACGCAGAAAAACACCATTGCGTTTGGCGAAACTAAAGGGAAGATGCAAAGATGAAGGCGAACTCATGTGACAGGTTTCTCGTAATTGGGAGGCAATATATCGCCTATCTCCAAAGAATAATCGATATCTGGCCAAATTCCACTAACTTTCATGCCTAAGTTCTTGTTCCTACGCTATAATTTACAAAGTTTTTAAACAGTTCAAACTTACTGGATGATTCGTGCCTAGATCACTTTCGAACACTGCTAACTTCCTATCTGGCAATGGATTCAACAGGGCTTTGGCACCACTTGCTATTTTAATTGTGGCCTTACTGATCCTGTGGCAATTGTTTGTATTTTACTCAGGCATCACTTTTAGCCCAGAGGTTCAACAACCTGTTACTCAAACGACCAATACCAACACGCAAGCCTATCAAGTATCTTCCATCACTAGTAAAAATCTGTTTGGGCAGGCAGATCCAGACCAGGCATTATCGGCAAATTTGCCGACTACAAGCTTACAGCTAATGCTTCGCGGTGTTTTCACCTCCACTAATCCTACACAAGGCAGTGCTATCATTGAAAGCCCTGACGGTACCACCCGCTCGTTTAAAGTGAACAGTACTGTTTTTGGTAATGCCAAATTACATTCTGTTTTTGCAGACCGTATAGTGCTATCTCAGAGTGGAGAACTTGAAACCTTATATTTTCCAACGCCGTCATCAACAGCAAGCAATACCAATCAGCTCTCTGTAAATGACCTGCCGCAAAATGTTCAAACACTTGTTAGAAATACAATGACAGCCGAGGAAATTTCATCGACGAGGCAACAATTAAGCAGCTCGAGTTTAACAGCGGAAGAAAGACAGCAATTGATTCGTCAACGCCTGCAGGAACTCAGGAACCGCGCCAGGGAACAACGAGAAAATTCACAATGATAAAAAACCATTACCTTCGACAATTCCTTCTGCCGATATTATTAGCGCTGTTATCCCAAACCGTAAGCGCTCAAGATCAGCTCACCATGAATATGCGCGATGCCGATATCCGCGCCTTAATACAATGGGTAGCTGACAATACTGGTAAAAATATTATTGTGCATAAAGATGTCGAAGGGCTGGTTACCGTCTTATCGCCTAACCCTGTTACACCGGAAGAAGCCTATCAAGTTTTTTTATCCGTACTGCAGGTACACGGATATGCAGCCATCGAAACACCTGAAGCACTCAAAATAGTACCCAAAAGTATTGCTGCCAATAGTGGGGTTCCTGGTGTCGGGGTTTATACCGACTCAGATATGGTGGTCGCAATATTAAAGATGGAAAATGTTTCTGCCGAAAGAATGAATGATGTCCTTCGTCCACTACTGAGCAACAACGCCGCTGTTTCTGTTTTCGCTGAAACTAATTCTATTGTCATAGCAGACCATGCAAACAATATCGAATCAGCAAGAGCGTTGATTAACAGGCTGGATCAATCTGGCAACACAGATATTGAATTAATTCAACTGCAACATGCAGATGCCCAGGACATCTTACAAAGTTTGCAAAGCCTTCTTACTGATGGCAATAACGGAGACAGGCCAAGTATTAATCTATCCATTGACGAGCGCACTAACAGCATACTGATGGCGGGCGATCCTAACCGTCGCAAACAAGCCCGCAACTTGATTGAACAACTGGACAAACCCTTAACCGGTCAGGGAAATACACAGGTGGTTTATTTACATTATGTAGATGCCAAAGAAATCGCTCCTATCCTAACCAGCTTGGCCAGTAGCATTCAGGCCAATGAAAAAGACTCCAGCGGCAACATCAGCATTGAGTCCAGTGACAGCGCCAACGCACTGGTCATTAATGCACCTCCTGCCCTGCTATCCACCATGAAACGTGTTATCTCTCAGTTGGATATCCGCAGAGCACAAGTGTTAGTTGAAGCTTTGGTGGTAGAAGTCAGAGGTGATGTAACCAGCGATGTAGGTGTAACATGGATTACCGACCCTGAAAAAGACTTTATCGGTGCAGTAAACACTCTCGGGGATTTGCCCTTGGCTGTCCCTAATACTGGCGATGGCCTACCCGCTTTTTCAGCTGGTAGAGGCTTTACCTTTGGCTATTTTAATGACGGTGATTTACAAGCAGCTATTCGTGCACTCGATGCTACGCAAAATGCCAATATACTATCAACACCCACTATCGTTGCCATTGATAACGAAGCAGCCTCTTTATTGGTCGGACAAAATGTTCCCTTTATCACCGGCCAATCTACTGGTTCTTCTTCGTCAACGAACAATCCTTTCACCACCATAGAAAGACAAGATATTGGTATCTCGCTGGAAGTAACTCCCAGAATCAATCAGGGTGATTCAATAACATTGGAGATTAAACAAACTACAGAAAATATCGACTCCTCTTTAGAAGTGGCATCAGACATCATTACTAATAAGCGCGAAATACTCACTAAAGCCTTGATAAAAGACGGGCAAATTTTAGTTTTAGGTGGCTTGATCAGTGACGAGGAAAGGGAGGTAAAGGAAAAGGTTCCATTTCTTGGCGACCTGCCTTTAGTCGGAAGATTGTTTAGCAGTACCGGGACCAATCACAATAAAATTAATTTAATGGTTTTTATTCACCCGGTCATTCTCAAGGACGAAGAACACATTCGATCAATTACGCAAAAACGTTATAACTTCATGAAACAATTGCGTGAAGAAGCAACTAACAATTTGTGGCAATCTGACCAAGCAAATCAATTGGACGATTTCAGTACCTTTACGCCTCGAAAAGACAGCGACATCAATTGATGTATTAAGCGAACAATGATTTATTTAAACCACTGTTCACTACGCAACTTTTCCCATATCTTTGTAAATACACCATCTGCAGTTTCTTCAGCGGCAAGCTTCAGGCGTTCTTGCAGGCTCTTTTTCTCAGAATATTTGACAGAAAAAATATCACTATCTTCTCTTAGGTTTAGCAAATATTCATCGCTAGTCTGAATTTCATCAATTAACTGACGTTCAATAGCGCGCTTACCATACCAAACCTCGCCTGTTGCCACCTCGGCTATATCAACTTGTGGACGGTGTTCCGCGACAAAATCCTTGAATAGTTGGTGAGTATCTTCTAGCTCTTCAATAAATTTCTCTTTTCCTTTATCGGTATTTTCACCAAACATGGTCACAGTGCGCTTATACTCACCAGCGGTAAACATTTCATAATCAATATCATGCTTCTTTAGTAACCTGTTGAAATTAGGTAACTGAGCAATAACACCAATTGAACCAATCACAGCAAAGGGCGCTGCAATAATTTTATTGCCTATGCATGCCATCATATAACCACCACTAGCGGCAACAGCATCAACAGCAACCGTTAAGGGAATTTCCTTTTGTGTAATTCTAGCCAATTGCGATGCAGCCAAGCCGTAGCCATGTACCATACCACCCGGGCTTTCAAGGCATAC
Organism: Spongiibacteraceae bacterium; assembly: GCA_028280715.1. GTDB lineage: Bacteria > Pseudomonadota > Gammaproteobacteria > Pseudomonadales > Dasaniaceae > Oceanicoccus. The sequence continues at coordinate 177,933 of JANQLG010000033.1, read as the reverse complement.
GACCACCTCATCATCCTTTTCAGCTATGGTAAGTATTGCTGTTACCTCTTCTCGCAAACAAGATACTGCCGAAGCTTTTATATCACCGTTGAAATTAATGACATAAATGCGTTTTTTTCGTTCTTCGTCTTTTGATTTCTTTTTCTCAGTCTTTAAACGCTTCTTTTCTTCCTTTTGCTGCTGCTTGAGATCTTCCTGTGATAACACTACAGACTTAAGCCCTTTCTCAAGATCATCATATTTTTTATTGAGTTTTTTAACTTCAATCGCTCCTTGAGGAGTTTGTCTGCTATGCCTCTGGCTAGCAGAAATACTGCCAACTACAACGAAAAGAATAGCAATAACGATGGTGACAGCCTTCGCAAGAAATAAGCCGTATTCACTGAGAAATTCCAAAACCAAGCTCCGTTATAAAAATATTTAATCTAGCCTATTTAATTTAGCCAAGCGGCAATCTGGTAGGTAGAAGTGGCAGAACAGCATGTAGCAAAATTGACTGGCAATCTTGAGGGTAGCAGATAAAACTGTCAAGGTTTTACTGTCTAGATGAAATAGATAACACCGCTACTGCCAACGAGTAATTGCAGTCTTGGCACGATCATTCAAAGGCCTGGCGACCAAACCGGAATTTGAAATAGTGACGGAGAATAAAGCGCCATCTTCCATAGGCATATAGGTCGCACTGCCATAAGTTGCGTCAACAACCGCAAACCCTTGACCGTATTCACGTAACCAGCTCCATAAGTCAATCATACTGCTGCTTTCGCCCAGCTGATAAACAGTACGTTGCTCATTATGTTCTTTTTCCAGTGAATAATATCTACCGCTAAGCCGATCCAGGCGGTAACCGGTTTTTAATCCCAAACCGGCCAAACCATTACTCCATTTAATAACCCTTGCATCCAGTTGCCACAGATCGCCCCGCAACTGGTAGGTTTCTTCAATGCCATTATCTCCTACTAAAGATACCTTAAAGTCCTGTGGTGAAATTTCCGTAAAACTGATTGTCGCAACGGGATGCTCTTTGGAAATTTGCTGATAACTATAAAAATCAAAGGCGGCAAGGGCTAATACAACGGCAAAAAACAATAGCACTAATCCAGACATACCGCGAAGCCAACCGTATATCCAGCTGCCCTTAAATAACAAACGCCCCGCAAGCAATACTACGATCAAAGCAAGAAAGATAATTATTCCAGACAGTATCGTATAGACCATTCTTATTGAACCTTTTAATCCTTACTCTTTTTGTTATTGAAAACACGTGACAATGCCTAGTTAAATGACAGTATCTAGTATTGTGAACTATTTCTTCTCCACCGAATAACCCAGTGCTTCCAAGCTTTGTTCAGCAATTTCAAGGACATTTTCATCAACATCCCTGCTCGACAGCAACTCAGATAAATAATATTCCAAGCTGATCAAAGCATCCGCCAGTGTTTCCAGCAACTGAAATCTTTGGCTATTCTGATCATTCGTATTGATATGATCCGTAATAAAATCGGAACAACTCTTAAGAATGGCAGCAGCTCGCGAGTAATTTAAAACCTTCAATCCACCTCTTACCGTATCGAGTGTTGTACTAACATTTGCGATATGCCCTTTATCAAAATTGGAATCAACATAGGAAGTGATAGCTCGTTTTGCCAATGCAATTCCCGATTGCGCCTCGTCCAGAACTATCATTTGTGCTTTGGCCAATTGACTTCTGGCAACAATTTTTCTTCGAGTTCGCTCATTCGCTTTATTTATATCGTCAACCGTAACTTCTCTGCGATCAAGACTGGACAAAACACTCTCAACGTAAAGTATGGTATCGGCAACATTGTTAAAACCTTCACGCCCTACAGGCTCTCCTGTCTCTGAAGACCAGTTATCAATACCGTCGAGCTGCTCCTTCAGCATATCTTTAGGGCCAGAGAGGTTTAGTACCTGCAAAGTATCAGCGACACGTGCCATTACTGCTCTAAGCGCTTCAACATCTTCGTGCTCGATGCTGTTGTTTTGAGATGCTATTTCCAAAATATCTTTAGCTGACCCCAATTCGCTATTGAGTACTGCAATAACTGACTCGATAGTGTCAATGCTTGGGCCATGTATCGCTTCACGCTGCTGTCTTATCTCTGCGTCAGTTGTTCCCAACACAGGCAAGGAATAGCTCTTTCTTACTGCATCAACTTCTGGACGACTGATATTAGTCAACATCAAGATAAACAAGAGATCCTTCTTTAAGTTCGCCGAGGGATATTCATTAAGCCCCTCTTCACCTTTACTCACAACAGTGCGCAACATCTTCTCTACTTCGGCGAGAACGCGCTTTCTATTAAGAGTAATTTCCATCTTGTCTGCAACAAACGCCTCTAAAACAGCACTGGCAATTTGCCATATTTCCGCACTGGGATGGTTACCTAGCAGGGCTAAAAAACGTGTTATCGCCCTACGCATAAATTGTAAATGTGGGGCACTATCGGGGTTTTTAATAACGCCAACCAAACCTGTTTGATACATATGCCGGAGTCTTGGAGCTGTAGCAAGCAATGAAGGAATATCACTTTGAGCACTGCTGACTTCCATCAATCCCAAGCTGGGAATATCGCTTTCAAAAAAGTGCCATTCGGGGATTAAATCCACTCGGCGGCTGGCCCGTAATTCATTCACATAGGGAATCACCAGAATAGGCAATTCATGCTGCTTAACGGTAATAAATTCTATGTAGCTTGGCAGGATAAAAAAAGCATTAGTTAAAGCATTAATCATAGCTTCTGACGTTTTGATATCAGGATCAGCAATGATTTTTTCCAGGGCTGCCATTTCATCTGCCAGCAGTGCAGCGCCACGATACTCCAGCAGTCTGAAAATACCGCCAACCTGGCTGATACCCTCTTGGCTATGCCTGATATTCTCCTGATTATTCCTGTCAGCCAAATAAGCTTCGAAATCTGTTGCTGCATGAGTGATCGCACTTCGCAGCTCTTCCAGAATGGTATTTAGCAAATTTATGTTTATGGCGACTTCGAGCGACACAACCACTCCTTTTTTATGTGACTACCCGCTATTTTGCGGCTACTGAGGGTTTATCATCCATTCATTATAGCGGTTAATTTCTATATCACTGGGATTTTTAATAATGTTCACAGCTACTTGCATCACATTATTAAAGATAAATATCGCAACACTGATGGCAGCTCTCTAGTGCTATCCCTGGATATCCACCTGACTTTTGCAACAATTTTGCTCGTAATCTATACAAACAGGAAAATAATCACTGATTTATCATGAAAAATACTGCAATAACTCAAAAACAGTATATATTTCAATAGGTAACAAATTTAGGGCTACCTTTTTGCCCTGGTTAATAAAAATTCCTCTAGGAGAGTACGCATGGCACAGAGTATGCCGCAAGCTTTTGTAGCAAATTTTTTAGGGCAAGCCCCCACCTGGTACAAGCAGACAATTATCGCCTTTCTCATCCTTAACCCAATACTACTGATGACTCTCGGCCCATTTGTGACGGGCTGGATATTGATACTGGAGTTTATATTTACACTAGCACTAGCGCTTAAATGTTATCCATTACAACCCGGAGGCTTACTGGCTATCGAAGCCATTGCTATAGGTATGGCCCCAGCCGAGGCTGTATACCATGAAGCCCTGGCCAACTTTGAAGTAATCTTGCTGCTGATCTTCATGGTGGCAGGCATCTATTTCATGAAGAATTTATTACTATACGTGTTTACCAAAATTCTTCTTGGCGTGAAATCCAAAAAAGTACTCTCTCTACTATTTTCCCTGGTAGCCGCAGTTTTGAGTGCATTTCTCGATGCGTTGACAGTGACGGCTGTACTGATCAGTGTCGGTACTGGATTTTATGCGGTATACCACAAGGTTGCCTCAGGCAAAAAATTGCATCATTCAGGGCATGATCACAGTGATGATGCTTCTGTAATCGAATACCACCGCGAAGACCTTGAGCAATTCCGCGCATTCCTAAGAAGCTTATTGATGCACGGTGCCGTAGGAACCGCATTAGGTGGTGTTTGTACGTTGGTTGGTGAGCCTCAAAATTTGCTGATTGCTGAAAAAGCTGGCTGGAATTTCTTGGAATTTTTCTTACGTATGGCGCCAATCACCATGCCGGTGTTGGTGGGGGGCTTGATTACCTGCCTATTGTTGGAAGTCACTAAAACCTTCAGCTATGGTGCTGAGCTACCTCAGACAGTTAGAGAAGTCTTGGAAGAATTTGAAGCTGAACAAGAAAAAAAGCGCACGCCCCGCGACTCAGCCAGCCTTGTAGTCCAGGGGATAGTCGCGCTATTTCTGGTTGTAGCCCTGGCTACACATGTTGCGGCCGTGGGTATAATCGGGCTTGCTATCATCGTTCTGCTCACAGCGTTTAACGGTATTATCGAAGAGCATCAATTGGGCCACGCCTTTGAGGAAGCTCTCCCCTTTACCGCATTATTAGTTGTCTTCTTTGCCATCGTAGCGGTTATCCATGAGCAACACCTGTTTAGCCCGATCATTACTGAAGTACTGGCGATGGATCCGAGCATTAAACCCACCATGTTCTATCTCGCCAATGGTGTACTATCAATGATTAGTGACAATGTGTTCGTCGCTACGGTGTATATCAATGAGGTAAGAGCTGCATTGGATGCAGGCACTATTACTCGTGCTGAGTTTGATCAATTAGCTATCGCAATTAACACAGGAACCAACATCCCCAGTGTCGCGACGCCTAACGGTCAGGCTGCTTTCTTATTTTTGTTGACCTCGGCACTGGCTCCATTAATTAGATTGTCCTATGGACGCATGGTGATTATGGCATTGCCTTATACGATTATTATGGGCAGTGTTGGCATGGTAGCAGTCTACTTAACCCTGTAAAGAAAACTACATTAAAAAAGGCACCTGTTCGCTAGATCAGGTGCCTTTTTAATTGTGAATTGTTTAGTTGCTAATTAATTGACTACTGCCGCCAAAGGTTTTCCCCCTCGCTGGCTTTATCAATTTCCTGTAAACGTACTTCATGTTGAGCCAATTCATCAGTATTGGCACGAATAACTTTTAATGTTGGGCGGCCTTCAGATAAACGTCTGATCGCGGTAGCCACTTCACCATCATCACCTCCTTCCATGTCATCACTAGACAGCGACAGTTTAGTTTGACCACCGGTCATTAACAGGTAAACATCGGCCAGAATTTCGGCATCCAATAATGCGCCGTGGAGTTCGCGCTGGGAATTATCTACCGTATAACGCTGACACAAAGCGTCTAGCGTATTTCTCTGCCCAGGATGTTTCTGTCGAGCCATTTGTAGCGTATCGACAATACCACAGAAATCCTCAACGACTCCGGGACTTTGTTTATCCAATAAAGCAAATTCGTGATTGATAAAACCCACATCAAAAGGCGCATTGTGGATAACTAATTCCGCGCCTTTGATAAACGCATAAAAATCTTCAGTGATTTGGTGAAATAAGGGTTTATCTGCCAAAAATTCATTGGTAATGCCGTGCACTTCAATAGCACCAGCTTCAACCTCTCTATTAGGGTTGATATATTGATGATAATGACGTCCGGTCAATTTACGATCTACCAACTCCACACAACCGATTTCAATAATTCGGTGTCCCTGACTCGGATCAAGCCCCGTGGTTTCTGTATCCAGTACAACTTGTCTCACTGTAAACCTCTAACTATTTATCTAATTATTAATCTAACAATTCATCAATGCCGCGGTTAGCCAATTGATCAGCGATTTCATTTTCACGATGACCACTATGGCCTTTAACCCATTGCCATTTTATTGAATGCCTATTGGACTGCTCATCTAGTTGTTGCCACAAATCAACATTTTTAACCGGCTTTTTAGCTGCGGTTTTCCAACCGCGTTTTTTCCAGTTTTCAATCCATTGCGTAATACCATTCTTCACGTATTCTGAGTCAGTGGTTAAGACAACATCGCAAGCTTCTTTCAAGGCTTTTAGCCCTTCTATTGCCGCTGTTAACTCCATACGATTATTAGTCGTATCGTGCTCACCACCATAAAGCTCTTTCTCAGAATCGTTGTATCTTAGCAATGCACCCCAACCGCCAGGCCCCGGATTTCCCCTACAGGCACCATCGGTAAATAACTCTACTGTCTTCAAGCAATTCTCTCTTGTCTATTGTTTTCTTTTTTGATCTTTTCTTTTTAGATTCGAAAAAGGCGCTACCTTAATAGCATCCCTCGCTGCTAAATCTGAACCAATCCTTGGGCCCGATGTTGTTGGTTTTATCGGACTTAATCCAGCATAGTTATTGCGCTCAACTTTCCATTTTGGCTTGGAAGGAATTACCGAAGCAACCTGCTTTTTAGCCGCAATCATATAGAAGTTACCCAACGGCCAACGCTCTAATAATTTATCCATCCATGCTTTGTCGCTCTGCTCAATAAACTTAGGCATATGCGAACCGTAAATCACTTGGTAACTACTAAACCCCAACAACCCTAGCCAATCCTTCATCCTGCCACAACGAATCATATGATTCAGCCAAATAGCATTGGGAAACAGTCTGCGACCCATTGTATAAATCCCACGAGGTGAGACGGGGTTAAAACCCAATATAATCAAATGTCCCTGAGGAATTACTACACGCTGGACTTCGCGCAACATATGGTGTGGATCTTCTACAAATTCATGTGCATGATGCAAAATCACCGCATCCAGACTTTCGCTAGCAAAGGGTAACTGATCATATAAACATATTGCATCCATTCCCTTGGCGTATGGATGGCACTGATAGTTAGTCTGCACCCTGCTATCTTCATAGAGTTTAACCTTGGGGTTAATACTCAACTGCAAAAGATGATAACCAAACACATTGCCCAATGCTCGGTTAATAAATTGTTGCTCGCGCTCAAGGAAACGCTCGCCGTTATCACACTCAAACCACTGTTCTATCTGGGGCAGTATCTGCTCTACCGCGAGCTTGTTACCCCAGCCTTTAAATATCTTGGCCACATCCAACCTTATTATTGATTTGTACAGTGTTTATTTGCCCTAGATGCCCAATTGCTCTAGACATTAAGACTCTAGGCTAATTGCTTTTGACCTCAGCTACTCTAGACCTCAGCTTCCAGAGGTTTTATGGTATAGCAAAATTCCGATGTTTTCAGTTGCTGTAGTCCTGGCTTTCGTTAATGAATCATTAAAATGGAACAATAGTAACAGGTAGTTAATGACTATGATCCAAGTTAAACCAATTCCCGCCTTTAGTGACAACTACATATGGTGCCTGATTGACCAAGGTGGGCACAAAGCTGCAGTGGTTGACCCAGGGGACAGTGAAGCTGTTATAACTGCCCTAAACAAGTGGAACTTACAGCTTGAAGCTATCATTATTACCCATCACCATATGGACCATACAGGCGGCATCGACGGCCTTTTATCCAGTTATTCACCACAACAAATCCCTGTCTACGGACCAGAAAACCCCAACATATCGCAAATTACTCATAGATTATCTGAGCAAATGACCTTCCAGTTATTTGGCATTAGCTTTACGACGCTGGCAGTTCCCGGCCATACACTTGACCATATAGCTTTATTCGCAGAACAAAGTCCTCTTGGCCCTATTGTTTTCTGTGGTGATACCTTATTTGCTGGTGGCTGCGGAAGGCTCTTTGAGGGAACCCCGGAAATGATGCTGAACTCGCTCAACCGCTTAGCGACTCTGCCAGACATAACAAAAGTTTATTGTGCACATGAATACACACTGGCCAATCTCGATTTTGCCCGACAGGTGGAGCCAAAAAACTCATTACTGATAGAGCGCATCAAAGAAGACCAGTCAAAAAGAAACCAGAAGCTTCCTACACTGCCTTCGACAATAAACCTGGAACTGGCCACAAATCCATTCCTACGCAGCTCAGAACAAGCAGTGATCGAAGCAGCAAACAGCCATAGCGATACCAAGCTAATTAATAGTACCGAGGTATTTGCCGCCATTCGCAAATGGAAGGACAACTACTGAATTTAACGACTGTGTCTATCAAATGTTCAAATATGCCTGGCAAATAACCACACACATATCAGGTTGACCAGTTAAATTCCTCAACCTAAAATGCCAGTAATATCAAAGAATTAATAGCACTATTAAATCAACATTAAATAAATTAACAACTAAGTCGCAAATACTAACAATAAGTCACCGTTAGTTTATCTCGCGCCAAATATGACGCAGTATGATCTTGCCAAAATCAAGCCCTTACAGAAAATTGTCTTTACTCCTACCGCTGCTGTGCATCTTATTACTACAGGCCTGCAGTCAATTTGAGCAAACTCCACCAATAACAAGCCAAGTCGACTCTGAGCTCAACTCTAATCCCGTAGTCGCTCTTATCCACGATGAATCCTGGGACTACTTCACCGATTTCGGTTCTCCCTACGGCTGTCTTCATAGCAAAGATCGCCCTGAACAATTTGAACCGTTATGGGTAAATCCTGACATCGTATGGCAACGCATACGATTGGGTTATCAATTTGAATCGATCGCCAATAAACGCATTGACGCTGAATTCAACTGGTATCAAAGACACCCGGAATATATGGCCCGTGTCAGCAAACGCGCCGAGCGCTATATTCATTACGTCGTTGAAGAGCTGGAAGCCAGGGATATGCCATTAGAATTAGCGCTATTACCCATCGTTGAGAGCGCCTTCGATCCATTCGCCTATTCACATGGCAGAGCCGCAGGCATGTGGCAATTTATCCCCGGCACTGCTCGACTTTATAAAATGGATATCAACTGGTGGTATGACGGTCGCCGTGATGTTATTGCTTCAACTCAGGGAGCCATCGCTTATCTACATAAATTACAACAATACTATAAGGGCGATTGGCTACTTGCTCTTGCAGCTTATAATTCCGGCCAGGGCAATGTGAATAAGGCCATTAGGATTAATAAAAAAGCAGGTAAACCGACTGATTTCTGGTCGTTGCAACTTCCAAGGGAAACACGGAGTTACGTACCCAAGTTAATCGCCTTAGCAAAGCTGGTCGATAACCCCAGGCATTACGGTATAAAGCTACACCCTGTAGCCAACAAACCCTACTTCGCTGCAGTGGATACTCAGTCTCAAATTGATTTGGCGCAGGCAGCCGATATGGCAGGTATCTCAATAGACGAACTGTATTTATTAAATCCAGGTTATAACCGCTGGGCCACTGCACCCAATGGTCCACATCGCCTGTTAATACCCATGACGAATAATTTGCAATTTGAGCAAGCACTCGCAGAACTGCCACCTGAGCAACGTCTGCATTGGGAGCGGTACACAATAAAACCGGGCGACTCGCTATTACTGTTAGCCAAGCGCTTCCACACTGATGTCAGCACGATACGACAGATTAATGGAATACGTGGCAACACCATCCGCGCTGGCAACTCCATTATGATCCCCACCGCATCAAAACAGGGTGAACACTATTCACTGAGCGCAGAACAGCGCCTGGCCAACCTACAAAAACAACGCAAGGGCACACCTGATAGCCAACAGATTTTTCATACTGTTCAATCAGGTGAAAGTCTATGGACCATCTCAAGAAAATATAATGTCTCCGTTTCTCGCTTGGCACATTGGAATGGTATTGCACCCAGAGATATGATCAAGCCAGGACAAAAACTTAGCGTATGGACCAAAGAACCCGTTAGCGCACAACCAGGCCAGCGCAATGCAGTCGTCAGAAAAGTTGGCTATAAAGTAAGAAATGGTGACTCACTGGCAAGGATTGCGGGCAAGTTTAATGTAAGAATTAGCGATATAGTTAAGTGGAATGCAGTAAATCCGAAAAAATATTTACAGCCCGGCCAACGGCTTACCTTATACGTTGATATCACTAACGCTATTAATTAGAGGCAGCACCTCAGTATTATCTTTTATTCTTTAATGCTTCTTTTCTCTTCGCTGCTAGCATGGCCAGAGACATACTGGTCTGTTGTGAAAAGTGGTCAAAACTCTCATGCTGCTCAGGAGAAATTTCAACACCATCTTTACCCTTATCCGCTACTATCACGCCAATGGGACGGTTACTAGCATACACTGCCGATATTAAACAATTACTGGTATCTATTAAGCGTTCTATTTTTTTATTAATTAAATGATTTAGGTTTGACGCCCTGTTACGGCGCAACCAGAGATATTGACGACTGTGTAAACAGTGCGCAAATAAATTATCCTGATCACTAATAACGGGGAAGCGCATATCGCTTCTCCATTCATCAGAATTTTCTCCCAGCACATATTTTGCTGTCATCGTAGTGACTTTAGGATCAATTAAGCAAAGAGCTACTCTATCCAAACCAATGCCACGATGAATACCCTCGACCACCATCTGAAACAGCGTATTGATATCAACCATCTGTTCAACCATAGTGCCCATTTCACGCAGCACATCCAGTTGTAATTGTGGATCTGCCTTGAGGCTCTTGGGTTCTGGCTTTTCTTCTTTCTCAACAGTACTGGGTATAAGATGGCAAATCTTATTCGCACCATAGGTGACAGCAACACTTGCCGCCTTGTCGGCACCCTCTTCTATCATCTTGCGCGCATCTTCCAAACCTAACCCCGAATACAAAGAAGCTTTGACCAGCACATCTCTAAACTCTTGAGAGTCCCAGCCTTTTTCTGCTGCAATACTGATCTCATCGCCTAATAATACGGCCTCTGTAGCTTTGCTGGGGTGATGCCCTGGATTGAGTGCTTCTTCAACATGCTTACCCAGATTCCACTGTGCAGCCAGCGCCTGTGTGATTTGTTTCATGCTGGTACCCAGGATTTCCTGTTCGATCTCAGAGTCTCCTGCACTTTTGGCATCCAGACTTTCATCCAGCTCATCGGCGACCTTGTTTTTACAACTCCAAAATGCCATTTCTCCTACATGCAATAGTAAGGAAGTAATGAACACCTCTTCTTCTTTTTCATTACCTCCTGCGTGCATTAATAAATTCTCGGCCTGCACACCGGTATGAAAACCACGAGCCATCCATTCCAGCATTCTCTCTTTTGGCTCGTGTTTTAATAAGGAGTCAACCATCATTACAGAAAGAGATATGGCTTTTATTCCCTGAAAACCCAGCTGTACAACTGCACGGCTAATTGTATTGATAGGGTTTTCAGTATTTGGATTTTGATAAGCACTGTTAGCAACACGTAACACTTTGGCCGTAAGTGCACTATCTTTTAAAATAATTTCTGATAATTGTGTCGCGCAGCTATCATCAGCCTGAGTAACAGCACTAATTTCCTGCATAACTGTGGATAATACAGGCAGCTCAACATTACTTAATTGCTTAGCCCAATATTCGGTACCTTGATTTTGATCGTTACTCATCGCGCCCACTACAAAATAAACAATAGCCTCATTATAGACACATCTCTTCCATATCGCCTGACTTCTTGATAACGTTCAAAACAATCTTTTATGGCCTAAGTTACATGCCCAGTTTTCAAACACCCTTTGGAACCTACAAACTTCAACGCATCCCCGCTGCAACCAAGCTTCTGCTGCAGGCATGGGATGCTGCCGATGAATTACTATTAAACCACCTACACGAAAACTCTATAGAAAATTCTGACTCAATTTTGATCACTAACGATGCATTCGGTGCATTAAGTACGGCATTACACTCTTTTTCCACCATTAATTACAGTGATTCGTTTATCGCACACCAAGCCAGCAAAATGAATCACCAGGAAAATAATGTTAGTGACTCAACACTTTACCTGGCAAGTACAGAAGTAATACCCAAACCAATCGACATCGTAATTATCAAACTGCCGAAAACACTGGCACTCCTTGAACATCAGCTGATTTCCATTCGCCCTCATATTCACGAGCATACACGCGTGGTTGCAGCGGGCATGGTGAAATATATACAACCCTCACACTATCAATTAATGGAAAAATATATCGGAAAAACCAAGCCTTCTTTAACCAAAAAAAAAGCCAGATTACTGTTTTCTATGGTTGAAATACCCGACCAATATCAATCGCCTTATCCTACAAACTATAAAAATGAGAAACTTAATTTAACTCTTTGGAATCATGCCAATGTGTTTTCACGGCAGAAATTAGATATTGGCACTCGTTTCATGTTAGAGCAGTTTGATGAACTGCCTGCTGCAGAAACCATTTTGGATGTGGGTTGTGGCAATGGCTTACTGGGTATACAGGCAAAAAGGCAAATAGCCTTCATTCATCAAATTCAAGCCAAAGTTACAATGGTCGATGAGTCCTATATGGCGCTAGACTCTGCTGGCAAAAACTATCAGCAAACTTTTTCAAATGAAGAAATCGCCTTAAGCATTTTTCCCAGCAACTGCCTTGATAACATTGACGAACAGTTTGACCTAATCCTATGCAATCCCCCTTTTCACCAACAACAGCACGTAGGCGATCATATAGCCTGGACTATGTTCAATCAAAGTAATAAAAAGCTGAACATAAATGGCGAACTATGGGTGGTTGGCAATCGACACCTTAATTACCACAGTAAGCTGAAAAAAATATTTGGCAATGTAGATTTAATTAATAACAATCGCAAATTCGTGGTACTGCGCTGTAAAAAGAATCCTAGTAGACCTTGACCAAATTGCAGCTTTATTATTTTGCTATTCCTCAGCAAAATAACTAAACATATCTTGCTCGCGACTATTCTGTGATGCGATAAAGTTATTTAACCTTCTATCATAATAATAAAACCATTCACCAGAGCCTCTCACTTTACTGGAAAGCTGATAGGTCGCATCCCGATAGATATCTAACAATCGACTATAGTCCTGCTCGCTCTCTTTGGAAACTTCATACATGATCTGAAATTTTTCATTAAGCTGAAAAATGGAATCGTCCTGCATTTTATCCAGATATTCAGCATACTGGTTCTGAATCAGCTTTTCTGTATCTTCTATTTTATCTGCAAAAATATCCGCTCTATTTTCTGGCTCAATATCAGATAATCGATCAAGTTCCTTTTTAGTATTTGCAAGCATCAAAACACCAACGATAAACAAAATAATAAAAACCGGCAGCATAACAATAGTTGTTATTAAATGAGCAAAACCCTGTTTTGAAAATTTAGCAGCTTGACGCTCGTAACCATTTTCTTCGTCATCTGGCATATCGTCTGACACGGCCATACTACCCTCCGGATTTACGCATCAATTTGTCGAGCGTATTTTGTCGAGTTGCGCTTTGCTGCTGTAGATCATCTAACTCCTTGTTATAAACTTCTAGCCAGCCTCGCGATCCTTTATTCATATTTGCCAAATTATTGGTACCTGATTTAACAACTGACAAAAAGGACTGAAAATCTTTTTCTCGTGAAGATAAGAAATCTCTATAAGGTGCGGCTTTCTCTAAACTACAGTCCTGACTAATTTTTTCCAGCTGGCTGGTATATGTTGTAATTTTTCTAAGCTCGCTCTTTCGAAAATCAGCCAGTAATATCAATTGTTCTTCTAATGCCAAAAACTGCTCATCCAGCGTTTCATCCTCTTGCTGCTCCAGCGTTTCACTCAAAGAGGAAAGCTGGAGATACATGACGGTTAATCCCGTCGCCATCACGGTGAAGACTATTCCCGCTATCACTAATGTCGCGATCAACAAGTATTTATTCAGTGCAGCCTGTTTTTCGACTTTGAGTAATACCGCCGCAGGATCTACCTCAACAGCATCATCTTCGTCTCTTTCATCATCTGCCATGTATTACTCCACATCTCACTTTTAATCTAAAAATACAGCTCGGGCCTATATACTCGGAACTATAAACTACGGCTTGGAGCTACAAATTTTCTATTACCAAATATAGCCAACTTCAACTCAACTACCAGCAGGTCATGCCCTAATTTAGCGGCCAAATAGCCCAACCAACTCACAATGCCTAGTTTGTGGAAACATATCTGCCAATTGAACGGTTTTCATGCTAAATCCTAAATTCAACAACAAACCTGCATCCCGTTGAAAGGTCACAGGATTGCATGATACATAAACACAATGTGTCACCCTTGTTTGCCCTAACTGCTTACACACCATCTCGGCACCTGCTCTGGGAGGATCCAATAAAACCTTATTAATATCAGGTAATCCTGCCGGCACTCCTTTGCTTAAATCGGCAGATTCAAAGCAAGCATTAGTCAATTTGGCTGAAGCGGCATTGCTCTTGGCCTTTTCAACCATCGCATTACTCCATTCGTATCCAGTTACTGATGCCACATGCTCAGCAATCGGTAAACTAAAGTTTCCCACTCCACAGTAAAAATCTGCGATACGATCGCCTGGATTAAGATCAAATAGTTCAATCACTCTCGCAACCAACTGCTCATTGACCACTCGATTAACCTGGGTGAAATCACCTAAATCGTAATAATAAAACTGTTCAGTGTTGGCATACTTATAAACAAAGGGCTTGGAATCACTGTACCATTGCATCTCATCATGCACTTTAGCTGATCTAATGACTTCAACCCTACAATTTGTATGCTCACTAAATTGCTGCAACGCCTTAATATCAGCATTAGGTAGCTCATTCTTAATCATTAACTGCACACCCAGCCGCTTATCATCATCAATACAAACTGATACTTCTTTTATCTGAGATCTGTTCTTCAGTGAAGTAATCGAATTGCGAATAATGGGTAAGCTATCATTAAGCTCCTTGCTTAATATTGGGCAGTATTCAACATCTATTACCCTATGACTTTCACTACGTTTAAATCCCAACTGGAACAAATCTCCTTTGGCGTTAACACTAAACCTAGCCCTATGTCGATACCCCGTTGGCGGTGACATTAGCACCTCATCGGAAACAACGTTTCTATCAATATTTAAATCATCGAGATTCAAATCACTGACTAATTGTTCAATTTTCTGTACTTTAAACGTTAACTGAGCCTGATAACTGAGATGCTGTACATCACAACCACCGCATTCGGCATAATACTGACAGCTCGGGTCAGTACGCTCTACTGAAGGGGACAATATATCTAAACAACGTGCTTCATCGTATCGCTTATAAGATTTAACCAGCTGTGCCCTGACCTCTTCACCAATCAGGGCGTTTTCAACGAATACAACTTTTCCCTGATGTCGACCTACGCCTCTTCCATCATCACTCAATGAATCAATCTTTATCGTAAAGGGAGTTGCAGAGACTTCACGTTTTATTGGCTTAAAGGTGCGAGGGCCTTTGTTAGATGAAAAACGACGCTTTTGTGACATAAAGAAAAGACTGATGTTAACGATTAACTGGCTTGGGCAAAAAAGCATCAAGCTGACTAACACATTGTTTTTGGCGTTTTCTCAGCAGCTGTTGTTCTTTTTTCGAATATACTTTAACACTATGAATATCATCACAGGGAATTGAAGAAAAAAACGCTTCACTTCTATCAACCTCTCTTATTTGAGGTGTCAACTTAACTGTATCGCTTTGCTGCGCCACGACGACTGTACTGTAAAAAATTATGCAGATAGTCATGACACTACTTAAATAACTGATGAATGATCGCATCACAACATCTCGCTTAAGACAATTCCTGCCACAGGGGAAAACAAGTAAAAAACAACGCCGTTTTAATCGGTTTATCCGAACCCAATAATTGCTGCATATGCCATTTATAATCTGCCAATTGAGGATAGTACATATCTATTTCGCGCTCTAGAAATTCACGCCTGGACTCACCAGATTGCGGCTGTGATGTTTTATAATCCACTATCCAAATAACACCATCTGTGCCTTGAACTATTCTATCAATAACGCGATGTTTAATCTGTGATGATGTGCAAGAGGTCAACGCATATTCAGCCTTTGAATAACTTGATTGACCATCAAGTAGCCACCTGCCTTTATCATTCATAATCGTTTTATCAACAGCCGTCATTATTTGCTGACGCACTGTATCCCAATATTGCTTTGACAGCTGATGGTAGTGCATTAGGGCATTAATCCAGCGATGTTTATCTTCTGACTTCATGAGCAACCAGTGATCCAATCCATTTTCAACAATAGATTCAAAAATCCCATGCACAATCGTTCCAACAATCTGAGGCAGCGGATCCAAAGTCAAATCAGGCGTATTATCCTCGCTGCCAGTATCACCATGATAAACATAGGGTTCAAGTGGATTGGTACTTATCCAGGAAGGACGTTTCCAGTTATCTTTTAAACGATATAGTGAAATATCGGTTCCAGATACAAAGGAAAAATCCATTTGTCCTGTTTCTAAAACCACCGACTCATGCCACTGTACCTCTCCATCAATCGCATTCCAGATTGAAGACAACAAGCTTCCCTTAGCCGGCGGCTTTGGTTGATCGGTTCTATCATCTTTATTCGCAGTGAAAAGGCAGTGTAAACGATTGATTGCCCTTGTCGCTGCCACATACATTAGCCGGGTATTTTCTAACTGATTCTTTTGTGATTGTTCATAGCGCAAATACTCATAAGTCGCGTCATCTAATCCCGCTGCAGGTAACGGTGATAGTATTAGTCCGGCTTCGTTAGTTGTTTCAGATAAATACTCATGCCACATCAACAAAGCCTTATCATCACTTCGCGACACCTTAGACAATCCCGGTAAAATGACAGTATCAAATTCCAAGCCTTTGGATTTGTGAATTGTCATTACATGCACATTTGAATTATTCGACTGCGGTTTTGCATATAACGCATGTACCGCATCTTCAAATAGCGGCAATGATTGAATAGCATCACCTTGCTGAAATTTTTCCAGTAAATCGAAGAAATCATCTACCATCGAAAATTCCTGTTCATATTGCAAAGCAGCGGCACCGCCTAAAGCTAACCAAATGCCTTCAATCCATGATCGTGGTGATAAACGGTAACGTTGATTCCAGGAAAAATCGATAACGTGAATAAATTCAGAGAGTCTTTTTTGGGCAAATTGAGATAACGCTGGATAACTCTGCCAATTTTTCAAAATAGATAAAACCGGCTTATCTGAGTTTGTTGATAACAAAACATGTAAGTCCCGATGATTTAAGCCAACCCATGGGGACCGGAGTAATGCTGACCAACTAACCTTATCTGAAATATCCAACAAAGCTTTAGTAAGACTCAAAAGATCTTGAATAACAGCATAATCGGACAGAGGATCTATATCCGTAGCCTGCCAAGTAATTCCCGCCTTGCTTAATTCAGGAATGATCTCGTACAGATGAGGACGGCTGCGAACCAAAATCGCAACACTCGCTTCAGGGTTCTCCGAAATTCTTTCCTTTACCAACGCTACAGCCCTACAGGCTTCTTGATAACTTGAAGTCTCACCGACAAAACCTTCAACTGTCACTTTCGCAGCATCGTTATTTTGATTAAAGGCAATAGCCTGTTCATAGGAAACCGCACCACGAGACAAATTGTCTGAAAGAGGAAATGAAATAGCAAAAACCCGATTAACCCAATCAATAACAGTTGGATCAGAACGAAAATTGGCATTCAGTAATAAATCATCTAGAAAAACGCCATTAACACCCTGCTTTCTTGCCTCTAAAAATAACCCTACACTAGCTTCGCGGAAACCATAAATGGATTGCATACCATCGCCGACTAAAAAAAGTGTATTCGGTTGCTCAGGATTTTCCTGATTGTATTCAGCCCAGCCTTCAGTCAATCGTTCTAATAATCGAAACTGCAAGCTAGATGTATCCTGAAATTCATCCACTAAAATATGATGTAAACGGTAATCCAGTTTTAACGCCAGCTCAGAGGGTGCCTGCTCGCCACCTAATGCCGACAAGGCAGCAATGGCTATTTGCCGATGGTCTACCTGACCCTGTTGCTGAAAAACCAACATCAACTCCGCTACCAATCCTGGTAATGAAGCTGTCAACGCCTGAACTAATAACCATTGCTGTTTCGAATATTCGGCCGAGGGTAATTTTCTTAACTGCGTAAAAACATCCAGCAATTGATCATTCTCCTTTAAATGATCAATTAACAATAAAAAGCGCTGTTTATAATCCTTAGCTAAGGCCTTATCACCATCTAATGTTTGCGTTGGAAAACCAATGTTTTTATTAGCCGTTTTTCTATAGTTATCATCCTTGGTAGTCAGTAAATCCTGAATAGCCTGCCATTGATCGACGACATTTATACTGACAGGTGGAAGTTCAACACAGCCTGCCAATAAAGCGATTGTGGAAGAATTTTTTTCTGTCTTTAAATTTGTACCAGCATAATCTAACAAAGGTAATAACTCTGGCGCGATAGGCTGCAATAAACAATTTAACTGCTTAAGCACATCAATAATAATCTGCTGTAACGTTTTTTCAATTAACTCTCTGGCCTTATCTGGGGAGCGCCCCAAACCGATGTGCATTAGCCACTGATCTCGACGTTGCAGCATAAAAACAAACAAACGTTCTAATCGGGAAAAATTATTATCGAGATGCTGCAACAATAATGCTAAACAATCTGAATAAGGGCTATTCGTCTCCAGATAACCAAGAAAGTTTCGTGCTGCCTGTTGGTATAAATCATCAGCCTGCTCAGTAACACCAGGTTGACCACCAAAATTCGACAAGATGGGCATCTGTCGAGTTAGCCCGGCGCAAAAACTATCAATCGTTTGAATTTTTAGTCGTGATGGGTTCTCCAATAGATTCCATTGCCGTTGTTCGTTTCTTTGTAGGACTTTTTTGGATAATAGCCAATTCTTTTTCCTATGTTCCTGTTCTGGCTCATCAGTATCAATTGCAGACTGCAATGACAGCATAATTCGCTCATGCATTTCCGCTGCAGCTTTACGGGTAAAGGTAATTGCTAAAATCTCTTCTGGCTGATTTGTCTTAGATAAAAGTTGCAGCACTCTCTGGGTAAGCAACTCTGTTTTTCCAGAACCTGCAGGTGCTGTCACACAAACAGAGCGTAGTGGATTTAACGCGGCATCACGTTGTGATTGATCAGCGGGAGCAACGACAAGACTCATTATTGTGTGCTCTCCCCGCTTTCAATCTCCACCTCTCTATGACTAACTCGACATACCGGCGCAAGATGACAATACTGACAGGTTTTATGATTGTCATTGGGGTGATGTTTCGGGTTCACTGTGGCATCACCTTGGATAAACTCTGCCGCAATCTTGGCCAGCGTATTGTGCCAGTGCACTTGCATCTGAACCCAATCCTGCTGTCCGCTAGTAGTTTGAATTCTTTCGTTCCAGCACAGTGACTTTTCGGGAGAATCGGCATCCGCAATACCAATTATTTTACTTTCCTCTACATTGACTCTGGCAAAAGCAATCCCACCTCGATCTTTCTGCTGAGCCATTAATACACTATAAAGTGGCAACTGTGGCTGATCCGGTCTGTCTCCCCACCAATAGTTAACCGATACCCCCCCTGTTTTATAATCGATAATAAGCTGGCTACCATCTGTTAACTCATCTATCCGATCTATTTGAGCGCGAATAGTGATACCAAACGCATCCTGCTCAATAATTTTCTCGGTTTCTATTACGTTGAAATCTGCTCTTGATTCTTCCACCTCTAACCACGATAGCAAAAGTTTATTCAGTCTTTCGATTTCAAGGCTTTGCAATCGCGCTCCAAAACGAGAATGCTTGTTGGCAAATATTTGATTAACCGAATAAGTACTGACCTCTCCACAAAGATGATGCCTTTCTTGCTCAGACATTGCTAAAAGGTGACTTTTATTACCCAGTTTTTTCCACATCAACTCTAATGAACGGTGAACTAAACGACCTCTCTCAGCAGCATTTAAACCTAACACGGGCTCATCTTTGGCTTTTATGTGTAAACGATGCTTGGCAAATGCACGAAAAGGACATGCCGACTGATCAGTAAATATCTGGCTGCCGCCTTTTACCATTTCACTCGCATCAATCTGCGGCGCACAATCCTCTTGATATACTTCCACCGCATCAGCTTCAAAAAACCGGCGGCGAATTTCGATCAATGGGGACATAGACTGCAACGGTCGCCCAATTATCTGTTGTAAGGTTAAGTCTGGTACATTCTGAAATAATCGACTTTTTTGACAGGTTAATTCATCTAATAACCCCGGATAACTAATGATGGCTTCACAGGCACTGTTAATCAGCAAATCAGAAAGCGATCTCGCATAAGATAATTCCCTATCAGCACTGGAATGCGGCATGCCCATTTTTTTTTGTAATGTCGCCGGCAACAACGGATGAGGTGCGGGCGCAGGTGGCCATTGTTTATCGGACATTGACTGAATCCACAAATGGCTAAACTGTAAACCCGTTGCTTCCAACAAACCCAAGACCTGAAGTGGCGAATCAGCAGTTTTAGGTTGAAAAACACATTGTTCTAATAATTCTTTTAACGCCGCCAATGCCTGATTAAACGTTTGTTGCTGATTTTCTGGCAGCAAATCAGCGCAAGAAAATTCTATTAAGACATTTTTCCATTGACTAACTTGCTGGTATTCAATGGAATCCAGTCTACGAACACCAGGCCAATGGAAAAACTGTAGAATTTCTTGAAATAGTTCTAACCACTGAGACGGACTGCGCAACTGATTGATTACCGAAGGGCGACTTTTTTCAGCTAATTGCTGTAAAGCACCTTCAAATTCGGAGCCCTCTTCTGGCAACATATTTTCCGTAAGATGATGAGCTAATTGCCTGAATCGGGCTGAAGTTAATTCAAAGTTTTTCTCACCAGCTACTTTTTCCAACATAGAAGAAATGAATGGCAGGTCAGAATCAGTCAGATTATAGAAAGGCGAGTGCAGAATAGTTTCAAACACGTTGAGCTGTATAGGTTGCGTTTTTAATAGCTGCAGCAAATTAATTGCGGCAGAAATGACCGGCGTATCTAATAGTGAACTACCTGCAGAAAAATTGACTGCTAAATCTTTTCTGACACTGAGTGTCGCGAGTTCTTGATACTCTTGAGTCTCTTGGCTCTCTCTATCTTTACTCTCCTGACCTTCCCGGCTCTGTAATAGAGACAACGGATCGTTATAGCCTGGATCAAAAATTTCCTGCAGTACTCGCTGCTGAACATTCCGTTTTTGTATTAAATCTGGAACAACGATGGCCACTGTTGCTTTCGGATCATTCTTTATAATCTGCTTGGCCCAAACAGCTGCTGCCTGCATTTCCTGGAGTGGGGTATCACATTCAACAATGGCAGTTTTTTGATTTTTTTCCTCAGCGGTATAACGCACGAACTCTCCGGCACTTCCTCCAGCACTACACAACAACTGCTGATACAAAGGCGAAACATCAAGAAACCCCACTCCATAAATTTTCCCAGCTTCAGGCAAGCTATTTTGCTGAAATTGTTCTATTAGCAGGCTTATGCGTTTAATGGCTGGCAGCCAATTCTGCTGCTGGCACTGTACTTCAAATTGATCAATCCAATTTAGTAAGCATCGCGAATCTTCTACAACTTCAAGGCTGGACCTGATTGTTTCGTCATTAAGATCCAGCTTCCATTCTTGCAATAGTTTGTAGGCAGATTTGGCCTGTTCGGAAATGATCTGCGGTCTAAGCAGTGATTCAGCCATTGCCGATGATTCAATGACCTGTTGCCATAACTGTGTTTCTTGATAGTCAGTCAGTATATGCTGGCTGACTACCACCGGATGAGCATTTAATAATAGCTGCCGCCAACAATTTTCAATCCAGCCATTCAGTGAATACACATTAGGCGTTTCTAGAACCACCTCTCCCTTTTTGTTCTTTTGACCTTGGAACAGAATATAGGCTGTTTTGATACGGCTGGCTAAACGCTGATTGGGCGTCAGTATCAGATTGCCCTCGCGAAGCGGCTCTAGTAAAGGTTCTACATCAAAAAAGGAATGGAGTGGCGACATTCTCAGTACGGTTTACAGGCATATTATTAGGGCAATTGCTGACTGCCCTATTGTTATTCCAACCCAAACAGGCTCAAGACACTGCGAATTATTGTAACCTTCGTTACATCAAAATACCTAACTCTCGCTGGATTTACCTCACACCCTTTCTTCTAACAACCTCTTTATTGCTAATAAATTAGCCTTTGATATTTTACTGATGTACTTGCGCATCTTACCCTCAGATCGGCTACAATAGCCGGCTGCTTTACAGCTTCACTGGAACCAAACGCCGGCGTTAGCCAGGATTTATCGTCATGACAGATACCGTAGTAGACAATTTAAACGTTCAATCACAGGAAATCTTAATTACCCCGGAGCAGTTAAAAGCTGAACTCCCAATGTCAGAGAGTGCCGCTCAAACGATTGCTCAAAGCCGGGAAGTTATTCGTAATATTCTGGACGGGAAAGATCATCGCATGTTTGTGGTAGTCGGCCCCTGCTCTATTCATGATGTAGAAGCCGCCATGGATTATGCCCAGCGCCTGAAAGCACTAGCCGATGAGCTCAGCGATACGCTTTATATTGTCATGCGCGTGTATTTTGAAAAACCACGCACAACTGTTGGTTGGAAAGGCCTGATTAACGACCCGCACCTGAATGACACTTTTAAAATTCAGAAAGGTCTGCATATTGGTCGTAAATTGTTACTGGATATCGCCGAACTGGGGCTACCTACATCCACTGAGGCATTAGATCCTATTTCTCCACAATATATGCAGGATTGTATTTCATGGTCGGCAATTGGAGCACGCACGACTGAATCGCAAACTCACCGCGAAATGGCCAGTGGTTTATCATCAGCTGTTGGCTTTAAAAATGGTACTGATGGCGGACTAAGCGTGGCCATGAATGCTATTCAGTCAGCCAGCAAGCCCCATCGTTTTCTCGGAATTAATGGCCTTGGACAGGTTTCTATCATTCACACTAAAGGTAACCCCTACGCCCATGTCGTTCTTCGTGGTGGTTCAAAAGGTCCCAATTACGATTCAGTGCATATTGGCCTTACTGAGGAAGCACTGGAAAAGGCGAATGTACCCAAAAATATTATGGTTGATTGCTCGCATGCCAATTCCAATAAACAACCTGAATTGCAGCCCAAAGTTATTGAAGATGTCAGTAATCAAGTCATTGCCGGCAATCAATCTATCATCGGCTTAATGATTGAATCTCATATTCACGAAGGTAATCAATCAATTCCCGAAGACTTATCTCAATTGAAATACGGTGTTTCGGTAACCGATGGCTGTATTAACTGGGAAACCACGGCGGAATCACTGAGAGCCATGCGCAATAGTCTGAAGGACATTTTGCCTGGACGTAGATAATCCCAAGCAATTTGCTCTGGCAGAAATGAAAAAGCCGCGTTTTACGCGGCTTTTTTACAACAACTTTTTGTAAATAGAAGTGAAATATTCTGATAAGAATGCACTTCATACAGATCGCATATTGTAAATTGCCTATCTGCACAAAATGTTTAAAAAACAATTACTTCTTCTAATGAAGTTAGCAATCGAAAAACGAGTGGAGCTATTTACTGCAATGAATCCAATTACAGTGGAGTTACATTCTCAGCTTGTGGACCTTTTTGGCCCTGTGTAACAGTAAACTCTACCTTTTGGCCTTCTGCCAGTGTTTTGAAGCCTTCAGATTTAATCGCACTGAAGTGAACAAAAACATCAGGACCAGATTCCTGCTCGATAAAACCAAAACCTTTACTTTCGTTAAACCACTTTACAGTGCCAGTAGTTTGTTCAGACATATTTCAATCCTATTTGTGTAATAAAAAATTGCCATTCACTTGGCAACTCGATGTTACCTTTGCATGAATATTCTTGGCGCTTAGCTGAGAAATTACAACATTGATTATGATTAACAGGACGAATTGCTATAGCAGAAGACTCGTGGTTCAACATAAAAACAAGCAGTAGTTCCAAGCTAGTAGGATTGTAACCACTGAATCACGCCCGTCAACGACTTTGTGGAGGTTTTTTAAGCTGGTAAGAAAGAATTCACAATAGAAAATCGATTAAACACAGCCTAGAAATTCAAAACCTTAATTTATTTGTAGTAGGCATGTGAACGATCAGTATGGTCAGTCATATCTTTCACAGCGGTTAATTCAGGAATCTGCTCTAAAAGGCTCTTTTCCACCCCATCTTTAAGCGTTGCCTCAACCATTCCGCACCCCTGACAACCACCGCCAAAACGCAGAATCGCAATATTACCTTCAGCGACTTCTACCAGCGACACTTCACCGCCGTGCGAAGCCAATGAAGGATTAACTTCGTTGTACAAAATGTAGTTAATACGATCTTCCAACGGACTGTTTTCATTCACTTTAGGCAGTTTGGCATTGGGTGCCTTAATGGTTAACTGCCCTCCCATGCGATCTTTTGCATAATCGACAAAGGCATCTTCCAGAAATGGGATACTGCGCCCCTCGTATCGCGCAGTAAATTTCTCATATTCGATGACCAGATCATCATCACGACAGTCGGCTTCTCTGCAATAGGCAATACAGGTTTCTGCTTTGGGTGTACCGGGTTCATTAATAAACATGCGGATACCCAGAACATCGTCCTCCTGCGAAGACAACAACTCAGCCAGGTAGTCCTGTGCAGAATCGGTAATAGTCAACTTCAATTCAATTTCTGTATCCGACATTAATTTGTAACCCTATGAAAGCTAGATAAATTTCTCTTTTGACCAGTTAAGCAAAATAATCTATATCAAAATATTTTGATATAGATTAGAATGCGCACCAATAAATTACAGCGATTATACTGCTTATATATCAGGATAATGAAGCCTGAAATATAAAATAGCGGCATGATCGGTACAAGTTTGCTGCATATCCCTACATAATCTACGGGATTCGGCTCGAAAACGGGCTAGAAAAAGTAAAAAATTAGCAAGGCAATTAAACAATGATCGACACGGAAACACGGCTTAGCAAACTCCTGGACGCGCTTAAACAGCGTATTTTAGTCCTCGACGGTGCGATGGGCACGATGATTCAAACTTATAAATTGGAAGAAGCCGATTACCGCGGTGAGCGTTTTGCCGACTACGACCGAGATGTTAAGGGCAATAACGACCTATTGTGCATTACCCAACCGGATATCATTCGAGACATTCATACGGCTTATCTCGAAGCCGGTGCCGATATACTTGAAACCAATACCTTTAATGCCACGCAGGTTTCCCAGGGCGACTATGCCATGGAATCATTGGCTCGCGAACTTAATGTCGCTGGTGCTCGTGTAGCCAGAGAAGCCGCAGATGCGATAACGGCCAAAACGCCCGACAAACCGCGTTTTGTCGCTGGCGTGTTAGGCCCAACCAGTCGCACTGCGACTATTTCACCGGATGTTAACGATCCCGGTTTTCGCAATATCACCTTCGACGAATTGGTAAAAGATTATACCGAAGCCACCGAGGGCTTAATTGAGGGCGGTGCCGACATCATTTTGATAGAAACCATCTTTGATACCCTCAACGCTAAGGCGGCTATTTTTGCGGTTCAAGGGGTCTTTGAAGCTCAGGGGTTTGAGCTGCCCATTATGATTTCTGGCACCATCACTGATGCCAGCGGCCGCACCCTTTCAGGCCAAACTACCGAAGCTTTTTGGAACTCAGTCTCTCACGCAAAACCGGTCAGCGTTGGTCTCAACTGTGCCTTAGGCGCTGAAGATTTAAGACCCTATGTGAAGGCATTAAGCGAATGTGCTACTTCTCCAACGAGCGCACACCCCAATGCAGGCCTACCCAATGAATTTGGTGAGTACGATGAAACCCCAGAGGAAATGGCCGAGGTTATCCATGAATTTGCTAGCAGCGGCTTTTTGAATATTGTCGGTGGCTGTTGTGGTACAACCCCTGCTCACATTACCGCTATCGCTGATGTTGCCAGCCAATTCCCGCCAAGGCCATTACCCACGCATACCCCTGCCTGTAACCTGAGTGGCCTGGAACCTTTTTCCATCGACGGCGAGTCGCTATTCGTTAACATAGGTGAGCGCACAAACATCACCGGCTCCGCTCGTTTTAAACGCCTTATTATTGAAGAAGACTACGACACCGCCCTAGAAGTCGCCCTGCAACAGGTCGAAAACGGCGCGCAGATTATCGACATCAATATGGATGAGGGAATGCTCGATTCAGAAGCCGCCATGGTAAGATTTTTGAATCTGATTGCCGCTGAACCAGACATTTGCCGTGTGCCCATTATGATCGACTCCTCTAAATGGGAGATCATTGAATCCGGGCTTAAATGCATTCAAGGCAAGGCCATTGTTAACTCCATCAGCCTTAAGGAAGGCGAAGAAGACTTCATCGAAAAGGCAAAACTGTGCCTGCGCTATGGTGCCGCAGTCATTGTGATGGCCTTCGATGAAACCGGTCAGGCCGACACTGAAGCACGCAAAAACGAAATCTGTAAGCGCTCTTACGACATATTGGTGGATACCGTTGGCTTTGCCCCCGAAGACATTATCTTCGACCCGAATGTTTTTGCGGTAGCAACCGGTATTGAGGAGCATAACAACTACGCTATCGACTTCATCAAAAGCTGTGAATACATTCGCCGTGAGTTACCTCACGCAAAGATTTCAGGT
This sequence comes from Spongiibacteraceae bacterium, assembly GCA_028280715.1. Taxonomy (GTDB): domain Bacteria; phylum Pseudomonadota; class Gammaproteobacteria; order Pseudomonadales; family Dasaniaceae; genus Oceanicoccus. Next base: position 151,405 of record JANQLG010000033.1, on the reverse strand, counting down.
GGCATCAGTAATGTCTCCTTTTCATTTAGAGGCAATAACACCGTTCGCGAAGCCATTCATGCGGTATTTCTCTACCATGCCATCAAAGCTGGCCTCACGATGGGAATCGTCAATGCCGGACAGTTAGCCATTTATGAAGACATTCCTGAAGAGTTACGTGAGCGTGTTGAAGACGTCATTCTAAACCGCCGCAACGATGCCACAGAAAGGCTGTTGGAAATTGCCGGCAACTACACCGGCGATGGCGCCGTTAAAGCGGAAGAAGACTTAGAGTGGCGCAAACTACCTGTAGAAAAGCGCCTTGAGCATGCACTTGTTAAGGGTATTACTGCCTTTATAGAAGAAGACACTGAAGAAGCTAGACAAAATGCTGTACGCCCCATTCAAGTCATTGAAGGCCCGCTCATGGATGGCATGAATGTCGTTGGCGATTTATTTGGCGAAGGCAAAATGTTTTTACCGCAGGTAGTAAAAAGCGCACGGGTAATGAAACAGTCTGTTGCCTACTTAACGCCATTCATCGAAGCGGAAAAATCGGAAAAAGCTAAAAGTAACGGCAAAATTATCATGGCCACCGTGAAAGGCGACGTACACGATATTGGCAAAAACATCGTGGGCGTTGTGCTGCAATGCAATAATTTTGAAGTGGTTGATCTCGGTGTGATGGTTGCCTGTGAAGATATTCTAAAAGCTGCCAATGACCATAATGCCGACATAATCGGTTTAAGCGGGCTCATTACACCTTCTCTGGATGAGATGGTTTATGTCGCTAAGGAAATGCAGCGGCAGGATTTCAATGTGCCACTAATGATCGGCGGAGCGACAACCTCAAAGGCTCATACTGCAGTGAAAATTGAACCGCAGTATCAAAACTCGGGGGCAATTTATGTGGCAGACGCGTCTCGCAGTGTATCTGTTGCCAGTACATTGATGAATAAACAGCAACGTATAGTTTATATCGATGAACGACGTGAAGAATACGCTGCTATTCGTGAACGTAATGCAAATCGAAAGCCCAAAGCTAATAAAATGAGTTATCCGCAGGCTATAGCCAACGCCCCTAAACTGAAATGGGAGGGATACACTCCACCTACCCCCAGTTTCTTGGGCGTAAAAGTGTTTGATAACTATGATCTTGATACGCTAATTGAAACCATCGACTGGACACCCTTTTTCATATCCTGGGACCTGGCGGGTAAATACCCAAAAATCCTGCAGGACGAAATAGTCGGCGAAGCGGCACGCAATCTTTTCGACGATGCACAAAAAATGCTGCGCTATCTTATTGATAACAAGCTTATCCAGGCGAAGGCAACTATTGGTTTTTGGCCAGCAGCACAAACCAAGCACGATGATATTGAGCTGTACAAAGATGAAAATCGTAGTGAAACGTTAGCGACCCTGCATCACATCAGGCAACAAACAGAAAAACCAAACGGCAAACCCAACTTCAGTCTGGCTGACTTTGTCGCCCCCAAAGATTCATCGGCAAAGGACTACATTGGTGGTTTTGTCGTCACGACAGGTCACGGTGTAGAACAACTGGCTAAGGATTATGAAGGCAAAGGCGATGACTACAATGCAATTATGGTCAAAGCACTGGCAGATCGATTAGCAGAATCATTCGCCGAGCATATGCACCGGAGGGTACGTAAAGAATTCTGGGGCTATGCAGCCGAGGAAGATCTGAATAATGAAGCGCTCATTAAAGAACGTTATCAGGGTATTCGCCCAGCCCCAGGTTATCCCGCCTGTCCTGACCATACAGAAAAGGCAACGCTATTTAAATTGTTAGACGCTCAAAATACTATACAAGTGGAACTGACCGAACACTTTGCCATGACACCGACAGCAGCGGTGAGCGGCTTTTATTTCTCGCATCCTGATTCTTCCTATTTTGCCACTGGTAAAATCGGTAAAGATCAGGTGCAGAGCCTAGCCGAACGTAAAGGCGTGACAATGAATGAAATGGAACGCTGGTTATCACCAGTGCTTGGTTACGACATATAATCGCTTCTATTGAGTGTTGCATTTAAAGTCTTTTTTATAGGTGCTGTTTATGAACGAACCCCAGGACAAAAACGAAGAAGAGCAAGCACCAACGCTTTTACAAGTGATCGGTAGTGTTTTAGCCTCTTTTTTTGGTGTTCAAAGCAGCAAAAACAAGGAGCGTGATTTTAAACACGGCAACCATAGGGTGTTTATTGCTGTAGGAATCATTATGACGCTTATGTTTTTGATTACGGTTTATACAGTAGTACAGATCGTTTTGAGTCAATGATTCTATTTGGCACAATAGATAACAAAAATGCAGAGATATAAAAAAGGCGGCTTTAAAAGCCGCCTTTTTTATATTATAAGCTGCTCCGGTTCAGGTCGGCATGCCTGATAACCAGTAAACAACGGTTCCCACAACGATAGCAATCACAGCTGCTGAAGCCAGTGCGTCATTTAACCCGTCGTTATCTTTTGATTCTTGATCTGACATCTTTAACTTCCTCAATCATAATAATGAACTGCGCGCATTATAGCAGCCACCTAAAAAATCAACAGTCCAAAACCCAGTGGAATTTGCTTATATCCAAGTAATCTTGAATTCAGCAACGTTTCGTCTTGTATTACCGACCTTTTTCAAGCGATGCTGCTCTAAATTGCCTCAGTAATAACACTGTGATAACCATATGCCTATAAAAACTATGTGTATTCATTCTCAGCTCGCTCACAGAAACGATTTTTAGTATTATGCTGCGTCATTTTTAACGGGTACCTTTTAAACACGATGTATATCTACGACGAATACGATCAACGCTTAATCGATGAACGAGTCGCACAGTATCGCGGGCAGACAGAACGCTATCTCGCTGGCCAAATCACCGATGAGCAATTTCTACCCCTGCGTTTACAGAACGGCCTTTATATTCAGCGTCTGGCACCCATGCTACGCATCGCCATCCCCTATGGCACCTTAAACAGCACACAAATGCGTAAGCTCGCTGACATTTCACGCAATTATGATAAAGGTTACGCACATTTCAGCACACGTCAGAATGTGCAACTGAACTGGCCTCAACTTGAAGAAGTGCCCGATATTCTTGAGGAACTAGCATCTGTGCAAATGCACGCCATACAAACTTCAGGCAACTGTATTCGCAACACTACCACGGACCAATATGCCGGTGCCGCAGCCGATGAACTGGAAGATCCCCGCCCCTATTGCGAGATTATCCGCCAATGGTCAACTTTCCACCCTGAATTTGCCTTCCTGCCAAGGAAGTTCAAAATCGCCGTATGTGCTTCAGCCTCTGACCGTGCGGCAATTCATGTACACGATATCGGTGTTGAAATCGTTCATAATGACCAGGGCGAAACAGGTTTCCGTGTGCTGGTTGGCGGCGGTTTGGGACGCACGCCGGTTATTGGCGTTGAAATTATCGACTTCTTACCCAAGCAGCATCTGATTACGTATCTGGAAGCTATTCTTCGCGTCTATAACCAATTGGGACGCAGAGACAACAAATATAAAGCACGGATTAAAATTCTGGTTAAGGCACTAGGCATCGATGCCTTCCGAGAGAAAGTAGAGCTGGAATGGCAAGCCTTAAAAGACGGACCTTCCACACTGACAGACGCCGAATTTGAACGCGCTAAATCCTTTTTCCGATCACCAGAATACCTGGTCATCGATGATACAGAGGCTGAAACCCGTTTGCAGGCGCAAGCGGCAGATAATGCAGCATTTGCCAACTGGCTAACCCGAAACACCTCCACCCATCAGGCTCCCGGCTATGTCAGTGTCACACTGTCATTGAAAGCAACGGGCTATGCGCCGGGCGATGTAACCGATGTACAAATGGCAGCTGTCGCTGACCTCGCTGATGAGTTCTCATTTGGAGAAATTCGCGTCAGTCATCAGCAAAACCTGATTCTTGCTCATGTTCGCAAAGATCAGTTATTTGAATTATGGCAACGCGCTACAGCATTGAATCTGGCTACAGCAAATATCAATTATCTAACAGATATAATTTGCTGCCCTGGCGGTGATTATTGCGCCCTGGCCAATGCTAAATCCATTCCGATTGCCGAAGCGATACAGCGCAAATTTGACGATTTAGATTATATCTATGACCTCGGTGAGATCGATTTGAATATTTCTGGCTGCATGAATGCCTGTGGGCATCACCATGTTGGTCACATTGGTATTCTTGGTGTTGATAAAAAAGGCCAGGAGTTCTACCAGATTTGTTTAGGTGGCAGTCAGGATAAAGATGCTTCTATTGCAAAAATCCTTGGTCCGTCATTTTCGCAGGAAGATGTCCCTGATGTTATTGGTAAAATCCTGGACACTTACGTCGATAATCGTACCGAGGAAGAAAGCTTCCTGGATACGTACCGTCGCATCGGTTTAGATCCGTTCAAGGAGAAAGTGTATGCCAAATAATATTATTAAAGATGGTGCAGTTGTAGTGGATAATTGGCAACTCGTTTCTGCAGATGCAACGGATATCCCCGAAGGTAAAGTAATCGTCCCCGTCGCACTGTGGAGTGAAAACAAAGATTCATTATCCAACCGTGAAGATTTTGGCATTTGGTTAAATAGTGATGAATCTCCTGAATTGATTAAAGACGAGCTTGATCAATTTAAAGTCATCGCTATTAATTTCCCCGCCTTCGCTGATGGCAGAGGGTTTTCCTACGGTAGATCATTGAGAGATGTTTATCGCTACCATGGGGAAATAAGAGCTATTGGTGGATTTATGCGCGACCAATTATTTTTTCTAAAACGCTGTGGTTTCAATGCCTTTGCATTAGAAAACTCTGATTTAGAGAATGCTCTCGATAGCTTTAAGGACTTCACCGATAGCTATCAGGCCTCTATTGATCAACCCGAACCACTTTTCAAAAGACGCTAACAACAAAACTGTTTAGTAGTAAAAGGTCACATTTTGTGGCCTTTTTTTTCGATTAACGCAATAATGAATAAATAACTCATCGTTAAGCAACTGATCTTCTTAAGCAATCTATGGAAGCTAATAGCATTACTTTTGCTTTTTTTATCATATTCTCTGGGGCAGCCGTTCTAGCTACTCTCGCCTTATACACTCGACAACCTTTAATTATTGCCTATATCGCCTTAGGTGCATTAATCGGCCCCTATGGATTTGGTTACGTTACCGATTTAAAACTGCTTTCAGATATCGCGCACTTCGGCATTATCTTTTTGCTATTCCTGCTTGGCCTTGATATGCAACCACAAGCACTATTGTCTACGCTGAGAAAGGTTTCACTGATCGCATTAATCAGCTCGATCATCTTTGCCGTTACCGGCTATGTTATCGCTTTCAGCTTTGGTTTTAGTCATATCGAATCATTAATTATCGGTGCTTCGATGATGTTTTCCAGCACCATTATCGGCATCAAATTACTACCCACCACCGTGTTACATCATCGTCATATGGGTGAGATGATGATTGGCTTATTACTTATTCAGGATGTCATCGCCATCTTTGTTATTCTAATTTTATTGAGTGGCGACCCAGGACAGTTTGATTTTGCTACCTTTGGCAAGACGTTAGTTGCACTACCTGTATTTGCACTTACCTCCGTATTAACCGTTCGCTTCGTGTTATTAAAACTGATCCAAATGTTTGATCGCTTTCATGAGTATATCTTTTTACTCGCACTCGGATGGTGCCTCGGTATGGCTGAAGCTGCCGCCATGATGGGACTTTCTGCCGAGATTGGCGCCTTTATCGCCGGGATCTCGCTAGCTACCAGCCCAATCTCTCAATATATTGCCGTCAACCTCAAACCTTTACGGGACTTCTTCCTGGTATTATTTTTCTTTTCACTAGGTGCACGTTTCGACTTAGCCCTTTTGTCAGATGTATTATGGCCGGCAATCATCCTGGCTGTATTGATGTTAGGCATAAAGCCTTTGACCTACTACGGCTTACTGAGAAATGCCAGTGAAAGAAAGCCACTAGCGTGGGATATCGGCTTCAGGCTTGGTCAGATCAGTGAGTTTTCTTTATTAATTGCTTATGTGGCAACGGGAGCATCGCTAATAGGCAAAGAAGCTTCACATTTGATTCAAGCAACGGCGATTATCACTTTTGTTATTTCTTCTTATATTGTTATCTTTAACTGCATGACACCGATTGCCCTGTCCGATCATTTGCGGCGAGACTGATTTCTTTTTGTTTTTCTGCACTTTATTTTGGTGAAAATGTTTAGTGCAAAAAAAAACCGGCCTATAGGCCGGTTTTTTTCAAATCAACTCTGTCTTACAGTGCTGCATCCAGCTCTGGAACAGCTTCAAACAAATCAGCCACCAGACCGTAATCAGCAACCTGGAAGATTGGAGCATCTTCATCTTTGTTAATAGCAACGATCACTTTACTGTCTTTCATACCAGCCAAGTGTTGAATCGCACCAGAAATACCAACTGCGATATACAACTCAGGTGCAACAATCTTACCTGTTTGACCTACCTGCATATCGTTAGGCACAAAACCGGCATCAACCGCAGCACGGGATGCACCTACTGCTGCACCCAATTTGTCAGCAATGGACTCCAGCATGGCGAAGTTCTCACCATTTTGCATACCACGACCACCAGAGATAACAACAGAAGCTGACGTCAATTCAGGACGATCGCTTTGTGCAACTTCTTCGCTAACAAAGCCGGAAATACCCGCATCGTGAGCACTACCAACGGTTTCAACAGCAGCACTACCACCTTCAGCAGCAACGGCATCAAATGCTGTAGTACGTACAGTGATAACTTTAATAGCATCTGAAGATTGAACTGTTTCAATGATGTTGCCTGCATAGATTGGGTGCTTGAATGTGTCAGCACTTTCTACTGCAGTGATTTCAGAAATTTGAGCAACATCTAATAACGCTGCTGCTCGTGGCAAAACATTCTTACCCGTAGTTGTCGCAGCAGCCAATACGTAGCCGTAATCTTTAGCAATTTCCGCAACCAGAGGAGCAACATTTTCTGGTAATTGATGGCCGTAAGCAGCGTTATCGGCAACCAGTACTTTGCTCACACCAGCGATTTTCGCAGCCGCTTCACCGGCAGCAGCACAACCTTCACCTGCAACCAAAACAGTTACATCGCCACCAATGGCATTTGCAGCAGCAACCGTATTCAAGGTCGCTGATTTGATTGAGGCATTGTCATGCTCAGCAAGAATTAAAATACTCATTAGATCACCTTCGCCTCATTTTTCAGTTTATCAACAAGCGCAGCAACATCTTCTACTTTGATGCCGGCTGCACGTTCTGCAGGTGGCTCAACTTTCACAGTTGTTAAACGAGGTGCAACCTCTACACCCAGTTCATCTGCTGTCAAAACATCCATTGGCTTTTTCTTAGCTTTCATGATGTTTGGCAATGATGCATAACGAGGCTCATTCAAACGCAAATCAGTAGTCACGATTGCAGGCAAATTCAGCGCTACCGTTTGCAGACCACCATCGATTTCACGCGTTACATTAGCTTTACCGCCTTCGATTTTCACTTCAGACGCGAATGTACCCTGCGGCAAACCAGCCAGAGCTGCCAGCATTTGACCAGTCTGGTTGTTATCACCATCAATTGACTGTTTACCCATGATGACCAAATCAGGTTGCTCTTTGTCGACAACAGCTTTTAACAGCTTGGCAATCGCTAATGGCTGTAATTCTGCATCAGTATCAACCTGAATTCCGCGATCAGCACCCAGTGCCAATGCCGTACGGATCTGTTCCTGACAGGCTTTATCACCCAATGAAACCACCACCACTTCAGTGGCAGTACCCGCTTCTTTCAGACGCACTGCTTCTTCTACAGCAATCTCACAGAAGGGGTTAATAGACATTTTGACGTTATTTAAGTCTGGCGCAGTTCCATCAGACTTCGGGCGGACCTTAACGTTGTAATCCGCAACGCGCTTTACAGCAACAAGAACCTTCATAAGATTCTCCGTTATTAGTGGTACATGGAAATTGGCTAATCCGGGTCGACTAGACTATCGGGACTTCCAGCCACAATCCAGCCAGTCCCAGTCAGAATCACGAAAAAAGCCGCGAAAAAAACGGGCGTATGGTGCCGCTAAACCCCCATAAGGTCAATAGTTTTTAATGATTTAGCCCCCCCATAACCTTACCAATGGTAGGTTGTTTGTGTGCTTAACACTGAGCACACTGCCGCCTGTATCGTTATGTTAAGTCGTCACTCCAATGGCCACATAACACTACAGAAATTGGCACTTTTACTAGCGAACTTATATACTTAGCGCCCTTTTTGAATCTCTGGGCCGCTAATAAAGCTGCTGATGCCTGTGGGAAACATTAACAATTTTAAGAAGAGGTAAGGGTCGTGGAACGAGAATCAATGGAGTTCGATGTAGTCATTGTTGGTGCTGGTCCTGCTGGCTTATCTGCTGCATGTCGCATCCGTCAATTAAGCCAGGAATCCGGTAACGAAATCAGCGTCTGTGTTGTTGAGAAGGGTTCTGAAGTAGGCGCCCATATTTTATCAGGTGCCGTTCTTGATCCTCGCGCCATGTCAGAGCTTTTCCCCGACTGGAAAGATATGGGCGCCCCATTAGATACGCCTGTATCAGGCGATAAGGTGTTGTTCCTGGCTGGTGAAAACAATGCTTTCAGTGTCCCAACGATCTTCACTCCCGGTATGCAAAACCACGGCAACTACGTTATCAGCTTGGGCAATGTCTGTCGCTGGCTGGCAGAACAGGCTGAGGCGCTAGGTGTTGAAGTCTATCCAGGCTTTGCTGCCGCAGAAGTCCTCTATAACGAAGATGGCAGCGTTAAAGGTATCGCAACAGGCGACATGGGTATCAGTGCCACAGGCGAGCAAAAAGACTCTTACATGCCCGGCATGGAGCTACATGCGAAATACACTATTTTCTCAGAAGGCTGTCGTGGCCATTTAGGCAAACAAATTATTGAACGTTTTAAGCTAGATGAAGGTAAAGACCCTCAACATTACGGTATCGGCTTCAAGGAAATCTGGGAAATCGACCCTGAAAAGCACGAAGAAGGCCTAGTGATCCACACCATGGGGTGGCCGGCGGCCAAAGGCACAGTATCTGGGTCCTATCTCTATCACAACGCCAACAACCAAGTAGCGGTGGGTTACGTTGTTCCTCTCAGCTATGAAAACCCGCACATCTCGCCTTTTGATGAATTCCAGCAGTGGAAGCAGCACAAAGCCATTAAACACTACCTTGAAGGCGGTAAGCGCCTGACTTATGGCGCCAGAGCCTTAATCAAAGGCGGCCCTCAGTCACGTCCCAAAATGTCTTTCCCTGGCGGTCTTCTGATTGGAGATGATGCCGGCACGCTAAACTTCGCCAGAATTAAAGGCAGCCACACTGCAATGAAATCAGGCATTATCGCCGGTGATACCTTGCATGCTGCATTAGCCGGCGATAATGCGGGTGGCGATGACCTTACTCAATACGCTGAGAATTTTGATAACTCCTGGTTGAATGAAGAATTGAGTAAATGGCGCAACTTCGGCCCTTACATCCACAAATTTGGCGGCATTATTGGTGGCGCATTATCGTTCATCGATCAAGGCATTTTCCAAGGCAAACTGCCATTCACATTGAAAGACAGCAAGCCTGATCACAGTGCCATGAAACCTGCCGCTGAAATGCCAAAAATCGAATACTCAAAACCTGATGGCGTCATCAGCTTCGATAAATTATCTTCTGTATTTCTATCGAATACTAACCACGAAGAAGATCAGCCCTGCCACCTGACGCTCAAGGACCCTGAAGTACCCATCAAGCATAACTTGCCACTCTATGATGAGCCTGCGCAACGTTATTGTCCTGCAGGGGTTTATGAAATTGTCGAGAACGATGATGGAGAAAAACTTTTCCAGATCAATGCCCAAAACTGTGTGCACTGTAAAACCTGTGATATTAAAGACCCAACGCAAAATATTGTGTGGGTAACACCAGAAGGTTTGGGTGGCCCTAACTATCCCAACATGTAAGGTTTATTTAGTATTAAGTGCATAAAAAAAGGCGGTGTTTACCGCCTTTTTTTATGCACTTAATACATCTCACTCTACACTGCCAAGCGAAAATTTTACGCCGTCACTAACTATCACTAATTCATTACCAGCCTCTTCCGCTACATCCACTAGCGAATAAAATACTGAGCGGTTAATTTTAGCCTGTAATCCGTAGTCCAAAGTGACATAGGGAAAAGGCTCAGCAGTAGTTTCCTTATAGTCCACCTGCAGAGAATAGTTGCGACCTAACAGGTATTTTCTGCCAACATTGCTTGTAAAAAGAATGGATTGTTTTTCAGTGCACGAATTTTCGATATCCATCATCACAATCTGAAGTGGCAACTCTTCTACAGTGATTCGCCACTTTTCCACCGGCGTAACAAGATAGTACTGATTATCTTCTTCTCGCCTTAGAATCGATGCAAATAAGGATACCAGCTGCGGGCGCTGGATTTTGTCGCCCTCATGTAACCAATCACCATTGGCACAGATAATTATGTCAATATCACCAGAAATTGGCGGCTGCCATTTTTCTAATGGTGGTTGCGGTGATTGATTTTTTAAGGCTTGTTCAATATTTGATAACGGATCCATGATTTGAGAGTAACACCACTAAAATAAAACCTTTCTACAATTTAATCGCAGAAATTCAATTGCCGACTAAATCACTGCCAAGCTGGCTAATAGGCTTATCTAACAAGTCAACAAAATCAGAGCCAATAAAATCATAATGAGCCGTACTAACTGAAAGATTGACCTTATCGACGACCTTGCCAGTATTGGCATCAATAATGGATAGTAAAAAATTCACTCTGGTATATTTATCAGTTGTGTCAGAGCGATCATTTTCCTGCGCTGTGTCTCTAGCATTAATAGTTGGATCAAACGCCAATTTAAAGCTGGTTTCTTGCACAGCCAAAAGGAAGTGACAACCTGAACGCCTGGCCTCCTTGAGGCCGACAGAAACGGCTGACGCTCTGGACAAGGACTGTACTGAAGTAAAGAAAGGAGAAAGATTCTTAGCAATAACACTGGCAAGTTGCGAAGCCTGCTCATCAGACTCCGCATCAACAGCAACTAATAATTGATTGTCAGAAGAGAACGTATAATTTCGCCAACGACTTATTTCATATTGATCCGTCAAACCTATCTGACGGCTATATTCACCAACCTTTTCAGTCGTGTATGACGGTGTACATGCTGAAAGCGCCATTAAAATAATCGATAAAAAGACTATATAGATAGTTTGCATCGACGCGACCTCCAGCAGGAAAAATAAATGAATTTCTCCCTCAAAAAAGGATAAGAAATTTTAGGGAATAAGGCGAACGTTAATAACGCCCTCAATATCCCGCATAGAAGCCAAAACACTTTCATCCGGTTCAGACTCTATATCAATTAAATTATAGGCTATATCCTCACGGCTTTTATTCAACATATCAATTATATTGATATTTTGATCAGCCAAAATTGACAGAATATTACCTAATATTTTTGGCACATTACGATTACTGATTGCCAAGCGAATGCCATTTCTCTCAAGGCTTAACGCAGGGAAATTAACCGAGTTCTTAATATTTCCGTTTTCTAGAAAGTCTTTGATTTGGCAGGCCGCCATGACCGCACAATTTTCTTCAGCTTCATCTGTGCTAGCCCCAATATGCGGCATTAAAACGGTTCCTTTGACGCCGATTAATGAAGGCGAAGGAAAATCAGCAATGTATTTTGATAATGCACCCGCCTCCAGCGCTTTAATAACAGCAGTGGAGTCTACGATTTCTTCACGTGCAAAATTAAGTAAGACCGCGCCCGCTTTAACATTCGATAGCAATTCACTGTTGACCAAATTTCGCGTGCTATCCAATACAGGCAAATGCAAAGTGATAAAATCTGACTTGGCCATCAGGCTTTGCAGGTTATCCATTTTTTTGACATCACTTGATAAACGCCATGCTGCTTCTACGGAAAGAGCAGGATCATAGCCTATCACATTCATTCCCAAAGCTAATGCGGTATCGGCCACCATGGAACCAATAGCACCTAAACCAATGACGCCAAGTGTTTTGCCAGACAACTCATTGCCTTTAAACCGCTTTTTTTCCTTCTCCAGCAATTTATTCATTTCAGCAGCATCTGACATGTCACTTAATGTATGCACATATTCCATTCCTTCCAGAATGCCTCTGGAACCTAAGGTTAGTGCCGACACTATCAACTCTTTAACGGCATTAGCATTGGCACCTGGCGTATTGAATACGGGAATACCATTTTCTGTGCAATAGGACACTGGAATGTTGTTAAAGCCAGCCCCTGCCCGGGCAATTCCCAGTACAGAAGCAGAAATATCTTCGGGCTTTAATTTATGGCTGCGTAAAAGAATGGCATCAGGCGCATTAAATTCGCTAGCAATTTCATAGTTTTCTCTAGACAACTTGTCCAGACCTTTTGTTGAAATTTGATTCAAGGTCAATACCTGAAACACAGTATGAACTCCTTACTTTTATTAATTAACAGCTGGTATCTATTTTAAAATCACTATAGCAATTATCAGGTATTGCATTAAAACAACGAACATTGCTATGTGGTACATTGACGGCAACGGATGCTGTATATCTCTCTGTCGGAAAACAATAATGAAAAGACCAATTAGACGCCTCATCCGCACTTTCAGTTACAGGAGGTCTAAAAATAACGCCATTAAGATCAGAAAAATCAAAACTGAAATTAGTAGATAAATTATCCGTCAGCCCCTGACCTTTCGCTTTTATATAAGCTTCTTTTAATGTCCAGTAGCGAAAAAATAACTTTTCCTGCTCGGCTTTTGGCAATCGGTTCATATAATTAATTTCAGTTTCAGAAAAATAATGATCCGCCATCTCCAACATGGCTTGCGGATCAGAATGATATTCAACATCGACTCCTAACTCATAATCTCTGCTAACAGCACATACGGCTAAACCTTTAGTATGAGCAAGGTTAAATTTTAAATTGATAGGAGAGTCGTCTATTAACACTGACGGCTTGCCATAATTATTGCGTACAAACTGCCAATCTTGTGGAGCTTTATCAATATACTGACTTAAACAGCTTCTTAAAAGAGCATGACTGACCAAATATTCTGTCTTGTGCTCTTCCTGCTGCAAACGTTTAAAACTCTCCAACTCATCAAAGGACAGTAATGTTTTATAACGATGATCTAAAGAGGCCACTTCAACGCTATCTGTAAAAGTAAACCACAGATGCACTTCCCGATCATTCAACGTTAAATGATTTTGGCCCATAGCAATAGACTCATCGTTAGAGTCTATTATGTTAAAACTGGAATTAACCCCACTCACAATCGATTAACTGCTGGTTTCTTATAATGTCTGTATATCGGCAGATTCACTCAACGCAGACATGAAACCTGTCATGCTTGAATTACTTACTCTACGCTGTAATTCTGCTCTAATTCCCTGCTGTTCTATTTGAGAAAAGTCTTGCAGATTTCCAGGTTCAATTTCATTGATTTCGACGATATACATATCACCATTAAGTAGCTTAACTGCTTCAAAAACTCCCTCTTCTATCTGTAAAGCAAAAACTGATTGCAATAATTGTCGGTCAAGATTAATTGAATTTCGTTGAACGGCATCTGCTGTTTGCCACTCGGCCCCCAACGTTTTTGCAACTTCCTCTTTCGAAACACCAGCAATCAAATTAGTTATTAATTGATCCGCCCGTTCTTGAGCCATGGCAGCTATTTTCTCTGCCGTTAATTGTTGCTCAATGGCATTTTTCACTTCATCAAAATCCTTTGTGCTAGGCAGCTCATGATCAACAACACTAATAACGATGAAATGATCTGATGCCAGCTCAATAACTTCGCTATTATTTCTTTCCAACAATACTTGATCACTAAAGGCGGCCTCTAAAATACGCGCATTACCTAAAAGCGAATCTGATGTATTTCTCGATAGCCAGTCAGATTGTTTATGAGCTAAATTAAGTTCAGATGCAGGACCCGCAAGGCCCTCTGAGTTAAAAACAAAATCACGTAATTCCTCGACAACTGAAACAAATTCAGTCTCGGCACCATCTGCTTGTAAGCGCTGCGTTAAAATAGGCAAACGCTGCTCGTAACTTGGTGGTTCATTACCTTTGATATCAGTGACTTTAATAACATGGTAACCAGCATCAGTTAATACAGGTTCGGATACAGCATTTAACTCAAGTGAGAACAAGGCATCCTCAAATTCCGGGGGAAAAGTATCTCCGCTGGTGTATCCTAGATCACCGCCATTACTGGATGAACCAGGGTCATTTGATAGCTCTTCTGCAAGAGTCGCAAAGTCTTCACCCTGCTCTATTCGGCTGATAACGCCCAGCGCTTTGTTATGAGCCGCTTTATCATCAAGAGCATCAGAGATTTCAATCAGAATATGAGAGACTCTACGCTCTTCGCTACTTTCAAAGTCTGCTAACTCTTCCTCGTAAACAACACGCAACTCCTCTTCTGAGACCTCTGAAAAGAAGTCCTGTAGTTTCACTTCAATATAATCAAGCCTAACTTGCTCTTCTGACTGAAACTGTTCCGGATGCTCCTGATAGTAATTTTCAACCTCCTCTGGCGAGGCCGCCGCCTCCGATGCCAACTCTAATTCTGGCAAGAAAATATAATTAAAACTGCGCTTTTGGCCGATTATTGTTGCCATCTGTGATAAATCTTTTTCCGTCACAAAATCAGAACCTGCAACAGCTGTATTAAATTGATTAATTACAATATCTTCTTGCAATAATTGCTTGAAATAAGCGGGGCTTAATCCGTTAGAACGTAAGATACTTTGGAATAATTCCGGAGAGAACTGACCTTCCTGCTGAAATTGCTGCATGCCTAAAATCATCTGATCGATGGAGGCTTCAGATACACCCATAGCGGCGCTATCAGCTGTCTGTAATAACAATCGTTTTTGAATCAATTGTTCTAAAACTGGCCCTTTTAGACGACTATCCTCAACCATAGCAGGATCAAAATTGTCCCCCATTGCATTTATCATGCGATTGCGCTGGGTATTGATAGCTTGATCAAGTTCAGCAACGGAAATTTCGTCACCATTAACAATGGCTGCGTTTTCTTGTCCACCACCAACTAAACTTTCTACGCCAAACAACGCAAAGCTGATAACAATAAGACCGATTATTATTTTTGCGACTAAGCCTTGAGCATTATCACGAATGTTTTGCAGCATTTACGTCTCCACCAATCAACTTACATATAAGCGTTTAAAACTAAAAAAAGCGCATCAATTGATGCGCCTTTCTAATTCTTACTGATTTTTAAATCTTCTTTTTTGTCATCCATACGATGTCAAATTTTTAGAACTTGTTATTTAATACTTATTATAATTTTTCCTGTCGCTACCTTTTTACTTTGCGTCAAGGTATCACAGGATAATAAGATTAATTAACTGCATCCTTTAATGCTTTACCTGCTTTAAAACCAGGAACTTTTGCAGCAGCGATTTGAATTTCTTCACCAGTTTGTGGATTGCGGCCTGTACGCGCTGCTCTCTCTTTAACAGAGAAGGTTCCAAAACCAACTAATACCACTTGATCATCTTCTTTCAGAGCATTGGTAATAGACTCAACCATTGCATCTAGTGCACGACCAGCTGCTGCTTTTGGTAAATCAGCAGATGCAGCAATCGCTTCAACCAGTTCAGATTTATTCACTCTTTTCCCCTTTATAGCTTAAATAGACATTTACTCTAAAGATAAATGCTTTATGTATTCAAATAACCAGCTTTATTATTAATAAATAACGCGGCAATATTTTCGGCAAGGCCGCAATTTATACCAATTGCGACCAGACCGGTCAAGGACGATTAATGCAATTAATGCGCGTTAGGACGACTTTTTTCAGACTTGGTTGATTTTTCATCGACTGCCGAGGCATCTCCCGAATCAGTTCCCCAAAACTCTTCGTCAGAAAGGGGTTCTGGCATTCTTTCAAGCGCTACTTCCAACACCTCTTCGATCCATTTGACAGGCTTTATCTCAAGATCTGCTTTTATATTGTCAGGTATTTCTTTTAAGTCCCTACTATTTTCATCAGGTATCAGAACCGTTTTTATACCGCCCCGATGTGCTGCTAATAACTTTTCCTTCAACCCACCGATAGGCAACACCTGACCTCTAAGTGTGATCTCTCCAGTCATGGCCACATTAGATCTCACTGGAATACCTGTTAATACCGATACCAGGGCTGTACACATTCCAATACCGGCGCTTGGGCCATCTTTTGGAGTAGCTCCTTCCGGCACGTGAATATGTAAGTCGTGTTCATCATGATATTTGGAAGGAATACCAAGCAACTGGGAACGGCTACGTACCACTGTCGTGGCTGCTTTTATGGATTCCTGCATTACATCACCCAGCGAGCCAGTGGTTACCTGACGCCCCTTACCTGCTACGGATACCGCTTCGATGGTCAGCAATTCGCCTCCAACCTGAGTCCAGGCCAAGCCGGTAACTTGCCCGATCTGGTTTTCGTCCTCGGCTTTTCCATAGTTAAACTTGCGCACACCAGAGTAATCTTCCAACTCATCAGGCGTAATAGTAATAGGCGCTGTTTTTTGCCCTAATGAGAATTCTTTGACAACTTTACGACAAAGCTTGGAGACCTCTCTCTCCAATCCCCTCACACCCGCTTCACGCGTGTAGTAACGGATTAGATCCCTGATAGCATCTTCTGTGATAGTAAGCTCATCTTCCTTCAAACCATTGTTTTTCATCGCCTTGGGCTTTAAATAACGAAGGGCGATGTTGAGCTTTTCATCTTCGGTATAACCGGGAATTCGAATAACTTCCATCCGATCGAGTAATGGCCCAGGGATATTTAACGAATTTGAGGTACAGATAAACATCACATCAGACAGATCGTAATCGACCTCCAGATAGTGATCGTTGAAGCTATTATTTTGCTCTGGGTCTAACACTTCCAATAGTGCAGAAGCTGGGTCACCGCGGTGATCCATACCCATTTTGTCGATTTCATCCAATAAAAACAGGGGATTTTTAACCCCAACCTTGGAAAGTTTCTGAATGATTTTACCGGGCATAGAGCCAATATAGGTTCTTCTGTGGCCTCTAATTTCCGCTTCATCACGCACACCACCCAGCGCCATACGAATGAACTTTCGGTTAGTTGAACGAGCGATGGATTCCCCTAAAGAGGTTTTGCCCACGCCCGGAGGCCCCACCAAACACAAAACAGGGCCTTTGATTTTTCTGACGCGTTTTTGAACAGCCAAATATTCAAGAATGCGCTCTTTAACTTCTTCCAAACCGTAGTGGTCTTTTTCCAGAATCTGCTCAGCACGTTTTAAATCGTGTTTGACCTTTGAACGCTTTTTCCAGGGTATTCCGACCATCCAGTCGATATAACTGCGCACAACAGAGGCTTCAGCAGACATCGGCGACATCATTTTCAATTTATTCAATTCAGCTGAAGCTTTTTCTTCTGCCTCTTTACTCATACCACTATTTTTAATCTTGGATTGGAGATCCTCTATCTCGTTGGGTGCTTCATCCATATCGCCCAACTCTTTCTGAATCGCCTTCATTTGTTCATTGAGGTAGTACTCGCGCTGGCTTTTCTCCATCTGCTTTTTAACACGGCCACGAATACGCTTTTCAACCTGAAATAAATCGATTTCGGCCTCCATCAACCCCATTAAATGATCTACTCGACTCTGCACATCAAATATTTCAAGGATGGCCTGTTTTTGTTCCAGCTCCAGGGACATATGAGCAGCGATGGTATCAGCCAGACGACCAGGTTCTTCAATACCGGACAGTGAATTAAGTACTTCCGAAGGGACTTTCTTGCTCAGATTAACGTACTTATCAAATTGCGCCATGGTAGTACGCACCAGCGATTCTGCTTCTGTAGCCTCGAATTCCTCAGTCTCTTCAGCAAAAGCAACTGCAGTAAAAAAGTCGCCGTCATTCACTTCTTCCAGTTTTGCGCGGTATCCACCCTCTACCAGTACTTTGACCGTGCCATCAGGAAGTTTCAGCAACTGCAGTACGCTGGAGACAGTACCGACCCTGTAGATATCATCAGACCCAGGATCATCCACAGAGGCGCTTTTCTGAGCTACCAACAGAATTTGCTTATCTGTAGCCATTGCCTCTTCCAAAGCCTGTATCGAACGCTCCCGACCGACAAATAATGGGATCACCATATGTGGGTAAACCACCACGTCTCGAAGTGGCAATAAAGGTAACTCAATAGGCTCTTGTGTTTGACTCATACTCACTTATACCTTGGGTACTAACTTATAGGGTACTACTGGCACGATACAATCAGCTTGCCCGTTTTTTAGCCAGCAATAAATGAATTTGTGATAATCAGTTAATAATAGGCTCTAATCGGTTTTAATCCAGAGCAGATAACGGATTATTAAACGTATCTGATACATATAAAAGTAGATTGGGGCTATAACCGAAAATTACAAGATGTTGGTCATTTATTTTATTTTTGCATGAAAAAAGGGGCTTTCACGCCCCTTTATCAAATCTAATTCCAGACCGTTAAATCACTCTTCCGGCGCGGCCGATTTGAGTTGCTCTTGCTCTGGTGTTTTGTATACCAGCAATGGCTCTGACTCACCTTTGATAACTGATTCATCGATAACGACCTTGCTTACCGTATCCTCTGATGGAATTTTGTACATAGTTTCCAGCAACACCGACTCAAGGATAGAACGCAACCCACGAGCACCCGTTTTACGCTCCATCGCCTTCTCGGCAATTGCTCTCAACCCGTCCTCACGGAAGTCTATCTCGACATTTTCCATTTCAAACAGCTTGGCATATTGTTTAGTAAGTGAATTCTTAGGCTCGGTTAGGATGTTAACCAGCGCATCAGCATCCAGCTCTTCTAACGTCGCGATAACCGGCAAACGACCTACAAATTCTGGAATCAAGCCGTAACGTACTAAATCCTCCGGCTCGAGATCCGCTAAAACCTCTCCAACATTTTTGGATTCATCCTTACTCTTAACCTCAGCACTGAAACCAATACCACCTTTTTCAGAGCGATCACGAATAACTTTATCTAAACCAGCAAAGGCGCCGCCACAGATAAACAGAATATTCGAGGTATCTACCTGCAGGAATTCCTGTTGCGGATGTTTTCTACCACCCTGTGGAGGTACTGATGCAATCGTGCCTTCGATCAACTTAAGTAATGCTTGCTGCACACCTTCGCCTGATACATCGCGGGTAATCGAAGGATTATCAGATTTCCGAGAGATCTTGTCGATCTCATCAATATAGACAATACCCATCTGGGCCTTATCGACATCGTAATCACACTTTTGCAGCAACTTCTGGATGATATTTTCAACATCTTCACCCACATAACCTGCTTCGGTTAAAGTGGTGGCATCGGCGATAGTAAAAGGTACATCTAACAATCTAGCCAAGGTTTCTGCTAAAAGTGTTTTACCGCTACCTGTAGGACCTACTAACAGGATATTACTCTTACCTAGCTCAACCTCATCTTTTTTAGGATCACCAAAACGTAGACGCTTATAGTGGTTATAAACAGCTACAGCCAAAACCTTTTTGGCACGACGCTGACCGATGACATACTCATCGAGAATCTCTTTAATTTCCTTAGGGGTCGGCAGCCGGTCCTGAGCACTCTCTCCGCCGCTTTCCTGAACTTCTTCGCGAATAATGTCGTTACAAAGATCAACGCATTCGTCGCAAATAAAGACTGATGGCCCGGCGATGAGCTTACGAACCTCATGCTGGCTTTTACCACAGAAGGAGCAATACAGCAGCTTGCCGCCGTCATCACCAGTATCTTTAGTATCATCACTCATTAATGCTATTCCCCGTCTAGCACCTTAAATCTCAATTTCTTACCTTATAAAGATGCTGCCTTTTGAGCAATATTGCAAGCACCGGCATGAAATATTAACAAAACTTCTTATAAATCAATTATCTGTTAGTTTTCTGTGAACCAAGACTTCATCGACCAGGCCATAGGCTTTTGAGGCCTCAGCGTTCATAAAATTATCGCGCTCGGTATCTCTGGCAATGGTCTCTATGTCTTGACCAGTATGTTCGGCCATCAACTGATTTAGACGCTCACGAATAATAAGGATCTCTCTGGCCTGAATATCGATATCTGTCGCCTGTCCCTGAGCACCACCGCTAGGCTGATGAATCATAGTACGCGCATTAGGCAAAATGTAACGTTTACCAGCTGCGCCTCCACATAGCAAAAACGCCCCCATACTCGCCGCTTGACCAATACACATTGTACTAACATCCGGCTTGATAAATTGCATGGTATCGTAAATAGAAAGACCTGCTGTCACCGAGCCACCTGGGGAATTAATATACAAATGAATATCTTTGTCAGGGTTTTCAGATTCAAGGAATAACATCTGCGCAACGATCAGGTTGGCCATATTATCTTCGACAGGACCCACCATAAAAATGACCCGCTCTTTCAGTAACCGTGAATAAATATCATACGAACGCTCACCACGAGCAGTTTGCTCGACAACCATGGGAACAAGGCCCAGATTCTTAATTTCTTGTCGATTTATTCCTTGGTAATCATGTATAGACATATGGCAGTAAAACTCCGGTTTAGCAGTTTCTATTATGTAATAAGATTAAAAGCCCCTAAAGCAATCAAGCGACTACACTGTACAGTGTAGTCGCTTGATTTGAAATGCCCGCATCGAAATGCCAGATTAATTAAAAAAGCGCTTTACTCTTCAGATTCCACTGAATCAGAAGCCTCTTCCTCTTGCTCCGCAGGTTGCTCTTGCGCCAGAACGTCCTCATAGCTGCAATTATTCTCTGATACTTGAGCTTGCGCTAATATTTTCTCGACCACAGTTTCTTCAATCACTAATGATTGCACTTGCTGCAGCTGTTCTTCATTACCGTAATAATAATTTACGACCTCTTCAGGCTTCTCATAAGTCTCAGCAATGCCCTCAATGGTTTCTTTAACTTTATCCGGGTCTGCAGTGATATTTTCCTTGGCAATATATTCATTTAATACCAAACCTAGCTTTACGCGCTTGTTAGCCTGATCAGTGAACATATCGTCAGGCAATAAAGAATCCGTATCGATATTGTTTGCCGAACCACCAAATTGCTGCAACATTTGCCCTTTAAGGCCCTGGATTTCTTGCTTAATCAACGCCTGTGGAACCTGAACATCAGGATGCAAATCCAATAAGCCATCCATCACCTGGTTTTTCACTTTTGACTTGGCAGCATTGTTTAACTCACGCTGCATGTTATCTTTGACATCTTCCCTAAACTTTTCCAGGCCGCCTTCATCAACCCCAAACACTTTAAAGAATTCATCGTCCATCTCTGGCAGTTTTTTCTCCGATACCGAATTAACAGTCACTTTGAATTCTACTGCCTGACCTTTAAGCTCTTCGCTTTGATACTCTTCAGGAAAAGTCAGCGCTAATACTTTTTCTTCTCCCTTTGACTGACCCACGATGCCATCTTCAAAACCTGGAATCATGCGATTTGAACCCAATTCCAGAGGTGAATTCTCCGCAGATCCACCTTCAAATTCTTCACCATCCTTAGTGCCAACATAATTAATATTGACCTGATCACCTTCAGCTGCAGCACGATCCACTTCTTCCCACGTTGCACGTTGCTTACGCAGCGTTTCAACCATGTTATCAATGTCAGTATCAGAAATTTCTGCAACCGGTTTTACAACTGCAATTGAACTAATGTCTTGGATGTCAATATCAGGAAAAACTTCAAAAGTAGCGACGTACTCAAGATCGTTGCCAGGCTCTAGGTTCTTTGGCTCAATTGAAGGCATACCTGCAGGTTTAATTTTTTCCTGGACGATGGCTTCCTGAAAGCTTTGGCTCATTACTTCTTGAATAACTTCTTGGCGAACGCCTGCACCAAAACGCTGCTTCATCACTTTCATGGGCACTTTGCCTGGACGAAAGCCATCGAGGCGAACCTGGCCAGCTGCTTTTTGTAATCTGGCATTCACTTCTTTGTCTACACGCTCTGCGGGAACCCCAACAGTCAACTTGCGTTCAAGACCTGAAGTCGTTTGAATAGAAACTTGCATTAGAAATCCTCTGGATACTCACTCAGAACGAGCTATCGGCTGAAAAGAGTATTAGCCACCTTGTAGTTATCAATAAGCCACCTGGACACTACATCACTTAAACGGTATTAAAATGGTGCGGACGGAGAGACTCGAACTCTCACACCTTGCGGCACCAGAACCTAAATCTGGCGTGTCTACCAATTTCACCACGTCCGCATACCGTAAACCAGGTACCAACTCAGGCACTCTTACTCTACAACCTGAACTTTGCTTGCTAACTTGTTGAATTACTTTATTAAACGAATAGCAATCAACAAATCATCATATTCGTAGGGCCGCAGATTTTGCCATAATGATATAACCTCTTCAACTACGATTAGTCACAAGATGAAAACAAAATGTATAGAGGCGCATAGAAAGCCGCAAAAACAGCCAATATCGCCATATTAAGATGACCCTAACCCGTCAAACAGGCAGGATCAAAAGCATATTCACCCTTTAGCCATTCAGCAATTTCTTTCGCTGCTGGATGTTGAAATTGAGAATAGATTGATGCCAACTCCTGCCGCTGCTTATCTGACATCGACATCAAGCCCTTATCCTGAAATACCGAAGCATCTGCTTTCAACTGATTGGCAAAATGCATATCCTGCAAGGAAACTAGAGACTGCTCAAAAGCTGCTAATGGATCATAAGCTTCTACCTCCTGATAAAGCTGCCCCAAAGTTTGCAGCACCAAGCGAGATAACCAAGGCTGATTCATTGGATTAACCAGATGGCCATTCAACACATCGCTGAGAGCAGAAGGCCTACCACTATAAGCTTTTAAGTTCAGGAAGTTACTGGTTTTCTTACCATCATTTACCGGATAGTTATCCCATAAAACTGGTTTCCTACAGAAGTATTGCCCTATTTGGTCAATATCCCCCATCGAATACGATGTTGAAATCACCTGATTGCCTGTCCAAAAAATATCGATATCACTATCAAGCCCCTTGCCCAAGTCTGACCAATAGCCTTTTGGCATTGAACCAAATATCTCTTCAAGCACTGGGTCAAAGCTATAGTAAGTAGGACAAACAATATGCTGGGAAGCTTGGCTGTATTCGACTATCGAGCTGATCACACTTAATTGATTGTCCGCCAAGGCTTGAATATCACCGCGCACATCATCAAATAAGACACACAAAATATCTGGCTCAAGTTCATTCAGCTGCTGTATTTTTTCTATCAATAATTGCCTGTCAGCCTGACTAAATTGCTCTGAAAGACCCAGTGGAGAAAATCCGATGCCCCATCGTACTCCCTGCGAACGATACTCAGCCCTCAACCGAAGCAATGCCTGAAGATGCTCCGGAGGCAATAAATCTCGCCACCGGGACCGAAATAAATTATCACCCTTGGGAGCATAGATGTAGCAATCGAAACCACAGCGAGATAAAAAGCCAGCATAGGAATGCCTGTCGGCAAAAGACCATTGCCGACCATAAAACCCTTCAATAACCCCGTAAAAGAAATTATCCATCTCAATCTTTAAGCCGCTAAATTAAGCATCGCATTAGATAAACTATAAATGTGTTATTCCGAATTCGTTTAAAAATTGTTCACTCGCAGCTGGCAAATAATACCAATTCTACGATACTGAAATATGCAGATGTCTATCCCCTATGTTCAACAGACATCTACTGGAACTTAGGAATCGTTCCACCCAGGAAGCAATTCCTTAATGTTTCACTCCTAATGGTCTTGACCGGTACTCACTTGAGTACCGGTTTTTTTATGTGGAAATTATTCTTTATTTAAGAATAGCTTATCGAAATTATTTGAAGTTATTTCTGACACTTCCGGCAAAGATAAGCCTTTGATATCTGCGATACACTGTGCCACTTCAACGACATATTTAGGCTCATTCTTTTTCCCTCTATAGGGCACTGGAGCCAAATACGGCGCATCGGTTTCAACCAGCATTCGTTCTAAAGGCACCTTGGCAACAACATCGCGTAACTGCGTTGCATTCTTGAACGTTATAATTCCTGAGAAGGATATATAAAAATTTTCATCAAGAGCCGCACTGGCCATTGCCCAGTTTTCAGTGAAGCAATGTAAAACACCACCCACCTCACTAATACCTGACTCTCTGATAATGGCTAAAGTATCTTCTCTAGCATCGCGCGTATGGACCACAACGGGCTTATTAACCGCCTTTGCCAAGTCTAAATGCAATTTAAAGCTCTGTTGCTGAAGTTCAGCCGTATCGTTTTTATAGTAGTAATCTAGCCCCGTTTCTCCAATTGCCAGCACCTTCTCTGATCGAGCTAATGACTCTAGTTCGGCTATTTGCACAAGCTCTTCCGCAACATCCAACGGATGAACCCCGACCGAGGCATAAACATTTGCATATTGGTTGGCAATATTGACGACGGTTTCTGCATTAGCCATATCAATGCCAATACATAGAATACGTTCAACTCCCCTGTCCTGGGCAGCAGTAATAGCTGAAGACAGATCTCCGTCGTAAGGCGACAAATCCAATCGATCAAGGTGGCAATGGGAATCAGTCAACATTAAAACAGCTCACAATACTATTTATCTTCATCAATCTTTAATTACACACTACAGAACGAAAACGGCCCGGAAAACCGGGCCGCTTGATCATATTTATTCAACATCACATTGTATGAGTTGGCCGATCTGAATCAAGGCTACCAGCCAGGTAATTCTCTATTTTTTGATTGGCAGTATCATCCTGACCATTAAATTGGACACCAATACCCGCTGCGCGATTGCCCTGAGCCCCCTTTGGCGTCACCCAGACAACACGTCCAGCTACAGGAATTTTTTCAGGCTCATCCATGAGATTCAATAGCATGAACACTTCATCATTCAGCTTATAGGGTTTATTGGTAGGAATGAAAAGCCCACCATTGACCAGAAATGGCATATAGGCTGCGTAAAGAACAGCCTTATCTTTTATCGTTAAAGACAAAATTCCATTACGAGCCCCTTGAGGCGCACTAGCCATATTTATACCTGCTTTTGCCTAACTTAAATCTAACTTATACCTACGAGAAACCTACCGGAAGCTACTAGAAATGCATATAGCTGATCGTTTAAGAATAGCCGTAAAACTCACTATTCTCCATATATCTGAGTCAAACTAGCTGTGAAATCCATCACATGTTGCCAGCAATAAATCTTCCAATGCCAACTGTTTGTTTGGATTTGCCCCCCTTCTCACCTGTGACAGCAATAAATTAACTCTGTCGTATAATTGGAACAATTTCTGTTGATCCGCTTCCAGAATACGCTGACTCCATTTTTTATCATCACTAGCCAGCCCAAAGTGCAGTTTTATACCATCGGAGAGTTTATTCGATAACCAAACCAATAATTCATCCAGATCATGCTCTAGCCACTTCTGCGCCAGGGTCAATGCTGAAATTTTCCCACCAAGCAACGACAATAATTCGTTATTTAGCTGCAAATAACGATCTACGCTATCCGTCTCCAGTAGCCTCAGCGCTGAAAATGGCTGCCCAGATGCAAGCTTAAGGAGCTGCTCAGCCTCTACACCAGGAACCAACGTACGTAACCACTCGCAACCAGCATCAACTGGAGGCGAAGGGAATGTAATGTTTTGGCATCGCGACCTAATTGTTGCCATCAACGACGATGGGCTATGAGCGACCAATAAAATCAATGTCCCAGGAGTAGGTTCTTCGAGACACTTCAACAGCGCATTGGCAGCATTGATATTCATCGATTCTGCAGGTGTAATGACGGCCACTTTATATCCGCCCTGCTGGGATGTATGCCCCAGAAACTCTACCAGTCCACGTACCTGATCAACTTTAATCTGTTTACCTTTTTC
The DNA here is from genome assembly GCA_028280715.1 of Spongiibacteraceae bacterium. Taxonomy (GTDB): domain Bacteria; phylum Pseudomonadota; class Gammaproteobacteria; order Pseudomonadales; family Dasaniaceae; genus Oceanicoccus. The sequence goes on along the minus strand of JANQLG010000033.1, from coordinate 125,375 downwards.
TTCAGGTTCTATCCATTTCAGATCCGGGTGCATGCCTGCCACAATAAAACGACACTGGCGGCACTGTCCGCAGGGTATTGAATCCTTAGGTGATTCACACAGAAGATAATGTGCCACAGCTTCAGCAAAACGCTGCTTGCCAATTCCTGGAACCCCACTAAGCAACAGCGCATGGGGCAAACGATCAGAAGAAATTTGATCTTCTATTCGCTGCCACTGTTCGAGCTGCCAGGGCAACTTTACAGCCAGTTGATTTTCAGTTTTTGCCGTTTGCAATGAATAATATTCCTACAAAAAATTATCGGCGATTATTGAGCGTAATCATTTCGGTCACAATAGTATTGATATCAATTTGAACTTGCTCCAGAAATTGCGCCGCATCCACAACACGATACCTTTGTGGATATGCCGTTGCGAGTTCCAAATAAGCCGTACGCACCTTTTCAAAAAAGTCCTGTTGCTCCTGCTCAAAGCGATCAAGCTCACCCCGTTTATTTGCACGTTCCATTCCTAAAGCAATCGGGGCATCTAACAGAATAGTAAAGTCAGGGCGCAATTCCCCTTGAACCCACTGCTCCAATTCAGCAATTTTCTGCATGGCAACACCTCTGCCGCCACCTTGATAAGCGAAGGTTGCATCGGTGAAGCGATCACATAACACCCACTTACCTTGGGACAAAGCAGGCTCTATAACCTGATCAATATGTTGAGCTCTGGCTGCAAACATCAATAGCAACTCTGCATTCTCGGCTACGCTCTCCGTCCGCGGCTGCAACAATAATTCACGTATATCCTCAGCCAGTGGGGTACCACCCGGCTCTCTAGTTTGAATAAAATCAATATTACTCTGTTGCAATTGGTCGGCAATAAATGCCATGTTGGTCGATTTACCAACTCCTTCACAGCCTTCAACTGTAATAAATATGCCTCTTTTCTCTGGCAAGTTCTTACCCCATTGCTGATTTCTTTTCTGTTTAATGAGTCATTAGCCTTGCTTACTAGCAGCGTCTTTATTGTCTGATATAAATGTTTTCTGTACAGGCGATGACGTATAGTCCTTACGGCGCTCTTTTATCTGATATTTTTTAACTGCCGCTTCATGTTCCTCTAACGTTTTAGAAAAATGATGGGTGCCATCACCTTTAGCAACAAAATATAATGCCTCACCTTTTGCTGGATGTAACGCAGCATGAATTGCCTCTCTACCTGGCATCGCGATAGGCGTCGGCGTCAATCCATGATGACGATATGTATTATATACATTACTTGAATCTCGCAAATGGCGTCTTTTTAAATTGCCATCAAAGTTCGGACCCAAACCATAAATAATCGTCGGATCCGTTTGCAGTCGCATATTCTTTTGTAGACGCCTGACAAAAACACCCGCAATTTCAGGTCGTTCTTCAGGAGCACCTGTTTCCTTCTCTATAATTGAAGCCATTACCAATGCTTCATAGGGTGTTTTATAAGGCAAATTTTCCTCTCTGTTCTGCCATTCATCTTCCAGGACTTCCTTCATGCGCTCATGAGATTGCTTAAGAATTGAAAGGTCAGTATCGCCGCTGTGGTATCTGTAGGTATCGGGGAAAAACCAACCTTCCAATAAGGATGAGCTATTCTCTATTTGTACATTTATAGCCATTCCTGTCTTTATAGATAGCTCCTGATTTATAGATAGTTCCTTCGCTATATGTTGCAGATTTTCATCAGTTAATATTGAGGTTAACCGTTCCGCTTTCTGCAAGGCGCTAAGCAATTGATAAAAATTCCAGCCTTCGACAAGCGTCACTTGAAATAAACGCACATCACCCTGTTCAAACTTAGTGATTAATTGTTTGGGGGTGATACCCGATTGCAACCAATAGTCACCCGCCTTAACCGCCTGTCCACGCCCGCTTAAACGACTGTAGATGCGCAACCATTGAGAAGAACTGATTAATCCAAGCTGCTCAAGTTCATAGGAAGCCGAATTTAAAGAACCACCCTTCGACAACTGATATTCAATACCTTCGTTATCGATAGTTAACGGCGTTTCTAGAAACTGCTGTAATTTAAAGCCTAGAAAAGCTCCGCCACAAACCACAAGAACAACAACAGCGACTAAAATTCGTTTAAACGACGTCAGCATTTTGCCTCATCTTGCTGCCTAAAATCCGACAGTACCTTCTGCAAAGAACGTGTTATCTTGCCAACTGACTTTAAATGACAACCAACACTTGTAACAGGGACAATTCCCATAAGCGAATTACAAATAAATATCTCGTCTGATTTATAAAGATCCTGAAGTTTTATTTTTTTAATTGTTTTTTTGAGATCTAATTTCTCAGCACACTTTCCCAAAATGACATCTCTGATAATACCAGCCACTCCACAATCCTCCAGACTAGGAGTAACTAAGTGCTGATCATGAACAATGAAAACATTAGACATCGTTCCCTCTACAACATTACCGTAAGCATCCAACATCAATCCTTCAACACATCGCTGTTGCTGACACTCCGCGCTGGCCATTACATTTTCTAATTTAGCTAAATGCTTTAGCCCAGCAATTTCTGATGCCATTGCCAGCCTTGTATCACACAGAAATAATTTAATTCCTTCTTGCTGCTGTTTTGAATAATCGGGAAGATTATCAGAAAGCATTACATAACGCTCACTGCCCAGCCTAATACCTGGTTTATATCCACGCCCCGTCGCGGCCCTAGTAACGATCACTTTCAATACAGCATTACTATAAACACTTTCAGAAATGGCATGCTTAATCTCTGACTGCAATGACGTCACATCACAATCGATAGAGAGCTTTTTACAACCTGCAACAAGCCGATTAAGATGAAGCGATAAAAATTCAGGCTGGCCACTGGTAACAGCTATTGTTTCAAAAACACCGTCACCATACGCCAGACCACGATCATAAATACTGATCTCTGACCGACGCTTGCCGTTTACGAAACAATAGTCACTCATGTAAATAAACATCCAGGGCGTATAATTAGCAGGCAACAAAAAAGCCGCTCTATTTAAAATAGAAACGGCTTTATTGTATAGCGAATTACCTAAACGGTAATATCTGAAAAAATTATAAAGATTAGTCCAGATTTTTGTTGATGTAATCGATAGCCAATTGAACAGTAGTAATCTGCTCAGCTTCTTCATCAGGGATTTCTGTTTCAAACTCTTCTTCAAGAGCCATAACCAATTCTACTGTATCCAATGAATCGGCACCCAAATCTTCTACGAAAGAGGCTGAAGGTTGCACTTCTTCTTCTTTAACACCCAATTGCTCAGCGACAATTTTTTTGACGCGTTCTTCAATGCTGCTCATGGTCTTTATCGACTCCTGTTAACGAAAACAATCTATGGATATAACAACGTCAGTTGATGCAAACTGGAATGTAATGACAGCACTTCCTAAGGTCAACTTCTGTTATTTTTATACCGCTTTTAATTCGGCGGGAATTTTACTCGATTTTTTCCGCCTTGTAACATGCTTTTCTACAATAACTGTTAAAAATGAATAATTTCTTTATTTTTCAATAAGTTATGACATATACATACCGCCATTTGCATGGATCGTATCACCGGTAATATAGCCCGCAGGCTCACTCACCAGAAAAGAAACCACTGCTGCAATTTCTTCCGGCTGCCCCAACCTGGCCAAAGGCACCTGCGACAACATAAGTTCCTTATGTTCTTCTGATAGCTCTTTAGTCATGTCTGTATCAATAAAGCCCGGAGCAACACAGTTCACCGTTATACTCCTGGAGCCCAGCTCCTTGGCCAAAGCACGTGAAAAACCTTCCATACCTGCCTTGGTAGCAGCATAGTTGGACTGCCCAACATTCCCCATTGAGCCAACTACCGAACTGATATTAACAATCCTGCCCCAGCGCGCTTTCGTCATACCGCGAACACAGGCTTTGGATAGACGGTAAATCGAGCTCAGGTTGGTAGTGACAACATCATCCCACTCATCCTGCTTCATTCTCATCAGAATGTTGTCCTTGGTGATACCCGCATTGTTAACCAACACTGTCGGCGCACCGTAGTTTGCTGTTATCAACTTGATCACAGCATCCACAGATTCAGAGTCTGTGACATTCAGTGACATTCCTTCGCCAACAATTCCGGCTTCTTTCAGATACAAACTAATATTCTCTGCTCCTGAATCAGTAGTAGCGGTACCAACTACCGTAAATCCATCTGCACCCAGTTTTTCAGCAATCGCCCTGCCAATACCTCGACTCGCACCTGTGACCAATGCAACTTTATTAGTCATTAATCCTCTCCAAATAAATTAATTATTTAATTTCTTCCAACGCTTTTTCCAGGCCTGCAGGGGTTTCAATATTGAAACCAGCGAGAGATTTATCAATACGCTTACTCAAACCTGATAATACTTTTCCTGGCCCACACTCAAGTGTAATCTGCACGCCTTGACTCACCATAGCTCCAATACAACTAGTCCATTTAACCGGGCTATAAATTTGTTCTACGAGTAATGATTTTATCTTTTCAGGATCAGACTCTGTTTGCGCGTGAACATTATGCACAACAGGAATTTCAGGTGATGACACACTTAAGCCAGCCAACTCTTCCGCTAATTTTTCGCCTGCCGGTTTCATCAATGACGTATGGAAAGGCGCGCTAACAGGGAGCGCCATGGCACGTTTTGCCCCCGCTTCCTGTAGTAACTTAATCGCTTCATCAACAGCAGCTACTTTACCAGCTATAACCACTTGTCCTGGAGAATTAAAATTAACCGCCTCTGCGCCAGAGCACTCACAAATATCGATAATCACCTGATCATCTAAACCCAGCACTGCCGCCATTGCACCTTCACCAACAGGGACAGCTGTTTGCATAAACTGGCCTCTGGCACGCACTAATTTCACCGCATCGGAGAAATCCAGACAGCCCGCGCATACCAGCGCCGAAAACTCACCAAGGCTATGACCCGCCATCAGTGCAGGCATTTTACCGTTCTTTTCCTGCCACACTCGCCACAATGCAACGCTCGAAGTTAACAAGATAGGCTGTGTTCTTTCCGTCAGGTTTAATTGCTCTTGCTCACCATTTTGAATCAAGTTCCACATATCGTAACCCAACGCATCTGACGCTTCGCCAAAGGTCGCTTTTACAATATCAAACTGTTCAGCAATTTCTGACAACATGCCGACTTTTTGAGAGCCCTGTCCAGGAAAAACAAACGCCAGATTTTGTTGTGTCATAATTTAAAACCTTTTTCTTTATGTACTTTATAATAAATAACTAAGCTCGATCTGCTAGCTTTTGATCGATTAAGGCCAACATTCCTGCCTCAACCTCCGCTCTTGCTTTAGCAATTGCTTGCACAAAACTTTCTACACTACTATTACCGTGACTTTTAACTAGCACTCCCTGCAAACCAAGAAAACTCGCACCATTATATTTTTCTGGATTCAATGTTCTATAAATTTTATTCAGAACGCGTGTCGACAATAATGCAGACAATTTTGACCAAAAAGTTTCTTTAAACTTTTCTGTTATTAAGGAGGAAATATGCCTCGCCGTACCTTCAGATACTTTTAGTGCCACATTACCAACAAAACCATCACAGACAATCACATCAGCATCACCACTAAACAATGCATCACCTTCTATAGAACCAATAAAATTTATGCTTTCATCGGCCTGCATTAACTTAGCTGCTAATTTAACCTGCTCATTCCCTTTAATATCTTCCTCACCAATATTGAGCAGAGCGACTTTAGGTTGCTGATTGCCATCTACAGAAGCTGCAAGCGCTGAACCCATAACAGCAAACTGATATAAATTGTCTGCACTACTATCCACATTGGCACCAAGATCCAACAAATGACTATGGCCGTTTCGCGACGGTATTGCCGAACAAATCGCCGGGCGATCAATACCCGGCAAGGTTTTTAACACATAACAACCTATAGCCAACAATGCTCCCGTATTACCAGCACTAACCACCGCATCAACCTTGTTCTCATGCAATAAATCGATGGCCATACGCATCGACGACTGACTTTTTCTACGAAGTGCATGTGATGGCTTATCGGACATCAACACCACCTCCGGCGCATGCAAAATATTAATACGTGAATCGTCGGTAGAAATTTCAGATTCAATTTGGTTGGAGTCACCCACCAGAGTGATTTCAATATCGGAAAATAAAGCGAGGGATTTTTTTGCAGCGGGAAGGGATGAGCGAAGACCTTGATCTCCACCCATGCAATCAATAGCTATGCGAATTCGCGAAGCCATTTAAAAAAGAATGCAGACGCGTCAAAGCGACTAACAATTATTCGTCGTCTTGGCTTACTACTACTTTTTTGCCACGGTAAAAGCCGTCAGCACTAACATGGTGGCGACGATGTGTTTCACCGCTAGTAGAATCAACTGACAAAGTTGGTCCAGACAACGCATCATGTGAACGACGCTGACCACGACGTGAACGGGTTACTTTACTCTTCTGTACGGCCATCGCCTATACTCCTCTGCTTACGCTCAGCGTAATCTAATTATTTATCACGCTTTAATTGTTGCAATACACTAAACGGATTGTCCCGAGATGGGGAGCTCCGTTTTTCCTCTGCTTCAGTTTGCATCGACGATTCGACAGCAACTTCACCAGTGGAATAATTACTCACCTGCTTACAATCTTCCGGAGCATGGTAGCTCACATAAGGCATAGACAGGATTAATTCCTCTGACACGATATCGGCTAAATCCACCAGCTCTTCACCAACAATTAATGGCTCCATAAAGCCGGGCAAGCGCTTGGCATCTTCTTCTGACCAGACGATACCGAGTTGAAATTGGGTATCCAGCTCCAATGGCATGGTATCTAAACAACGCTGGCAAAACACATTTACCGTCGCTGTTATCTGCCCATCAACTCGACGAATGCGCTCATCATCTATATAAAAATGAAGATTTACCGCTATCGAACTATCCCCATCAGCCAACATATCCACAAATCTTGGCAACGATGAAACCGGCGTAACCGCACTGATTTCAACATTTTTAACTGCCAGTTTGCGTACATCAATTTGATTTGGCAGGGGGGCATTTGACATAAGCGCGCCATCATAGGGCCGAAGTAGCGGACTGTCAAAGAAAAAAGGCCTTTTTTTGGCAATTCTTTAGGAAAATCAGGCACTTCTTCCTATAATCAGCCAACTTCAGCCATTGCCAGTGTATCAACCCCTTATGTTACCGCTTATTCTTGCTTCCAGCTCTCCCTATCGCAGAGAATTACTCGCTAGATTGAACACTCCGTTTGATTGTATCAGTCCTAATATTGACGAATCTCCGAATGCAGGTGAAGCCCCGGAACAGTTAGTAATGAGACTAGCTCAAAACAAAGCAGAGGCTATTGCAAACAACCATCATAACCACCTAATCATCGCCTCAGATCAAGTAGCCTGTCTAGATGGGGAAATACTCACCAAGCCTGACAATTTCGAAAACGCCGTAATGCAACTATCCAGCTGCAGTGGTAAGCGCGTCGTATTTCATACAGGGCTGTGTTTACTCAACAGCCAAAACCAAAACAGGCAATTTTGTGTTGAGCCCTTTACTGTCTATTTCAGAGATCTCACACTTAAGCAAATTGAGCGTTACCTAAAAGCTGAAGAACCCTATGATTGTGCAGGTAGTTTTAAGATGGAGGGGTTAGGCATTTCTCTATTCTCTAAACTGGAAGGCGACGATCCCAATGCTTTGATAGGTCTTCCTCTCATTCGTCTAATTAATATGCTGCAGAAAGAATCAGTAGAAATCCCTTAAATGTATCAATCAAGGAACTCCAGTAATTCGGCAAATTCCTCAATGATAGTGTCAGGCTTACAACGCTGCAGACGCTCTTCAGGATGAGCACCATAATTAACACCAATACTCCTTATGCCTGCCCTATTGGCCATTTCCAAATCAAATTCGGTATCCCCTACCATAACCGAGGCATGATTAGGCGACTCTAACTCGCTCATTAACTCATGCAACATCAACGGGTGGGGTTTGGAAGCTGTTTCATCAGCACAGCGCGTGGCATGAAAAAAAGATTCCATCTGTAAATTGCTCAACACCCTGTTCAATCCTCTGCGGCTTTTACCTGTCGCTACAGCAATCTGATGTCCTCGCTTCTTAATCTCCAACATAGTTTCCATAACACCAGGATAAAAATCACAGGCTGTTTTATCGGCTGCAATAAAGTGCCTGGAATAAGCAGCCCTAACAGCACCCAACCTATCGTTTTCTATACCAGGAAAGAGCTGCTGAATTGCCTCAGGGAGCCCTAAACCAATAATTTCTTTAACCTGCTGATCGGAGCGCTGCTCCAATTCCACGTCCGAAATTGCCTGATGCATACAACCGATAATCTTGCCGGTTGAATCTAGTAAAGTCCCATCCCAATCAAAAATAACTAACATAACTCAATACTTCTCAAAAAAACCTACGGCCAACACTGGCTGCAAATCAATCTCGTATATCAGCTAAAAGCTGCTCCAGATTTTCGTCCAAAGCGGCATCTACTGTAATAGCTTGCTCATCTTCAGCCATCGGTATCGTTAATTGCACTGCATGAAGGAATAAACGCTTTAATCCCTTTTGTTTAAAGGCTTTATTTAATTCACCCTCTCCGTACTTATCATCCCCTAATAAAGGGTGGCCAGCATGTAATGCATGCACACGAATTTGATGCGTTCTGCCTGTAATGGGTTTTGCCTCTACCAACGTTGTTTCGGGAAAACGTTCAACAACGGCAAATTCTGTAATCGACTTTTTCCCCTCGGGTGATACGTGCACCATCCTTTCACCAGATTGCAACACATTCTTCAATAACGGCGCATTAACGAGTTTTTTTCTATTTGGCCAACGTCCTTTAACCAATGCAAGATAACGTTTATCAATCGTACCTTCGCGCAACTGCTGATGTAGATACCGCAACATGCTCCTCTTTTTTGCGATCATGACACAACCTGAAGTATCACGGTCCAAGCGATGTACCAATTCCAGAAAACGCGCTTCGGGCCGCAACACTCTAAGCGCTTCAATAAGCCCTAGATTGACGCCACTGCCGCCGTGCACAGCCAAGCCCGAGGGTTTATTGATAACCAGTAGTTTGTCATCTTCATATAAAACCGCTTTCTCAAGTAGCTCTTTCAGCCCACCAGACACCGTAACTGCTTTAGGTTTCTGGGTGGTTCTCACCGGAGGAATACGAACAACATCCCCCTCACATAATTTATACTCAGCTTTAATACGCGACTTATTTACGCGCACCTCTCCCTTTCGCACTATGCGATAAACCCTTGATTTTGGTACACCTTTTAGGTAACGGAGAAGGAAGTTGTCTATTCTTTGGCCTGCCTGAGCATCAGAAATTTCATAAAAAGTAACTCCTGTAGTACCACTAGCACCACCAGCTGAAGCACTATCGGTTTCGCTACCTTTACCTTTGGCTACTTTCGTGCCGCTCATTAATACCTCAAGCTAAGTGTTTGATGCTATTAGGAAATACTGCTATAGTGCCGCACTAATTCGAGCACAGCAGGCTTCCGCCTCGATTGACTTTAGCCTTTATCCGGGTAGAACACTCAGATAAAGCAAAGCGCGAATTGAGATGCAAGGAAAAACCGTGTGCCGAATGTTATACCGCCAGAAGCCACAAACGAAGTGTAATTTGATGGCTGGCGAAACTATTTTGAAAGCACTTCTTTGAAATCGAAGTTAGAAACGAAGATAGCTGCTTTAAACAGCTGATTTTTAGCTAATAGATATTATTTTTAGAGATATTTTTTAACACTGCAGACAAATTGTCGCAAATATCGAAAGAAAAGATTCAAAAAGTAGGGTTAACAGGAACAAACTATTTGACTCAAATATTGCGTATGTAAATTTAACATTTACCCATTTTTTCACAACGTCAGATTATTTTGTTTCCATAGTACAAATTGCAAAAATTTATGTCGATACAGTTAAATTACGACAAACACATTCTGTAAATAAAACTGCAGAAAGAAAAATTAACTCGTATCGTCAAACATTGTTTAACACTCAATATTTCTATATTAGAGGACGTTAACGAAACAGAGCTAGGTGGATTGGCTTTAAAACTTGCCCTTTTATAGGCAAAAAGACAAACAAACACACCTAAGCCATTGGTAAAAGACCTTGTTAACATTGAGGTCAGTATAACCAGCAACTTGTACTCTACCCTGCCTAAGTCACCTCAGCCGATATTGCCCAATTTCCTGCACTTGGAGCCAACATTCATTGTTCGCTCTCAGAGTAATGCACGGGAATAAATGAATTATGAAAAGAATGTTAATCAATGCCACGCAGCCTGAAGAACTGCGTGTCGCACTTGTTGATGGTCAACGCCTTTACGATCTCGACATCGAAAATAGAACAAGAGTCCAGAAAAAAGCCAACATTTATAAAGGCAAAATCACTCGAGTAGAACCCAGCCTTGAAGCCGCATTTGTCGATTTTGGCGCCGAACGTCACGGCTTTTTGCCTCTAAAAGAAATTTCTCGCGAATATTTTTATCGCCAACCTTCTGAAATCAACGGCCGCTTTAAAATTAAAGACGTTGTGAAGGAAGGCACCGAAGTTATCGTTCAAGTCGACAAAGAGGAGCGTGGTAATAAGGGTGCTGCACTGACCACATTTATCTGTCTCGCTGGACGCTATTTAGTATTAATGCCCAACAATCCTCGGGCCGGCGGCATTAGCCGAAGAATTGAAGGTGAAGAACGCGCCGAGTTAAAAGAAGCCCTCAGCTCAATTACTGTTCCAAACGGTATGGGAGCTATTGTTCGTACTGCCGGTGTTGGCCGCAGTGGTGAAGAACTGCAATGGGATCTGGATTACCTGATTCATCTCTGGGAAGCGATTACAAAAGCCTCTTCTGAAAATGAAGCGCCACTACTGCTGTTGCAAGAAAGTAATGTCATCATCCGCGCCATTCGCGACTATCTACGCGAAGATATTGACCAAGTACTTATCGATAACGATCAAGCATATTCAGAGGCACTTAATTTTGTTACTCAGGTTATGCCTCACTACCAGAATCGCATTCGTCTTTATCAGGACACAGTCCCCCTATTCAATCGCTACCAAATCGAAAGCCAGATAGAAACCGCCTTCCAACGGGAAGTACAACTGCCATCAGGTGGTTCTATTGTTATAGATCCAACAGAAGCATTAGTTTCCATCGATATAAACTCAGCCAGAGCGACTAAAGGCGGCAATATCGAAGAAACCGCTCTGCAAACTAACCTGGAGGCAGCCGACGAGATTGCTCGCCAGTTGAGACTTCGAGACATGGGCGGCTTAGTAGTCATCGATTTTATCGACATGAACACAGCTAAGAACCAACGCGCCATTGAAAACCGTATGCGTGACGCACTAAGTGTTGACCGCGCCCGTGTTCAAGTAGGGCGCATTTCCCGATTTGGATTATTGGAAATGTCGCGCCAACGCCTTCGCCCGTCTCTTGGCGAAACCAGCGCCAAGGTCTGTCCGAGATGTGCAGGACAAGGCACTATTCGCGACACCAAGTCGCTATCACTCTCTATTCTGAGACTGGTAGAAGAAGCCGCTAACAAAGAGCGCAGTGCTGAAATTCGCGCTCTGGTACCCGTTAGCGTCGCGTCTTATTTGCTTAATGAAAAGCGTGTTCCAATCCACGACATCGAACAGCGCACCAAAGTACGCGTAGTTATTGTGCCTATTCCTCAACTGGAAACACCAAATTTTGAAGTACAGCGTCTGCGTGATGATGAAATTGGCAAAAAGGTAGAACTTAGCTACAAAATCCAGGCTGATCCGAGTGAAATAGATAACACTCAGCCAAAGCCTAAACAGACAGCTGAGACTCAACAAGCCGCCGTGCAGGCAGTAAGTCCACAAGCACCGGCACCAACACCGCAACAACCTGAACCAAAGGCTGTTGCCAGTGAGCCATCTGGCCCAGGACTGATTGCCCGCATTGTTAAGTTCTTTGTTGGCGATAAGGAAGCTGAACAAAAAGAGCAGGAAACTGAGAAAAAGCGTCAACAATCTCGCCAAGGCAATCGCGGCCGACAAAGAAATCGCAACAGGAACCGTAACCGCAACAGAAATGAGCAGCGTCAGCGTCGGAATGAACAAAATGCTCAACAAGATAACCAACGCAAATCGCATGATAAGCAAGATCGTAAGCGTCGAGACGCTCAGAAAAGCCCTGCTGATAATGTGGAAGCAACAGAACAGTCCGAATCTAAGCAAGATAGAGATAGAGGCGATCGCCCTGCACGCAGACCAGAAAACCGCAAACCTCGCTCTTCTCAACGTCGCAGAAAGAGAGGCAAATCAGTTGAAGAACAACAAACCGCCAATGTAGAAGCCGTAGCTGATGATACAGCTGTTGAAAATGTTGACGCTGCAACAGAAACCCAAGAGGTAACATCAGTCACTGCCACAGTAAAAGAAAATACTGACGCCAATGTGGCTTTAGTTAACGACGAATCCGGAGATATACCAACCTCTTCTGCAGACACTGTAGAAGTAGTTTCAAGTAAAAATGAAGTGGCTTCGAGTCAAGCACCAACAACCAATCAAGCTGAAGAGGTTAATGAAAAGACAGACACAACTGAAAATGAAGCTGTTTCAGAGCCTATAGAGGAAGCAACAGTAGCGAACCAGGAAGCTGAAAGTGAGCCCGAGCCTGCTCCAACTATCATCGAAAAGCCAGTTGGTCGAGCCGCCAATGACCCTCGCATTGCTCCAAACCCAGTCGGTAGTATTGAAATACAAACTGAAATCAATGATCAAGACTCTATTGAGCCAGCACCTGCTGCTCAACCTAGCCCTGACCGAGCAATCCCAGCGAGAGCCCATAACGACCCGAGGCTGAAACGCACGGCCTGATAACACCAAAAGCCCGGCATAGATCGGGCTTTTTTCATCCTGAAAATCAATAGTAACTCAGTGTAAAAAGAATTAATCGCGCCCAAACTTACTTAATCTAAGGCGGGACCAAAGCAACAAGAAAAAATCCTAAAAACAAAGGCTTAAGCCAGCCTCATGATGGTTAAATTCGCTTGTCTCTGTACGAAACATATGTATAATGCCGTCCCTGCTGGAGGGGTGGCTGAGTGGTCGAAAGCACCGGTCTTGAAAACCGGCGAACGCGAGTTCCCAGGGTTCGAATCCCTGCCCCTCCGCCATTATTCTTCTTCACTCTCTTACAATATCTCCTTATATTCATTCATACTGCTATCTCTGTATCTCACCAGTTACAAGAAATTTTTAAGAAACAGTTTCTCAAGTACATGACAATTATGTACATACCTATGGAAAGGAATAAAACTCAGCGGAATTCAATACCTAAATACCTACACGGCATGGCTTCTTTTGATTTTTACCAAACTAACGCTCGTATTAAATTGCTGATAACTAATTGACTCCTTCACGAATTACTGCAAGCATCATTCAGCCTGACTGACACAAATTCATAAAAATACTAATTCGGGATATGGAATATCAACGTGACCAACTGGGCCGTTATGGAAAACTTAGCCTCTCCCTATGCGACTCCCTGTATAGTTGCCTTATGTTTTAAATTATGCATTTTTTTCATTGCAAAAAAGAAAATTAAAATAAAACAGTTAAATCCCTGGTTTTTAGCATTATTAATCTCGTCTTTTGCGTTAAATTTTTTTGAATTCGCAATATTCTGTTTTGTTGATAAGCCAAAAGTAACTTTTTTACTCTTGAAATTTTATTATTTTAGCGGAGCATCAATGTCGATCTGTTTAGTTTGGCTAGCTGCCAATACAATCAATAAAGTACATCTTGAGCTTCGTTTAATTCTTTTGTTACTGATGTCTGAAATGCTGATTCTGATATTTTGGCCAGGTTTAATCATTCTAGGAGTGAAGCCAATGGGAGATATCATTACTGCTGTTCGAGGCCCCGCGTATTGGATCATTCCTATCATAATACTTAGCTGTTCATTGATGTCCTTAATTATTCTAATTAGTGGTATCAGACCTTCTGCCGACACAATCACCAAAAAGCGATCAATGACTATTCTTACGGGTTTAATCCCTCTTTTAGGTGTGGTTTTAGCGGTATTCCTTGCCTTAAAAGCTGGAGTAGAAATGAATGGCGCTGGAATAATTTCATTAGCCATCACTTGGCTAATACTTACTCTTATATACAGTGCACGCCAAGACTTAAGCTTATATCAAAAAACTACGCAGTAGCTAAGTTAAACTAACCCCGAAACTTTTGCCCTAATATACTCTCTAACTCACTGAAATGGTTATACAAAAGTAACAGTTTATAGCTACAGTTAAGGTCTTGCTTTTCGTGACAGGCTAGCTATCATAGTTCGCAAATAAACGTGTATCCCACGATGGAGAATGACATGCAACCAAACCCTATTTTCTCTCAAACCAGCTCTACTGAGTCAGCTCTGGCGATTAATAAGGTTCTTCGCAATACCTATATGCTACTGGCCATGACTCTCGTATTCAGCGCAGTTTGTGCGGGTATTGCGATGGCAATGAACCTGGGACATGGCACCGCGTTGATATTAAGCCTGGTCGGCTTTGGATTAATATTCGTTGTAAATGCTACTGCTGACTCTGGAAAAGGCATTATTGCCGTTTTTGCTTTTACTGGTGTCTTAGGTGCCGCTATTGGCCCTATGCTAAATTATTACCTGGCACTGCCAAATGGCCCTGAGCTAGTCATGCAAGCCTTGGGCGGAACCGCTTTAGTTTTCTTCACTCTGTCTGGTTATGCCTTAACTACTCGTAAAGACTTTTCATTTATGGGTGGTTTTCTAATGGTTGGCCTAGTTGTCATTGTTATCGCCAGTATTGCCAATCTTTTCTTTAGCGTACCGGCTGTATCATTAGCGATCTCAGCAGCTGCTGTATTAATTATGTCTGGTCTAATTTTGTTCGATACTAGCCGCATTATCCACGGTGGTGAAACTAACTATATTAGAGCGACCGTTTCGTTGTATTTAAATATCTACAATTTATTTATTCACCTGTTACATCTATTAGGTGTATTTGGTGGCGACGACTAAATAGTATTAAAACCTGTAAAAGCCCCGACAACCTCGGGGCTTTTATTTTTATGGGTTAAATTTTCTGATTCCATTTACATGAAATTTTCTCTCGTCATTTTAGGTGCACCTTATTCGCGCCAAGCCAGCGCAACAGCTTTACGTTTTGCAAAAGCAGCTATCAATAAAGATCATTCTATCGAACGAGTATTCTTTTTTGATGATGGTGTCTATAACAGTAATGCTTTAACTGTTGCACCTCAGGATGAAACTAATATCCCTGAAGAATGGTCACTGCTGTCAACATCTCACAACATTGATATGATTGCCTGCGTTTCCAGTGCCTTAAAACGCGGAATTATCGACCAAACTGAAGCTAAACGATATGAGAAAGAAGCAGCAAATATCAGTGAAGGCACTGAAATTTCTGGCCTCGGGCAGTTAGTAGAAGCCACTCTACTATCAGATCGCGTGATAACTTTTGGCTCTTAGTAAAACCCTATCAATTAAACACCATGGCAGATAAGTCTATTCTAATCATTATTCGTAAAGCACCCTATAGTAACTCTATTGCCAAGGGTGCTATTGAGCTGGCACTGGCAAGCTCTGTATTCGAACAGAAGTTATCTCTGGTTTTTACTGGAGATGGCGTGTGGCAACTATTAGCCCAGCAACAAACTGAAACCTTAGGTGACAAAAATCACGGCAAATTACTTTCTGCTCTTCCTCTCTATGACCTGGAACCAGTATTTGTTGATGAACAGGCGCTAAACCAGCGGTCAATTGAGTTGGAAGACCTATTGTTACAACCTGAGCTTATTAATTCCAAAACCATCAAAAAAATGATGGCAGATGCCGATACGATATTCTGCTTTTAATACGCCGATATGATTTTACACACTGTCAATAAATCACCCTTTGAATCCAATACATTCTTGGAGTGCCTTGAGCTTTGTGATCATGGTAGCTCAATACTGTTAATCGAAGATGGCATCTACGCCGCAAAAAAAAATACACCCTCTGCCAATAAAATAGAGTCTATCTCCGGTATCAAATTTTATGCATTAAGCGCTGATATAGAAGCGCGCGGTCTGGATGAAAATATTTCTTCGGCTATTACTGTCGTCGATGATGCAGGTTTTGTAGATTTAGTCACACAGCACCAGTCTGTAAGCAGCTGGTTTTAATATGTCTTCACTATCTAATTACTCGACAATCGAACTCGACAAGGAAGGATTTCTTAAAAATCTCAACGACTGGAACAAAGAAATTGCTAATATTTTAGCCACTAACGAAGGGATCGAATTAACCGAAGCTCACTGGGAAATTATTCATTTATTGAGACAGTTTTATCAAGAATTTGAACTCTCTCCTGCTATGCGCCCATTAATCAAATATGTCTCGCAACAATTGGGTAGCGACAAAGGAAAAAGTATTTATCTGTTAAAATTATTCCCGGGAAGCCCCGCCAAAATTGCCAGTAAAATTGCGGGTCTGCCAAAACCTGATAACTGTTTATAAGTCATCCATTTCTTTTATGTCACTCACACGCAGAAAAAAACTTGCACAATTGAAGGATAGCGAACACCCCTTCGCCATGTACGTCCGCATTTTAGGTAAAGGCAAAACCGGCTCTCGATCCTTAACCGAAGAAGAAGCTTATCAAGCGATGAGCATGATTCTACGTTGTGAAGTTGAAGACTTGCAGTTAGGGGCTTTTTTGATGCTGTTACGCGTTAAAGAAGAAAGCGCCGACGAATTAACCGGCTTTGTGCGTGCAGTCAAAGATAATGTAAATGCACCGAGCTCTATTGCTGTCGATTTGGATTGGTCCAGTTACGCAGGAAAAAAACGGCAGTTACCATGGTTTTTATTAAGTTGTTTTGCTCTGGCCGATCAGGGCATCAGCATTTATATGCATGGTGCCAGTGGCCACACTATTGGCAGGCTTTACACCGAGGATGTGCTGGTACAACTGGGCATCCCCCACGCTAAAAACTGGAAAGATGTTGGCGCCCAACTCAAGGAGCATCATTTTTCCTTCATGCCTCTGGATTATCTTTGTCCGGAATTGAAACGCATTATTGAATTCAGAAACTACCTGGGCCTTCGCTCACCGGTACATACTTTATCCAGATTGATTAACCCACTTTCGGCCAATTATTCATTGCAAAGTATTTTTCACCCCGCCTATGGTGAAAGCCATCAAATCGCAGCCCTGCAATTGAATCAACCTAACGCAGCTGTTTTTAAAGGTGAAGGCGGAGAAATAGAACGTAAGCCAGAAGCAACCTGTACCGTAAAATATGTACGCGACGGCACAATGCATGAGGAGCAATGGGAGCGGATATTGTCAGGCAGACAAACACAACAGGAACAATTGAATATTCATCAATTGAGGCATATTTGGCAAGGCACTGAAACCAACGACTACGCTACCCAATCGATTATCAGCACTATGGCCATCGCCCTGCGATTACTGGAGAAAGCCGAAACGCCTCAAACAGCCATGGCACTGGCCCAACAATATTGGCAACAGCGCAATATTGATCGATTACCAGCCGGCTAGCTTTTATATCCGTTTGGATTATTCTTCTGCCAACGCCAGCTATCGTTAGTCATTTCTTCTACCCCTCTGCTAGCTTGCCAATTCAATTCCTTTGCAGCAAAGGCCGGGTCAGCATAACAACTAGCCACATCGCCTGATCTACGGTCGACAATCTGATAAGGTATTTTTACACCAGCGGCTTTTTCAAATGCAGCAACCATCTCTAACACCGAATAGCCTTTACCTGTACCCAAATTGTAGGCCACTGCCCCCGGATTATCGGCCAATTTTTCTAATGCCTTCAAATGTCCCAACGCTAGATCCACAACATGGATATAGTCACGTACACCCGTCCCATCGGCCGTATCATAGTCATCGCCAAAAACTGACAGTTGCTGCAATTTCCCCACGGCAACTTGAGAAATATAAGGACAAAGATTATTGGGAATATCGTTAGGATCCTCGCCTATTCTACCGCTTTCATGAGCTCCAACCGGGTTAAAGTAGCGCAGCAAAATTGCATTCCAACGATTATCCGCTTGATGAAAATCTCTCAGAATTTCTTCAATCATTAATTTTGTTCGACCATAAGGGTTAGTAGCAGAAAGTGGAAACTCCTCAGTAATCGGAACAGTAGCCGGATCACCATAAACTGTTGCCGATGAGCTAAACACGATATTAAATACATCATTAGCCGCCATGGCCTCACAGAGAACCAGCGTGCCATAAACATTGTTGTGGTAATAGAGCTCAGGCTTAGCCACTGACTCACCCACCGCTTTTAAACCTGCGAAATGGATCACTGCATCAATCCCATTGTTTTCAAAAATTGCGCCCATAGCCTCTTTGTCACAGATATCAACCTGGTGAAACGCAACACTTCGGCCAGTAATCTCTTCCACTCTGCGCAAGGCTTCCGGATGGCTATTTGATAAGTTATCCACCACCACAACGTCATGTCCTGCGTTCAGTAACTCAACACAAGTATGACTGCCAATGTAACCTGCTCCACCGGTAACTAAAACTTTCATGAAACTAATCCAACACGCCAATTTCTATTGATTGAATATCAATAGTAGACAAGAAACCTAGGTATTTCATGCAACATACCCGGAATAAATTCACTATAATAACGCCCTCCTGGCCACTTGGCTGATTAATGATCATATTGAAATACTGTAATGCCCTTAAGTAACGTCAATCCCAACTTGTACTCCCAACAACTCGAGACAAAAGCTGACCGCATCAAGACTCAGTTCGTAGAATTTAACCCTCCTGCGCTTGAGATATTTGATTCACCACCACTGCATTTTCGAGCCCGGGCGGAATTTAGAATATGGCACCAAGGTGACGAGTCCTTTTATGCTATGTTTGCCAAAGACAATCCTAAGCAACCCGTACGTATTGACACCTTTCCAATCGGCTTAGAACTCATTAATCAGCTAATGAAGGCATTAATGGTAGAAATTAAAGATGATGAATGTTTAAGGCATAAATTATTTCAAATCGAATTTCTAACTACACTAAGTGGCGAAGCTTTAATAACGTTGGTATATCACAAGGCCTTGAATGAAGAGTGGCAAGAAAAGGCCAGAACGTTAGCACAGCAACTTAATATTCATATCATTGGTCGAAGCAAAAAACAGAAAATCGTCCTGAGCCAAGACTATGTCGAAGAAATATTGATCGTTAATGGCAAAGAATATTCATTCCAGCAAATTGAGAATAGTTTCACCCAGCCAAATGCAATCGTGAATCAGAAAATGCTCGGCTGGGCACTAGAGAAAAGCCAACAGTTTGATGGCGATTTGTTAGAGCTTTATTGCGGCAATGGCAACTTTACTACAGTTGTAGCCGAGAATTTTGAAAGAGTATTGGCAACGGAAATATCAAAAACATCAGTAAAATCCGCCAAACACAATTTCGACAACAATACCGTCAGCAATGTCGAGGTAGTAAGAATGTCCAGTGAAGAAATATCCAGTGCGATCGCTGGAGAAAGAGATTTCAGACGCTTACAGGGTATTAATTTAAAGGATTATCAATTCAGCACTATTTTAGTTGACCCACCCAGAGCCGGACTGGACCCTCACACAGAATCTATGGCTGGCCAATTCAATAATATTATTTATATTTCCTGTAATCCCGATACCTTATATAACAATATGAAGCAACTAAGCCAAACTCACCGCATTGAACACTTCGCCATCTTCGATCAGTTTCCCTATACCGATCATATTGAATGTGGAGTTATACTAAAGAAAAATTAATCTTTCGACGCTTTATTCTCTTGGTACTTTCTATTCCTTCGGCACACGGCCATAGGGCAACATTCGTCTTAATACCATATCTTTATGGTAAAAATGGTGAGCTAATGCGCCACCGGCATGCAGTAATACCAGTAACATAAGTAATGTTGCATTTGTGCCATGCGCCACATGAAAAATTTTCGCCATAGATTCACTGGATATGGCTAACGCTGAATAATCAATGACACCAAAGGCTACCACTGAATAGTCAACAAACATCGCCTGGCCAATACCAAATACCGGCTGAAGTATTACCAATACATAAAATAAGCGATGCACTATAACTGACACCTTCAGTTGCCATGCCGCCATTGCCACCGGCTGAGGTGGTCGATGTGTAAAACGCCAAGCCAAACGAATCATCATTAATAGTAATACCAGAGTACCCAATCCAGAATGCCCCATTACCACTTGTGTCTTTTCTTCAACGGGCAAATCTTCCAGACCGCCACCCGCTAATAACAATAAAATGACTAATACGGCTATTAACCAGTGTAAGGTTTTAGCAATACCATCGTATTGAACCTTATTTTCCATAGTTATTCTCCTTCACTTTATATTTAGCTAGGATAATTTCACTTATTGTTGTTGGCCAGAACCAAACTAACATCGACCAATAACAAGCTAGATTGATGCAATAGTACATTTATAACAGGAGTTCTTTGCATTAATATTTAATCGCCAGCTTATCGTTATAAATCATGTATATACATAATTTGGCATAAATCCGTCCAATATCTTTCTATTATTAAAGAGGCCCCAAATGCCTAACATTGATGCTTTAACCACCGAACAGATTAGTGAACGATTGTCGGAATACCCTAACTGGACGTTAAAGGAGAATAAGCTGTACCGCCGATTAGTATTTGAAAATTTCATCCACGCCTTTGGCTTTATGTCGCAAGTTGCCATCATCGCAGAGACCATGAATCATCATCCCGAATGGGCAAATGTTTATAGAACAGTCGATATTTACCTGACGACGCACGACGCAAATGGTGTCAGTGAAAAGGATTTTGCTTTACTGGAAGAAATTGAAAAACTTATTGGTTAGTCGGTTCAGAAATAATATAGCGGTTGTCGTTATAAATAGTCAGCTGGTAATGATATCGCTCTAAATTTTTTACATTATCAGAAATAATGGAATCAATGCGATTGCCACCTTGAGAAACTTCAAAACGTAATTCACCCTGTTCTGTTAACGAGGCATACATTGCACTGGCATTGCCTGGGTCAATATCACTAATAATACGTTCGCTTTCGGTTGCAGTCCCTATCAGTCGAACATACGAGACTTGGCTGTCACTTTCGTTGATTACTGTCAACTGAAATTGCTGGGCCGGCTGCATGAATATAAATGCCAACACAAGCAAAAGTATCGAGAGAATGATAATTACAATTGGCAACTTTGGTAATGTCATATCACTCTCACTCCATAATGGCGTAATTGTTTGGTCATGACTTCATCAAGCTGTTCCAGATCAGCAGGTTCAAGATCAATCACCTTGAAACCTGACTGCTGGTAAATTTCTCTGCGACGCATACGTTTGGCAAGGCTACCACTTTGCTCAGCACTGGGTTCATGCCAGTATTCAATGTAAAGCTGATGAGCGGGCAAATAAAAATCAGCTGTAATATTTTCTTCTACTGGCAATTGACGATTACAGGCATGGGCAATTCCTGCCATATACAACCAATGGCAGATTTTTAATAGCGCGGGGTTACTATGAATATGGCCATCAATGCTAACGAACTCTGTTTGTTGCTCAAATAGATCATCAGCCAGTACCATAGATTGAGAGTAGACATTGGCAACATTCTGCAACTGTCGCTTCAAAACGGCATCATCAAGAATAGACTGTGGCCATACCACATAGAGAATACCACTATTATCGTTTTCCAGTTGAATACCACCTTTGCTCTCACCAGATGGGGTGAGTTCCCAACCTTGAATACTATGCCGTAACCAACCGAGTTCAGCTAACACTCGGTTGGCTTCACGGGCATTAATACCAACTGTTTTGCCAAGCTCTGTCGCCGTTACGTGACGATTATCCTCTAACGCCTGTAGCAAAGGATGCTCAGTAATTTCTGGCGGCCATACTATGTATCGCCCATAACGCTTACTGTGTACGTACTCCCCACCTTCAAATTCACCTTTACTGGTAAGAGCCCAGCCTTCTTCCAGCTTCTTTATCCAGCCGTAATCCTTTAATGTGGAAAATAATTGCTGGCTAGGCAGCTCCAGCGCCTTGGCCAAAGCACTGGTAGATAATTTTTGTGGTGCTCCATCATCAAAGGAAGACATCTATACACCATAACTAACTGGTTAGTTGTTGGTAACGGGTTTGAAGCGACTGATAAACATCATCGGCAAAACTGCTAGCTTTGGGGTTTAGATCGGAAAGAATTTCTACCAAGTGCTCGTTATCTTCTCTTCCCTGCCACTGCTTGATATAAGTGCCCTCTTTATAGCCATTGTCCTGACGGAAAAAATTCAACACGTTTTTTCCGACATACTGACGATAAAGCTCATCAAAGGTCAGCTCCACAGCATGTAATAAATCCCAAAATAGAGGAACCGAAAAATTTTTAGTACGCAAACTCTCTTCTGCCAATGCTTCTGTCGCAGTACGAACATCGACACCACTGTAACTATAACCCTCTAATGCATCAGCCATCGATTGCGCTAATTGATCCTGACTCACACCTTCTCGAAATAACGCACTCATACCAAAATGCCAGATATCTATGACTTCCAGCTGCACCTGATCCATATCAGGCGTTTGTTTTTTCCACCATTTATAACCGTAATGTTCGATCAGCTCTCCACACTCGATCCAAATAGCTCGATACCATTCGTAATTTTGCGAAATCCATTGCTCATGCACTTTGTGGTTCATTTTGTCCTGCATATCCAGCATGGTCACAAATGCCTGCTTCATTCTTTTCCCCTGATAGATCCTCTGATACATTTGTCAGTCATAGATAGACTGTTATTTTAATCAGCAGATTATAAACAGCGCCCAGCCTGAAAGACAGCACCCCGTCGCCCCATCAACCCGAGTTTTAGGGCATACCTTCCCGACTTCGACATACCCCTGAAATTATGTTGACGCCCTGTCGGTCTCAACCTATTGTTATCCTCAAATTACAGTGTTTCACGAGACGCCAGTGACCCAATCAACTAAACCCGCATTACTTCTTGTTATTTTATTTCAACTATTTGTCAGTGCTGTTGTTGAGGCAGGTAGGATCGAAGTTGATGGTAACCTTCAATATCAGCCATTAAATGCACATATCGAATTCTTTTATGATGGCGAACAAACATTAACCGTTGAATATTTAACCAGAGGCAGCCGTATGATGCCCTGGTCAGCCAGCGACCAGCATCATGGCACCCTCTTTCTGGATGCGGGTAGGTACTGGTTACGGACTCAAATCGCCAATACCTCAGATCACGCTGTCGATTTTATTTTACAAACCGAATACCCCAGTATTAAAACAGCCGATCTCTACATTCTATCCAGTACCGGTAACGTAACTACATTGTTCGAAGGCGCTGGTTTAGATAGCCCATTCAACAACCGACCCATTTTACACCGACACCTGTTAAGCGAGATCACAATTCCAGCCAATGACGAAATAACCTTAATTTGGTTGATTGAAGACGAACCAGCCCTGCAATTTCGCGCCACCCTATGGAATCCAAAAGCGTTTAATACCTGGGATCTTGAAATGCAGTTAGTGGCTGGATTCATCTACGGCGTTTTATTTGTCGTCGCCCTTTATAATTTATTTCTGTACTTATCCACCCATCATAAAAGTTATGGCTTTTATGTGCTCTATGCTATGACCTCTATCTACTTGGTCTCTGCCAGCCAGGGTCACTTATACCAATATTTTGCCCCTGACAGCCAGTGGAACAAAATAGCGCTACAGACAGTTTTTTTCTCTCTCTATATTCTATTATTTGGCCAGTTCACTATTTATTTTCTGAATCTACGCAGACGCACTAGGAAATTTCTTTGGGCGATCCGCTGGCTGGCCATCATTACCGTAGGCCTATTAATCACTGCTTCTGTCACTAGCAGTATTACACTTATTTTATTATCAATACTTAGCACCGGAGCAATGCTGATTACCGCACTCTGTGCGGGTATTGTGATTCGTCGCAAAGGCGTTATTTCTGCAGGGCATTTTGTTATCGCCATTATGATACTGATTTTTGCCCTGCTGATTAGCGCCATGGCCTCACTAGGACTCATTTCTCGTACTGGGATTACCGACAGTCTACCTGCCCTAGGGCTGACAGCTATGTTGGTATTTTTCTCACTCGCCCTGGCAGATAGAGTTAACCAGTTACAAAAAGAGGTTGATGAAGGCAATGAAAGCATACTCAAAGCCAACGAGAGTAAACTGAAAGCTGAAGCCGAGCTTTACAATTCCAAACGAAAACTCATTGAACTCGAACAATCAGCCAGTCAAGCACGGTTGGAAAATCAATCAAAGAGCGACTTTCTAGCCACAATGAGTCATGAAATCCGAACGCCTATGGATGGTATTTTAACCATGACGGACAAAATGAAGGCATCGCGGCTGGATGAAAAGCAAAACTATTACCTCAATATGATCGAGCACTCCAGCCAGGATCTGGTAGCAATCATTAATGATTTACGGGACTTCACTCAAATTGAAGCAGGCAAGATGGAACTGGAACTATCCAGCTTTAACTTGGAAGCACTGATTGATGACTGTATTTCTATCTTCTCCCTCAAAGCCGTAGAAAAACATATTAACTTTATCGCCGATATCGACCCCAATCTTGACCAGGTATTTTGTGGCGATGCGGGCAAATTAAAACAAATTCTCCTTCATCTGCTGAGCAATGCCTTTAAGTTTACCGATCAAGGCGATGTCATACTTAAGGTCAGAGCTACGGACAAAGCAGCAATCAATTGCACTGAGCTTAAGTTTTCTGTGGAAGACAGTGGTATCGGCCTAACCAATGAAGAAAAAAAGCGCCTTTTCACGCCATTCCAACATGCTGATGAAGATGCTTATGGTCTATATGGTGGCAGCGGGCTGGGTTTGGCCATTAGCAAGCAGCTTGCTGAACTAATGGATGGACACATTGACGTCGACAGCGAAGCCGGCGTTGGCTCAGTATTCTGGTTCACTGCCAGGCTAATGAACGAAGAAAATCCAGCACCAGAATTAATTCGGAAACGCTCATCGCAATTAGCGGATAAAAAATTACTGCTTGTGGATTCACATACTGTATCAGCTGATATTGTCAAACGATTACT
Organism: Spongiibacteraceae bacterium; assembly: GCA_028280715.1. Taxonomy (GTDB): domain Bacteria; phylum Pseudomonadota; class Gammaproteobacteria; order Pseudomonadales; family Dasaniaceae; genus Oceanicoccus. The sequence goes on along the minus strand of JANQLG010000033.1, from coordinate 100,127 downwards.
CACCTCTTGGAAGATCGATACAACTCTTTGCACCAACTTGGAGGACGCAATCAGCACATTAGAAAGCGCTGCAGAACAGGACCAACCCTTCGATGTCATTTTATCGGAATATAATCTCGAAAGTGCCAGTGGCCTGGATCTACTGAAAGAGATACGCAAACGTCAGTTATCCTCAGCCACCTTTGTGCTGATGGCTGCAACGCAGTTGCTGGATAAACACGATGACTTGGCCAGCTTAGGCATTCGGATTGTATTAGAGAAACCCATCACTAACAGCCAGCTACATGATGTCCTTCTACGCGCAACGTTACCCCCTAAGGCGGCACAAGCGGTCATGGAACCTAGTGAAGAGCAAAAATACCATGACCTGAAGGTTCTTATCGTTGATGATAATCAGGTCAACCAGCTTATTCTCGCCAATATGCTTAAGCAAATCGGCGTAGAAGCGGATGTTGCTGAAAATGGCCTTAGAGCCATCCAAAAATACGAAGCCAATGACTACGACTTGATTCTTATGGATTGCGAAATGCCAGAAATGGATGGCTACCAGGCCGCTGCACAGATACGCGCCAAAGAACAGGAAAACCAAAGGAAGCGGGTTAATATCATTGCTATCAGCGCTCATGCCCAGAGTGACTTCAAAGAGCGAGTCGAGGCAATAGGTATGGATGGACACTTAACCAAGCCAATATCCCTAAGCAATCTAACAGATTTACTAAGTAAGGCGGTCTCTCATCAAAATTAGACTGATACTTTTTTTCACATCTGCTACAAAACTGTAACAACTTTTTCTCATTACAATATTATTTAAGCATTATGAAACTATTACTAATTTATCCACAAAATCTGTGGATAAATTAGTGGATAACCATTAAGAAAAAGCCGGAAATGCCCTACAATATGCTCCTCACATCAAATTGATTATTTTTTAACCAGCAAAAAATACCTTATTTATCAGCTAGTTATGCAATTTGTATGCATATACAGTATCACTGCCGAGGATTTGACACTTAGACTCATAACAGATTTATCGTTGTGCATAAGACAGTTGTAGAAAGTTAGTGGTTAATGACCCCGAAAGCAGTAAATTCAGGTATTTTTTAAATTTATCGCTAAGTTTCCCAAAATTATCGACAAATTTTCTATCGCTTAGGTAATACTCTTTATGTCATAACTGTACTTTGATGATCAAAAATCTGACAATTCAAAGGATAGGTACTCAAGCTAAATTGCCCTTAGTTGATAACTCAGCTTGGTAGTTTCATTCCTCAATTGGGAAATAAGGTGCTTTCGTTGTTCCCTCGGGTAGGATTCATAACTTAAGGTAACATATGTACGAGTCACAGCCTGAAGATGCTGAGACAACTCAGGCTTAAGCTCAATAATACGACGACAGTAATCTATCGGGGCTTCATTATCAGACCTAGGATAACCTGCCTTAGCCAATCTCCTGCACACTGACAGGTAGAGCACTGACTCCGGACTGCTTTTTTCTCCTGTTCTTCCTTTAAGCAATTGCATCGCTACTAATAACAAAACGATGCCACCGACTGAAATCAATAACATAGCAATTCTTAGTGGAGTCACATCTCCAATCAGCTTTTTTAGAAAATCAACTTGGCGTTCGTCATTAAAATCTAATACAAAGCTAATCCAGTAATAATTGATTGCATCTAATTGCAGCCATAGATAGTTCAATGACTGAATATAACGATAACGCTGTGGTGAAAAAACAGAATCTGATAAAAAGCCTTGTTCTAAAGCCGCTAGCGCAGCCTCCAATCCTGATTCAATACGCAAGGGCGAAACAGCCGCTGTAGGATCCACTCTTGTCCAGCCTCTTTCAGGTAACCATACTTCAACCCAGGCATGCGCATCGTACTGATGGACCAAAACTGTGCCTGTTAGCGGGTTAATTTCCCCTCCTTGATAACCTGTAACCACACGTGCGGGAATCCCGACTGAACGCATAATAAATACAAAGCTACTTGCATAGTGTTCACAAAACCCCTGCCTGGTTTGAAATAAAAATTCATCAACAGTGTGTTCACCTAACAATGGCGGTTGCAATGTGTAGTAAAAGGGCTCGCTGCGAAAGTGTTTAAGCACAGCATTAATAAAGGCTTCATTATCCTCCGACGAAAGATACAACTGCTGCGCCCAAAGTCTGGTCTCAGGGTTACTTCCAGCGGGTAAAAATATTTCCCGCTGTAATTGATATGGGACTAATTCTCTATCAATTACAGCACCCTCATCAGACTGAACTCGGTATTTGATACGGTTACTGACTGGATTTAAACGAATCAGCCGGTAATCTGAACTCATTCTGACTAAACGTTCATCACTGAATGCCAGGGGTAGTGAAAATAACCAGCGCTGATGCGTCGGCTCCAGAAAGATCGTATAGTCATAATCAATATTCGTAGCAGATTTTAACTGACTCACCTCGGATTGAGAGAACAAGCGTTTTGTATTTCGACCCTGATGCCAGACTCTGCCATCAAACCTAGACAACACCAACCCTCTCCAGTACATGTCCTCTCTTGTTGGTACGACGCTGTTAAAAACCGCCCTAAATGCCAATTCTCCGCTTTGACTCAAATTGGATATATCACCTGGTCCCATGGTTTCACTAACACCAGTTTTGGCATTCTGAGATGGAGAAGGTACCGTCCAAAAAGGTTCAAAACGCGGAAAAATAATAAACAACACAACCATCAGTGGCACAGCCTGCAAAAAAATGACTGCTGTTTTTTTCAAACTGTTAATACTTAGGCGAGTTAAATCATGCTGATGAAGTGCCACCAGTGAAGTGACTACCATTAGTAAAGCAAGGAAGATATAAAGTGTTATCCCGATATTTTGTGAAAATAAAAAAGCCGTCAGCGAGGCAAAGATAGATAAAAATATCAATACATAAACATCACGCCTCATATTGAGCTCTAGCAACTTAAGAAACATACCACTGAATAACAATGCAATGGTAGGCTCTAAACCTATAAAAGAACCGTAGGATAAATATATACCCGCACAACAAACGACAGCCAAAATACTTTTTAAGAATTTAGGCGGCAGTGACCAGCGGCCTTGATATATCATAATTCGCCAGAGCGCACAGATGACATAAGCCAACATCATCCACCAAGGCAATCTCTGGACGTGAGGGAGAAGCAAAGCGACTTGTGACATCATCGCCCAGACCAGACAATTTCGAGGAACTTGCCAGGAAACACTCATGACGCAGACCCCCTGTTTTTTAAATGACCTATAGTATTGAACAAAGCCAGTGCTCTTAGTGCTTGCTGCTGATGACGCTCTCCATTAGCTGGCTCTAGAATAAAGCCAGGGAGCTTAACTCCATACTCATCATCAGACTGCTCAATCTTTAACACCCAATAGCAGAGTTTGCTAAGTCGACTTTCCATATCACCAGTGAATTGATCCCAATCTAACCAGAGCCGCTGGTCACAATAGGCTGCAAATTGTTTAGTATGCAAGGATTGTCCCTTAGCGTAACTTTTCCATGCCACGTGTTTTAGTGGGTCCCCTTGCTGATAAGACCGAAACGCATAAAAGTCATCACTGCCAACTACCGCTGTAACATCTCCGTCATCAGAGTCGGAGATGGATGTCGCCTGCAAGTCACATTTCATGGGTCTTGGATACACTAGCGCTTCCAAGTCTAATGTAATCCACGTCCAACTTCGCAATAGACCAATAGGATAAGAAGTCTCAACTTTTAACCGTCCGGGATTCAGTAACCCCCTCTTTTTACTTGGTACATGTAATCTGACTCGTTGCTCACTATGTTTGTCTAAGGTTACCGTCGCCACCTCAGTATCTGGCCAAAACAGATTAATATCGTAGTAACTCTTATTACCTTCTCTGCTCAGTGAAATTTCGTATTCCACTCGATCGCCTGCAAAAGCAGGCACGGCTTTTATGGCACTTATTGTTAACCCCGAAAGATTTGCGTAGGTATGTAAGATCGTTACGATAAAAATACTGAACAACAAAAACGTCAGCATGAAAACCATATTATTTTGATAATTGATTGCAGCTAACAACATTGCCGCAAGCAATACAAAAAACCATAGGCCTTGCCGGGAAGGAAAAATGAAAATACGGCGTTGGGTTAAAGTGACACTTCTTACCGGAGGAAGCCGATTTTTCATCCAGGCTTCGTAGCGCCGACGGAATCGCTGCCTAATCCGCTCTATCATTGCTACCACACTCCAGCTTGATTAAAGTCTATTCGACTATCAAACGACGACGGGAACATCTTCTAACAATTTTTGAGACAAGCCCCGATTATCGACCCGATAATCCAGAGATGTGCTCAAACGATGTTCCGCTACGGCGGGCAGTACCATTTGCACATCCTCCGGTACCACGTGCCCGCGCCCAGACATTAATGCCCAGGTTTTAGCACAGCGCAACAATGCCAAAGAACCACGCGGAGAGATACCGTACACAAATTCTGGCCCGGTGCGGGTATAGTCCACAAGGCGCTGCACATAATCGACGAGACTATCTGAACAATGAATATCATCTACAGCTTTTTGAATCGCTACTAAATCATTAGCGGTTATCACCTGCTGCAGGTGAACCAACTTACGCCGGCTGTCTTCGCCTAGCAATAATTTTCGTTCTGCTTCTTTGTCGGGATACCCAAGTGACAATCGCATCAGAAAGCGATCCAATTGCGATTCAGGTAATGGATAAGTGCCTGACTGATTAGCCGGGTTCTGTGTGGCAATCACAAAAAAAGGCGCTGGCAGCTCTCGTGTTTGCCCCTCAGTCGTCACCTGACCTTCTTCCATCGATTCTAACAACGCACTTTGGGTTTTGGGTGTAGTTCGATTGATCTCATCGGCCAGCAACACTTGGGTAAAAATAGGCCCCGGCATAAATTCAAATTGAGAACTGTCGCGATTAAAAATGGAGACGCCCAGAATATCGGCAGGAAGCAGATCACTGGTAAATTGCACACGCTTGTATTCCAATCCTAACACTCTGGCTAATGCATTGGACAACGTGGTTTTTCCCATACCGGGAAGATCTTCGATTAAGAGATGCCCCTTAGCTAGCAGACAACATAACGCCAAACGAACTTGAACCTCTTTACCCAGCAAGACAGTGCTAACTTCTGCAACGGCTTGTTCTATCTGTTTATGCATAGACTTCTCACAACATTGACTAGTTTTGGCAATTAAACCGTGCTAACACAGTGTAGCAGCTGCAAAAACACTACATTGAATAGATGTCGCAAAAACAGATTACAAAAAGGCTAGGACCTGTTAACAGGCTCCAAATTACAGCGCCGCAATACCACGAAGCATATCGGCTTTTAGGTCTTCAATATCCTCAAGACCAACAGCAACCCGTATCAGATTGTCAGTAATATTAGCCTCAGCGCGCTGTTCATCGGTCAGACGACCATGAGTGGTCGTAGCTGGGTGCACAATGGTGGTTTTTACATCGCCCAGGTTGGCTGTTAATGAGCAAATACAGGTGGCATCAATAAAACGCCAGGCTGCCGCTCTATCACCCTTCACCCTAAAGGAAAGTACTCCACCATAACCTCGTTGCTGTTTGGTCGCCAAAGCTTTACCGGGGTGAGAATCCAACCCTGCATAAAAAACTTGCTCGATTTGTTCCCGTTGCTCCAGCCACAGCGCTAATTGCAAAGCATTGCTGCAATGGGCATCCATCCTGAGCCGCAACGTTTCCAAACCCTTGAGAAAGACCCAGGCATTAAAGGGGCTCATTGTGGGACCGCAGGTTCTGAGAAAACCCACTATTTCATCGATATGTTCCTTACAACCAACAACGGCTCCGCCCACACAACGCCCCTGCCCATCCAAATATTTAGTGGCAGAATGAATCACCAGGTCGGCACCAAACTCCAACGGTTTTTGCAGTGCAGGCGTACAGAAACAATTGTCTACAACAAATAAACAATTGTTGGCCTTCGCCAATGCTGACAACGCAGTCAAATCTGCTACTTCACAAATAGGATTCGATGGCGTTTCACAAAACAGCATTTTAGTGTTTGGCTGAATCGCTTCTTTCCAGTCGTCCAGTTTTACCAAATCGACAAAGGTCACTTCCAAGCCAAACTTACACAGATACTTCAAAAACAAATTTGTCGTGGTACCAAATACATTACGCGAACATACAACGTGATCACCTGCCTTAAGTAATGACATGCATGTACTCAAGATAGCAGCCATGCCCGATGAGGTTCCCACGGCTGCTTCGCCACCTTCCAATGCAGCAATTCGTTGTTCGAAGTTCCGTACTGTTGGGTTTGTGTAGCGAGAATAAACATTGCCAACGTCCTCACCAGAAAACCGTGCTGCGGCTTCGGCGGCGTTTTCAAACACATAGCTAGACGTAGGGAAAATCGGCTCAGCATTTTCTCCTTCAGCCGTGCGTATCTGTCCAGCACGAATAGCCAGTGTATCTAACTGTGCTTCCGCTAAGATTGCCTGTAGTCGCTGCTCTTTTTCTAATTTATCGGACATGTCACTGCCGCTCTACTTTTCCTGAATCAACTATTATCTAACAAAATTATTCGCAAACTTAATCCTCTCGTTCACCGTCATTATGCAAACCAATAATATCGGCTTCTTCCAGGGCTAATCGTTCAGCCTTACTGGCATCATTACGCTGTGCATCTAAATCTGCCAGGTACTGCTCATCCACATCGCCCGTAATGTATTCACCATTAAATACTGCACAATCAAACCCTTCAACATCCGGATTACCTTCGGCCGAACTGGCAATTAAATCATCAATATCTTGATAGACCAACCAATCCGCACCAATCAACTCACAAACTTCATCAACGGTACGGCCATGAGCAATCAGCTCCTTCGCAGAAGGCATATCGATACCATAAACATTAGGGTAACGCACCGGGGGTGATGCCGACGCAAAATATACTTTCGCAGCACCCGCATCACGCGCCATTTCAATAATCTGTTTACATGTTGTACCACGCACAATGGAGTCATCCACTAGCATCACATTTTTGCCCTTGAACTCCAGCTCGATCGTATTCAATTTTTGCCTGACTGATTTTTTCCTTTGATTCTGACCGGGCATGATAAAAGTACGACCTATATAACGATTTTTGACCAGGCCTTCGCGAAATTTCACTCCTAAATTGTAGGCCATGGACTGACCGGCAATGCGACTGGAATCTGGAATGGGTATGACAACATCAATATCGTGATCAGGGCGCAGACTTTGCACTTTAGCTGCTAATTTCTCTCCCTGCCTAAGACGGGATTTGTAAACTGAAATCCCATCCATAATAGAATCTGGTCTGGCAAAATACACGTGCTCAAAAATACACGGCGTGGCTTTATGTTGTTCAGCACACTGTCGCGTTTCCAAGTTACCATCAGCATCAATATAAATCGCTTCCCCAGGTGCAATATCACGCACCAGTTTAAAACCAAGCACATCCAGCGCTACACTTTCTGACGCTAGCATATATTCGGGACCTTGATCCGTTTCCCTAACACCATAAACAATGGGGCGAATGCCGTTAGGATCACGAAAACCAATAATGCCGTAATTAGACATCATCGCAATTACCGCATAACCGCCTTGGCAACGACGATGTACACCACTAATCGCACTAAAAATATCATCAGCAGAAGGAGCTAACTTACCCAGTTTCTGTAATTCATGTGCAAACACATTTAACAACACTTCAGAATCAGAGTCCGTATTCAGGTGACGTAAATCAGACTGAAACAGTTCCTTACTTAACTCCGCAGAATTGGTGAGATTACCATTATGCGCAAGGCTAATACCGTAGGGCGAGTTAACATAAAAGGGTTGAGCCAAGGCAGGACTTGAGCTGCCTGCAGTGGGGTAACGGACATGCCCTACACCAATATTCCCTGTAAGGCGCTGCATATGACGGGTATGAAATACATCCTTTACTAAACCATTAGCTTTGCGTTGATTAAGGCGCCCGTTGTCACAAGTCACAATGCCCGCTGCATCCTGTCCTCGGTGTTGCAAAACCGTCAGAGCATCGTACAACTCTTGATTAACATTAGATTTGGCAACTATGCCGACTATGCCACACATGGATGAAACCCCGTTATATTACATATTAAGACTTACTATCGGCAACATATCTGCCGCATTAGCTTAAATAACTCCATCTGCTCATTGTACGCCATCGTCGTTGAGGCGCTATATTTGTTTAAACCACTATTAACAAACTCAGTTAGCTCATTGATAACAATCTACCAAACCACTCCAGCAAAAACGCAAAAGTATCTTTGCACCACTGCTCCATCAGCAGAAAATGCGGAATTAGTAATGACTGCTGCCACCATTCATCCTGTTGTACCGGAAAAGCCATCGGCAACAAAATCAGGATAGCCATGATAATAATTACGCCCCTGGCTAAACCAAATGCCATCCCAAAGAGCCTATCAGTTCCACTAAGCCCAGTGATTTTAACCAGCTCTCCCAATAAATAATTCACCATTGAACCAACTATTAAGGTTGCGGCAAATAATGCAGCAAATGAGATAACAAAGCGAAGGGAAGCTGATTCAACTGAATCCTTGAGCAACACGGCTAATCTTTCGTCAAAAGTGACAGCTACGAAAAAGGCCAATGCCCAGATTGCTAAGGAAATGGCCTCTTTAACAAAGCCTCGCTTAATACTGATTAAGCAGGAAACTCCAATGATGGCGACGATAGTCCAGTCAGCCCAATTCATTAACAACCCATTGACGGTAGTCTGAAGATTTTAAATTAGCGCGAATTCTAACAGAGGCTTAGCATGTGCCAAAGTCTTTCTTTTGGCATATTGTCAGAGGTGATCTATTGTTCAAATTTTACGACCATTGAACTAACATTGAACTCGTTATCTATGATTTGCTTATCCTTAGCAAAGGCATCTCTGGTTAACTTTGGACCAATATATACGCGTAAAGAAGAACCCGTAGACGTTTTAACCTCTTTACTGAAAGCGCGATAGCCCTTTTCTTTCAGTGCAGCAACCAATTCACCGGCATTTTCCTTTTTCGAAAAGCTGGCTACCTGCAATACCCAGGAGTTAGGCAGCCCGCTCTCATCCAGAGAAGGCTTATTATCAGACTCAACAGGCAGAGGCGGTGTCGGAGGTGAAGATTCTACTAATCGCTCTTTAACAGGATCTACATTTTGTGGACGAACTGGCTCCGTCACTTCAAAGGTTTCAAATTCAGGCATAGGTGGAATTTGACTACGACGATCCATAACCGGCTCGTTAGTATTGGAAAATATAAGTGGCCAAGCAATGATCGCGGCACTGATAAGTACAATCGCCCCAACCAAACGCTGCTTAATTCCATCATTCATAATCGGTATTCTCTGCCAATTGCTAGTTTATTCAGACTGCGATTCTTCTCGCAGATATTGCATCGCTTCCGCTACAGTAAAAAAAGAACCCACAACTAGCAACTCATCATTTGATGTAAGTTCTGAACGGGCTGCTAACAAAGTATTCTCAGTATTGCCACATTGCTGCACTGGCCTCGTTGTCAAATTTAATCTCTCACTCAACTGAAGCAGGCTCTGTACCGGCATTGCCCGTGGCACATTATGCAACTCGACAAACCACCATTCATCAATAATATCCTTCAATACTGACATCATCGATTCGGCATCTTTATCTGCCATAACAGCAAAAATTGCTACCCGCTTACCAATGCAAATTTGTTGTTGTAATCGGGTGGCCAGTAATTGAGCAGCAGCAGGGTTATGCGCCACATCCAGGATGACCGGCACTTCACCAAGGTTCATTCTTTGGAACCTACCTGGGATTGTTAATTCCGTTAATGTCGATACTTTTGGCTGATTAATTCCCAACAAGGCGATAACCTGAAGCGCAGCAGCCACACTGGCCTCTGGAAGGAAATCAAAATTAATGCCGTCAACTGTCAGCATTTCATTTGTGATGGATTTACCGGACCATTGATAAACCGAATCCGTAGCTGATAGCGAAAAATCCTTACCCACTGATATCAAGTCGGCCCCCACGGATTTGGCGACAGTGGTTACTGACTTGGGAGGGTTAATATCGGCACAAATAGCTGATTTACCCGGTCTAAAAACACCTGCTTTTTCACGACCAATAGACTCACGATCATTACCCAGCCAATCCACATGATCAATATCGATAGACGTAATGACAGCAATATCCGCATCGACAAGGTTTACCGCGTCGAGTCTTCCACCTAAACCCACTTCTAATATCACATAATCAAGATTGGCCTGCTGAAAACAAAGTAATGCGGCCAAAGTACCGAACTCAAAATAAGTTAAAGCAATATTTTGGCGGGTTTGATCAATACGTTCAAAGGCCTCTATTAGTTGTTGATCAGTAACTTGCCGGTTATTGATCACAACCCGTTCATTGTAGGAAAAAAGATGAGGCGATGTGTAACAGCCTACTGTACATCCTTCTGCCAACAGTAAGGCATTGATTGCTGCAACGCAGGAACCTTTACCATTAGTTCCTGCTACGGTAATTACTGTCGAGAGGGAAAGATCAATGCCTAACAGGCTGGCAACCTTGCCGATTCGTTCAAGCCCTAACTCTATTTCAGAGGGGTGACAACTTTCCAGCCAGCTTAGCCATTCCGTTAGCGTGTTGAAACGCATTCAGGCAGCAGGACGACGTGTCAGTTTTGAAAGCAGGCTTGCCAGCGTATCACGCATATTTTTCCGAGGAATGATCATATCGATAGCACCATGCTCCAATAAAAATTCGCTGCGCTGAAATCCCGCAGGGAGTTTTTGTCGGATAGTCTGCTCAATGATATTAGGACCAGCAAAGCCTGCTCGCGCATCTGGTTCAGCAATATTGATATCACCTAGCAAAGCCAAGCTGGCAGATACGCCACCATAAATCGGGTCGGTCATCACGGAGATATAGGGTACGCCGTTATTTTTTAATTTTTCCAACACTGCGCTTGTCTTTGCCATCTGCATCAAAGAGATCAATGCTTCCTGCATACGCGCACCACCAGAAGCAGAGAAACAGACCAAGGGAATATTTTCCTGTAACGCGAGATTTGCCGCTTGAGTAAATTTCTCGCCCACCGCATATCCCATGGAACCACCGTGAAAATTAAATTCAAAGGCAACGGTCACCACCGGCATACCCTTCACCGTTCCACGCACAGCTACCAAGGCGTCTTTTTCGCCAGTGGATTTTTGCGCAGAGCTTAGGCGATCTCTATATTTTTTCTTGTCTTTAAATTTCAGACGATCAATGGGTTCTATATTGGCAAATACTTCTTCTCGGTTACTTTCATCAAGAAAGATATCGATGCGCCTGCGCGCGCCGATACGCATGTGGTGCTCACACTTGGGACAAACATCGAGATTCTTTTCCAGCTCTGGACGATACAAGACGGCGTCACATTTCACACACTTTTTCCATAAACCTTCCGGTACACCAGGAGATTTACGATCTGAGGAGTCTTTATTGCCTATTGTAGGAAGAATTTTGTCTAACCAGCTCATCTAAAAGCCCTATTTATCTTTACTAATCATTTTTCAACATTAAACCGCGATAAAGTGTAGCTCAAATTTTATTGCGGGTAAGCTTAATTAAGCTGCGGCCTCATTCATCGCAAGGCGCATTTGGCCTATTAGCTGCGCCGCTTGCCCCGCCACATCATTACTACCTTTTTGTGACAAATCTGCAGCCTTTTGTACTAAAGCACTGCCGACAACAACACCTTCAGCAAGCTTGGAAATCGTTGCGGCCGATTCCGCATCTTTAATACCAAAGCCAACAGTTATTGGTAAATCAGTTATCGATTTTATTTCCGCCAACTTATCTTTTACTGACTGAGTATCGAGGTGCCCTGCACCCGTCACCCCCTTTAGGGAAACATAATAAATATACCCTGTTGCCAAGCTTGCTATGCTCTTAATGCGCTGTGCAGTGGTCGTAGGTGCAATCAGAAAAATACTGTCGATAGCGACTGCTTTTAACGCTTCATTTAATAGCTCGGCCTCTTCCGGCGGCATATCCACAGTCAGCAAACCATCTACCCCTGCAGCTGCGGCACGAGAAGCAAAGTTTTCGTATCCCATCTTTTCAACTGGATTGGCATACCCCATCAATACCACTGGCGTATCCTGGTCCTGCTGCCGAAATTCATTCACCATATCAAGCGCTGCAGACAAACAAACATTGTGCTCCAAGGCACGCTCGTGGGCCAATTGAATTACCGGCCCTTCAGCCATTGGATCGGAAAAAGGAATACCCAACTCAATAATATCCGCCCCCTGCTCCACCAACGTATGCATCATGGGCACGGTAAATTCTGGATTTGGATCACCCGCTACGATATAGGGGATCAATGCTTTTTGACCCTTGCTATGTAATTTATCCAGGCAAGCAGCAATACGACTCAAGGGAACTTCCTCAAACTATCAAAATTAAATAAGTTAAATTTCTATACCATCAATACTGGCCACGGTATGAATATCCTTATCCCCACGCCCAGACAAATTCACCACGATGACCTGATCCTTATTCATTGTCGGTGCTAATTTATGCGTATAGGCAATAGCGTGACTGGATTCAAGTGCAGGCATAATCCCTTCTACTTGTGTGAGATTTCTAAAGGCAGCTAATGCCTCGTCATCGTTAATAGCCACATAATTGACACGATCAATATCTTTTAACCAGGAGTGTTCTGGCCCTACACCTGGATAATCAAGCCCCGCAGAAACCGAATGCGTGTGAATAATTTGTCCGTTTTCATCCTGCATTAAATAGGTACGATTTCCATGCAAAATGCCAGGTTCACCAGCACACAAAGGCGCTGCATGTTGCCCTGTTTGAACACCGTAGCCACCGGCTTCAACACCGTACATTGTTACATCTGTATCGTCTAAAAACGGATGAAACAAACCAATAGCATTAGAGCCACCACCAACACATGCGACTAGAGCATCGGGCAATGTTCCTGCTTGTTGCAGGCACTGTGCACGCGCTTCACGTCCAATGATAGACTGAAAATCTCTTACTAATTGCGGATAAGGGTGTGGACCAGCCACGGTCCCAATAATGTAAAAAGTATCATCAACATTGGTTACCCAATCACGCATTGCTTCATTCATAGCATCTTTCAATGTTTTGGAACCGGATGTCACAGGTATAACTTCTGCACCTAACAATTTCATTCTATAGACATTAAGTGCCTGACGTTTTACATCCTCTTCACCCATGAAGACCTGACATTCCATACCCAACCGGGCAGCAACCGTCGCCGTAGCAACACCGTGTTGCCCCGCCCCGGTTTCAGCAATCACTCTTTTCTTGCCTGAGTATTTGGCCAATAGTGCCTGACCAATAGTGTTATTCACCTTGTGGGCACCGGTATGATTTAAATCTTCACGCTTTAAATAAATTTGCGCGCCACCTAACTGCTCAGTCCAACGCTCAGCAAAATAAAGTGGCGATGGGCGCCCCACATAATGTGCCATATCTTTATCAAACTCTGCTTGAAAATCAGGATCAGCAGACAATTTTTTATAGGAAGCTTCCAACTCATCCAAGGCTTCAATCAAGGTTTCCGATACAAAACGCCCACCATAGATACCAAAATGGCCATGTTCATCCGGAACAGATGAATAATCGACATCACGAAACTTTTCAGTACTCACTCTCAATTCCTACTTATAAACGACTTAAGCGTTTGCTATCGCAACACGCTTAACAAATTCTAATACCTTCTGTCTGTCCTTAACCCCTGGTGAACATTCAACGCCACCACTCACATCCACTGCATAGGGTTGTACGGTTTGAATGGCGTTTTGGATATTTTCCGGTTTCAAACCACCCGCCAAAATAATCTTTGAACGATGCTGTTCGGGAATCAGTTTCCAATTAAACTGCTCACCAGTCCCACCTGGAATACCCTTACGATAAGCATCCAGCAATATGCTGCGGGCGCGATTATAACGTTCGATTTGCTCACTAACATCCAGTTCAGGCCGCATCCTGATTGCTTTGATATAAGGCCTGTCAAACTGCTCGCAAAAGGATGGTGACTCATCACCATGAAATTGCAGCAGATCAATCGGTAGCTGCTTAACTAACGCATCAACTTCAGACTTGTCTTTATCGACACACAAACCCACCACACTGACAAATGCCGGTACTACTTTACAAATCTCTTTGGCCTGTTCAGTAGAAACAAACCGCGGACTAGGCTCATAAAAAACCAGCCCAAGAGCATCTGCACCAGCCTCAATAGCTAGCTTCGCATCGTCTGGCGAAGTGATGCCACATATCTTGATTCGGGTACGTGTCACGATAGGTTTCTATTGATAATTTACGCGTTATTTAATTGATTATCTCTATCCTGTCTATGCTACCAAAGACAGCGCTAAAGCCGGCCATGATAACAAATACTGGGACTAGCTGTCTTTCATTTACCGCTATGGTGAAAGATTAGTTTGCACCTAACCCATTGATAAAATAGGGGCCAGGTTCAGTTATCGGCAAGGAAAAACTCTCAGGATAAATGACATCCACTAAATACAGGCCAAATGGCGGAGCTGTCGCTGCTGCTACCGTTCTATCGCGTGCTTCCAGAACTTGCTCAGCCCATTCAACGGGTTTAACACCGCTGCCAATTGCCATCAGTACACCCGTGATATTGCGTACCATATGATGCAAAAATGCATTAGCCTGAATATCAATGACCACCAAATCTCCGTGACGAGCCACTTCGATAAAATGCACATTGCGCATTGGCGTCCGCGATTGACAGGCAACAGCGCGGTAAGAGGTAAAGTCACGCTCGCCTAACAGTGCCTGCGCTGCCTGATACATGCATCTCTCATCCAAAGGCCTGCTCTCCCAGGTAACACCACTGGGTAACAGTGCAGATCTGGCGGGCGTATTAAGAATCACATAACGATAACGTCTAGCCGTAGCATTAAATCGGGCATTAAAGCCCTCAGGCACAAGCTTAGCCCAATGGACAGCAATATCTCTTGGCAACAGCGTATTGGAACCCATCACCCAGGCCTTTTCATCTCGCAGGCTAGGGCTATCAAAATGAATAATTTGTCGGCTGGCATGCACACCGGCATCTGTCCGGCCGGCACATTGTACTGACACGGGAGCATTGGCTATTTGACTCAAGGCCTGCTCTAACACCTCTTGTACCGTGCTAACCCCAGGCTTTTTCTGGCTTTGCCAACCATGATAATGGCTACCATCGTAGCTTAATGACATGGCAACGCGATCACCCGGCGCAAAGCTAGTGTTAAAAATGGCAGAGGACATAGTAGAACTTCAAAACTGGCATCAGGGCCACATCAAATGGTTTAAAAAAGGCGCAAAAAAATGCCAGCGCGAAGGCCGGCATGCTAAATCTTCAGATTGGGGATTACAAGTTGAGTGCCGCTTAATCTGTACTAGCTTAGGCTCTATCCAGTAATTCAGACTCTTTCCAGCAACTCATTGGCTTCCTGGATCTGCGTTTCGTTACCCTCTTGCACTACCTCATCGAGGATATCCTTGGCACCCTCGGTATCACCCATATCGATATAGGCTCTGGCCAAATCCAGCTTAGTCGCTACTTCATCAGTATCAGCCAGGAAATCGAAATCATCTTCACTGGCCGCTTCAGCAGGTAGTGATTCATCGTCAACTGCATTCTCTACCGGGGCAGCCTCTGGTTCTGCAGATAGATCCAAATCCCCCGCTGTAAACTCCAGATCAGTCAGTTCATTAGCAGATTCTGACGCTACAGCAGCTTCAGGTTCTGCTGATGCAGTTAAATCCTCTAGATCAGATAACTCATCCAGACCCAACTCTTCTGCTTCACTGCCTTCTACATCAAGACTGAATTCACCTTCAACCTCATCGAGAGTTGACAATCCCATAGTCAAATCAGGCTCATCCGTTTTGGCAGATTCTTCAGCTTCTGGAAAGCCATCACCGGATAACTGACTCTCACTGGAAGGCTCCTGCTCATCATCTGCTGAAGGCTCTTGATCACCAAATTCAGCGGCCAGATCATCAAGCTCACTATCGCCTAACTCGCCCAAGTCCATATCAAGATCACTATCGAGATCCAGATCAAACCCCTCTTCTGTTACCTCTACTTCCGCTGATTCAGTTGTCGAGTCATCATCAGCTTGTAATGAGTCAAGATCTAAATCTTCAGCTGTCTCTTCTGTCGTCAAAGCTTCTTCTGAATCAGTGTCTAGACTCAGCTCTTCATCAAGCATTAGATTTAAGTCTTGATCATCAACCAGATTTTCTGTTTCCTCCTTTGCATCAGCATCTAGCGACACCGCATCCAGCTGTAGGGTTGCATCCAAAGCAGGTTCTTCCTGATCGAGATCTAACTCGCCATCTAAATCAAAATCATCTTCCAGATCGATGGTTTCAGTTTCCTGTGTGGTACTGGCCCCATCCAAATCGAGATCGATTTCCAAATCATCCTCTAAATCAAGCTCAACTTCCTGATCATCTGACTCAATCAAATCGGCATCCATATCAGCATCAGAGAAATCTGAAACATCGGCGCTAGGTAGATCATCCAGCCAATCCGACACACCTTCGACTGAGGATAGTGTCTCTTTGACCTCATTAATCGCACTTTCGTCACCCAGTGCCTGCAGTGCGACATAGTGCTGTTGGAACCCAGGTTTATCACGCGTCTCAATAAATACTTCCAGCAACTTCACCCGCAAATCGGTTCTTTGTGGCTCTTGTTCTACCGCGGTGGTCAGCAAATCTATCGCTTGCTGGTAACGACCATAGGCCACATAAATATCAGCTTCAGCAATTGCATCACCTGTTTCTGATTGTACGGTTTCCTGTTCTTCGGTTTCAGCTTGAGCCGCTTCTACAGCATTATCAGCTGCTATCTCCTGTTCAAGTTCAGCAACCAGCTGATCGGTTGAATCAGCTTCTTCAGCAACTTCTTCTGCAGAAGAAAAATCTAACTCCCCTGCTTCTTCCAAACTCTCTTCAGCGGTTTCATCGGCAACTTCTTCAAATAAAGCCATTTCCTCTACGGAGGTCTCATCTTCAGCGGCCTGGCGACGACGCATCAAAATCAATGCAGCCAGCGCTAGTACTAATGCGCCTGCGCCACCCAAATACAGCGGATTACTCAGGATCTGATCCAATAACTCTGGTTCAGGAGCGGGTGCAGGCCTGGGTTGTGGAGCAGCTTGCTCAGGTTCAGTAGTAGTTGCAGCAGATTCTGTCCCGGTTACAGCTGTCGTATCTGCAGACATTTCAGCCTCTGCCGAAGGCTCACTAGTAGCAGCTTGCCCTTCTGCCAAGCTACTTTCTGTAGTACTACCTTCTGTAGCATTACGTTCTGCTGCTGTACCCTGCAATGCCGCTAATTCATCGTCCTTCAACTCTAGCAGGCGCTGCAATGTGGCGAGTTTTGCTTCCATGTCACCGATACGTGATTGCAGCTCTTCGTTCTCACGCTGGGTTTTGTCCAGATTTTCAAGGCTAGTATCCAGTTGATTTCTTAGCGCCTCTGTACCCGAACCACTTGCCGCACCATCTCCATCTGATCTTTCAGAACTGTCACCGCTTGAAGCTATGCTCAAACGAGCCTGGTCAACAGCTTGCTGATCAGAACGGGTAGATGTGGCCGTCGCATCCAGTTGCGCGCCGGTATCTTCTGAGGCTAAGGATTCACCGGAACGCCAGGCTTTGTTTTGTACAGCAACTTCCTCGACAGCCTGTCGACTGGAGATATCGTTTAATTCCGCCTGAGTGGGTAAACGCAATATCGATCCGGCTTTAACCAGATTGATATTGCCATTCATAAAGGCATGGGAATTCAAACGCTGGATACCTAACATGGTCTGCTGCACGGTAGCGCCAGATGGACGCGCTTTAGCGGCTATTTCCCACAATGTATCATTGGTCTGAACACGGTATTTGCTGCCCGCTGCTAATTCACCCGCATCTCGTGATTGTCTAGGTGCCGCAGCCCTGCTCGAAGATGGAATGGCTGCTGCCGAAGTACGTACTGACGCAGGTTGCTCGGAAACCGTAGGCGCACTGCTCGCAGCCGAATCGACTTGCTCAGTAGCACTCTCACTAAATACTGGCAGATCCAATAGCACGGTATATTCACGAAGTAAGCGGCCTGTGGGCCACTTGGCTTCAACAAGGAAATTTAGATAAGGCTCAATAACAGGTTCGCGACTGGTGACGTTGATAACACCGCCACCATTCTGATCAAGATCAACGGTGAACTGCAAATTAGTCAGGAAATAATCTCTGCTAACCCCCGCTTGTTGGAACTCTTCTGTTCCAGCTAGCGCTATTTTGACCTGTGAGGGATCGAGATCACCGGTGTTAAGAAGGCGAATTTCAGCATCCAGAGGCTGATTCAGCGCAGAACGGAGGGTAAAATCCCCCATCCCCAAAGCACTGACAACATCTGCCTGCAACGCCCCGAGAGCTGCCACCGCAACCGCAAGCTTCTTACGCACCATAATCTTTCCCTTTTAATTAACTTAAATGTCTATCATCTAGCCGAATTGTTATTTATCAGAAGTAGTTATCTGACTGATTTACAAAAACCTTAACTTAAATAGAAAAACCACTTCTTTAATACCGAACTGGCCGATTTAGATGATCGACCAGCTATACTATTTTACTTTGCAGCATGAGTAATAATTAGACACAGCAAAGCTAGAATACGTCTGTAC
This sequence comes from Spongiibacteraceae bacterium, assembly GCA_028280715.1. Classification (GTDB taxonomy): domain Bacteria; phylum Pseudomonadota; class Gammaproteobacteria; order Pseudomonadales; family Dasaniaceae; genus Oceanicoccus. The sequence continues at coordinate 81,362 of JANQLG010000033.1, read as the reverse complement.
TAATTGACGTAAGTATTAGTTAGAAATAGCTTTTTAGCAAGAAATCGACAGGCGGGTTGCTTGTTAGAAATGCCCCTTTTTCCTCATTTTTATGATCCATTGCACAATTCGAATCACCTAAACAAGTAAAACCGAGACCTAAGTCTGGCACCTGCTGGGTACTACCCAGCAGGATTGCTGGTTATTTTTCGATCAAAATCCGCAGCATTCTGCGAAGCGGCTCAGCTGCCCCCCACAACAACTGGTCTCCAACAGTGAATGCTGACAGGTACTCAGGCCCCATATTCATCTTGCGGAGGCGACCCACAGGAATATGCAGCGAGCCAGTCACTGCCGTTGGTGTCAGCTGTTGCAGTGTTAATTCACGTTCATTAGGCACCACTTGAACCCAGTCATTGGCTTCAGCCAGCATGCCTTCAATATCCGACATAGGCACATCTTTATTGAGTTTCAGGGTAATGGCCTGGCTATGGCAGCGCATAGCACCGATACGTACACAAATACCGTCAACGGGAATGATGGTTTCAGTGCCTAGTAATTTATTGGCTTCAGCCTGGCCTTTCCATTCTTCACGACTCTGACCGTTTTCCAGTTGCGTATCGATCCAGGGCAATAAACTACCAGCCAAAGGTGCTCCAAAATTATCAGTTGGGAAAGTATCAGAACGCATGGAGCTGGCAACCTTGCGGTCAATCTCCAGAATGGCACTGGCCGGATTAACCAACTCTGCACTGACACTGCTCTCAATCACTCCCATCTGTCGGATCAACTCGCGCATATTCTGAGCGCCAGCACCACTAGCTGCCTGATAAGTCATCACAGAGGCCCAATCCACCAGTTTTTCAGTGAATAACCCACCCAGCGCCATTAACATCAAGCTAACAGTACAGTTACCGCCGACAAAATTCTTTACGCCATCGACTACCCCCTGCTTGATCATATCCAGATTAACCGGATCAAGGATAATCAAGGCATCATCGGCCATACGCAGGCTTGAGGCTGCATCGATCCAGTATCCATCCCAGCCCTGCTTGCGCAACTCAGGAAATACCGCTTTGGTGTAATCTCCCCCCTGACAAGAGATGATCACATCCATCGTCTTCAGCTCTTCGATATCTTTTGCGTCCTTTAATGGTGGAATATCACAACCAATATCCGGCCCCTGACCACCCACATTTGAGGTAGTGAAGAATACTGATTCATTAATGTGTCTAAAATCATCCTCAGCCAGCATTCTTTCCATCAATACTGAACCCACCATTCCACGCCAGCCAACAAAACCTACTCTTTGCATCGTTTTATCTCGTATCAAAAATATCTATTTAACAACTGTTTTACTGTTTCAGGGCTACAGCTACCGCTTCGCCCATACCTGAAGTATTCACCAAGGTATCACCTTCAGTGAAAATGTCCGGCGTTCTCAGGCCCTGATCCAACACTGAACTCACCGCCGCTTCTATGGCATCAGCCGCCTCTGGTGCATTCAGCGAGTAACGCAGCATCATGGCAGCTGATAAAATCATCGCCAGCGGATTAGCTTTACCCTGGCCAGCAATATCCGGTGCTGAACCATGACAGGGCTCGTACATGCCACGATTATTCTTATCGAGCGAAGCCGATGGCAACATACCGATGGAGCCGGTCAGCATCGCAGCTGCATCGGACAGAATGTCTCCGAACATATTACCTGTGACCAATACATCAAATTGCTTGGGTGCACGTACCAGCTGCATGGCCGCGTTATCCACATACATATGTGATAGCTCTACATCGGGGTATTCCGGTGCCATCCGATCCAACACCTCGCGCCACAGCACTGTTGCTTCCAAGACATTAGCTTTATCAACCGAACATAATTTGCCGCTGCGTTTTTGTGCCGCTTCAAAAGCCACGCGGGCAATACGCTCAATTTCGGACTCGCTGTATTTATAGGTGTTGTAACCTTCGCGCTCTCCATTTTCCAATGTGCGAATACCACGGGGCTCACCAAAATAAATACCACCTGTTAATTCACGCACGATCAAAATATCCAGACCAGATACCACTTCCGGTTTTAAAGAAGAAGCATCGGCCAATTGCGGATACAAAATCGCCGGGCGCAGATTGCCAAACAACTCTAATTTGGAACGAATATCTAACAAACCCTGTTCGGGGCGCAGATGACGCTCATTGTTATCCCACTTTGGTCCACCAATGGCGCCAAACAAAATGGCATCAGACGCTTTAGCTTTCTCCAAAGTTTCATCAGGTAATGGCACACCGACGGTATCGTAGGCAGAACCGCCTAACAATGCTTCATCAAATTCGATGTCGAGGTTAAAACGCTCATTGGCAACATCCAATACCTTTCGCGCCTCAACAGCAATCTCTGGTCCTATCCCATCGCCTGCAATAACCAGTACTTTTCTACTCACAGAAAATCTCCAACAATAAAATGATGATTAACTGGCAAACAGCCAGGGCGATGTTTTACGCAGTTTTTCTTCATAGGAATGAATTGCATCGGCATCCTGCAAAGTCAAACCAATATCATCCAAACCATTTAACAGACAGTGCTTTCTGAAACTGTCGACTTCAAAGGGAAGCTCAGCACCGTCAGGCTTAATCACCACTTGTTTTTCCAGGTCAATCGTTAATTGATAACCCTCTGTGGCATACATGTCCTGAAACAATTGATCAACAATTGCTTCATCTAAAACAATCGGCAACATACCGTTTTTAAAACAGTTGTTATAAAAAATATCGGCAAAACTTGGCGCAATCACTGAACGGATACCAAAGTCATCCAGTGCCCATGGCGCATGTTCACGACTGGAACCACAACCAAAGTTTTCGCGTGCCAGCAAAACCTGTGCGCCCTGATAGCGAGCAAAATTCAGTGGAAAATCAGGATTTTTTGGACGGCCGGTACAGTCCATATCCGGCTTACCTTTATCCAGATAACGCAATTCATCAAACAGGAAAGGGCCAAAACCTGAACGCTTAATCGACTTCAAAAATTGTTTCGGAATAATCATATCGGTGTCGACATTGGCGCGATCCATTGGCGCAACGATACCGCTTACTGTGGTAAAACTTTTCATCATATTCTCCTACAGACCTTCTACGAGCTCATAACATCACGAACATCGACAAAGTGACCGGCGATCGCTGCCGCTGCTGCCATAGCGGGACTCACCAAATGGGTACGACCACCAAAGCCCTGCCGTCCCTCGAAGTTTCGGTTAGAAGTCGAGGCACAATGCTCACCTTCGCCGAGACGGTCTGAGTTCATACCCAAACACATGGAGCAACTGGGTTGGCGCCATTCCATACCGGCTTCGATAAAGATTTTATCCAAGCCTTCCTGCTCTGCCTGTTGTTTCACTAAACCAGAGCCGGGCACTACTAAAACACGTTTAACGTTATCGGCTACTTTTTTTCCCTTCACTACTGCAGCGGCGGCGCGAAGATCTTCGATGCGGGAGTTAGTGCAGGAGCCAATAAACACACAATCCAGTTTGATGTCTTTAACTGGCATACCGGCAGTCAAGCCCATATATTCCAGCGCGCGCTCAATAGCGGCTTTCGCGGATGGGTCATCAACAGCGGCAGGATCAGGCACATTGCCTTCTACCGACGTTACCATCTCTGGCGAATTACCCCAGGTCACTTGCGGAAGGATTTCTGTAGCATCCATAGTCACGACAAGATCAAATTCAGCATCGGCATCACTGTGCAAAGTGTTCCAATAAGCTACAGCCTTGTCCCACAGATCACCGCTTGGTGCAAAAGGCCTGCCTTTCACATAATCGACCGTTTTATCATCAACAGCGACCATACCAACGCGAGCACCGGCTTCAATCGCCATATTGCAAACCGTCATGCGCCCTTCGACCGACATATCGCGGAATACACTGCCGCCAAACTCCATCGCATAACCGGTACCGCCTGCTGTGCCGATTTCGCCAATAATGGCTAACACAACATCCTTGGGCGTGACGCCAGGACTGAGTTCGCCATTAACTTCAACCAGCATGTTTTTCATCTTTTTCTGAATCAAACATTGGGTCGCCAATACATGCTCAACCTCTGAAGTGCCAATGCCGTGCGCCAAGGCACCCAATGCGCCATGAGTTGCGGTATGGGAATCACCGCACACAACTGTCATACCTGGAAGTGTTGCACCCTGCTCTGGCCCAACTACATGCACAATGCCCTGGCGAACATCATTGATTTCAAACTCCTGGATACCGAAGTCTTCACAGTTGGCATCCAGTGTTTGTACCTGAATGCGCGAAACTTCCTCCACAATGCCATCGACACCACCTTCACGCTCGGAAGGCAGTGAAGGCACGTTGTGATCAGGTGTCGCCAAATTGGCATCCACACGCCAGGGCTTACGACCCGCCATGCGCAAACCCTCAAAGGCTTGCGGCGAAGTGACTTCATGCACCAAATGACGATCAATATAAATCAGCGCCGTACCATCATCGCGCTGTTTGACCAAGTGGGCATCCCACAGTTTGTCGTAGAGCGTTTTACCAGCCATTTCTCTGCCTCGTTTATGAGCCTGGTTAATTTATGGTCGAATTGTAGAGCGGAGTTTCAGATAAAACAAATTCATATTTTTCATACATTGAATAGCTATTGGTTATCAATAGATTTACACTAAGTGTCATATCAACAACTGGCAACTAGTAATGGATACCCAAAATCTACAGGCCTTTCTTAGTGTCGCAGATCTGGCCTCTTTCTCGGCAGCAGCCGAAGCGCTACACCTGACTCAACCTGCCATCAGCAAGCGTATCGCCACACTGGAAAGCCAGCTGGAGTGTCGCCTGTTTGACCGCATTGGTCGCAGTGTTCACCTCACCGAAGCGGGCAATGCCCTGCTGCCCCAAGCACGGCAAATTTTGCAGGCAGTGAAAGAAGCTAAAAGGAGCATTGATGACTTGCAGGGTGAGATTAGCGGCACCCTGAGTATGGGTATCAGCCATCATATTGGTCTGCATCGCCTACCACCGGTCTTACAAAGTTATAGCAAGCGCTATCCGCAGGTGCATTTAGACATTGATTTTATGGATTCGGAAGAAGCCTATGAGCAAATCATGCAGGGTCAGATTGAACTCGGCGTGATCACACTGGATCCCGCAGGCAGCAGCCCAATCAAACATCAACCCCTGTGGGTTGATGAGCTGTTAGTCACCATTGCTCCCAATCACCCTCTGGCCATTCACGATGAAGTCGATTTATCTACCCTCAGCCAATATCCAGCTATTCTGCCAGGACTTAACACCTACACCGGGCAAATCATTAAAGCTTTATTCAAACAACACCATCTGTCACTGAATATCTCAATGGAAACAAATTATCTGGAAACCTTGAAAATGATGGTATCCATCGGGCTAGGCTGGAGTGTACTGCCACATACAATGATCGATGACGAGCTAAAAATCCTCGACATTAATGCCATCAAGCTGCAGCGCACGCTCGGTTATGTTTACCACCACAATAAGAGTTTAAGCAATGCGGCAGCGGCCTTTGCCACTTTACTTGATGCTAGCAAAGATGAATAACAGCAAAATTTTGAGAACTATTATTGAAGTGAACCGAATAGCCATAAACCTTCGGCAATAAAAAACAGCAGTACCAAAATTGCAATAACAACTGCCCATTTACGATTACCTGGTCGAGCTGTCTGTTGTTTTGGAGACTCAGCAGCCAAATGTATTTCTGTTTTTGCTTCATCGGTGAACTGTTCTAAAACCTGACAAACCTCTTCCATACTTTTTGGCCTATCCTTAGGTTTCGCCTGCAACATATGCTTCAGTAATTTCGCCAATGGCTTGGGTAATACCTTAAGCGCATTCAGGTTTTTAACGCCCTCGGTATCGTGTTCTACCACTTGGCCTGTTAACAAATGAAATAAAACCGCCCCCACTGAATAAATATCGGAAACTACCGTTTTTTCGTCATCAAAGGGTTGATACCAGTCAACACCTTCGCCCACGCTGTGATCCTCGAAACCAAAATCTGCCAGTTTAATATGTCCGGCACTGACCATCAGAATATTACTGGGGCGTAAGTTGCCATGAATAATTTCTTGCTGGTGAGCGAACAATAACGCTCTGCAAAGTTGCCTCGCCAACAATAACCAATGGTCAAGGCTGAAAGCTTGTGTTAGACAGCCCGCTAAACTACCGCCCTCGACATACTCAACCACCGCAATAAACACTCGTTCATTTTTGGCAGTACCATAAATAGTCGCGATATGGGGGTGGGATAGTCCAGCTATTTTTTTCGATAATTCATAAGCTCGGCCCTGGTACGCCACTGATTGCTTTTTAATCACCAATAGATGCTGACATTTGGATTCATGCACCAGATAAGTTGCGCCGTATTGATTTTCCTTTAAGACATCGAGCAGTTTGTAGTCGGCAGAAATAGCATCACGCTGACGATCTTCTTCCCAGGATTTGTCCTGTAAATGCTGCCCCTGCAATAACTGCAGTAAGCGCTGCCGGACAGCTTCCACTGACTGAGGCCTGAATGCGCTATCTTCTTGCAAACAATCGTTAATAACGGCCAATAGTGTTTTGTGCACTTTTTTTGGCTGCTCGACTTTTTGATTCGGCAGATAACCTAGTATTAATTCATGCGCCAGCACACCCAGAGAATAGATATCACTCAAATGAGTCACCTGTTGATGAGGGTCATTCTGTTCTGGTGCCATATAGGCTGGTGTCCCCATAACGACGTCCTGAGCAGTACCGCTGCCGGACTGGGTTTCAAAGTAACCAGCAATCCCGAAATCAACAACTCTCACATGACCTTCATAATCAACTAACACGTTCGCTGGTTTGATATCACGGTGCACAATGCCATTGCGATGAGCGTAGGATAAGGCTTGAGCAATTTGCACGAGAATATCGAGTTTGCGAGTCAATGCGACATCAGCCCGTTTGGCCACGGCATCCAGAGGCACACATTTGACATACTGCATAACAAACCAGGGTTGATTATTTTCGCTAATACCCTGGTCAATAACCTGAATGATATTGGGATGATTAAGCTTGGCAATCAGTTTGGATTCCTGCTGAAATTGCGCCTGCAAATGTGCATCCTCTAGCAGGGTGGCATTTAGTACCTTCACAGCCACATCTCGATCCAAAGATAGTTGCTTACCCTTATAAACCGTGGCCATTCCCCCTTCTCCCAAAGGGCTGCCTATTTCATACCCGCTCAGCTCTATCTTAGCTGCTTGCGCTACTTGCTGTGGCAACGGTGTTTTCCCTTCTTAATTTATTAAACATGTGATGAACCAGTATAGCGTCAATACGCTACATGGCTGCGCCTTAACAAGTTAGATAGATAATGTGTTCTTTACTGCATAAAATAAATTTTCGGCCGATAGATGTGACCAATGGGTAATTTTCTGCTAAAAAGTTACAGGTAAATTAGCAAGCCTTATTCTAAAAGGGGGTATGAGACTTGTCTGACGACGAGAAGAAATGGACCTTAACAGCTGAGGGAGACTGGCTGGCTGGACAAAGTTTTGAGATCGGCAATCATTCAGTGTTAGGCCGGGACTCAAGCTGTGATATCACCATTCCCGGTACTCATCTGTCCCGGCAGCATGCCGAACTGGCCGTCAAAGATGGTCGCCTGTTGATCCGCGACCTCGATTCTTCCAACGGCACATTTCTCAATGACAAGCAAATTACCGAAGCATCACTCAATCCGGGTGATGTCGTACGTTTTGACGTTTTAACATTCAAAGTCGATGGCCCCAGTGAATCTGAAAAGGAACCTGATGCCAATGCCACCAAAGTACGCGTGGTACAACCCGCAGCTAAGAAAAAGCCCCCCCCTAAACCCGTATCGGATAAAAACTGGAAAACAAAACCCTCCTCAGTGGGCAATCGTCACGATACTATGCAGATTTCTACATCGCAAAAAGCCAGTAAGGTATTGATTAATAGCATAGCTATTATGATTGGCCTGGCGGCGCTGGCAGGGATCGGTTATTTAATCACTTATTTATAATTATAAGTTTATAAGTAATAGCTTTATCAACAACTTCTTTATAAATCATTGCTGACTGCTCAATATCCTGCAGAAAGTAAGCAATCTGTAATCACTCTGCAAATATTGCAGCCAGTTAGAAAATTCCTAAATCTAAACCTGCCGCCATCGCCTGCCCCAGTTCTCGACACTGTTGCAAACCTTGTTCGCTCACCTCACCTTTTACGATGATGGGCTCAGCAATTTCTCTCAGCGGATACCCCTTTACAATGCGATGCAATTGTCTGACAGCACCAGTGCCATCATTACCTGCACTGATGAAGGTAGCATAGGGTAAATTAAGCTGATGAGGCTCAGCCGGATAAAAGGTTCTGTCAAAAAAATTTTTTAACCCGCCTGACAAATAACCAAAGTTTTCAGGCGATCCCAAAATAACACCATCACACCATAACAGATCATCAATACCCGCCTCCATCGCCAACAAGCAGCGAATATCTATATTGGATTCCTGGCGAGCACCTTCAAACACAGCTTGAGCAAGTGCAGCAGTACTACCCGACTGACTATGAAAAACGATTAATAGGCGCTTCATCGAAAGATTACTGATCTACTTTATTGCCCCTGGTTTACTATTCTAGGTTTATTGCTCTAGTGTGAAAAACGTATTGGCCACTAGCCAATAACGAAATTTAGCAAATAGCAGCGGTCTAAGCACAATATAAAACAATAGACCAACACCATCAGCCACCATATCAATCAACGAAAAATCGCGGCTAACGCTGAAAAACTGCAAAAATTCCAATATCAAACCGTACAGCAGTAGAAATAAACATTTTTGGTATACATCGAGCTCTTTCGGCCAGGCATAGTCCATCACCCAAAATAATACAAAAAAAGCCAGTACATGATTGGCCTTGTCCCAGCCCAAACTGATAGACACATCATCTGCCGGCATAACAGCCAGGGTAGTAATCGCTACCAATGCTACAAAAAAGGCTATTCGACTGACTTTGGCTATCGACAAAAAACTTCTCATGGAGGTAACAGCCACTGATACAATTTCTCAGGTTTATAACGTAAATGACGGCGCTAATGGACTATAATGTTTCACTTTATCGCTTAATATTTTTTCGCAAATCAATAAGAACTGTAGCAATGAAAGATAATTCCCAAACGGGGCTGAAAACTCCGCTGATTGTAATGGCTCTTCTATCTGTTATTGCCGTTACCATCACCATCGTCTATCTAACCTTTGGCAGATCTTCTGATGAACCAACATTTACCTTTGCTCGCAGTATGGATGATGCCACTGTTGATTGTGAGAATAAAATTATCGACCAATATGATGATGACATAATCAGCAAATATTTTGATCAATTCTCATCGCGTTACGATGCTGATAGACGACAATACATCATTTACTACCGTGTTCATGTCAAAGAAATCAAAGATGATTTGCCCGTCGTCAACGAATATATGGCCAAATGTATTGTCTGGGAACGGCTCGGTTATGTTTCAGATTTCTCAATATTTAAAGACTTTTGACCACTGCTATCTAATAGCAGCCACCTTTACTACTACAATTACTACTACGATTTCAGACTTTTAGAAACCACTTCATAAACATCTTTAGATAAATCCGGCTCTGCTATAATTCGTTCCAACTCAGCTTTCATTTTCTGGCCAGCATGTGGAATATATTTTTTCCATTTACTTAATGGCCCCAACAAACGCGAAGCAATCTGCGGATTGAGCTTATTTAAAGCAATAATCTGGTCGGCCAGAAAACGATAACCTTCTCCATCTGGCTGATGAAAATTAATAGCATTTTGTCCACAAAAAGCACCTACCAGTGACCTCACTTTATTGGGATTATTGATATCAAAGGCCGGATGCTGCATCAGTTCTTTAACCTTTGCCAGAGTTTCTGGCTGAGAACAGGTTGCCTGAGCCATAAACCATTGATTAATTACCAGCGATTCCGATTGCCATTCATCATAAAACTGCTGCAGAATTTTCTGCTTTTGCTCATCAAAAGAGCTATTGACTACACAGACAAAAGCAGCAAATACATCAGTCATATTATCGGTCTGTTCAAACTGATCGATACAGGCACTTAGGGCTTCCTCTGTTTCCAACAACATTAGATAGGACAACGCTGCATTTTTTAAACTTCGCTGTGCAATTTGCCCTGCCGTCGGTTCATAGCCCTGACCATGCTGATTTGCACGGTATATCGACCATAATTCATTTTCTAACGATACAGCTATTGTCTTGCGCGCATTCTCCCTCGCTTGATAAATTGCCGAGACATCTACCACATCAGCAAGTTCAGCCATATAAGCTTCCGTAGGGAGTTTCAACATCAAGGCAACCATTGCCTTATCAAGAGAAGCATCAGTCAAAATGGCTCGGTAAGCCTCAATCAGGCGCTGATCGACCACCATGTCATCACCCACCTGATAGGCTGCGACCATATCATTGAGTACCTGAACCCCCAACTGCTGTGCCGCATCCCAACGACAGAACCCATCGCTATCACGACTCATTAAAAACATCAGCTCATCGCGACTGTAATCAAAGTGAAGTTTTACCGGCGCAGAAAAACTCCTTAACAAACTAGGCACAGGTTTTTCAACAATATTTTCGAATACAAAAGTTTGCTTCGGTTCAGTGATATCCAACACTGTTTCAGTGTTATCGGCCAGATCTGTATTAGGCTCTGCTTCTGAACGCTGTAAACGTAAGGCCCCCGCTTCGCCCAACAGTGCCATCGACAATGGAATATGGAACGGCTGCTTGCTTTCCTGCCCCGGAGTAGCTGGGCAATTTTGTTCAACGGTTAATGTGTAAGTTTGAGCCACATCATCATACTGACCTTTCACATTCAAACGAGGAGTACCAGACTGTGAGTACCAATTTCTAAACAGGGATAAGTCCTTACCAGAAGCATCCTCCATTGCCACCACAAAATCTTCACAGGTCACCGCTTGACCATCGTGACGTTGAAAATATAAATCAGACCCTTTGCGGAAATTTTCTGGCCCCAGAAGATTGGCAATCATTCTTACCACTTCTGCACCCTTTTCATAAATGGTAACCGTATAAAAATTGGAAATTTCGATATAAGAATCGGGGCGTACTGGATGCGCCATCGGGCCACCATCTTCAGCAAACTGAATCGTCCTGAGCAAAGAAACATCTTCAACTCGCTTAACGGTACGCGAACCCATGTCCGCCGAAAACTCCGCATCACGATAAACCGTAAAACCCTCTTTTAAGCTCAATTGGAACCAGTCGCGACAGGTGACTCTGTTACCAGACCAGTTATGGAAATATTCGTGGGCTACCACCGCTTCAACACGTTGAAAGCCTGTATCAGTTGTGGTTTCCGGTTTAGCCAACACGCAGGAGGTATTAAAAATATTCAGACTTTTATTTTCCATCGCGCCCATATTGAAATCATCAACGGCCACAATATTGAAAATATTCAGATCATATTCGCGACCATAGACTTCTTCATCCCAACGCATAGCATTGATTAAAGAACGCATAGCGTGATCGCATTTATCAAGATCTTTTTCTTCAACAAAAATACGTAAAGTTACTTCACTGCCATTCATGGTTGTGAAATGATCTTCGACAAATTCCAAATCACCCGCTACAAGTGCAAATAAATAAGCCGGTTTTTTAAAGGGATCATGCCAAGTGATCCAATGAGTACCATCATCATTTTTTCCAGACGCTACATTATTACCATTAGACAATAAAACCGGATAACGCCGCTCATCTGCCACAATTGTTGTGGTAAATATCGACATGGCGTCCGGACGATCCAGATAATAAGTAATTTTTCTGAATCCTTCGGCCTCACACTGAGTACAAAACATTGTTCTGGATTTATACAAACCTTCCAGTGACGTATTTTCCTGCGGCTTGATTTCAGTGACACATTCCAGCACAAAACTATCTGGTACTTCATAAACAACCAGACCTTCGGGCGATAGTAAATACTGATCGGCTGTTAACTCTATGTCATCAACAACCAAGCGCTTTAGTATTAAGTCCTGCCCATGAAGCTCTAAACGCTTACTGGTTGAAGACGAAGCTGGATTGCGTCGCATTGCCAAAGTCGATTTCACCTGAGTAAGCTCTTCATCCAAAGTGAAATGCAGATCAGTGGTATCGATCAGGTATTCAGGCACCTGATAATCTTTTAAATAAATGGCTTTAGGTTGCGCGTCACGCATCGGCTATCTCCAACAACTCTTTTTAGCACTGTATGTAAAACAGATAAGGCCTTTGATAAATTTTAGGCGGTAAATTCAACCTGGTATGCGCTGAACTTTCTGATATTAATCACACCTGTATCTAATATCAGGTATTGCCCCTTAATACCCATCAGCGTACCTTCAACTGTGGGCTGCTTATCAAAATTCAACGATGTTACTTTGGTGGGATACTCAATCACTGGATAGCTGATGCCCACTATATCTGCATCGTTAATCCATTGTATCGCCTGTACACCAAATTCCTGCTGCAGATTTTCGATATCTGTTTTACATTCGCTGAACAAACGATCTCGTTCATTCAGTAAATCTATTATATCTACCTGCCCCTTCAACATAGCTCGCCAATTGGTTTTATCAGCAACATGTTGCTTAAATATGACTTCAACCCTTCCGGACTGTAGGCGATTACTGACACGAAAAATCGGTAAAGCTTGAATCGCACCCTGATCGATCCAGCGGGTAGGAATTTGATTACCGCGTGTAATTCCTACTTTGATACCCGATGAATTCGCCAAGTAGACGAAATGATCCTGCATACAATGATCATCGGCCCATTCCGGCTCACGACAAGTACCCTCAAAATAGTGGCACTTTTCAGGGCTCACAATACAACTATCACACTGTGCCAACTTTTTAAAACAGGGATAACAAAAGCCCTGATTAAAGCTTTTATTAGTTTTTCTACCGCAGTAAATGCAGTTTATCTGCCCGGTATGCTGTAACTTAATGGATTTGCCGAGAAAATCACCGATGGGAATGGCTTCCTCGCCAATTAATAATTGATAACAGGCCTGCCCGGATATGCTGTCGCCTTGCAATTGTGTTTTCATTTTTCGCAAATGACCTACTGCCGTAACCAAAGGATGACTCCTGTAATTATTATTAAAAGAAAAAACTGAATAGATTCACTTCCATTTGAGAGGATTGGTTTGGTCAGCATCATTCGGCGAATCGCACATTTCACCCTCCTGCTTGCTGCCTCGATCGATAAAGCCTACACGATCTTTTTCGTCAACGTAGAGATGTTCGTAGTTAATAACGGCTTCCATACACAGCTCTTTTTGCTCCTGGTTCAGCACTCTGCCATCGGGCCATTTGCCAATTTCTACCGCCCTTTTCAAACTGGCATAAATGTCTGGCGACATGTTCTGAATTAATTGCTGGAAATCCATACATTCACTCTGTTATTTGATGGAACTGTTACTTCATAGAGGGTTGCTTTCATAAATGACTGGCGATTATATCATGCCGAATTCGAACTACGTTCAACCAGACCACTAACTCCGCCGAGGATTAGCCCCATCACAAAACCACCGACATGAGCGGCATTGGCTACACTACCCGCACCCAGCGCATCGACAAAACCAGTCATGCACAATACCATCCATAGCAACATAAAAATAAAAACTGCCTTGGGAATGCCAACCGACTGATGAGGGCACAACACACTCCAGATCCAACCATAGGCAAGCAGACCGTAAATAACTCCGGACATGCCACCAAATATGCCCGCCTCAGCAAACATCGCCTGAGCAAGATTAGAGCCGATCGCCAAAAACACCGTAATGCCGGCCATTAGAAAACCACCATGCAACACTTCTATCCGACGCCCCAGTTCCCAGAGCCACAAGCCGTTGAAGACAATATGCAATACGCTGAAATGTAAAAACGCTGGCGTTATCAAGCGCCAGTATTCACCACTCGGCATACTAAACTGAATAGAACGCCCCGATAACTCGATATCAAAAAAGGTTAAATACCTGGCATATTCCAGCTGATGATCAGTGATGACAAGAAAATAACCGGCAATACTCAGTAACAACAGCACCAGAGTAACCGGTGTTTGTTTTAGCCAGTCAAATGCCCCCAATCTCTTTGGCTGACTGGGACGGATATCCGGTAAATTAATCTCCCCGTCTTGGTACAACTGAAAGGCTTTGGCGACTTGCACAGCATCGGATTCAGAACCTACTAAAAGCAGTTGTATATCATTATGAAGTAAAATTCGGTGAGGCATTTGCTGCTGCCACAGATAACGGCTGAAATCCGATAAATTTTCCTCAACCGGTGCCTTAACAACGATAATTTCAGCCATAGTGCTAAACGAGACTCACAAAAACCAAAAAACTACATTAATGGATAATATAAACGGACAATAAATAGCTAATAAATGTTCCGAAAAGAACAGGTGCTAATCACCGAGACGAGTACTCCAGCCTAGTTTGCCACGGCAGCTCTCATAGAAGCTGGTATTGGGAGGATGAATAAGGCTGAGCTTGTGGCGCTTTTTGCGAATCACCACAGTATCGCCGGGTTGTGCTGTCAGATGTTCCTGACCATCACAGCTGATGGGCGGATGAATTTCATTACTGTCCCGAATGATTATTTTTACTTCGCTATTGCCATCCACCACAATAGGTCTACTCGACAACGTATGCGGGAACATAGGAACCAGCACCACGGCATCCAGGGTTGGATGCATTATCGGTCCACCTCCTGACAACGAATAAGCGGTGGAACCTGTAGGAGTAGAAATAATCAATCCATCGGAACGCTGGTGGTAGACAAACTCGTCATCAATAAACAGATCAAACTCGATCATTTGCGCCGAGGTACCCGAGTTAACCACCACATCGTTCAAGGCTTCGGCCTTATCAACTTTTTCGCCGGCACGCATTAAACAGGCCGTCAATAAAAAGCGCTTTTCTATCTGGTATTCGCCATCTAATACCGCCCCAACCTTTTCTTCCATCTCGTCAGGCATAACGTCTGTAAGAAAACCTAGTCGCCCCCGGTTGATTCCCAATACCGGTACACTGTGATGAGCCAATGTTCTAGCCGCCCCCAATAGGCTACCATCACCACCAAGGACAATGATCATGTCACAAGCGGCACCGATTTTATTGCGAGGACTAACAGATAATTCACTATCAGGCATGAGTGGCGCGACATCGTCCCCGAGAATGACATCAACATTCCTGGCGGCTAAAAACTGAGTGAGAACCTTGAGTGTTTCACCAACTGCATCACTGGCACGACCCATGATACCTATGGTGTTAAATGTCGACATGGGGCGTAAAGCACCTTTAGTAATTGTTAGGCAGTATACTTTACCTGCAGAAAACAGAGAGTCCAAACAAATATGCTGGAATTGCCAAATCTTAATCACTCCGCCGTACGCGATTTGGCTTGGAGCCTGTTCTCTCCCAACCTGATCAATGATTACACACCATTAGTATCTGATCGTAATATAACCAGTATGGTAATCCAGCTAACACCTGCACGAATCGCCTGGATGCAAGAGCTGGACAGCAACCCCACTCCATTACTGACACATCTGGAGAAACGCAAAAGTACTCGTCTGGGCATCTACTTTGAATACCTGTGGCAATTCTTTTTACAGCAGGATAAACAATACCAGTTGATCGCCGCCAACTTGCCAATTCACGATAACGGCAAAACCCTAGGTGAATTTGATCTGATCATAAAAGATACGTTCAATGACGAAGTGATTCATCTGGAGCTGGCAGTAAAGTTTTTTCTGCAGACCTCTATGGAACCACTAAATACTGACAGCGAACTTAACAACTGGTTAGGCCCCAACTGCAAAGACCGACTGGATATCAAACTGCACAGGCTGCTTAATCATCAAATCCTACTTAATCAGACGGAGTCAGCTGCGCAACTGCTTTCGAGTAAAGATATTCACATAACACAGCGCAAAATCGCACTTAAAGGCTATCTGTTTTATCCTTTCACTACTGCAGATCAGTCTGAAAATTGCCAATATTTATCAACCGATCATCACAGGGGAAAATGGCTAAGCATTTCAGCATTTGAAAAGCTCGCGGCCAATACTAAGCTCACGACCGAAACAAATAGATGGCAAGTACTGCAGCGGCCAAGATGGTTAAGTCAATTTTCCCAAACCACTTTAGAACAAAATGATAAAAAGAATGAACCAATGTCAGATACCATGCTAATCAGCTATGCAAAAGATTTTTTTCAACAGCAAGCGCTACCCGTTATGATCTGTAGCTTAAAAATAAACAACAGCCGCGCCATTGAAACAAACCGATTCTTTATTACCCCGGATGACTGGCCTTATATTCCCTCATAAGTTGCTGCCGGTACAAGTACCCCACCAACCCAACGATCCTGAGCTCTAAACTGGTCAAAATGACGCCTACCAGCCAAAACCTCAAGACCCGTGGCAGTAATTTTGATATCAAATTTATGCCACATATCGCTCTGCTGATTAATATCCACCAAAGGTTCAATCGCAGATGCCAGCTGCTGAACAATCGACCAAAACATCACGTCACCTAACCAGACCAACGGCTCCCTCTCAGTCATATAGCGATGAAATAACTTACCTACAGTAAGCGAATCATCTTCGGATAAACATTGCAAAATAAGTGACTCGGTTAGGCTTAGCCCCGTCATGCTATCAGGCAGTTCTTCTAAATGGCGTTGTAACGCGACCGCCATCATTGGGATAGATGCAGTACCGTGCTGAACCAGCTCTTGTAATGCGACTGACGAATCAGCACACAAAGCCTTCCAAACCTTCTCGCCCAAAACCAACTGATCAGTACTCACTGGCTTTCTCTCATTATCCCAAAGATAACGTAACAGCTCCGGAGACAACTGGCCCAAGCCAATAAAATCGCTGACGCCAGGCACCTGATCAACGCAGATCATTTCAAGCTTACCCTTAAAGGGATGACGAAAAAAATACGCCAGCAGGAAAGCCAGAATCAGTTGGTCATAACTATCGTGCTCAAACCACAACACAACCCTTTGCCACTGACCCACCTGAGCCAAACCATCGTATGCCATACGCATTCGCGATTTGGCATCTGCCGGCGCTAGTTCATAAGCCCCAGCCGTAAACTGGCTGCGAAGTTCAACTAACTGATCCAGCGGCAAGTCTTTAACTGGCCCCTGACAAAAAGGGTCAGAAAATTCCAGAAAACAACCTGTAAATCCCGCCAACTCCAAGCTATGTTTAATATCGCTACCACAACGAATATGCAGGGTTTGTTGATCATCCAGTTGGCGTTGATCAATACTTAAGCTTTCAATATGAGCTTTCATCACCTGCCAACTGGAAAAACCGTTCTCGCGGGCGATCACTAGCTGACAATGCGTTAGCTTAATCTCATTATCCTGAACCGACTCTGCTCGCGGATGTGTATTGTTAAAACGCGTCAGCGAATCAACCTGTTGATGATGACAACCACGCAATAATTCTTTAGCACGCTTTTTCTGTTGCTCAAGATTTAACTTACCGTGGAAGATTTGTCGTGGCGAAGCAGGAGAAGATAATTTGCGAATAGCTGTACTAAAAATAGACATACGAACTCCGAATAATCCAATACCTGTGTCCGCATAACAGGTCAGCGACTGCAGCATAAGCTACAAACAGTTCGGATTTTCGTTATCTATCAATATAGATTGGGCGCAGCCCTTTCCGCGAACATGGGGGCCAGAAGGCACTGGATCAATATAGTAACTACAAATAGTTAATGCAAGTGACTCACTTTATACCTGAAGTGCTAATATAAAGTGCAGCTTGCATATTCACATAAAAAAATAACAACGAGCTTTGGACTCGAAGGTATACTTCTATATAATTCGGGCTGTCAAAATAGTTTTTACATATCATAGGGTTATGAGGCTGCATGATACTGATGGATCAAGATAAAAAAGATAACATCTTAGATATCATTCTCAATTCTGATTTAAGGTCATTAGGTGCGATTGCTACAGAAGTAATCTCCGCACTAAATACGCAGTCTGATTCAACTGTTATTGAAGATATTATTCTTAAGGATGCAGCCTTAACCGCGCAGATCATAAGAGTTGCAAATACCTCAAAATATGACACCGATACTGAAAGAAGGAGTCTTCACGAGGCTGTAGTCCGCATTGGCTACGATGGACTTCACTCTATCTGCATCTGTATCGGTATCGTAGAAAACATTCCATTACGACATCATGATCAAAGAATTATGATCCTGGAATGCCTTCATCGTTGCTTTGAAACTGCCGTTCATGCACAAAATCTATCGGAAAGGCTTAATGGTAGTACCAACAAAGATGCCTATATTGCAGGCCTCTTAAGCAACGTGGGGGAACTTGCATTTCTATCCAGCTCAATGCTTAACCTAAAAGAATATAAAGAGCTTATTAATACTGGACTCACCCCTGAAATGGCTTGCTTATCATTATGTGGGTTCGATTACAGCGAATTAAGTGAACAACTGGTGGAGAAATGGGAGTTATCTACTCTCATCAATGATGCATTTAATGAAGTTCCTGCTACTAACGAAGGAAAAGCGGTCAAAATGGCCTATGAATTAACGCATGCTTATCACAGCGGACAAAGTTCGAAAGCTTTTATCAACGCCTCAAAACGTCTTGTTCGTGATTTCGGATTAAGCCTTAAAGAATCAGTTGCTTTTATTGAAAAAGGCATTGAATACTCACAAGTAGAATTCAATAAATTCAGACCATTATTACAAGAGAAATCAAATCCCTACCTGTCACAGACTACCAAACATGGCAGTAGGGGCGCCGGTAATTCAGCATCTGACAAAAATGTTGCTAGGCCCCTTGATAGCGAAGGACAAAAGAGCGCTATTAATAAATTCTTAGACCTTGCCAAGAAAAACTCCACCATCAGAGTTTATTATTCCATTCTTGCAGATGCGCTCTATGGCTACACTGCTTTTGAAAGAGTGGTTATCGCTGAAGTCATAGACAATTCAAAACTGAAAGCAACCAATGTGGTAGGTGCCGGAACTGACTCTCAGGAATTATTCTCAGCGTTCAGCTTTAGTTTTAATTTCGGAGAATCGATAATATCCACAATCATTGAAACAAAAGAATTTCTCTACTTATCCAAAAACGATGATCCAGACACTTACGACCTAATCGATAACAGCATTAAGACAATTGCTGATATTAATGGTGAATTTTATCTGGCGCCGATCATTCACAATAATGTAGTAACATCCATTGCTTATATGGATATGGGGATAAAACAAGTCCCCATATCTACTGAACAAATTGACGCAGCCAAAGCCATGATCGAAAAGCTGTCCAACGTGTTGTCGATTAAGCCTATCTAAGCCAATATAAAAGCAAGAATGTTTATAACGAGATAAAAATTAATCGCTACTTCATTTAACATTTAACTATTATCCATTTGCTTAAATAGGCTTTGCTTTAGATTTATTTTTACAATATTTCTGCCAGAACGGCCAACACATCATCATGATGTGTCTTGGTCTTAAACTTATCCATTACTTTCTTCAGGCGCCCATCCTTACCAATAATAAATGTTGTGCGAATCAACCCCATAAACTCTTTGCCCATAAATTTTTTCATTCCCCAGCAACCGTATTTGTCTGCAATAGCATGATCTTCATCAGAGAGCAAAGTGAAGTTTAAGTCGTGTTTTTCAATAAATTTAGGCAGACGAGCCACTGGGTCAGGGCTAACACCAAGTACAACCGTATCCAGTTTATCAAAGGTTTTTTTGCTATCTCGAATACCACAAGCCTGAACAGTACAACCAGGCGTCATTGCTTTAGGATAAAAATACAACACTACATTTTTCTTACCTTTAAAATCCTTCAAGCTGACCTTATTGCCATCCTGATCCAATAAGCTAAATGCCGGCGCCATATTGCCAATTTTCGGATGTGCCACTGCGCTACTCCTTATAACTATTTTTGAGGGTATCAATTAATCGTCTGAGTCAGCTGTTTCTATTAATTTCAACTGATCAGTTTTGGTTTGTTCATCTGTAGTGAGAGACTCTACGTCAATCGCTTCATCTCGGATTGCATCAGGGATGGATTTTTTTGCCTTAGCTCCCAGTTTTTTCAATCGTTCAGTGCTGGTGACCAAATTTCCTCTACCCTTGGAAAGCTTATTTAATGCGCTGCTGTGAGCCTGACTGGCCCGGTCGATATGTTCGGAAATTTTTTGCAAATCATCAACAAAACCAACAAATTTATCATGCATAGCTCCGGCCTGACGAGCAATTTCTTCAGCATTTTTATTCTGATGCTCATAGCGCCAGATACTCTGCACAGTTCGCAAAGTTGCCAGTAACGTAGTAGGGCCCACTACGATAATATTCTTTTCATAGGCATCACGATAAATAGATTGGTCGTGCTCAAAAGCGGCCATGAATGCCGCTTCAATGGGAATAAAAATAAACACAAAGTCCAAGGTACGCAGCCCTTCCAAACCTTCGTAATTTTTTTCGCTAAGTAGTTTGATATGGCTGCGTACCGAAGCAACGTGATTCTTCAAATACTGCTGGCGTTCTTCTTCCAGTTCCGAACTGCAATAACGCTCATAATCTACAAGCGAGACTTTAGAGTCGATAATAATGTCTTTATTTTCAGGAAGTCTGACAATTACATCGGGGCGGCTTTTGCCTCTCGTTGCTTTCAAATCAACTTGGGTTTCGTACTCTCTGCCTTTGTGTAAACCAGATTCTTCCAGAATACGTTCCAGTATTACTTCCCCCCAGTTACCCTGTGCTTTGTTATCTCCTTTAAGCGCATTGGTTAAATTTAATGCATCAGTACTCATTTGCTGATTGAGCATTTTGAGATTTTCCAGTTCTGTAGCAAGAGATATTCGCTCTTTACTTTCCTTGTCATAAACGTCTTCGACTTTCTTCTTAAAGTCAGTTAACTGTTCACGCAATGGAGTTATCGTTTGCTCCAGTGATGCCCTGCTATTTTGACTGAAGGCCTGTGTCTTTTCTTCAAAGATCCTATTGGCCAACAGCTCAAAGTCTTTGCTCAATTTTTGACTAGTTTTTTCCAGCTCTTCAGCTCTTTGATCACTAAGTTTACGCTCAGCTTCCAATTCAGTTTTTAGCACCGAATTAGCCGCCATCAATTGATTAATTTCTCGCCTGAGCTGCTCATGATCTGTCAGCATTTGCTCAACTTGGTTTTGTCTCTGATCAAGCTGACTATTCTGAGCATCCAGCTTGGCCTCAAGCTGAATACGCTGTTCCTTTTGTTGTTCCAGGTGTTCTTGCAGGTTTGCTTGTGACTCATCCCACATTGATTTTTGCTGATTCAATGTATGCTGACTGCGGTGATTCGCCCAGATAAAGCTGATCAAACCTCCCAAGACTGCAGCGACAAGAGCTGCTACTAGCAGTAAGGGATCAACTAACACTGGATCATTCATCGACTATGAGCTCTTATTCTGGCTTTAGTTAGGCCGTATACTTTTTAAAGATTTTTAATTGATGTACATTGCTGTACTGACTGAACTGATCGAATAGTACCATCAAGTCCAAGAATAAAAATACTACCATGAATGACATCACCACAGATCGTCCCGCGCTCGACCAGGCCATTCGCAAAAAGGTGCTGGACTTCTGTGAGCAGGGCTACATCCTGTTTGATGACCGCGATTACAAAGCCGCTATCCGACAATTTTATATGGCCTGGAATGAATTGCCCAAGCCCCAAACAAACTGGGAGGAATCTGGTTGGGTGTTAACAGCACTGGGTGATGCCTATGTCGCCAAGGGCGATTTTACTCAAGCACAGAATGCACTAACCTCTGCCCTGCACTGCCCCAAGGCCAAGGGCAACCCGACTATTCATTTGCGTCTTGGCCAATGTCTGTACGAATTAGGTGATGTCAGCGGCGCGACTGAACAATTCATTCAAGTACTCGAATATGGTGGTCAGGATATGTTGATGAGGGAAGAAGAAAAATATCGGGTAGTAGTAGAAAATCGCCTGGAAAAGTAGCCAACCGCTTAAACTTCAACCCTTTTTCGATGGAGCCCAATGAGGCTCCATTGCTGATATTCTAACTGGAAAAACATTATTTTTACGGTCTTCAAGATACTCCTGCAAGGCATCCTTCACTACGGGAAAAGCAATTTCATCCCAGGGAATGTCCTGCTCATGGAATAAGCTAACCTCTAAACTTTCCGGGCCAACATCGAAAACCGGCTCACTCAATTCAGAGAGATAAAAAATATAGACCTGATTGATATAGGGTAGATCGAACAAACGGTAGAGATTACCGTGCTCAAGTTTAATCCGAGCCTCTTCCCAACTTTCTCTCAATGCGCCTTGCAAGGTAGTTTCACCATTTTCCATAAAGCCAGCTGGTACAGTCCAAAACCCCTTACGAGGCTCAATCGCTCGGCGACACAATAAAATCTGCTGTTGATAGACAGGAATCGTGCCGACAATGATTCTTGGGTTCTGGTAGTGAATAGCACCGCAGCTATCGCAAACATAGCGATGG
This sequence comes from Spongiibacteraceae bacterium, assembly GCA_028280715.1. Classification (GTDB taxonomy): domain Bacteria; phylum Pseudomonadota; class Gammaproteobacteria; order Pseudomonadales; family Dasaniaceae; genus Oceanicoccus. The sequence continues at coordinate 58,746 of JANQLG010000033.1, read as the reverse complement.
CGGTCATCCCCTTCAGGGATTCGCTTGCTGACTGGCTGACCACATTCACTACAAAATTTCATACCTTTTCCCTACTACCAATCGTTTGCACTAAAGCTTAGCGTAAAGCGCAATATTGGCCCGAGCTGAACACTAATGGCTGCTTATTGGCGTTCGATTCAAAGTGGGTGACTTCGCCGATAAAAATCACATGATCACCACCTGGGTTTTTCGCCCAGATGTTACATTCAAAGCTACTCACTGCGCCGCGAATAATCGGCAAGCCGCTTTTACCTAAACGAAAATGTTGCGGTTTCAGATCATGCGAATTTCGTCTCGCATATTGATCGGATAGTGCTAACTGATCACTGGCGAGCACACTGACAGCAAACTTATCTATTGCAGAAAAACCATCAAAACAGTCGGAAGAGTTTTGCAAACTCCACAAGATCAATGCAGGGTCTAGAGAAACAGCGGCGAAGGAATTCGCAGTCATGCCAAAGGGTTTTTGTCCCTGTGGATGGGCGGTGATAATGCAAACACCAGTGGGGAATGTTCCCAAGGCATCACGAAACTCTCTATTATCAATCTGCATTTAAAAACCTTATTTCATAGGGGTTATGAAATGTATCCACTGTGTACATTAAAAGGTGCCGCATTATACACAGGGATTGATGATAAAGTAGTCATTGTGAATGCTGAGGAAGAGAACAAGACAGCTAACGCCAACAGTTTTACTTCAAAGCCCAGCGCTCTGCAGCTGAATCATCTGAGCAGCGGGCGTCAACCCAACGAGCTCCCTCAGGGGTATGCTCTTTTTTCCAGAAAGGCGCATTCACCTTAAGATAATCCATGATGAATTCGCAGGCAGAAAACGCATCGCCACGATGCATACTACTAACAGCCACTAAAACTATTTGATCAGTAGGGTTGAGTTTGCCAATGCGATGAATGACGGTGACACCGTATATCTGCCAGCGCTCGCAGGCTTGGTCGATAATATCCTGAATGCTTTTTTCCGTCATACCTGGGTAGTGCTCAAGCTCCATCGCCTGAATATCACTGGCCAGATTGGTATCGCGAACAACGCCGACAAAACTGGCAATTGCACCAACTTCTGCGGTATGACTACGCAGATCAGCCACTTCGGTGGATAAATCAAAATCTTGCTCTTGAACACGCACACTGCAATAACAGCTCATGCAATCAACCTCCCGTCACTGGCGGGAAAAAGGCTACCTCATCACCATCGGATAACGCATGCTGATGATCGACCACAGCCTGGTTAACGGCCGTAATGACGTTGTCCGCACCAAGCACTTCTTGCCACTTGGCATCTTTATCAGCAACGAGAGATGCACGAAGATCAGCAATGGTAGGACCTGCCTCTTCCAAAGAAAGCGATAACTTATCAACGCCTAACTGCTCTCGAATACGAGCAAAGAACAACACATTAATCATTTCTCTATTGTGCTCCTGTTTATTCCACTATCCCGCTACTTCGTTCCTAGCTGTTCTTCACGGTACCAATTGCCCGACTTGCCACCAGTTTTTTCCAGCAATCTGACATTGCCGATCACCATACCTTTATCGACCGCCTTACACATATCGTAGATCGTCAACGCAGCAACTGAAGCGGCAGTTAAGGCCTCCATTTCAACTCCTGTCTGACCAGCAAGTTTACAGCGGGCCTGAATGACAACTTGATTATTTGCTTTGTCGGCATTGAGCTCCACCTTTACCGATGACAACATTAGAGGATGGCACAATGGAATTAGTGAAGAGCATTGTTTTGCCGCCTGAATACCGGCGATACGAGCCACTGCAAACACATCGCCTTTTTTATGAGTGCCATCAACAATCATATTAAGTGTTTCTGACGTCATTGAGACAGTCGCTTCAGCGATAGCAACACGTTGAGTCACCGACTTCTCAGCGACATCAACCATTTGCGCGTTACCGCGGTCATCGAGATGGGTTAATTGATTCATTGAATACACTCAGTTTGAAACGTAATCCCCATTATAAAGGAGTGTTTCAAGCGAACGCACGATAAATTATCGTTAGAAAACAATAACAAATGCTTATATTTTATGAGGAAAAACCTGGATTCAAGCGCTTGCGATGAGGGCTACCCCACAAATAAACAGGACCGGAATTGTGACCAGTAGCGTGAAGCGATCCATTCCGCTATCACCAATCACGACTACATACTCATTATCTTCCATCCGCCGATCCAGACTGCGGCGATTAAAATGCTCTTCACTTTTATGTACGGCATGGTTTCGCCTATCGACACCCGAACGTCTATTCAAGAAGACTTTTGCCATCGTTCAGTACCTCTATCAGTAGTATCTCTAGTAGTAACTGGACGAGCAAGCATTCTTCCCTGCCTTTCTACGCCCGCGCCGGAAACGTCTTTAAAAGTATATCCGTAAATCACAGGCAACCGATGGATAAAAAAGTGATAAGCAGCTTTTGCTTTAAAAGAAAATAAATAAGTTATTTATTTTCATTAAGTTATATTATTTTTCTAAAGTTGATTTTAACTCTATTGCAATCGCCAATAGGCATGCTACTGCCGCCATTAGAAAGGTATATGCTGGATTAAACTCCCAAATCCAACCACTCAAAACCGCACCCACTGCACCTCCAGCACCAAAACTCAAACTGCTATACAACGCCATACCCTGCCCAGCAAGCCCACCGGCAAAGGCTCGTCTCACTACCTCGACAGCATAGGCATGAAAGCTACCAAAGCTGGCAGCATGTAAACACTGAGCTATTAACAACAAAGAGGTATTCTCCACCCAAAAAGCCAGCATAAACCAACGCAAAGCTGACAAAGTCAGGCTAGCCAACATGATAACCCTCAATGACCAACGCTGTAATAAGCGATGCATAAAAAGGAAAAGCACTACTTCGGCGATAACTCCCAAGGACCACATCAACCCGGAAACCGTCCTGCTGTATCCGTGATCCTCCAGGTAAACGGTAAAAAATGTGTAATAAGGACCATGGGAGACTTGCATCAGGAAACAAACGATAAAAAAAGTAATCACCGCCGGTTGTTTCAATACTGCCTTTAATGTCTGGCCTGTGTTTTGATCATGCTCAGCTTTACCTTTCTCAGCTACCAATAAACTGGATACCCATATTCCTATCAGCAGCAACACCATCACCAAAGGCAAATAACTCACCGAGTAAAAATCAAAGAACAGCCCTAAACCGCTTACGGCGACGATAAAACCAATCGAACCCCATAGACGAATCAGACTATAACGTCGATAACGCCCTCCCAAATAAGCTAATGTCGTGACTTCGAACTGTGCGAGTATGGCATTCCAGAAGAAACTGAACGCGGCCGTAATCAACGCCAACCACCAAAAGCCACGCTCCAGAAAAATAACCATGAAGCTGAGCAGGGCCAGGAAAGCACCCCAGCGAATAATCATCATGCGGCGTTGGCTGACATCAGACAACCACCCCCAAATACTGGGGGCGACAATTTTGGTCGCCATCATAATACCTGCGAGGTAACCAATCTGTTCAGCATTGAAGCCTTCACCCTGCAGAAATAAAGGCCAAAAGGGTAACCAGGCACCCAGTAACGCGAAGTAGAAAAAGTAGAAATTGGACAGGCGCCAGTAAGGCACTGACGCGCTGCTTTCAAAATAGTGAGGAGACGTCACTGCCTCAACGCGCAGAATCAGTAATCACAGGGGTTTTGCAGTCGACCTCAGCATTTTGTGCCCGGTTACGCAAAAGATGATCTAGCAGCACAATCGCTACCATCGCTTCGGCAATAGGTGTAGCGCGTATTCCCACGCAGGGATCATGACGCCCGGTAGTAATCACTTCAGTAGGATTGCCATCAACATCAATAGTTTTACCGGGAACCAAAATACTCGACGTTGGTTTCAAAGCCATATGAGCCACGATATCCTGGCCGCTGGAGATACCGCCTAAAATGCCGCCGGCATTATTAGACGTGAAACCCTCCGGCGTTAACTCATCGCGATGCTCACTACCCTTCGCTACCACTGCATCAAAACCCGCACCAATTTCTACACCCTTCACAGCATTAATACCCATCAAAGCATGAGCAATATCGGCATCGAGACGATCAAAAACAGGCTCACCCAATCCGGGAGGAACACCCGTAGCAACAACAGAAATTTTCGCGCCAATAGAATCGCCACTTTTACGCAATGCATTCATGTACTCTTCCATCTCTGGCACCTTTGACACATCGGGACAGAAGAAGGGATTTTGTTCAACCTGATCCCAATCGAAGCTTTCTGCCTTAATGGGCCCCAATTGCGACAAATAACCGCGTACTGAAATACCAAAGCCATCTTGCAGATACTTTTTGGCGATACCACCTGCTGCAACACGCATAGCTGTTTCCCGAGCAGAAGAACGGCCACCACCACGATAATCGCGATCACCGTATTTTTGGGTGTAGGTGTAATCGGCGTGCATTGGGCGAAAACGATCTTTAATCTTGGAGTAATCTTTGGAACGCTGGTCAGTGTTATTAATGACCATACCAATCGAAGTACCTGTGGTTTTACCTTCAAACACACCGGAAAGAATAGTCACTTCATCGTCTTCACGGCGTTGAGTGGTAAAACGACTGGTGCCAGGCTTACGTCGATCCAAATCATGTTGTAAATCAGCCTCGCACAATTCAAGTCCGGGAGGACACCCATCAACAATACAACCAATAGCCTTACCGTGACTCTCACCGAAGGTGGTCACTGAAAATAATTTTCCGATGGTATTTCCTGACATTAATTTGCTCTTTCCTGATATTTAAAAATAAACTGCGGAGGATTATACGTGATTCACTCACCGCCGTCAGACCAGCTAAAGGCCTTGATTAAATTTCTCCCGATGACTGATTAACTCACTGCGATTGAATACAAATACGCCGTGTCCTCCACGTTCAAATTCAACCCACGTAAAGGGAACAGAGGGAAAAGCCTGCTCCAGCGCAATACCACTGTTACCCACTTCCACCACTAGCACACCCTCTTCTGTAAGGTAATCAGCTGCCTGCTGCAAAATTTTTCTTGTTAAATCCAAACCATCATCACCGGAACCTAAAGCTAAAGCCGGTTCATGTTGGTATTCAGCTGGCATTGATAACAGGTCTTCACGATCAACATAGGGCGGATTGCTAACGATCAGGTCATATTGCTTCCCTTGCAATCCGGAAAATAGATCCGAGTCTATGGCATTAACACGATGCTGAAGCTCATAACGTTCAATATTTTCCTGAGCTACCCCTAATGCATCTGTCGAGATATCGGCAAGATCGATCATCGCTTCTTCAAAGTAATGGGAGCAGGCAATACCAATACAGCCGGACCCAGTGCATAAATCAAGAATATTCGTCACCATCGGCAGTTGCAGCCAGGGTTCAAAACCGGCATCAATCAATTCTGCAATAGGTGAACGCGGTATCAAAACACTCGGATTGACTTTATAGGGCATACCCGCAAACCAGGCTTCGCCGGTGATATAGGGTACCGGGATTCGATCCTTGGTACGCTTTTCAATTACCGCTATCACTTGCCTACGCTCAGTAAACGTTAGGGTTCCATCGAGCAATTCTCTTTCACTTCCCTCAGGAATACCCAGAGTTGGCAACAATAAGCGCAATGCTTCATCCAGGGCATTATCAGTTCCATGCCCATAATAAACACCTGCTGCGGAAAACTGACTCACCGCCCAGCGCAGATAGTCTCGCAGGGTTGTTAGTTGTTGATCAATGGCGGGGTCAGACTGCATAAAATACTCTGTACTATTCTCAACTATAATTTAGCTTCAAATAGCTCCAAACTTTTCAGTTACAAGCTACTAGTTTCAAAAAATATTCAACTCTGGCACTTAAGCACCTGAAAAATCACCATTTTACTCTGATTCAGATCCAATTAAATCCTAGTTGCGTACTTTGTTTTAAATAAACCTATCTGGTAACATTCGACGCCTTCGACAACCGAAAACTGCGGAGCCAAAGTGGTTCATCCTATTAAAAAAGACTCTTCTGCCAACACACCTGAAACACTTGCTAATGAACAGGCTGATTCACTGGTAAAAGCCTTTGAGACCATCATTGAAGGTGTCGGTGAAGATATGAATCGTGATGGTCTGCAGGATACTCCTCAGCGGGCGGCCAAGGCGATTAAGTTCCTGACCCGAGGTTACGATCAAAAGATTGAGGATGTCGTAAACGGAGCACTGTTCGAATCCGATGCTAACGAAATGGTATTGGTTTCCAATATCGAACTCTACTCGCTTTGCGAGCATCATCTGCTGCCTTTTATCGGCAAATGTCATGTCGCCTACACACCTAACGGCAAGGTGCTTGGATTATCCAAAGTGGCCCGAATTGTCGACATGTATGCCCGTCGTTTACAAATCCAGGAAAATCTGACAACTCAAATCGCCCAATCCATTAGAGACATTACTGGCGCTTCTGGTGTTGGGGTCATTATCGAGGCACAGCATATGTGCATGATGATGCGCGGGGTAGAGAAACAAAATTCACTGATGAGAACTTCATCCCTTTTAGGTTCGTTTAAAGAGAATGAAAAAACCCGCACCGAGTTTTTAGCCCTGGTTAATTCACGCTAACACTTAGGCTCTCACTTAGCTAATAGACACCGCTGTTTTAAACAGCCTTTCTACGTGTTCCGCAATATCGGCAGCCTGCTCTTCCATATGACAGTGATGACCAGCATCTATCATTTGAGTCCTTAAATTATCTACCGATTTACAAAAATCCACTAAATACGAATATTTGCCCAAGCCACGTTTGGCCAACAGCATTAAATTGGGAATGCTGATTGCCTCCACAAAAGCGCGATTATGCACTTCGGTAAATTTTAATGCAGAAGCAGCGGTTAACCGTGGATCTGTTCGCCAATGGTAGCGCCCGTCAATTTCCTTTAGCCCGCGCTCCACTATTAAACGTGCACTGCTCTTTGCCATTTCAGACGCTTTACACCTTGCTGTTACCGCCTCATCTATCGATATAAAAGAAGTGATCTTTTTGGAAGCGGCCGCTCGATATTCCAATAAATATTTTCTCAATTGATGAACACCCTCTTCGCCCGAGGCAGGCATGGGCACCAGCGCATCAATCATAGCAACTGCCTGTAACCTCTCTGGCATAGCCGAAGCAAGTAACATGCTCATAATGGCACCACGCGAATGGCCTAACACACAAAACTGCTGCCAGCCCAACTCATCGGCCACAGCCAGAATATCCAGCAAATCAGCCCAAATAGAGTAATCTGCATGTTGCGACTTATGATCGCTGAGCCCGTGTCCAGGAGAATCTAAAGCGACAATATGACAACTCGACATTAATGGTGCCATCACATCGAAACTGGCCGCATTATCTAACCAACCATGACAGGCCAGCACTTTTATATCGCCACCGGAATTCCATTCCTTTGCAGCCAGATTGTAGTCATTAACGCTAAAACAACGTTCCTGTGATTGCATTTAGTTTGAATTTTCAAAGGTTGGTGCATGTTTTAGCCACTGTTGTTGACAGCAGCCAGCCAGTGGAATTTCAGTATCTAACAATACCATTGAAGCAGGAGACATTGGCGGCCCAGAGCGATGATCGGCATTGACTAACAGCCCTGTTAAGCTGCTTACCAGTGGTTGATGACTCACAATCATCAATTGCTGGGCCTTTGTCTCTGAGATTAAATTAACCACCTGATTTGGATTCGTATCAGGTTGAAGTAAATCAATCGTCATAGGCTCTACGCCACCGAAAAACGCTATTACTTCAGAGCAGGTTTGCTGCGCTCGCCGATAGGGACTACACCAAACAATATCGGGTTCAAACCCCGTGGCACTTAGCACTTTACCCGCTGTCGCCGCTTGCTCTCTTCCTCGATCGGTCAACTGCCTTTCAGCATCAGTAGTAACTCTAGTTTCAGCTTCTCCATGCCGCATGATCAGAATCTTCATTGTTGGAATAACTCCTACTTGAGAGTAAATTCAACATCCTTATGCTGTTCAGCAAACATCAATCCCCCAACAACATCCTCTACAGTTTTTTTATTATAGATAATATCGTACAAACCATTTACCAACGGCATATAAACATTGCGTTTATCCGATTGGTGCTTAAGTAACCTCAACGTATTAACACCTTCTGCGACCTGACCCAGCTCTGTGACAATCTCATCCAAAGAACGCCCCTTACCCAGTTCATAACCTACTCGATAATTGCGACTTAATGGCGACATACAGGTACCGATTAAATCACCAATACCCGACAACCCCAGGAAAGTTAAAGGGTCTGCACCTTCATTAGCGGCAAAACGACTCATCTCAGCAAGACTTCGAGTAATTAATAAACTCAGGGTATTTTGACCAACGTCAAAGGCAGCGGCCATACCCGCAACAATCGCGTAAACATTTTTAAGTGCACCACCCAATTCTACGCCATAGACATCATTACTGGCATAAACACGAAAATTTCCGCAATGCAGTAATGTCTGAACCGTTTTATTCAACTCATCATCTTTGCTGGCAACAACAGTTGCGGTAATTTGTTTCGCCGCAATTTCTTTGGCAAAGTTAGGGCCGCTTAATACAGCAATGCGACTGTGAGGAATTTCTTCTGATAATACCTCACTCATTAATTTAAAATTCTCTGGTTCTATTCCCTTAGTGGTACTGATAAGGATCGTTCCAGGCTTAAGGTATTTACTAACTTCAGCAGCAACATCTCGGCAGGATTTACTCGGTACTGCCATAAAAACAATATCGCAACTGTCGACGGAATCTTTTAATTCTGTTGAGGCTAATAATTTAGGATTTAAAGGATAATCGGGCAAATAGGCCGAGTTGACATGAACTGTATTAATTTCTTCGGCCCGTTCTTTGTTGCGAAGCCAAAGACAGACATCATGATTATTATCAGCCATAATATTGGCGATGGCAGTTCCAAAACTACCACCACCTAATACGGCTATTTTATGACTGGTCCCCATAAGCTTGTTCGCTATCGCAAAAAGTTGGACTGTAGTCTAATGCAGTGACAACGTATGAGCCAGCTTAAAACTAAATAACTGGCATCAATATTGATTATGATGCCAGTTATCTATGACGCTTATGTTTATTGACTTAGTTCAAGAATCAGTTTATTCAAACGATGAACATAAGCAGCAGGATCACTAAGTTGTCCACCTTCTGCCAGTGTTGATTGGTCGAATAAAATTTCAACCAAATCGGCAAAACGGTCTTCGTCACTTTCCTGATCCAGTTTATTTACCAGAGAATGGGATGGATTTAATTCAAAAATCGGCTTGCTCTCTGGTAAAGCTTGCCCTGCCTGCTCCATGATTCTTCTCATTTGAGCACCCATATCACCTTCACCAACCACCAAACATGCGGGTGAGTCAGTCAAACGATTGGTTACCCGAACTTCTTCAACTTTATCTTCAAGTACGTTTTTAACACGCTCAATCAAATCCTTGTTTTCTGTTTCGAGCTTTTCCTGCTCTTTTTTATCAGCCTCGTCTTCCAGTTCACCTAAATCCAATTGGCCTTTACCAACATCCTGGAACGACTTACCTTCGAATTCCATCAAGTGACCCATCAGCCATTCGTCGACGCGATCAAAAAGCACTAATACTTCAATACCTTTCTTGCGGAAAACTTCCAAATGCGGGCTGTTGCTACCGGTAGTGAAATTTTCTGCCGCAACGTAATAAATCTTGTCCTGCCCTTCCTTCATACGACCAATATAGTCTTCCAACGATTGATCCTGTACTTCAGAATTTGTGTAGGTTGTTGCAAAACGGAATAGCTTGGCAATTTTTTCTTTATTAGAAAAATCTTCAGCAGGACCTTCTTTCAATACCTGACCAAACTGCTCCCAAAAAACTTGATACTGCTCAGCATCATTTTTCGCCATTTTTGCCAACATATCCAACACACGTTTGGTTAATGCACTCTTCATGGATTCCACAGCAGGATCTTGCTGCAAAATCTCGCGGGATACATTCAAAGACAAATCGTTGGAATCCACTACACCTTTAATAAAACGCAGGTAGAGTGGTAAAAATTGTTCGGCGTCATCCATGATAAAAGTACGTTGAACATACAGTTTTAAACCGCGTGAAGCATCACGATTCCACATATCAAAAGGCGCGCGCTTGGGAACATACAACAAGCTGTTGTATTCCAGCTTACCTTCGACTTTGTTATGACTCCAAGTTAGAGGATCTTCAAAGTCGTGCGAGACATGTTTATAAAACTCTTTATACTCCTCTTCTTCGACTTCACTGCGTGAACGTGTCCACAATGCCGTGGCATCATTAACCGCCTCCCACTCTGGCACCTTGTTTTCTTCTTGTGAGCTTTCCTCTTGTTTTCCTTCCTCATCATCACCAGATGCTGAGAAATCCTGCTTTTCCATCATCACAGGAATTGAAATGTGGTCGGAATATTTTTTAACGATGGAACGGATACGCCAGTTATCGGCAAACTCTTCACAGTCTTTGCGCAAGTGCAGAATGATAGTAGTACCACGATCGGCTTTCTCCATGGTTTCAATACTGAATTCCGCTTCTCCTTCAGATTCCCAGTGCACACCTTCAGCTGCACTCAATCCCGCACGACGGCTCAAAACTTCTACTTTATCAGCGACAATAAAGGCAGAGTAAAAACCAACACCAAATTGACCGATTAATTGAGAATCCTTCTGCTGATCGCCACTGAGATTGCTTAAAAATTCTGCAGTCCCTGATTTCGCAATGGTGCCTAAATGATTAATCACTTCATCCTTCGACATACCGATACCGTTATCGGCAATAGAAACCGTCTTGGCTTCAGCATCAAAGGTAATAGTAATTTTTAACTCTGGATCTTCTTCGTACAGAGAACCGTCAGAGAGCGCTTCGAAACGCAACTTGTCGGCAGCATCAGAAGCATTGGAAATTAATTCACGTAAAAAGATTTCCTTATTACTGTACAAAGAGTGAATCATCAGATGAAGCAACTGCTTGGCTTCGGTTTGAAATCCTAAAGTTTCTTTATCAGTAGCTGTGATCATGATGCTGGGTACCCTTCTCTCTTTCTTGGAATATCTGTATTTATGGTTAAGACTATGACCTGAAATTACCCAGGCCTATTAAATATCAGCTATTTGGGGGCTTACGATCAAAATTCAAGGGGGAAAATAGGTGGATACAAAAAAGGGTGCCTTCGGCACCCTTTTTTAGCTTACAGCATAAGTTCTCGGATAGATTCTAGGACAGACTCGAAACCTACCAGCCGGTCACTTCTTGCAATGCTTTACCAATCTCAGCCAGACTGCGAACGGTTTTAACACCTGCATCCTGCAGAGCAGCGAATTTCTCATCAGCAGTACCTTTACCACCAGAGATAATAGCGCCCGCATGGCCCATGCGCTTACCAGGAGGAGCTGTGACACCAGCAATATAGGAAACTACTGGCTTGGTGACATTCTCCTTGATAAAGGCAGCAGCTTCTTCTTCAGCTGTACCACCGATTTCACCGATCATCACAATCGCTTCTGTAGCAGGGTCTTCCTGGAACAGGCTCAGAATATCGATGAAGTTAGACCCAGGGATAGGGTCACCGCCGATACCAACACAGGTGGACTGACCAAAACCATAATCGGTTGTTTGCTTAACCGCTTCGTAGGTCAAAGTACCTGAGCGCGATACGATACCCACTTTACCAGGCTGATGAATATGACCTGGCATGATGCCGATTTTACATTCTCCAGGAGTGATAACACCTGGACAGTTAGGACCAATTAAGGTTACACCCAACTCGTCACACCTCACTTTACAATCCAGCATATCCAGCGTTGGAATACCTTCAGTGATACAAACAATCAGTTTAATACCGCCGTTAGCCGCTTCCAGGATCGAATCTTTACAGAATGGAGCTGGTACGTAGATCACAGAAGCTTCAGCACCAGTTGCTTCAACCGCATCAGCTACAGTATTGAATACTGGCAAACCAAGGTGCTCTTGACCACCTTTACCTGGGGTTACACCACCAACCATTTTGGTACCGTAGGCAATGGCTTGCTCCGAGTGAAAAGTACCCTGCGAACCAGTAAAACCCTGACAGATGACTTTAGTGTCTTTGTTAATTAAAACGCTCATTATTTGCCCTCCGCTGCTTTAACCACTGCATCGGCAGCTTCCGTTAAGCTGTTGGCAGCAATAATGTTTAAACCACTTTCGGCTAACAATTTTGAACCGAGCTCTGCATTGTTACCTTCGAGGCGAACAACGACAGGAACCGTTACACCAACCTCTTCAACTGCACCGATGATACCCTCTGCAATCAGATCACAGCGGACAATACCCCCGAAGATATTAACCAGGACAGCTTGAACAGCATCGTCAGAAAGAATGATTTTGAAGGCTTCAGAAACACGCTCTTTAGTTGCGCCACCGCCTACATCAAGGAAGTTGGCTGGAGCACCGCCGTGTAATTTAACAATGTCCATAGTACCCATCGCTAGGCCAGCACCGTTAACCATACAGCCGATATTGCCATCCAGCGCTACGTAGTTCAGTTCCCACTGTGCCGCATGCGATTCACGTTCATCTTCCTGCGAAGGATCATGCATTTCACGTAATTTCGGTTGACGATAAAGCGCATTGCTGTCGATGTTAATCTTGGCATCCAGGCAGTGGAGGTCACCGGCATTGGTGATTACTAAAGGGTTGATTTCCAGCAGCGCCAAATCCAGATCCTGGAACAATGCAGCCAAACCTTGGAAAATCTTAACGAATTGTTTGATTTGATCACCTTCAAGACCCAGCTTGAAAGCCAGCTCGCGACCCTGATATGGCTGAGCGCCTACCAGTGGATCAATTTCTGCTTTGAGAATTTTTTCCGGTGTTTCATGCGCTACCTTCTCGATTTCAACACCACCCTCAGTTGAGGCCATGAATACGATTCGACGAGTTGAGCGATCAACAACAGCACCCAGATATAATTCCTGTGCGATGTCAGTACAGTCTTCTACCAAAATTTTAGAAACAGGCTGTCCATTTTCATCAGTTTGGTAAGTTACCAAGTTTTGACCTAACCACTTTTGTGCAAATTCTCTGATTTCATCTTTAGTCGAAACCAACTTAACGCCGCCGGCTTTGCCGCGACCGCCTGCGTGAACTTGTGCTTTAACGACCCACTGGTCGCCACCTATACGGTCAGCTGCCTGAGCTGCTTCTTCGGGTGTATCACAGGCATAGCCTTTCGATACTGGTAACCCATACTCAGCAAACAATTGTTTGCCCTGATACTCGTGAAGGTTCATGTTGTATTACCGTCTTGGTTGTGAAGTTTAGAGAAGTCTGATTGAGGCATTCAAAACTACAAAATGGCCAGTACCGACTGCTCCCCTCTTTCTTTAATAATGCAAACTTTAATAACTCAAAATACCGCAAATAAATTTATCTGCAAAATTCGGTGGCGTATTCTCCCGAATTTCGGTTTTATCCGCAAATTGTCTGGGTGAATATTCCTAAATAATTTACATTTATCTTTCAAAATCTTGCTTGGTTTTTTAAACCCAGCGCAACCCAATTTTTCCTATACTTTATGCGCCAACTTATGCACCAACATAAAGCAGAAAAAGCGCAGTTATTAGCGCTTTTTCTTATTGGCGATATGGATCGCATGACCATCAACAGCCAGTGCTGCTTCATGAACAGCCTCTGACAATGTGGGATGTCCAAACACGGTTAAACCAATATCTTCAGCGCTAGAGCCAAACTCCATCGCAATCACCACTTGCTGTACCAGATCAGCTGCACTGGGGCCAATGATATGACAACCTAAAATTCGGTCTGTCTTGGCATCAGCAATCATTTTCACCATACCCGCAGTATCGTTAGCCGCTAAAGCTCGGCCACTAGCTGCAAAGGGGAAAACACCTACTTTGTAATCAACACCATCGGCTTTCAACTGCTCTTCCGTTTGACCTACAGCCGCTACTTCAGGATGAGTATAGATAACGTTTGGAATACAATCATAATTCATCGCGGCCTTTTGTCCGGCAATGCGCTCGGCTACCATCACACCTTCTTCAGAGCCTTTATGGGCAAGCATTGGGCCACGCACAATATCGCCAACGGCATAAACGCCGGGTACGTCTGTCTCACAATAATCATTGACGAAGATAAAGCCACGCTCATCCATCGATACTCCGCAGTCACCCGACAATAGGTTCTCACTTTGTGGACGGCGGCCCACTGCAACAATTAACTTATCAAAGGTTTCCTGTTTATCACCTTCAGAATCAGTATAAGTCACGACAACCTGACCATCTTTGATTTCTGAACCTGTGACACGGGCTCCCAAACGTATATCCATACCTTGAGCTTTGGTGAAAACCTTACGCGCTTCTTTCGCTATCTGTTGATCGATAGCTGGCAGGAATTCTTCCAAAGCCTCCAGTACAACCACTTCTGAGCCTAAGCGACCCCAGACACTTCCCAGTTCTAATCCAATAACGCCCGCACCGATAACACCTAATTTTTTCGGCACTTCTAGAAATTCCAGTGCGCCCGTTGAATCAACAATCACATCCTGATCGATAGGTGTAGGTGGTATTTCCACAGGTAAGGACCCTGCAGCAATAACGATATTTTCGGCCTCCAACGTTTCAACACTACCATCAGCTTTGGTAACTTCGACTTTTTTACCAGCCAGGACCTTACCCGCACCTTCTATCGCAGTGACACCATTAGCCTTGAATAACTGACCGATTCCACCTGTCAATTGACTAACGATTTTATCTTTTCGCGCAATCATTTGCGCAACATCTATGGATAGTTCTTTAGTCGATATACCATGCACATCGAAATCATGAGCGGCTTCTACGTATTTGTGTGTAGTATCCAATAATGCCTTCGAAGGAATACATCCAACATTTAAACAGGTACCACCAAAATTAGGCTTACCTAATTTGTTAATCCCCTTTTCCAGGCAAGCTACATTCATACCCAACTGAGCGGCTCTGATAGCAGCTACATAACCCGCTGGACCAGAACCAATTACGACGACGTCAAACTTTGACATATTTAAACCCTAATTTTTAAGTAAACTCAGGTGTTAGCTATGCTAGCACCCAAATTTTGCGATGATATTAAACTTCTAAGACTAAACTTCTAACAGAATACGTGCTGGATCTTCTAGCATGTCTTTGATTGTAACCAGAAACTGCACCGCTTCTTTGCCATCAACCAAACGATGGTCATATGACAGCGCAAGATACATCATTGGCAGGATTTTTACCTCACCGTTCACTGCCATGGGTCGCTCCTGAATTTTATGCATACCCAGAATAGCGGTTTGCGGTGGATTAATGATAGGCGTCGACATCAACGAACCAAACACACCGCCGTTGGAAATAGTAAATGTACCACCCTGCATTTCTTCCAGCCCCAACTTACCTTCTCTGGCGCGAAGGCCAAAATCACGAATTGTATTTTCAACATTCGCTATACTCATCGATTCAACATCGCGAAGAATCGGTACTACTAAGCCTTTGTCAGAAGATACCGCTACACCGATATCTTGATAACCGTGATAAACAATGTCATCACCATCGATAGACGCATTCACAGCGGGGAAACGTTTCAGCGCTTCGCAGGCCGCTTTAACAAAGAAACCCATGAAGCCAAGGCGAACACCATTATGGGTCTTTTCAAAAAGTTCTTTATATTGAGAGCGCAGTGTCATCAACGGCTGCATATTCACTTCATTGAAGGTTGTCAGCATTGCCGTTGATTGAGTCGCTTCCAATAACCGTTCTGCAATGCGTTTACGAAGACGTGTCATCGGAACACGCTTCTCAATACGCTCGCCAGCATCAAGTTCTACAGTGGCAGGCGCCGGTTTAGCAGCAGCTGGAGTTGAAACTGGCTGTGCAGCAGTTTGATGATTCATCACATCTTCTTTTGTGATTAAACCACCTTTACCTGTCGCGGTTATAGTTTTTGCGTCCAGCCCTTTTTCCTCAATCAATTTACGCGCAGCAGGACTAATTTTCAGATCTTCATCAGCTGTCACAGGCTCTGCCGAAGCAACAGGTGCAGCTGCAGGCGCAGCCGTTGTTCCCGCTGCACCTGCTTCAAATTTACCAATTAATTCATCGCTAAGAACAGTTTCGCCCTCGCTTTTAATGATTTCTGAAATCACACCATCAGCAGGAGCAACAACCTCCAGCACAACCTTATCGGTTTCAATATCAACAATCAGTTCGTCGCGGCTAATTGCCTCACCAGGTTGCTTATGCCATGTGGCGACGGTGCCATCTGCCACAGACTCGGGAAACGTTGGTGCTTTAATTTCGATAGTCATTCTATTTCCTTAGCCGTTAATGGGAGTTTATTTCCAATGAATATTTTTCCATTTGGTAATTTCTAATACACTTAAATAATCAAAAACCGAGTGCATCTTTCATTACTTTCTCTTGTTGAGCAATGTGCAATGCCATATAACCTGCCGCTGGTGAAGCCGATGCATCTCGTCCTGCATACTCTAGATACAAACTACTATTTAAACGATGAACAACCCGTCGCATATGGTGCTGACTGGAGTACCATGCACCCTGGTTCATCGGTTCTTCTTGACACCAAACAACTTCCTTCAAATTAGTATAAGGAGCTAATGCTTGTTCTAATTCTGTTTCAGGAAACGGATAGAGTTGTTCGAGACGAAGGATCGCAACATTTTCCATTTCCTGCTCACGACGTGCTTCATACAGGTCGTAATACACCTTACCACTACACATGACCACGCGCGTTACATTCTCTGGCGCTAAATCATCCTTTTCTGGAATGACCAACTGGAACTGACCCTCTGCCAACTCCTCCAATGTAGAAACCGCTTCTTTATGACGCAACAAGCTTTTTGGCGACATCACAATCAGAGGCTTTCTTAACGGCCGTATCGCCTGACGACGTAACATATGAAAAACCTGAGCGGGTGTAGTCGGCACACACACCTGGATATTATGTTCCGCACAAAGCTGTAGGTAGCGCTCCAAACGAGCCGATGAATGCTCCGGGCCCTGGCCTTCATACCCATGAGGTAACAGCATGGTTAAACCGCAAAGACGCTGCCATTTGTGCTCACCACTGGTAATAAATTGGTCAATCACCACTTGGGCACCGTTAGCAAAGTCCCCAAACTGCGCTTCCCAAATCACTAACACATTCGGCATGGTGGTGGCATAACCATACTCGAAAGCCAACACGGCTTCTTCTGAAAGTAATGAATCGTGAATGGTAAATTGAGGCTGTTCCTCATTGATATTTTGCAACGGCACATAAGTGCTGGCGTCATTTTGATTATGTAAAACGGCGTGGCGGTGTGAGAATGTTCCACGCCCTACGTCTTGCCCTGTTAAACGAACCGCGTGGCCAGCATCAATTAACGTTGCATAGGCCAACGTTTCAGCAAAGCCCCAGTTAATAGGGGTAGCGCCCGCCGTCATTTTATGACGATCTTCATAAATTTTTGCTACCTGGCGCTGTAACGGAAAACCTTCTGGAATATGGTTTAACTTGTTAGCCAAGTTTTGCAGATGCTTTAGATCAATGGATGTGTCGCACGGGTAATCAGCATCATGGCCCAGGTAAGGTGCCCAATCCACGAATAATTTTTCATTCGGCTCATGAATTAAGCTCTTAGCAACATGCTCGCCACACTCTACTGCTTTCCTATAGCCATCAATAACTTCTTCATCCTGCTCTTTCGAGAGATAGCCTTCTGCGATTAATTTCTCCGCATACAAATCACGAGTTGTGCGCTGTTTTTTGATTTGCTTATACATCAGCGGCTGCGTACCAGAAGGCTCATCGGCTTCGTTGTGGCCACGGCGACGATAACAGGTCAAATCAATAACAACATCTTTATTAAATTGCTGGCGATAATCCACCGCCATTTGGCTTACAAACAAAACAGCCTCTGGATCATCACCATTGACATGAAAAATAGGCGCCTGCACCATTTTCGCCACATCAGTACAATATTCTGTAGAACGCGCGTCTTCACGTTTATTGGTAGTAAAACCAACCTGGTTATTGACAACCACATGCACAGTGCCGCCCGTTTTGTAGGCACGGGTTTGCGACATTTGAAAGGTTTCCATTACCACGCCTTGTCCGGCAAAAGCGGCATCGCCATGCAAAATAATGGGAACAACTTTTTTGCCTTCAGGGTCATCACGACGATCCTGACGAGCGCGTACTGAACCTTCAACAACTGGTGCGCCTATTTCAAGGTGCGAAGGGTTAAAGGCCAAGGCCAAATGCATTTCTCCGCCCGAAGTGTCTACGGCTGAAGAAAAACCCTGGTGGTATTTCACATCCGCAGAGCCTTGATATTCAGCTCGACCTTCAAACTCATCAAATAAATCTGAAGGGTTTTTGCCTAACACATTAACTAAGACGTTAAGACGCCCACGGTGCGCCATGCTGATAACAACTTCTTTAGAACCATAGGAACCTATACGCTGGATAAGCTCATCCATCATCGGAATCAAACTCTCGCCACCCTCAAGACCAAAGCGCTTAACACCGGGATATTTTGAAGCTAATAATTTACCCAACCCTTCTGCTGCGGTAAGACGCTCATGCAAATGCAGCAACACTTCTTCACCGTATTCTGGTTTTGAGCGCACACTTTCCATTCGCTGCTGAATCCACTGCCGTTCTTCTGTGGCGACAATATGCATAAATTCAGCCCCTACTGAGCTGCAGTAGGTTTGTTCCAGTGCATCGACAATTTCTTTTAGCGTCGCCTGCTCTTTACCGATAAATAAGCTGCCCGTTTGGAATACAGTATCCAGATCCGCCGCTGAGAGAGAATGGTAGTGAAGATCAAGATCAGGAACCGGTGGACGTTCCGTTAATTTCAATGGGTCCAAGTCGGCTTGTTGATGTCCACGCTGGCGATAGGCGCTACACAATTGAATAACACGTACCTGCTTGCGTTCATGCTCAGTAACTTCACTACCGGCATCGATAACGGTTGGCTTGATACGAATTTTTGCCAGATGCGCAAAGTGATCACGAATGGTTGAATGAGGAACGTCCTGTTTAACATTACCGTTCACCTGCGGTAATTTTTCAAAGTAGGCACGCCAATTTTCAGGGACGCTATTGGGATCCAATAGATAAGCTTCATACAGCTCTTCCACATAAGCCGCATTTCCGCCAGAAATATGGGAGCTACCCCACAACAACTCCATTGAGCTTTCTTGCATGGTCTTCTAACCTCGATAACAGGCAGGTTATCGGCTCACGCAGCCCACATGATTGCTCTATTCATGATGAAAACTCACTATGAAATAAGCCAGCAAGTGGCTGTGGTATTTACCGGATAACTCGGATCGCCATAGGTTAATGGACAACCCTTTCACCTGTAGGATATAGCACTAACCTCACTGAGAGGCACCAGTCAAAACTCTGCATCTATCTCAGAGCCATACCCGAAAAAGTATCGAGGCTTAGTAACCCACCCCAATACTCGGAATACTACGTAAGTGTAGACGTTTCTTACACTTACGTAATGTTGTTACCATAAAAAATTAGCTTTTGGCCGTATTTATGGCAACTTTTATCGACACCAAACGTTATTTAAGTTGCGCTGGTTAACAACATATTGCGGATGTGCCCAATCGCCTTGGTTGGATTCAAGCCCTTGGGGCAAACATTGACACAATTTTGAATACCGTGACAACGGAATACACTAAATGGATCATCCAGCTCAGCCAAACGCTGCTCAGTGGCTGTATCACGGCTATCAGCAAGGAAGCGATAAGCTTGCAGCAGACCCGATGGACCAATAAAACGCTCTGGATTCCACCAGAACGATGGACAAGCTGTTGAACAGCACGCACACAGAATACACTCATACAGACCATCCAACTTCTCGCGCTCCTCAGGAGACTGTAGACGCTCAATAGCAGGTGCTGGTGTGTTATTGATCAAATAAGGCTTAACTTTTTCATACTGCTTGTAGAACATGCTCATATCTACAATCAGGTCACGAATAACAGGCAAGCCGGGCAATGGACGAAGAACCAATTTGCTGCTACCGCTAAGCGCCTCAGATAGAGGAATGATACAAGCCAAACCGTTTTTGCCATTGATGTTCATTCCATCGGAACCACACACACCTTCACGGCATGAGCGACGATAAACAACCGTTGTATCTTTAGCTTTAATGAGCTCAAGAACATCCAGAACCATCAAGTCTTTACCACCGGTATCAACTTCAAGGTCCTGCATGTAAGGCTCGGCATCAGTTTCCGGGTTGTAACGATAAATACTTACTTTCAACATTAGTCTCTATCCCCTTGCCTTAGTAGGTACGTACTTTAGGTTCAAACGTATCAACAGTTTTTGGTTCAAAATTCACTGAACGCTTACCAATTCGCTTTTCACCTGGGAAGTACATAGAGTGACAGAGCCAATTCTCATCGTCACGGTCTTCAAAATCTTCACGAGCATGCGCGCCGCGACTCTCTTTACGCTCTTCTGCAGCAATCGCAGTCGCTTCAGCCACTTCAAACAAATTATGCAACTCAAGCGCCTCAATACGAGCAGTGTTATAGGCATTGCTTTTATCTTCAAGGTAAGCATTTTCAATACGTGGACGTAGCTCAGCCAACTTCTTAATGCCTTCCTGCATGTAATCACCGCGACGGAAAACGCCGAAGTGATTTTGCATGATAGTCTGAAGCTCCTTACGAAGCTCAGCAACACTTTCACCACCACTGGTATTATTCAGATTAGTCAAACGAGATGCAGCCTTCGCAATTTCGTCATCCGTTGCATCTTTCAAATCAACGCCTTCCCGCAACGATTTTTCGATATGCAAACCTGCAGAACGACCAAATACCACCAAATCAAGCAATGAGTTGCCACCTAAACGATTAGCACCATGAACCGACACACAGGCCACTTCACCACAAGCATATAAGCCAGGGATAACCTGATCGTTGCCATCAGCATCAACTGTAATCGCCTGACCATCAACGTTAGTCGGAATACCACCCATCATATAGTGACAAGTCGGCACGACGGGTACCGGCTCTTTAACTGGATCGGCATGTGCAAAAGTACGCGACAATTCACAGATACCGGGCAAGCGGCTTTCTAGAACCTCTTCTCCCAAATGATCAAGTTTCAGGAATACGTGATCACCTTCAGGGCCACAGCCACGCCCTTCAAGAATCTCCAACGTCATTGAACGAGCAACAACATCTCGACCCGCCAAATCTTTAGCATTCGGCGCATAACGCTCCATGAAACGCTCACCATCCTTATTCACCAGGTAACCGCCCTCACCACGACACCCTTCAGTGACAAGTACTCCCGCGCCAGCAATACCCGTTGGGTGGAACTGCCACATTTCGATATCCTGAACAGGAACACCAGCACGCAACGCCATACCAACACCATCACCAGTATTGATATGGGCATTAGTCGTTGATGCGTAGATACGCCCCGCACCACCTGTCGCCAGTACAGTCGCTTTAGATTTCACATGTACAACTTCACCCGTTTCGATACAAATAGCGATAACACCGGTAATCGCACCATCTTGGTTTTTAATCAGATCAGTGGCATACCACTCATTGAAAAACACAGTATTGTTTTTCATATTGCCCTGATAAAGCGTGTGAAGCAGCGCGTGACCAGTACGGTCTGCCGCAGCACAGGTACGAGCAGCCTGGCCACCCTCACCGAAGTTCTTGGACTGACCACCAAATGGGCGCTGATAGATACGACCTTCCTCTGTACGAGAGAAAGGCAAACCCATATGATCCAACTCAAAAATAGCTTCTGGACCCACACTACACATATACTCAATAGCATCCTGGTCGCCGATGTAATCAGAACCTTTTACTGTGTCATACATATGCCAGCGCCAATCATCATTGGGATCAGCTGAGGCAATAGCACAGGTGATACCACCCTGCGCAGACACAGTGTGTGAACGCGTAGGGAAAACTTTTGAAATGACTGCAGTCTTGTAACCAGACTGGGACAACTGCAATGCCGCACGCATACCTGCGCCGCCACCGCCCACGATTACACCGTCAAAAGAGATAGTTCTAATAGTAGTCATGCTTGATTAACCCCACAGAATCTGGATACCCCAGACAACATATGTAAATAAAACGATGGCACTGGCCGCTTGAAAAACCCAACGCAGTAAGTTTGCCTGCGAAGCAACTGCTTCACCTGCTTTGATACGTAAAACGTGAGGCACCAGATAATCAGTAGAAACGGCCCAAAGACCAATCCAGCCATGCATACCTATGGAAAGAAATGTCGCAAGACTAAAAACGCGAACCCAGGTTTGGCTAAATAAGGCCTTCCATTCTGTGTATTCCACACCACCCACAACTACGGAGGCGATAAAAATAATATAGGCCAGCATGATAACGGCAGTGACACGCTGTGTTAGCCAATCAGACAGACCACTACGGCCCAAGTTAGTTACTGCGGTTACCATATCCAAGCTCCTACCAATACGATCAAAATTGCGGAAACGGCAAATACGATTCTGGCGCCAGCAATACCACCTTCCATCGACTCACCATAGCCAAGATCCATTACCAAATGTTTTACGCCGGCTACAGTGTGATATATCAGCCCAGCCAATACTGCCCACAAACAAACTTTAAAAAGAAATGAATCAGCTACAGCCTTCATAGTGTTAAAGCTTTCTTCACTCGCCAGAGACACATCCAACATCCAAAGTAATAGTGCTACGCCAGCCACTAAAAACACACCTGAAATACGGTGCGTAATAGAAGCAATAGCAGTGATAGGCCAGGAAAATTTGCCTAAATCGAGATTTACAGGTCGTTTATCAGTCACGGTATTCACACTTGTCAGGCCCCACCCAAAAAGAGTGCAGGCGGTTAAGGTTAGAGAAACTCAACGATGCGAGAACCCAGATACGAGAACCTAAAAAGCGAAAAAATCCAATCCCCAAAGAGACTTAGCTCGCCCTCAAAATTCGCGGCGAATTATAGGCAGTTCCTTATTGAAATACAAACTTACTTTAAATCTTAAAGATCCGTTTAAAGCGTCACATGCTCTTGCACCAACATTACGCAAAGACAAGAAAAATCGAATAATTTTTCATCAAGCGGCGCACCAAAATAAACCTTAGCACAATAGTGTGCACAAACACCGCCATACCCCAATGTCATCCACACACGCAAAACCAACCAATTGATTTGAATTATAAAAAACCTAATCTCTTGATCTAAAAGGTAATATAACATTGACAAAAACAGCCAAAACTCTATAGTGGGCAGCCCGCCGATTACTATAAGTTAAGTAGCCACCTCTCATTGCAACACATTAGTATGAGAGCTTACTGTTAAACAAAGTTTTTTAGATTTGTTAGGAGCTATTACATGTCAGACAAAAAAGCGACTCTGACCTTAGAAGGTAAAGACGCCATCGAACTTCCCATCTATTCCGGGAGCATAGGCCCAGATGTGATTGATGTTGGTGCTTTAACCAGCCAAGGTATGTTTACTTATGACCCAGGGTTCGTCTCAACAGCCGCCTGCGAATCACAAATCACATATATTGATGGCGGTAAAGGCATATTATTGCACCGCGGCTACCCTATCGAACAACTCGCCAATGAATCAGATTTTCTCGAAACTTGCTGGCTACTTTGGAACGGCGAACTACCAACAAAAGAAGAAAAAGAAGCATTTGTAGATAATGTCACCATGCACACCATGGTTCACGATCAGATGAACAACTTCTTCCGCGGCTTCCGTCGTGATGCGCACCCAATGGCCATCCTGTGTGGTGTTGTTGGCGCACTGTCTGCCTTCTATCACGACTCATTGGATATCACCAATGAGAAACACCGTAACATTTCTGCCATCCGCTTAATCGCCAAGATGCCAACCCTGGCTGCTATGGCGTATAAATATTCAGTTGGCCAACCTTTCATCTATCCTCGCAACGATCTCAACTATGCTGAAAACTTTCTGCATATGATGTTCAGCACCCCCTGTGAGGAACATAAAATCAGTCCGACTCTCGCTGACGCAATGGATAAGATTTTCGTCCTTCATGCTGATCACGAGCAAAACGCTTCGACCTCAACCGTACGCCTAACCGGCTCTACTGGCGCCAATCCTTTTGCCTGTATCTCAGCGGGTATTGCAGCACTGTGGGGACCATCACATGGCGGCGCCAATGAAGCAGTATTGACTATGCTAGACGAAATTGGCGATGTCTCTCGTATTGATGAATTTGTCGCACGCGCCAAGGACAAAAATGATCCGTTCCGCTTAATGGGCTTTGGTCACCGGGTTTACAAAAACTTTGATCCAAGAGCGAAGGTAATGAAGGAAACTGCCGACAAAGTATTGGCTGAACTTGGCTTAGAGGACGATCCATCCCTAGCCATCGCAAAACGTCTTGAACAAATCGCCCTGGAAGATCCATACTTTATTGAGAAGAAGCTCTACCCCAATGTTGATTTCTACTCAGGCATCATTTTGAAAGCCATGGGCATCCCAACCAGCATGTTCACTGTAATCTTTGCCCTGGGTCGTACTCCAGGCTGGATCGCTCACTGGAATGAAATGATTGGTAACCCTTACAAAATTGGCCGTCCACGTCAGCTTTATACAGGCTCTGCACAAAGAGACTTTGTTCCTTTAGATAAGCGATAACCAACACTAAAATCAAAAAAGGCGATACAGTTTAACTGCATCGCCTTTTTTATTTCTATGTATTTCCCTTCTATACATTTTATTTTTGAAAAGTGCTTTATCCCCCAGAAGCACACCTTTTCATTAGGCATTTTGGAATGATCTAGCTTACTCAACAACAATATCAAAATCAGGCTCTGAAGCAGGTTCGGCGATATAAAAACCCTGCATATAATCAATGCCAAACCCTACTAACATCTTAAATGTATTTTCGTCGCAGACATATTCGGCTACCACTTTTTTACCACAGGATTTAGCCACATCAATCATCGATTTGACCATCGCTCTATCAATTTCATCATCAACAATACGCTCAACAAATTCACCTTCAATTTTTACGAATTCGACAGGCATATGCTTTAGATATGAAAAAGAACTAAATCCCGAACCAAAATCATCTACAGCAAAACTAAATCCATGATTACGCAACTTTTGCATCTTTATAGAGGCAGCTTTCAGACTGGCAACTGCTGCTCTTTCGGTAAGTTCAAATACCATTTGCCGAGCATCGATATTCAATTCATCCTTCAACTCAAGTACACGCTCAACAAAATCTGGATCATCCATTAGCTGTCCTGACAAATTAACGTATAGACACACTTTTTTCCCTTGCTTATTCAGCAAATTCAATTGCTCCATGCTTCGCTGAATAACCCAATAATCAATATCAGCCAACAAACCAAAACGCTCGGCAATAGGAATAAACATATTGGGGGGTATGATACCTCCATCATCATCCAACATTCTCAGCAACACTTCAAAACTTGGCATATCCGACTCATCAACTTGCACTATCGGCTGAAAATGCAACATAAAATTATTGTTAGATAATGCTTGAGCAATTCGGTGTGACCAACCTATATCCAGCCTACTATTTGCACCAGCTTTCGCTTCAAACAAAAAGTAACGGTTTCGACCCTGAGATTTTGCTGTATAACAAGCCATATCAGCATTAGACAGCACCTCATCCGCCGTACATTGATTGTCTTCAAGCAATGAAATACCCACAGAACAATAAATGTTAAAAACCTTGCCTTGCTCCGCAAAAACAAATCCACACATTGCCTTAACAATTGCACTCGCTATTTCAAGTGCACCTTCCCGATCAACAGATTTCGCCAATACAATAAATTCATCGCCACCAATTCTTGAAACCACATCATCTGAACGCATTCTTGACTTCAACATCTCAGCTACTTGAACTAAAAGGCGATCACCTGCCTCATGGCCCAAGGTGTCATTTACGTACTTGAATTGGTCGAGATCGATATAAAACAGTGCGCTGCTATCATGCTCCTTAATGACCCGTTTACGCTCATTTTCAAGCACTACATCAAAACTTCTTTTATTAATCAGGCCTGTTAACGAATCATAATCTGCGAGCCGCCTTAGCTCTGCATCTCGTAATTTAATAGCGCCTATCGTACTTTTTAATGCATTACTGATAGCAACAATTTCTTCATCGCCTTCGTGGCTAACCCACACATCGGTTTCACCCCGAGCAAGACGATCTAATGGCTCTCTCAATTCCAACAAAGGACGTAACGAACGCTGGATTAACTGCCTTCCTGCAACCGCCGCAACAAGAAAAACGCATGAAATAAATAAACTGCCAAATAACACACTCTCAACCAACAACCCTAAATAGGCCCCATAGCACAAGCCAATATCGACATAACCGATTACCTCACTGGAGCCATCAACAAAAAGAGCGTCACCACTGGTTTCTTCGTAAATGGGAATAGATACCTGAATCAAAGACGGCCACAGACTTACCTCTTGCATGAGCGGCTCTGCAACCCTTAATTGATGTTGCGTATAGTCCTTAAAAATATCGGCATCAAATGTAGGGATGGCCTCTACACTGGTTAAGCCAGTATCCAATTCTGCCTGAATAGTCCTACCATCCTTCGCATAAAATCTGACATATCCAACTTCCCCCCTACCCTGAGTAATAGCTTCTACCGTAGATAAACTAGAGAAGTCCTGGGAAATAAAAAGTGATTTTGCCTGCGGTACCAGAGCTGAAATCCAGCTCATGGTTTGCTGTTTAAAGGTAGACTGGATGACATGATTAGAGGATATCCAAAACCCCGCCACAGAGATCAAATAAATCGCCACCCCCAAGCAAATAAGCAATGCCTGAAAGCGCCTAACCAAACTACTTTTCTTTTTGGGCTTTACACGGCGACTAAACATCGATGTTTGTCGCAGGAAAGTATTTAAAGAATTCAAGGTATGCCTCACTAACTATTCATTCACACATCTTTTCTGCTTGCTCGCTTCCGATTATCCATGTGCAATGCTTACTCACAGAAAAGAACATTTTATTGACGAATTTGCGAATGCATTATAACCAGCAAAAAAGAAAAATGTGCGCTACATCACGGTAATAATCCCGATTATTAAATGAAATATTTTGTTATTTATCATTAAGTTATAAAAAATACCAATAAAAACAGAGCGAAACACCTTAATTAATATTTTTTTGACACAAATATTTTTATGTCGAAAATCAAGGTAAAAAAGTTATTTTATTGACTTAAATATCACTCACTTTGAGCTTTCCTTCACATACCCAATATACATAAGCCTATATACTTGATGTTTCGCGCGCTCAAAACATTAAAGGAAGGCAGTCGTGAAAAAGCCCTCTCTAGAGAAGCTCTACCCTCTTCTATATATATGTTTCTTTTTTATAGGAGCTGTTACACCTAGCACGCTCTATGCACTGAGCGTAGGGGACATTACGCTGCATTCCCGATTAGGTGATCCGCTTAAAGCTACACTGCCAATATCCCATTCTGAGCAACTGAGTAACGAGCAGGTCATCGTTCGCATGGCCCCAGTTGAGATATATGATCAATTTGGACTGGAACGACTCAGCACTATCGATAACTTAGTGATCACATTGGACGAAAATCAAACCGTCATACTCTCTACCCGTGCTCCGATAAAAGAGCCATTCCTCAATTTTGTCCTGGAATTTGTTTGGCCGGATGGCCAGGTATATCGCGAATTCAGACTATTATTGGACCCCTAATTTCATATCATCAAGCTTTAATCCAACTCATATTTATTTTAGGTACATTTAGTACCTGACTTCTCTTCATTTCAGCACTACAATTGCGCGCCCATAGGATGTTTATTTGTGGCATGGGCACATTTATGTGCTGATTTAGGAATAATCGGAAAACTGTCATAAAACTGTTACATAAATGCAATATAAATGCGGGGTAATAAATCCATAGGCCAGAGTCGGGGAGACGTTGTACTGGTCTTACTTACACCACAGGAGTTAATCCATGAACAAACTGATAACATCCATGGCCGCAACAGCACTTTTGACAGCAGCTACTGTAGGCCAAGCAGCCTCTCGTGATTACGTAAGCATTGTGGGATCATCAACGGTATATCCCTTTGCTACCGTAGTCGCCGAACGCTTCGGTAAATCAACATCCTTTAAAACACCAAAAATTGAGTCCACTGGCTCTGGCGGTGGCCTGAAGCTATTTTGCGCTGGTGTAGGTGTAGAACATCCCGATATCACCAACGCATCTCGCCGCATCAAGCAAACCGAGCTTGATCAATGCGTAGAAAATGGTGTGAAGGAAATCATTGAAGTTAAAGTAGGCTACGATGGTATTGCCTTCGCCAATTCTAAAAAATCTGCTCAGCTTGAAGTTGAACTAAAAGATATTTTCCTCGCTTTAGCGAAAGAAGTACCCGATCCAAAAGGCGGAGAAAAACTGGTTGCTAACCCTTATACCACTTGGAATGAAGTCAACCCTAACCTACCCAATACAAAAATTGAGGTATTGGGCCCACCACCAACATCAGGTACTCGCGACGCCTTTGTCGAACTTGGAATGGAAGGTGGCTGCAATCAGATCGACTGGATTAAGGCCCTTGCTAAAGATAAACACAGAACAGTTTGTCATTCTATTAGAGAAGATGGCGCCTACGTTGAAGCGGGTGAGAATGACAACCTGATCGTACAAAAACTGGAAGCCAATCCCAACGCCTATGGCATCTTTGGCTACAGCTTCCTGGACCAGAATTCGGACAAGGTACATGGTGCAAAAGTTGGTGGTGTTGAGCCAGAATTCGATGCCATCGCTAATGGCGAATACCCAGTATCTCGTTCTTTATATTTCTATATCAAGAAGGCGCACGTAGGAACAATTCCCGGCATCCAAGAATATGCCAAAGAATTCGTTAGTGAAAACGCTTCAGGTGAGGAAGGCTATCTGTCTGATCGCGGTTTAATTCCCGCACCATCAGAAGAACACCAGTCTTACCAAAAAGCGGTTAATGGCTTGGAGCCAATGCCCTCTAAGATATAGTAAGAATCGGGCGCAGTAATGACTGCGCCTTTTTATATTTAATAACAAAACGGCCCATGAATTGATAGACGAAATCCGACTGCATTTCGTTTATCCTTCTCAGGGCCGTTTTATATGTCTGTAGTTATGGGGGAATTTATGGGGTCAACCGGTTTGCTACTATGCTTACTGGTGATAGGGTTTATAGCCTATCAGCTTGGCATTAGGCGGGCATCCGCATTGGTGAGTGGACGTATCAGCCAGCTACATTCCCTTCCTCACTACCATGGTTATTTTTCTGCATTAGCTGCCATTGGCCCGGCAATGATTGTTCTTGCCATTTGGCTTTCTCTGCACGAAAGCATCATCATGAATATGGTGGTAGGTAATTTACCTGAAACCATGACCAATAAAACCGATGGTGAAATCAAGCTGTTGATTAACGATATTAGAAACCTCGTCAACGGCAATGTTATTGCAACCAACCTGACACCAGAAATACAGCAAGCCGCCAAACTCTATTCCGATCATCGCAGTACCAGTTTTCAATTACTAACCTTTGTCACCTTCGCCATTACGTTGCTCTGCGGTTTAAGCGGCTATATGTCATTATCCAAGGAAAAGCGCGCACGTAATGCAGTAGAGCGTTTCATGATGTTCTTTTTAATCGCCAGCTCTACGTTAGCGATATTCACCACTGTCGGCATTGTTTTTTCAGTGCTGTACGAATCGATTTCATTCTTCGGCAAAGTACCTTTTACTGAGTTTGTGTTTGGTACCCAATGGAGCCCTCAAACAGCTCTTCGCGCTGACCAAGTGGGGTCATCAGGTGCCTTCGGTGCTATCCCATTATTTGTTGGTACCCTATTAATTTCATTTATCGCTTTAACCGTTGCAGTGCCTATCGGTCTTTTATCTGCGGTATATCTGTCAGAATACGCTACTGAGAAAACACGCTCCATCGCCAAACCATTACTGGAAATATTAGCGGGCATTCCCACCGTAGTTTATGGCTTCTTTGCCGCTCTTACCGTTGCTCCAATGATCAGAAATTTCGGCACATCGATTGGTTTAGACGTCGCCAGCGAAAGCGCCTTAGCTGCCGGCTTGGTCATGGGTGTTATGATCATCCCATTTGTTTCATCACTCTCCGACGATGTTATTAACGCAGTACCACAGTCAATGCGCGATGGCGCACTGGCCCTAGGCGCCACTCAATCAGAAACCATTCGCAAAGTTGTTTTCCCAGCGGCATTGCCCGGCATAGTTGGAGGCATTTTGTTAGCAGCTTCACGTGCCATCGGTGAAACCATGATCGTGGTAATGGCAGCAGGCTTAGCTGCTAATTTAACTCTTAATCCTTTGGATGCGGTTACTACTGTAACGGTTCAAATCGTTACTCTACTGACTGGTGACCAGGAATTTGACAGCGCAAAAACCCTGGCTGCTTTTGCGTTGGGGCTTATGCTGTTTTTAACCACCCTAGTATTAAACGTTATCGCATTACATATTGTTCGCCGCTATCGAGAGGAATTGGAAGTTTAATA
The DNA here is from genome assembly GCA_028280715.1 of Spongiibacteraceae bacterium. GTDB lineage: Bacteria > Pseudomonadota > Gammaproteobacteria > Pseudomonadales > Dasaniaceae > Oceanicoccus. The sequence goes on along the minus strand of JANQLG010000033.1, from coordinate 28,078 downwards.
TCATGACAGAAGATAATTCTACACTCTCACCCAATATCCCCAAACGCCCAAGAACAATTGATGTTGTTAGAAAGAACATCAATAAACGCAATGCGGCAGAAAGACGTTTTCAACTATACGGCAAAGTGGCCATAGCGCTTGCTATTAGTTTTGTCTTTATTCTGTTCTTCGACATTATTAATAAGGGCAAAGGCGCTTTCGTCCAATCTTATATCGCATTGGATATCTATCTCGATGAACAACAAATCGACCCCGATGGGACACGCGATCCAGCGGTCATCGCCGATGCCAATTATTTTGGCATTATTCGCAGCAATCTGAGGGAAATGTTTCCTGAGGTTTCTTCACGTCAAGAACGCCGCAATCTCTACTCTTTGGTTAGCAGTGGCGCCAGTTATCAGCTGGCCGATCTTGTACGTGAACACCCGGAATATATTGGCAATACCTTCAGACTTTGGGTACCAGCTGACGATGACATCGATATGCTGATCAAAGGCTATATCGACCGCAATATACCTGAAGATGATCGCCGTATTAAAGACAACCAGATTGCCTGGATAGACAAACTGAATGAAGAAGGACGCGTTAAAACCCAATTTAACACCACCTTCTTTACAGCAGGAGATTCTCGCGATGCGGAATTGGCAGGTATATTAGGTGCTCTATCAGGCAGCTTCTTCACGCTGATTGTGACCTTGCTGCTGTCATTCCCGATCGGCGTTGCCGCAGCCATTTATCTGGAAGAGTTTGCGCCCCAAAACAGACTGACTGATATCATCGAAGTTAACATTAATAATCTGGCTGCGGTTCCATCTATTGTATTCGGTCTGCTGGGCCTGGCCGTGTTTATCAACTTCTTTGCCTTGCCCCGTTCAGCACCACTAGTCGGTGGTTTGGTCCTGACATTAATGACACTACCGACCATCATTATTTCCAGTCGAGCAGCGTTGAAATCAGTGCCACCGGCAATCCGGGAGGCAGCAATTGGCCTGGGGGCATCAAAAATGCAAATGGTCTTCAACCACGTGTTACCTTTGGCTCTGCCTGGGATGCTCACTGGTACAATAATCGGCATGGCTCAAGCATTGGGAGAAACTGCTCCGCTACTGATGATTGGTATGGTAGCCTTTATCGTGGATGTACCATCGAGCTTTACAGATCCATCTACCGTATTACCGGTACAGATTTTTCTATGGGCAGATAGCCCTGAACGTGCATTTGTAGAAAAAACATCAGGCGCTATTATGGTACTGCTGGCCTTCCTGATAACGATGAATGCAGTTGCTGTTTTTATTCGAAAGAAATTAGAACGTAGATGGTAAGCGGCAAGATTAACTTTATCTGAGTTAACTGCATCTGACGTATAAAAATTGGGGTACACCATGCAAGAAATTGAGGTCACAATGGAAAATAATCAGCAGGCGGCGCCAGCTAGCCCAAGTATACCCTCTTCACAAATTCCTCGTGATCATCGGGAAACTGTGGGTGACTACACTGTAGAAAGCCCTCGCATGTCGGCCCGTGATGTCAACGTACACTATGGTGACAAGCACGCGATAAAAGGCGTTAACCTGGACCTTGGCCGCAATGAAGTACTTGCAATGATAGGCCCATCTGGCTGTGGTAAATCAACCTTCCTCAGATGTCTGAATCGTATGAATGATACCGTCAAGGACTGTAAAGTGACTGGCGATATCACCCTCGACAACAAGAATATTTATGACAAAAAATTGGATGTGGTTGAACTCAGAGCGCAAGTAGGCATGGTCTTCCAAAAACCCAACCCGTTTCCCAAATCAATTTATGAGAATGTTGCCTGGGGCGCTCGTATTCACGGCCTAGCAAACACCAATGCGGAGCTGGACGAAATCGTAGAAACATCGCTACAAAAAGCAGGCCTATGGAACGAAGTGAAAGATCGTCTTGATGCTCAAGGCACAGGCCTTTCTGGTGGCCAGCAGCAACGTTTATGTATTGCGAGAACTATCGCCATCAACCCCGAGGTCATTCTTATGGATGAACCCTGCTCCGCGCTTGATCCGATTGCCACAGCCATTGTGGAAGACTTGATCGATGAGCTACGCGAGCAATTCACCATTGCCATTGTAACGCACTCCATGCACCAAGCCGCGCGGGTATCACAACGTACCGCCTACTTTCACCTCGGTGACTTAATCGAAATAGGTGCGACCAACGATATCTTTACTCGCCCTCGCCATGAGTTGACCGAAGATTACATCAGTGGACGCTTCGGGTAATTAACAATCACTAGGGCCGACTGCAAAGGACGGTGACAAAATGACGCAATTTGTCGAAGGCCATATCATCAAGCGCTACGATGGTGAGCTATCGGTTTTACACCTTTTGCTCACAGAAATGGGCGCTCTGGTTAGCAGCCAGGTAGATTCAGCCATGGGCGCGGTAAAAAAGCACATCCCTGATGCTGCCCAGGAAATCATCGAACGTGATATCGAGGTAGATCAATTAGAAATTAAGATTGATGCTGAAATTGAAGCGCTAGTCGCTAAACGCACACCGATAGCCAAAGACCTACGTTTAGTACTTGGCTGCTCTAAAATCGTTTCTGAGCTGGAAAAAATCGGCGATGAAGCCGTTCACTGCGCCACCATTGCCCACGAGATGTTCGAACAAAACCACTCTCGGTTACCAAAAGATATGTTCAGGCAAGTGTTTCAAACCATGAAAACGACACGCAGAAATGTTCGCGACGCCATCGAAGTTATCGATACGCTGGACACAGACCTTGCCCAAACACTGATTGAAGACACTCGGGAAATTGAAGCTGAATTTCCTTCCAGTTTACGCATTGTTGTCTCTTACTTACTGGAAGATACTCGCAACGTCGGCAAAGGTGTAAGCGTTGTTCAAGTTATTAAATGCCTGGAACGTATCAGCAGTCATGCCAGAACCATCGCCGAACACATTATCTATATAAGAAGCGGTGAAGACATTCGTCACAACAATCAGGCCATACAAGAAGCCAACTCTTAAATTGGTTCCTCATTTATCTCAAAAAAGCATTAACTTATTTTTTAAGATTTTTGCTGATTATCCTGTACATTAAGCAAATCTAACGGGAAATGTTGCTGATATATTTGTGTTAAGCATGACAAATATTCCCGGTTTCTATCCGCCAACCAGGAATAAAAAAATGCTGTTAACGGAGGTAATTCGCTAATACCACGAATGTTACTCAGCTGATAAGACCGAATATAACGACTCGCTAAAATCTCTCCCCACACAATAAAATCGGCTCGACCAGAATTAATGATTTTAAGTGCTGAAGCAAACGAATCAGCCTTTTCAATTTCATTATCATCCAATTCTTGGATCCATCCGAGCTGAAAATGCTCTACAACTTTCGGCAGATTCATCCAACCGTCTTCTGTTAAAACAACCGGCCGTAATTTTTGTAAATCACCCATATGAGCAATTGCTGCATCTTTATGCGCCCATACCCTTAGGTTCACAACTAAAATGGGATGGGGAATTTTGGTCGTATTTGCAATTCGGGCCGGCCTAAACTCTGGACGAAATAACTCAAGATCTACTTGATCATTTTTAAACAACCTTTCTGCCCTGTTACTTGGCATCGGTATGACATTCGAATCAAGACCACACTGGGCAAAAGGGGCCTTCAGCATCTTCTGCAACATGCTCTCAAATGCTTTCAGACTCGGGTCATTAGCATCTTCATTGAGGAATTGATAAATTTGGAATGGCTTTACAGCACCTTCTGCTTCAGCAGCGACTGAGAAACTCGTTAAAAGTATACTCAGCACCAGGAGAAGAGACTGTGTTATCTTCGTTAGCAATACCATTAAAACACTCATACACTAAAAGACCTCAGATAACTCCAAGGGCTTTCTTTCCCGAATATTGATAACCTTATTATGATAATAGGCGACCAATGTGATCTGGTAAATTCGGATTAACTAATTGCGTTTCTTATTTTGCCAAAAATGGGCATTTTTTATATCCAATGCCTCAGGATCAAAATGATAGCTTTCAACGCCTGCCTTCTGCTGTCTTTCATAATCCCTTAAGGCTTTAAGCGCCGGTTTAGCGATGAAGAAAATAATCAAAATACCAATAATGTTCAGCCATGCCATTAGACCCACACCAATATCCCCCAGCGCCCAAGCAAGATTGGCCGTCCTCACCGTACCATAGAAGGTTGACGCCATTAGTACGACTTTCAAGAAAAAGGTAAAGCCCGGAATGTGCAGATCGCGCTGAAGATAACTGACGTTAGTTTCAGCAATATAGTAATAAGCCAGAATCGTAGTGAAGGAAAAGAAAAACAGCGCAATGGCAACAAATAGGTTTCCTACACCCGGCAAAACACTTTCTATTGCCGTCTGAGTATACGCAGGACTATTGGCGGCAACATCTGCCGCCAAATTCTGCACGATAACGCCTTCACCGGTACCATAAACGTTATAGGCACCTGTGATCAAAATCATGAAGGCCGTTGCTGTACAGATAAACAAAGTGTCTATATAAACGGCAAAAGCCTGCACCAAGCCCTGCTGTGCTGGGTGTTGTACTTCTGCGGCAGCAGCTGCATGAGGCCCCATGCCCTGCCCGGCCTCATTGGAATAGACACCCCTCTTAACCCCCCAGCCTATGGCTGCGCCGATACCCGCCATGGGATTAAAGGCATCACCGATAATTAAGGCAATAATTCCGGGTAGCTCACTGATATTAAGAGCAATGATCACACTGGCAATGATGATGTAACCAAGTGCCATAAAAGGCACAACAAACTGAGTAAAATGCGCAATGCGTTTTACCCCACCAAAGATAATAAACCCTAACAAAAGTACTATAGCCGTGCCTGTCGCGATCTTGGCAAAACTCAATGCCCCCATCGCTGTTTCAACGGTTTCACCGGTACCCAGGGCCGTAACAATGGCATTACCCATACTATTTGACTGCACACCCGGCAATAAAATACCCGTTGCCAGAATAGTGGCCAGGGCAAAAATCCACGCATACCATTTTTGACCCAGTGCTTTTTCTATATAGAAAGCCGGGCCTCCGCGATACTGCCCCTCTTGCTCCTCTTTATAAATTTGCCCCAGGGTACATTCAATATAAGAAGTAGCCGCCCCCAGAAAGGCCACTACCCACATCCAGAAAACAGCGCCAGGGCCACCAAATCCAATGGCGGCAGCAACCCCAGCGATATTACCTGTTCCGACCCTGCCAGACAGCGACACAGTTAATGCTTGAAAAGGGGAAATACCTTCTTTAGAACTCTCACCAGACATCAACAAACGCCACATTTCACCAAAGTGCCGTACCTGGACAAAACGGGTCACAATGGAAAAAAACAGCCCAGTGCCCAAGCACAGATACACCAGCGCAGGGCTCCAAATGACTCCGTTGATAAAATCGACAGCGTTTTGCATAACATCTCCATTTTTATTATTAATTTTCTAAAGCAGTGACCAGTAATTTAAGCATCGATCACTTCTCTTTCAAGTTTCTCGTCTGCTACCCGATTTACTTGTATTCAGCCCTTCAGTATATATGCTTTAACTCGCTTCATTAAAAATATGATAGAAAACAGCTCACCAATCTTGGAGAGGTTCTCCAAGTAATAATAAATTGTTATGCTGTTACAACTGAAAAGTAGCAACCGCAGTTTACTTAATTTTTTATCGTTGCGTAATACACCATGAATGGAGACCAGTAAATGCAAAAGAATAAAATGCTAACGTTGGCCTTGGCCACCGTATTAACAGCGCCAAGCTTATCCTTCGCCCAAATGGACCCAACCGAATATGCGCTTAAATACCGTCAATCCAGAATGACCTTGATTGGTGCCAATATGGGTCCAATGGCTGCAATGGTTAAAGGTGAAATCCCATGGGATCAAGCTGCACTGGAAGCCTATGCCAAAGATTTAGCTGCAGTGGCATCCACAAATTTCCAGCGTGGATACATTCCTGGTAGCGAAAAAGGTAAGACCAAAGCCAAACCAGAAATTTGGAGTAATATGGAAGATTTTACTAGCAAAGGAAACGACTTAGCAGTAGCCAGTGCAGCATTACCTGCAGCCGCAGCTAAAGACAAAGCAGCCTTTATCGAGCAATTCAAAAAAGTCGGTGGTGCTTGCAAAAGTTGCCACGATGATTACAGGTCCAAAGATTTCTTAAACCAATAATCTCGTAATACCAATAATTTCATAATAGTAGGTTAAGAAGTATCTCTCACTAATCCTTACATCTTTTTATCAAATCACCGACATTAACACTGGTATTAACGATGTAAGGATTTATTCATGAAAATATTAAAAATAATATTCTGATAACGCAGGTTGCGGCGCATTACTTAACAGTAAATAAACCAAACCCGCACTGATCGCAATAACCAATAATGCCTTCCACAATGCTACTGGAGCCGATGCCCCACTTAATTCCGGGTGATAGCCGGTGAACATCGCTACGATTAATTTTTTTTTCAACTTTAATTGATAAAAGGCAATGGCACTAATATGCAACACCACAAGAAATAGCAGTACATTAAAGAGCGTTTCATGCAGTGCCCCCAAGGTCCCTGCTAACTCGCGATCAATAGCATGAAAATACGGGCCATCAAAGAAAATCTCATCACTATTAAATAACCCGGTAACCGCCTGCATAAAAATAATCATTAACATAGCTGCAACGGCTGCACCACCCAGAGGACTATGACCTGCCTTTACTGGCAAACGCCCCTGCATATAGTGTATAGCCGCCTTGGGATGCGTAATAAAATCTGCAAAGCGCGAATGCACACTCCCCCAAAAACCCCATACAATGCGAAAGAGTATGAGTGTCAGAACGGTATAACCACACCAACTATGATATTCCATTTCTCCTAATTCATAGGTTATCCATGCCGTGGCACAGGCAATAACCAGTATCCAGTGAAATAAACGTGTCGGCAAATCCCAGATCGGATAATGTTTTTCTTTTACAGTCATAATCGATAACTTAACCCACACTCTCGGTTAACACCGAGATTACTATTCAACAAAACCATCTAATCAACAAAACCGTGTAAACCCTGGATATAAGATCTGATAGTTTAAGCAAAGTGAATCGTCACTTGTAAAGTGATAGGCTACGATACCATTGCGCAGGCTAGAAATAAAAAGACTCTTCGGGAGCAAATATTGTCAGATAACAATAATCTTACGCCCAATGAATCATCGTCCGTTAATTCTGTTTCAGATTTAGCATTGGGAAAACACTCAGATATTCCCTTATGGATTGCAATCATCCCTCTGCTTTTGCTGGTCAGTCTCTTGAGTGGCAATGTATTTATCTACGGCGATGATGCAGTCAGCGGTTCCAATCAGGTTATTCTTATGCTTTCAGCCGCTTTAACTGCGGCCTTAGCGATGTTCTATAAAACACCCTGGAAGGCTATCGAAAAGGGAATTAGCCAGAGCCTACTAGTGGCTACTCCTGCCATGCTGATCCTGTTAATGGTAGGCGCGTTATCCGGCACGTGGTTGCTGTCGGGAATCATTCCAACAATGATTTATTATGGCCTGCAGATTCTGGATTCCAGCTGGTTTCTGGTAGCCGCAGTTATCATCAGCAGCATTGTGGCCGTTTTCACCGGTAGCTCATGGACTACTTCCGCTACCATAGGTATCGCTTTGATGGGCATCGGTCAGGTGTTAGGTATTGCACCTGGGCTCATCGCAGGGGCAGTCATCTCTGGCGCCTATTTTGGCGATAAGATGTCACCGCTGTCGGATACCACTAATCTCGCTGCAGCCACTACCGGAACCGAACTCTTTACCCATATTCGCTACATGATGTTAACCACAGTGCCATCAATAAGCATCACCTTAGTGTTATTTCTCTTTCTCGGCCTTGGCACCGAGCAGCAAAGCACAACCGAATCAGAAACCATCGCCAACACGCTGCAACAAAGCCTGAATATTACGCCCTGGCTGTTGCTGGTTCCTCTGGCAGTATTAATCATGATTATTCGCAAAATTCCTGCCCTGCCCGCTATTTTTATTGGCGTGGTTCTCGGCGCCATTTTCGCACTGATTTTTCAAGTCGATCAGGTCAGGACTGCCGGCGGCAGCGGCGACTACGCTCTATACCAAGGTATTATGCAGGCCTGTTTTGGCGATATCGCCATTGCTACCGGTGATCCATTATTGGACGAACTGCTTACCGCAGGCGGCATCTCAGGCATGCTAGGCACGATATGGTTAATTATCTCGGCCATGATGTTTGGTGGCACGATGGAGGCATCGGGCTTTTTAAAGCGCATCACAACAGCGTTAATGAACAGAGCACAATCCATCAGAGGCTTAATCAGCACCACAGCAGGAACCTGCTTATTCAGTAATGCCACAACCTCTGATCAATACTTATCGATTGTTGTACCTGGAAGAATGTTTACCGAAAGCTTTAAAGAACGCGGTCTGGCTCCACAAAACCTCAGCCGCACCTTGGAAGATACCGGCACAGTCACATCTGTGCTGGTACCCTGGAATACCTGCGGCGCTTACCATGCCTCTGTGCTGGGAGTAGCAACTCTCAGCTATGCGCCCTTCGCATTTTTCTGCCTGATTAGTCCATTTATGACACTGCTATTTGCCAGTACACAATACAAAATGGCCAGACAGTAACTGCCTGGCCATTGAGAGTAACTTATCAGACTCGAGTTGATTAACTAACGGCTTCCACATACACCGGAAAGCCATCCAGCAGTGGAGAACCAGTTAACGCATCAACATCCTCTATATCTGAAGACAGCAAATCGTTGATGTTAATGCCTTCTGTCTGGTTTGCCCGCGTCCAATTGGCTTTACCATTATGACCCCAGCCATGTGGATAACAGACTGAACCCTTCACCACATCCCCGGTCACTTTAGCCGGGCATTGGGCTTCGCGATTTTTACCTTTGATGACCACCATCTGGCCATCCTGAATATTGCGCTGTTCAGCATCTTCCGGATTTATGTATAACGCTGGTGGAGCGCCTTTTACCAGATTTTCGATATTGTGCATCCAGGAATTGATATTTTTGATAGAACGACGTCCAAAAAGAGCCAACTGATCACTCGCCGGTTTTAAACGTAACCCTTCTGTGGTCAAACGCTTAAAATCAGCAGCGATATTGTCTTCCCAAAGCACCAGCTTGCCTTCTTCATGCCGTGCATGGCGACGCCACTCGTTGTAGGAATCAATACCAGTCACTTCAATACCATGTGGATGCTGCTTGATTTTATCAAGGCTTAAACCTTCAGGATTTTCACCATAATGATCACCCGCCATACCATTACGAATACAAAGATCCAACATATCAATCATGTCCGACTTTTTATGTTGCTCCCACATATCTTCAGGCAAGAACGTCATCGCTACTGGATTAGGCAAACCTAAACGCTCGGCAATTTCCATAAAGATATACTGCTCTTCTCTCGCTTCGCCCATGGGATCAATGACTTTGGGTGAAAAGTGCATGGCAGGCCGCGGCATTGTGGAAATCGAAAATACCGGCAAATCTTCACGCTCAAAGAAAGACGTCGCCGGCAAAATATAATCGGCATATTGATTGGTTTCGTTAATATAAAGATCAATGCCCACCATCACATCCAGTTGTTGTAGTGCTTCTTCCAAACGACTACCGTCGGGGAAGGAAACCACAGGATTACCGGCGCTAACAATCATTGCACGCAGTCGATCAGCTCTTTCACTCAAAATCTCATCAGCCATCACAGTACCAGGCAAGTGACCACCAATAGCGGGCAAATCACCAGTACGCGTCTTCTGCATACCATGGCTGTTAGGTGCACCTCTGTTTGAAAAGCTCTCGGGCAGATAGGGGTTAGCCCCCATAAAACTTCCGCCTTTAACACCAAACTTACCCGTAACAATATTTAGCGCCATGATTAAGACGTTAGTCAATGCACCATAACTGGCTCTGCTTGTTCCCAACCGGCTGTAGGCAGCGGCACGTTTGTGCCCTGCGAAATCTCGTGCAATTTTCTGAATATCCTCAACCGGGATTCCACATTGCTCCGAACATAGCTCAATGGGCAGACCTTTTAATGCATTTCGAAATGGTTCAACGCCAACTACGTTCTCAGCAAGAAACTGCTCATCGGTTAACGATTCATCAAATACCGTATTCAACAATCCGGCCAGAAAATAAATATCGGTATTCGGCAAAATGGGTTGATGATGGTAGCGCTTTGCCGTTTTGGTCAAGCGAGGGTCAACCACCACAACCTGGCCCCGTTCAGCAATCGCATCCATATCTTCACGAATGGTTGGTGCATGCACGAGCGATGCATGTGACTCCAATGGATTAGCGCCAATAATTAAAAAGTAATCACAATTTGGAATGTCGGGGATAGGAAAACCAGGCCCCAATACAGTTTCTGTCGCAAAGCACACAGCAGAAATATCGACCGCACAAGGTGTGTAATTTTGTGTTGACCCCAGGGAATTGAGAAAGCTAATCACCATCCCATAATTATTACCAGCAAAGGCCATGGGGTTACCCACATAAGCAGCAATGCTTTCGCCACCATGTTCTTCTTTAATGGCTCCGAGCTTGGTGCAGATATCATCCATCGCCTCTTCCCAGCTCACTCGGGAAAACTCGCCAGGACCACCTGTGCGTTTCATCGGATAAAGCACACGCTCAGGGTCATTCATGACATTGACCATATTAGGGCCTTTAGTGCATATAAAACCCTTGGAACTGATATTGTCCTTATCAGGCTCAACCTTGACTACTTTGCCATCTTTTACCGTCGCTTTTAGTCCGCAAAGCGCTTCACAAATTCGACAATAGGTTATGTGTTCGCCATCTTGCCCAGTACTCGCCACAATATTATTCACAATAAAGTTCTCCAAAGACTTCTTGCATGCAACATACAAAAAATAACTACGTTACTCAAATTAAATTACTTCATATAGCCAATGTGTCTATTAAATTGTTTATTAAATTGACTATAAAAAGTGATCCTAAGCCTTTCTACATTAACGCTAAAAATACCGTTTAGAATGCTTAAATACCCCTAATCAAAGCACTAATTTTTTAGGGGTAGAATCTAGCAATTAAACAAATTTTAGAGTTAATGTTTAAAGGATAACGTTAATCCAAAAGTTCTCGGTTCACCATATAGAGCCATGTCATATCCAAAGGCCCCTATGTTTACAAGGCCGTCAATGTATTCTTCATCTGTAATGTTTTTAGCCCATGCAGTAACTGTCAATTGCTCAGATACGTCTAAAGAAAACCGAGCATTCCATGTGTGCCAGCGAGGCACATACAGTCTACCCCCCGTTACAGCATTAGCTGCATCGGCAGAATGTTCAGCTTGAAAATCATAACTAACACTACTGGTTAACTGCATACCATTACCAAACTCAGACAAATGACTTACTTCTATGGTGCCATCAGTTCTCGGCGCATATTGAATTCGCTCGCCAGACAAATCTGCAGCATTGGGAAGGCCTTCCAAGTAAGTAAACTCTTCATATTCAGCAATGGGTAAATAACCAACACTGCCCGTAATGGTCCAATTCGCTGTTGGTATCAAAGTAAAATCCAGCTCCATACCAATGATTTCCACTTCATCAGCATTTTCTGTTAATAATTCAGGCACAAGCGGATTGATACCACTTAACGTAAAGACCTGTTGGTCTTCAAAATTGTAATTAAACGCGCTGAAGTTAATCCGTGCCCGATTATCAAACAAAGTAGTTTTAGCACCTACCTCATAGGCTACGATGGTCTCAGGGCCAGTAGCGTTAGTAGCTGTATTTGTCAGAAATAATGGAAACTGGAATATACCCGACTTAAAACCACGGCTAGCGCTGGCATATAGCATCACCTCATCATTCATTTGATAATCCAAGGTGATACGGCCCGACCATTCATCAAAGGTAGCATCATCAGATATAGATGGCTGATTAACCACAGTAGGTCCCGTGATGCTATCAGCACGGCTATAGTCTGGAGCTGTGGCACCGGGGAACCCTAGCTGCTCAAACCGATAATCTTTCGTTTCGTCGGTATACCGGCCTTCAACCCTTAATCTTAAGGCATCGGATAGGTTGTAAGAGATATTACCGAAAATGGCTTGGCTCTCAGTATCCAGTTTTGCATTTTGATGAAAAAAGGTACTTATCGCGGCAAAGGAAAAGCGGTGATTCGTCTCCAACGTTGAATCAAAATAAAATAATCCAAGCATCCATTGAAGATCTGAATCCGTATTAGATGCTAAACGAAGCTCCTGGGAAAACTGTTCAGTATTATCGATATAACGATGTTCTACAGAATCATTAATGGAATAATCGAAATCCTGTACTTGATCACGATCGACTTCGACCACACCTGATACAGAAGTCAGCGTTGCATAGCCAAGGTCCCAATTCATCGTAAGAATCGAACCATCAGAATCAATGTGTTCATAGGTATCGGTATTAATTTCTACAGTGAATGGATCATCTATAGCAAAGCCATCAAAGCCCAAATAATCTGTTCCAGTGCCACCAAATTCAACACCAACAGGCCTGTTTTTACCTGTATTTACACCACCTCGATCACGAAAAGTATTCAGGTTTAGTGTGGCATCAAATGTATCCGATGGCTCCCACACCATAACAACCCTTGCCGCTTGATTATCTACATCATTCAGATCTTCTTTAGTCAGAAGATTATCGACATAACCATCTCTTTTATTAGAAACACCCGCGACACGTACTTTAAGTTCATCACTGACTGGCATATCCATACCGAATTCAACATCCGTTTGAGCAAAACGGCCAACCGTTAAATCAATGTTGTAATCAAATTCATCACCAGGTTTGCGGGAGATATAACTGATAACACCGCCGGTTGTGTTCTTACCAAATAGCGTGCCCTGTGGTCCGCGAAGTACCTCGACACGTTCCAAGTCAAATGCCTGAGTTAAACGACCATTTTGAGCGATAACAGTTACACCATCAAAGGCCACACCCACTGAACCTTCAGGCAGTGGTGAAAAGTCACCACCATTACCAACACCACGTAAAGTGATATAAGGATTTGCCGCCGAGAAGGGTGAAGAAATATTCAAGTTTGGCGATTTTACCGCCAGATCTTTATTGTTATCTAAACCGGCTTGTTTAAAAGATTCTCCTGAAATGGCCGAAACAGCTATGGGTATTTCCTGCAGACTTTCTTCCCTTTTAGTCGCTGTGACGATCACTTCCTCTAACGTATTAGCTTGTGCAAACGCTATTTCACCCGAAGTTGCTATCGCCAGCCCAGAGATGATATGGGCAAGTTTATTTTTTTTCATGGCAGAACCTCTCATCCTATTGTTAGAAATATTGATAGAAAAAGCCTATACGTACCTACCACCTAAAATCGCTAGATAATGACTAACTCGTTATTGGCTACTTTCCCGAGACAAAAAGAAATGCCTATCAATTAGATTGGACTCTAATTAATACAAAATATGGAATATGCAAAGGGACATCTTAACCATCTGCTTCTCATGCAATACAGCATCTCTCTGTTATTTTTATCGTTACAAACAAACTGGCTATTCAATAAATTGCTAGAATACGGAGTATCCTACCAATGATTCTCACACACGAAACCAAATAAAAAACCAAACTTATGATAGGTATGGGCACAAACTATAAACGAAGTACAAACCTGCTTACACCTCACATAACTGGTCACAGACAATCAGCGTAAAAAAACCAAAAATCCCAGATATACAACAACATAGAGAACACTATCACATTATTAATATAAATAATTAGAATATAAAATCATGGCATAATTTTAATTGCAGATATAATGACCCCCACCTTCAAGCCCTATAGACACCCATCACAACAATGAATCATGGCTGTAGTCCCTATTTATTTGCTCTTGCTCATTTAAAATGCATCTAAACTTACACTTTGAGAGCGTTTAAACAAAACTAAATCCTTATAAATCAAACAGTTAAAAAATAATCACAGCAAAATGTGGCTGGTATGCCAAGCAAAATAATCACCCTATACCTAATAAATAGCCAACCCCTACCTCGAAGCGTAAGTTTTATCGTTAATTTCTTCTTTAAATAGCAAAAATGATATGTTGTATCATTTTACTATTTATGATTATATGTGCCACCCTTAACCAGAACCAGCTAACCGAACATACTTGAGACATTTGTAATGAGAAATATATTTCTACAATCTTTATTTCTCCTACTCATTTCGCTGCATGCCTACGCAGCAGATGTACCTCACGCACATGAGCATACACACTCAGAATCAAATGCCCATGTTCACGGCTCCGCTGAGCTGACTATTGCCATTGTAGAAAATACGCTTGAAATACATTTGGAATCCCCAGCAGTAAACATCGTGGGGTTTGAACACAAAGTCACATCGCCTGATCAAGTGCAAGCCGTTGAAAAAGCCAAGTTGCTGCTTGAATCATCCCCCAAGCTATTTTCCTTCTCAGGCACAACATGTAACGCAGTAAAGGCAACGGTTAATATGCCAGCCCATATGACTCATAATGAGACACACGCAGATCATCATGAACATGTTGCTCAAGAGAAAGAGATACACCATCATGATGAAATATCACATAGCGAAATTACGGCCTTTTATCATTATGATTGCGAACAAGGGTCAGATATTTCGCAGGTATCTATAGACTTTTTCCCCCAGTTTCCGGGTATTGAGACACTCAATGTCATGTGGCTCACTGACCAAAAACAAGGGGCAACCAAGCTGACAGAAAAATCACATGTTGTCCGCATAAGATAATACTTATGAGTAAAGTACAAACCATCATTAAACATGCCGAGAAAAGTTGCAGTGAAAACGGTGTGAGACTAACCAACAAACGCAAACAAGTGCTTACAGGTTTATTACAATCGGGAAAAGCCATGTCCGCTTATGAGCTGGTTGATTACTGCAAAAATGAATTTGGCGAAACATTACCACCGATGTCTGTTTATCGAATTCTGGATTTTTTACAAGAAGAGCACTTGGTACACAAACTCAATCTGGCCAATAAATACATAGCATGTTCGCACATCACCTGTGAACACGATCATGGTGTACCTCAATTTTTAATCTGCAGAAATTGTCAACATGTAGAAGAAATCACTATCAAAAGATCAACCATCAACGCACTTAAAAAGAATGTAAAAGAAGCAGGATTCCACCTTACCAGCCCGCAACTGGAAATGCATTGCCTGTGCAATAGTTGCATGACAAATAATTCTTAATTAATCTATATAAGTAATATCAATGAGAAATATACAAGCTATCGCCGATAAAACAGCTATTAGCCTTTCCGTTATCTGTACCATTCATTGCCTGGCCATACCCATCATGGTTACGCTGTTACCTTCGCTCACTGCCCTATCACTGGAAAACGAAATTTTTCATATCTGGCTGTTGATCGCTGTCGTACCGACAAGCCTCTACGCCTTGACTTTGGGTTGCGGTAAGCACAGACGATATCGAGTGCTATTACCAGGAGTGGTCGGATTAGTAACATTAATAGCCACAGGTTTGTTAGGGCATGACATTCTCGGAGAAATCATCGAAAAATCGTTAACAGTAGTCGGTGCCAGCCTGGTCGCAATAGGACATTTATGGAATCACAATCTCTGTCAACGTAGTAACTGTGAATGTCACCAACAAGCTAGTAGCTGATTATCAATGAAAAATATTTATTTTCAGTCCCTGGAACGGCTAGAAAGTGGCCAGGAATTAGCCCTCAAAGATATTGTTGATGAGCTCAACTTTAACGGCAAAGGGCTTATTCCTGTTATTACCCAGGATGCCGTTAGCAAACAAGTGCTTATGTTAGCCTGGATGAATCAACAAGCCCTGGAAACAACACTTTCCACAGGCCGGGTAACCTACTGGTCACGCAGCCGCAATGAACTATGGATTAAAGGAGAAACCAGCGGCCACTACCAATCTTTGCAATCCATGCGCTTTGACTGCGATGGTGATGCTATTTTATGCCTCGTTCACCAGAAGGGAGCAGCTTGCCATACCGGTCGTCAAAGTTGCTTTTATTTTGAAGTTGATACAACTAATCAAGCCGTTTCAGTATTAACTTCGCCTCCTGTTTAAAACCATCGCCACACCAAGCCATGAACAAAAACTCAGAAAAAATTCTTGCTGTGCCAACTAATATCATTACGGGTTTTTTGGGCGTAGGAAAAACATCAACTATTTTACATTTACTAGAAAATAAACCACCTGAAGAACACTGGGCTATTTTGGTCAATGAGTTTGGTGAAATTGGTGTGGATGGCAGTTTGTTCCAAGGTCAAAACACTGAAGAAACAGGTGTCTATATTCGCGAAGTACCAGGCGGTTGTATGTGCTGCGCCGCGGGCTTACCGATGCAAATTGCATTGAGCCAATTACTCAAGCGCGCTAATCCGGATCGTTTATTAATTGAACCCACTGGGCTGGGCCATCCCATTGAAGTACTGGAAGTCTTAACAGCCGATCATTATCGAGAAGTATTATCCATTGAAAAAATAGTCACCTTAGTCGACGCAAGAAAACTTGCCGACACACGTTATACACAACACGCTACATTCAACCAACAAATTGCCATAGCCGATGTCATTGTCGGCAATAAGCAAGATCTTTATCAGCCAGAGGATAAAGCCTTGCTTGAAAACTATGCTAAGAATAATGCTTCACCTGATGTTGAAGTCATTTTCACTGAACAGGGTAAATTAACGACTCAGCATCTTGATGGTGCTACCATGGCTACTGCTCATTCTCATCATCACCATCATCAAGCACAGATAAAAACCGAAAATATAGCCGATGGCCCTATTCCAGAATGTGGCTATATCAAAGCGAACAATCAAGGCGAAGGATTTCAAAGCGTTGGCTGGCGTTTTAGCCCCGCTAAAACCTTTAGTCGCAATAAATTATTTTCATTCTTAAATAGTATTACGGCAGAACGTATGAAAGCAGTATTTATTACGGATAGCGGTGTGTATGGTTACAATCTTACCAGTGACGCTTTAACCGAGATTGAATTGGATGATTGCCTTGAAAGCCGTATTGAAATTATTGCGCCAGCCATTGATGACCAATGGGAAAATCAATTATTTTCCTGTCTAATCGACACAGCCTAACTCAAATAACTTATTGCAAAGATCCTGCTCCAAACACCCTACTCCGTATAAGCTTCGTACGAGACCATTTCCATAGCATAAGCAGATGTTGCCAGATCATTTTGAGTGAGAGTGGTGTTCAACTTGCCAGAAATCCAAAATGGATCATACAGCGCTTCAAGTTTTAAACCCTTTGGAAAATTGACAAAAATAATTTGATTCGGTGGCGGTGGCGGCACATGAATACAAGCGCCAAAAAAAGGCACTAGAAAAAACTGGGTAATGATTTGGTCATCATCAAACTCCAAAGGCACAATAAAACCAGGAATGCGAATTGACTGGCCATCCATCTCAGGTTTGATATTGGTAGATACTAGCGCCTGCTGGTAACGATCATCCCTCGCGGCAGCAATCGTATTCTGAATTTGACCAGTGATTTGATCCTCAAAGGAGCCATCCTCAATATCATTAAGATAATCGGGTGGATTCAACAAAGCTTCCAAATCATCTTGCGGGATAAGGTCTGGCCACTCAATGGTTTTAAACTCAGTAACAGTTGATGCAACTGATGAACTCTCAGCAGAAACACCACCACTAAAGAATAAAACAACCAATAAGCTCAATAAAAAAGTACGTTCAAATAAGGCCATCGCTTTCAAGTAGACTACCTGCAACATTTAAAATCAGACGACGAAATGATACTGTGCATCATTTGATTTAGGCAACCTGTTATTAGAGTATCTGGACGATTATATTTATGGCAATTCAACTGAAGGATGTCCGGTTTGCATATCCTCAAACACCGAATAAGACGGTACTAGATATCAAACACTGGACAGTAGCTGAACAGGAACACGTATTTGTCCATGGCCCTTCAGGTGGCGGTAAATCCACCCTGCTAAATCTGTTGAGCGGCATGCTAGCGGCCAGCCACGGTGAAGTATCAGTGCTCGGCCAACCACTGAATACCATGAGTAACCGCCAGCGTGACCGTTTTCGGGCCGATCACATCGGCTATATATTCCAGCAGTTCAATCTCATCGACTATCTCGATCCGATTGACAATATTCAGCTGGCCCATCACTTCTCGAAAAAAGATAAAACCGCAATATCACATGATGACATCACCGCTTTATTAGCAACCTTCAATATTACTGAAGCCGAGTGGAATAAACCTGTCGCTCAACTCAGTATTGGCCAACAACAGCGTATTGCTATTGCCCGGGCAATGATCAATAAACCAGAGCTGCTCATTGCCGATGAGCCAACTTCATCACTCGACCAGCAAAATCGCGACAACTTCATGTCCGAACTGATGGCTATGGCTAAAGACAACAACGTCACCCTATTGTTTGTCAGCCACGATATGTCGCTGGCCAAGTACTTTGAACGTATTGATGCGCTATCTGATATCAACGCAGCAGGAGAAAGTCACTAATGTTTATCCGGCTGGCAATAAAAAGTTTACTGAACCGCAAAGGCTCCGTAGTACTGACTGTGCTGGCCATGAGTGTCAGTGTTTTTGTACTGCTGGGCGTTGAGCATATCAGGCATCAAACCAAAGACAGCTTTAACAGCACGGTGTCAGGCGTTGATCTGATTGTCGGTGCCAGAACCGGCAGTCTTAACCTATTACTGTATTCTGTGTTTCGCATCGGCGCCCCCACCAACAACATCAGCTGGAATACCTTCCAAGATATTGCGTCAAACCCAAGAGTGGATTGGGCAATACCCATCTCACTCGGTGATTCTCATAAAGGCTATCGGGTGATGGGCACCACTGCTGATTATTTCAAACACTTTAGCTACGGCAAACAACGCAACCTCGCCTTTAAAGCAGGCAAACCCTTTAACGAAGTATTCGATGTGGTACTCGGCTCAGAAGTCGCCAGCAAACTGGGCTACAAGCTTGGCGATACATTGGTATTAGCGCACGGCCTAGCCACTACCAGCTTCAGCCAGCACGATGACAGACCATTTACCGTGGTAGGCATTCTAGAAACCACAGGCACACCCGTAGATCAAACACTGCATGTAAGTTTACAGGGTATCGAAGCAATTCATATCGACTGGCAGCAGGGAGTAAAAATGCCTGGCAGCACAATTACCAACGAGCAGCTAATGGCAGCCAAGCTGGAACCAAAAAGTATTACAGCGTTTATGCTGGGTTTAACCTCCCGCATGGCCACCTTTCGCGTACAACGCGATATTAATAATTACCGCAATGAACCTTTGTCAGCCATTCTCCCCGGTGTTGCTTTATCTGAACTATGGCAAATGATGGGATTATTAGAAAACACACTTCGGCTGGTATCCGCACTGATTTTAATAGCCGCCCTGCTAGGCTTAAGTGCAATGATGCTAGCCTCTATCAGAGAACGCAAACATGAAATTCATTTACTCAGAGTCATTGGCGCTCCACCGATTTTTCTTTTCTTATTAGTAGAGCTGGAAGCGTTATTAATCAGTTTTATGAGTATTGTTATCGGTATTGCCGGGTTATATTTTTCTTTACACTCTGCAGGCAATTTTTTAGCTGCGAGTTTTGGGCTACATATCGGGACTAATATTTTTTCAGATAGTAATAGTATGATTTTACTGTTGATTATAGTTGCTACTATTGTTGCTGCTGCAATTCCGTCGTTTACTGCTTATAGTAATGCGAAGGTTGATCGAGAATAAAACTAATATGAATAATTAGAATCTATAAATACTGATGCTTAACTCATTCACATCTGATCCTAGCCTTCGTTTTCCTTTAGCTATTTAATAAATAGGCCACAAACCTACGCTGGAAAAAGCAAATGCCTATTCTTTCAATTACTCTGACCCTTTGATTTCTCTCTCTGACCCTTTGATTTTCCCTTCAGCTATCAGAGTCAACCATAGACGAAGATGAGCAATTATCGTTTCGAGAAAGACGAGGAGATATTAGCTTAAAATCCACATCACCTTTAAAAAAAAGGTCAGCAAGTTCTTTTCTACACTTTGTATATTCCTCAAGTGTACCTGCATTAGCAGATAAAAAGGCCTCTCTATCTAATATCATCGAAAGCCCATAAATGGCCATAGATTGATCAAGCCCATGCCTTTCAATAGTTTTATGTATTTGCATATTATTATATAGAGCCGAATAGCCATAATCTTGCTCTAGAAAATATGGTAATTCCTTAATATAAGCCTTTAATGCTTTTTTCTTTCTTATTTTTTTAAACATTAAATACCTCATACAATCCTAACTCTAGGATCCTCTTCGTCCTTCATTACAGCCTTAAAAATCATAAATGATGACTTTATCCATGATATTGCTCCAGAAATATAATGTCCTTGTTTAAAGTTCAAAAGAGCTAACTGCCTTAAAGCAAGCAAATGTCCTAAATCTGCCGCTCGCCTATAATAATTTGCTGCGCAGCTATTATTAATCTCTATTCCTAAGCCATATTGACTCATCAACCCCAAAGCATATAAAGCTCCTCGTTCACCCTCACTAGCGAGCAAACCAAAATGATATAAAGCTTTATCATAATTCCGATGAACACCATGACCATAAAAATACAACCGACCTAACCCCATATGGGCTTTTGGATCATTTAGCTCCTCAACCGATTTTTCATACCATTTACAAGCTTCAACAAAATTTTGTTCAACTCCACCGCCGCCAAGTTCATATATATTCCCTATTTCAACTAGAGCTGTAGGGCGGGTTCTAGATATTTTTTTGAAAACATACAAAGCACCAATCAAATCTCCTTGATTGAATGAATCTACAGCTTTCTGCCAGTCATTTTTGTTTCTTATATCAATCACAATCTATCATTTATTCTGTCCATTACCGTAGCGGCGTGTAATTCTAGCAGTTTGTCGGATGCTTTCCCTAGTCTCCATATGTCTAGATACAGCTCGTAATGGCATTTTAAACTTCTGGCCGGGATCCAATGCAGCACTACATGCGATAGCTCCTGCCACACACACGGCCCGCCCAAACCGAGTAGAAAGTATAGCTTTGCCTACAACACCGGCAACACCTCCCCCAAAAGCATATGAGCCGTATTCCATAATCCTATCGTTAACCGCCGATACTTGCTGATCAACCCAACTCTGCATTGAGATCGTCGGAGTAATATACATAGGCGGAACAACATCCACTGCACCTGTATACTGCGCAGTTACTACAACCTCTTCAATAATTCCCCCCCTTGAATAAGGCGCTGGATTTGGTGTAGATAGATCTGGGGCTGGTCCATCTACAAATTCAGGTTCTGCAATATCAGGACTAGCAATATCCCCCCCAGAAGTTTCCGGCACATTAATATCAGCTGTTTGAGTTTCAGGATCAGCAGGTGGTTTTGCCATCATCCCAATCATCTTTCCTGCAGCCCAACTAATCGCCATCCCCATAGCAGCACCCTTCACCCCATCGATAAACTTGCCGCCCTGCGCCTTAGCCGATATCCCTGCCGCTATCATTTGCGCAATATATTGATTACCAACGATATAATTTTCTATCCCAAGTCCAACCCAAGACGTGGCAGCGGCAACGGCTAATCCTTCCAAGATATCACCAGCACTACCGCCTGCCGCATAAGCCTGTGCAGCACCTAAGCCTGCCCCTAGATACGCAGCACAATAAGGTCCACAATAGTAGTAAGCCACCACCGTCGCCACAAACTGCAACGCCGGATTCTTATTTAAAAACCGCCCAATACTCTTTATCGCACTCTTACGCTCTTCATTAAGTCGACTTAAACGGCTCTTAACTGCCTTCCAAAACTTACCCACCAACTTCTGTAAAAAATACCCACTGGGATCCGTATAACTCAGCGGATTATTCTGCACATAGCTATATCGATTCAGCGCTTGAAGATTAGTGCGGTCCTGAATAAACGGATCAGCGGAAATAAAGCGCCCGATCTCGGCATCATAAACCCGGCCCCCCATATGAATCAGGCCAACACCATCCAATTGCTCATGACCGGTAAAACCTTTATTGGTCGTGGGTGATGACAACACCGCAGGAGCCAGTGTTAGGTTGCCTCGCTCCAGGGTGGTCATACTCGCCCAGGGTTTGTTTAACAGCTCCTCCAGCTTCTGCAAACTGGGCGCGCGTCGTTTGCCCCACGGATCAAAACTGAATTCCTCTTTGACCTGAGCGTATTGATCAGTAATCACAACAATGGAACCCAGATGATCTTTATGCAGGTAATTTTCCTGCGAAGTACCCGCAGAACTGCCGGTACGATCCTTGATGGTTAAGATACCAATGCCAGCAAGGTAGTGACGCTCTTCTACTTGTGTTGATGGCAACACCACCTTTTCGTATAAGCCATCTACATAGGTGGTCGTCGTGACCTGGCCATTGTTATCGTCACGACGATAGACTAACTCACGGCTGGGCCCATAGTTCAACAAGCTACTATTATTGCCCTTGGTGATCAGTGACGGCTTATCAAAGCTGGTATAGAAAATGGCACGGCCATCACCGGTTTCCATATTGCCGTTGGCATCGTATTGATAAGTGGTGTTTTTGGTGCCGGTGATTTCACATACCGCATGTGGTCCTGCTGCCACTGCACACTCGTTGCCGTATTTATAATTACCAACACCGGTTTTTGAGCGAATATTACCTAGCGCATCGTAGGTGACTTCGCTGGTTTGTAATTGGCCATTACCAAAATCAGCATAGGCATAGCGCAGACGGTTTAAATTGTCGTAGGTGAAGTCCTCACGAATATTTTGCTTGTAGTCTTCACGCCACTGTAAATTGTCCAGTTTGTCGAAAAAGAACTCATTGTTTTGTATTGAAGGTGCTCCCAGTAAATCCAGTTGCGTATAACCTTCAATGTTTTTGACATGACCGGTCTGCTGATTGTATGTCCTGACTGTTTTCAAACCATTACCAAAGTTCTCCGAAGTAATGTTGCCACGCGCATCCATAGTCAAGGCCTGGTAATAACGATGACCATTAGCGGCGTTGGCTAATTCGATATTAAAGCCTAAATTGTTGTAAATATTTTTTACTTCCAGACGATTGCTGGGACCAGGATAGCGAACGCGGTCTACGCGATGCAGATTGTCGTAATAGGTATTAGTGGTAAAGCTTTCACCATTAACCGTTTTCAGACTTTGTGTTGCGCGCGAATAACTGTCGTAACTAACTGTTTCCTGATAACCATTCTGGCTGTGAATCTGATAAATTTTACCAATACCATTGGCCGCATTATCGTAGTTCCAGGTGGTTGTTTCAGGATTACCGCCATCTCCAGCACAGTGCGCCGTCGATTGTGCTGTGGCACCAACGCCTGTGGCAACAGAACCACTATAGTTATCAATACGTTTGGTCATACGCCCTAAACTGTCGTAGGCATTACAGGTAACTTGCTGCTTGGCATCTTCCTGAGTAATCAGTTGGCCCAAACTATTATAGGTATAGGACCAATAACCTTTGTCAGGATCATTCATCCAGGCCTTGCGATCCATCACATCGTAGCCAATAGTGGTGACATTATTGAGCGGATCAGTTACGCGCGTCATATTGCTATGACTGTCATAGCCATAGGTAACACTTTGCAGGTTATTGTCGATAACTTGTATCAGTTGGCCCAAAACATTACTAATTTCCGTTTTTGATTGGCTGGCGCCATTGATGTCATTAGTCGAAATTTTAGTTAGGCCATTGTAAGTGATCTCATCCGTACGTCCATTGGGATAGACAGCTTGAGTGGTTCTACCTAGATCATCAAAATGAACTACGTTACGATGAATGGTATCACCGGCAAAATAAGGCTCGCTGACTCGATAGTTATTGCCTCGAACGTCATAATCGTAATCCACCAGGGCAAAACTGCCATCCATCGTTTGACCAGCTTTACGCAGGGTTCGACCTAACAGGTCAACATAGCTGCGACTGCCCGCACCACCTTGAGCTGATTTCGTAATGCGATATTCAGCATACAGCGGACAATCATTGGTGGTACCACAGCTTTCCAGACTAGTGTAAGAGACTATCGGATTGGCTGTGCCATAAGCTGCCGTAACCGTAGTCTTTCGACCAAAGGCGTCATACTCATGGTAGGACTGAAGACCATTTACACCAGTTGTCAGTTGCACCAAGCCCGCATTGATATGGCCCGTGGGATAGTAGCTGGTCGAACTGGTATGAGTAACACCATCAACAACATTGGTTGCCGAAGCCACAAAACGACCAGTGACATCGTAGGTATAGCTTGTTGACCGTGTATCGAAGTCAGCGCCACTAATGGTAACCGTTCGATGATTACCAAAGCTGTCCAGATTACTATAATAGGTTTCATGCAGAACAGATCCGGTACCGGGATGCAGAATTTGCTCTCGCTCAATTCGGCCTGTAGCTGAATAAAACGTCCAGGCAGATTCACGCGATAACATAGGTTTACCATTCACGGTAGTATCGACACGGCTACTATTCATTAAGCCAATCAACCAATTGCTCGCATTATTAGTGTAGCTATTGCTCGTGACTGTTGTTCTGGCCCAGGATGAATTGTCAGCTGTGTTGTATACCGTACTGGTTATGGCTTCAATATTGTTATAGCTATCATGGGTATAGACATTACCCTCCCTGGACATAAACGCGCCATTCAGGTCGTACTTGTTAACATAGGTCGAATACAGACTCTGGGCATGATAGCGATTACCGTTATTATAGATTCGCCTTGATACCCAACTATTACGTGTATCCGAGATTACTGTGCCATCGCTTGCTTTGGTAATGACTGAATCCACCAAACCAAAATTATGCTTTTCTCCGTCCACACTGGAGTTACCCGTATCATAAGTCTGTTTGTAAACAGTTTCTGTGCTGATACCCGTTTCCTGATCAGTTTCAATCATTTTTCCAAAGCCAAAGCTTCCCAAGCCTTTTAGGTGAGTTTTCAATTGCTCATATTCAAAATGGGTACTGCGCGATCCACTGCCTAATCCTGTCGGCGTTTTCAGTTCACTAACCACATAACTTGCTGAGATTAGGTCAAGCATCGGATAAAGGGCGTCGGTTCCGTTGGTATAAACTGAGCTATCAGTCATGGGTTTGTAAACAAACTCCGTGGCTGCACCAAAACCATTGGTTACTTTTTTAATTTTTCCTGCTGGCGTGTGGGAATAGGCAAGCCATAAATCTTGTCTGCCTTCAGGAACCCAGGCCCAATCAGGCGCTCCATCGCCATTAAAATCACCAAACATTTCGTGTTGGCCCTCATGGGATTGAGGATCATAGCCAGCAGCAACCCCATCCGGTAATAGTATTTGTGTAGGACCAAATGACCCTGTGCCGTTAGACAATGCATATTGGAGAGAATGCCTGGCTTCGGGCACCCAAACATAGTCAGCGAAACCATCGCCGTTTATATCGCTGAAATATTTGAGCTTACCCTCCCAGGAATAGGATACTGCGCCACCCACACCTCTATTAGCTAGCATCCATAATGTGGGTCTTTTGAGGTCAGTACCGGTATTTATTGATACCCAAATATCTGTACGACCATCGGGCACCCATATGTAGTCAATCAAACCATCACCATTGACGTCTGCCAAACTGGAGTGTTTGTCGTAAGACGACGAAGGCGCTACCCCTGCACCATCACTGGTGTGATTAAGCCAAATGGTTGGATTGTCGAATCCATCAACACCGTTAGATAATGCAACATACATGGAACTCTGCCCAGCAGGCCGCCAAAAATAATCCGCCAGACCATCGCCATTCATATCCTGAAGATGAGTGAAGCGGCCGTCGTTAGAAGTAGTATTAAGCCCACCTCCCTGTAACCATTGAGTTGGTGTATCAAAGCCATTTCCATTAGAAAGCGCTACCCAAAGCGAATGAGGGGAATTGCCTGATTGCGGATACCAAACTTGGTCCGCTAAGCCATCGCCATTAACGTCACCGTATCTGACATGCATGCCATGAGAGGACTGAGGCGAAATATTGTAGCCAGCAGATGTGGCAATACTACCGCCAAATAATTGTTGGGGTGTATCAAACCCCGAGCCATTACTCATTGCTATCCACAAATCATTTCTGCCCCATGGCGCCCAAATCATATCGGGTAGACTGTCGCCGTTAACATCAGCAAAGTTGGTGTGCTTACCATCTGAAGAATAAGGCTTCACAACACTATCGGTAACCAAGTTTTGTGGAGATGAAAACCCTGTTCCTGTGGAATAGGCAACTCTTAGTGTTCTATCATCCCAGCTCATCCACATCCAATCACTCAAACCATCTCCATTCACATCAAGCGCAAATTCATAATACCCATGAGGTGAATACACCGCTGTTCCAGTTTGTGCAGAAGTTAATTTTAACGACGGTGTTTGCAATCCTAATGTCGTCACTTCCCACTCAAATACCGTTGGTTCTAAACAGCTGTTGTTGCCGGCACATTCAGTTACGGTTTTTAATTGTGACTGTGTATTAACCGTATTTATTTCATAAGTTAATCGATAATCACGTAATAACTGGCTACCTGAATAGGTTTTAATATTGGTCAGACGCTTGGTGCTTGTCATCTCATCGCCTTGCGCGTAATACCGTTTAAAATCAGGTCTGGTTGCAGGGTCATATTCAAATACGACAGAAGCATTACCATTGGCATAATCAATTTGTAGTGGCCGGAATTCTGTTGTAGTTGCCTCTTGTTGGTAAGTAACTGTTAGAGTATTGCTGTGACGGTCTTCAATTTTATTTAACCCCCAAATAGAAACCGAACCGGATGTGCCGAAAGCACTTCCCCCATTCACCTTAGAATTTGTTGTGCCTCCGTATTGCATAATACGGCCATCGCGCGACCAGACTGTAAAGTAGCTTGGTCCAGATCCTGAAGTGCCGCTGGCCACAATCTTTGAAAACGAATCAATCGCTGTGCGGTATTCGTTATTGCCGATATGCACTAAACGCTGACCATCCAAACAGAACTGATCATTGGCATCATAATCGATCGCATCGATGAATCCGTCGTGATAAAGCGTTGCGGGACAACGATGGATATAAGATAAGCCCTGTAACCCCCAACCAACGCCGATTAAACCATTGGACCCATTACTGTTATATGTCAGCGCCAGGTTAGGCTGCACTCCACCAACTCCGGGTGGGGCTGTAATTGGAATCGAATAATTGGCACTACCATCCGCTTCTACTGAGCTTTGTGAAGCGATGGCACCAACGGTTTCATCATGTGACGGCTGAGAAAAAGCCAGCGTATTATCACTTAACGGGTTGAGATCAACTGACAAACCAATAACAGCTATCGAAGAAGTTCCTGACCACCCGCTACAACTCGTGTACGTGCTTTCTGAATTACACGCTCTCACTCGGTAGTCATATTCACCGTTAATGGTTACTGAAACTGATTTAGAAGTATTAGAACCAGAGTAAACTACTCCCCAATTACCATTTGTTCCTTCTTGCAACTCATAAAAATCTACACTCCCAGCAACTGAGCCCCATGAAACTGTATAGCTACCATCATTATCAGATGAAGGTACTGTTAACGAAGATGGAGCACCAGGAACGTTAGCTACAATGGCAACGGCACTTTCGGTGCGATAACCACTACACGCGGTGTAACTGCCCTGCGTGTTACAGGCTCTGACACGGTATAAGTAACTGCCATCACTTAAACCACTGACCGCTTTCGAGGTACCGGTACCACTATAAATTTGGGCCCAACTACCACCATCTTTTTGTTGATACAACTGATAGGCATCCACGCTACCCGATGACGTGCCCCAACTGACGGTAAAGGTGCCATTATTATCGGTCGATGGTGCTGCAATCGAGGTCGGCGTACCCGGCGCATTCGCCACCACAGCAGCGGCACTTTCGGTGCGATAACCACTACACGCGGTGTAACTGCCCTGCGTGTTACAGGCTCTGACACGGTA
>JANQLG010000046.1 GCA_028280715.1 Spongiibacteraceae bacterium | reverse complement strand
TATAAAAAAATAGTATCGTGCTATTGTGATGTGATAGGTATGTGGTAGGTAAAAAATCAAAATAAGCTTTAGATGAGCTTCCAGTTCGCTACTGTTATGCGTTGAGTGGAAGCTCTTTCCTGGGCTGATATTAATCAGGGTTTACTGATTAATCTCCATGGCGTGCTGGACATAGGCTTCAAACTTAGCGTTAAACTGTTCTATTTCTTTGTCAGTAACCGAGCTGCAGCCTTGAGGAGCGTTGCGTGAATAGCGAACGATTGCTTCGGCTGTGCCTTCATCGTTAGTGAGATACAGCATGATGAAGTACAAGCCTGGTACTAATTGAACACCTGCGTCATCCATAAATTTGTAGAGACGATTGTCAGTTTGGTTCAGCTCGTCCTGATTGATTTCCGTGCAGGTCTGATAAGCAGAGAATTCCTGGCCGGCAAGGGTTATCTTCGGCATATTGCTGTCAGTTAATGTGCCGACGCCGCCGTCGGTGGTTTCTACCTGAATAGTAAGAAATTGATTGCTGTCCGTGCCATAGTAGGCTGCGATTGATGATTTTAATGATTCATCCCCGAGTTTTGATTCTGTATTTACTGGGCCGGCCAGTTGAGCTTGCTCATCGGGTTTGGGAATGATGGCATTGAAAGGACCGGAAATCACGGCATTACCTTCTTCATCAAAACTGATGTACGCATGCTCGGCCCAGGCAGGAGAAACAAGTAGTGAAACGAATGCAAGAACTAAAATTTTTTTCACAGTGAACTCTCTTTTTGTCTATTTGTATTTTATTTGCGTTGAATGAAAAAGCTGCGGCGTGCTTTAGTCTATTCTTCAAAGTAGTGAAAAATGTAAGAGATCTTTCGTTTTAAGTAATTGATACAGATCAGCTTTTGATTGGATGAATGGCATTTATGGTCGGTGCGTATGTCTTCAGACATTTTTATATTAATGCTTTGTATGTTTCGCAAAAATTTGAGGTGCGAAAATAGCATCTTGGGTTTCTTATGAAATAACAGTAATCTTTGCGCCCTCATAATACTTGCTAATTATCAAGCAATTATGTTGAATAAGGATTTTTCCCTTTGAGGATGTAATAAATGATTGACCTCTATACTGCACGTACGCCCAATGGCATTAAAGCTTCTATCATGCTGGAGGAGCTGGGTCTCAAATATCAGGTTCATGCCATCGATATTAGTGGGGCTAAGGAGCAGTTTTCAGAAGACTTTCTCGCGCTCAACCCCTTTCATAAAATCCCTGTGATTGTCGATAGCGATGTGTCAGGCGAGCCGATTACGGTCTTTGAATCAGGCGCTATTCTGGTGTATCTGGCAGAAAAATATCAAAGCCATTTGTTGCCGGCAGAGCCTGCATTGCGTGCCCGAGTTTTGTCCTGGGTCTTTGCTCAAGTAGGAGGGCAGGGGCCAATGATCGGGCAGCTAAACCATTTTGCTCGTTTTGCTGATGAACAAATTCCTTATGCGCTGAAGCGTTATGAATCGGAGGTGGAAGAGGTCTTCAAGGCAATGGAAAGGCAGCTTGGTCGCAATGACTATTTGGCGGGTACATACTCCATTGCCGATATCATTATGTTTCCCTGGGCCTATGTGAGCTTAAATTTGTATACAGACTTTATGGGTGAGCTACTTGCACCATATGAGGCGGTTAAAGCATGGAGTAACCGCATCATCGCACGGCCTGCAGTGCAAAAGGGTAGCCAGGTTCCCAGTGCAAATTAATGAGGTTTCTACTGTAGGGCCAGATGAAGCGTATTTAAGCTGCTGCATTTGAAGCCAACAGCAGAAAGTTTCATCTGGATGTATCTTTGCAGCGTTCACCTATCGTGCGGGTAGCCTTCATAATCTTGAACTCTTCAAGCCCGCTATGGTTGTTTATGCGAGCAGTGCGGCATATCGACCTTTCTCTACCTAAATTTGATACGATGCCTGAACTGTGAGCGTTAATGAGCACTAAGCAAGGAGGGCATCATGAGAGATTTGGCCATTATTACTTTCTTGACACTTGACGGTGTCATGCAGGCTCCCGTACAACCAGAGGAAGATCTTTCCGGTGGATTTACTCAGGGCGGTTGGTCCGCTGACTATTTCGATGGGGTGATGGAACAAGTAAATGAAGAAGCGATGGCTGCACCTGTTGATCTACTCTTTGGTCGAAAAACCTATGAGTTATTTGCGGCCCATTGGCCACATGTTGGCGACGACAATCTTCATGCTCGTATACTGAATAATGCAAACAAGTTCGTTGCAACGTCTACGTTGAGCAGGCTTGAGTGGAGTAATTCAAAGCCGATTACAGGGGATATTGTTGAGGAGGTCTCTCGACTTAAAAAACAAGATGGTCCGCTGTTGCAAGTTCATGGCAGTTGGCAATTGGCGCAGACGCTTCTCGCCCATGAGCTTATCGATGAGTTTCGACTATGGGTTTTTCCTGTTGTGGTTGGTTCTGGAAAACGCTTGTTCAATCAGGATGTTGTGCCGACAAACCTGACGCTTGTAAAAACAAAGGCTAATTCAAATGGGGTGGTGATGAGTATCTACAGGCGCTGACAAAATTAATAATTGCATTAGCTGCGTGTTTATAACGGGAAGAAAATATGAAAAATAAATTAGCCCGGTCAGATCAAGTCTTAATGTTGAAGAGAAAAAATTTAAGCAAGTTTCTTCTCTTTCTATGTGCATGGTTTCTTATATCCTGTACTGAACAAGAACCTGCTTCCGGTACTGCCATTAGCAATGTAACGGTGATTGATGCTATTAATGGTGTGCGCAAAAACCAAACTGTCATTTTCGATGGCGATAAAATTACCACGATTCAAACAGCAGATAAAAAACCGGCTGTAGCCCAAGTAATCGATGGTGAAGGCAAATACTTGATCCCTGGCTTGTGGGATTTCCACGTTCACCTGACTTACGATGAACGCCTTACTGCGAGTATGCCCGAATTATTTCTGTCCTGGGGTATTACCAGTGTTCGTGATACTGGTGGTTTGATGGAAAAAATATTGCCGGTAGTGGAGGCGATGCGTGCTGAAGGAGCTGTTGCTCCGCGAGTATTTTTTAGTGGCCCATTGTTGGATGGCAACCCTGTCGTTTACAACGGTATAGGGCGACCTGAAATAGGGATTCAGCTGACAGCAGATAATGCCTATAACACGGTCAAAGCGCTCAAAGAACAGGGTGTTGATTTTGTAAAAATTTATGAAATGGTCAGCCCGAAAATTTTTAATGCCATAGTGACTGCAGCTAATAATCTGAATTTGCCTATAGATGCTCATGTGCCGTTATCAATGCGAGCCAGCGTTGCAGGGCCCAAAGTTGATTCCATTGAACATCTGCGCAATATTGAAATGGACTGTGCCAGTAATGTTGAAGCGTTACTGCAAACACGCTTGGAGCGACTAAAAAACCAGGACAGTCTTTCAGGTGCTGACTTGCGCTCGTCATTACATACTTTGCAGCGTATGGCAGCGGTGGAAGGTTACGATGAAGCACGTTGTGATAAAACCATTGCCGCATTACAGTCAACCATGATGGTGCCTACATTGCGGTTAAATTCTTTTGCATTTGCTCCGCCTTATCAGCGAAAAGAATGGCAACAGGTTTTAGCCAGCCTGCCGAAAGAGGTGGGTGAAGCCTGGGCTGCGCAAAGCGAACGTATGGCGGCAAGACCTAATGCGGTATCTCCTGCCTTTGGTGAATGGAGTTTGTTTTTAACGGGGCGTATGCACGAGGCAGGTTTACCCATCGGTGCGGGCACTGACACGCCGATTGTATTAGCTGCTCCCGGTTACAGTTTGCATTCAGAATTAGAAATGTTAGTCCGTGCTGGATTGTCACCACTGGATGCGTTGGCTGCCGCGACGATTCGGCCGGCGGAATATTTTTCCCTGCAGAATGAAATGGGAACTGTAGAAGTGGGTAAGCGTGCTGACCTGGTGTTGCTGGATGCCAATCCATTGGCAGATATTAGAAATACAAAAACAATTGCAACAGTGATATCAAAGGGCAGAGTTGTTAATTGATTATTGATAAAAGTAGCTTCGGATTATCAGTAGTGATCATCATTGCAGGTTTCGTTAGAGGTATGGCGGATGACTTGCCTTTAAACAATCAACGCATACGTGGTTATAAAATAAGACGGGCATCCTTGCCTTATTAATCCATAATTTTTGTTACAGCGAGCTGATGTAATTACGCCAGCTACCGTGCTTGGTTATATCCTCCGCACCTTCTATGCCATATGTTTCGCAGATGAAACTAGTGATCCAGTTGCCATCAGCTAGTTCGACTTTTCCTATCCCCAGGGGTTTAGGAATACCCGCCACAAAACTACCAAAAAATGCAGTCGGTAGTCGCCACACTTCAACATCAATGCTAGCCCCCTGTTGTTCATCGCGAATTAATCCTGGTCGATATGGTGGGCCACCTGCCAGAGCATAAAAGCGATAGTTGTCGGCTGTTTTATCTTTGCGTAATAATTTACCTTCGCGTTCTAGTAGCTGCCAGTTTAGCGGTAGACCTTCCAGATGTGCGCCACAGACAGCGACATCAATGGTATTGAGAACGCCGGTAACTGAACCAGATTGCGCAGGTACAGACCAATCGGTTGCCCCTATTTTTGCGGGTTGATATTGTTGCCAACGGTTGGCTAGCGAAAGTAGTTTGGTATCGTCAAAGCACTTGCCAATAAAAGAAATGCCAAAGGGCAACTTGTTATCTAAAAAACCAGCCGGCATGGCTATGGCGCTGTAATCCAACAAATTTAAATAGTTGGTGTAATAACCCAGATTAGAATTTAAAGCGATGGGTTGTTCGGCTAGCTCTGCCTGTGTGTAGATAGTACCTGCTGTTGGTGTTACTAAGATATCGACGATATCGAACAGTTGATCGGCTAGCTGTTTGTAAGCTTGTAATTGATAAATAGCTTTGAAAGTGTCCGCTGCGCTAGCATCAAGTTGCGAGCTAAGAATTTCTTTAATAACCGGTAATAATGAATCAGGGTGGTTAAGATAAATATCTTCAGCGGCTACATACCGTTCTGCAACCCAGGGGCCGGAATAGAGTAGTTTGGCTGCAGCAAATAAAGGCTCAAAGTCGCAAATAATCTTTTTGCCGCCGAGTGCTTCTAAGGATTCTACCGCGGTTGCAAATTGTTTTTGTGCGGATTGGTCGCCGAAAAAATTCAGTTGTTGCTGTGCCGGCACAGCAAAACTAAAATCGCCTTGATAGCGACCATAATTTTTCCGATTGGTATCAATGTTTTTTCTGCCATAAGGATCTTGTTGATCAAAACCGCAAGCAGTTTCAAATACCGTGTTGGCGTCATCTGTTGTGGTGCTAAAAATACTGACGCAATCTAAAGTTCTACAGGCTGGTACGACACCACTAAAACTCAATAAGCCTTTGGAGGGTTTTAAACCGATAATATTATTTAAAGCCGCAGGTACACGCCCGGAACCGGCGGTATCTGTACCCAGTGAAAAACTGGCTAAGCCTAAGGCAACGGCAACAGCGGAGCCGCTGCTTGAGCCTCCTGAAACATAATCGCTGTTAAAGGAATTTTTACAGGCGCCCCATTTTTCAGGTGAGCGCACGCCGACTAGTCCAGTAGCAAACTGATCCATATTGGCTTTGCCAAGTAAAATGGCACCTGCATCAAGCAGCTTTTGTACAACATAAGCGTTGCTGTCAGCAGTGTAAGTAAAGGCCTCGCAGGCTGCAGTGGTGGGTAAGCCGGCAACGTCAAAATTATCTTTAACAACGAAGGGGATTCCCCATAGAGGTTGGTCAGAAAAATTCTCCCGGTCTAATTGATTAATACTGGTTTCAACGTCCTCTAATCTTAAACGGTGTATCCAAATATTTTTTTCTGCAAACTGATCGGCTTTGTGGATCAAATGCTGCATCAGTTCCAGTGGAGTAAATTTTTTAGCTTCATATTGCTCGCGCAAATAGTTAATTGTTAGGTTTTCAATCTGCATAATTGTGTCCGAAAATTTACTTTAGAATCATTAATACTTGCCCGGCATTAATTTGATCGCCCGGTTGTTTGGTGATTGTGCTAACAGTGCCTGCTTGTGGGGAGGTGATTTCAATTTCCATTTTCATCGATTCCAGAACGAGTAGTGTCTGGTTGGCTTCCACTTCCTGTCCTTCTTCAACGAGTACTTGCCATATACTACCTGCGACATGACTTTCAATGGCTGTGGCATTGTCCGGTATTTGTAACTCCTCTAAGGGTTGATCTGCGCTTTCTGAACTTTGAAAGTTGATGCTGCCATCCGCAATCCAGCGTTCGAGTTCGTCATTAAATGCTTGCTCTCTATGTGAAGTGAAGGCGTTAATGTCGCTGGCGTTATCCTTGATAAACTGCTCATACTCCAATAGGTTGAAAGTGGTCTCTTCTATTTTTAGCAGGTAGTCGCCCTTGGGGAAGTCGCGACGTATTTGTACCAGTTCTTCTGCAGTGACTTCATAAAAACGAATCTGGTCAAAGAAACGTAATAGCCAGGGCTGCTCAAATTCTGCTGTTTTATGGAAGCGGTTCCACATTTGTAGTGTGCGGCCAACAAACTGATAACCGCCTGGGCCTTCCATGCCATAGACGCATAAATAACTACCGCCTATACCTACTGAGTTTTCTGCGGTCCAGGTTCTAGCCGGATTGTACTTGGTGGTAACTAGACGATGTCTTGGGTCAATGGGAGTAGCGACAGGAGCACCCAGATAAACATCGCCTAGACCAAGAACCAAGTAGCTGGCGTTAAATACAATCTCTTTCACCTGCTCAATGGAATCAAGACCATTGATACGGCGAATGAATTCAATATTACTGGGGCACCAGGGAGCATCTTTGCGAACCGACTGGATGTATTTGGCTATTGCCTCACGGCAGGCTTCGTCATCCCAGGATAATGGAATATGCACGATACGAGCCGGCACTTCAGGGTTTTCATCCTGATCGAGTTGATCTTCAGCTTTGGCTAGATGATCCAGCAAAATTTTCAGGGGAAGTTGCTGACTATCATAGTGAATCTGTAAGGAGCGAACGCCGGGTGTTAATTCTTGCATGCCTGGCAATGGATTTCGCTGCAGCCATAACATCAACGCGTGTACTCTAAAACGCAAAGTGATATCCAGTTGCAGATCGCCATACTCTACCAATAAAAAGTGATCACCCTGTGCTCTATAGACGACTTCGGGTAACAGGGTCGATGCAGTTTTCTTGGCCGGGATTGTTTTTAGAATACAGCTTTGCTTAGCAACATTTATTGCTGTGGTTTGATAGTCATCGTTGTCGTCTTGGTAGTGTTGAATGCGAATTAATTGCTGCTGCTCTAGTTTGTTTGCATCGTCAATGTCTACTGGAACGAAACGAATTTTATCGCCAGCTTTCAGTTGACCGAGTTTCCATAAGTCGGCAGTGATGACGGTAGCGGGGCAAACAAATCCACCTAGAGAGGGGCCATCTGGCCCCAGGATCACCGGCATGTCACCGGTAAAATCTACTGTGCCAAAGGCGTAGGCGTTGTCGTGAATATTACTGGGGTGCATGCCGGCTTCACCGCCATCACTGCGTGCCCATTGAGGTTTGGGGCCAATTAGGCGTATACCGGTTCTGCTTGAGTTGTAATGCACTTCCCAATCGTGGGAAAAGAATGTGGCAATATCTTCGTCAGTGAAAAAGTCAGGTGCGCCATGTGGCCCATAAATAACGCGCAATTGCCATTGGCCGTCAATCGTAGGTTGCAGCAGCTGAGCTAAGCTATTGGCAATATTGTTGTCGCATGACGGGATATGTAACACATCACCAGTACGTAAGGCTCTGCCGCCGTGACCACCGAATTGACCGAGAGTAAAAGTAGATTTTGACTCAAGATAATCCGGGCATTGAATCCCGCCTGCAATTAATAAATAAGCGCGACAACCATGGTCTAGCACTTTTCCTGTATGAAGTCGTTCGCCTGCTTTAATACTATGGGTTTGCCAAAAGGATACCGCTGTTTCCGTGCCATCTAGATGAATAATTTTCGCATCTGTTTGTGCGCCGGTCAGTGCAAATTGTGTATTGCTATTAAAGTGCAGTAACGGTCCCTGTAGTGTAATTTCAATACCGGCTGCTTGTTCAGGGTTGTTCAGTAACTGATTGCCAAGACGAAAAGAAAAACTATCAAAGGGACCGCTGGGCGGGATACCAACATGCCAGTAACCGCTACGGCCGGGATAATCCTGTATCGTGGTTTGTGTGCCTGAGCTGAGAATTTCTACAGTCTGCGGCTGATAAAAAAATTCATTGAGGAAGCGAGTGGTGATTTCGCCGTCAATAAATTCTGTTAGTTTCAATACCTCTTGTACATAATCCAGATTTGTTTCAATACCATAAAGTGAAGTGTCTGAAAGCGTATCAGATAATAGCTGTAGTGCTTGTTGTCGTGAGTCAGCGGTGCAGATGACTTTAGCCAACATGGGGTCAAAAAACGGCGAAATCTCCAA
Organism: Spongiibacteraceae bacterium; assembly: GCA_028280715.1. Lineage (GTDB taxonomy): Bacteria > Pseudomonadota > Gammaproteobacteria > Pseudomonadales > Dasaniaceae > Oceanicoccus. The sequence continues at coordinate 51,400 of JANQLG010000046.1, read as the reverse complement.
GCCGTTAATTAACCAGTGGTCAATACGCAGTTGATTGGTTTGGTCAGGAAAAATAACTTCTGTAAGAAGGCCGGATGAGGGCTGGAAGTTTTTATTGGCATCCTCTGCATACAGGCGTACTTGTATACTGTGACCTTTAGGTGATAACTCCTGTTCCAGACTCGAAAGAGGCTCAAGTTCACCTGCGCCTAGTTTTAACATCCACTCAACGATATCTATGCCATAGATTTCTTCAGTGACACCATGCTCAACCTGCAGGCGGGTATTCACTTCAAGAAAATAGAATTTTTCGCTGGTATTGTCGTAGATAAATTCAATGGTGCCAGCGCTACGGTAATGTGACTGGCTGGCTAATTGTTTTGCTACCTGGTTTAGTTGTTTGCGTACAGTTGCTGGTAGATTAGGCGCAGGAGTTTCCTCGATGACTTTCTGATTGCGGCGCTGACTTGAACAGTCACGTTCAGCGAGTGCAATAGCTCCACCCTGACCATCGCCAAATACCTGCACCTCAATATGTCTCGCCGAGGCAATGAATTTTTCAATAAATACGCCGCTATTAGAAAAATTATTTTCACTCAAGCGCTTAACTGAATCGAAGGCGGCTACCACTTGTTCTTGATTATCACAGCGATTCATGCCGATACCACCACCGCCAGCGGTGGCTTTTAGCATCACCGGGTAACCTATATGCTCGGCAGCTTCGATTGCCTGATCTAGATCTTGTAATAGTTCGGTTCCTGGTAATAGAGGAACCTGGCTTTTTTCGGCTAGCTCTCGAGCCGAATGTTTTAAGCCAAAGGCCAGCATATGCTCGGGTTTTGGACCAAGAAAAATCAGTCCTTCCTGTTCACAACGGGAGGCAAAGTCTGCATTTTCACTTAAAAAACCATAGCCGGGATGAATCGCTTCAGCTCCCGTCTGTTTGGCGATGGCAAAAATTTTGTCTTGATTGAGATAGGTATTGCTGGCGTTGCCTTCGCCAAGACTAATGGCCTCATCAGCCAATGAAACATGTAATGAGTCGCGATCAGCTTCAGCATAAATACAAACGGATAAGCAGTTCAGCGCTTTCAATGTTCGAATAATTCTGACTGCGATAGCGCCTCTGTTGGCAATAAGTACTTTATTAAACACGTTGATGTCCGAAATAAAATTGGGTCGTCCCAATGTGGTTGAGTATTAACAGGTCGTCCTGTGAATGGTTCATTTAATAAAAACTATGGCTAATTCCAGATTAATATTTCAACGGGGGTTGGGTTGTAGCCGTTGCAGGGGTTGTTAAGTTGAGGGCAATTGGATATCAGTACAATGACGTTCATCAGCGCTTTAAATTCAACATATTTACCCGGAGCAGAAATGCCGTCTTCAAAGGTGAGCCCACCTTCTTCTGTGACTGGTACATTCATAAAAAAATTAACATTATGAGTAATGTCCTGCTTTTGTAGTCCAAATTCCGGGTGTTCTTGAATGGCTAACATCCAGCTATCGCGGCATGCATGCATACAGCGTTTTTCTAAATCGTAGCGCACGGTATTCGATTCTGTGGCGCAGGCACCGCCAACAGTGTCGTGTCTTCCACAGGTATCGGCAACGATTTCTAGCAGATCATTGTTCTCGTTGGTTTTTAGGATGGAACCGGTGGTTAGGTATAAATTACTCTGTTCACGAATAGTGTCCATGGCGCTGTAGCGTTCAGCGGGATTGTCAGCGTTGTAAAAAAGTGTATCAGCTGCCTGATTGCCTTCCAGGTCCAGGATTCTCATGGTCTGGCCTTTGTTGATGATTTTAATAAAGTAGTCACCTGCGCCTATTTGTTGACTAAAAGATGCGGTGCTTTTTTGTAAAGCGCTTTCTTGTATCATGATAAGGGAACTCCAGTTATAGACCTAAGTGATAGAGAGCATTGTTTTTAAAGCCTCGCTGATTCTCTGGCCGAAAATTCATGCAGTAGTCATCATCTGTAACTGGCTCAGCGGGAGATAATTCAATCTCTACTGGTGTTAATGGATAGGCTTCATCATTATTTAATGGGTGTGGGCAGGTATGCAGGATCACTAATGTATCCATTTCAAAACGTAACGTTATTGAGTCACCTGCTTGCGAACGGTCGCTTAAGGTAAGATCACCATTTTCTTTTGCTGAAACTTTGCTGAACCAATTAACATTGGCTGGCATGTCACGTGCGGTTAAATTGTATTTGGCCAATTCAACCAAAAAACTATCAAAGCCATTTTGCATCCAGGCATTACCATCTTGCTGGTAGTCGCGGTTTCCCCAACGCTCTTGGATATGCGAGGCATGGCTGTTGCCGCAAACGGACTCATGCCAGCCAAAAGTATCATCGATAATTGAGCAGAATATACGCCCCATATCAGAGTACAAACAATTTCCTTTAGTAAGCTTAAAGGTGTGTTGGCATTTTAAAGTGTCAGGAGCATTGTACTGTTCAGTCAGTAATGTGGGGTTATAAAAAAGCATACCGACATTAGCGCCACCACGAGGGTCGGTAATCTTCATCTGTATGCCTCTTCGAACTACTAGGGACCAATGGCCGGCTCCTTTAATTCTTGTAGAGTACTGATCAATTTTCATAGTATGTATTCCAGTTATTTTTTTATAGGTAATGGGTGTACCTGAGGAATGATGGCGGTAGATAAAAGTAACTTGCCTGTAATTACACCGCGGTTCGATATCATTTCATTAGCGATCATGTTTAGTCGTTTTCCTGGTCCTTGTACTAAAAAAACAGACATGGTTTTCGCGTTTTCCAAACCTACATTCAAGCTCGAGATGACCTCGTCAATATAGTTATGCTGAATATCCGCTAGCTTCTTTTGTAAATTAGGAACAGAGTGATCAAAGACAATATTAATTGTACCTGCCATAACTTCTTCACCGATTTCTTCACGGTGCTCATTGAGTTTTTGATTTAGCAGATCAGAAATTGCTTGTGAACGACTCTCATATTCTCTTTCAGAAACCATATGATCAAATTGACTGAGTAGTGTTTCAGGTAGTGACACACTAATTCGTGTTAACTTGTCTTTATTACTGTCCATAATTTTTTACATTTCCTATTAATTTATATTGCATATTTGCTTTGCTTGGATAGTTTGAAGGTCTCAAGTTGTCGACAATAATTGGCCATGTACAGGTTAATCTCGTCGAGATCGACTAATGTTTTATTGCCGTCGCAGCTGCGGTATTGATAGCCGTCCACTCCAAATTCTGGTGTCATTGTTACTACTTTATAATCTTGCTGACGTTGTGCATGCCATAGCCATTGCCACCATGTGGCATAGCGTTCAAGTTCTTGTTGATATATGCCTATTCTGGGATCAGAGACTTGCGGACCTTGATCATAGCCTACGCGTCCATGAATATGATGCGTGTTGCTGGCTAATTTTTGAATAATTTCTTCTTCAGTAGTCTGCAATCCTTCGCAGACTACGTCCCAATGGCTTAGGTCAAAGGTAAGTTTTATGCTTGGAATATGGTTGACGATGGATAATGTTTTCCATGGATTAAATAAACTTCTACCGCGATGCGTTTCGAAGCTAATGATTAAGTCATGATCATCCGCCAATCCAATGGCGTGCGAGAAAAAATCAACAGACTGCATGGTAGACCAGGCATCACACCCTCCCAAACAGGTAATAAATTGAGGGTTAAGTGGAGTTAGGTGGTCTAATTTTTCTTTTAAGTATTCAATATGTCCCTTTAAGGAAATACTGCGATCCGGAACATAAGTTTCTGTGGTGGCAATTTCAGCGATATAAAATAGATCATAATCTTTTAATAGCTGAGATAAATATTGCCGTTGAGAAACAGTCTCAGGAATTGGCCCTTCAATCCCCTCATAGCCTTGTTCTTTTGCTGTTTTTACAATGTGATCCAAATCGCCAGACAGTCCCCACATTGATTTATAGCATTGTAATTTCATCTGGTTAGATTCCTGCTAAAAATGAGACGCCGACGGCACCAATATCTTTGGAATTTGCATGCTCTTGGAGCCGTTGCACTCGTAGGATTCTATTGGTATGAAAGTTTTTTATTTGTACGGTAAGAGGTACTAGTTGGTCGCTATTTTCTCCATAGTGTTTTTTATGAAGGGCTGGTAAACGATGCCAGGGTTCTCCTGATTTTAAATGATGTGCATTGTGGTAACAGAAGTTAAGTACTAACAAGTTTAACCAATCAAAGTGCCGGCTTAGCAAATTGGAATAAGTGTTGCTGTCTTCATAGCTTCTATTTGTTGTTGTTGCTTTTTGTTTTGGTTTGTCGAGTGTGAAATGAATGTCATAGCTATGCTGGAATGCGTCCATAAATCCCAATAGGGTCATACACAAAAAAATGGCAACCCACCAGCCAATAAGCACTTGCCAGCCAATAGAGACTAAAAAGGCCATAAAAAAACATCTTGATATAAATACCAGGATAACGCGTTGCCTGTATTTTTTACGACTCTCCACGATAAATGGAGATAGAATTGCCAGTGCGTGCGTCAATACCTCAACTGCTGGAAAGTGAATAAATTCAAGCGATACTACTAGATTTTTCAGCAAGGGATATTGCTCGAGATAATCACGGTAATTTAATAGTTGTACATCAGTGTTCTCAACATGATGGCGAAGATGCTTGTCCTTTAAAATGGTATACGGTAAATAGCCAAACCCTAACAGCCAGGCTAATGTGCTAGCGAGAGTAGTGTGCCATTTGTTGTTTGAAAAAATGGTATTGTGAATACATTCATGGATGAGGTACGCCGAGATAATCATACAATGTGCTAGTAATAACACAGATAGTACATAGATAATGGCGTTGTGTTGTAAGCCGGTTAGAGCAAACCCTGTTCCCAAAGTTAGATAAATGAAAAGTACCGAGTTAGGTAACTTGCCGTCACTGTACCGATAAAATTTCATGTCGATATTCCGGCAGGTCGTCCTGCTTAAATATACACTCTGATGAGCAACCAACGGGTCGTCCCATTGGGGGTTATACAAAATTATTACTGCTTAACATTTGATTAAAATAAATGGGAATAGCGTTCGATTTCCCAGGCTGAAATTGACTGGTGATAGCTATTCCATTCTTGCTGTTTATACTTAATAAATTCTTGCTTTAATTCCTCTCCAAGTGTTTGTTCGATAAGAGGGTCTGCTGCAAAAGCCGCTACAGCCTCATCCAGATTTTTAGGTAAAAACTCTATGCCACGATCAGCCCGTTGCTGTTCTGTAAGTTCATAAAGATTATCCTCCTGTGGCTTGCCAGGATCAATCTCTTCGCGGATACCCTCAAGTCCAGCTGCCAACGCTAAGGTGGCAGCAAGATAAGGATTTACTGCACCATCTGCGTTACGTGATTCGCAACGCCCGCCGTTCATCGGTACTCGAATTGAGTTGGTTCGGTTATTAGAGCCAAAGGAGTTAAAAACTGGGGCCCAGGTAAAATAAGGCATATCTCCTTGTCTTACCAACCGTTTATAACTGTTAACTGTTGGAGCGAAAGCTGCGCATAGTGCGCGCCCATGTTTAATAATTCCACCAATAAAATTGTAGCCTAGTGGCGTGATGCCTAAGCCATTGGGGTCTTCATCTGGAGAACATTTAAATAAGTTTTCTCCTGTGCTGAGATCACAAAGTGACATGTTGAAATGCGCACCGTTACCTGTTTTGTCAGCAAATGGTTTAGGCATGAAAGTGGCTAATAGATTTTCCTGCCGGGCAAATTCTTTAGCCATTAAGCGGATAAAGGTAAATCGATCGCAGGTGGTAACGGCGTCAGCGTACATAAAGTCAAATTCATACTGACCATTTGCATCTTCGTGGTCAAATGAGTATAGGTCCCATCCCAGATCGTCAATAGCAGTGGCCATTTTATCTAGCCATTCGAATTGGTGGAGAAAACCTCGAATGTCATAACAGGGTTTGGTGAGCTTGTCGTCTTCATTAGGAATCGAAAGGCTGCCATCTTCATTTTTTTTAAGCACAAATAATTCAGCTTCTATTCCGAGATTGAAACCAAAACCCATTTCATTGGCTTTTTCGATTTGTTGTTTTAGCGCTACGCGGGTATTAAGAGAATAGGGTTTACCTTTAAAACTATTATCTGCAGGCATCCAGGCGACTTCTGGTTGCCAGGGTAATTGAATAATATGATCTAAATCTGGAACGGAAGCGATTTCGTCATCATTGGGTGCTTGACCTAATCCGTCTAATGCATATCCTGTATATAATTCAGAGCCTTCAGCCATATGTTGCAGATGGGAAAGTGGTACGACTTTTCCTTTTGGGACGCCGTGGATATCGACATAGGCTCCCATGCAATATTTAACGCCTTTTTCTGCCAGTTCAGCTTGTATGATTTGTATTTCTTCGTGAGATTTCATTTCAGTTATGGCTCCAAAACTGATTCAAAATAAGATGCTGTTAATGGAGGGGTCTCTTCAATCCCGCTATTAATAAGTTGAGTTAGATCCTCTACCATATTTTCAAATAGGGAATCTCCTTTTGCCTTTGTCGCCAGACTAGGGCTTCCTGTAACGCCATTGCTACTTGTTCGATTAACAGGGTGGGCGAATACTTTGTTTGTTGTACGGTCTTCGTCATCGGAGGAACTGCATTTATCCGGTCTTACCATGTTGAAATCGATCGCTAACATTAATGAAGTTTCGGCATCGTTAGCATGCCAATCTTCTGCGTCAGAGAAATGGGATTTCCTGACACGTGGACTAATTTCTGGTGTGTTTATTAATGCAATCATGATGTCGTCATATTTTGCGCGTAACATCTCCAATGCACAGCGAAGCGGTGCAAAGTTTGTTACATGACTATTAATAATAAAAATCTTTCTAATGCCAGCTGAGTAAACCCAATCACCGATTTCTGTAACAACGTCAATCAGTGTTTTAGGTTGTAAAGCTAGTGTTCCTGGCCAACGTTTCGAATGGCCGATTGAGCAACCGTACGGTAGCGTAGGTAATAAGACAGTTTCGGTATTTGAAGCTACTGCATGGCAAGTTTTTTCAGCAATACTGGTATCAACGCCGCAACCCAAATGTGGCCCGTGTTGTTCTGTGGCACCAACAGGTAGTAATGCAGAAGTTAATCCTGATTCCACCTTTTGCTGGATTTCTTGCCATGTTAAATAGTGCCAATCGTTCATGATTGCTACCGTATTAGTAAAGTTTTCTTACAATACGCTGGGCACGTCATCATCGACATGAACCATACGTACCATATTTAATTTGTCTGAGTTTGTATCTTCAGCTTCTTCAGCAGGATGAATGAGCTCTTCCAGTCTGCGTTTTGTCGCCAAAAATTCTTTAGATAAAAATTGAGATGGGTCGCGTGGTTGAGATACGGGTACCTCAATAACTTCCTCTACTTCACCTGGGTGGGCCTTGAGTACTAAAATACGATCGGCTAAATAGATGGCTTCATCTAAGTCGTGGGTAATAAACACAATAGTAATGTTTATATTGCGCCAAATTTCCATTAGGTGAGATTGCATCTTAGTTCGAGTTTGAGGATCTAATGCACCAAAGGGTTCATCCATAAATAGAATTTTTGGTTGATTGGCTAATGCTCTGGCAATGGCTACACGTTGCTTCATGCCACCTGATAATTGATGTGGGTAGCTATCGGCGAATTTGGATAAACCTACCAGTTCGATCCATTGCATTGCCTGTTCTTCTGCGTTACTACGACTGTGTCCAGACTCAAGTAAACCGAACATGACATTACGCTTTACGCTTAGCCAGGGAAAAAGAGTGTAACCCTGAAAAACCATGCCGCGATCGGGACATGGGCCGCTGACTTCTTCGCCATTTAATAACATAGAACCACTAGTGGCAGAATCCAGACCTGCAAGAATTCTTACCAGGGTTGATTTGCCACAGCCGGAAGGGCCGATTACGCAGACAAATTCGCGTCGGTAGGCTTTAAAATTTATATCTTTGAGTGCAGTGATGTTGCCTTTTGGTGTTTCAAATACTTTGTAAAGATTCTTAACTTCAAGTGTGACGGGGCGCTGCTTTAAACGCTCAAAACGGTCTTTTACTTTATCTGATTGTTCTAGATAGTCTGCAGCGCTTTGTATAATTGATGGATCATGATTCATGGTGTTATACCGTTGATTCTGCGCGTTGCCAGGGGAAGAGGCGTTTTCCTATCAGGGAAAGTATTATGTCAGTAGCCAGTCCGATAACGCCGATAATAATGATGGCAGCGAAAACGTTGTCGAAATTCTTATAGCGAGCCTGTTGTGTGATAAACCAGGTAATGCCTGAGCTGGTGCCTACGAGCTCTGAAACAATTAAATAGGTCCAAGCCCATCCTAATAAAATACGCATGTCTCGATACAGATCGGGAAAGATGCCGGGTACTACTACTTTGAATAATAATGATCTGTCTTTTGCGCCCAGAGTTTGCGCTGCTTCTAATAGTGCTGGGTCTAGCTTGCGCGTTGTATTTGCGATAACTAAAACCTGTTGAAAAAAAGTACCTATAAAGATAATCGCGATTTTAGGTGCGTGATAAATTCCAAGTATTGCAACGGCTAGTGCTCCAAATGCAGGTGCAGGTAAATAACGAAAGAACTCAATAAATGGTTCAAATAAGCGAGAGAAAAAATCATAAGTTCCAGCTAGAATTCCCAGCGGAACTCCCACTATCGAAGATAATACAAAGCCCCAGAAAATAACTTGAATGCTGTCCCATAGGCTTTCATGTAACCATTTTTCACTTCTTCTTTTTGGTTCAGTGGTAAATGAAGTGTATAAAGCAGCTGCTACTTCGTGAGGTGCGGGTAGATATATAGGGTTGGATCGTGTGCCCGCAGGTAGTGTTAGATTGTTAGCTAATGCATTGTCGAATTCTTGACTGAATACTTCCCGCTCTACTAGCATTCCTGGTTTAAAGTAAGAAACGCTGCCCTTTTTTTCTATTTCAATCATTGGGTGCCATAGAAAAGGCAGATAACTTACCAGACACCAAAGAGTTATTGGCAGCAGGAAGCTTACAAATGTCATTGCTGTTCGCTGCTGAGGTCGGAGATTTTTTCTTACTGCAAATATCTGCATTCGAAAAGCCTTGAAAAGATTAAGGCTGGGTAAATATTTACCCAGCCCGGGGGTTTATAGCTCAAGCATCAGACTAGGATCGATATACGCGTCGATGTCTTGTGGTTCGGTGTAAACTTCGTTGGCAACATTAAAATCATCAGAAATTTTTGAAGAACCATAGAGAGATTTAAAGCCCTCTGTTTTTTTCAAAAATACTTTTGCTTCTTCCAGCGTTAAGATTTTGGTTCCATCAATAAAGCCTTTGTAATCCTCAGGCTCCAATCCAACACGGGCTGCCATAATAGAAATGGCTTCTTCGCTGGTTGCAGGATCTTTCAAAAAAGCGACCGCTTTATACCAAACAGTTAGAACTTTTTTCCACTCGGCTTTATTCGCAGCAAGGCTGGATGGTGATACAGCCAAGACGTCATAAATTAAGCCCGGCTCATCAGCACTGGTGTATATCGCTTTTGATCCTGGAACAAGATTAAGTGCCTGGCCCGAATTGGGTTGCCATGCAACGATGGCATCAACATCTCCCGATGCCAGAACTTGAGGTGTTTCGTTGGTGGGGACATTAACCAGTTCTACGTCTTGTTCTGTCAGGCCTTCTTTTTCAAGTGCATTCAACAGAAGCAAGTGGCCGACGAAACCAATTTCAACACCGACTTTTTTGCCCTTGAGGTCAGCAACAGAATTAATTCCGGGTTTTGCAACGACCATATCGTTACCATTGCTGTAGTCGTTTATCAGAATCATTACGCTTTGTGCGCCTGTAGCACCGGTAACCAGGGCGTCACCATTGGTCATGGTAACGGCATCTAACTGGCCGGCAGCAAATGCATCCATACTGGCGACGTAATCGAACCATTCAAATTCAACTTCTACGCCTTCTTCTTCAAACATGCCTTTTTCAATGGCTATTTCCCAAGCGACCCATCCTGGCCAATCGGAGTAACCTATTTTTAGTGGTTCAGCTAATGCTGCAGTACCCATCATCAGGGTCATCATTGCGGCTGCAATGAAGCGGGATATACGAGTTTTCATGCCATGCCCTCATTCAATAGTGATCGTCTCAAAGAGTGTTATTGGTATTACGAAATCGAAAAATCGTAATACTTAACGCAATGTCTGTGCCACTGAAGGTTGGATGCTGTTAACTGATTGAAAGTAAAGTGTTTTTATCTTTTTTAAGCGGCGTAAAAAATAAACACTTTTGGCTTATTAGGTCTGTAAATGAGGCACTGTGGTACAAGGCTGCTTAATTATGGTGCGATTATCTGTTGATGTGAAAATGTAGATTTGATGATTTTTATGATTGATAATCGCCTCACTTTGAAATAAGTGTGTTGGGATTATCTAGTTTGGGGGAAGGCATATTATGTTGTTAGTAGCAAAAGTTCTGCTGGGCGTGTTGGCTGGCGTGATGGTCATGTTGTGGTTTCGTTGGACCTTCAAAATGAAAGACCAGGCGGCAGAGCATGGTATTGAAGCGGTAAATGCAACGGGTGCCAATTTTATTCGCGGTGATATTGGTGGTCTTTTGTTAGCGTTGGCCATATTAATAGTTTTATTTTTGTTGCAGGGCGGTGTTTGGGCGATGCCAATAGTGATTATTGCGGCAACTGTTATTCTGGGTAGGGTATATAGTTTGGTAGCAGATGGTTTTTCAAAACCAGGTTTGCAGGCAATTATTGCGGAAGTCATTAGTATTGCTTTGGTTTTGTATATAAATTCTGCCAATTAGCGTCTTTGTTTTGTATTAGAAAAAACGACATAAAAAATCCGGCCAAAGCCCGGTTTTTTTATGTCAATAAATGAAGAATTAGGGTAAGAAAATATTTTCGCACCAGTCATCCCCTAGTCGCATAGGCTCGGGATAGCTGAGATTCTGGAAAAACAAGCTAAAGTCTTCACCGGGATAAATGCTTTCTACGACAAATTGTGCGCGATACTTGACGTTGTCGTCACCGATGCGCCTTCTTACTCCCCAGGCTACAATATAATCCTCGCAGAAGGCGTTATCTCCAGGTCGATTGGTGTAAGCGATGTCACGATCGACATCAAAAAGATATTTCATCATTGCTTCGCCGAATAGCATCGCCACATCTTCAAACTGTGAAGAGTAACCATAGTCATCAGCTGCGCCGTCAAACTCCATAGCGTCGCCTACTTCTGCCGCTGTTACTGCTTTTAATGCATTGGTCGCGGTCTCTCCAAGGTACATCACCTCTGCCAAGTTAAACATTAACGTTGACGTTAGCGGATCGCTACTGGTGAGTTCATCTGAAATGCGATCGCCATTCAAGCTAACCACTGCTTCGTATGCTGTTTGGTTTTGATCGAGAAATGGACTTTCTGTCGGAGGAAAAAAGTCATTGGCATGGGCCAGTTCATGCAAGATCAAACTGGCGAACAGTAGTCGGACATCGTTGATAGTGCGCTCTTGCATATCGTCCAAAGGATAGTAGTCCCAGGCATGGTTATTACCGATAACATTTCTTGATAGCGAAACAAAGGCTAATTCATCGTCAAAGCCAGAGCGAAAGTCTGGTGCTTGTGAAATAGTTATTTTCTCGGCGACAGTTAACCAAAGAAATGCTGGGTCAATAAAAATTGTGCTACTGAGTGCAGTATAAAAAGAAGGACGGATATCGCGATCAATAACCACGGAAGTAACTGCTGAAAACAGCTGCAGGACTTCGTCCGGCATGGTATTGAGGACTTCTCGTAGCCGTTGTCCCATCCAGTCATCGGACACGATGACGCGTTGCATGATGTCATCGACTGAGGGTGTTGCTGTTTCTTCAATCAACAGTGGTAGTGTTGCAAGCAGGCAGGAGTTGGCAATTTCTTCTGCCAGAGCACAGTCGATAATGACATCTTCGTATTCGGTATTGGCTTCATACACATGTAACGAACTACTATCAGGTCGCGATAGCGGCATATCATTGGGATTGGAAGGATCACTGCTGCTTCCACCGCCACAGGCAGTGAGACTAATGATGAATGCCATGAGGCCAGTTAATTTTAACAGATGCATATTTTCTCCATTGCCTACTGTTTTGTTGTTATAGCATAAGTAAAAAAGCATCTTCCTTGCTATTTAATTAGCGTCACAAGATGTTGAGTCTGTGATGCAAATAACACTGCCACTAGAATAATGGCTGTCGGTATAAACACAAGGTGAAAACACAGGCGTAGATTTTCTGCATGAGGGTGTTTATGCTTTCGAGTATATACCTTTCATCTAGTCACCAGCTTGGAGTTTTCAATGGAGAAAAAGACGGCGTTAGTCACAGGTGCCGCCAGTGGTATTGGTTTTGCTGTGGCTGAGTATTTGTACCAGCAGGGCTTTAAAGTGTGGGCTTCGGACATGGATATTTCCGCGGCTGAAGCGGCGGTTAGTAAGATGGGTGCAAGTCAAAACGATGTGGTTCCCACAAAACTGAATGTGACTTCTCAGGATGACATTGACACGGTGATTGCTGCCATTGAGGCAGCGGATGGACATATTGATGTGTTGATCAATAACGCAGGCATTCAACATGTCTCGCCCTTGGAAGATTTTCCTGTCGACAAATGGCGGCTGGTTAATGAAGTATTGTTAGTGGGCCCGGCTATGCTAACACGCGCCTGTTTGCCGTTAATGAAGGCTAATAATTATGGGCGGGTTATTAATATTGGCTCTATTCATGCTTTGATTGCTTCGCCCTATAAAAGTGCATATGTGGCGGCTAAACACGGTTTAATTGGTTTCTCTAAGGTAATTGCCTTGGAAACTGCTGAGCACGACATCACAATTAATACTGTTTGCCCAGCTTATGTTAAGACGGCTTTGGTTGAAAAGCAGATCGCTGATCAGGCTAAAACTCACGGTATATCCGAAGAGGAAGTGATCGATACAATTATGTTGGCGCCGATGCCGAAGAAAAGCTTTATCTCTCTGGAAGAGCTGTGCGCAACGGTTGGGTACCTGATCAGTGATGCCGCTCGAAATATGACAGCACAGACAATGGTGTTAGACGGCGCCTGGACGGCGCGCTAAAATTTTTAATAGCTGTTTCAGGTTACCCACTTACGTGGTGTTTAGACGCTATTATTAATCATGAAGTATCAGTATCCTGGCATCAATTTGCCATGGCTATGTATTCTAAGTTAAGGAGAGTCCCTTGAAAGTTAATATTGAAATCGATTTATCCCCGCAAGAAGCTCGTGAAATGATGGGCTGGCCTGACGTGAGCAAGTTTCATGAAACGGTGCTCAATTCTTTGGGTGAGCAGTTAAAAAGTGGCGGTAATGAAACTCTGATGACGATGTTGCAACCATTTATGGCAGAAAGCCAGAAAGCCTTTTCAGCGTATCAAAAGTTGATGGAAGGCATGGTGGCTTTTAATGCTCAAGGTGACAGCAAGAAATAGGTAGTGTGTTAGATGCCAGCAATTGATGGGAGCGCGTCATAATTGTTTCAGACAATAATGATAAGCTGCATGCTTTATTTGTCGGCGTGTTAGGTGCAGTATCTGAAATCAGTAGTGTTATAGGTAGTATTGTGAATAGTGTTATAGCCAGGTGAAAACCTAAGCAGGAGTATAACTGTGGAAACTAAAAATGAAGGTGAAGTTCTGGAATATCTGGAACAATTTTCGGGAATGTTTAATGCAATGGTCAAGGAAGTCCTGAGTGGGCAGGCGACGGGAGATGCCAGTGGTGTCGCAGCCATGTTTGACCCGCAGAAATTAACAGAACTGTTATCTTCTGGCGTTAAAGTTGATACGGCGAAGCTGGTTAATGAGCAGATGGCTTTTATGGAAAAGCAGGTCGCACTTTGGCAAAACGCTACCAAAGCAATGATGGGTGAAAAAGTTGAGCCTATAATTGACGCTGAAAGAGGAGATGGTCGTTTTAGAGATAGTGACTGGTCAGAAAACCCTGTTTATAACTATTTAAAACAGGCATATTTGTTGAATTCTCAAATGTTACAGAGCATGGTCAATGCCTTGGAATTTAATGATCCTAAGGCTGCAGAGCAGGTTAAGTTTTATACCCGTCAATATATCAGTTCGGTGTCTCCTACCAATTATGTCCTGACGAACCCTGAAGTGTGCCGGGAAATTCTCGAATCGAAAGGACAGAACCTTGTGAAGGGCATGGAAAATTTCATGCGGGATTTGGAGAAAAGCCCGGCAGAAGCCTTTAGTATTACCCAGACCGATGCCGATGCCTTTACGCTGGGAGAAAATCTGGCCACTACTGCAGGTAAAGTCGTCTATCAAAATGATTTGATGCAACTGATACACTTTGCGCCAGATACCAAAGAAGTGTATGCGCGCCCGGTTTTAATGACGCCTCCCTATATCAACAAATATTACATTCTGGATTTGGACGAGAAAAAATCTCTGGTGCGCTGGTTAACTCAACAGGGGTATTCGGTGTTTATGATTTCCTGGGTTGTGCCGGAATCCGATTTGTCGCATAAGGATTTTGGCGACTATATGAAGGAAGGACCAATTGCGGCGCTTGATGTTGTGCAGGAGATAACCGGTGCCGACAAAGTCAATATGTTAGGTTTCTGTGTTGGTGGGACAACAGTGGCGGCCGCAGCGGCATATTTGCGGGCCAAGGGTGATGAGCGGATAAATTCGCTGACATTCCTGACTACTTTGCTAGATTTTTCTGAACCTGGTGAAGTGGGCAATTACCTAACTGAAACCATGTTGCCCTATGTGGAACAAAACGCAGAATTAAAGGGTATTCTGGATGGCCGGATCCTCGGTTTGGGCTTCAGCATGCTACGTGAAAACAGCCTGTTCTGGTCTTACTTTATTAACAACTATCTGAAAGGAAAAGACCCCGCGCCCTTTGATATTTTATATTGGAACAGTGATCCCACTAACTTGCCTGCAGCTTGCTTCAAGCAATATCTCGATATTGGTTACGTCAATAATAAACTGCGGGAGCCTAAGCAGGTTGTTATCGATGATGTGCCGATTGATCTGGGTAAGCTGGATGTACCGATGTATTTTCTTGCCACTATGGCTGATCATATTGTGCTATGGCAGGGAGCTTATAAAGGTGCGAAGTTAGTGTCAGGCCCAACGCGTTTTGTGTTAGCCGGTTCAGGTCATTTGGCCGGTGTGATTAATCCGGAAGAAGGTGGCAAGTATCCTCACTGGATCAATGAAAGTTCGCCTGAAACTGCGGAGGCATGGTTTGAGGGTGCTGAG
The DNA here is from genome assembly GCA_028280715.1 of Spongiibacteraceae bacterium. Lineage (GTDB taxonomy): Bacteria > Pseudomonadota > Gammaproteobacteria > Pseudomonadales > Dasaniaceae > Oceanicoccus. The sequence continues at coordinate 36,109 of JANQLG010000046.1, read as the reverse complement.
CAGCACGAAGGCTCCTGGTGGCCGGATTGGAATCAGTGGTTGGCTCCGATGTCGGGTGACAAGATCAAAGCGCAAGCACCGGGTATGCATAAGAACTTCCCGCCGCTCGAGAATGCCCCAGGCAGTTATGTGAAGAAACGGCTTTAAACGTGTATTAGAAAACATTCCCTATTTTTTGAGGCATGGCTATTCAATAGCCATGCCTTTTTTCGTTGGGGGTGTTAACTGATATACTTGCGAACACTGTTGTTGATCCTTCGTATGAGGCTTGCCATTGATTACCATTAAGAAATACCCCAACCGTCGGCTATACGATACATCCCAAAGTCAGTACGTAAATCTTGATTACATAAAGACCCTAGTAATTGATCATGTCGATTTTGAGGTGGTGGACTCTAAAAGTAGTGAAGATCTAACGAAATCGATATTGCTGCAGATAATCAGTGAATCGGAATCCAATGAACAGCAATCCCTGTTGACCAATTCGTTGTTGAAGCAACTAATCCGGTTTTATGGCGGTGATATGCAGGTGTTTGTGCGTCAATATCTCGAGCAGAGCCTAGCTAGCTTTATGGAGCAGCAGGATACAGTGCAAAGTGTGATGAAAAATCTGGTTGATGCCAGTCCTCTGGGCATGTTTGGCAAACTGATGGAGCAAAACATGGATGCTTGGAACAAAGCTCAAAAGAAACCGGATAAAAAGGACTAGTGAGACCTGTTTTGCTGCGCTGCAATATAAAAAGTAATAACTAAAACAGCATCTATAGCAAAAAGGTCTACCTTTATCTGCTGCATAGCAACATTTTCTGGTTGACTCTCTTCTCCGTTCACGACTAAACTTCTCCTCAAGCTTGCTGCAGCGCAACAATTTGCCGCTGATTATTTTTTCAACTTCGGGCGAGACCGATATTAGAGGATGATGACATGTTTGAGAACGTAGCAGAGCAATTCCAAAAATCATTTAAGCCAGTTGGCGAGATCATGACTGTTAACGCCAAGGCGTTGGAGCAGTTGGCTGAGAAGCAAACGGCTCTGTTCACCAGCTTATTGAGTGATAGTGTTACCTATGCTGAAGGTCTGGGTACTAAAACTGATATGAATGCCGTAATGGAAGCACAAAAGACTTATGCAGAAGGAGTTCAAGAGAAGTTTGTGACTGCTGCAAAGGATTCTTACGCTGTTATGTCTGAAACTCAGGAAAAACTCGGTGAGTTGATGAAGGACGTGTTTACTCAAGCAGGTGAAGTAGCTGCTACAGCCGCGCCTGCTGCAAAGCCAGCAAAAGCTGCCGCTAAGTCCGCTGCCAAATCAGCAGCTAAGTAAGCACTAACTCGGTTGTGTGAAGCCACTAATTAACAGGCTCGCTTTCCAGGTCCATAGGCCCTTCTAGTGATAGAGGGGCTTTTTTTTGCACTGCAAAATCATAATTAATAAACCTAGAATAGAATTTCATGTTTTTATTCTAAATAAAACTAACAAATATGCTGCTTTGCAGCAAAAATGTTTTGACCTATAGATACTCCTTTCTTACACTTGCAACTGTTATCAATGCTGCTTTGCAGCAACGTCGAAAGAGGAAAGCAATTATGTACGATAAAGTGAATGAGCAGTTTCAAAAATCCTTACAGCCAGTGACAGAGCTGGTTTCTATTAATGCCAAAGTATTGGAAACTTTGGCTCAGCAGCAAAACTCTCTGTTTAGCAGCCTGTTGAACCAAAGCGTTGAATTTACTTCTGAAGTAGCAGAGAAGAAAGATCTGGAAGGTTTAGTAGAAGCTCAAAAAGGCTATGCTGAAGCATTGCAAGACAAAATGACTACAGCTGCTAAAGAAGCCTATGACGTAATCACTGGTGCCCAGGAAAAGGCGGGTGACGTGATGAAGTCTGCTATCGAAGATGCCCAAGCTGCTGTTACTGCTGCAGCTAATCCCGGCAAGTAATTGCCAACAGACCTTCCTCGATTCGAGGAAGGTCTGATATATTCAAACCTTGTCACTATTTTCTCTATAAATTTACAATAAGGCTCAGCGACTTTTTGTTTATTAAATGAACGAAGCTGGCTAAATCGAACTAGCAAGGTGTTTTTATGCATTACCAGGCCTATGATTATCTCACTCGCTATGGTCAATTAGTGCACGATAGCTACGAATTGGCTCACAGTGTTGTTTGTCATCCCACAAACCCTTTTACGTATACCATACCTGGGCGGTTCGCCAATGCGGTATTAGAAACTGGAATGCGTTTAACAAGACGCTACGAGAAGCAGGGATATGATATCGATGAAGTGCCTATTAATGGTGAAATGGTGCGCGTCAAAGAAGATGTTGTTGATAGCAAACCCTTTTGCGACTTGATTCACTTTAAACGCCTTGAGCATACTGATAAAGATAAAGTATTGCTGGTCGCCCCTTTATCTGGGCATCACTCGACACTGTTAAAAGGGACGGTCGAAGCGCTGTTACCTGATCATGAGGTATATCTGACTGATTGGCTGGATGCTCGGGATGTGCCGCGAGGTGTCGGCAAATTTACTTTTGATTGTTATGTAACTTATCTGATTGAGTTCATGGAATTTCTAGGGCCAAACACGCATATGATTGCGATTTGTCAGCCCACGGTACAAGCGTTGATCGCTACTGCAGTGATGGCTGAAAAAAAGCACAAATGTGTGCCGCAATCACTGACATTGATGGGCGGGCCCATTGATACGTCTAAAAGCCCCACAAGGGTTAATGAGTTTGCTGAAAAGCATCCCATGTCGTGGTTTAGAGGGTTTGCCATTGCTAAAGTCCCTGAGGGTTATCCAGGGGCAGGTCGGGAAGTATATCCGGGTTTTATGCAGTTAGGTGGCTTCTTATCTATGAATGCACAGAACCACGCCAAGAAGTATATGAATTTTTTCCAGAACCTGTTGTTTGGCGAGCAGGAAGATGCTGATCGTTTTAGAGCATTCTATGATGAATATATGGCGGTTCTGGATATGCCAGCTGAGTTTTATTTGGAAACTATCGAAAGGGTTTTTAAGAACAATGAAGTGGCTCGTGGTGCTATTACTTATGAAGGTGAGCCAGTTAATTTTGAAGCTATAGATAATACACCGCTATTAACTGTTGAAGGTGCTGATGATGATATCTGTGGTATCGGGCAAACTGAGGCGGCTCAAGGTATATGTAAGAATATTCCGAAAAAAATGCGTCGCCACCTTTTGCAGCAAGGTGCAGGGCATTACGGTATTTTTAGTGGATCAAAATTCAGAAAATATGTGCGCCCGACGATCACTGAATTTATTCACAAATATAGTTAAGTTGGACTGAGCATAAAAAAACCGCTGTGTTAACAGCGGTTTTTTTATGTCCTTAGTAAGTAAGTTTTTTAATACATGTGCTGTCCGCCGTTAACCGACACAGTTGAGCCAGTGATGAAATCGGCGTTATCACTTACAAGAAATTCGATAGTACGTGCGATATCTTCAGGTCTACCCAGTCGACCGACAGGGATAGTGGCGATAATTTTTTCCAAAACATCTGGGGGTACTGCGCGCACCATATCGGTATCAACATAACCTGGGGCTACGGCGTTAACCGTAATGCCTTTAGCTGCACATTCTTGCGCAAGTGCTTTTGTGAAACCGTGAATCCCCGATTTGGCTGATGCGTAATTGACCTGTCCATATTGACCTGCCTGGCCGTTAACCGAGCCCACATTAACAATACGGCCAAAACCTCGTTCACGCATACCTTCGATGACTGCTCGACAAGTGTTAAAGCATGAGCTCAGGTTAGTTTGGATGACACTATTCCATTGATTGAAATCCATTCTATGCATGGTGCCATCACGGGTAATGCCTGCGTTATTGACAAGAATTTCAACAGGGCCAACGTCGTTGCTAATTTGCTCAACGGCAGCTTTGGTTGCTTCAAAATCAGAAACATCAAATTTAACAGCCGGGATATCGGTTCGTTCGGTAAAGGCTTCTGCTGCTTGGTCGTTACCGCCATAATTCGCAACAACTACATGTCCTTTTAATTTAAGCTTGGTGCAGACGGCTTCGCCTATGCCGCGAGTACCGCCGGTTACTAATGCAACTCTGCTCATAAGTTTTCCTCTAAATACTCAATTATGATGAGCCTTATTTTTCAATGGGCTCTGATTCAAGGTGGTTTTCACCCTTTATGGTGTTTCCGTGGTAAGTCCCTGTTTACCTTTCTGTTATATGTCCTTAAAAATTCCCTCCTTAAAAATTTTGATGTGGCTTTTGTATAACTGATGATTGACAAATTATATGAATAAAAGATGGATAAAATATTTCAGTGGTATTCTTAATGTTGTCTGGGCTCTATGTTTTCCGCTCAATTGATTCGTGTGCCTGGGTTATATAAACGCCTTACTTAAAATATCCGACATAAAAAAATTGTTAGTGCTTGTTCAGCAATAACTGTGCCTATTTGTTTTTAATTTCTTTGCCTAACATTTTTTGAGTGATTGTTATAAGAAAAATTTTTATAATAAATATATTGTCTAGTTAGTTTAATTTGGATCCAAATAAATAGATAAATCTTGAAAGTTTTGTTTTTTATCTTAAGTCTATAGCTGTTGTTTTATTGATTTATTATTGGTCCTTCTCGGCTATTGTGCACCAGCGCCGTGCAAAATTAATTCAAAACAGTTGGTTGTGATTACAAAAGATCCATCAAGCATGAGATACACGATAAAGAATCTTGAGTTTTACGTCTAGATATTTTTGTACTCTATACGATAAAAATTTTAAAGATATTTAACTAACGAAATTATTCAGGTGATTTTTTATGAGTTCTATTCCGTTATTAACAGATGCAACGTTGACGTTAACGTTAGAAAAGTGTGTGGCCGTTTTGACCCTTAACAGACATGATGTAAGGAATGCATTAACCGGCACTAACTTGGTTGATGATGTTGTTCAGTCTATTGAGTGGGCGAACGGGTGCAAAGATGTTTCTGTATTGATTATTACGGGAGCGGGTTCGTCATTTTCAGCTGGCGGTAATATAAAAGACATGGCTGATCGTAGTCATGATTTTGCTGGTGATGTTGCTGAAGTTGAACAGCGCTATAGAAAGGGTATCCAGCGAATACCATTGGCCATTCAGCAAGCTGAAATGCCAGTTATTGCCGCCGTCAATGGTCCTGCAATTGGAGCTGGTTTTGATTTAGCAAATATGTGTGATTTGCGTATTGCCTCTGAAAGAGCAAAATTTGGTGAAACCTTTGTTAATTTGGGCATTATTCCTGGTGATGGTGGTGCGTGGTTTTTGCAGCGGTTGATCGGATATCAGCGAGCAGCTGAGTTAACGTTTACCGGCCGAGTTTTCGATGCGAATGAGGCAAAAGAATTGGGAGTGGTTTTAGAGGTTGTAGAGCATGAACAGTTGATGGGTAGGGCTTTGCAGTTAGCTGAGACTATTGCAGAAAAGCCAGCCGCCGCCTTAAGGTTAACTAAGCGCTTAATGAAAATGGCGCAGCGTCAGGAACTGCCGGATTTTCTTGCGGTATGTGCTGTATTTCAAGGGATGTGCCATAACAACCCTGAGCATGTACAAGCAGTAAATGAGATGCTGGAGAAAATATCTAAATAACGACTCCGATGTTATTTTGCGTCAGTTTTAGTCGCTATCTTGCTTCATTAAAAGAAAATTAACGAAAAGTAAGAATGTAAACTTTTGGGTTTACATGGTTGTAGTGTGCCTCTATTATGAGATATCTCGGGATGTATTGAGTGTAAAAATCCCAAATCTATATTAATGAAGTAATCGTAATTAAGTGTGATTGAGGATTGAGACTACAATCCTGAACATTGTTTAGAAGCGCCCTATCATTATCTGCTATTCATAGGGTATTTAATTAAAATAAAGCGGAGAGGAGTATTTGCAATGTGTGCTGCACCAGCAAACTCAACTGAAACGGGTGCTAATGTCACGACGACGAGCGCTTTGCCCGGGTTTATGACGTCGAAGACGTTTGCGGTAAATTTCTTCTTGGGCTCAGTGTTTATTTTTTCACTTCCATTTGTTCATCATGCCTTTATGGCTGGTGCTGATTTTATTGCTGATGGTCAGGCTGAGCATCCTGTGTTTTCTCAGGCTGGAAATATTACTGCATTTTATCTAATGGCTTGGCATATGGTGTTTGGTGCGATGATGAATTTCATTTCTCCTTACCAGGTTTATTTAGGTTTGAGCCGTAAGAAAAAGGCGTGGCATAAATATATAGGTATGTCGAATATTGCGATTGCTTTCTTTGGTGCTACCGTTGGTAGCCTATATTTCTCGCTTTATTATGATGAAAATGTCGGCGTTGGCCTTCAGCCCTACATCTATCAGCCTGGAGCGATGTATGGCGTGGTGATGTTCTATGTAATTTATAAATTGATTCAAACGCTGGTTAGACGTGATTTTGTTGCCCATAAAGAGTGGGCTATAAGGCTCTTTATTTTAGCCATAGGCTCTTGGTTATTCCGCGTTACCATTGGTATGTATGCCACGGGTCACACTATAGGTCTGGGAGGTATTCTGCCTGGTCAGACGGCGTTTGGAATCTTTAATTCATGGGGGTTTTACGTAACACCTCTTGTGATTTACGAAGTTTACTTACGTCTACGTCGCGCTGGTCACTATGATAACTTGCCTTCATATGCTCCCTTTGTTACTTCGATGATTGGTAGTGGCATATTGCTCGTTGGTAGTGGTATGTACGTTTTGATGATGTATGCAGGTGGTTCGTCTAGTTAATTAAGTGACACAATTTGTTGTTTGTTCTGTTATAAAAGATGCCGAGGTAAGTTCGGCATCTTTATATATGAGCTAACAGCGATGTTCTATTATTACAAATTATTAATGTTTTAAGTGCTGTAAGGAAAAGATAGTGGCCCAGTGTTACGATTCCGGCACTTATATGTTGCACAAAAGTTACATGAAAAAGTTACATGAATAGAGAGGAGAGCTTGCTATGAATTCTGTATCAGCAACTGCTACTAGTACCAATGTTGCTACTAGTACCTTGCCCAAATTTATGACGGATAAGATGTTTGCTATTAACATGTTCCTAGTCGCTGTCTGGGTATTTTCTATTCCGTTTGTTTATCACGCTTTCACCAATGGCCTGGATTTCGTGTCTGATAGTCAGTCAGGCCATCCGGCGTTTAATCAGCCTGGTAATCTTACGGCTCTTCATCTGTTGGCCTGGCATATGATGTTTGGCGCTATGATGAACTTTATTTCCCCTTTACAGGTTCATTTGGGGCTTACCCATAAGAAGAAGTCCTGGCATAAGGCCATTGGTGTATCGACTATAGCGATTGCTTTCTTTGGTGCATCGGTGGGAACGCTTTACTTTTCTCTGTATTACGATTCGAATATGGTGGGTGAGGGCTTGCCTCCTTTCATTTATCAGCCTGGAACAGTTTACGGCGTGGTGATGTTTTATGTGATCTATAAGGTCATTCAATCATTGGTGCAACGTGATTTTGCCGTACACAAAGAGTGGGCTATCCGATTATTTATTTTGGCGATTGGCTCTTGGTTGAACCGTGTTATGGCAGGTTGGTGGGCAACTACAGCAGTGGTTGCAGGTGAATCTGTATTGCCTTCTCAGATGGCGATGGGAATTATCAATTCGTGGGGCTTCTATATTATCCCGCTGGCTATTTATGAAGTGTATCTACGCTTGGGGCGTGCTGGGTCATTCAAGAATTTGCCAGCCTATGCACCCTTCGCAGCCTCTGTGGTTGGTAGTGCTATTTTGGGTATCGGTAGTGTTGTTTATGTTCTAATGGCTTCCTATGCCTAATACATCTATTGATTGCGACATCTAATATGCAAAATGCCGGGTTTATCCCGGCATTTTTTTAGGGTAATGGTAATGACACTACTTATGATGTCGTATCTTTAGGGCATAAGTTGATTCTGTTTTAGAAATTCCCTAATAAATAGCCGAACCTCCCTCGCTGCACTGGTATCGAGTTCGTCGCACAGTGCTATGAATGCGTCCCTTTCTTCCTTCTTAATTCTAATAATTAATTGGCTGTCCTTGTTGGAGCTCTTCTTTTTCTTAATGGTTTCACTGCTCATGGTAATGCATGACTTCCTTATTGTTGGTGCAAGTAAAGCACCCTAATTGGCTAATGGTTAATCAAATCGATATATTTTGTATATACGTTTTTGCTGTATACCATCCAATTGTTACAGAATTATGATAATTTGGCCTTTGGCATGAAAAAAAATTGTATAGCGATAGTGAATGTATATACTTTGATTATGCAATGTGAATCGTTGTTTGTGCTTGCTCAGAATTTCCGAGTCGAGCGGTTAATTTAAGACTTGGCCAGAAGGAAGAATATTATGAAAAAAATGATCGCACTCTCAGGATTGGCCGCAGCTATAGCATTCTCTGCTAATGTAATGGCTGCAGAGGTTAATGCTATTGATATCGATACTGTCACCAAAATTGTTGAGACAAAATCTGTTCAGCCCAATTTCCCTGAAATGTCTATGCGTGCTAACAGCGAAGGTGCCGTTGTATTGAAATACGATATTGATAAACGTGGTCGTCCAAAGGATGTTGAGCTGGTATCTTCAACAGGTTCCAAGTTGTTTTTACGTGAAGCGGTAAAAGCGCTGAAATCTACTCGTTTCGAGCCTGTGGTAATTAATGGTGAAGTAGTGCGGGTTAATGGCATGATGCGTAAATACAATTACACCATGGTCGATGAGCGTGGTAATCGAGTAGTTGCCAAGCGCTGATAGATAAAGCAGTTTTTCTTGAATATGGCTGGCAGGCTTTTGTGATTCTGTCAGCTGTTGCCCCTCCTTAATATAAGTCCTTGTTTTATTTCTAAAACCATTTCTTAAAAATACACATAGTTTTTTGGTTCTCCTGTTCAAGGTTAGAGCTAGTCCTGCCTGTAATAAAAGCTTCATGTTAACGCCATCCGGCTGAAATATTTGCCCCGTTTAATAGCCCTTCGACTCATAAGCACAGAATAGTTTTGCTTATCTGTAGCTTGTCAATATGGACAAAAAGCTCATTGAAACAATTTTGTAGTAAAGAGGACTGAGCCTGGTCCGCAGAGCATGATCGTTAACAATTTATGTTCAGAATCGTAGGTGATCTTAAAAGAAAAATTCAGGAAGAAGTTTAAAAAAATTTTAAGAGTTGCAGCACGACTTATTTAAGGCACAAAGAATTATTAATGAAAAGCAGCCAGTTTTATTTTGAGTTGGCGTTTCGCAATGACCATTTTTAGGGGTATTAATGAAAAAATCATTTCTTAGTTGCGTAATAGCAGCAGCGATGTTTGGGAATTCGTTATTAGTAAGCGCATACGATGAATTGGTTATTCAGGCTGTTAATAATGGTAATCCTGCATCAGGTCTTACTATTAAATTAGATGGTGAAGAAGAAAAAACCAGTAACAATAATGGTATTGCTGTTTTTGACTTGTCAGCCGGTGCGCACAGTATTCAAATTATTCAAAATGGAACAACAATCCATAGTTTTCGTTTTGACACTGCCAACGGCCAGTTAACTGATATTAATGTTTCTATAGGCCAAGATTCCGACCCTAGAGTATCTATAGAATCCTATTTCAAAACAGAAACAGCGGCAGATAAAGCCAGAGCCGTAACTGGTGGAATAGAGGGGCGTGTAAGTTCTAATGGTTTCCCTGTACCAGATGCGGTTGTCAGTGTTGTTGGCACAGATATTCAAGCTTATACCGATGAAACGGGTGCGTATGAATTAACTTTGCCACGTGGCATTTACTCATTAGAAATTAGTCATCCGGACTTTGGTGAAAGTACTGTTAATAATTACCGAGTCATCAGTAATGTTGTTAAAGGCTCAAATTTTTCAATTAGCCAAGCACAGGAAATTGAAGAAGTAACAGTAATTGCCAAAGTTAATGTTTCAGCTTTTCAGGAAAGTGAGCGTTACTCGCTCAATGTTATTGACACTATGGGTATAGAGCAGCTGGCTCGTTTTGGTGATGCTGATGTGGCTGCCTCAGTGGTTCGAGTACCTAGTGTAACAATACAAGACAGTAAATTTGTATTTATTCGTGGTTTGGGCGGTCGTTACATTACTACTACTCTGAACGGTGCGGCGATGCCGAGTACTGACCCTGCTAAGCGGACAGTACCTTTGGATCTTTTTCCTAGCAATATTGTTGAACAGTTAGATGTTAAGAAAACATTTGTAGCGTCAATGCCTGGTGAAAGTACTGGTGGTAATTTGGTTATCAATACAAGAACTTTTCCAGATCAACGTTCAGGAAAACTATCAATCAGCATAGCGGGTACTGATGGGTTGACTGGTGAATCTGTTTTGTCTGACCCCATTGATGGTGATTACGATTGGTTAGGTTGGGATGCTGGAGAGCGTGAAGAGTCAGGCGCTATTTCTACAATTGCTGAAGTTCTAAGCTTGGGCTCTATTCCAGATGAAAGCAATGGTACTACCTTTGAGCTACCAGACAGTGTTCAAACAGAGTTGCAGCGCGTTGGTGCCGTGTTGCTCAAAGATGACTTGGATCTTGATACAACTACAGCTAATCCCGACATCACTATAGGTGCAAACTATGGTGATTTGTTCAGTTTTGATAACGGTGACCTGGGAGTATTTGCTGCTGTTAACTACAAGAATAGCTGGTCGCAAAAACAAGATGGTATAGACAATACTTATACGCCAGGTGGCAGTCAAAAAGACATATTAAAGTTTGTTGAATACGCCAATGATATCGATGTAAGTGGTTTGTTATCTTTGGGTCTTAGTATTGACGAGCACACTTTTGAATCAACGACGATTGTGTCGCGTAGTACTCAAAATAAGGTGCGTCGTAGTGTCGGTCAGGAAGGTGATGAGTTTCAGGCACAAATCGAACACGACATTGCCTGGATAGAAAGGCAGTTCATCTCGCAACAATTTTCTGGATCTCATTACCTTAATGAAGATGAAACTTTATTCGTCGACTGGCAGATCACTGCGAGTCAGGCTAAGCGTTTGGCTCCAGATCGCCGCACAGTGACATTTACAGCTGATTCTGCTTTGACAGATCCGCAGTCGCTATTGAGTTCTTATAATTTGGATGAGACAGATAGTAATAAGCAGTCAGTTGCTCTAAATGGTTTTGACTTGGAAGTGAATGCACTAACCAGACGTCATGATGACCTAGTAGACGATAATTTGGATTTTTCCTCTGACTTTAAATACGACATATTTTCTGATGCCTCGTTGAATTTTGGTCTCCAGCTAATCCACCGTGAGCGTGATGCAGATTCCTCTACCTATGGAATTGTTGCCAACCCAGCCAATATTGATTTTGCTACAGATAATTTGTTGGTTGGTGAAGTTATTACTGAAGAGAGAATCACTGGTGACCCAAACACGGGATTTGCTTTTTCAGAAGAAACATTTCCCAGTGATCAGTACGAAGCTGAGTTAGATCTTAACAGTATCTATATTTCTTACGATCATTTGTTAGATTCAACGTATCAATTTGTAGCAGGTGTTCGTTACGAAGATTATGAACAGACAACGGAGACGTTTGCTGTTAGCACAGATGTTAATGGTAACCCTGTGCCTATTAATTCTCCACCACTTGATGAAGAAGCAGTCTTACCCTCATTAGCCTTTAATTGGTTCTATCGAGATGATCAGCAAGTTCGTTTTGCTGTGTCCAAAACAGTATCTCGCCCGGATTTCAAAGAGACAGCAAACGCATTGTTTTTTGATGAAGCAGACAACGTACTGGTAAGAGGTAACCCATTTTTGGATGTGTCAGATGTTATTAACTATGACGCAAGATGGGAGTGGTACTACGGAGATCAGGATGATGAAAGTGTATCGGTAGCAATTTTCTATAAGGATATAGATAACGCCATCGAGCGTGTCGTGCAGCCAGCTTCTGGTACAGCGAGTAATGCTCGTACTTTCCGAAATGCCGATACTGCTGAAATCTATGGTATCGAATTTGAAGGCCGAAAAGATTTTGCCCTGAGTTCTGACCTCACGCGGTCAATGTTTGTAATTTTGAATGCCGCTGTTATTGAATCTGACGTTACCTTAAATGATGGTTCTGGAAGTAGAGAGTTACAAGGGCAGCCAGAATACACCTTCAACCTGATATTCGGTTATGACGATATCAAACGAGGTCAAGAGCTAACGCTGTTATTAAACCAAAATGGTGAAACGATTGTGGATGTCGGTATCAACGGTCTTCCAGATATTATCGAAGAGCCAAGGTTGGATATCAATCTCAAATATAAGTACGAAATTAGTGACGGTCTTATTGTGAAGGCAAGCGTAGAAAATTTATTGGACGAAGAAGTTGAATCCACCCAGGGAGGTAGAGTCTTCCAGAGTTATAAAGAAGGGGTGAAGTTCAAACTCGGTCTTGATTGGAATTTCTAACAGAGCAGTTGGAATATTAATAGTATAGAAAACACAACCTAGGAGAAGTTATGAAACTAAAAAAACTAGTGCTGGCAACAGCAATGATTGGCTCGCTGGGCGGCATGTATGGCTGCTCTGAGGGTGATGATACTTCAATAGCAATTGATGCACCTACAACTACAACCACGGGTGGTACTGGTGGCACTGGTGGTACTGGTGTATCGACGTGCCCTTCTTGGGTGGCTGCAGCTAGAGCCCAAACATCTGATGGTACGAACGTATGTCAATTGCCAAATGAAATTCTGGTTAACCGTACATTAACAAATGACATAATTTGGTTTATTGGTAGCCGTGTTGTTGTTGGTAACGGTAACGGTCAAGTTGATGTAACTAACGCTGCTCAAAATACATTACAAGGCGGTGATCCAATCCTGAATGTAACATTGACTATTGAGGCAGGTACGCAGATTAAAGCCAGCGCTATTGGTTTGGGTGATCCATACCTGATTATTAGTCGTGGTTCTGACATTATGGCTCAGGGGACAGCTAATGCTCCAATCGTCTTCAGTTCAGAAGATGATGACTTTGATGGTTCTGGTGAGTGGGGTGGAATTGTTATTACCGGTTTTGGTTCTCACAATGACGCAGCATGTCAAGCGCCTAATGTGGCTTGTAACATTGCGGCTGAATCAGCTGCTGGTTTCCAAGGTGGTGTTGGCCTTGATAATGATAACAGTGGTGTATTGAGTTACGTTATTATCGCTGAGGGTGGTATCGAGCTATCTATTGGTGATGAGATCAATGGTTTGTCTTTGCAGACAGTTGGCTCAGGAACCACTATCAACAATATTCAAGTTCACAACAACCTGGATGATGGTGTTGAGTTCTACGGTGGTTCGGTCAATGTTAAAAACTTAGTTTTGACTGGAAACCTTGATGATTCAATCGATTGGGATGAAGGCTACGTTGGTAATATCCAGTACGCTATTGTAAGACAAGCTGCTGGTACTGAAGGTAATGGTATCGAAGCTGATACCCAAGGTGCAGCTATGCCTTTCTCTATTCCAACACTCGTGAATGCAACTTTCATTGCTGATGGTGATGAGCCAGAAGTGTTCCAGTTGAAAGAAGGTACAGGTGGTTTTATTCACAATTCCATCATTACTACAGCTACAGGTAATGCTATCGTTGCAAACTGTGTTCAAGTTAGTGGTGCCGAAGCACAAGCTAACCGTAACATCCGTTTAGCTGTTAATAACTTGATAGGTGATTGTGCTGATGCCGGTACAGGTGCTTTCGGCGATGCTGTTTTGGATACAACAACTGTGTCGTTTGTTGAAGCAGCTCTAGATGCTAGCTATGCCTCTACAGCGCCAGAAGCTGAATTGGGTGCGCCAATTGACTTTACAGCTTTTGCTGGTGTGTTTGCTGAAAGTACTGCTGACGCAACTTTCCTTGACGCAACTGACTATTTAGGTGCAGTTGAGCCTGGTACTCCTGCAGCTAGTGCTTGGTGGGCTGGCTGGATTATTGAAGGTTCGCTGTAAACTAAGACATAGCTAAAAATTTTAGTTAGGTATTCTAGATAATGGCCCTACTACAGAAAGTAGTAGGGCCATTTTTTACTTAAGGTTTGGTTATCAAATCAGCTGTTGCATAATCCGCCTGTAAACACAGATCTGATTTAAAACAGCGAGATTATCTATGAGCAACCGCAGAGAAGCTGGCGAGAAGGTTCGCCGTGAAGTCATGAGCGACAAATTCGTTGATAGGGCTTTGAATAGCTGTACTGAATTTGACGCACCCATCCAAGACCAAATGATGGAAACGGCCTGGGGAACCACTTGGGTGCGTGATGATTTACCGAAGACGACTCGAAGCTTAATAACCATAGCGATGCTGACTGCACTTAAGTGCCCGGATGAGTTGAAGGGCCATGTTCGCGGAGCTTTGCGCAACGGTTGTACCGTTGACGAAATTCGTGCGGTATTGCTCCATGCCATGCCTTATGCAGGCGCTCCGGCGACACTGCAGGCGACAAAGGCTGCGAAGGAAGTGATCAGTGAATATAGCGATGCTGATAAGTGATTGTGAATGAGAGATGCTGGGGTGTTAAACCATATTTCCGGATCGCTATATGATTGAAATTCACCTCTTTGGCGGAGGTTTGCCCGTGCTAAAGTGCGTTCTCAGCAGTACTATTTCCTCAAATTAAAAAGTACAAAAACTATCCACCTAATTCAGGGGTGATTGATGGTTGAAATCACTTTGGGGGTAGAATTCAGGTAAAAGTCCGCTTATGCTTGCGTCTTTCGTGCTGTAATACATTATAAGATTGGCTCGGCGGTTCCACCCAGAAGGTAATCTCTTGGCAACGTATGTTAACTGACTGGCAGGGTTTCAGTACCTATTGTCATCCAGTAAAACATCGCCGTCGTATGCTGCTGTTTGCGATACATCTTACTTTCGTATCGAGATAAGGCTGTGAGAAGGTTTTAATTTTAAGGCGATTTTAATAGCTATCAAATGAATCGCTGCGGATCACTGTGTGGATGTTGGTAGCCATACAGGCAGTATTAGGTATTTTGTGCAAAATAATAATAGAGAGGTTTGGCTATATGTCCTTTAAATCTGAAGAAGACGCTCAAGCGTATTGGAAAGAAAACGTTCGGTTAATGGTAATTCTGTTAACCATTTGGGCGGTCGTCTCCTATGGTTGTGGCATTTTGTTTGTTGATGCGCTAAATGCCATTCGTGTCGGTGGTTATAAGCTGGGCTTTTGGTTCGCGCAGCAAGGGTCTATTTATGTGTTTGTCGCCCTGATCTTTGTTTACGCAAAGAAAATGGGTGATCTCGACCGTAAATATCATGTGCACGATGACGATTGATAGGGAGCCATCATGGATAATTTAAGATTAATGACCTATCTGATCGTCGGTGCAACCTTTGCGTTATATATCGGCATTGCCATATGGGCACGAGCTGGTTCGACTAAGGAATTTTATGTGGCTGGGGGTGGGGTACACCCGGTTGCCAACGGTATGGCGACGGCGGCTGATTGGATGTCAGCTGCATCTTTTATTTCAATGGCAGGTCTTATTGCCTTTATGGGTTACGGTGGTTCAGTCTTCTTGATGGGCTGGACGGGTGGTTTTGTAATCCTTGCCATGTTGCTTGCACCTTATCTGCGTAAATATGGCAAATTCACAGTGCCTGAATTTATTGGTGATCGCTATTACTCAAAGGCGGCTCGCATTGTCGCTGTAGTGTGTCTGATTATTATTTCAGTCACCTATGTTATCGGTCAGATGAAAGGTGTTGGTGTTGCTTTCTCTCGCTTTTTAGAAGTGAGTTATGAGGCGGGCCTGCTGGTGGGTATGTGTATTGTGTTTTTCTACGCCGTACTGGGCGGTATGAAGGGGATTACCTACACTCAGATTGCTCAGTTTTGTGTGTTGATTTTGGCTTACACCATTCCCGCAATTTTTATTTCATTAAACCTGACAGGCAACCCAATTCCACAATTAGGTTTTGGCAGCACTATGGCGGGGTCTGATACCTTCCTGCTGGATAAGCTTGATCAGGTGGTTAGCGAGTTAGGTTTTAATGAATACACTACTGACGTACGTTTGAACTCGCTGAATATGTTTGCCTTTACTATGTCGTTAATGATTGGTACTGCAGGTTTGCCGCACGTCATCATTCGCTTCTTCACTGTGCCCAAGGTAAAAGATGCGCGTTCATCGGCTGGCTGGGCATTGGCTTTTATCGCCATTCTCTATACCACGGCTCCTGCCGTAGCTGGTATGGCGCGGCTCAACTTTATGACCACCATTGAGCCTGTTCAAGGTGAATATCTTGTTTATGAAGAACGTCCACAATGGTTTAAAAACTGGGAAAAAACCGGTTTGTTAGCCTTTGAAGATAAAAATAATGATGGCCGTATTCAGTACACATCTGATGCTGCTACCAATGAGATGGTAAAAGTGGATCAGGATATTATGGTGTTGGCCAACCCTGAAATTGCCAAATTGCCTAACTGGGTGATTGCATTGGTTGCTGCTGGTGGTTTGGCTGCAGCGTTGTCGACGGCGGCGGGATTATTATTGGCAATTTCCTCATCGATTTCTCATGATTTGCTTAAAGGCGTATTTATGCCCGATATTGATGAGAAGACGGAGCTCATGGCCAGTCGGATTGCTATGGCAGGTGCTATCGCGTTGGCGGGATATCTCGGATATAACCCGCCGGATTTTGCTGCCGGTACCGTAGCGCTCGCCTTCGGCTTGGCGGCCTCATCCATTTTCCCTGCATTGATGATGGGCATTTTCAGCAAGCGAATTAATCGTGAAGGCGCCATTGCAGGTATGGTCGCTGGTATCTCGATTACGCTGTTATATGTGTTCCAGCATCAGGGTATTATGTTTGTGGCGAGCACGGCGTTCCTCGGTGATATGCCCCGTAACTGGTTTTTAGGTATTGAACCTAATGCCTTTGGTTTTGTTGGCGCTATCTGTAATTTCGCAGTTGCCAATATCGTTTCTCGACTAACTGCAGAACCTCCTGAGGAAATTCAACACTTGGTGGAGCACATTCGTGTGCCCAGTGGTGTTGAAGATGCACACGCACATTGATTCAATAGAGGCCCCGTAAGGGGCCTTTTGTTTTGTGTCAGTTATGAATATTAATTCCTGTAGTTGGTGGAAAAATGTTTTTTACCAATAAGCATGTTGTGGTTGCCATGTTAGTGGCTCCTGTACTCGCTATTATGAGCTATTTTGCTGTCGATGGTATGGTTGCTGAACAGCCCAATCAGGCGCAAGCAGGCCAAAGCTATACACTGGTTGAAAAGCCTAATTGTCGTTATAGCAGTGGGGTATGCGGCTTAAAAAATGGCAATTTTGAAATCCAGCTTAAAGTGTATCCCGCATCTGATAATAAAACGGTGCTTGAACTAACCTCAGTCCATTCTCTGCAGCGCGTGTTGTTTGGCATAGGTTCTGTCAATGTAGACTCCGTAAATGAAAGCTCTACCAATGAAGGAAGTATTGAAGCAGAAGAAATTATACAAGAGCCAGTTCCTATGACGGCTAACGATAATCATGGTAAGCAATGGCAGGTGAGTTTGCCTAAGTTAAAAGAGGGTGACCGCCTTCGATTTGCCATTGTTGCAGATGGGGCTTATTACATTGGCGAAAGTGCGGTCGCTTTTATCAATTATCAAACAGCCTTCGAAAAAGATTTTCGTAGAAGTAGTGATTAATGTTAACTATGGAGTAGATGTATGGGAGAGCGCCCTTCATCGACCAATCAATTAACACCTGAGTTGGCAATCGTTGCCGATTTTCTACGTCAATACGCTCCTTTCGATCAGTTACCCGACAAAATCTTTAACCGTTTGGTTTCCTCTCTGCAGGTGGGCTACTTTCGTAAAGGCCACGTTTTCCAAAATCATGAAGTGTTAGACGGGCTCGGTATTATACGTAGTGGTGCTGCGGAATTATGGACATCTGATGATCAACTAATAGATCGCCTTGAGGAGGGCGTTAGTTTTAACCTCCATTCGTTAAATCAAGAACATAAAGAAATCAGGTTGGTTCTAATAGAAGATTCGCTATTATATTTTTTAAGTGGAACTGATTTTAAAAATATACGTAAATCCAACAAAAATTTTAATCACTTTTTTCACAGTCAACGTAGCTCACGACTTCGTCGGGCCGCACGTCATGGTTCTAGCCCGGCCGAGATCATGCGGCCGGTATCAGAGGTCATGAGCAAAAATATTATCAGCGTAAACTTGGATACAACGATTCAACATACCGCTGAATTAATGACGATCAATCGCATTTCGTCAATGTTGGTGATGGATAATGAAAAATTACTGGGCATTATCACTGATCGAGATATTCGCTCCCGGGCCGTAGCTAAAGGAATACATGTTGAAGAGCCAATTAAGTACGTGATGACACCTTCTCCTGAATTCATCGCGCCCAGTGCAAGTTTATTTGATGCTATTTTGTTCATGACAAAGCGAGGATTCCATCATATACCCGTTGTAGAACAGCAACAGGTGGTGGGCATGCTAACCTCATCAGATGTCATGTTGGCGCGACAGGATGACCCTGTATTTTTGGTTCAGCATATTAGTCGTGAAAAAAATATTGCAGGTATAAAGCATATTGTTCGGTCACTACCCCAACTGCTAGTGCAATGGGTTAATGCCGGGATTCGTGCTGAGCAGGTCGCGCATATTCTTACCGCAGTGAGTGATTCAGTAACTACTCGACTAATTCAGCTTGCTATAGATGAATTGGGTCCTGCTCCTGTGCCTTTTTGTTGGCTGGGATTTGGATCCCAGGCGAGGGGGGAGCAGCTTATCGGCGCTGATCAGGATAACGGGCTGTTAATAGCTAATGAAGCCAGTGAAAAAGATCTGGAATGGTTTCAGCAGCTGGCTAACAGCGTTTGTGACGGTTTGAATGAATGTGGTTATCCCTATTGTAATGGTGGGGTAATGGCGTCAACCGATGAGTGGCGTCAGCGTTTAAATGGCTGGAAACATACCGTTAATAACTGGACTGACAGTCCAACTCCTGATGCGGTTATGCGTGTTAGTATATTTTTTGATTTGCGTGCAATTTATGGTGATTCAACACTTGCCGATCAATTGCAAGAGCACATGCTAACAACAGTTAAAAGAAATACTATTTTCTTGGCTGCTCTGGCAGAGAATGTAATAACAACGCCGCCACCATTAGGCATATTTCGTCGGTTTGTTGTTGAGCGTGACGGTGAGCATCGCGATCAATTAAATCTCAAAAAAAGTGCAGTGCTAATTATGGTTGATATGGTGAGATTACATGCTTTGGCTCATCACATTACAGAAGTGAATACACGGCAGCGACTACAGGCATTGGTAAAATCCAAGGCGCTTACCATGAAAGATAGCCGTAATTTGCAAGATGCATTTCAGTTAATCATGCAAACGCGTTTACAGAATCAGGCTCAACAAATTACATCGGGTGAGGGGGTCAATAACTTTATTGATCCTTCGCAATTATCCACGATAGCCCGTAAACAACTTCGTGATACCTTTACGGTTGTGGCCGATGAGCAGCAAGCAGTTAAAAACCGTTATCGTCAAGGGCTAGGCTCTTGAACATTCGTAAAACAGTTTTGTTAGCCAATACGGCAAGTGCAGCAGATTCAGCAAATGCAAATTCAGCAAATGATACGGGTCCGGAAAATATAGGAAATAATATAGGAGCGAGAAAATGTTCTCGCCCTTAACACTATTGGCCATTAAACATTGGTGGCATCGACGCCGTTTGATAGGCATTAAGCATGTTGTCAAAAATGACAATATTGTAGAAAACAAAAATGTTAACGATGTAGATAGCCCGCTCATAGATCAATTACTTCAGGCATGGCAGCACGCCTTCCATGGCAGCGACAAAATAAAAAATCTTGAATTTCTTGTTGTTGATTTGGAGACCTCATCACTTGACCCTGATAGTGGTGAAATACTTAGTATGGGATGGGTGGTTATTGAAAATCAGCGATTGATGCTTGCAACGGCAGAGCATCACCTGATATCCAATCAGCAATCAGTAGGGCAGAGTGCAATATTCCATCAAATTCGTGATTGTGAATTAGAGCAGGCCTTAAATGTTACAGAAGTGTTTGAACGATTCTTGCATTGCGTTAAAGGGCGTATATTGGTTTTTCATCATGCGACATTGGATATTGCATTTTTAAATCAGTTATCTTTATCAAAATGCCAGGCGCCGCTTTTGTTGCCCTATGTGGACACGCTGCGAATAGAAAAGCAAAGATTAGATCGACGCTCGTTGCCCGTCATTGCAAATACTCTCAGGCTGTCAAACTGTCGCCAGCGTTATCATTTACCGAGTTATCCCGCCCATAATGCGCTAATTGATGCTATCTCAACAGCGGAGCTGTTTTTGGCGCAGATGGAAAAAAGTGGCAAATCGATAGCCCTTAAAAAAATTCTCTAGCTCTTTCTCTAGCTACTTCGAAAAACCCATGATGGCTTGGTTGTGATGAATATCCAGCGGGGGTGGATATAGGTAATAATTTATAATTTTGTATGCACTTGAACCCTTTCTTTCCGGTGGTAGAGGGTTGCTTCAAATAGCCGAATTTTACTACGCTTGGGCTGTAAACTAGGCATAGACATTCATAGGTTTGGTGTTTATGATCCCAGTCATTGCAATAATAAGATTAATAATTACACCATGTCTGGGTTTACCCCTCTTTTCATATTGGGAAGATTATAATGAGAAAAACGACCTCCTCTTTTGTTAAAAGTTTGTTGCTGGTTACGGCTTTAGTATCGTCTAACCTGTTATCAGCGAGTGAATATGATTTTACTGCCGCAAAAAGCATTCTTTCAGGCTATATCGATGAAGGTAAATTGGCAGGCGGCGTTCTGTTAGTTATAAAGGATGGAGAGGAAGTCTTATTCCATGCTGCAGGCAAGAGAGATATTGAAGCTGACTTGCCCATGGAAAAGGACACCTTATTCCGCATCGCTTCGCAAACTAAAGCTATCACTTCGGCCGGTATTATGATTTTGCACGATCGTGGCAAAATTGAATTTACCGATCCCGTTTCAAAGTACATTCCGGCTTTTAAATCCACCACTGTACTCGAAGTTAATGAAGATGGGACCACTAAAGTGGTACCCGCTAAAAGAGAAATTACCATCCACGATCTGTTAACCCATACAGCGGGAATTAATTACGGAACCCGTGCAGTAGAAGAACCGTGGACGGCCGCTGGTTTGCGTGGTTGGTATTATGCCGATAAAGATCAAACCATAGGTGAAGCATTAAAACCATTGCCTTCACTGCCGCAAATTGGTCAACCCGGCGAGGCTTGGGTATATGGTCATAACACTGACATTTTGGGGCATATTATTGAAATTATTTCAGGCCAAAACCTGAGTGCTTTTTTGACCGAGGAAATTCTATCTCCACTGGGTATGTCCGATACTTTCTTCTATGTGCCAGCGGATAAAGCATCAAGATTGGCTGCCGTTTATAACCGTACCGAGTCCGGTCAAATTAAACGCGGTGATGAAGTTGATAATACTGATACGCCAAGTCGTAGCCAGGGTCATTATGTCAGTGGGCCAAAGAAAGCCTATGCTGGAGGAGCGGGTTTGGTATCCACTGCCAAGGATTACAGCAAGTTTTTGCAAATGCTACTGAACGATGGCAGTTATAACGGTAAACAAATTTTATCTCCCGAAGCTGTAAAGGCGATGTCTGAAGATCAAGTACCTTATGTCACATTCCAAAAATGGGATGGCTTTGGTTATGGTTTTGGCGTGCTGCAAGGCGGAGAAGAGGATGGCGAGCTTGCTGGTGAAACTGTGCAATACGGTTGGAGTGGTGCTTACCATTCCTATTACTATATTCGTCCACATGACGGTTTAATTGTGGTTTATTTGACTCAGCTTATTCCTGCAACAGGTTTGAATGACTGGGTTGAAATTGAATCTGTCATCAAGATAGCTTTGGGGCTGAAATCCTGGTTTTAGAAGTTTTGATGAGGTAAGGATAGCCAAAATCATTAATGTAGTTGTAAGTAGTATATGATGGGATTAAGTTGATGAAAAAAGCAGTTATAGGTTTATCCTTCTTTATTAATGTTGTAGTTATTGGTGTGGTGATTTGGGCAGTTAACGGTGGGCTTAATGCGCTGGTTACCGATTTTCTTATGATGCCCAATTACAATCGCCATGTAACACTGCATAAGGAATTTAGCTCCCAATCAGGCGGTATCGTTTTTCTTGGCGATTCTATTACTCGAGGTGCTGAGTGGAATGAATTATTTCTCAATCACATAACGCGTAATCGAGGCATTAATGGAGATACCACACAGGGCGTTTTAAATCGTTTAGACCCTATTGTTGACAATAGCCCGCGGAAATTATTCTTATTAATTGGCACTAATGATTTGTACTATCAAGTTTCGGAACAGCAAATTGTTGAAAATGTCCTGAAAATTATCAGGCGTGTTAATGAAGCTTCTCCGGAAACAGAAATTTATGTTCAAAGTGTGTTGCCTAGAGCAGCAGATTATAAAGAGCAGGTAGAATCCTTAAATCAATCACTTGAGCAGTCCGTTGCGGGCAAGGCCAATTGGGTCAATCTATATCCACTATTTATAGATGATGAAGGCGAATCAATAAATGACGCCTTGAGCAATGATGAGCTACACCTGCTAGGCGAGGGTTATATTGTTTGGAGAGATGCCATCGCGCCTATAGTTGGTAGTTAGTCTGTTTTATATTACTGCTTTTTCTTTGTCACGGGACACCTGTTAAATGGTGTAGTTTATTCGGAGAATGACTCAGGAGAAAATAATGCAACTAGCAAAGCGACTTACCCTCAGTCTGGCCTGCACTTTATTAAGTGTTAATTCTTTTGCTAACCAGCCGGTTATTGAGCAGGCAAAAATTGATACGGCGAAACAATTAATTAATACGGCCCTTGAAAGTAATTTGGGATACGAGATTGTAGAGTCATTAACGACGGAGGTTGGTCCTCGTTTAGCGGGTTCAGAAGCTGAAAAGCGGGCGCGTAAATGGGGTGAAGCGCTGGGTAAAGAATTAGGCTTTGATAAGGTCTCAGTGGAAGAATTTGCCATGCCTTTCTGGGATCGTGGCCAATTGCAAATTTCACTAGTGTCGCCTTATCAGCAAGAGCTCTATGGTACTGCGCTCGGCGGTGCAGCTCCTTCTGATAAACCCATTGATGCGCCAGTTGTTTATTTCAGGGATGTACACGCATTAAAAAATGTGAAGGCCGGCGAACTGAAAGGCAAAATTGCTTTTGTGGATGGCGACATATTGGTGCAGAGCCAGACTGGGGCAGGCTATGGCCAGGCTAATATGCGCCGTCGGATTGGATGGCA
Source organism: Spongiibacteraceae bacterium (assembly GCA_028280715.1). Lineage (GTDB taxonomy): Bacteria > Pseudomonadota > Gammaproteobacteria > Pseudomonadales > Dasaniaceae > Oceanicoccus. The sequence goes on along the minus strand of JANQLG010000046.1, from coordinate 12,739 downwards.
ACATGCTGAGTATGGTGAAGCCAGTGCGTTGGTAGTGAGATCTGTGGGGTCCGATTCCCGTCGTTTTCCACATACGGGCATGATGAGTAAAAAGGACGATCAATGGGCCAATATTCCTGTTATAGCGGTTTCCAATCCTGATGCTGATCATATGCGAAGACTGCATGAACTAGGCAAATCATTACAATTATCCTTGCATTCGTCTTCTAAGTGGAAGGGCAAAGTCGGCAGTGGCAATGTTGTGTTAGATCTTATTGGCAGTGAAAAACCAGAAGAAATTGTCTTGATAGGTGGCCATCTCGATAGCTGGGATTTGGGCACTGGCGCAGTCGACGATGGTGCTGGTGTTGCTATTACTACGGCAGCAGCGGCATTGATCGCACAATTACCCGAACGCCCTAAACGTACTATTCGTGTTGTGATGTTTGGTGCTGAAGAGGTAGGTTTACTTGGTGCTTTTTCTTATGCCTTGCAACATGCAGATACCTTAAAAGATCATGTCGTTGCTACAGAGTCAGATTTTGGTGCGCGAACTATTTGGCGATTAGTTTCGAATGTGAATCCTGATGCTAATGATTTCATCGATGAGATTGCCAAAGTGCTATCACCAATTAGTATTGTTAGAGGTGGGTCCGATGTGCGAGGTGGAGGCCCCGACATCATACCGTTAGCTCTCAAAGGAGTGCCAACAATTCGCTTACAACAAAATGGTATGGATTATTTTGATTTGCACCATACGCCAGATGATACCTTGGACAAAATTGATTCAGATGAGCTGGCGCAAAATGTCGCTGCATATGCCGCTACTATTTATTTAATTGCCGATTCGGATGTGGAGCTACGTAAGCCAGCGGAAGAAAAAGCTAGCGAATAAATCAATAAATAAATACTACAGTAAATCGCCCAGCATACGAATTTGAATGGCATCGACCACTGACCCGGATAAGGCGTCGGATATCACCACAACTTTATCGTTAGGGTCAAACTCTTCGCGAGTCATCAGAATATCGGCTGCAGTACTGAGTGTTTTCTCCGGGTCGCTGCTGAAGTTAATACGGTAACTCAGCACATTGCGATTGAGTACCAGGTGACGGCGGGTGCGGCTGTCATTGGTAAAGGCGCAGATAATGGATTCCTGTGGGTGGCAATTGCTTACCAGGTTGGCCATTAAGCCGCGTCTAGTAGGCACGATGATCGCTTTTGCCTTGATCGATTCGGCCAGTTTAACGGCGGCGATGGCAATTTCCTGTTTGTCATTATCGTGAATCAGCTCGTCACTAAAACGCAAACCGACACTTTTTTCTGTCTCGCGCGCGATCTTGTCCAGTACCTCGACACACTTGAAAGGGTATTTACCGACAGTGGTTTCACCCGAAAGCATAATGGCATCCACTTCTTCGTAGACTGCATTAGCAACATCGGTGACCTCAGCACGGGTTGGCATCGGATTATCAATCATCGATTCCAGCATATGAGTGGCGACAATTACACGCTTACCTTGAATGGCACATTGGCGAATCATCTGGCGCTGTACAGTTGGCAGAATTTCAAAGGGAATTTCTACACCCAGGTCGCCGCGCGCCACCATAATGCCATCGGCTTCATCGATAATGGCATTCAGGTTTTTCACGCCCTCCTGGTCTTCAATCTTGGCGATGATTTTAATTTTATCGGCCTTGTCGCCTAGTAATTCTCTTAAGGCCAAAATATCATCGGGGCTGCGAACAAAAGAAAGCGCAATAAAATCCACCTCCTGCTCCACCGCAAAGGTGATATCGCGTTTATCCTTTTCGGTGATCGCCGGCAGATTAACGCGAATACCAGGCAAATTAACATGACGCTTGCTCTTTAATACACCGCCATCTATCACTCGGCACTGCATGATGCGCTCTTCTTTGCTAAGCACCTCCAGATTAATCAGGCCGTTATCCACAGTGATTTTATCGCCCACCGCCACATCAGTGATGATGTGCTCATAATTAATATGAATAGAGCTTTCCTCAACATCCGCGTCGCCACGCGCCACGATGGAGATTACATCGCCTTCCTTCAGATCGAGTTCGTTACTGATATCCCCGGTACGAATTTCTGGCCCCTGGGTATCAATCAATACCGCAATCGGATGTTTCAGTTTTTTATTCAGAGTACGGATGGCCTTGATAATATCTGCACAGGTGCCGTGTTCGCCGTGCGACATATTCAAGCGAGCGACATTCATGCCGGTATTGGCCAGCTTTTCCAATGCACCATAGGAGCTGGAAACGGGGCCAATTGTGCAAATGATCTTGGTCTTTCTCATAGGATATTGCGGGTAGCCTGTGTTAACGGAGGCGTATTATTGCATTAAATGACGACAATCGCTCTTAAAGGTGGATAAAAAAATAGCTTAACCGGATAAGATATCGGACTAACTGCTCAGAAAACAGTTTTTTCAAATAGACAGATATTGCACTATAGGGTCAAATGTTACGGATATAATATTGCGGTCCGCTGTCTGCCAAAACTTACGTATAAAAATTATGGAGAGTTTTTACCATGTGTGATGAAAATACAGTAAACGATAATGAAAAGTTTCTCGCGCAGCGATTGTCGCGCCGTCAGTTCAATGCGCTGGCAGGTAGTGCTGCTCTGATGATGGCATTACCACCAGTGGCTAATGCACTGGCGATTACAGAGAGTGATGTAAAGGTAACGACGCCGGACGGTGAGGCCGATTGTTATTTTGTCCACCCCAGCGAGGGTAAACATCCGGGGGTGATTGTCTGGCCGGATATCCTTGGCCTGCGATCCGCCTTTCGCGCGATGGGTAAACGCCTGGCCGAGTCTGGCTATTCCGTATTGGTGGTTAACCCCTATTATCGAAAAGCGGTAGCGCCGGTAGTCAAACCCGGTGCGAGTTTCCAGGATGAAGAGACGCGGGGTGTTGTGATGCCGCTGGCTCGTTCACTATCGCCAGAGACCAATGTGACCGACGCTAAAGCCTTCGTTGAGTTTCTGGACCAACAATCAGCCGTTGATGTTAATCGCAAAATTGGGACTACCGGCTATTGCATGGGTGGCTCAATGACGATGAGAACCGCTGCGGCAATACCTGAACGGATTGGCGCCGGCGCATCGTTCCATGGTGGTCGTTTAGTGACGGATAAACCGAATAGCCCACATTTGTTAGTACCTAAAATGAAAGCGCATTTTCTTTTTGCCATTGCAGAAAATGATGACGAACGCTCACCAGAGGCGAAAACAGTATTACGCGAAACCTACGATAAAGCCGGGCTACCCGCCGAGATTGAAGTTTATGCAGGCGCATTACACGGTTGGTGTCCGCCAGATAGTCGAGTCTACAACGAAGCGCAGGCAGAGCGCGCCTGGGAGCGTTTGTTAGTATTATTTAAAACAGCTTTAGCGTAAGCAGGTCTGAATATGAGTACTGATTTATTTAATCTCTCTGGTCAGATTGCTCTGGTAACAGGTGCCAGTCGCGGTATCGGCGAGGCGATAGCTAAATTATTAGCCGAGCAGGGTGCGCATGTAATTGTTTCCAGCCGTAAAATTGCTGACTGCAATCGGGTGAGCGACGAGATTCAGCAGGCCGGTGGTAGTGCCGAGGCTGTTGCCTGCCATATTGGCAATATGGATGATATTACGGCGATTTTTGAGCATATAAACAATCAGCATGGCAAGCTGGATATTCTCGTTAACAATGCTGCGGCCAATCCTTACTTTGGTCATATTCTCGATATGGATTTACGCGCCTATGAAAAAACCGTCGAAGTAAATATTCGCGGTTATCTATTTATGTCGATTGAAGCTGGCAAAATGATGCGCCAGCAATATGGTGGGGTGATTGTTAATACCGCTTCGGTTAATGGCTTGCAGCCCGGTATTGGGCAGGGTATCTATTCTATTACTAAAGCGGCAGTGATTAATATGACCAAATCCTTTGCTAAAGAATGCGCCCAATTTGGCATTCGTTGTAATGCAATATTGCCCGGCCTGACCAAAACTAAATTCGCTGGTGCGCTCTTTGATAATGAAGATATTTATAATACCTGGATGGAAAGGATACCGATGGGTCGTCACGCTGAACCTGAGGAAATGGCGGGCACAGTGTTATATCTGGTGTCTGATGCCAGTAGTTATACCAACGGCGAATGTATTGTCGTAGATGGTGGCCTGACCCTATAAATTAAAATAATTACGCTAATTACTTTTAGAGAATCAAACCATGAGTGAAGCAAAAGAGTTCGATGTCATTATCTGGGGAGCTACCGGTTTTACCGGGCGTCTGGTGGCTGAATATTATCTCAAACAGTACGGCGTTAATGGTGATTTAAAATGGGCCATGGCGGGTCGTAGCCAAAGCAAGCTGGAACAAGTGCGGGCCGAACTGGGTAATAATGATGTGCCGATGGTGGTAGCTGATAGTCACAATAGAAAATCGTTAGATAGTTTGGTGAATAGAACTAAAGTAATCTGTACCACGGTTGGCCCCTATGCCAAGTATGGCAGTGAATTAGTAGCGGCCTGTGTTGAAAATGGCACTGACTATTGTGATCTGGCAGGTGAAATGCAATGGATTAACCGAATGATTGCGGCGCATCATCAACAGGCGCAACAAAAGGGCGTACGTATTGTTCATTGTTGTGGTTTTGATTCCATTCCCTCTGACTTGGGTGTGTATTTTCTGCAGCAACAAGCCAAGCAACAAAAAGGCGATTATTGTCACACAGTCAAAATGCGTGTGTATGGTGCTAAGGGTGGTTTCAGTGGTGGTACCTATGACAGCTTGAATAATTTATTGATTGAGGCGCAGCAGGATGCAGAGGTTAGAAAACAATTACATAACCCTTATAGTCTAAACCCGGAAGGTGAGCAGTCTGGTCAGGATAAAGGCGAATTGCGTTCAGTAAAATATGACCCTGATGCTGAATCCTGGATTGCTCCCTTTGTGATGGAAGGTATCAATGCACGCGTTGTACGTCGTAGCCATGCCTTGGCTGGGTATCCCTATGGTAAACAATTTCAATATAGCGAAGCCTCAATGACCGGGCCAGGTTTTGGCGGCCGAGTTAAAGCGGTGATCAATTGGCTGGTGACCGGTGCATTAACTGCAGGTAAACCCGGTTCATTTTATCGCAGGCAGCTTGAACGCTTTTTGCCTAAACCAGGAGAAGGTCCTTCTGCTGAAGAGCGCGAAGCTGGCTTTTTTAATCTTCGCTTTATCGGTCTGACGAATGACGGAGAGAAAATCACGGCGAAGGTCACAGGTGACCGCGATCCGGGTTATGGCTCAACATCAAAAATGTTGGGTGAAGCAGCCGCTTGTTTAAGTTTGGATCAAGCGTCAACGCCCGACGTGAGTGGTGTTCTAACGCCATCGGTCGCGCTGGGTGATACGTTGCTGCATCGTTTAGAGAAAAATGCAGGTCTAAAATTTACATTGCGTTAATGGCGTTTATTACAAATGGTGGATTAGCCCAGCTGATCCACCATTACCGCATTGCTATAGACCAAGCTGCCGTCTTTGGCGCTGTGGCCCACAAGATGAAAGTGGCCGCGTAAATCATCCTTATGTAAATAAACACGCAATTGGCAATCGGATAATGGCCCGAAGCCCTCAGGCATCTCAAGCTCCATTTCATCCATATTCATGTCCAGCATAAGATCCTTATCGGGCGTGTCATGTAACGCCTCTTCAGCTTTTTCCAACTCCAGATGAGCCGCTTCACTCACTCGAAAATTGATCAAGCCAATAGGCGTTGAACGGTTCGCTCCCTGTGGTTTGTTCCAACAATCTAATGACATAGTGTTCATAGCAATGACCTCAATCGTTGATGATTAACCTTTCCAGTTAGCCTCTCTAGCTTTTCTAATATTTATAGTTATAAGTTAGATTGTTGCTTAGAAAATCTGGCTATAGGGGCTTTTACAAAATATCACAAAATATATTGCAACAGGAATGCTGTAAAAAGTCATATTAATTTTAGACTTTTGCTACCATTTTTTCACAAGCGGTTAATATCTATGATGGGTAAAAGATTATCTCAACTCAGTATCTTCTTGTACGCTTCGCGTTCACTGAATAATGCAGTGAACGTCAGTGCTGCCAGAATAAAAATAATGGCAGTTGTTATCCAGGCCAGCAGAGAGTTAGAGTCAACGGCTCCTACTATGGTTAGTAGTGTAACTGAAGAAACGACGCCATATATTCGATAGTTATGTGTATTGGTGATAGCTTTTGGGGCTTCAAGTTTAAAGTGTAATAATAATGCCCAGTCATCGATAATAAAAAATAGTAACCAGGCGATAAATGGAAAGGCAGCGCTTTGAGCTTCAAGGATTATACTTATCCATAGGATGATAACCGTTGCGGAAAAAAATAAATTCCCAAAGATTCCTGCTCGTTTTGTCGCGTTTAAATAAACGTTTTCAGGATTGTTCTTATATTCCTGCCATTCTTCATGGCTTTGTGTTGAAAACTGATCATCACTTTTCCCTATTCGTTTTATTCTTGTTATATATTCATCGAAATTTCGCTTCCCTGAAGTGCTTTCCTTAAAAAAGTAAATAAAAGTCATGCCGCATAACATCAATGAACATATTCTTAAATTGAGCACACCAGAGCTAAGGTCCTGATGAAGAAAGCCGAACCCTTCGCTGATAAAAATAATAACTAAGTTGATAATTGAGTGGATACCGGGGAAGAGTAGTAATACACCAAAAAAACCGACAAAAGGTGTTATAAATATAGATAGCAATAACAGAGTAAATATTGACAGCGATATGTCATTGTTACTTCGTATATCGGAGATAACACTCCAGGTCATGAATCCAATAAAGAGCAGTACAGGAATAACAATAGACAACGTTAATGATAGGGCCCAGCCTTGAGTCATACAAACTCCATTTTTAATTTTAAAATCATCACCGATAACGGCAGGTTTTACTTAATGCTTATAAATCTTTAGTTAGGCTAAAGGCACCGCGAATCTGGCCTAAGGAATAACCCAGCGCAACATCATCAGGATAAAACCGTTTTATAGTTTTTTGTACTTCGGGAAGCACTGCCTGGCCATGACAGTTTAAACAAATTGCCTCAACAGGTTGAGCCTTCATAAATCGAAATTGATTATCGACTACTTCTGCATGGGCAATCGTGGCAGGTGATTCGCCTTCTGTCTGACGCTTGTTGAATTGCTCTAAAATAGCCTGTTCAAAGGTATTTGCAGAGGCGCTGTTTCTATTTCGGGGTTTTAAACTGACTCGTTTAACATTCCAGCCTGTTTGTTCACTCAGCTCGCTGGCAATTCTAGGCGCCTCTGCCGAGCAAATCTCTATCGCATGTTCCAGTCCGCCAGATTGTATCGCTGCCTTTAATTTAGGCTTTAATGTGCCGCCGAAGGTTTGCACGATACTGATAGCTTCAGCTTTGAGTGCTGAAGTGTCAGTGGCTTCATCGGCAGATAATACGGAGGAAGCAATTGATATATGCAAAAGTGTGATAATAGAAATAATTTTTTTGTTCATGATGAGTTTTCCAAAGAGCAGAGCTTAATGGCTTGCCGGTTGATGGAATTCAATAACATTATTGTCGGGGTCTCTGATAAAAAAGAACTTTGCGCCATTGAACTCAACTTCTTCAGTAATCTTGATGCCTAAGCTCAAAATAGTGTTGGTTACAGACTCTGCATCGGTGATTTCCAGCGCAATATGAGTATACCCCGGATATTTAACAGGGTCCTCCATAAGAATATTTGCAGAAGGTGCTTCATCAGACGCATTTAAAATCAGATTAATGTTAACACCACAGGGGTGCTCAATAATGGCCGCTGGCTCTGGGCCGATAGGGCCGGCAATAAATTTAAACCCTAACTTTTCATAAAACTCGCGAGAAACATCAAGATCTCGCACCCTTAAGCCTACGTGATTAATGCCGGTAATTTCTTTCATTGAGATTTCCTCGTGTGTATATCTTGGTATTGGGTTGCCTCGATAAGAGGGATGCTTGCTTAATGAAAAAATTTACCTTGTTTATTTGGGCTTATTCGGTGTGGCATGGCCTTCATGGGTTTTTTCCTGTGAAAAGCGCAGTGCATTTCGAAACGGATCAACAATTAGCATTTCTGTATTTCCCCACGGCATTTTTGTTGGTGGATGTTCAAGTTTTACATCCATTTCCAGGCATAGGGAGTGCCAGGATTCAATGTCATCCACAACGACATATATTTCTGACCCTTCGTGACCTTTCCCATGTTCTGAAAGACTAAGGGTGAGATCACCTCGTTTGATCACCAAAAACACAGGAAATCCCGGTTCATGACGGTGTTCTAGAGTGATTGAAAATCCAAGACGAGATACATAATAATCTACAGCTGCATCATATTCATCAATTTGAAGCACGGGAACTATGCTTTCCATTTGTGGCCTCCAGATGTTAATTGAGCTAGTCGTATCTAAAACATAGTGCACAGCCGAGCTGAGGGCCTAATCATATATAGTTTGGCGCATATGCTGCTAGTCTTTTAACGTTTACTTGCTTCAATATTTTTGATGCCATTACAGAATTCTTCGATTTCCTGGCGGCTATATTTAGCTAATACTCGTTCGGTTGATGCCGGATGGTTCAACAAGCTTATATTTTCTCTTCGAGCTATGCTTAGAGGGGTTGGTCGACGAGTAAAACTGCCACTACAGTTTGGATATAGATTGAAAATTAGGGCCAGAGTAATTTTAAAGTACGGTACTTTTACTCTGAACCTATTCGGCCCTACCTCTCATTTGTTAAAAATACACTTTGGCTATTTTCCTAACTGTTGCTATATAAAGCTCTTGAGTGAGTGGAATATGTGATATGACAATTAGAAAGAGCTTCTTCATCTTCATCCTAATGATAAGCTGTAATTTGTATGCTAGCGAAAGCCAAAATGCGTCAGCATCCGATACTGTTTTGAGGGTGGGAATAGTCAGTAGCTCGCCCTCAGCCCGATTACCAAATGGTACATCTATAGGTGTTATTGCCAATGGCTACAGAGATGTAATTAACCACATTGATCCGGATATTCAATTCGAATTTGTCAGTGCCAGTATTGAGCGACTTAGGTATGAGTTGCTGTCCGGCAATATTGATCTTTTATTTTCACCATCCACGAACGAGCTGATGCAAAATGCTAAAACAGTTTTTATGCCTAAAGGGCACCCCATCGAATTATGGAGCCTGCCTGATAAACCTGTTCATCCGGATAGCGATATGGAAAATGTTAGCTTAGGTGTGTATCAGGCATATCAGGATCATTCATTTCTTGAGGGAATGGACTCGGTAGTTGTGCCATCGACTGAAAGATTAGCAACTATGTTAATATCTGGACGAGTCGATGCGATCTTAGCATTGGGCTACGTTGTTCAGTACCATTTAAAAATGCATGGTCGTAATCCTGACCAATTTATCCGTCATACCATTGATCATCAATCATTCGTCTTATGGACTCATTATAATTCTGTCATTGATAAAGATATAGAACAATGGGAAAAGGCTGCTGCTGTTGTGTTGTCACCACAACGCAATGAACAGCGGTGGGTTAAATTTTTGGATGCCCAATCAAATAATTGAGGGCCGGAGTAATTTTACAGTACTGTATTTTTACTCTGACCCTATTCGATCCTTATGCTTTTAACCATGAAAAGCTATCTGCTACATATTTTTTTGCATTGTTATCAATACATATGCCGTGACCAAGTACCATTTTTTCAAAATCCCATGAAAGCATTTTTTCTAATGATAGTCTTGCAATTTCTTTATCAAGAATGGTCATTCTAAGATCTTTGGGAACTCCACCCTTTGGAGATAGTACACCGTTTATTTTTTTTACTAATCGCCAAAACCAATTGTCCAAAACTGGATCATGATTTTGAATTAAATCGGTAATAATCAGTGTTTTCGATTTCTTATGTAGAAAAACAACTTCGGGTAAAATTTTACTCCCTTGAAAATAGAGCTGATCTATCTCATTTTCCCATATCTGCTCAGTACTATCATTTAGAACAGCATCAAATTTTAGATCTGGCCTTTTTTCCGGAAGTCCTTCTGCTCCCCATAACTTCGCACTAGGATATTTTGCTAACCAATCGCCTACAAATAAGTGATGAAAAATATTAGGGGCAATGATATGAGCAACTTCACCAAGCTCATTTATTGTATTAAAACGCTCAGCTGATGGAGCAATTGGTGAGTGAAGCCATAACTGGTTATTGCTTAAACGAACGATTGTCATTCTTGTCGTGAATGGAATGGAAAACATTGTCACCCTGTCACCATCTAAAGTCCAAATATCAGAGTCTATGTTCTTAAGCATGTGGTTCTCTTAGCTGCCTGTTCGACCGTTGAATTTACTCAAAAACAATAGCTTCAATTTCACAAGTGACGTTACTGGATGAACCTCTCCAATTTGGTTCATCATATCCATTAATACGAACCTTGGTTTTTGTGTGATAGGCTGATAAAGCCATGCTTAGAATCGAATCCTTGTTTGGTGAATCAAACGAAACATAATACCCCGCAGAACACTCAGGAGAAGGGCTCGAAATTCTTATCAGTATATCTCCAGCTGCGCCACTTCGGCTATATGCCGCAATAAATGTAATTTCACTATTCGGGCTTTGGACATAGGCGGCATTTGCTTCAAGAGAAACTGCAGAAATAAGTGCCAAACCTATTTGGCCTAAATATTTTTTCATTATTATTCCTTTCATTAATCAAAATACTAAAAAACAGAATATCGTGAGCAAGGGTTGCGGGAACCGCAGTCCCTTTACCTTACTTTGTTATGTGAATTTTTTACTTAAAGGTGTATAAAACATCTTCGTTTATTTCGCTGGCCAATATGGAGCCAGACGCCATATTTAAACTTAAACGCTCATTAATATTTATTCTTTGCTTAGATTGGTCTCCAGTGTACCAGCCAACATGAAAGTAACAGCTGCCAACCTCTGAAACATATTTTCTAAGATTGTCATACAGTGGTTCACTCAACCCACCAGCATTAGATTTCTTTGTCAAAATTTTCTCTACCTCCCGTTCTACACGCTCCGCGGTCCAACCTTTCTTTTTGTATTTTGGCTTTGAAAGTTTTTTCCTTAACTTTTCAGCCTCCATTTCAGGATCAAACGGATCTGTGTAGTATGCACAGGAACAGTATGCATCGGTTACCCACAGCTTTTCAAAATCATTTGGAACCTCGCGGCCAAATGATTTGTTCTGATTTGACCACAAAGAATAACCTGTAAATATTAGCTTTGCTTGGTTTTCCTCTTTGACTGCTATTGAAATAAATCTACACATAACCTAGTCACTGATAATACATAACATTCAGTCAAAATTATTGGGGATAGATTTATTTTTCAAGTTAAATTGATTCATTTAGATAATTCTGTCCCCATTTTTTCGCCCACTTGAGCGAAGCGAAACCAGCCCACGTTATGGAATCGCTCTTAAACGCTTTGTTAGCTCTCACCCTCATGGCAAACCATTTCTATATTATGGCCATCTGGATCGATAACGTAAGCTGCATAATATTGACCACTGTAATTTGGTCGTAGACCAGGGCCGCCATTGTCCTGAGCCCCGATTTCTAATGCAATGCGGTGGAAGCTTTGAACCTGTTCTCGATTCTCTGCCACAAAAGCTAGATGGAGGTGAGCTGGGTATTCTTCAGGTTTACGGCGAATACACAGAGATGACTTACCATCTGAACTCAATTCAATGCCAAGTTCACCCTCTGAAAGCACAACTACGCCAACTGGCTCCAAAACCTTAAGGTAGAACTCCTTGGTCTTTTCGTAATCACGGACTCCAAAAACAACGTGATCAAACATGCTTTCTCCTTAAGCTAAATTTTTCGAGTGTGGACTAACGCCAAGCTTTGGGGGCGCTGTGAGAGAGCGAAGCGATCGAATGGTGGTCCCAGCCGCGGAGCGGCGACAAGAGCTTATTGTTAGGCATTGCGCTACCTCCCGAAATATCTACCATCTTTCACTAGTACGGGCTCTGTAACAGTATAACGTTTCCCATTAAGCCATGCGTGTGTTTTAAATTCTACCATTTGAATATCAGTAGTATTTTTAAGCCATGATATTGGTTTAGTAACTATCTTTTGGTATTCATCGGCTGTTGCTATACCGAGCTTACCTAAATTTGAATACGTGACATGGCTAACATCAACCTTTGTTCCTCGTACCACCACCTGGCATGTAGGTATTACACCATTACTGCAAGACGCATAAGCCGTTTTATCAGTATTCCAAATCACTTCATCCGTTTCTTTGGCGTGAACTAAAAAAGAAATTAGGACTAGTAACGCTACTGCAGTAATTCGAACCATTTGTATGCCTAACAGTTAAATAGACAACAAATTGTCCTGTTTAAATAGGACAAAACGAGATATATCCCCATCGCTGTAAAGCTTAGATCACTTTTTACGTTATTGTTTTCCATAAACTTTCCTTGTTCAATGGTCACTTGCCAAATGGGGAAATGTAGCAATTTGTGATATATCCTCACATATCCCGATACAACAATAAACCCATCAGTTCTTCTACCTGGCAAAGAACTTTTCTAATACCTGTCAACCAATCCCGATCTGCCCCATTTTAATGTTCAGACGCGTCCAAAATCATTTTTACCATTGGAGTCAGGACAATGTATAGACGACGATTAAATTCGGTGCCGGTTGACCCCGTGCAGCGA
>JANQLG010000041.1 GCA_028280715.1 Spongiibacteraceae bacterium | reverse complement strand
GCGCTATGCTGCCAACCAGAGCAATGATTTTCAGTCGCGTATTGAGATAACGGCGTTCTTGCTCCAACCAGTGAACGCACAACTGTTGACGTTTTTCTTCCTCCATGGCGCGATTACGCAACAACAAACGACAGGCAGCGCGCCAACTACGTTGCTGGCCCAATAATTTACTCTCAACACTGTTCGTGGCTTGATTCACAACTTGATTGTTAGCAGCATTATTTTTCTCGCCGGTGCGTATTGATTGCACAACTAATTGCACTACAGCACTGAAGTCGGCTCTATTAAATCGCGGGTAGCTTACATGCACCCATAAGCGTTCAAGTAATAACGCCATGGCGACTACTGACAACGCCACTAGCACTAACGCCACAGGCCCCGCATAGATGATGTGATCAAACAACATAACAAACCTTTTTATTCATCTGTTTTTAATTGTTTTTGATTTACCTATCTTTGATGTTCCAATTACCAAGCCAAAAAACTTATCGCCCCAAAATAAATTCCACCGGTACTTCCACCCAGGCCACCGACAGTTGATCGTTGATTTGATAGGGGAAAAATTCCCACTGGGATACTGTCGTCAACGCACTGTCATCCAACACGTCGTATCCTGAAGAAGCCATCAACTCAACGGCCTCAACCTCACCATCAACCCCAACTTTGGCGCGGACCATAACGATGCCCTGATGGCCTCGCCGCCTCGCTACCTTTGGGTAATGAGGAGGAAAAGCCTTGCGGTAGCGCGGCTGTTGCATGGTGGGAATTTGCTCGAAACCGGCAAACTCCGCTTCCACCTCACTAGTGGTAACAACCTCTGCCGATGCTACCTCTGTCTCTTGCGGCTCAATCGACATCTCTTCTTGCTCAGTAGTCTGCTGTTCTGTGATTTCTTCAACCTGAGCCACATCGGTCTCTTGCGGTTGCTGCTGCACTTCTTTTGCTTGCACAACCTCGGTTCTGTTTGTGGTTAACAGCCCTTGGTCACGTTCAGGGGGCTTGTCTTGAACCGGTCCATCCGACACTTTCTCAACTGCAGGCGGTGGTGCACTGACAGTCTCAACTACAGCCTCAACAATGCGAAACTGCTTGATCGCCACTACCGAGCGCCCGGCACTGGTTACTTCAACCTGTTCAGAGGGCCATTGCCAAAGCATTACACTTGCATGGAACACCAGAGATAACAGCAAAGCACCCAATAGCTTCTTCATTACTCCCTCTCTCATGTTTGAGCATCATACTTACGACAGCTTATAAATGCAAATCATTATCATTTAGATTTACAAATTAAAATCAATCTATATAATCCGCTACAAATCATTTAATGAGAATGATTATCAATTAATAACTATCGCCTTAAACCTTAGGGAGACTAACGTGCTAACTCACTTACGATATTCACCACTCGCTGCGGCCATACTTTTGGCCATTAATACGCCCGCTGTAGCAGACGATGAAGCTGCCACCTTTTCCCTGGGCAAAGTCACTGTCGCCTCAACGCGAACCGAGCAAAAGCAGGAAGATGTGGCCAACTCTGTCAGCGTGATTACCGAAGAAAACATCGAGAACAACCTATCAAGCAACATCCGTGACCTGATTCGCTATGAGCCCGGTGTGGCCGTAGGTAACGGTGCAGGCGATGCGCAACGCTTTGGCTCCAAGGGCTTTAACATTCGCGGTATGGATGAGAACCGTGTGAAGATCACTGTTGATGGTCTTTCCCAGGCTAATTCCTTCACGCCAGCCGGCAACCCCTTTCAACGCGCAAGCAGAGATTACATCGATATTGATATGATCAAGCGAGTGGAAATTGTTAAAGGCCCCGCCTCTACCCTCTATGGTAGTGATGCCCTGGGTGGCATCGTTGCCTTTACTACTAAAGACCCTGCTGATGTACTGGACGAAGGCGATAACACGGCTGGCAGTATCAAACTGCGTTACGGCAGTTCTAATGCCAGCCTGGCTGAAACGCTGACGCTGGCTAACCGCACCGGAGCACTCGAATCGCTACTAATTTATACCCACCGCGATTTCGAAGAACAGGAAAATCACGACGACAGTGATTTTGACCTGGATGAACAGGACAGCAACAGTGACAACATCCTGGCCAAGCTGCAATATCAGCTCAATGAAGCACACCGCATCGGTTTAACACTGGAAGATTTTTCAGAAGATAGAGAAACTGATAGCGAATCCAAACTGGCATCATCCTCTTACTCAGATTTTTATCGCGGTGACGATACGACTGAACGTCAACGTGTGAGCTTCTTCCACAACTGGCAGGCTAATAATGCCTTGTTTGATCAACTTGAATGGCAGCTGGACTGGCAGGATAGTGAAAAAGATCAAGAAACTCATACTATGTATTCTTCTCCCTTTGGACCACCAACACCCCCTATTTACCGTATCAAAGACTACAGTCAGCAGGAAGAAACCGAACGCCTATCAGCACAATTCGATAAAACCGTTAGTAACCACAGCATCACCTACGGCTTTGAATACGAAGAAACAGATCTCACTAATCGCCAGGACACACTATACCCAACTGACACTAGCAGAAATGATCTGGATCGTGCCGTACCACTGGTAGAAGGCACTAGCTACGGTTTGTATCTGCAGGACCAAATTACTTTGATGGATGGAAAATTGCTGGTAACACCAGGCATTCGCCACGATAGTTTTGAAGCGGAACCTGAAATCGATAGTAATTATGCACCGCCTGCTGTCATCGGTGACTTGCCAAAACATGACAGCGACAAAACCACTTTCAGGCTCGGTGCAGTGTACAAAATCAACGATGTCACTTCAGTGTTTGCGCAGTATAGCCAGGGCTTTAAAGCACCGGACCTGATTGATCTGTACTACGCCAGTGAACGTAACTACGGTCCAGGTTTCCATTTCCTGACATTGCCCAATCCTGAACTAGAGCCTGAAGAAAGTGACTCCTATGAAATAGGTTTCCGCTTGAACGGTGATCTAGGTGAACTAGAGGTAGTCGCTTTTTACAACGAGTACGACAATTTCATTGAAGAACGTACTGTTGGCAATACTGTAAACGGCATCATTTTTGATCGCGTTATCCAATCACAAAATATTGAGTCGGCCACCATCAAGGGTGCTGAATTACGAGCTGCGGCTTGGTTAGATCAACTGATTGGCGCTCCCGCAGGTTCTTCTTTACAGGTAGCTATCGCCTACGCCGATGGTGAAGACGACGAGACCGATACACCACTGGAAACTATTCAACCAATGAAAGCTGTGATTGGCTTAGGCTACGATGCGCCCAGTGATGTTTGGGGTGGAATGCTGAACTGGACACTGGTTGAAAGCAAAGATGAAAGTGACCTGGCTGACGAAACTGATTTCTCTACACCTGGTTACGGCACACTTGATCTAACAACTTATTACAACATCAATCAATCGTTAGTCATCCACGCAGGTATCTTCAACATTACTGATAAGGAATTCTGGGAATACGAAGACGTACGCGGTTTAAGTGCTGATTCCGATCAATTAGGCCGATATACCCAGTCCGGAAGAAATTATAGCCTTAGTGTGAAGTATAGTTTTTAAAAAAGTAGTTACTCTCAAGGACGGTCTCCAACAGCCAAGGATGGCATTTCTTTAACCTTAAAAAAGCCTAAAAACTTTTATAACAGTAATTATTTTTTTAGTTTGTGGTGCTTGACTCATCTTCGATAGAGCTTGTGATAACTGATCCCCCCTACGATCGTTACAAAGCTTTTATCAAAGATGGGTCAAGACCCACCCCTCTCAAAGCAACACACTCTTTACCCCTGATTGTAATTATAAGCTCGCTCAATTGGTTGTCTCTTTCTATACAAATGATGGATCGGTTCCCTAATACCGTACAAACCTCAATATTGCGGTCATCTATCTATGATTATTTTTCGTATCGGTGATGAAAAAAATATTTATTTACATACGTATGCCAAATATAATTGAAGGATAATTTTGTCTTACAATTAAGTGCAACAATAAAGGAGAACACCATGAAACTGGTGCATGAATTTACCTACACAGCATCTCTAGCTGCTCCCTTAGTATTAAAAAACTCACCTATGTCTGGCGGCGGCTCCCGTGATATCTATCAGGTTACTGGCGGCGAAATTACTGGCGAACGCTTGAATGGCAAAATCCTGGGAGGTGGCGAATGGGCCCTGACCATTCCTGATATTCACCAACGTATCGATGTTCGTCTGAACGCAGTGACCGATGACGGTGCCTATATTTACATCCAATACTTCGGCATGGCAGATATTAATGACAAGGTCATGCAGGCGCTGACTAATGGCACTGGTACCGACTTTTCCGACCAATACTTTTACACCAACCCTCGTATTGAAACAGGCGACGAGCGTTACTACTGGCTGAACAATACCTTCTTTATCGGTCAAGGCCGCATTACTGAAGGGCTAGGTGTTGAATACCGTGTCTGGCGCCCGGAATAAGCGCTCAGCATAATAAGCTCAAAACTCACAATAATTAACTCAATCATTATTGTAGAAAGGTGCTAATGATTATTGCTATTTAAAGATCATTAGCGCCTTTCAAGCTCCCAATCCAACAAAATAATTGCCTATCCTCCCGCTTTCACATGCTAGAATTCCGCCTTTTGATCATAGGACTTAAATCTCCATGTCTGACCGTTCCATGTCCGAACTTTCCGAAACTATCAATCTGACCTTCGAGCTCATTAGTCGTCAATCTGTGACACCAGAGGATGCGGGATGCCAGGCGTTGATGATGGAGCGTCTCCAGACTATAGGCTTTGAGTGTCAGACTTTACGTTTTGGTGACGTGGATAACTTCTGGGCTGTGAGGGGCAAAGAGGGACCAATCCTCTGCTTTGCCGGTCATACAGATGTAGTGCCTACCGGGCCTGAAAAACAGTGGAAGATTCCCCCCTTCGAACCCACTATCGAGAATGGTCTTCTCTACGGCCGCGGCGCTGCCGATATGAAAGGCAGTCTTGCTGCGATGGTTACCGCCTGTGAAAAATTTATCGCCAACCACCCCGACCACAAAGGTCGCATTGCTTTTCTAATCACCAGTGATGAAGAGGGCCCGGCCATAAACGGAACCGTTAAAGTGGTTGAATGGCTGGAACAGCAGCAGGAAAAAATCACCTGGTGTGTCGTAGGCGAGCCCTCCTCCACTAGCCAGGTCGGTGATGTCATAAAAAACGGTCGCCGCGGTTCATTGGGTGCAGTACTCACAGTTAAGGGCAAACAGGGACATGTCGCATATCCTCACCTTGCTATCAATCCCATTCACACAGCTGCCCCTGCACTGACAGAACTCTCAGCTGAGCAGTGGGACAATGGCAACGATTTTTTTCCGGCAACGTCTTTTCAAATTTCTAACATCAACGGCGGCACCGGTGCTACCAATGTCATACCTGGCGAACTAACCGTAGTCTTTAATTTCCGCTTTTCCACCGAACTAACGGAACAACAATTGCGCGAGCGAACCGAAGCCATTCTCAGCAAACACCATCTCGACTATGACATCGAGTGGAATTTGTCAGGCCAGCCGTTTTTAACATCCGAAGGTGAATTAATCGATGCCGCCGTTGCCGCTATCAAAGAGGTGACTGGTATCGATACAGAATTATCCACAGCGGGAGGCACTTCCGATGGTCGTTTTATCGCACCAACGGGAAGTCAATTAGTAGAACTAGGGCCGGTGAACGCCACCATTCATCAAGTGGATGAAAATATAAAAGCTGCAGATTTGGATACGCTATCAACCATTTACGAAGGAATTCTTAAAAAACTACTCGGCTAAATGCCATGCCAAAAACCTATCGAGAACGCTTCAAAGAAATATTGGAGGAACCGAGAAAAACGCTGCGTTTTTATGCGTTAGGTGCGCTGCTGTTCTTTATTGGCTTAGGTATTATTCAAGGAGCAGATAAGTTGTTCCAGCCATCGCTGGAACAGGAAAGTTACGCATTATTAGGATTGTTTATTGGAGGTTTAGGTTTTTTATTAGCAATGTTGGCCCAGGTGTTGTTGATCATTCAACGATTTCGCAATATGGGCAATCATCACCGCAACCACTAATTATCAACTTCTTGTGTCTTTAACTTCAACGAAACACTATTCCTGTAAGAAAGCTATAATTTCGTGATTCTCTAACACCTTCTGCTGTTTGTTTTGCAACAATCCAGCTTTAAACATAGCTTCAGCTAACTCTTCTGAGGTTACACTTGCATTGCTTCCCATCAATTTAATGACTGGGTACAACCAACGCCACAAACGATAACTAAAATTAGGTTCTACACGAGGCTCAACCGGATAAATATAGGCTGGACGAAAAAGATAAAGCTGTTCAAAGTGCTGACTAAATAAATAATTTTCCGCCATACCCTTATAACGAGCGAAGGAGATACGACTCTTTTCCTTTTGATCAGCACCCTGACCACTTAACAAAGACATTGTTGCTAATGGACTATGTTGCTTAAGCTGATCAGCAAAACCCTTAACATAATCCACTGTGATTTTTTTAAACTCATCATCAGGTACCTGGCCGGTATAAACACCCAGGCAAAAATAGGCGATGTCCTGATCAGTAAAATACGCCTCTAAACCCTGGTAAGTAACAAAATCCTGACAAACAGCTTCAGTCAACTTAGGGTGGGATACTCCGCTGGGTTTACGGACTATAGAAGTAATTTTGCCGATTTGATCGGAGCTCAGGCAATGTTGCAGTATCAGTCCACCGATCATACCAGTGGCCCCAGTTAAAATGACATTCTTAGGTTTTGTCATTGTCATGATCCATTCAGTCGTCTTATTGATTTTACCGACACATTATAAAGAGATCATTTGGACTAAAACAGTCATCAATATACGTCTCTAATTCCATTGATTTAGCATTACTTACTATTAGCATTACTTACTAAATGATGATGACTTTACTTCATCACTTAACAGAAGATTCAAAACAACCAAAAAATCGTGATAGCTCTCTATGGAAACTAGCTATAGTGGTTACGATCTATCGTGATCACTATCTGAAAACTTGGTCGGTTATGCAAATGGATTTATTTAACTTATTACTGATTCTTTGGCACTAGCCTTTTCTACGGAAATATCATATTCCTTAATTTTATTGCGTAAGGTCGTATGATTGACCTGCATATAATCTGCAGCGGCCTGGATATTACCATCAGCGGCAACTAATGCTTCTTTAATAAATTGTCTCTCGAGCTGTTTATTAAATTGTTTGGAATCCATTTTGGTTTTATCGGTTTCCAGCAACTGATAAGCGAGTTTTAAGCGAGCAAAGAAAAAGGCTATACCAATTGACACATCTGCCACTTTGTCTCTGGAAAGGTAGAAAAAAGTAACTGCTGTATACAGTGTAATCGATGATCCCAAAATAACTACTGGAACAGGATGATCACTTCTCGATAACAAAACTATTATAAAAGCTACTAAAACTAACGGTATGCAAGAAAG
>JANQLG010000036.1 GCA_028280715.1 Spongiibacteraceae bacterium | reverse complement strand
TGCTTGATCCTATCTGTTAAAGAACTTCCCTAATCGCTCGGATTCAGGGAATTGCCAAGAACACTCAACAAGAGCTCCTCGACAGGGACGCGCATTATAACGATTCTCGCCTCGGGCGCAACAACTATTTATAAATAATTTCAAATAATCTCAGTGAGGCTATTTTTCGTCCGCACGCAATAAAAGTAATAGCAGCGAGAAGGTTCACAACATATAAGAAAGCCCGCATAAAACGGGCTTTCTTATAGCTGATATTTTTTGAAAAAACGAACTAGCCGAACTCAAACAAGTGATACTTCTTTTTACCCAAACGAACCAGGAAGTACCTTTCGAACAAAGCCTTCTCTTTAACGAAAAGCTGATCAGGATTCATATTGTCCTGCAAGCCAACAGCATTACCGTTAATGAGGACCGAGTTGCGCGTTAACGCATCTTTTACCTGCTTACCAGAAGAAGCCATTCCACTTTCGGTCATGAGGTGTATTAAAGAAGCATCACCCACCAACTGATCTTCACTCAAACCCGAGGAAGGAAGACCATCTAACCGTAACTGAGCAAAGTCATCTGCCGACATTTCTGAAATATCACCACTGAACAGCGCATCAGTAATTCTTTTCGCTGCCGCAAGTCCCTCTTCGCCATGAATGAGACGAGTCATCTCAACTGCCAACACACCCTGAGCCTGAGGCCTACCTTGTGCCGACCGATCCTCACTCTCAATAACATCAATCTTCTCAACCGGGAGGAAAGTGAAGTAGCGAAGGAATTTGTAAACATCAGCATCTGCGGTATTTAGCCAAAACTGATAGAAAGCATAAGGCGAGGTCTTGGCCGGATCCAACCAAATGGTACCACTCTCGGTTTTACCAAATTTAGTACCATCCGCCTTGGTTACCAGTGGCAAGGTCAAACCAAACACCTGCCCACCATAACGTCGCCTGGCCAACTCGACGCCACCGGTGATATTACCCCACTGATCTGAGCCACCGATCTGCAGAGTACAATTACTTCTTTTATATAGTTCTGCAAAATCCAATGACTGCAAAATCATATAGGTAAACTCAGTAAAGGAGATACCTTCCCCTTCTCTTTCAATACGCTGCTTAACCGACTCTTTTTTAATCATTTGGTTAACAGGAAAGTGCTTACCGATATCTCGCAAAAAGCTGAGTACATCCATGCCACCAATCCAGTCCAAATTATTTACCACCTCGGCAGCATTCTCATCGCAATCAAAATCGACGAATCGGCTGACCTGGGATTTAATTTTATCTACCCAGCCAGCCACCACATCCGGCGTGTTCAGCTTGCGTTCTTCAGATTTAAAGGAAGGATCTCCGATTAGCCCAGTAGCACCACCAACCAAAGCTAAAGGCTTGTGCCCCGCCATTTGAAATCTTTTCAAAGTCAGCAAAGGTACAAGACTACCAATATGCAGGCTATCTGCAGTAGGATCAAAACCACAATAGAGGGTGCGACAACCACTATCGAGATGCTCAACAAGCACCTCGTCAGCCGTAGTCTGCGCAATCAAACCACGCGCGCGCAAATCTTCTATTAAGCTTTTACCATCTATTGCCATAGCGATTTTATTACCTTCTTCTATATAACATACCTACCAAATGGTAATTTCGTTCGGCAAACACTGATTGATTATCAGTCAGAAAACCTTCAGTATGCGTACGCGAAATCGGGGCAAGATACAGCAACTTGTTATAAATGCAAGCAAGCGAATAGTGATAGCTGTCCCAGAGTTAATCGACAAACCTTGCCAAATCAAGGTAATTAACTATTTTTTGTTGTATCACTTATAGTTAGCGCTACTTATTAGAACCAATATCAGCATTTATGCAAGCAACACCGAGAAAGCCAAAAACCACGCTGAACCAGTTAGTGGCAGAATTCCCGCGCAGGCACCTCGCCATTGCCAGCGTTATCATTGCGATTACCTTTATCGCCCTCATGCTGACACCCAATGAAAGCGCGCAGGCACTAAGAACCAGCCAACCCATTGAACTCAGCCTTGAAGATAAGCAACCAGAACCCGATATTCCCGAGCCCGTTCTGGAAATCCCCTGGCATGAAGAAACTATCCAAAATGGCGACAACCTCAGTAAAATTTTCCAACGAGCCTCGCTGGGAGCAAGCGACGTTCACGAATTAGTTATCAGCAGCAAAAACTCCAAAGACCTACTGCGCTTATACCCTGGGCAGAAAATGGCCTTCCAAATCGATGACCAGGGCGAACTGCAAGCACTACAACATATTCACAACCGCTTGGAAACCACACTGTATGAACGCAATGCGAGTGGCTTTAGCTCTACCATTATTCAGCGAGAACCCGAAGTCCGACACAATTACAGCAGCGCTATCATTTCCAGTTCGTTATATACAGCAGCTCAAAGCAACGGATTATCCCAAGACTTAATAATGGAATTAGCCAATGTGTTCGGCGGCGTGATCGACTTTGTCTACGACGTACGCGCTGGCGACAACTTCACACTACTTTATGAAGAGCATTACCTGGACGAAGAAAAACTGAATAATGGCCCCATTCTGGCAGCACAGTTCACTAACCGCGGCGAAACCTATACCGCTTATCGTTATGTGCACCCTGACGGCAGCGTGGGTTACTTTAACGAGAAAGGCGTCAGTATGAAAAAAGCTTTCCTGCGCTCGCCGGTCGACTTCACCAGAATCAGTTCAAGCTTTAATTTGAAAAGACTGCACCCTATTTTTAAAACCAACAGACCTCATCGCGGCATTGACTACGCAGCAGCCACAGGCACTCCTGTTTTCGCCGCTGGTGATGGCCGTGTCATTCAGGCAGGTTACACCAAAGCTAATGGCAACTATATTGTCATCAACCACGGCACACAATACCAAACAAAATATCTACACCTGCATAAGCGCGGCGTACGCAAGGGCCAGAAGGTCAAACAACAACAAATTATCGGCTGGGTAGGCTCGACTGGTTATGCCACTGGGCCTCACTTGCACTACGAATTTTTAGTCAACGGCGTACATCGCAATCCCCGCACAATTTTGAAAAAACTTCCTAAAGCCAAAAGCCTTGATGAATCCGAAAAGGAACTCTTCCTTACTCAAATCAGCGGCCTTCAGGTTCAACTGGCAGCAATTAAAAGCCATAGCCAGCTGGCAAAAACCGAGCAAAACACTGGCAGCTCTACACTTTGATGCCACAACCTAAGGAAGACTTATATATAGGACTTATGTCTGGCACCAGTCTCGACAGCATTGACGCAGCAATAGTTGTCATTAATAACAATCAGTGCCAACTACTTCATGCCATAGAGCACAAAATTCCTTCCGCACTTCGCGAACAATTAATCTCTCTGTGCCAGCCTGGCAACAATGAAATAGAAGTAATGGGCATTGCCGACAAGCAACTTGGAAGAGAATTTGCCAAGGCAACCCTCACACTTATTGATTCAAGTGAGTTTAACCGCGACCACATCACTGCCATCGGCAGCCACGGTCAAACTATTCGTCATCGTCCCGGCCTTGCTGAAAATAGCTTTACTGTGCAGATAGGCGACCCCAATGTAATCAGCTACGAAACGCAAATCACTACAGTTGCTGATTTTCGCCGCAGGGATATGGCCGCAGGAGGACAAGGCGCACCTTTAGCGCCAGCCTTTCATCGCGCCGCCTTCGCATCTGACACGACTAATCGAACGATCGTGAACATTGGCGGCATAGCTAATGTCACACTGTTAACACAGCATAATTGCGAACTGGGTTTCGACACAGGACCAGGCAATGTGCTCATGGACAGCTGGATACAAAAGCACAAACAGCAACATTACGACCGCAATGGATCATGGGCCGCCAGTGGCGCCGTTCAGGCTGAACTACTAAAACAATTAAGCCAACATCCCTATTTCAACCTACAAGCACCTAAAAGCACAGGGCGCGAAGTATTTAACCTGAGTTGGCTAGAAGACCAATTAACTGGTTATGACTATGCAGCTAACGATGTACAGGCCACTTTACTGGAATTAACGGCAACCACCATCGCCGATGCCATCAATCAACTGCCCAACATAGTTAATGAAGTGTATATCTGTGGTGGTGGTGCTTATAACACTCAGCTTATGCTGCGCTTAGAAAGTCTGTTGCACCCACGCATTGTTGCCAATACTAATCTGTTAGGCATTGCCGCCGAATGGGTGGAAGCCGCCGCCTTTGCCTGGCTGGCAAAGCAAGCTATGGAACAGCGCCCCATCAATACAACAGCAATCACAGGAGCAACATCAGAAGTGATTCTCGGCGCGATTTACCCAGCGTAAACTATCTGAATTAACGACCCAACCCCAAGACTGAGATCGGTTTGGCCTCTCGCATCAAAAGTAGACATACCCCTCTTCTTTTAGCATGCGCTGCTTTTCTTGAGGGCCATAAGGTATCGTACCAATGAAAGGCGGAAGCTGGTCAACGGATAACAATTGATTGCCCATCCAAGTCTCACATACTTGGATATCAACCACTTTAAAAGCACTAAGGCGAGCAGCCAGATCAACTATAGATTTATTCTGACTGTAGTTAGCCTTCAATAGGGCCAACGCTTCAGGACCATGCAGAATAAAGGCGACCGGCTGATCCTGACCGGGCACAAAGTTTCCTGAATTAAACAGGGTATCGGCTCGATCCAGTGCATCCTGCAATTCTTCTACTTTATGTAACTCAATACGAGCCAGATAGCGCGGAGCCGTTTCCTGAGCCGGTACCACAAATTGAGCTAAAACCTGAGAGCCCAAAAGCAGCAGCAATATAAGCACTGGCAGCCTACCCATAACACTCTCCAGACATGATGTTTAATAGATAAGGAGCAGGGGAAATGTTGTTATACAGAAAAAGAGGCACCACAACCACAGGTGGTTTCAGCATTGGGATTATTGATGACAAAGCGTGCTCCTTCCAGCCCCTCCTTGTAATCCACTTCAGCACCAACCAAATATTGATAACTCATCGGATCAACCAAAGCTGTCACACCGTCTTTCTCTACAACGGTATCGTCCTCTGCCACAATTTCGTCAAAGGTAAAACCGTAGGAAAAACCGGAACAACCCCCACCAGTAACAAAAACACGCAACATCAGCGCATCGTTCGCTTCCTGCTCAGCAAGATTTTTAACCTTAGCTACCGCACGCTCGGTCAGGATCAGGGCGGATGGAGGAGCAAACTGCTCAACTACGGACATACAACTGCCTCTCAAACTGTTTAACCACTTAAAACCGACTGACACCGGAATCAATGCCAGAAAACCACTTGATGCCCCGATTATGCTAAAAACCCAGTGAATTAGTCAATTAAACCTAACTGGCAATATTCTTACTATTATTAACGACTTCCACAGCGGCAACTTTTTTAGCACTACCGGCATACACCAGGCTACCGTTAACCTGAGCCCCCTTCACCATCTCAATCAGGCTGTAATGTACATTGCCTTCAACCACCGCCTTGGCAGCCAGCTCAACGTGTTCACTGCTATGAATATCTCCCTGCACCTGCCCGTTGATAACCACCTTTGGCGCGTGTATTTCACCCTCTACTCGCCCGCCCTCAACCAACCGCACAGAACCTGAGTTGTCACTTTTAGCCCTCACATTGCCTTTTACTAAACCCTGAATTTCGAGATCACCACTGAATTTCAGCTCACCCATTATTTCCGTATCGGAAGAAATCAGTGTCGTTGTGTGTCCGCTATTGAAAGCCATGGTTAAACCCCTTCTATGTAATTAGACTGAGCTGGCTGTCAGACGCTACCGGTCTGTACTATCCAGCCATAATGTTTTTCGACCTGAACTGATTTGGGCCTACTAGCTCGCGCGACTATATCTACTCGGTCGACAGTAAATCCGGGAGGCAACTGCAGCTCTCCATCAATATATTGAAAGTACTTAAACCGCAGCCGAACATCTTTAGCCTGAACCTGTTCTGACAATTGGTCAATACTGTAGCTCTCTTCAATACCTGCTTGTTTGCCTACCAAAATTATCGACACTGAACCGGTCAATACTGTGTGGTTTAGCGCCAACTGCTGCATCACCAATTTAAATTGATAGCGATCCGGGTCATTAGTCGGATAAATTTCCCAACTGCGAATACCCAAACCACGTTCGCGTTCAGTCGGTGCCATCAAACCTTTATAGAAGGTAATCTCTTCGTTGAGCTCAGTAATGGTCTGCTTATGTTCGCGTACAACCGCACGTATTTCCTCAACCGCTTGCCGGTCAACCTCAGCACCCAGTGTTTGATTAGCCAATTGCTGACTCGCACTCTGATAATTTTTATCCAATTCCTGAAACTGCTGCTTAAGTTCCGACAGCTCTGCGGTTAACTCCGTTAGCTCTTCGCGATAAGATTGCCCACCCAACCAGAAAAACAAACTACAACTGACAACTAACAACACGAGTAAAACAGCAACAATCGACGCATTTTTTCCCGGGCGATGTTGCACCACTATAGAACGAAATTGTTTGCTACCAGTCACTGAGTTCATAATCGTAATGTATTGCTGCTATCAATCAGGGAATTAATGCTACCGTTTCCAGGCCGGCCGTTTCTTCCAAACCCAGCATAATATTCATATTCTGAACTGCCTGGCCCGAGGCACCCTTAACCAAATTATCAATCACCGACAGTACAACAATAGTATTACGCTGCTGTGGCCTGTGCACTGCTACCCGACAGGTATTAGCACCCTTCACCGAACGCGTTTGCGGATGACTGCCCAGTGGTAACACATCTACAAAGGGCTCATCGGCATAGCGCTCTTCAAACATAGCCTGAATGCTGTCCAGGCTCACAGTTTCATCGTTAAGCTCGGCATACAGTGTCGACTGAATACCCCGTATCATCGGCAACAAATGCGGCACAAAAGTCAAAGACACAGGTTCAGATGCCATATCACTAAGACCCTGCTCAATTTCAGGGAGATGCCGATGCCCCGCCACACCATAAGCCTTAAAACTATCGCTCACTTCGGAAAATAAATTATCGATCTTGGCCTGACGACCAGCACCACTGACGCCAGAAGCCGAGTTTGAAATCAACCGAGAAATATCCACCAGTTTATTTTCCAATAACGGCATAAGACCCAGTTGTACTGAAGTAGGATAACAACCCGGGCACGCCACCAGCTTGGCATTGGCAATTGCCTCGCGATTAAATTCTGGCAGACCATAAACAGCCTCGGACAGTAACTCCGGACAGGCATGTGGTTCTCCATACCACTTCGACCACAATTCAGCATCCCGGATACGAAAATCAGCAGACAAATCGACTACCCGTGTATCCATCGCCAATAATTCCGGCATCATCTTCATCGCTACATTATGCGGCGTGGCAAAAAACACCACATCGCATTGAGACAATACGCTGGGATCAGGCTGTGAGAATCGCAGATCTAAATGACCGCGCAGATTGGGGTATAGTTCATCGACACGAAGCCCTTCTTCCGCTCTCGACGTAATCACCACGACCTCTGCCTGCGGATGATTCACCAATATCCGCAACAGCTCGACACCGGTATAGCCCGTGCCACCCACAATTCCAACTTTAACCACTGTGACGCCTCTTCCTAACTTGGGTTCTAGCCCTAATTTGTAATCTAACCTGATTTGTACTCTTAGCTAATTTTCACTTTAAAGAGTTGCGTTATAATAAATCAATCATGATGTTAGCGTAAGCTATTGATGTGTTGAGACTATTAAGTCGGCAATAAACCCTTTATTAAACCAGCAGGTTTATAACATCATAGCTAACACCCCATTCATTAACCGGTAAGCCTTCACAAAATATGCACAGATCCTGGTTTAGTGATTTTCGACACCGGTTGGCCGATTCCTCTTCCCTGATTCAAATGTCACTGGTCGGCATTTTATCCGGCTTCGGCTGCGCTTTAGTGATTCTGGCCTTTCGCTTTGCGATTGAAATGCCCTCCGCCAGCTGGCTGCCGAATAACGACGCCGATAATTTTGAAGCACTGCCAACTTGGCTGCACTTTGCACTGCCTCTGGCTGGCGCTATTTTACTGGGCCTGATACTGAGCTTTTTGAAACCGGAAGATACCCGCACCGGCACTGTGCATGTGTTAACACGGCTGCACGCCCACCACGGCCATTTGCCATTAAAGAATGCTTTAGTGCAATTTTTTGGCGGCGCCTTTGCCATCGCTACCGGCCAGTCTGGCGGCAGAGAAGGTCCCGCCATACATCTCGGATCTGCTACCAGCAGTTTAATCGGCCAAAAACTACAGCTACCCAACAACAGCATACGCATGATGATTGGCTGTGGTACCGCAGCCGCCATTGCCGCATCCTTTAACACTCCGATTGCCGGCGTGATCTTCGCGATGGAAGTGATCATGATGGAATACACCGTAGCTGGCTTCATCCCGGTGATGTTATCGGCAGTGATCGGCACCACCATGACACGCCTGGTTTACGGCAGTGAGCAATTGTTTACTATCCCCCCCTTGCAACTGGCTTCGCTCTGGGAGCTTCCCTATATCGCACTGATTGGTGTGGTGATTGGCTGCTTTGCCGCAGCATTTAACATCATTATCAAAATCACACTGCGCTTTTCAGAAAAACCCATCGCATGGCGTTTTACACTAGCTGGCTTGATCACCGCCAGCTGTGCACTATTGGCACCGGAAGTATTGGGCATTGGCTATGACAGCCTGAATGATGCGCTATCCAATCAACTTCCCTTAAATCTATTGCTCATCCTGATCGTAGTAAAAATTACTGCTACGGCGACTAGCACCGGCCTAGGCTTACCAATCGGCCTGATTGGCCCCAACCTACTTATCGGTGCATGTATAGGTAGTGCCATGGGCATTCTGTCAGCCCATTTTTTTCCCAACACAGCAGGCCACCATAGTTTTTATGTACTGTTAGGGATGGGGGCAATGATGGGAGCGGTGCTTAACGCGCCACTAGCTGCACTGATGGCACTGATGGAATTAGCCAATAACACTGCAATGATTTTTCCGGGCATGCTGGCCATTACAATTGCAACGCTAATCAATCGCGAAGTATTTAAACAACGTTCTGCACACCAAACGGTATTGCAATACATGCAACAGAACCTCGCCACTGATCCGATCAGCCTAGCCTTACAGCGCACCAGTGTAGCAACCGTCATGCAACGTAGCTTATCGGCAACACCGCAAACAATTCCCAAAGATAAAGCCGAACAGCTCATCGAAAATAATTCGCTCTGGTATATCGTTACACTGGACGCATCTGAGACCAACAACTCATCTGTGCTGATTCGCCGACGTGACATTCTCCCCCAACTTCAGGCCGCATTGACGTCATCATCTCAACCCGAGAGCGAAAGTTTTAATTTGTTGGAACTGGCTGTCAGATCTCAGCCCGTAGTTGAGCTACCCATTCAAGCCACGCTTCATGAAGCCCTGATGACAATGGATCAACAGCAGGTCGACGCGCTACATATTTGTGGTTATATTTCAGGGCCTTATCCGGGCAATGGCATCTTGATGCGCGATGACATAGAAAATTATTCAAGAACACCTCAGGTTAATTAAGCGAGCCGGTCTTTCAATGTTATGGATTAAAGCGTTTCACATTATTTTTATGGTCTGCTGGTTTGCCGGTATCTTTTATCTGCCAAGATTGTTTGTCTACCATTCTATGGCAACCGATCCTGCAACGCAGAAACACTTGGAATTGATGGAAAATAAACTATATCGCTTCATGTCACTGTTCCCATACTTAACGGTGATTTTTGGGCTGTGGTTAGCAAGCTATAACGTTGATTATTATTTGCAGGCACCCTGGTTTCACCTAAAACTTTTTTTAGTCGTACTATTAGTGATTTACCATATTACGTGTGGTCGAATTATTCGCCAGTTGAAAGAACAACCTTCGATTCGCCCACACACTTTTTATCGCTGGTTTAATGAGTTGCCAGTACTGATATTATTTGCTGTAGTGATACTAGCGGTCGTGAAACCCTTTTAAAAACATCATTACAGCTGGGCTAGCATGAGGCAAAGCGAATGTCAGACATGATGACAAGCACTCCCGTAGTCATGAGCATCACTGATCATGATCCCAGCGGCGGCGGTGGCATCTCGGCGGCTATCGAAACCCTATCCAGTCTGGGCTGCCATTGCACTCCTGTCATCACCAAGCTGTCAGCGCGGGATACCGCAGGGCAGAAAGACGCTTTTTCAACCGATACCAGCCTGCTGATCGAACAGATGCGAGCCGTACTGGAAGACATTCCTGTTAATCTCATCGCCATCGGCGATGTTGGCACGATCAGTAATACCGAAGCCATTCATACAGTACTGAACGACTACCCCGATATTCCCACCGTTCTCAACCCACCTCCACCTAACGGTGAAGCCGATATTGGATTGGATCGCGCCATCCGTAATCTGTTGCTACCTCAGGCGTTAATCGCTGTTTTCAATAAACGAGAAGCACTGTCATTAGCAGCCAGTGCAGACACCTTATCGGCCTGCGCCCAGGAATTAATGGAAGATGGTTGTAATAATTTGCTGATCACCAACACTAACAGCACAGGTAACAAAATCAGCAACCACTGGTTCTCACCCAACACCCAGAAAAAGTATGAGTTTGAGCGGCTGCCACAAAAGTTTCACGGAGGAGGCTGTACACTGGCTGCCGCTCTCAGCGCCTATTTGTCACACCAGCTAAGCCTGACCGAATCGATTAAACAGGCACAGCAGTTTACATTTCAGGCTTTGAAAAAAGCACGGCGGGTGGGCATGGGAGAATTAATTCCCGACCGGCTTCACTGGTGCCGATAAGCTTGCCAATAAGCACCAAAACATTACAAAAACGTTAGAGCCAAATGACCAATCGTTCAAGCTTGTGGTGACTATAGAGTTTTAACGATAGAATGCAGTTCCTACACCCATCAACTATACAGCGATCAATGACGACTTCAGAACAACTATTCGAACAAGCCAAGCAGGTTATCCCTGGCGGTGTAAACTCTCCGGTCAGAGCTTTTCGTGCCGTTGGTGGCACCCCCGTATTCATTGAGCGCGCCGAAGGTGCCTACCTGTTTGATAGCGAAAATAAACGCTATATCGATTATGTGCTGTCCTGGGGGCCGATGATTCTGGGGCACGCCAATGCTCAAATATTGGAGGCGGTACAAGAGAAACTACCTTTAGGTCTGAGCTTTGGCACACCGACAGCCATTGAAACAGAACTGGCTGAAGAGCTATGTCGCATCATGCCCAACATGGATATGGTTCGGATGGTCAACTCCGGCACCGAAGCCACCATGAGTGCTATTCGTTTGGCGCGTGGTTATACTGGCCGCGACAAAATTATTAAATTTGAAGGCTGCTACCACGGCCACTCAGACTCTCTTCTGGTTAAGGCAGGATCCGGTGCACTGACACTTGGCGTACCCAGCTCACCCGGTGTACCTGCCGCATTGGCAGATCACACTATTACCTTGACCTATAACGATATCGAAGGCGTAAAACAGGCTTTCAGTGAAATTGGCGAGCAGGTTGCTTGCGTTATTGTTGAACCTGTCGCAGGCAATATGAACTGTGTGCCACCAATTGCAGGCTTCCTTGAAACCTTAAGAGAACAGTGCAACCAATTTGGTAGCGTATTAATTCTCGATGAAGTAATGACCGGCTTCCGTTTAGGTTTAACTGGCGCACAGGGTTACTACAATATCGAAGCCGACCTCACCACTTTAGGTAAAGTGATTGGCGGTGGTATGCCAGTTGGTGCCTTTGGCGGTAAACGCAAAATTATGGAACAAATTGCGCCATTAGGCCCTGTTTATCAGGCCGGTACATTATCCGGTAACCCCATCGCTATGGCAGCCGGTATCGCACAACTGAAAGCCATCCAGCAGGAAAACTTTTATCAACCGTTATTTGAAAAAACGACGACGCTGGCAAAAGGATTGGAAAAAGTAGCTTCGGCAGCAGGCATCCCCTTTACCACTAATTATGTTGGTACCATGTTTGGCGGTTTCTTCACCGATGCAGAAACCGTCACCAACTACCAACAGGTTATGAGTTGCGATATTGATCGCTTTAATCGTTTTTTCCACGGCATGTTAGAGGCTGGCGTGTATCTGGCACCTGCATCCTACGAAGCCGGCTTCATGTCAGCGACTCATAGTGATAGCGATATTCAATACACACTGGAAGCCGCTAAAAAAGTTTTTTCTTCGCTTAGCTCTTAATAAAGGCTTATTAAAAAAGAATCTGGTAAAACGATTATGGCCATTTCATATCAACGCGGTCCTTACCCAACTACTCGTATGCGCCGACTGAGAAGCACCGACTTTTCAAGACGCATGGTGAGGGAAATAATGTTAACACCTAACGATTTAATTCAGCCGATATTTGTTATCGAAGGTGACAAGCAAAAAGAAGCGGTTGCATCTCTACCGGGCGTTGAACGATTGAGTATCGATTTAGTTGTTGAAGAAGCCAAACAATTACATGCCCTCGGCGTTCCCGCTATAGCTTTATTTCCTGTCACACCGCAATCGGCCAAAACAGAACTGGCTGAAGAGGCTTACAATCCTAACGGTTTAGCTCAGCGCACGGTGAAAGCCATTAAAGATGCCATTCCTGAAATTGGCGTTATTACCGATGTTGCACTCGACCCCTTCACGGTTCACGGTCAGGATGGCATTCTCGATAGCAATGGCTATGTGGTTAATGATCAAACTGTAGACACTCTGGTAAAACAAGCGCTGTCGCATGCCGAAGCCGGCGCCGATATCGTCGCCCCTTCCGACATGATGGATGGCCGCATTGGCGCTATACGCGATGTGTTAGAAAATAATCATTTTGTTAACACTAAAATTCTCGCCTACTCCGCCAAGTACGCCTCCTCCTACTATGGCCCTTTCCGCGATGCCGTGGGATCAGCTGGTAACCTGAAAGGCGCTGATAAATTCAGTTACCAAATTGATCCCGCCAACAGTGACGAAGCGCTGCACGAGTGTGCTCTCGACCTGCAGGAAGGTGCCGATATGATCATGGTGAAGCCCGGCATGCCCTATCTGGATATCGTACGCCGCGTAAAGGATGAACTGGCAGCACCAACCTTTGTTTATCAAGTCAGCGGTGAATATGCCATGCATATGGCCGCCTTTGAAAAAGGCTGGCTTAGCAAAGAAGCGGTAATGATGGAGTCTCTGGTGAGCATTAAACGCGCAGGGGCGGACGGTATACTCACTTACTTTGCGAAGGAGGTCGCAAAGCTTCTGCAAGAGAAATAGCGCTGTCACTATCTTTTGCTACACTCCCAGTAACGTCGAAAGTACGGAAACCGACGGAATTCTAATACTGTGGAGACAAAACAATGAGACACACCCTATTACTTGCAGGTCTTACGTGCTGCCTATCAACTGGCGCTTTCGCTGACACCCTGGGTTTTGAGGTTGGCGGCTATAGTTGGCAGCAACAATTCTCTGGAGAAGTTGCCTCTGGCTCACTCGGCACTCTGGTAGATATCGAAGATGACCTGGGTTTTGATGATGAAACTAACACTGTGTTTTACGCACTGTTGGAACACCCGATTCCCATCATTCCCAATATCAAAGTCCAGCAGACTGACCTTGATTTATCTGCCAGCGGAACCGCATCTGTTGATATCGACTTTGGCGGCATCGACATTACTGTTGACGGCGACGTTGATTCCAAGATCGACCTCTCACATACCGATTTCACTCTGTATTATGAACTGCTCGACAATTGGGTATCTCTCGATATCGGTTTAACTGCCAGACTTATTCAGGATGGTTTAATAGAAATCACTGAAGTCAGCACTGGCGATACCGAAAGCTTCGAAGCTGATGGTGTGCTACCTCTGCTATATGTGGCCGCAAAATTTGATTTACCCTTGAGCGGATTGTATGTCGCCGCCGACGTGAATGGCCTGGGCGCCAACGATGATTCAATCATCGATTACCGCGCCAGAATCGGTTATGAATCTGGAATTGGATTAGGTATTGAAGCCGGTTTCCGCAGTTTTGAAATTGATTACGATGACGATGACGACACTGCCGACCTCACCATTGATGGCAACTATATCGGTGTGTTTTATCATTTCTAAACATATCATCGAAAACTGAAAGGGGGCTTACAGCCCCCTTTTTTCTTTACATATCTTCCCATCTTTATTTAACATTTCGTCAACTTACTGAACGATGATAAGAAACAATGTTCTTAACACTATGACTGTTATTGTTAGCGGCTTATATCGCACCTTGTTGATCAATTGTATTTTTATCTCCTTTGCTTCGGCCTGCGAATGCCTGTGGCAGGGTTCCTTCAGCAAGTCTTTTAATAAAGCAGACTTTATTGTCAGCGGTACCGTCGTTGCCAGCAAAGGCAATTCCATTGATTTCTCTATCGATCAAACCTTCCTTGATAAACAAATCGGTGGTAAAGAATTTCTTAGCACCGTGCGGGTATGGACCGATGATGGAAAACAATGTCGGCCTGAAGTGAATTTATTTCCTGTAAACAGCCAATGGGTTTTTGCCTTAAATAAAATTACAGAAGAAGTAGATGGTGGTTTTAACCCCAATACACCGAATATCAGTTACGGCCGCAAAAATGATTATTACTTATCAAAGTGCGGCGCAAACTGGTTACAGGTGCAGGAAGGTTATGCCACTGGCAACCTGATTAATGGCCGCCGGTGGGAATGGGAGAACGAAGAGATGAATCCAGTGTTAGTGCCTTTGATTGATGCCTACGTTAAAGGCATTATTCCTCAGCAGGCATTAGTAGAAGCAGCAAAACCTTTGAGCGAAACAAAAAAAATGATGGAACAAACCAAACAATTTATTCAGCAGCAAGAATAATAAAAATTCCGATAAAACGCTCTCTGGTTGCCGAACTCTTTGAGTAAGAGCAGCAAAGCTATCTAAGCAATCGTTTTGACTAAAAATGCATGGTTTCTATTCAGCGTTCTCAAGCGCCTTGACTGTAAAATTAATATAACGTTTCACCATTATCTGTAAATGCTTCATATCCTGTGCACCATCCTGCAGGCCATTGGAACCCCATAGAAATAATTCGGCAAATTGCTCTACTGTATTGCCTAAGGCTTTGATTGCCTTCTTATGATGCATAAATATTTTTTTAAGAATTTCGGTGTAGCGCTTAACGGATTCCAGCATGACATCGAAGTTGACTTGCTCCAAACTACTATACAGTTCACGAGCATTCGCGGATGCATGCATGAGTTCGTAATTACGCAGAATATAAGCATCGCAAAATACGGTAAGCTGCTCCTGCAGCGTCATATTGTTCTCAAGATTACTGTTGATTGTGTTGAGAATACCCTGCAAAACATACTCCATCGTGGCACTTAATACAGTTTCCTTATTCGGATAAAGGTTGTACAAAGTTCGCCGCGAAACTCCGGCCGCCTTGGCAATATCCCCCATCGTCGTTTTCTTCAAGCCATAAAAACTAAACTGCCTAGCTGCCGCATCCAGTAACTGATCTTGCTTAATTCGTTGCATCAAGCCATCCACGCACAAAACGGACATTATTGACATTTATAACCCACCTGTCTATTATATTCACAAATATACATATTTTGTGCAAATATGCATTTATTGATGCAGGGAAAAATTGGCTTTACTCCCTTAAATTCAAAAGCGGAAATCAGAGTGAATATGAAACCAAAGACTGTCATCAAGACACTTCTCATTGTATTGTTGGGCGTATCCGCACTCGCTACATTGATTTTGAGTACCAGCTTTAGAGCCCCGGACAACTCGCAATACGATCAACCCCTGGCACCTATGGTGATACCAGAGGACGCCATCAGCGAAGAGCACAGAATGCTTGTTGAGCTGACGAACCGACACCATGCCACCGCAGCAGAAGGCGTCGATGCGCTTCGCAAGTCCTACGACCAGTTCCTTATCAGCATGACCCTGAGCGACATCGCTTCCCCGAACGTGCGCTTTGTTGCAACAGAGGCAAATGGAGTGCCCGGCGAATGGACCATCAGCGAATCGTCGGACCCGGATTGCCGCCTTCTCTATCTACATGGCGGCGGCTTCCAGGTGGGTAGTCCTCGAGCCTACCGCTTCTTTACCTCCGAGATGGTAAAGATGACAGGCTGCTCAGTTCTTGCGATCGACTATCGAAAGATCCCTGAAAACAAGGTGAGCGATTGCCACGCAGATACCCAATCTGCTTACAGCTGGCTGCTTGATAATGGTCCCAACGGCCTATCGCCGGTGAAGTCGCTGTTTGTCGCGGGCGACTCTGCGGGCGGCACGCTTACACTATCAGTTATTGCCTGGGCACGTGATAACGAAATTCGTCAGGCCGATGGAGCTATTGCCATCTCGCCAATGACCGACGCCCATTTTGCAACGCCCTCTATGAGAGAAAATATCGAAACCGACCCGGTCAACGGTCCGACTGTAGGCCCGTTCATGAAAATACCTCGGTTTATCTTCGCGGCTCTGAACCGAACCATGACTGGAAAGCCATTAACTGATCCGGAAATCTCTCCACTGCTGGGCGATCTGCACAACCTGCCTGACACCCTCATTACCACCAGCCGACATGAGATGCTGTACGGAGATTCACAGCGCTATGCCAATAAGGCAGTGGCACAAGGCCGAGATAATCTAGAAATTTTGGTTTGGCCCAGAGTGATTCATGTGATGCCGGTATTCGGCCCTAATGTGCCGGAAGCCATTGATGCACGCAGCCGAATAGCGAGTTTTATTGTTACCAGGAAACATTAAATTAGTTCTGTAAATGACCGTTCTGTCAACTTAACTTTATGATTACACAAGAGGCACCTCGCAATGCATACCACCTTTAAACTTAAACGCCTGATGACCGCGTTTGCTCTAATGGTCACCGCACTCATGATGATTTCAACCAGTGCAGCTCAAGAGCAGCCAAAACCTCAGCAAAAACGTATTGTTTCCGAGCGGGAACTGCCCACACCATTGGCCATAAGCGATGCTTTAAGCACAATAATATCCAGTGCAGATGTTAAAGAAGTGGCTATACGCCAGGCGCAGGTGCCACAATCTGAGGCCGAATGGAACCAGACTATCGAAGCAGCTGATGCTCAGCTGATAGCTCTAACAAAGCAATTTATTCCAGTTCTACAGGTCGACGTTGAAGCGCATCAAATAGCAGGCGTCACAGTACGTACTATTACGCCACCAAAGTTAGACCCTAAATTTTCCAATAAAGTATTATTGCACTTACATCCTGGAGGGTATGTATTAAACAAAGGGCTCGCCTCTATCGGTGAAGCCATGCTGATCGCTACTCGTATTGGTGCCAAAGTGATTTCTGTCGACTACCGCATGCCACCTGCTTCGCCTTATCCTGCAGCAGTCACTGATGTCCTGTCTGTGTATTCCGCACTACTTAAACAACACCAATCGGAAGCTATTGCTTTAGTTGGTTCATCGGCAGGTGGCGGACTGGCATTAGCAGCGACACTTAAATTCAAAGAGGAAGGGCTGCCATTACCAGGCGCTATTTTTGCCGGCTCACCATGGGCTGACCTCACTAAAACTGGCGACAGCCTTTATACACTTAAAGGCGTAGACAGATTGCTATATACCTATGATGGATTACTAGAAGCATCGGCGAAGCTGTATGCAGGTAAGCACGACATAAAGACACCTTTCATCTCTCCTCTTTATGGAGATTTCAGTGGTTTCCCTCCTGTACAACTGGTTACTGGTAGTAGAGACCTGTTTTTAAGTGACACAGCAAGAACCCATCGCAAGATGAAACAAGCGAATGTGTTAGCCGAGTTAAACGTTTATGAAGGACTATCCCACGTAGAATATTTGCAAGCTATGAATACACCTGAATCAATGCAAATACATAAGGAACTTGGAGAGTTTTTACTTCAGCATCTACAGTCATCTGATTAACTACACTGCATGCTACGATTCACAATAGCAGTTTTTAATATCAAAGGAAGCAGCTAAAAAATAGAATGTATAGTTATCCAGCTACAGTGGTAACTATACATTCCATCCTATATCAGGACAGCTGCCTGTCACACCTTGCCAAACTGCCTGACCATCAATCGCAAATCATCGACCAAAGACAGCAACCGTTTATTTTCTATCGACATCACGGCGGCATGATCATGCGTTTCATTGGCAACATTCATAATACCTGTAACGTTGCGATTAATTTCTTCTGATACTGCACTTTGTTCTTCAGATGCTGTGGCGACTTGCGCATTCATATCGTTGATACGTTCAACACCTTGCGAAATCTCATCGAAGGAGCTACCCAGCTCTTCAATTTGCACGACGTTTTTATCCGCGATTTCTTTACTCTGATTCATCTGCTCCATGGCTTCATTAGAAGAAGCCTGAATCGACTTAATCATTGCCTGAATTTCATCGGTAGATTTTTGCGTATTGCCCGCCAGATTGCGTACTTCATCAGCAACCACAGCAAAACCTCTCCCCTGCTCCCCGGCACGCGCCGCCTCAATAGCCGCATTGAGCGCCAATAAGTTGGTTTCACTGGCAATGTTACTGATCACATCAACTACCGAACCAATTTGCTCACTCTGTTGACGCAGGCGACCCATCACATCTGTCGCTTCTTGAACAGATACAGACAAGTCATTAATACCCGTCACTGTCTCATTCACAACCTGCTCACCGTCCTTAGTCAATTTCAATACTTGCTGCGATGAAGCCGCTGTTTGCTCGGCATGTTTGGCAACTTCAGAAACAGTCGCTGACATTTCATTCATAGCCGCCGCAATTTGCTCAACTTCTGACTGCTGGCGATCAACACCACTAGTCGTTTTATCGACGATATCCATAGCACCGCTGGCGACATCATCCAGTGCCTGCGCAGAATTTCTTACTCGACCAAGTATGGTCCGGTTTTGAGCGCGTAGCGCCTGCATCACCAAGCCAAGTTGCCCCAACTCATCACCGCGCCCGGTATAAACCAGTTGGGTAATCGGGTTTTCAAAATACTGCTTGGACTCCTCAGCCAATTTCACCACAGGTCCCACTAACAACTGCAGCAATACAAAAGCCGTTATTAATGTCAGCAATGCAGGTAACCATCCACCCCATAAAGCAGGTAGCGCTACCAACAGTGCCGTTAACGATGCCTTCATACGATAGGATAAATTAGCAGGAAGAACTTTCTGCAACCAACGACTTTTGTTCTCTCTGATTGAGGCATAAATCGTTTCTGCACGATCCACTACTTTTTTATCAGGCTTGACACGTACCGATTGAAATCCGGTGACTTTGCCCTCGTCGTATATCGGCGTCACATAGGCATCAACATAATAATGGTCACCGTTCTTACAGCGGTTTTTTACCAGGCCCATCCATGGCCTGTGCTTCTTACACACATCCCATAAATCCCTAAACGCCAACTGCGGCATATCAGGATGACGGACAATATTATGAGCCTGCCCCAACAATTCCTCTTCATCAAATCCGGCAATACGACAAAAGTCCTCGTTAACCGAGAGAATGACCCCTTTGACATCAGTGGTTGAGATAAGGGCATCATCATTAGCGAGAGGAACCTCTCGCTGCGTCACCGGTAAATTTGTTCTCATGCTGCTTCTCCTGAACTCCGAGCACAAAGCGCCAGATTAGCTATAAAAAAGCTGCTATTTAATCCGGAAAAACACCTAGTATTCACTAAGGGAATTAGTTAAATGTATGCAGGTTGATTTAAATCAACTAACTAAAGCTAACATCAGAAACTACCCGCAACATCTCGTCCAACATATTGAGAGAAAGCCCCCAAATGCGTCGTTGCTGATAGAAATAACAGGGCAAGGTGAGCGTAACTTTTTTGAAAGGCCATTGCAT
Organism: Spongiibacteraceae bacterium; assembly: GCA_028280715.1. GTDB lineage: Bacteria > Pseudomonadota > Gammaproteobacteria > Pseudomonadales > Dasaniaceae > Oceanicoccus. Next base: position 66,865 of record JANQLG010000036.1, on the reverse strand, counting down.
GTTCTCCCTGTTACTGCCGTCAGCGAGAAAGGCCAATGGAACCCAAACAATATCGGCTACTTCTTCATTAAGTGTTAACGCAGGTATTTGCTCGACGGTAAAAACATAGGGTGTAATTACCATTGCTCTGCGACCAATGCGCACGGGAGATAAAATGTCGGACAGTCGTGCCAGATATTGACTGTGAACATCGATATCAAGACCTATTTCCTCATGGGTCTCACGCAAGGCGGTATGAAAGTTATTTTTATCACCGTGATCCGATTTGCCACCGGGAAAGGCCATTTGTCCGGACCAAGGGTCACCTTCACGTTCTGCGCGTTCAATCATCAAGACTTCGGGGCCATCAGCTGCTTCTCTCACGATTAATGCCACCGCACTGCGACTGACAAAGCGTCGATACCATTTTTTTCTGGGCCGAAAACACTGTAACTTCGCCACCACTTGTTCTAACGAAGCGAACTCAATTGCTTTGCTTATTTCTCTGTCCAAGCCAATGTCCTCAATTTCGGCGTGCGGCTAGTGTATCATTCGCCGCCATGAACCAAGATACGTCTAACAAAGATGCCCTCATCCAATTCCAACAAGTCTGGGCTGCCTACCGCACCGACCCGGTGATTTTCGATATCAATTGGCAATGGCAGCCCGATCAGCAATGGGTCATCCTCGGTGGCAATGGCGCCGGCAAAAGTGCCATCGCCAACCTAATTACCGATCAACTACGCCCACAGCGCGGCAGTGTTACCCGGTCAGACACCATTAACCCGAATAACGATATCCTCCATCTCAGTTTCGAAATGCAGCGCAAACTGATTGAACACGACATCCGCTTCGATGATAGCGAGCAACGCGCAGATGCCTTTGATGTCGGCACCACCGTCAAACAAATCGTGTTGCAAAAACAACCAGAAGATGAACAATTTAGAGAAATCGTGCGCCAATGTCATATCGATCATATTCTCGATCGCGGCATTCGTTTTGTCTCCACTGGCGAGAGTAGAAAAACACTGTTAGCACGCGCCCTGTTCAATCAACCTAAAATTCTGATTCTGGATAATCCATTCGAAGGTTTGGATAAAACCTCCCAGGCAGAACTGCACAGACTAATCGAAGGTCTGCTGCAAAGCTCGTTGAAGATTCTATTGTTAATCAAGCAAACCGATGAAATCCCCGAGCACTGCACTCATATCCTTCATTTGGACAATGGTCGGATTATTGATCAGGGAAGCAGACAATCTGTCATCGACGCACTAAACAGAGCGAATACCGAAATACAAATTGGAGAATTACCGGCAGCTACCGAACGTCATTATCAAGTTGATAAAACGCAACCGCTGATCAAACTCAGCAACGTCAATGTCGCCTATAACGACCAGAAAATATTAACTAACATTAATTGGAAGCTGGACTGGGGCCAGCACTGTTGTATCTCCGGTCCTAACGGTGCAGGTAAATCAACATTGCTCAGTATGATTTCTGGCGACAATCACAAAGCCTATGGACAGAATATTACGTTGTTCGGCACCAAACGCGGCAGTGGTGAAAGTGTTTGGGAACTCAAACAAAAATTCGGTGTAGTCAGCACACAATTGCAACTCAATCATGTCGGTCGCACCCGTGTGGCTGAAGTGATTGCCTCCGGCTTATACGACAGCGTCGGTTTGTATCAAACCTGCAGCGGCAAAGATAAAAAAATTGCCCTGGACTGGTTAAAGGTGATGGAGCTGGAGGATATTGCTACTAAATTTTATAACCAGCTGTCCTTTGGTCAACAACGTCTGGCAATGCTGGCAAGAGCAATGGTGAAATCGCCGTTGGTATTAATTTTGGATGAACCTTGTATTGGTTTGGATGAGCCGCATCGGAAATTAATTTTGGCGCTGGTGGATAAGATTGCAGAACGAGGGGATTGTCATGTGTTGTATGTGAGTCATACGGCGGATGAGAAGCCTGAGTGTATTAGTCAGGATGTGGAGTTGATGGAGCATTGTGATGGTGGGTATACCTGTGAAGTGCAGTAGGATGGATCTTAATCCACCAATCACTACTCGGCACTGCCTGAGAGCAAATTATATTTCTTTGTTTTGAAGTAAATTAAATAAACACCTTCAGCGCCATTTAAAGACAAGAAGGCTATTCAGTGACTCTTAGCTTATAGTTATTTTTATCGTATCTGAATACGCGGTATCGAAATATCCTGACAAGATTATTGCTTGAAGCCTTTACAACGCCTGATCCTAAATTTTCTCGAGTCTTCTGGCATTATATTTTGTTAATAATTAGCAAGAAGCAAAATAACTGCAGTAGCAATGCTAGCCAAAGAGCAACACGTCATGATATAAAGCCGCGAGATTTTTTAGAGGTTCTTGTAGATTAAGGAGTCTGCCTGCGATTTTTCTCCCTGCATTTATTTTTAACCTCATAATAAAGATGAATTTTTGTATATAACGCCCGATGTATCCCCTACTGTGTATCTAAGTCATCGACCAAGCCTATTCTCATCTGGGTAACCACGTTGTTGCGTATTCAGCGGCGCAGTGTACGGAAATAATAAGTTATTAAACAAAAGGATTGAACTACCATGTTTTTTTTAAATAATCGCTTGCCTTTAGCCCTATTGCTATCGAGTGTTTTGTTAGGTGTTTCTGCTTGCACCGAGGATGGGGAAACTAAAATAGTAGAGCCTACACCCGAGCAGGTTATTTTATTTGCGACTGTTGAGGGTATTCCCGAAGGGGGGGTATTGATTCAGAACGGTGAGCAAGAGAAGCGCTTAATGAGCGATGGACTCCACGAATTATTTCTCGTCAGGCAAAGTGAGACATATTCTCTAGCAGTTGCTGAACCACCTTATGATGCTCAATGCATGATTACTCATGGTAGTGGTATTGCCAGCGGCAACGATGTAAGAAATATAGCTATCACCTGCAATGATATTGACTCCGCACCCATATTTTTCGATTTACCAGAAGATATTTCACGGTCTTATCGAGAAATTACGTATCTATATTTTGTCATCACCGATATCGAAGAACAAAATATAGATGTTTCTGTCGCGGTTGAATCTTCACCTGATGGAGCCGTATTTGTTCAAGAGCCTATTGTTGAATTGCATCACAGCTATCCGTCGACTTATGTTCTATCGTTTTCAACGGAGACGACTGGTGAATATGAGTTCAAGGTCACTGCTTCCGACGGCACCAATGAATCTTCGGCTCTACTTGATGTAAGCATGATTAATACACCACCACAGATATATAACGTATCTATTTACCCAACTAACCCCATTTCGACGGTGGATGTATCGCTCCCATATTTAAGAGTCTACGACCGAGAAAATGATCAGGCCTCTTACTCTGTGAGCTGGTTAGTTAATGGTCTAATGGTGCATGAAGGTGCCGATGCACTAACGTTATCATCAGATTACTATTTTAAAAATGATGTAGTTTCTGTGGTGGTAACAGCAACCGACGGAACCAACGCAGTAGTAGAAGAAGCTAACATCACCATTGGCGACTCTCAAGGGCAACTCAGTTTAGCTAACATACCACATACTGTTTCAGAAGAAATTTTAGTCGAATTTACTGTTGCATGGGACGACCCGGATAATGATTCGTTTCCCGATAATGTAATATTTAATGGCCCGGAAGGAGCGACCATTGATACAGCTGGCAACGTCACCTGGCAGACGCCTAGATTGACATTCTCTACCCAATCCTATGACTTCAGCGTTTCTATTGAGGGCGACCAATCGTCCGAGGTCATTGGCACCATCAATGTTGAAGGCCTCCCAGAAAATCAACCTATTGTGCGTAGTGCAACGAATGTAGGTGTATCCCCGTATCAGTCATTTATTTCGGTCACCAAGGAAAATGGAACAGAAGCAAATAAAATTTATGCATCGGATGCAGAATCTCTCTTATTCTCCGTAAGCAGAGAGAGTGGCAACTATGCACAAGATTGGGTTTATCCTTACTTACTAGCAGATCAAGCGAGCATTCGTGGTCTCACTCTGGCTGATTTTGATAACGATGATATTGATGATGTATTCGTAGCTGTGGGTAAAAATCTGTCGGTTATCAGCGGCGCCACTCACAAAATACTCGCAAGTGTCGATTTTGACAGCGATATTACCGACATAGAAGTAGCCGACTTAAACAATGATGGTAGTTTGCAAGCTGTGATTTTAGTTTCACCCAATATTTATGGCCCGCCAAATAACCTCTATGTTAGTAATGTAGACCAGCTGTCAGACTTTGACGTTGTAGCGGGCAGTCGATATGGAAGGAGCATCGAAATTGGCAATGTTGATGCAGATGATGCGCTCGAAATTATTGGTTCGGGCGGATCTGTTTACGATGGCGCTTCGCTGACAAATGAATGGCTCTACATTGAGGAGTTCGGAGACATTATCGCGGTTGGTGACATTGACAACGACGGCGTGGACGAAATCGTAGCAGCTGATATCTATGATGATACGTTGGATATATTTAGCGCACAGTCAAAAAGCTCTCTTTATTCAACAACACAAAATGTATGTAGTTTACACATAGGAGATGTTACCGGCAGTGCGGACTTAGAGCTGGTAGTTGGTCCTTGCAATAACAACACATTATCGGCCTATATTTTAAATAATAATTCTTTAAGCACTGTATGGTCGTCCTCTAACACCAATGAGCGGAATATTTATTCGGTAACTTCAGGGGATATCGACAATGATGGCAGCAATGAAATAATTTATCGTAGTGGTTACTATCAATCATTGGGATCTATTCAGATTGTTGATGTGGATAATGGGCTTGATCCTGAGTGGTCAGGGGGCGCACAGCAGGATTTTCGAAATGGCTTTTTTACCGCTGGTGTACGAAGTGATAACGTAGGTAATGAATATCCAACTTTTTCAGTTAGAAATTACGATACGGAAAATTATTCTGATCGAGGTGGACGGGTTGTTACTCTGTCTAACAATGGGGGCGTTGACATTTCCAACCAATTGAACAGCGAAACATCAGATATCTACACCATGGCTTTAGGTGATGTCGATGGTGATAATGATGAGGATTGGATAGTTGCGTTTAGCAATTATTGTATAGCACTCGATGCGTCAACCGGCACCCCCATATGGCAAAGCTCTGAAGACAGTAACTATCGAAATGATTGTCGAAATGTTACCGCAAAGGATTTGAACGCAGATAATATTGCAGAAATTGCCTTAGTGAATAACGAGCGATTAGAAATTCACAATATTGAAGATGAAATTTTAATATGGGCAAGCGACCTAAATGATCGAGTTTATTCATACCTCATTGCTAATCTTGATGAAGACAGTGATCACGAGATAGTAGTGGCTGGTAGCTTTGGCACAAAACTCTATGATATTACAGACGATTCTTACGACTTAATCTTCACCAGCACCGACTCGAACACTGTTTGGGGAAGCTATGATATTAATGGTGATGGTATCGAAGAAATCATTACATCAAACAATTCCTATCATTCAAACAACGCACTAAATTTTCTTAATTCATCACTAGAGACTGTAGATAGCATTAATCTCGACGCAGCAGCGGTGGATGTTCTTGTCCAGCCCATTGAAGATGGTGCAGATGAAATTTATGTGCTGCAAAACAACACTTATCCCTACAGAGCCAGCATAACTTCATATTCTCTTGCGAACGGAACACTGAACTGGCGCAGCGCTAATCTTATAGGCTCTATAAGTCGGGGGGCAATGAAACAGGGTAAAGATCGTGGTGATGGAAGCCATGGAGTATTAGTTAGTACTAGCAAAGCAATGTATGTATTTCAGTAGCTAGAAATATAGAGCGAACTCATTTGTTCAAGCTGATATCTGTCAGCTTGAACCGGATAAAGCGCCTAGTTAATTTTTATTACAGAATTTTTCTTTGAACAAAGAATGCTACAAAATAAAACTCATTACCAATCTTAGGAATAGTACAGAAATCTTATTCTGCCTAACTAATCAAAAATGCTTTTAAACCACCGCCATACTCCTGGTAATGCTCCCTGACATCGGCTTCTAGCGGTGGGGGCGGTTCCTTGCAAAAAGGGCATGTAGCGAGAGCCTTGGCACATTTCTCGACTTAGCAAACCAGTATTTTCGTCGATCCAGTGATAGGTTATACCCGGTGGCGCATTGAAGTTTAAAGGTTGATGACTAGCGTTAGCGATAAATTCACGCCAAACAGTTAATGCGCCGCTGCTGCCAGTTAGACCCGCACTTTGATTGTCGTCACGGCCCATCCAGACAACGGCCAGGTAGTCACCGGAAAAGCCGGCAAACCAGGAATCGCGCAGGTCGTTGGTGGTACCAGTTTTACCGGCAACACGGAAGTTTGCTGGCAATTGTTGGTAGACATTTTTACCAGTGCCTTCTCGCACTACTTCCAACATAGCGTAATGAAGCAAATGCATTAAAGACCTATCGATAACCTGATATTGATTCAGCGGGTAACGCGCCATAGCAACCACGTTAGAATCGGCGATATCGATGATAGAGCGTAGTGGGCTGTACATTCCATGGGAAGCCATAGTTTGATACATGGATGCAACTTCAATGGGAGACAATTCGCCTGCACCCAATAGCATAGAGGGCAATGCTGGTAACTGACGCTTTACACCAAGGCGATCAACCATACCTAATACTTTATCCAAGCCTACTTCCATTCCCAGCCGGGCGGTGGCCTGATTATAGGAATTGGCCAGCGCTTTATGCAAAAGCACTTGGCCGTGACTTTCGCGATCAAAATTTCGCGGTTGCCACATCGAGCCATCACGCCCCTGTACTTGTACCGGACCATCGCTGATGGCTTTAGCGAGAGTGTAACCAGATCCGTCCTGTTCCCCTTTATTACTCTGTTCCAGAGCCGCTAAGTAAACGGCAGGTTTAATCAGTGAGCCGACCGGACGCACAGCATCTAACGCGCGATTAAAACCAGCGTAGCGCATCTGCCTGCCACCAACGACGGCAATGACATTACCATTATTAACATCGGTCACCACCATGGCAGCCTGTAAATCTTCCTGCTTGTTTTTAAGTACATTGGCAAGGCTCTTCTCCGCATGATGCTGTACGATGGGATCAAAGGCAGTGAAAATTTTCATGCCTTCGGTTTGTAAACTTTCATCATCGTAATCGCGGCGAAGCTGTCTACGTACTAAGTCCAGATAGGCGGGATACACACCATCCACCGCACTGTCTTTAGCCAATTGCAACTGCGCATGGCTAAACTGCTGATGCTGCTGCGGGGTAATCATTTGCTGTTCTAACATCACCTGTAGCACTATATTACGCCGTTGCGTGGCTCGCTCAGGATTACGCCAGGGGTCATAGTAGGAAGGCCCTTTCACCAGACCAACCAATAATGCCACTTGCCCATGATCCAATTCTGTTAATGGGCGATTAAAGTAATGCCGACTGGCGAGATCAAAGCCATGTATCGCTCTCGGACCTTCCTGACCCAGATACACCTCATTGATATAGGCCTCCAGAATCTCCTGCTTGCTGTAATGCAGTTCTACTAGCAGCGCCATTAATGCCTCTACACCTTTGCGCCAGAAACTTCTGTCTGTCGTTAGAAACATATTTTTAACTAGCTGTTGAGTGAGCGTGCTACCGCCCTGCACAGTTCGCCCTGCCTGCACATTCGCCACTAACGCTCTGGCAATGGCTCGCGGAGATAAACCCAAATGCTGGTAAAAGTTTCGATCTTCAATAATCAATAAAATATCAACCAGGCTCCTCGGCACCTGATCAAGCCGAATGAGGGATCGGTCTTCACGATGACGTGGATAGATACTGCCGATTTCCAATGGCTCCAATGTTGCGCCTGGTAAGCTGGCACCACTGGCATCAAACAAGCCACTTATTTTCTCATCACTGCTTTTTTCACTACCGCTCTTTTCACCACTGAAGTGCACCGAGAAACGTAGCGGCTTTACTTGTCCTGCCACAGAGCGGTAACCACGCGTTGAGATCCACAGTTGATTACCACTAGCCATATAACGGCCCGGCTGTCGCCAGTTGGTACTCTTTTCATAGCCGAGCATGACTAATTCGGTTTCAAGATCCGTCTGTGTCAGCCATTTGCCCTGATGCAACTGCTGCGCCCTGGCGTATACTCTGGCTGGTACCTGCCATTGCTTGTCGGCAAAGCTGTAGCGCACTTGGGCATCTAGATATACCAAGCCCACGCAAGCCAATACGGCCAGAGCTATTAACATTTTCGCCCAGGGCATCACCTGTCGTTTTTTCTGCGCCGCAGATTTTCTTTTGCTCATTAATTTTAAAAGTTAGCTGCTGTGAATTAAGTCTAATAAACGAAGATTGCATTACATCAGCCAACCGGGATAATGATCGGCTGACTCTGTTATTGGTTCGGGCTTGCTTTCAAGAGCACCATTATCTTGATAAGACAGCTATTATTTTTAACATTCCATATTTCTACAACAAAAGCTTACTCATGAAAAAATATCATATCTATGGACTCGGTGCGGCATTGGTCGATACCGAAATTGATGTCACCGATGAAGACTTGATCAACATGTCGGTGGAAAAGGGCCTGATGACGCTGGTCGATGAAGAACGACAGCACGAATTAACTCGCCACTTAGAGGGCCATCTAGTACATGCCAAACGCGCCAGCGGTGGTTCAGCCTGTAACAGTATTTATGCTGCCAGCTGCTTCGGTGCCAAGGCCTATTACTCCTGCAAAGTCGCTAATGACAGCAATGGCGAATTTTTCCTCAATGATCTGAAGGAAGCCGGTGTCGAGTGTAACAACCAATCCCATAACGATCAGGGTATCACCGGGAAATGCCTAGTGCTAATCAGCCCTGATGCCGAACGCAGCATGAATACCTACTTGGGGATCAGCGCCTCATTATCAGTTAATGAGCTAAACCAGGCCGCCATTACTGAATCGGAATATCTCTACATTGAAGGCTACTTGGTAACATCACCTTCCGGCCTCACTGCTGCTATTGAAGCCATGAAAATCGCCAACCAACATGGTGTGAAAACAGCCATTAGCCTGTCAGACCCCGGAATGGTGGATTTTTTTAAAGAAGGTCTTAAGGAAATGATTGGCGATCGAGTCAATCTGTTATTTTGCAATGAAGCCGAAGCTAAGGGCTGGACAAATACCGACGACCTTGATGAGGCAATCACACTATTGAAAGAAACTGCCGATAGCTTTGCCGTTACGTTGGGTGCCAAGGGCGCCATAGTCTATGATGGAGAGAAGACTATTGAAATAGAGCCCCACAGTGTTCAGGCAATTGACACCAACGGTGCTGGCGATATGTTTGCAGGCGCCTTCCTTTACGCCATCAGTCATGGCCACGATTTTGCCCAAGCCGGCAAGTTGGCCAGCCTCGCCTCAGCAACAGTGGTTAGTGATTATGGCCCTCGTCTGCACCTTGATCGACACTCTGAACTACTGGCTAGTATTACTGCCTAATAGCTCAGATGGCGGCGAATCTTCGCCGCCGACATGTTAAGGACTTAGTTATCATGTCATCGGAAGAACGTATCCACTTACTACAGGCAATGCCTTTTTTCGGTGCCATCTCCGATGAAAGTGTCAAGCTTATATTAAGCCTGTCGGAAACGCAGCATATGAAGCCGGGCGATTATTTTTTTCATCAGGGCGAGCGCGGCGACTCACTTTACCTGTTAGAAAAAGGACGCGTTGCTATTTTTAAAAAGGCTGACGACAAAGAATATATTATGCGTCATGCCGAAAAGGGCCACTGTTTTGGCGAACTGGCAATGATTGATTTCACGCCACGCAGTGCATCGGTAAGAGCTGAAACGGAATGCACGGCGATTAAAATTCCATCAAGTGCTCTGCATACACTTTATCAGCAGAACATTGAACAATTTTTATTAATTCAAATGAATATTGCGCGAGAAGTTAGTCGCCGTTTGCGCGCTGCCGATGATCGCTGGTTTCAATTACAAATTGCTAGTAGCTCTTCACATATCTGCTAAGCGTTTTTTTCAAAATTGGAATTCGAAAGTTCAGATACCGAAGGATTCGATAATACAGTTGTAATTAATTTCGCCTCTGTTCCAGAACCTGTTTTCCTCAACAAACTTTTATAACTACCGCGAAGTTCACTTCTATCTATTTTAAGTTCATCAGCTACTTCTTCGAAGCTTTTTCCCTGCACAAGCCCCAAACAAAGCAACGCTTCCTGATCAGTAAAATGAAATTGTTGTACAAGCGAATGCGGTAAGACTTTTAGATTAGCGCTGGCTTCAAATACAGTCATCATATTATCCCTGCCAAAGTTTCCATTGTTAGATTAGCTAGGTTTAAACAACTTGGTTTCCTGTATATCTACTCCTAGTCTACGCAGAAGAGATGAATTCAGCCTACTAATTTTATGGTACTTTTTATCAAATCATTATTAAATCAGTGAAAAATGTGTCATCTACAACTATTAGTCTTTTTGAATATTTCAGAACTGAATATACACCATAAGTTTGTATAATTTTCCGAAGTAACCAGGCTTTCTTTTACGTATTTATACTTATTTATACCGACGCATTAAAAGTCAGGCCTCTAACAATTTCTATCTTTTCTTTTGATATATCCGCACCATAAACCAGCACTTCTACACCCGCTTTAATCGCTTCTTTTAAGGTCACAGCATAGACTGAATCAATATGATAGGCCGGCGCTACCGACTTAATCCCTGTATGCAACACACAAAATAACAATACAGCTCTATGCCCCTGTTCCACCATATGTATCAACTCGCGCAAATGTCGACTACCCCGTTCACTGACAGCATCAGGGAAAAAACCTATCGCTGTATTATCATCTCTCTGCTCTAATAGCGTGACACTTTTTACTTCAATGAAACACTTTTCCATCTCATTCTCTAACAAAATATCTATGCGGCTTTTTTCGGCACCATATTTAACTTCTTTTTTCAGTGTCGAATAGCACTGCAATTCCTTAACAAACCCATTTTCAATCGCTTCTTCTGTTATCTTATTTGCCAATGCCGAATGGACACAAACCCTGTGCCCTTCACCAGTTTCCACTAGCTCCCAGGTATATTGATATTTGCGTTTCGGATTATTGGATTGTGACAGCCATACTCGACTGCCAGGATCAGCACAACCTGTCATTGCACCGGTATTGGGACAATAAACGGTTATTTGCTGTCCATCAGCTAAAATCACATCGGCAAGAAAACGTTTATAGCGACGAACTAATACAGCAGGTATCAGCGGGGGCTGTTTCACGAGTAACTATGAACTCTGATGGTATTCAACGCAGGTTGTCACTTCGTTGGCTGCGCCTAAAAATACCGGAACTCGCTGGTGGATATGCTCCGGCTCTATATCCAGAATCGGCATTTTATCGGTATAGGCCTTACCACCAGCCTGTTCCACAAGAAAACCCATAGGGTTAGCTTCATACATCAAACGCAGCTTACCAGCCTTGTCAGGATCACGACTATCCCAGGGGTAAGTAAATATTCCACCACGGCAAAGAATGCGATGCACATCAGCTACCATCGCAGCCATCCAGCGCATATTGAAATTTTTTGCGCGTGGACCTTCACTACCAGCCAGCAGATCCTCCACATAACGTTGTTTAGGTTCTGCCCAAAACCGCTGGTTCGACATATTAACGGCAAACTCTTTGGTTTCTTCAGGAATAACAACATGATCATTGGTCAATACAAATTCACCAATACGTTGATCGAGGGTATACATTTGCACGCCATCGCCAGTGGTCAGCACTAGCATTACCGAAGGACCGTAAAGCACATAACCTGCTGCCAGTTGCTGGCGACCTGGCTGAAGAAAAGACTTTTCATTGACAGCACTACCTTCCGCCGCTGAAAAAATGGAAAAAATTGTTCCCACCATACTATTGATATCAATATTAGATGAGCCATCAAGAGGGTCAAAACATACTAAATAGGAACCTGCCTCATTGCCACTAACAATAGTTTCTTCCTCTTCCGAAGCTAAAGCCTTCACTACACCTGATGCCAATAGATAATTTTTCAGTAAGTCATTGGAAATCACATCCAGCTTTTTTTGCGTCTCGCCCTGAACATTTTCCTCACCAGCAGACCCGAGAATACCGGACATCGCTCCCTGCTGAAGACGAAAAGCAATGTCTTTACAAGCTATCGCCAGAACATCGATAAGGGTGATAAGGCTTGGCTCAATATTATTAGTTGCCAGATACTGTCTAAGAGGTTGCATGGGTTTAATATCCTTAACTATGTAGCTTATATCAGGTAGTTACGGCACACACTGCATCAAAAAGCCGTCAATAACTGTCTCGACAACGACCGTTTAAATAGGAATGAAAGCATTATGCCAATTGCATTTTAACCTGTCAGCTACTATCTAAGGCCTCAACAATAGGTTTCTATGGAAACTGACAGAGCTAAATTTGCCAAAAATCATCAATCAACTTCTTTCGCTTTAGACTTTTTCTCAATGATCGATGCCCCAAAAAAGCTTTATGGTTATCAAAACCTGGCCGTTTACATTGTCATTTTTCTAACGGAAAATGAAAAACTGACTAAACAATATCTCAAGCTAATGAAATTATTATTAAAAACAATCTTTTATCTAGTACAAACCTAGCACAAACATTAAAAAATTATTTGCTTCTGCACTCGAATTAAGCCTTTTTTATTCACACATACCGATATATTTGTTTTCAGCTATCAACTCACGTCATTTTTTTGTTGTTTTTAAATTAAACAAGCTTTAGGTATTTTTTTTCTTATAAAAATTGGCGGTTCTTTGACAAAAAAATTCAAAAACCAGATCAAATGACAAATATTTTTCACTCATTTTATCCAGTATTTCTGCCAAAAATAATCTTAGAGACGTCTGTAAAAATTTCACCGTGATTTAGTTCACTTTTTACAATTGCTGGCCATTACGCGCTGAGATAGTCTGAAACTGAACTGATAACCCATTGATTCCATGTTGAACGGAAGGGGAGAAAAAATGAAAAAGCATATACCAATATTGTTTTTCATTTCATCAATGGCCCATGTAGTTGTTTCGGTAGCAGCGCCTTCAGCTGATGCATCGGACCTGGAATATTGCAAAGTACCTTATATTGATTCTGCTAGTGGCGATTCGGGTACTTATCGCGGCCAATGTGAAAATGGAAAACCAAATGGCTCAGGTACAGTAACCTTTTACAACGGTAATCAACTGTCTGGCGAATTTACTCAAGGCATATTAAATGGCGAAGGCAAATTCACGGCAGCTGACGGCAGTATCTACAGTGGCCAATGGGAAAATGGCCAGCGCCATGGCCAGGGTAAATACACCTGGGCGCGAGGTAGCAGCTACGAAGGCGAGTGGTTCGATGACAAACGCCACGGCAAAGGCATTTTTGTCTGGTCCAATGGCAACCGTTTCGAAGGTGAATTCAGAAATAACAAACGCTACAACGGCATGTACTACACAACTAATGGCGGCGTGTATAGATGTCAGCTAGGTCAATGCCGATAACGACCAAAATCGTAATACTTAAACTAAGCAGCAACCAATAATAAAAACGCTCGTATCAGTCTTAACCGACTGCTCTCCCCATGCCTCCTCTTGTTGTATGTTGTATGAGGAGGCATTTCTTTATACTTATTTTTGAATTTAGCGATTTAATCGGTGATCGATTAATTCATCAACCACTGAAGGGTCTGCCAGCGTTGATGTATCACCTAAATTGTCCAGCTCATTAGCAGCTACTTTACGCAAAATTCTGCGCATGATTTTTCCTGAGCGGGTTTTTGGCAGGCCGGGCGCCCATTGAATTAAGTCAGGCTTAGCAATTGGTCCAATTTCTTGAACACATAACCCAATAAGCTCCTTCAATAGCTCATCTGAAGGCTGCCCACCACTCATTAGCGTGACAAAGGCGTAAATGCCCTGCCCCTTAACATCGTGCGGGTAACCGACCACTGCCGCTTCAGCGACAGCATCGTGCAACACCAATGCACTTTCTACTTCAGCAGTCCCCATGCGGTGGCCCGATACGTTTAACACATCATCGACACGGCCTGTAATCCAGTAATAGCCATCTTCGTCGCGGCGTGCACCATCACCAGTAAAATAGTAACCAGGGTAAGTACTGAAATAGGTATCGATCATGCGCTGATGATCACCAAAGACACTGCGAATCTGACTGGGCCAAGAGGCTTTAATCGCTAAATTACCTTCAACGGCACCTTCTAATTCATTGCCTTCCTGATCGAGCAATACTGGCTGCACACCAAAGAAAGGTCTAGTAGCCGAGCCTGGCTTCAATGGGGTAGCACCAGGCAATGGCGTTAACATGTGAGCGCCGGTTTCTGTCTGCCACCATGTATCAACAATTGGGCAGCGCTCATCACCAACCACATGGTAATACCACTCCCAGGCTTCTGGATTGATGGGCTCACCTACCGTACCTAACAACCTGATTGAGCTGCGAGAATAGCGCGTTACATAATCATCGCCCTGCCCCATTAATGCACGGATTGCGGTGGGTGCAGTGTAGAAAATCGCAACCTGGTGCTTATCACACACCTGCCAACAACGCCCGGCATCAGGATAGGTAGGAACGCCTTCAAATAATAAGGTAGTTGCACCATTAGCCAAGGGGCCATACACACAGTAAGAATGCCCTGTTACCCAACCCACATCAGCGGTACACCAAAACACTTCACCATCTTTATAATCAAAGGTGTATTTGAAGGTCATTGCCGCCTGTAATAGGTAGCCAGCTGTGGTATGCAACACCCCTTTAGGTTTACCTGTTGAACCGGAGGTATATAAAATGAACAATGGATCTTCTGGGTCCATGAGTTCAGCTTCGCAACTGTCAGATACAGAGGCCACAGCATCCTGATACCAAATGTCCCGACTTTCGTTCCACCCGATATCGTTGCCAGTGCGCCTGACAACCAACACTGTGCTGACATTTGGACAATCAGCCAGCGCTTTATCGACATTCGCTTTTAGGGGAATTAACCTACCGCCTCTAACACCTTCGTCAGCAGTAATCACTGTTTGGCAATCTGAATCGAGAATACGGTCCTTTAGCGCTTCGGGAGAAAAACCGCCGAAGACAATAGAGTGAACCGCGCCAATACGCGCACAAGCAAGCATTGCGTAAGCCGCCTCAACTACCATCGGCATATAAATACAAACTCGATCTCCCTTTTTAACACCTCTGTCCTTGAGCACATTAGCCAGCTTACACACTTCCTGATGCAATTCCTGGTAGCTGATAGTCGCCGAGTCTTCGGGATCATCCCCTTCCCAAATGATGGCTGTCTGCTGGCCACGTTCTACTAAGTGTCTATCTATACAATTAACAGTGACATTGATTTTGCCGCCTTCAAACCAACTCGCCTGGCCCTTCACAAAATCAAATTCACAGACTTTTTCGAAAGGTTTCTGCCAGCTCAGAAAAGATTGTGCCTGCTCAGACCAAAACTGATCCGGGCTTTCGACGGATTGCTGATAAAGTTCTTGGTACCTTGCCTCATCTATATGTGCATTGGCTGCAAATTCTGCAGGTACTGAATAGACTTTGTGTTCGCTCATAGCGCATGCCCCAACCATGGATTGTTATTACTTTTGAAAGTGTATTATGACAGACACTTGAACAAGCACCTGTATTATCTGGCAGGGAAGGATACGCAATTCTTGCTGAGCAAAAAAGGTTAAATGTTACGTGAAATCGTTTTTAATGAAGATTTAAGTTAACTGGCCAGCTGAACGGGTATTGCATTGCTGTTGTGGCTAACTGAGTTGTCCTCATTCATATAAATCATGCGTGGTTTAAAATTAGCCAGTTCTTCCTCGGTGTAATTGGCATAGGCACAAATGATCACTGTGTCCCCAACACTGGCTTTATGCGCTGCAGCACCATTCACCGATATCATACGAGAGCCTTCTTCACCGCGAATAGCATAGGTAGTAAACCGGTCACCCGTAGTGATGTTGTAAATTTGAATTTGTTCGTACTCTCTAATGCCAGCCATATCTAATAGCTGGCCATCGATAGCGCATGAACCTTCATAATCCAACACTGCATGAGTCACTGTCGCTTTATGAAGCTTTGCCTTTAGCATAATGGATTGCATATCTTACCCTACCGAACTGTGTAAAATTGCCGTTTCAGTACGGCCAAACAATTAAAGGCTAATGTGTCGCCAACATTCCCCAATCCTGGTGCGGATTGAGTGTTAACGTCACGTTATCTATCAATCTGGGCTTACCCAGTTTAGCAGCTGCCAGAATTACTATCTGCTCAGTTTGCGAAGTAACGCCACCCAGCGTTACTGCATCGCGAACGGAAAAGTAATCGGGCTTAAAACCTGCTTCCTTCAATGCATCAATGCAATGCTGCTCCAGCTCCTCATAACTATCAAAACCACAGGCTATGGCTTCTCGGCACTCCAATAAGGTTTTGTGCAATGCCGGCGCGATGGAACGCTCCTCGTCAGTGAGATAGCCATTTCTGGAGCTCATGGCCAGACCATCAACGTCTCTTACCGTCTCCACCCCGATGATCTGGATCGGCATACACAAATCCTTAACCATCTTTTCAATAATTGCCAGCTGCTGAAAATCCTTCTTGCCAAATATCGCGATATCCGGCTGAACAATTTGAAACAGTTTATTGACTACTGTTGCGACACCGGCAAAGTGGCCGGGCCGGCTTGCGCCACAAAGCGTATCAGACAAATCGGGGACAACCACCAGGGTTTGACTGCCCATACCTTCGGGATAAATCTCATCCACTTCGGGATAGAGTAGATAGTGTGTGCCTTCAGCAAATAACTTCTGCTTATCTGCAGCTAATGTCCTGGGATAACTATCCAGATCTTCACTGACGCCAAATTGCAACGGATTAACAAAAATGCTGGCGACAACGATGTCGGCAACTTTTTTCGCCTGGCGGACAAGTTCGATATGCCCATCATGCAGGTTGCCCATCGTAGGGACAAACGCAATGGTTTTGCCCTGCGCTCTTTCCTGGGCAAGAGATTTTCTCAGCTGTTTACTACTAGCAAAGGTTTTCATTCCACCCAACTTCCTACTTGATATGCATCGCTAAGCCTATCAGCGAGAATTGATGCAGGTTGCTGTGTGCACTTCATTTGAGCAAAACGCCCTGAAGCACTGCCTTTTCACCATAAAATACGAACACTAATTGACCATATTTCCAGTGGCGGGGAAGTATGCCGCAATCAAAACCGAGGTTCAATGCTAATTAGGCAAAATTATAGACTATTTGTTACTAAAGGAAGCACCAATTAACAGGTACAAAAAGTAACAAAAAATACTCAGAAGCTATGTTCAGGCCCGGGAAATGAGCCATCCTGGACAGCACTATTGTAGGCAGAAAGAGCCGCCTGAATATTGGACTGAGAATCCATAAAGTTATGGACAAACTTGGGCAAACGCTTGGAAAGACCCAGCATATCGTGAAGTACCAACACCTGTGCATCAGTCCCGGCCCCAGCACCAATACCAATCACCGGAATCTGTAAACTCTGCGTAATCTGAGCAGCTAGATCGGCAGGTACACACTCCAGAACTAGTAGTGAAGCGCCAGCTGCTTCTACTCGCTTGGCATCTTCCAGAATCTGCTCGGCTTGAGACTGTTCACGACCCTGGACTTTATACCCGCCCAGCGTATTCACTGATTGTGGCGTCAAACCCAGATGAGCACAGACCGGGATACCTCGCTCTACCAGGGCGGAAATAGTACCCAACAACCACTCCCCACCTTCCAACTTCACCATATGAGCACCTGACTGCATAAGAACTGTAGAGCTAGCTAGTGCTTGCTCACACGTGTTATAGGCACCAAAAGGCAAGTCACCAATAATCAAAGGGGCGTCACAGCCTCGACTAACCGAAGCAATATGGTAGGCCATATCATCATTGCTCACCGGCAAGGTACTCTGATGCCCCTGCAACACCATACCCAGGGAATCTCCCACCAAAATCACTTCGATTCCCGCCTGCTCAACCAGATGAGCAAAGGTGGCATCATAGGTAGTGATCACCGCAAATTTCTCCCCAGCCTGCTTATGCGCCTGCAATGTGTTGATAGTCACTTTTGACATAAATTGCCTCTATCGTCGATCCAGGGTTCAGAAGAATGTTGGGTTAAAATAATGCCGGCCACTGCGAATGGTAAGCAGGTGATCAACCAGCTGATTATAATCCTGCTGCCGGTTAACTACATCCAGCTCATCTGCATTGACAATTAATAGTGGCGCCTCATCGTAGTACAGAAAGAACTCACTATAGGCTTCGTTAATGCTCTGCAAATACTCGCTGGAAATTTTCTGCTCGTAGTTGATGCCTCGTGTCTGGATACGCTGGTTAAGCACATCCACTGATGCCTGCAGGTAAATCACTAAATCCGGTTTCGGCGCATCAATGGTTAACTGCTGGTAAACCTTGTCATAAAGCTGGAACTCATCGTCGTCCAGATTGATGCGAGCAAATAGGCGATCCTTCTCCATTAAGAAATCAGCCACCCTCACCGGCTCAAAAATATCGTCCTGGCGGAGATCCTCTATTTGCTGGCTACGCTGAAACAAAAAGAAAAGCTGTGTTGCCAGTGCCGCGTTTTTTTGGTTTTGGTAGAAACGCTCCAGAAAGGGGTTGTCTTCAGCCTGCTCGAGTAATACCTGATAATTGAAGGTTTGCGCCAGCTGTCTAGCCAGAGTGGTTTTTCCCACACCAATAGCCCCTTCAATTGCAATGTAACGCGGCAGGGTTTGATCATCCAAATTAATAACAGGCGCTACAGCTTCCTGATTCACAGGGCATCTCCTGAGGTCGTATTAAGATCAGCATCTACAGTACTGGTTTTATTCTTACTTGCGAATATTGTAGGGGAAGAATATTCATCGACCAAACTCAATCCTTCATCACTGCACTTTTTGATCAAATCAGATAAAGAGCGGCCATCGGGAAATTGCCATTCCGACACCAAACTTAGTAATGGGTATAAAACAAAATTGCGCTCCTGCATTCTGGGATGAGGAATCGTCAAATCAGCCTCATCTAGCAGTTGATCGCCAAATAACAGAATATCCAGATCCAGGGTCCTTGGCCCCCAGCGCTCAGTACGAACTCGTTTATGCTGCTGCTCGATTTGCTGCAATTGAACCAGCAACTGATGGGGTGTTAAGCCGGTGTCCAGCTCTGCCACACCATTGATGTAATCCGGTTGTACACCCGGACCAATTGCTACACTTCTATAGAAAGACGACAGCGCCAGTAAACGAGTATCTGGCAGATGCTGTAACGCTTCGACGGCTTTCATCACCTGAACCAAAGGGTCACCCAGATTACTGCCAAGTGCGACGAAACATTGCTGCATGATTAATGAACGTCCCGATGCTGTTGATTGCGTCTTGTAGACCGGCGACGTCTTCGCTTCTTGTGCCCAGGGACCGATTGACACATAACTTCACGCTGCTGCTCATCGGCAACTTGGTAGTCGGTCCACCATTGCCCCAAACCATCGGTTTGCTCACCGGACTGTTCTCTCAGCAGCAGGAAGTCATAGGCAGCGCGGAAACGACGCCCCTCCATTAACTGGGCCGCTCTATGCCCACCACGGTAAGGTAATCGGAACTGTAGCTCCCAGATTTCACGCATGGGAATACCAAATCGTTTTGGAATCGCAGTAAATTGTTGTTGCCGGTAAATCACTTCCTGCGCAGCCTGATGTACAGCTGCAATCTCGCCCACACCTTCGTACTTAAGCTGTTGCACTCGATGAGATACCGCAGGCCACAACAGCGCTGCGAAAATAAACGCCGGCGTCACCGGTTTATCCGCTTGAATTCTCAGATCCGTATTATGCAGTGCATTGTTGATAAGCGATGAATCACTATCGGTATTGAGATGATGCTCGGTCTCCGGAAACAGCGGTTGAAATAAGCCAAATTCACGCATCAATTGATAGGTTTCTACCGCGTAGCCTGCCATAAATAATTTCAACACTTCTTCAAACATCCTGGCCGCAGGAATATCCCGCAAGGACGACGCTAAACGATAAATGGGCTCTGCCGTATCATCGGCGATATCAAAATCCAGCTTTGCCGCGAAACGTACCGCTCTCAACATTCTCACCGGGTCCTCCCGGTAACGGGTTTCGGGGTCACCAATAATACGAATTACTCGATCCGATAAATCCTGAAGACCATTGGTGTAGTCGTAAACTGCATAGTCTTCTGAAGTGTAATAGAGGGCATTGATGGTGAAATCTCGCCTCACCGCATCTTCTTCGAGGGTGCCGTAAACATTATCCCTCAGCAACATTCCTTCACTGGTGCGAGCCGATTGCTGATTTTTGCGGTGGACTTCTTTCTGGCTCGATTCAACTGTGTCATGACTGCCGCGAAAAGTCGTAACCTCAATAGTTTCACGACCAAACCGAACATGGACGATTTTGAAACGTCGACCGATGATCCGGGAGTTGCGAAACAGTGCCTTGATCTGCTCAGGTGTAGCATCGGTAGCAACATCAAAATCCTTGGGATGACCACCGAGCAATAAATCCCTCACGCCCCCACCTACCAGAAAGGCCTGATGACCATGATCATGCAACTGCGACATCACACGTAAAGCCGCATTACTGATGTGCTGACGTGAAATACCGTGTTGTTCGCGCGGGAGTTTGTTAAGACTTGGTTTCAGATCTGGACCTACCCTGTCAGAAATCACCGAATTAACCTTAAGCCGATGAAAGGTTTTAGAGATTAATTCACGCATTTACCAGGACAGCGACTTGTTAGCTAAGTGACTAGTTTATCAATAAATTTAGGTCGGGATGGTACCACAGAAACTGTTTACAGGATAAACACACAAAACTCGTGATGGGGAATTGTCGTGAAAGAGCCGAGGAGTTACTAAAGCAGAAGAAACTTTATAATGATGAAGGGAAAACGCTGTTTTCCCCCATCCAGGTCTCAGTAAAATCTTGTTCTTATTATTTGACTGTTATTCTTATTATGTTCTCATCAATAGCAGGTACTGTGCCAAAATACCTAAGCCCACTGATGACAAGGGCCGACACCAAAAACCTTACGTTTACGTGGCCGGCAAAAGGCGGCTTTTGTTACGTATTCTCACGACCTCTGTTACTAATCATGCTCTTCAGTAACAACAAATAGGCTTATTAAATACCGTTTCAAACTCTTTGAAATGAGCCGGGAACTGCTACTAATTTCAAGTCATATAGATTCATAACAACGGCAGCCAGTATCGACTGACAAATCCATTAAATACGACAAGCTGAAATATATAACTAATGAACAGTGTTAGGAGCGATAGAATAGTGGGGGAAATACGATGAGGGAAGATTTCTCTTCCCCATCCAGGTCTCGTGATTGTTATTATTCTTAGCGTTTTTATTATTTATTATTTTTATTGTGGCCAATTAATAGCATTACGCGTGCCAACTTAAAAAAACGTTATTAATCAAACAGTTAAAATAGCTATTGAGACCCGGATCACAATCTGTATTGAATCCTGTTACATATCAACTCGTAACTTGTTACCAAACACACCATTGAGTAACATCAAACCAGTATCATCATGATTTTTTATGCCCGTCGGGTCTTAAATTTTTTTCGTTAGTGAAAAATTATTTTGCATCGCCATAAAAATGCCACTATTCACACTTTTTAATGGCTTAGATAGGGCAAATCAGAATGGAACAGGTAGGAATATGTTTCTTAAATAACGGTGGCGTGCACTTAAGATGCTGACTTGGCGCTTTTTTGGCGGGGAATCCCAAGACGCTGTCTTCGTTCCCACAAACATTTTCTGCTCACACCCAGTTTTCTGGCCAATTCAGTTTCACTCATAGAATCCTGATGCTCTAGCACAAAGCGCTGAAAATAATCCTCCAATGACAAATCTTCCGAAGAATCCTCAGCATCTGTTTCACCAACAGGCTCTGTAACACTTTTCGCTACTGCACCACTTGCGCTCTCTGGCTTGGACTTACGGGTACGAATCTGGGTAACGTTCACCAACTCCAGATCAATGTTTAGAAGATCGTTATCGATCGTGTCGCCTTCAGCAAGGATTACTGCTCGCTCAATAACATTTTCCAGCTCTCTAACATTGCCGGGCCAGGTATAGGTGGTAATTGCCTGAATCGCCTTAGGTGAAAAAACCTTCGGCTCTTTATGGCTGGCGAGGCAGCGATTCTCCAAAATCGTTTCAGCCAGTTCAAGGATGTCCTTGCCTCTTTCTCTGAGTGGCGGCAATACTAGTTGCATTACATTAATACGGTAGTAAAGATCCTGACGGAATTGCCCCGTTTGCGCTAGGGACTTCAGATCACGGTGGGTAGCGCAAATTAAACGCACATCCACCTTGCGCGACTCAACTGAACCGATGCGGCGTATTTCATCTTCCTGAATAAAGCGCAGCAAGCGGGCCTGTGCTTCAAGTGGCAACTCGCCGATTTCATCGAGAAATAAGGTACCACCATCAGCTGCTTCAATTAGCCCCATACGATTGGTATTCGCGCCTGTGAAGGCACCCTTCTCATAACCGAATAGCTCTGACTCGATTAAGGTTTCCGGAATCGCCGCGCAGTTAACACTGATAAAAGGTTGCTCAATGCGCTGACTATTGGCATGAATAGCTTTGGCTACTAATTCCTTACCGGTACCCGTTTCACCATGGACTAACACCGTGGTATCAGTGGGGGCAACCTTGCGAACATATTCATAGAGCTCCAGCATCGCCGGGCAATTACCAATTAATCCACCTAAGTGGGGCATGCCTCTCTTATTCGACGTTGCTCTTTTTTCTTTCGGTAAACTTTGAGGGGAATGGTTGGCGATAATAGCTTTGATGGCGTTGAGGATATCATCGTGATCGAAGGGTTTGGCGATATAATCAACCGCACCGGCCTTCATGGAATCGACAGCTGATCGCATGCTGGCATAGCTGGTCATAATCAGCACAGGCACATCATTGGCATGCTTTATCAGGTCGGTGCCAGGCGAGCCAGGTAGCCTCAAATCACTCACAATCAGATCAAAGCTACTTAGATCGTGACGCTCTAACGCCTCTTTAACACTACCGGCTTCAGCAACCTTATAATTGTTTCTTTCCAATAACTTTCGCAGGGCGCTACGGATAACGGATTCATCTTCAACAATCAGGATTTTTTCCATAACGCTAGTAATGATTTGAACAGGTTAATATCACTGACAGATGACGAAGTACTGCCTATCAGCTTATTGAGCATTTGTGTTAGAAAGTAACATAACGTTTCTGGTCATTTTTTGCCAGTTGTATTGCTGAAAAAGTGGCTTTATACCGTATCCTCTTCAGGCTCATGATGACGCTCATACTGTTTTAAGCGAATGCTAAAGCAAGTTCCACCGTACTCGAGGTCCACCGGGCTTTCCACACTAATAGAACCATTTAGCTCATCAACAATACTGTAAACTAGCGAAAGTCCAAGCCCGGTACCCTCTCCCGGTTCCTTGGTCGTAAAGAAGGGATCAAAAATTTGCTCTTGATGCTCCTTGCTGATCCCCACTCCCCGATCCACCACCTGAATCAACAGTTGCTGCCCATCCTTTTGACAATTAACGCTTACCAAACTGTCCTCTGGGCTGGCATCTCTGGCATTGCTGAGTAAGTTAACAAATACCTGCAACAGACGTTGGGCATCAGCATAGGCATACCAGGCTTCATCGCAATAATTCTCAAATCGTACCGGCTTGGCATCCTTATTTAAACGTAGCAAATGCATCGCTTCATCGACACAATCTTTGATACTAACGGACTGCAGAGCCTGATGCCCGCCTTTGCCGGAGTGGGCAAAATTCACCAGAGTTTGTACGATTTTGGAAACCCGATCAGTCTGCACCAGGATTTCATCGGCGGTTTCTAGCGACGAGGGATTATCGGTGTCATACCGCAGATTTTGAGCCAGGCAAGCAATCCCTGTCACCGGGTTACCGATCTCATGAGCCACACCAGCCGCCAATCGCCCTATGGAGGCCAAACGTTCACTGTGCAATAACTCATCTTCCAACAAATGAATATCGGTCGCATCCTCCAGCACGATGACCCGTCCACTGGTATCACCCATAGCCGCATTAGGCTCTGATGGATCGATCAAAGTTTTATGCAGGTTAAACCAGAACTGCTGCCCCTCCACCTCAACACACTGTTTATAGCTGTGCCGCTCTTGAGTCGCTAAAAAGTCCGCCAGCTCATTTCCCCAGGGGTCGGGCAAATCCTGCAAACTGGAGCCGACAACTTCAAAAGTATCAATACCAGTAAATTGCGCGATAGAATCGTTCCACATCAAAATTTCATTATCTCGACCCAGAGAACAAACACCTACCGGTAAGCTTTGTAAGGTCTGGCGATGATAGCGACGCAAATTATCGAGATCAGCCGCCAATCCAGTCAGATTTCGCTTATAGGATTCCAACTGTCCCTCAATCAAATTGATATCTTCTCCGGAGCTCTCCCCTAAATCCGAAGCATAGGGTAACAACCGGTTGACAATATCATTGGCCACGGCCGGCCCCATCAACCCTGATAAATTAGCCTCGAGACGATAACGCAACCGCCTTAAGGCAAAGGGCCGCTGCTCACTTGCTGGCAAATTCAGTTCGGACAAAGCCCGGTCTACTTCGCGCTGCGCCATCCGTATACCCAGGGCTGCCGACAATTTCTCTTTCATTTGCGCAGGACTATTTACACTGAGCACTCTCCTTGCAGGACGGTTCAAGTCGTCAGTAGAACAAACCTCGGCCGCCATTCGTTCTTCCTCTGTCATCGGCGTACTGAGTGACACCATCACGAACACCACAATATTTATCGCCAAGGATGCTATGGCCACCAAACTCCAGCGCTGCTCATCAGGCATGCTAGTAAACAGATTACTGATGACCAACGAGTCAAAATCGGAAACAATCGGCAGCAACAGCATGACGAACCAAATCAAAAAACCGGTTATTAATCCCGCGATAAAACCAATACGGTTAGCACGCTGCCAATACAAAGCTGCCATCACACCAGGTAAAAACTGTAATGTTGCTACAAAGGCGGCTATGCCTAGATCGGCAAGCGTCTCTCTGCCGGCAATAAATCGGAAAAATACAAAACCGGTCAAAATAATAAATACAATTAATACCCGACGAATCCACAGCAACCAACGGTAAATATCCCGATCAGTACTGGGCCGATAAATGGGCAAAATTAAGTGCTTCAAACACATTGATGCCAAGGCAAGTGTGGTTACGATGACCACACCACTAGCCGCCGACAAACCACCAACAAACACTAACATCGCCAGCCACCCGGATTGCAACTCAATGCCTATTCCCAAACTAAAATACTCAGAGGGGATGGCCGGTTGCAGTTTTATACCCGCCCATAATATCGGCAATACCGGCAGGCTCATCAGCAACAGAAACAGAGGTACTCCCCAACTGGCTGTCAACAATGAGCGAGCACTCGGGCTTTCCGCAAAAGTCATGTGGAACATATGCGGCATCGCCACTGCAGCTGAAAAGAAAATCAGCAACATTGCCCTCGACGGCGCTTCAAACTCATAAGCAGAAAGTTTAGAAATATACTGCGGGTTTTGCAGCAACCACTGCTCGATACCATCAAAGCCGCCAAACACATGGAACACTGCAACAGCACCCACCACTAGCAACACAAACAACTTAACCAGGGACTCAAAGGCTATCGCCATAACCAAACCGTTATGACGCTCATGTACAGTTAAATGTCGGGAGCCAAAGGAAATCGTAAAAACACACAGTGCAATGCAAAATAGAAAAGCCAACTCGAACTGACGAGTTTCCTGAGAATACAGATTATTATCTTCGGAAGATAATATGATCAAACTGTCGGTTACCGCCTGTATTTGTAGCGCCAACAAAGGCCATACCGACAGCAACATAAAAATCGTAATTAACGATCCCGCCCACTGGCTGTGATAACGAAAGGTCAACACATCGGCCAGGGAACTGTGTATATTGGTGCGAACAATTCTTAACAAAGGGAAGAGCAGCAACGGAGCAAAGAAAAACACACCGGCCACACCCAAATAATAGGTCAGAAAACCATAACCATAGTTATGCGCCAATCCAACGACGCCATAGATAGCCGAGGCTCCGGCATAAACACCTAACGACAAAACGTAGGTCATCGGGTGACGAATCAAACTTTCTGGCAACCAACCGCGCTCAGCGATATGCGCAATACCAAACAACAATAGTAGGTAAACAGCGCCAATCAGAAATAATTGGTAGAGCGCAAAACTCATCTAACGTATTTCCTCTTTGGCTCGAACCTGTGTCCGCTTCTTAATCCGTCGCACACCCCATCGCATCAGTAAAATCACAATCAACCAAACAATATAGGGACGATACCAAACGGCCCCTCCCTGTGTTACCCAATCTTGAATGGAAGGAGCAAAAATAAAAACCACCAGCACTAAAATTAAAAAGGTTGAACTAATTTGCATAGGCAGGTATCACGTATTTCATATATAAAAAATCGTAGCAAAAAGCCCTGATGATGCACTCACCATGATCAGATAGTACGCAAGCCATCATGCAGTTGCAAAAAGTCGACGCACAAAACCTTTGCGCCGACACTATTCACCAAGCTGTAGACAACGAGGAATAACCGATACATCCCAATGCGCCTGCGCCCACTCCATTAACTGAGCCACTGAGGCTGGATTATTCGGTAGTGATTGCCTTAAAAAATGCAGCGCATATTGCATATTCCCCAGCGCAGCATCTTCACCAAGTGCCGGGGCAAAGGTTTGTTTCGATAACTTTTGCCCATCACTATTTACCAGCACAGGAAAGTGACTGTAGTGAACCGTTGGCAAGTTCAACTGTTGCTGTAGATACATTTGCCGCGGTGTCGAATCCAATAAATCCGATCCTCGCATCACATGCGTGACACCCTGCTCGGCATCATCTACCACCACCGCCAGTTGATAGGCAAATAAGCCATCCTTTCGCTTTAACACAAAATCACCCACATCTTTAGCCAACTGCTGCTGATAATGGCCCTGTATTTCATCGTCAACGCCAACCACTTCGTCAGTCACCTGTAATCGAATGGCAAACTCCTGATGATTAGGTGGTGACACATGCCCCCGACAAATCCCCGGATAAATGCCTCCATAGGTTTGAAGGTCGGTGCGGGAACAGGTGCAGTAAAAAGCCTTCCCTTCATCTAATAATTGTTCAATGGTCTGCTGATAGACCTGGTGGCGTTGACTTTGCCACAACACCTCGCCATCCCACTGCATGCCGTGGGCTTGCAAACATTGCAAAATAGCTTCGGCCGCACCGGCCATTTCTCTGGGTGGATCCAAATCTTCCATGCGCACCAACCATAAGCCGCGATTGGCTTTAGCATCGAGATAACTTGCCACAGCACCGATCAAGGAGCCCATATGCAACATCCCTGTGGGCGATGGTGCAAAGCGACCTATATATTCAGACATGGCGGTTTACCGTGAATAACCAGGATAAAAAAACGGGAGAGAGCATTACGCTCTCTCCCGTCTTCGTTCTTTGATTGCATGCAAATAAGGGGCTTAACCCAATTGCTGCTTCTCTTTAATTTCATCCAGCGTTTTACAGTCAATACACAGAGTGGCTGTCGGTCGGGCCTCTAAGCGCTGAATGCCAATCTCAACGCCACAGGCTTCACAGTAACCGTAGTCATCGGCATCAATCTTATCAATCGTTGAATCAATTTTCTTGATCAACTTTCTTTCACGATCGCGAGTACGCAGCTCCAGGCTGAATTCTTCTTCCTGTGTGGCACGATCCGCAGGATCAGGAAAATTAGCCGCCTCATCCTTCATATGCGTTACGGTGCGATCAACCTCTTCCATCAACTCGGCCTTCCAAGCCAGCAAAATCTGGCGAAAGTGCTCAAGTTGTTTCTCGTTCATGTACTCTTCGCCCTTTTTCACTTTATAAGGCGTAAAGTTTTTGAAATTGCTAGCCGAAGATTGTTTTTTGTCGGGCATTGCTGAATCTCACTGGTTTCGCTGCATGACTCCATCATCCATCAGAGTCAGCATCATGTTACTACAAGTTTCTTACTTTGCGTTTTACTACACGTTCTACTATCTACTACTACAAGGTTTTCCCACACCCTGTTGACCAGCTGAAAAAAAGCGGCCCGGATTTTGGAAACCGACAAACCTACCAGATTTATTTGCAATTGGCCACTAAAAGAGTGCATCAATGATCGCACTAAACCCGCTATATCCAGGCACGCTTGTCGCAACACAAACTTATTGATTAACACAATCTGATATCCTTGACATTAAGACCAGCACACTGCCCGCAGGCAGTCAAGTAGAGCATAAATTGTGAGCACATTATTTGCAGATCGAATAAAGGATATTGAACCCTTTCGCGTGGTAGAAATTCTGGATCGGGCCAAGCAACTACAAGCCCAGGGCAGAGACATTATTCACCTCGAAGTCGGAGAGCCCGATTTTGAAACTGCCGACCCCATTATTAAAGCAGGGTTAGCCTCACTGGCACGCGGTGAGACCCACTATAGTCAGGCAGCCGGTATTCCACCCCTGCGTCAAGCCATCTCCGATTACTACCAGCAACAACACAGTGTCGATATCGCTCCTGAACGCATTATGGTCACTTCCGGTGCCTCCGGAGCGCTGTTACTGATTGCTGCCCTACTAATTAACCCGGGTGACGGCATGTTAATGACCGACCCCGGCTACCCCTGCAACCGCCATTTTCTGCGATTGGTAGAAGGTGAAGGCCAGCTGGTGCCCGTCGGCCCCGAAGATCGCTTTCAGTTATCGGCCAGCAAAGCAGGACAACACTGGCAGGATAACACCATAGGCATCATGGTCGCTTCCCCCGCCAATCCTACCGGTGAAATTTTAACCAGAGAACAACTGAACGATTTGTTCCAACTCTGCCAGAAAAAACAGGGGCACTTAGTGGTGGACGAAATCTACCATGGCCTATGCTACGACGAAGCCGCTCCTTCAATTTTGGAAATCACCGACCAAGCCTTCGTCATCAATAGCTTCTCTAAATACTTTGGCATGACTGGCTGGCGATTAGGATGGCTAGTTGCACCGGAACACGCTATCCCTGATCTGGAAAAGCTGGCGCAAAATTTATTTATTTCTTCTACCACCATCAGCCAACACGCGGCCCTCGCTGCCTTTGAACCCGAGACAAGCATCATATTAGATCAACGCCGCGGCGAATTCGCCAAGCGCCGCGACTTGCTGTTACCCGCACTGCAAAAATTAGGCTTTGATATTCCCCATAAACCAGCCGGGGCTTTCTATCTTTATGCGGGGATTCAAAAATTTTCAAATAATAGCAGTGAGTTTTGTTTGAAATTGTTGGAGGAACATGGGATTGCGATTACACCGGGGACAGATTTCGGGCGGTATTTGGCGGAGGAGCATGTTCGGTTTGCTTATACGGCGAGTTTGGAAAGGTTGGAGGAAACTGTGAAGAGGTTGGAATTGGCATTGGGGTAACTCTTTTAATTACTGGAGTAGATTTTGACATAGGGTTTCGCCCAGCTAGGCGAGTTCATTTTCTTTGCTTGCCCAAAGAAAACACAACCAAAAGAAACGGCACCCATTTCCGTCGCCCTTCGGGTACCCTGCGCTTCTCAAATTTCTTTCGGCACGCGGTCCGAACTCACAAAAAATGATATTCAATCATTTTTTGCTCAAACATACGGCCGCTCTAAGGGCCGAAAAAATTCTCCGATGCTCGGCGACTACAAAAGGGAAATTGAAAGTCAAAACCAAAAACCAGCCCCCCAGCCAACCTATCTATTTAAAACTGAATTATCAGCACGACAACGCAAACTATCACCCCTAATCCAAAACATACCGATAAAAAATATCTACTCTCAACGCACTCCCATCAACTCCTACTACATTACTAATCCCGCTAAACACCACTAATCTTTTCATATCGTCATAACCCAACAACAAATCTTCAGCCAAAATCCGTAGCAACCAACTCTCTGGACTCACAAGATAGCAGCGTTCAATGCCCTGTCCTTGGCACTGGCTAACTTCAACTTTCTTTACCCTTAACTCAATCAAACGTTGTCGTGAAGGAAAGGCATAATAAAAAGACTGAACACTGTCTTCTAACAATTGCCAACGGGAACGAATAAATGCATCAAAACCTGCATCTATAACCAGCGGCTGCTTGCTGGTAATACGAGTTTTTTGCAATTCGCTATCAGTATTTTTCTGAAAACCTAACAACAAACTTCCAGTTTGGAATTTCGCCTGATAGAAATGACCTGAACGAAAATCGCGATAGACCACACCAGGTGTTAAATCACTACCACCATCAAACACTTTTTCTGCAAAGGGCGTATCGCTGTTATCAACATACAACACCTTTTCTATGCCGCCCTTCATATTAGAAAAATGCCATTCGCGATAATCCAGTTCACCATCAATATAGGCTTCGCCAATAATCACGGGAGATAACTCAAGATTAATCTGATCATCGACATGCGCGAAAACGCCAGAAACCTTAAATAGCGTGCAAAAAACTAACAACGGGTATAACCAGGAACGTGAAGAATTAATTTTTTTCATCGACAAGCAAAAAAATAGAAGGTAATAACAACATCCAAATCAGCGCCAACACCAGCAAAGCAAACAACGGTGACATCGACCAACTGACTTCACTAAAACTGATACCAGCCCAATAACTAGCAGGCCCTGCCACTGAACCACATGCTGCCGCCAACATAGGCTTTTTTGCCAACCATTTGAGGCTATGCATTAAGGTGGATGCGAACAGCGGCCACAGACATATCATCCAGATCTCAGGCATACCGGAAGGAGATGACATCAGCCCCTGTTTAATCAAAGCTGTATCGATGGCTACACCAACTAATGCCAACAGCAATATCAGCCATAATTCTCGGTAGTCTGTAACGAAGTAATAGAAGTGAATCAGCAAAAAAGTGCTGGTATACAACAGAGCAATACTATTGCCCCCCAGCACACACAACCACCATCCGACCTGGAATAGTACAATGTTGGCAATATTTTTATACAACTGAACGTTTTTCATGACCCAGCGAACCCCGATGGGTTTGCCAGCAATACTTAGCCTGCGGTTTGGCCATCACAAATTGACTGGTTTGAATAACACGTTCAAGAAAACCGCCTTCACAGTAACAGAGGTAATAGTCCCACATACGGATAAAGACATCGTTATATCCCTGTGCCTTCACACGATCGATTTTTTCAAAAAAACGTTCACGCCAATGCTTTAAGGTCAGCGCATAATCGTAAGTAATATCATGGATGTCCACCAACTGCATGCTTGTATCTTCGGCAGTATGTTGGGCAATAATCGTATTACACGGCAGGCAGCCACCAGGGAAAATATATCGCTGGATAAAATCAACATTTTTTCGCGCAACGTGATAACGCTGATCAGATATTGTGATCGCCTGAATCAACATCAGGCCATCTTCTTTCAGCAGTCGGTTACAGATTTGGAAAAAGCCTTTTAGGTATTTATGACCAACTGCCTCAATCATTTCTATAGAAACCAGCTTGTCATAGCTTCCTTCCAATTCACGATAATCCTTAAACAACACCGTGACTTTATCGGTTAAGCCCTTCTCAGTCACCTGCGCGACAGCGTAATCAAATTGTTCCTTGGAAATAGTGGTAGTGGTTACTTTGCAACCATAATGTTCTGCCGCATAGACAGCAAAACCACCCCAACCTGTGCCGATTTCAATGACATGATCAGCTTCAGTTAATTGCAATTTTTTACAAATAGCTTCCAGTTTTGCAATGGAAGCATCTTCCAGGGGAGTATCGGCATGCTCAAAGATAGCAGAGCTGTACATCATACTGGGATCAAGAAACAGTGAGAAAAAATCGTTACCTAAATCGTAGTGTGCAGAAATATTTTTTCTTGAGTTTTTCAGGCTATTTTTTGTATACAACGAATACAACCAGGCGACTGCTTTTTTGACGATATTTTTATTGGCGTTCAGGTTATTAAGTTGTTGCAAATTCAACACCATCAACCGGACTAAGTTCACTAAATCTGGCGAGGACCAATGACCTTTCATATAGGACTCACCGGCCCCCACGGTTCCATTCAGAATAACATCTCGATAGCACTCAGGATTTTTAATATGGACTCTAGCTGATATTTCAGCATGTTGATCGCCAAAATTGTAAACCTCTTCACCCTCAACAATTGTTAAATGCCCAACTACAAGCGAATCAAGCCAGCGAAAAATAGACTGCCTGTACCAACCTGACAATTCACTTTTCTTCTCTTTCAATGAAAAGGTATCGTTAACGATACTTTCACTTCTCATAAAAACCCCTTTTAATTTTTAAAATTCGCCACCTATTGCGAATCTATTTGATTAGTCGGATAAGGATGAAAGCGAACTCCTTTCAGCCATAATTTTAATGCCTGCCAATAAATAGCCATACCTACTTTTACGGTCATTAATGGGAAACGGACCAACACCTTTCTCATGTTACGTGATGTCATAGGTTTTCTATGTAAACTAAGACTGGCTTCGAAGATTTTTTTCTGCTGCTGATAGTTTTGAATACTGACTGATAGTTTTTCTGCCGGCGCATTGCTTTGCCACTGATAGATCATATCCATTGCCATAAACGGCGATACATGATGTTGCTTATTAAAATTAATATTTAAGTCATCATTTTCAGATTGCACCTGATGCAAATAATAATGCGTGCGTTTCCAGGGAGTATTAGTTACAGCAGCGATCACATACAACAACTTCTCACCCTGCGCATCAAAACAGTAATAATTGGAAATGGGGTTTATGCAGTAGCCAAAATAACGCAGATTGGTCAACAATCGCACTCGGCCGCAATACTGTTGGCCAGTTTGCTGACGAATATAGTCGCATACGGAATGATAAATAGTTTCATCTGAATCACCGATATAATCACTACGCTTTAAGCGCGCCATCGCAGGGCCTTGATGTGACCAAAAACGGCTTCTGGCAAATACCTGATCCAATTCCTGTAAATCGAGATAGACCATAAATACGTTATAAGTGAATTCATTTGGCTTATCACCATAACGACGATGCCAAACAACACCTTCATATAAGGCGCTATTTAGTATGTGGCTATTTAATTCGGCATCACTAGCATTCATGCGGCAACACTCAATTTCTCTGTTGCCTTATTGATTCCTTCTACGACATTAAGCGCACTAACCACACCATCTTCATGAAAGCCATTGCGCCAATAGGCACCACAAAACCAAGTTCGATTATTACCATTAATCTCCTGCCAACGCTGTTGTGCCGCCATACCTTCCAAACTGAATTGCGGATGACTGTAATTAAATGAACCAAGAATTTTATCGGGATTAATTTGATCCGTTTTATTTAATGTCACACAGAAAGTTTGGTCAGATTGAATATTCTGCAAAATATTCATGTTATAGGTCAGTGTTGGTTTTTGCTGCTCAAGATGATCCATCATGTAATTCCAACTCGACCAGGCTTTTTTCCTGGTAGGCAACAAGCTGGTATCTGTGTGCAAAATCACTTCATTAGACCGGTAGGGAATAGCCTTCAGCGTTAACTTTTCTTGCGATGAGACATCAGCTAGTAAAGCCATAGCTTGATCACTATGGCAGGCAAAAACCACTTGATCAAAACTATGTATGGTCCCATTCGCCATGATAATTTCCACACCACTTGGTTTTCTAATCACTGACCTAATATTTGTATTCAACTGGATTCGATCACTAAAACCTGCCGTCAACGGTTGCAGATATTCTCTTGAACCTCCAACAATGGTTTTCCATTGCGGGCGATCTTTAATGTTCAATAAACCATGATTTTTAAAAAAGCGGACAAAAAAGTGCAGCGGAAAATCCATTATGTCTTCACTGGAAGCGGACCAGATCGCAGCACCCATAGGAATGAGATAATGCAAAATAAAACCCTTCGAATAGCCATTATCCAGCAGATAGCTGCCGAGCGTCTTATCCTGATCAATCCAACCATGAGTCAAATCGTCTTCAGCCTCACGATTAAACCTCAGAATATCCCTGATCATTTTTAAAAAATAAGGACTGAATAGATTTCGTCGTTGCGCAAATAGTGTATTGAGATTACTACCTGCATATTCGAGACCAGTCTCTCTACAACTAACACTAAAGCTCATTTGGGTATTCTGATATTTCACACCCAACTCATCTAACAACTTTATAAAATTAGGATAAGTCCAATCATTAAAGACGATAAAACCGGTATCGATCGCATACTGTTGTCCGTCGCAGGTCACATCTATGGTAGCCGTATGGCCACCGATTCGATCCGCCTTTTCAAACACTGTTATTTCATGCTGCTGATGGAGATAGTAGGCCGCTGTCAGACCGGATATGCCGCTTCCTATGATGGCAATTTTCATTATTACGCTCTCTAGACTGAAATAGGTTTTCTCAATTTGGGTGCCATAAGTCGAAACCATAGCCCAGGTACGAAGCTCACTAATTTCAACATCCAAGCCAGACGCCTCGGAAAAACCGAATGCAATTGTCGCTTGTAAATCACCTTCATAATTTTTGCTGCCGCTTGCTCGGCAGTGATCATAAAGGGCATGGAAAAATCATTTTTAGCCGTCAACGGTGTATCAACAAAACCTGGACTGACAATACACACATCGATATCCGGGTAGAGGTCAATACGCAGGGATTCCAGAAAATAACGAAGTGCGCATTTACTGGCACCGTAGGCTTCGGCACGACTAAAGGCAGTCACAGTGGATAAACTACTCACGGCCAGAATAAATGGTTTATGATTATCTTGCTGACAAGTGGCAGATTTTAAAAACGGCAGGGCAATTTGACAGCAGTGTGCTGCGGCAAAAAAATTAATTTCCATCACCCGACGTAACAGCGGCATATCAATGGCAGCGTCATTAATATATTCGCAGACACCGGCCGATAGAATGATGCCATCCAAGTGATCAACATGTTCCGCAATAGCCTGCGGCAACTGCTCTATTTCACCACTTTGCTGAAAATCGCATTTAATAACAAAAAGCGAACCAGGATACCCGGCTTCAAGGGAAGCTAAGGCTGATACTTTTCTCACAGTCGCTATGACACGAAAACCATTCGCCAACAACAATTCACAAAGTGCTAAGCCTATCCCGGAACTGGCACCGGTCAACCAAATGGTTTTTTGTTGGGCTGCTGCGTTCATTATGCAAGCCGACCCTTTAATGTTCTGATAACACTTCCCAGCAGAGGCACATTCTCGTACAACATTCCTCCCATGTCATAGCAGTCCTGGTGATAAAAAATGCGGTGGGAAAAATGAATTTCACTGATGCCTGGTACTTCAATCGTCTTGCCGCCGGCGATGCGAGGATGACAAAACTTCATGGTCCAGCGTACGAAGGCTTTATCTTCATTAATTAATTCGCTGTGGTAGTGAAAGCGGCAGGACTCGAGATTTTGACACTGATTACGAAAATAACGCTTAAGCCCTAAAATACCGTGAATTTCGTGTACAGGATCGACAAACTCAACGTCCTGGGTATAAATTGAGGACAAGTCCTCCAACTTATCGAGGCCGAAGGACTGGTAAAACAGCTTGAATCGCTGCACCAGCGCCTGATTACTTTTTAATTCGGCTTGATTCATGAGCATAATTGCCTTCTTAATCCACATCACATATGAGGCAATTACGCCAGTGTTATATGATTGGATCACGCACTACCGTTTTTAAGTCGGAAACCGATATGTATTCTGTGATCCATATACACAGAGCACGCGTACAACAACATCATAACGGCCAGCTTATGACCTTACACTATGAATAATGCCTCTCAGGAACAGCATTTCAGCCACGACTATTGGGTCGATAAATTAGCGGCAATAGCCACTAATGAAGATCGTCAAGCGTTTGCCGAACTGTTCGATTATTTTGCTCCTAAAATCAAGGCTTACATGCTGACGGGTAAAGCCGGATATATCTCACCGGAGGCGGCGGACGAACTGGTTCAGGAATCAATGATTAAAGTGTGGCGCAAAGCGGCCAGTTATCACCCAATGAAAGCACGCGTCAGCACCTGGATTTTTACTATTGCCAGAAACTGCCGCATTGATTCTTTGCGCCGCTCGCGCCCTGAAATTTCATTGGACACCGATGACATTTGGGTTGATATGACCAGTGATGAAACCCCTTTGGTGTCACTGCAACAACAGCGTTCACAACGCATTGTGCAAGAGCAATTAGAGCAATTACCTGATGAGCAGCGCCAGGTACTGTACAAAGTATATATGGAGGGAAAATCCCATAGTGAAATTGCCGACGATATGGACTTGCCTCTGGGCACAGTCAAGTCGCGCGTGAGGCTGGCCATGAAAAAACTGGCTCTAACTGTGGATAGGTAGCGTTATGACAGCATATCACCCCGATACCCGATATTTAAATGATTACGCCGCCGGCTCCTTGTCGCCAGCATTATCTATTATTGTCAAAGCCCATCTGGAGCACTGCCCCGAATGTCGTCAGCATGTGCAAAGCCTTGAGCAGATAGGTGGCACACTTATGAATCAACAGAAAGTTGCTGTCACTCTACCTGAAAATGCGCTGGATAAACTGATGGCAAAAATAGACAGCGAACCCAAACACTCCGCCACACCCCCTATTAAATACCGACCAAACAACGATGATTTGCCTGTGGTATTAGATAAACTAATTTCTCGGCCACTAAACAAAATTGGCTGGAAGAAATTGGCTCGCGGGTTGAACTTTTCACGCGTGCCAACCGGTGATCAAGAAGTCGAATTGATGATGTATCACATCAAAGCCGGGCGCAAAATTCCTATGCATACCCATAAAGCAGACGAAATCACTCTGGTCTTGAGAGGCAGTTTCTCTGATGCTGATGGCGTGTATAAAAAAGGGGATTTTGTTGTACGCAGTGCTGGAGAACAACACTCCCCTATTGCCACTCAGGATGAAGACTGTCTATGTCTTGCGGCTCAGGCCCAACCGATTGCCTTTACCGGCATGTTGCGATTACTTAACCCTATGCTCTCGATCAAGCCTAGCTAATTGGTATTCTCTTTAGCTGGGTTGATCCTGGACAAAGTTTTTCTGCAAACTATCACTCTAGAATTCTCCCTATCACCTAAGGAGAATTTTCCATGCACGAATCACAGCATTCAGACAATCGTTACTATAAAAAAATGGCTGGCACTGCGGCGGTCTTTGTCTTTGCCGATTTGAACAAAGCCTCTCCTGTGGAGCGAGATGGATTAGTCTGGGATAGAGAAGAACTGCAGCTGGATCAACTATCGAAAAATGGCCAAATCAAAGAATCGATGGCAAGCGTTCTCGCCCTGGAAGGACTGGAGGAATACGATCCACCAGAAGATGGCGACTGCCGTTATGTTGAAGCGATAGGCGCTGAATTTATTTATTTCAAACAAAAACAAGCCTGGATTCAACGGCCTCAAGAATCAAAACAATAAAACGGAACAGCAAATTAAGGCTTAAGCGTCTGTTTAATAAAGCGCTGCACTTCTTGGCGAACCTGGGCGATATCGAGTTCTTTTTTTACAATCAGCGTCTCGCCGGGAATACCTCTCAACATTCCCAACAACATTACCGAGTAGGCTTCGGGATCAACATTAGTATTAATAGAACCATCTACCTGCCCGTGTTCAATGTTGGCAGTAATCATGGACAGTACTCTTTCTTCAGAGTCCGAGATCGCCTCACTGGGAGTAGCTGGCGGTAATGCCGCCCCCCACATAATCATGAAGGCTGGCGATTTACGCCCTGGCACTTGGTATACCTCAAGGTAGGCATCCACACTTCTGAGCAGCGCTTCCAAACTGTTTTTACTCGTTTTGGCTATATTATCCAACACCAGCCTAAAGCCTGCTTGATAACGCTCAAGCAAACGTTTAAGCAGATTATCCTTAGTACCAAAATGGTGGTTCACTAAACCACGGCTGTAACCGGCGCGCTCACCAATTTTTGCCAGGGACGCCTGTTCAATGCCCTGCTCTGCAATCAACGACTCAGCAGCATCCAAAAGCGCGTTTTCCGCGTCTTGTTTGCGTTCCTGTTGCGTTCTACGAGTTTCAACTTTTACTGGAGAATTCATAACGGCGACTTATAACTACTTTTCAATAACTCATTGAAAGTTAAAGTGAATTTTTCCATCTAGACTCAATTAATGAAACCTTATTATATAAAAGACACCTTAATCAAGGGGACATTCTGTTATTAATACAAATACTCAAGCCATCACCTAAAACTGATGGGGGTACTGAAAGAGTACCGACTACAGGCTCTTTCAGTACTTAAGCTGTTACACAACTTTATAGTCAATCAACGTCTCGCCTGAGGCAATAAAGGCATCGCGGCCAGGTATCAAGTCGCGTCCGAGCAATTGCTTAACCTTGTCAGAAGAACCCATGCGGCGTTTGTTCAACTCAGTCACCATAGATTTCATATCCGCGCTGAACAGAGCAATTAGCTTCACCAGAAAATCCGGCATTGAACGTGTAGGCAGCTTATCTGCATAATTCGGGAAGGCTTCTTTAAGCACCTGGGAGCACTCTTTCATAGAGAAAAACTCATCGGCCAAAATATATCGCTCACCGATAGACTCATCATTTTCCATCGTAGCAATGTGTGCTGCAGACACATCACGCACATCTACCACTTGAATACCTACATTTGGCAACGCAGGAATTTTTCCACCCATCAACTGCGCCACAACACCTACTGATGTTTTGACTTGCTCGCTACGAATTGGGCCAAACACCGCGACGGGATTAATGGCTGTCAACTGTATACCCTTACCCTCACCTTCAACGTATTCCCAGGCAGCGCGTTCCGCTAATGTTTTCGATTGCATATAAGGGCGACAATCGGCGGTATTATTTGGATTAGTCCAATGCTCTTCAGTACACACCTCAGGCAGATCATCACCCCAACCGTAACCAACAGCAGCAAAAGAAGACGTCATGATGACACGGTTAATACCGGCTTTTTTGGCTGCTTTTAACACCCTGAGCGCACCATCACGTGCAGGACGAATCAGATCATTGGGGTCTTTGGGTACAGACATGGGAAAAGGCGATGCCAAATGCTGGATCACGTCAACGCCAGCAACGGCTTCGTCCCAGCCCTTATCGGATTCGAGATCACACTCGACTAATTCCATTTCATCTATTTTTACATTGTGAGGACGCAACGCATCCTTCAATACATTCCCCTTGGCCAGGGAACGAACAGTGCCACGGACTTGATAACCTTTATCCAGCAAATCCAGAATTAATTGCTGTGCAATAAAGCCTGATGCCCCCGTTACTAATACTGTTTTTGTCATCATTTCTCTCCAATATAGGTATTGCCAGCGTTGAATGATGCTGCAATCTACCCATCAATAAACCCACTACAGCCTGCTTCAGCAAACAGCGTAAATATGAAAGTCATGTCATCTTTCATCAATTTGCTTGATGAATAGCAAGTAAATGTATTATTGTTCGGACCACCTTGTCTACCTTAAATTGCTTTTATTACCAGATGGCAAGAATTCGACAAACCATCTATGGTGGCAGATGACACCAGCTTAAGAGGAGTAACCGATGATCACATTCACCCTGAACGGGCAAACGGTAGAAACCGATGATGCGCCAGATACCCCTTTACTATGGGTAGTACGAGATACATTCAAATTAAAGGGTTCGAAATTTGGCTGTGGCGCTGGCCTGTGCGGCGCCTGCACCATGCACCTGGATGGTCAGGCAGTACGCACTTGCATTTTGCCGGTTTCAGCGGTGGCAGGAAAATCCATTACAACGATTGAAGGGCTAGGCACCCCAGAAGACATGCACCCACTACAAGCTGCCTGGAGCGAGCAAAGTGTACCCCAATGTGGCTATTGCCAATCGGGACAAATCATGTCGGCGGCGGCTTTACTGGAACACAACGCCAACCCCTCTGAGGAAGAAGTAGAACGCCACATGGCAGGTAATATCTGTCGCTGCGGCTGTTACCCACGTATTAAGAAAGCCATTCTTTCTGTTGCCGAACAAAATAGCGGTAACGAACTATTCCACGAAGTTCGCGCTGAGGAGGCACAGTCATGAACCCATTAAAAGGCATGAATCGATTAAAAGACGTAAACGAAACTAACGAATTTAACCTCTCCCGTCGTCAACTATTAAAATCCATGGGTGTTGTCGGTGGCGGTTTGGTTGTGGGTATTTCATTAACAGGCTGCGGTTCAGACTCACCATTACCTATTGATACAGCAGCAAATGGCTATCTGCCCAACGCATTTTTGCAAATCACCAGCGACAATAGCTTTGTCTTCTATTGTCCACGAGATGAAATGGGCCAAGGTATCACCACCGGGTTAGCCACCTTGTTTGCAGAGGAACTGGATGTTGCGCCTCAGCGCTTTGAGGTCAAATTCCCAGGTGTACATCCGGCTTACAATAACCCGGCCTTTGGCGCTCAAGGCACCGGTGGTAGCGCCTCCATCAGGGCCCACTATGAGCCTCTAAGACAAGCCGCAGCCAACCTGCGCTCAGTGTTAATTCAAGCCGCCGCTGCTGATCTCGGTGTAGCCCCAGATGC
Organism: Spongiibacteraceae bacterium; assembly: GCA_028280715.1. Taxonomy (GTDB): domain Bacteria; phylum Pseudomonadota; class Gammaproteobacteria; order Pseudomonadales; family Dasaniaceae; genus Oceanicoccus. Next base: position 26,088 of record JANQLG010000036.1, on the reverse strand, counting down.
AATAAACCTCGATGATGCTCACGTAGTAGTCAATGGTCAGCGTCACCCCTTCGGGCAATTTATTGAAACGGCTAAAACCCTGCCAATGCCCACTGAAGACAACCCAGCACCTCTCAAAGCTGCCAGTGATTTCAAATATATCGGTAAAGAATTTCCACGGCTGGATGGTGTTGCCAAATCTACCGGTACTGCTGTCTTTGGCATCGATGTAGAGCTGCCCAATATGCATTACGCTGCCATTAAACACAGCCCTGTTATCGGCAGCACTGTTGCATCTGTTAATAAAACCAAGGCAGAGAATATGCCTGGCGTCACGGATATTGTCACCATTTCATCGGGTGTAGCCATAGTGGCGGAGAAGTTCTGGCAAGCCAAAAAAGCGGCCGAGCAATTGGAGATTAAATGGAACACCTCTGAGTTGGCTAACCTCAGCACTGAACAACTCAAACAAGACTTTAAACAAATGCTCGATAGTGATGAAGGCGTCGCCTCTGACGAATCGGGTGACGTGGCAGCAGAATTTGCCTCCAAAGAGCTGGCAATAAATAGCGAATACTGGGCCCCAATGCTGTCGCACTCGCCACTAGAGCCGATGAGCGCAGTAGCTCGTGTTGAAAATGGCAAAGCGGAAGTGTGGTCAGGTACACAAGGTGTGCAACCGATCAGAGGCCTGGTAGCCAGAGCACTGGATATGACCTTTGACCAGGTTAGCATTCACAACACTTACTGTGGCGGTGGCTTTGGTCGCCGTAGTTACGTGTCTCATTGTATAGAAGCAGCAGAAATTGCCGCAGCCACCAGCAAACCCATTCACTTGCTGTGGAGCCGTGAAGACGATACCCGCAGTGGTGTTTTTCGCCCGGCGTCATTAATGCGGATTAAAGCGACAATGGATGAACAGGGTACTGTTACTGGCTGGCAAGCAAAACGGGCTGGAGGCAACATCATGCCCCAGCGTCTAAGCACAGGATTGCCCGGCGTGCTACCCACTGCAGTACCCAAAGGCTTGATCAACACTGCGGTTAATGTTGCCGACAGCGTATTTGAAAACTGGATTCCCGACCCAACCAGTGTTGAGGGCCTATCCAGTGACTACGACTTCCCTAATAAGGAAACGCTGCACGCCACTATCAATCACGGCTTGCCGCTACACTTCTGGCGCTCAGTAGGGCATTCATTCACTGCCTTCGCTAAAGAAAGCGCCATTGATGAGCTGGCCCACAAAGCGGGGATGGATGTTGTCGATTTTCGCCTGAAAAATTCTCAGCAACAGCCACGCATCAACAACGTGATTAAAATCGCTGGCGATCAGATGAAACAAATGCAAACCAAACCGGGCCATCACCTGGGTTTTGCTGCACATTCATCCTTTGAAAGCCATGTCGCGCAAGTAGCAGAAGTCTCCGTTGAAGATGGACGTATTCATGTGCACAAAGTTGTGTGTGTAGTGGATTGCGGCCGAGTCATTAACCCTGACATTGTGCGTGCACAAATGGAAGGCTCTATTATGTACGGCTTGACTGCAACCATTCACGGCAATCTGCAATTGAAGAATGGTGGTATTAAAGAAAGCAACTTCCACGATTATCCAATCCTTCGCATGAACGAAGCACCTAACGTTGAAGTGATTATCGTCGACAGCGAAGAAGCCCCCACAGGCGTCGGCGAACCTGGCTTACCGCCAATCGCGCCTGCCGTCGCTAATGCTGTATTTGCAGCAACCGGGCAGCGTTTGCGCAGTTTGCCGCTGACAATCTAATCCACAACCTAACAAACAAGAGACATGGGGCCATTATGGCCCCATTTTTAACAGCATAAGAAAATAAGATCTTTTCTAATTAACCAAACTCTATCTCCCCTCTAAAGGATAACCACGATGAAACAAACACTGAGTAAAATCGCGTTATCAACCTTGATAGCAGCACTCCCTTTTTCAGCCTCGGCACATAATGCAATTGAAGAGCAATGCGAGCGTGTGATGCAGGATTACGCCTGGTACATCGACCACCCCAACCCAGAGGGCTTTGCCAATCTGTTTACCAAAGATGCAACACTGGTTTTAAACAGTAGAACCATGAACGGCCACGAAGAGTTAAAAGCTTTTATTAACAGTGGCAGCGAAAATCGCACTGCAGTGCATTTGATGTCGAATCTTCGCGTTACGCCCACCTCAGACACCACCGCAACCGGCACCAGTTATCTAACCGTATTTATCATGCCTGGTGGTGAAGGCATAAAACGCGTCGATGGTTTTTCTGCCATTGCTGAATACCACGATGAATTCGTGATCGACGATGAGGGATGCAAAATCGCTAAACGTAAACTTATCCCCCGTGTTATCGATAACGCTGTACAAAGACCGGATTCATAAAATCTACTAATCACTGTTAGTGATAATTTTCTTCGCTAGCATGGTATTTATTGATCATGAAAAGAAAACCTATTTTTCTTTTCATGATCGAAACAATAATATTCCTAAGCCTAATTACGCACTTTTGTGAACGAACGCACAAAAGTAAAGACAACAAGTTCAAACTCTTGTCATTGTTATAGACGATAAATATAGTCAGTTACTCCTTTAATTCAGCAACCAACTAAACGGAGTAGTAGTGGCTGCCATGTATAACAAAAACCAATCATCACACCAACAATCCAAATCGGTAGACAGCTGGGCAAAACTTGTCTCAGCCTGTACACGATCTATTGGCGGTTTTTATCAGGAAGATGGTTCCATCTTAAGATCTACTTGCCTGGGTATTGCGCCGCAAGTGGATAAAAACTCACAACTGGCAAATTTATTAGATCGTACCCATCATCGGGTTCGTTTTAACGAAACCCGTCGCCAACTCAATATTGAAACTATTTTGGCAAAAGCCTCGATCTTGATACATCCACAATCTTCCTCCATCGATGTTGATGAAGATTGGCTACACTTATTTTTCTCCTACGCACAGGACATCAGCAGCCCGGAAACCCGCGATGTTTGGGCGCAGGCGCTGGCTGCCGAAGTGAAAAGACCCGGCTCCATTTCAAAACGCAGCCTGATGTTTTTACGCACCTGTGATTTATGGGAATTAAAAGCTTTCGAAAAAGTGGCTGCTTATGCCTTTATCGGTGACAACGGTCACCCCTTTATTTTTCGCAGCGACATTCACGATCCAGAAGACGACCCCATCTTTACTGAAAGCAAAATGTTATCCGTATGCATCGCCGCAGGTTTAGTTACCTTTGAACCCGCACCATTACAGGAAGGTTTTGCATTCGATTATGTCGGTGAACGCCAGGTCGTTGCCCGCGATGCCCGCTATTACATACATCGCTTTACCAAAATCGGTAGTGATCTGTTTAACTTGATGGGAATGAAAAATGGCAACCCGAAAAAAGCCATAGAGCGCCGCCTGGCCTGGAATTTTATTTCTGATTTTGTAGAGTTCGAAAGTGCTGCCAGTTAACCCCTAAAGGATTTATCTGGCACTTGTAATTGTCATATGTTTGCTCAATAACTGCCTCTTCAGCATAGGGGCATTGTTATAAAAACAACTCATCCCAGCATCATTTTTTGCTAATCAAAAGATTATTTTTCCCTTAGCTATCAATTAGTTAAATACTGGCAACTCGAATTAAATCACAAAATACAAAATAGTCTGTATACTCACCACCGGTGTTATCAAGAGAAAGGTATAACATTAAATATATTCGCCTTAGAGACAGGAGAAAATAATTAGAATAAAACGTGTATGTAAACTCAAGGCATAAAAATTCTAATAATGTTTAAGCAGCAATTTTTATTGTCACCTGACACCATACAATATGATTTAAGGAGGCACATATGAACACCCCACCACTCACTGGCAGCTGCCTCTGTGGCAAAGTGAAATATCAACTTACCGGCAACACAGGTATTTTCCAGTATTGCCATTGCTCACGTTGCCGCAAATTTACCGGTAGCGCCCATGCTTCGAACCTTTTTGTTATGCCTGAAGATTTTCATTGGCAGCAAGGTGAAGAACATGTTGGGCGATTTGAACCTGAAGATACCAAACATTTTGCCACCTGTTTCTGTAAGCACTGTGGTTCATCATTACCGTGGAAGAATAAGAGCGGCAAAGTTGTTATCGTTCCGGCAGGAACGTTGGACGATGACCCGGATATTCGCCCGATACAAAATATTTATTGGAGTTCAAAAGCCAACTGGTATATCCCCACAAGCGAGTTAGCTAAACATGATGAGCTACCCACTAAATAACAGCCCTAAATATGACAGATATACAATTTTCCAAAGAAGAAAAAAATATTCTAATTAAAAAAATCAAACTCTATTTTCATGAAGAGCTTGATCAGGATATCAAACAATTTGATGCTGAATTTCTACTGGATTTTTTCACTGAAGAAGTTGGCCCCTATTTCTACAATCGGGGCGTTTACGATGCAGAAGCTTTACTGCAAAGTAAAATAGAAGATATTACTGACAGTTTTTATGAAATAGAGAAACCCACCGAATTTCGTAAATAGTTTTATTTATATTCGCTCAAAGGTGATATGACACGTTAGAAAAGTTCATCCAAACTGATCCATCATTCACTTCCCTTGATACTGATATATGTCGTAGTACCCCATGAAAAGAAATCGCTCTCCAAATCGATGGCTTCTCCCGCCAATTTCGCCGTCGCAACTTCTTTCGGAGAGCCAATAATCTGTGCATCAATAAGAAAAACACCAGGCTCTTGAACGGCAACTACCGCAGAATGATGCAGCGTTTGCTTCGGAGCAATAGTGGAATATGTTGGAATAATACCAACTCGTAGAAACTTGCCTACAGTTTTTTCTTGTACCGATGCACCTCTATTTTCATCATAATCAAGCTTGGCAAGCCGAAAAGTAGTCTCATCCCATCGTATCACCTCTGTACCGGTTCCCACATTTTTTAATTCAATGACCAAATGAATAAACCCTATCACTTGCGGGTCTGGAGCAGGAAGAAAAGTAGGGTTAAGGGTCACTTCAATCACTCCGCGCTCATGAAGTTCGCGCTTCACTTTTTCGAGGTCAGCGCGTGCCTTCGCAAGAGTTTTCATAGAAACAAACTGGTACAGCGCCCACCCACCGCCGATCAGGACAGCAACAGCAACCATTAAGGACTGGATGCCTGATGCAAGGTTATTGAAATTCTCAAAATCCATAGCGACTCACTTTGTGCTCATCTAACGCCCAAACCCGCAGCTACTGCGGAGAGCTTTTTTGTGTAAACTGGGAGCGTAGTGACTTACATTAAACATTAAAAAGACCAGTGTAGTAGCTATCAGTATTGATTTGTTTGTTATACATTTTTGGTTTAGTCGTTATTTAAGGGACAACCTATTCTAAAAGTATTCCCATCCAAATCCTTCACCAACATTTCGCGCATTCCCCAAGAACAGTCTTGCGGTGCTTCAATAATATCCGCTTCTGTACGCCGATACTCTTGGTAAATTTCTTCCAACTCATCCAGTGTACCAACATTTAAGGACATCCAAGCTCCTGGCTCACCCTGACCTTGTTCACATAGAAAAATACTGATTTCTCCCCGACATACGCAGGCAAACGTAGGATGAGTTGCTCCATCAAACTCTTCTTTTTCAGACCATTTCCAAGCTACTTCAAAGCCAAGTACTTTTTCATAGTGCTCCAAACTTTTTACTAAATCAAAAACAGAAAGGATCGGAGTAACCCAAGTGAAACCTACTCTGGCCATAAGAGATATTCCTTTTGATTTGATGTGTATAACTGCCTAATGTAATCATCACTTTATTGTTCGTATAAGTGGTGCTCTTACTTATTGAACTTATGAAAGCAACACTTTGGCTGTCTCGCGTAGCTCCGAAGGAACGGAGTGAATTTCACCAGCTCGTTATGCACTCTGCCCGTAAAGACGTAAGTTGGCCGACACAATTAGGGATACTTGATAGCGTTAGTTATCGAGATGCTTTACTAATGATGAAGGTAACATCGGTGCAATAAACACACCTAGGCCACCACCTATCAGCATCCCCATCAACATTGCAGGCACGATATTACCGACCATTGCGCCAATCACAGTTCCAGCCGCTACTCCTGCAGCAAGGCCATAGCAACCTATCAAAACCCTGGTATTTTCTGATACTTGATTTTTAGTACTCATGTTTTTGTTCTTCAGTTAAAAAAGGTTTATAGATTTTTATATATAACGCCGCGATTAATGGCAAGCAAAAGCGAAGCTTTTTTGAGTCCAGGGCAACGTCAATTGCCCAATGTTAGATCGCTTTGTTAGTGTTTTTCATCTTCACCATACTCAGCTAATATTTTCTAATAAAGGATCATGAATATGAATGACGTAAACTATTAAACCTCAACACACTCTAATACAAATCTTTCCCTGTCCGATCAAGACCGGCTTCTTTCATAAGTTTTTGGCAATCAACACTAGGATCTTTACAGTACCTCTCTTTAAACTCTTTACGTGCACGAGCTTTAGCTTGAATTTCTTCAGCCTCAGCTTCAAGTCGTTTCTGCGCCTCTAGTTTAGGGTCCGGCTCGCTTGAGCACGCCGACAAGCCAAATACCAAAGCCGCCAAAACAAAAGATTTCAAAATATTCAATAAAGTTCTCATAATTAAATAGACCCTATCTTAGGTGGTTATTAATATATTTTCGTGTCCTGTGCTAACGCCTAATTCATAAATTCAGGTTGTAGTTTGACCTGAATTTTTGCAATTTTTTGTTAAGTGCTCGGCTCATAAGGTGTACCTTGATGAAACTTAAGCTTCCACGCACCATTTTCACGAATCCAAATTGAGGACCTTCGCGCATAAATAATTTTCCCGTCGTACTCTACGGCGCTATTGTATGTGACTTGCACAACGCTTCCATAAATTGAACGAGCGCTAAAATCTGGAAGCGGAATTTTAGCCCTTATTTCTTGCGCTGCAATCGCCAGAGTATCTTCGAGAGAATAAGTACGTCCAGACATTCCAAATTCGAAAAAATCTTCCGACATAAGCTCTCGCATTCGAGCGATATCGAAACGTGTTTCTTCACGCCAAAGCTCTTCTTCTAATGCTTGAAGTTCAGATTGTTCTTCTATAGTTAAAACATTCATACTTTGCACTTAACGCCTCAAGAAGGGGCACCGGTTACGGCGTCCCGACTGCTTGACTTGTTATGCTTTATTTCTAAGTGTGTATATAAAGCGACCATTACTGTTAATGAGTAAAGACTTATAATTAAAGATAGTGCCGCCACAGCTGATTCTAGTATTACTCCAGGCAATGGAATAAAACCTAAAACAAAGCCGGCTACGTACTCTACGACGGCAACAATAACCCAAATACAAAACAGGAAAAGTGTTACTTGCATATAGCACTCTTTCATTAGTGATGCGCTTGACGCAACAGCCTCAATGGGGCCTTGTGATTCTTTTAAAATGTATATTGGCATTAAAAAAGTGACAGCAAGAACAATAATGCCAGGAATGACAAAAAAGAAGAAACCTAGTGTGCTCGCCACGCCAATATACATTGATGCAAAAAGGTAGATAAATATTTTGTTGCTTGAAATATCTATTTCGATACCTCTTTGTGAATACAGATATTTCACGCCAGCCAGAGTTATCATTGACTCTATGACTAATATGGCAACAGAAATAACAAATGATGCAAAAACGCCAAGCTCATTGAAAAGCAAATAAACTAAAGCACTAGCTACAATTGAGGCGGCAATAAAAGATGCTGTAGCTTTAAGTAAAAGGGTGAATCTAGTGGTAAATTCTTCCCAGCTTTCCTTTAGTATTATTTTAAAGTCCATATCTGATTCCTAGGAGCATAACGCCGTGAATAATGGGCAGGGCGTCAGCCCTGTCCCTAATTGATTTATTTGTTAAGCTGCCATGTTACTGGTCCCAATCCGAACCGATTAATCTAATTTCGTCAATTGTCGGAGAAGTCAATTTCAGAGTCTGCGTTATATTCACACTCCAAAAGACTTCAAACTTTGTTGCCCAAGCACCAGCTTCAATTTTCTTAGGCGGTTCTGCCCCAAGTAAACCAGAAACAATTCCTTTTCTTTCGGTGCCGGGCATAACTAGGCCCGTAGCGCTAGTGGCACTCTCGCCAATTATCGTATTTGATGAGCTTGGCCATTCAAGTTTGTAAAGCTTTGCTTCTACTTTTATGCTAGTGCTCCAAAATGTGCGCTGTTTTTCTTTCTTAATAAATACCGGAACACCAAGCCACCACGTACCATTTTCCCTTATCACCTCCTTATTAGGTTTAGAAGCTAGTTCTTCTCCAAATTTTTCACGAATCTTTTCACTAATTTCTTCTTTGTAATAGAAAGATGAATCTTTCCCTTTTTCAAAGAAAAAGTCAGACACCTTATTTCTTATGCTGTCGATGAAGTCTTCGGTGACTTCTGATACTAGAGTATTGACTAGGCTTTCTAGCTCGTCCAACGACTCAAGGGTACGCACATTCTTATTTTCTTTCGTACCTTCCTTTATACATGTGCTCAGGAGTTTGTCTTCAGTGACAATTGCAAGCCGACATGTGGATGGTGTGTTTGGTGAATCTTCCACCAGCTGAAAAAAGGATTCCGCGATTAACGAATCTCTAAATCCTTTTTCTTTCTCTCCTGATTCAAATGGCGGGATCCTTTCTACTGAACTATTGATAAGCTTGTCCCAATCTACGCGCTGTTTATCCAGTGCTATTGTTGATAGATTTAGAGATGCCAATTGATTCTCTATAGCTTCATCAACGCGTCTATTCAAAATATCAGTCGTTATGTTGAGGTTATGACCGATCAGTTTCTCAATTTTATGGATTCCGGGGAGCAATTCCGCTGCTCTTTTCCGCATCTGGTAGCGTCGTTCACTGATCACTATCTCCGGAAGATACCAGTTAACCAATAAGTCTTCGTGACCCGAGTTAGCTTCTATAAAGCTCGCCGCATCAGACTTCATTAAATCTGATGCAACTTGGGTGTGCAAAATATTTGTATCAAATACAACCCTTAGCTCAGGCCTTGCTTTTTTCTTTCTCGGCATCGTATGTCCTATCTAGGCTGCCTAACGCCTAGCGAATGGCAGCATTGCTGCAAAGCAGCGCTTAATGCTGTCCAGCCGCAGGCGCTCATTGCGCGTTTTGTTATATGCTTTCACTTCGGCTCTATTTGCCATGTAGCTTTACCGCGGCCATCTGTTTCTAGAATTGAGTAAATATACTCAAACTCGAATCCAATCTTTTCATTAGCTAGATACCTTCCAGAGGCCGACATATACTCTTTTAAGAGCTTATCCCTAACTGAGCTCTCTGAAAAATATACTCGTTTTATAGAGCCCTCTAGCATCCCACAGCTATATCCTTTGCACTGGTAGCCTCCATTTACTCTTAGATCTATATAGTCAGCCCCTTTTGAAAATATAGATGCCTTCCCCAAGCAAACACAACTCGAACTAGCTGTAACTTGAATAGAAGCTATTAAAAATATTAAGGCCGCATATCTGATCATTGATGTATATAACGCTTGCAGCATGGGCGACAAACCGCAGGTTTGACGTCAAATACCTGCACTTGTTAAAAGTTACCTGGCACCAGCTTCACGCAGCCTGCGCAACAGGTTGCTAAGACCTTGGGCGCGTAAGCATAGATACAAACCGATGGCTATTTCTAGCACAGTAACTATTTGGTTAATTATGTATTCATTACCGCCACCTTGCCCCCACATACCACTGATTTCATTATGTGTGGAGTACCACCACCAGATGCCGTTATAAAATAGATCAGGTATTGCCCAAGAGAGAATGTACACGCCAATGATGGCAAAAATTGAAATTTCTATGTCTTTAGCTGTGCCATCAAGAGCCACTTCATTTTCTTTAGTTTTTGGTAATAGCCACTTAGCCAGACTTACTGGAAATTTAAACATTAAAAATGATGCAATAAATATCAGCCCTACCTGAATTAGTGCTACATAGGTAAAAGTTACCATGTCATCTTGTGAGGTAGACCGGAATTGCATTACAGCCTGATATTGATAAATCCCACTGCGAAAGGCATAGATGAAAACGTATATGCCAAGCAATCTAATTCCTGTTGATAATAGTTCGATACTCTTCATAGCTTCCTTGTACTTTTAACGCCTAGTGAATGGGCAGACAAACCAGCGGCTTGGCTGTCCAGCCACAGACGACATTGCGTGCCTTGTTATGCATTTATGGCTCAATGGTTGAAAGTGCAACATCAGAAAACCCAAGCTCTCTAACGATATCGATAGCTCTAGCTACATTTTCAGTTTCAGCATCGTAAGCTGCCATGATAACTACAGGCATTCGTTGATCAAGCTGATTATTGGTAAGATAATTCCTCAAATCTACTTCATTACGATTTATGTAAGTGCCCGTGGATAACACTTCAATCTTTATAGAGGGACGACCACCAGGCGGTCTGTTAATTAGGACATAGCTCGTAATAACTACCAAACCAATTATCAGCACAAAAATCTTTGGCCAAATTGTTACTTTTCCTTCGATATACTTCTTAATCAATCCATTCCTCTCGCTGATTCATAAGGCCTCCAGAAGAGGTATGCGTTAGCACGTCCTGCTTGCTTGATTTGTTATGAACTTTCGACTGCAAAACACACCAACCAACCCCGCTATTAGTAACGAAACAGATCCTGGCTCAGGAACGCTGGCAATGCTACCTTCTAACGTAAGCTCGCTGTAATCTAGAGCCCAGAAATCGCCAGAATACGTATAGCCAACGGAAATACTATTCGCGCCATCGAGAATATTTAAGAAAGGGGTTAAGTCAAAGATATCGATATGAGCAGCATTGTAGCAACCAATAGGATCACCACAACTATCGCTATCAGTAAGAGTACCTACAAATATATTATCAATATACAAACTGCCTGCACCACCATAAGCCCCCAATCCAGCAACAAAAACTTCGATTGAAGCAGCCGTGATCGAGTTAAATCCAGAAATATCATAGTTGTGACTCCAAGTCCTGTCACCATATAGACCCTGGTCAGTAAAATTGGCATCATCAAACTCAGTGACTACTGTTGAACTTATATGTATAAAGTCACCATCTGAAACTCCCGCGCCAAAACCGTCTTTATCACCATATAAGTCAGTTATTACTAATGCATTCGCTGCATGGGAAAGACCCAGAAAAAATACAATTGATAATGTTTTACCTATATTCATCTTACCTTCCTTAATTTATTGTATTCATAACTATTAATGAACAACACATGCCGTATCACTTCGAAACCTAGGCGACCGCTGATTGATGTGCGTATTGGGGATAAAAACGGCTCATGCCGTTATCATGATTTTGAACATATACAAACATCCCTATAAGTTATTATTTTTTTCTCACACAAAACTAATGTAATGCATTCACTCCGAAATGAACAGCCCTTGCCTACTTATCTGCTTTATTTGTCAATAAACCAGCCAGGGTCTTTTATGCATTATTCGTGAAAAGGAAATCAGCACTGTCGATCATATTTAAGATAAAAATTAATAACGTCAGAATTTATCGAAACACTTAGCCGTTGGTTGTTTAATCTAACCTGAATTCATGCATTTATTCCTCCAATAACTTTTGCGTCCATTTAGACCAAACAGAATCCTCCGGATCAGAGGTATAAGTGACCTTAACAATATCGCCGGTTTTATTAATAAAAAAGGTTGTCGGTGTACCTTTAACGCCATAGCTTTTCGCTACCGCATCGCCCTCTAACAGGATAGTAAAGGTATAACCGCGCTTATCCAACACAACCTGAGGTTTAGCGCCTTCATCTTCCCGAAAGCTAATAGCCAGTACTTGCACGTTCCCCTGATGGCCTTGTTTGATATGCTCAATAGCAGGCTGAACCTTTTTACAGTAGGGACACCAAGTCGCCCAGAAGTGGAGTACTAGCGGCTTACCTTGATAATCTTTTAACGAAACCAGATTGCCCTGATAATCCTTTAATGAAAAACCCGGTGCTTTATGGAGCCCTGCCGAGGCTGGCTGCAAAGCTGTCAATAACAGCAGAAATGAAATTAAGAGCCTGTTTAGTCGGATAGTCATGATGCTCACCTTTGACCTTTCTATAATACCTTTAATTTTTCCAGCTTCTTGATCTTCCCATATTGTTTAGCAGTCTCATAGCAGACAAGCTGCTGTCTCCAGTTCAGCTCGAACACTCTCTTGCAGAATGAAAAGCTGGTAGAATGCTCAGCCTTTTTCCATTATCAGTTTACTGACCAACGATTATCGAGCAACTACATGAACCTGACCTGGCAGCAAAGCAGCACTAACAACCCTGATTCACCGGATGTCACATGCTTTTTTGCAGAAACCGATGCCACTGAGGACACTACCATAAAACTGGCTATCGAAGATCTTCTTGGTAAAGCGATTAGTTTGCTGGATAACAATATCAACGATGACTCCCTATACTTTCTGGTGCAATGGGGCGAGCCACAGTGCTTAATGAGCGTGATTGTCACCGATGAAACCAAGACACAGGATTCATCTCAAATTGCCAGCTGCCACTTTTCCGGCCTGGCTAATCAATCGAATAATAATAGAGAGGAATTATCAGTAAAAATACGATTTTGGCTGAAGGACTTTCTATCAACCAGCGGGGCATTTGTGCGATATTCTCTGATTGCTATTTACTGCGAGGGAGAAGACCGAAGTAAAACAGAATTAATATAATCAATAACCCAGTCACTGGACACTATCAAACATATAACTCAAACATACAACAACCAAAGGTTTTTGATTTTGTTCTATGAGCTTTGTTGTCAGCTCATAGAACGTTAATCTCATTATTTCATCACAGCCTGATTAGGCATGATCACAGATAACTACTAGTTAGTCAGAATTGTTAAAAATCGTGGGGAGCTAAGTGTTAGCGTTCTGGTCGCAGCACACGATACTCAACAGCCAAACCCGGTATGATTCTTCCTTCAGCAACAAAGAAAGTATCATTCACCCAGTAATAACGCTCATCACCTGTTTCCAAACGCGGATTGGTAAAAAAATATTGGTCTGAAAAATCGGTGCCGGTACCGGTCGTCAATGCTTCCATAACTTTCTCATTAATATCGGCCATGCCGAAATACTGAATGTAAATATATGCACCATCATCGGTGACAGCATTGAGTCTTACATCGATACGCTGGTGTGCATTGGGAAAGGTTAACGCCCACTCTCCTCCACCGATAATTTTACCATTAATTCTTTCGCCAGTTATTTCACCACTTTTTACTTGATATATATCGCGTGAACCACCACCTGACCAAGGTGAATTTTTCAACACTAAGGGCTCTTCAAGATAAGCCGTATAGGTAAATTCGTGCACTAGTTTCATGGCATTTTCCTTTTATAAAAGATCATAATTTACGGGGTTAGCACCAAATTAGAACTACCCTTTGGGGTATGATGCGGGTAATTATTTTTCATGTTTATTGCTCGATTAAAATTGTATCTATTGCCCTACAACAACATCCTGAGCGGAAATCAAGTTACACTCAAAGGCTTTTTGCACGGCTTCGGTTCTATTAGCTACAGATAATTTTTGATAGATTTGTTTAAGATGCCATTTGACCGTATCCACCGACAAATTCATTAAAATCGCAATTTTTTTATTAGGATAACCTGCCGCTATTTGTAACAAAATTTGATACTGACGTTCACTAAGCCCATAGGCTGCATATAAACCTGAATTAGCTTGAGTGGGTTCCGAACCAGAAGATGACAGGTCATTTTTTTCACTTTCTATAGCATTTTTAATAGCCTGCAAATACTGAGGGCTTACTGACCGAGCATCCTTATTCACCCCCGACTGACGATAGGCTAAATAATCGTTAAATAGCTGGAAAAAAGGTCTGCCAACATCAACAAAACTGCGAATAAAATTTTGTGGCTCAGCAGCACGCAACACATCATCCAGCTGCTGTAATGCGGCATCTGCAGCTCCCGACATATGAGTAATCACCGCATATTCTATTTTTAATCTAATCGCTTTGTATCGCCTAAAATCATTTTCAGCAACCTCGATCATGTTTGAGATAAGTTCACCAGCCTGTTCATAATCACCTTTACAAGCCAACAACCTTGCTTTCGAAACAGTAATGTACTCGGTAATTTGCCGATTGATATAAGGATTAATTTTTACCGTATTATCTGCAAATCGCGCTTCCATTAGATTCAGTAGATCTTCTGCTTCGGAAAGATTTTCCCTGGCAATTAATAATCGAATTTTTTCTCTATGTAGCGCCACTTCCAATCTAAGCCCATAGGCTTGGGAATAAGCGACCTCTAACCCATGCTGAATAAACTTCACCGCTTCAGCATAACCTTCAAAATGATCGACAATTCTTATCATGGATGAATAAACAGAAATCAAAATATCATTCAAGCTCGTTTCATCAATAATCGTCATGCGAGAACCAATGAGTTTTTTACAGCCTTCCAAATCATTCCATTCGTAAAATACTTCTGCCAAGTTGGACGCTGCCAGTGAGGCCATCACCGAATTACTTTCACTTTTTGATACTGCCAGAATCAGCGCATCTTCAAATAGCGCCACCGCCTCGTTGAGCTGCCCTCTCGACTTTAAACACATACCCATAAGGACTTTTGCATAAATCATGCTGTAGTCACTATCAGCAATATTAATCACTTTGCCGTAGGCTTGCGTAGCAGTAACGATATCGCCATCGATTGTGCAGCAGTATAAAATAATATTATTAGATCCAGCTTTATCCCAGGGATCTTTGATTAGTCCCGTTGCTTGAATATCTTTCATTCTTTTTTTAGCGACAATCTGATCGTCTTGCCAAGCCAATGCTGAATTCCTTGCCACTTCAATTCGCGTATTTAAGTCTTGATCTTTATTGTTATTTTCTCGTTCAATACGATCTAATATTTCCACAGCCTCATCTGGCCTTCTTACTAAAATAAGCGACCAGGCCACATGCAACTGAAAGGAAATATCGTAGTTTTCAAGTGATTGCGGAAGCTGATCCAACCAGACGAGTATTGTTGTTGTCATGCCACGCTTTAATACATCTAATGAGTTGCGAGTAATGATTTCCTCTGCAATATCATAAGCCTTATTTTTCAAGGCATGTCCGACAGCTTCAATATAAAAATTATTGTTAACTAACCAGTCACAGGCTTTAGCAACCAAATGGGGGATTAAATCTGGCATCGACTGTCTGGCATATTCCTGTAGCAACTCGGAAAAGCTATGATCATAGCGATACCACCCCACATCCAAGGTGACAACAAAGAGTCCTTTATAGGATATTTCTACCAACAATTCGGCAGAATCATTAATGCCGACGACCTGGTCACACAAATCTGCCGTCAATCTTGGAAGGAAGGCTGTTTTGAGTAAAAAATTCTTTATTCTTTCAGACTGCTTATCTAAAACTTGTTCAGTCAGATAATCCCTTAGCGATTTATCATCATTTTCTAATTGAAAATTACTAGCCTCTCCAACGGCGACTTTATTGGTTGCCAATGCGGCCATTCTAAGCCCTGCAATCCATCCACCTGTTTTCGATTGCAATTGTTCCTTTGACTCAGCGGATAAGGATAGCCCTTGAATTGTTTGTATATAATCTTCTATTTCTTCCGTATTTAATCTCAATTCAGAAGCATCAACACCGTAGGCCTGCCCTTTGGCCATTAAGCTTGAAATCGAGAATTGCGCTGACTCTCTACTGGCAATAATTAAATGAAATCCCGGCGGTGCATACTCTAATAAATTAATAATACTTTTCAGCAAATTTTTATTACTGATGACATGAAAGTCATCCAGTATCAAAACAAATTCTTTTCCTTTAATAGTGAGCTGGTTAAATATTTCGGCTACAAAAGAAGAGGTATGAAAGTGCTCTTTAATACTCGAAACCACATTGCTGATGTTATGCTCTTCGGTATCCTCTTCAATGGATAAACGCAAACTGGCAACAAGATGTTCTTTAAAGGCAACCTCATCATTGTCACTATCATCCAGCGAATACCAGGCTACGGAGGCGCCATTCTCACTCAGCTTGGCCCGCCATTGGTACAATAATGTTGTTTTACCAAACCCGGCCGGAGCATGCACAAAAATAAATCTGGGCAACATATCCCAATTAGCATATTGCTCCAACCGAGGCCTCGGTAATAATTTAGTTAAACAGGCCGGTGGGTATAACTTACTTTTTATTATTGTCATAACAAAATCGGGGTTTAGTTATTGATATGCGTTAGCTGATAACCAACGTTTCCCCACTATTATATTGCTATATTGCCGAGAGACTCAAAGGAAAGCCTGCCAATAAACCTCCATGTAAAAGCGCTATCTCTCCTGTGTTTGCCTAATATAACCTACCCAGTCCTTGCTCTAGGCTCCCGCTTTTTTACAACGAGGATCAGCATGCTGAATGCCTTTGATTACCTCTTGTGTTAAGGCTACGCCATTTGGGAGTGTAATTGGGTCACAGCCATGATCTTGCTCACAAATCATGTCCCATTCGGGCCTGGCCTTCACATGGCAAGCAAAGCAATTCCCGCCGAAGCGATTGACAACCTCAAAGGCACCTCGGACATGAATTTCAGAGCCCGCTTCAGACACCTTTAGTTCAACAAACTCCCAATCTTTGGTTGTTTGATTGAAGCCCTTTTCTCTTTTCACCATTACTTCTGTGGGAACTAGCTGAACCACAGAGCCAGGTGGGTAGACACCACCGGTTTCCGATTTAGCTACTGCTAAAGTCGCCTCCAAATCACCTAATAGATTATCGACAAAGAAGCCGCGTACAGGCGTCATCTGTGCCAAACACTTAAAATCACTCTCATCAAAATTAACGACCTCAGCATTAGCCTGTACTGCAAGCCCCGCCAGTAAGAGGAGTTTAATAGCTACTTTCTTCATTATTTTTCTTACCTTTCTCGCATAATAATCACTATTAGCTATTAGCCGACTTGACGCCAACCAATGCAATCCAAAACGACACGCCCCTCAATCGTTTTCACAATTCTATAGCACAAATAACTATATAAGTATTACTACCCTTTTTAACTACCCGAAAGGGTATGATCGGAGTAAAGAACACCAACTGTCTTATCAAATCTCATCATAAGCACTATGAATCCAGAAGTTCTGGCAACAATTATGATTGGAAGGTGAGTCAGTCCGCCCTATCTACCACCCCTGAATTGCCCACCGTATCTATATGAAAAAAAAAGAGTTCTTATAAAAACTCATAAAAAATCGATTAAAAAAACAAAATTAACGTTCACTCTAATCATACCCTTAAGGGTAGTTTTCTAAATTTTTCTTAATTGTATATTTATTATCACTCGTAGTTTCACATAACAATAAACCACAACAAGAGCACCGTTAGTAGACAGCCATTCTTTATCACCAAAACATTTTCTGGTCGACCGATCCAACTCTTCATGTCGATAAAAGAAAAATTTGAACACTAAAAAATAATATCAACTAAAAATCGGAAATAATGAAATGAAAAAAACAACCATCCCCTTTGCACAACGTTATTTGTTTATTTCTATTGTAGCGGGTTCCATCGCATCAGGGTCCCCAACCTACGCGCAAGAAACCAGCAGTAGCTTTAGTCTCGAGGAAATATTAGTGACGGCGCGGAAGAAGGAAGAATCTGTGAATGATATTCCTGTTGCTGTAACGGCCCTTTCTGGCGACCAACTGGAAAACTTTCAGGCCTTCGATCCAAAAGATTTGGCTAATTATGTGCCTGGCATGACTGTTACCGGTAACCAGGCTCCGGTCTATGCCATTCGCGGTGTAGGCTTTAACTCTTCCGTAGTCTTTGGTTCCAGTACCGTGGGCGTTAGCCACGACCAAGCCACTTTACCTTTCCCTGCAATGACAATTGGTATGATGATGGACGTTGAACGGGTAGAGGTATTGAAAGGCCCTCAGGGAACGTTATATGGGCGCAATACTACTGCCGGGCAGATCAACTATATCGTCAATAAGCCCACTGACGAATTTGAGGCCTCAATATTGGCAGAATCTGGTAATTACGACACCTGGGGCTACGAAGCCATCATCAGTGGCCCGATTACCGACAACTTGAGAGCAAGGTTGGCCACAAAGACTCAACAAAGCGATGAAGGCTGGCAAAAAAGTATCAACACTGATCGCACCAATGGTAGAGAATCTCGTCATTCTCACCGTATGATCCTGGACTGGACACCCACCGATGACCTGCAAGTATTATTAACAGCAAGCTACTGGGAAGACCGCAGTGAAGTCACCGCAGGTCAAGCCATTCGCTTTAATCCGGAATCAATCAACCCAGCCTGGCCTGCCGAATATCAACGCGCCACCGACCTGACCCTGCAATCCATTAAAGCCCCCAACAGATGGGGCCCCGACGAAGCTGAATGGACACTTAGTTCCGAACCAAGAAGGTTTCTTTATGATGGCACCACAAACAACGTTAATTTCCGTGCCGGCAAGCAACGGCAGTTAAATCAATCCATGGTGGATTTAAAAGTTAATTGGGATCTGGATGATAATAAAACTCTCACTTCGCAAACTTATTGGGTAGATTATCAAGCCGATAATGGCTCTTTAGGCGGTGTAACACTTTCTGAAGGCGCTGGCGGTGGCGGTGGCTCTGCAATGCGCACTCTTACACAAGAGTTCAAGCTGGCGGGTTCTGCCTTTGAAGACAGAATGAGCTATCAGGTTGGTGTGATGTATGCCAAAGATGATTTGGAAGAGCGTCGTAGTGTAGTTATTGAAGATACAGCTATTCTCTATGACCTACGTCTTCGCGCTCCCCTTTATGGTGAGTGGCAACAACAATTGTACGATCTAAATCAGTCAACACCAGGAGGAACCCCAATATTTATTGATACAACGGGACTAACTGATTTTGATTTGTTCTCTGCCAATTTGTCTAACGCCTACAACCTACCAGGCTTGAATGCGATCAGGGCCACTGACCCGGACCTTGCAGCGGCAATCATTGGCCCACGTCCATCTGACCAGGATATTGCTAATGCTAGAAGAGGGATACGCACTTGGCAGCCTCGCGGTGATGTAGATACTGATACCTTTGCTGTATTTGCCCATATGGAATTCGACTTTAACGAATTCTGGGCTATTGAAGCGGGTATTCGTTACACCGACATACAATCTGACGGCATTACCTGTGCATCCGATATTAACGGCGATGGCAATGTGCATACCGCTTGGAACATGATATTTTTCAGCCCTGCCAGTCCCTATTCAGCCTTTACAGGTAGCCTACCTTTTGGTGCTGTAAACGCCCCTCAACCTGGTGGCTGTTATCAGATTCTCGCTGAAGAATATGAAGCCTATCAGAACTTATCCGTTGCTCAAACTGGCTTTGAAAGAGAGCTGGATGAAGACAATATCTCGGCGCGTATTGCAATCGACTATAAACCCAACGCAGACATGCTTTATTATTTCTCGATAGCGAAAGGCTATAAGGCAGGGGTGTTCAGCCATGCTAGCGCAAACACATCTACACAGTTAGAGCCAGTAGATGAAGAAAGCGTATTGGCTTATGAGACAGGCATTAAGTGGTCAGTCAGCGATACCCTGCAACTAAATGCTAGCGGTTATTTCTATGACTACGAAGATAAACAGTTGAACGGTACTGTTCCAGATCTTGTATTCAATACGCTGACTCGCTTGGTTAACGTGCCTGAATCGGAGGTCTATGGTGTTGAGGGTGAAGCCATCTGGGCACCTACCTCCAATTGGTATACAGCTCTGCGCTTTAATTACTTACATACTGAGATTACCAATTATGTGGGATTTGATTCAGCAACGGGCGAAGAGAAAGACTTTGCAGGCTCCGAGTTTTCTCGCTCTCCTGAATGGCAAGGAACCTTTATGGTGTCCTATAACGAAGACATTGGTAATAACTGGAATATTCGCTACAACGTAGACGCTTCCTATACTGATGATCAGCATTCTGACTTTGGTGAGAACAAAATCTTCGGTATCGACTCTCATATTATTTATGGAGCCAGTATCAATTTAACTTCGCACGATGGTCTATGGCAGGTCAATCTGTGGGGTAAGAACCTCTTTAATGAATATTACTGGGGTTCTGTAGGTTCTGCGCTAGACACTACTAACAGAGGATCCATTGGTAAGCCCCTCACTTGGGGTCTCTCGGTACGTAGAAACTTTTAGTCTCTCGGTAGTACTCCTAACGTCAGTTACCTTCTGCGTTTGGATTTGCCAGCCACCGGTTCGCCGGTCGCTGGCTTTTTTTATTTTTTGTGGACCACTTTTTTATCAACACAAAAGTGATCTACTTGAAACACTGCCTATTAGTTTTATGCTGAACAAAAACCAAGCACTAAAGCGTTTTTAAATATTCCAGCAAATCTAAACGTTGCTCTCGATCCAAAGCTGGCAACAACCTACCATTGGGTAACGGCGTACGACCCGCAGCATATTCATGCCCACTGTTATGGTTGCCATAAATGTCGGTGCGGAATAAAAAGCCTTGGTAGCCTTCGGATTTAAAACCCACTTTTACCGGATCGAATTCTCGAGAACCCACCATAAATTCATTGGGCCGGTACTCACCTTCCTCTGGATCACCTTCGCGCTTTTGCGGCAACAATAAATCGTATAATGTCGGCACTGAACCATTATGAAGATAAGGTGCTGTGGCCCAAATACCATTCAAAGAGCGCCCTTTATAGGCAGTTAATGCGGCAAAGGGGTTTACTGTCGTATTCGGCGTATAGTCTCCTCGCTTCAGTGATGACTTCACTTCGTTATCAAAAAGCGTAATCAATATATCAAACAGACGTTCGGCCCAGCGCTGAATAAAACCTTTATCCTGATCGGGCGTGGTAATAACATTTTTAGTAGAAGCTTTTAACAATGCTGCCACTGGCATTTCCGTTTGTAACAATAGATCACCTAGCCCTGCCTCAACATATTGATGACGCAAAATGCCAGAATAACCTATGGACTGCACACTATTTAGCGCCATTTTTGGATCGGTTTTAACACTGTCAATATGATTCATGGTAGCAATCACGCGGCGATCTTTGCTGGCACGATCAATACGCTCGTGACAGGCCTGACAATACTGGTCAAATAACTTACTGCCGCGATAGGCGCGCGCGCTGTCGATAGCGGGCAAAATATCTTCCGGCCATTGTGGCGACATCAACGTGCGCATATGAGTTTCTACTCGGCGCAAATTGCGAATATTAATCGAAGAACTGAAATCAATATGGGTATTACCAAACCCCTGGCCACCAATTACAGAGGACAGTGTCCACCCCTCTTTCTGCTGCCAATCTAATGTACCGAATACACCAATAACCTGCCCGGCATTACGACCAACAGGCCCAATACCACTATTGGCAACAACGCCATTCCATTGAACATAATCGTGTTGTGGAATATCCCAGAGAAAGGGATAACTGACCGGCGCATCGGCAGGAATAAAAATTTTATTGCGCAGTTTCATTTGTTGTTGCGGCGTCAGGTATTGCTCAATCCGCGATAGCAGGTGATCGCGTCCTGCACCCGTCAGAATCGGGTCAATATCTTTCATTACTTCATCAAACTGTTCTGGCGGCACAACGTCACGAAGCAAAATTCTTAGCTGCTCAACACTCAACACATGTTCGAGCACGCGGTTAAAAATTCGACCAAAGGCATCTAATCTTGAGTAACCATAAGTAGTTAGTGGCCGATCGACACTTCGCGGGTTATTGATAACGTTATAGGCACCGATACGTCGAGCATATTTTTCCAAGTCATCTTCAACAGCTTGGGGAGTACTATGATTACCGCGTGCAAGCACCGCTGCCATAAACCGCTGTTTTTTGTCTTCATTATTTTTTGTCGCGATCAGTGCGCTAGCCAGGTCCTTCATAAAACTTTCCATATCCGCCGCACTCGGCCCGCCATCAATCCTTATACCGATGCCGTTATAGTTGACTTGACTGGTATGGCAGGCTGCACAGGTAAATCCCATATAGGCCTTACCTTTATAGGTATCACGTGTCATACCCACCGGCAGGCCATCGGGATTACTGTAGGTTGGTTTTTGCGGCAGATAACGATAGCGATTGAGATTTTCGCTGCTGCGAAAAAGCTGTTCAGAATCCGCTTGTTCTAAATCCAGGAAAAAATCATAGGGCAATAAGTTGGAACCCTGAGTGGTGTTATAAAACCACAGGCTATCAGCCTCATCCCAACCCTGCTCGAGATAACGGGTTTCGGTAAAACGATCACCAAAAATATCGGTTTCAACCGTGGTTGCACCACGATCAGGATCATCATCCCAAAACTCATAGGCTCTTGCGATATAACCAATGGTAGCCCACAGAATAATCAGTAGGACTACAGCAATAGCGCCATATATAGATAGTTTTTTCAATAACGAATGTGAAGCGTTAGATTGGTAAGCCATCACCTGATCCCTCATGTTGATGCTACTAAGTTTGTTATTAGACTAATTTATTGTGACAACAAGATAGCACTGAAAGCCCTAGCTCACAATTTACGGTCAGAACTGATGGAATTTAGCGCAACAAGCAGAAAGAAAAAAGTACAACAATAAAGGAAATCGAGGAGGGAAACTTCACCTCGCCATCAGACGAGGTGAAGTGATTTAAGATCAGCGAATCTTAAGCATAAGGATTATTGGTGTAACCCAGTGCGTGGAAGCGCTTCAGCAATTCTCTGTGACCGAAAGCTGCAGCGCCAGACTTGAAGCCAACCTGTTTCAATTGACCATTCAGGATACGCTCAGCAGCTTCAGCAGAAACTTGACCAGTCCACTGATAAGGCGCGGCCAGGCTCAGAGTAAAGCTGGTTGTAACCTGACGACCAGTACCGTGACATACGATGTAACTTCTTTGTACATCCATATGATCTTTTTCTGGCTCACCAACAGATACTTCATCACCCAAAGTATTAGTGAAAGCTTCTTTTTCTTCCTCTGATTTACCTTCAGTGTTCTCAAGAATATTCAGAATCATGCCGTGCACATTCTTGATCATTTCATCGCCGAAGCCAGTCAATACTCTACAACCCAATACGCGCTCGTCATCGCGGTACCAGATTGGCTCACAGGCACCACTCCAAGGCAAAGTCAGAATAGGGCGATTTCTGTGAGGCAGAGCAACGGTGAACATTTCATCTTTTGGCCACTCTTTCAGCTCGTTGGCTTCCAAGTAGTACTGAGGCTCAGACACCATACGCAGGAATGAACGAGTAGAACCTACAGAAGGCAATGCGTTGATGATGTCATAAGTGATGTCGAGGGTATCAACACCTTCAGTTTCCAATACAACTTCAGCAGCCAGTGCACCGGCAACCCACATGAAAGAGTTAGCAGGAGATAACAGCAATTCTTTCTCTTCGAAAGCTTTACCATAGTTCTTTTCAGTGAATACAGCCCAGTCAGTTTCACCCGTAGTATCTACATAGTGACAACCAGCTGCCAAACAGGCTTGAACTACAGGCTCACCCAGCTGCATGAAGGGACCAACGGTGTTGATAACGACTTCAATGCCCTGGAATGCAGCTGTCAGATCTTCAACTGTATTCTGGGCGAGTTTGATCTCTGCCTCGAAAGGTCTGCCGAAACGCTCTTCAACAACAGCAAGTGCCTTTTCAAGTTTTTCCTGAGTGCGGCCTACCAGATAGAAGGGGATCTCACGTTGTGCCAAGTATTCAGCACACAGCTTACCGGTATAACCACCACCGTAAACAACGACTTTAGTTTCTGTACCCATTAATATTTCCTCTAAATTAATTTCTTATGTTTTCAACTACAGGTAGTCGCGAATCAGAAAGCGGCACCGCTAAGTAATACCTCAATGCTTTTGATCCCCATCTGTAATCAGCTCAACAGTTTCCTATTTACCAAACCAAGCATTAGCATCAATTGATATCCAATACTTGATAATGATTCAAGTCCCCTCCGACCACACAATGGAGAGTCTACGCCTGTCCGAGGCCTGAGCCTTCAATCCATTTCTAGGGTCTTTTACCGGCAGAAAAAGCCTATTGACTATTCCTGCTGCAACAAGACCTCAGAACCTAGGAGGACGTATCATACAGCTATCAGTTTGGCTGTTAAATGCCCTTCCATTAAAGTCTCGACAGAGACCTGATTTTCCAACTTTAAGCGCCCAAAAGCTCTTCAAGCTTCTGGGGATTAGGCACTGATTAACAGCTGGAGAATACCTTATCGCCAATTTAATCACTTGGCACCCGTCTTTCAGCAGGCCTTACTTTACCGGCCTCCAAACTGGCTCAAGCCCGCATTTTTTATATGTGATTACGTAAACTTAACTGTTCAGGATAGGGGTACATAAACACTTGCTGCTGGATGTAATCGTTATGATGGCGATTGAACAGATGTTTCAATAGAGTCAAAGGTACGATTAACGGCACTATGTTATTACGATATTGTTCAATGACCGCATCAACTTCCTGTTTTTCCTCACGATTCAATGAATGCTTCAAATAACCGCGGATATGCTGCAACACATTAGTATGGGTTTTTCGGGTTGCCATATGCTGTAACGCCGACATCAGCAAATACCCCATTCTTCTCGCTTTTTCCGCTAATTGCGTATCTGAGCTATTAGCTAACAAACGACCTATTTCCCGGTAGCTGTCGATATGATGAGCCATCACCAGGTATTTATAGCGCGACCAAAACTGGATCAAATCATGAAAGGTATAGTCATTGTCCAACAAACACTTCCAGTCGTGATAAGCGTATACACGAGTGACAAAGTTCTCCCGTAATGCATGGTCATTCAGACGACCATCTTCCTCAAGAGGTAATAAGGGGTCTAGCCGGTGTAGGGCATCGGCAAATATCCCACGCGCATCACTCGCCACCGGATGCCCTCGGTCGTTGTAGCGTTTTACCCGTTCATAGCCACAACTGGGAGAACCTTTCACCAGGATGTAACCCGCTAACTGAGGGTTATTGGTAAATACACGATCTGCATAGCTTCTAATTGGTGACGTAACATCTTGCTGCTGTGTATCACTATCAACTAACCGTATCTGATCTGCACTCCCAACCAATCGCAGGGTCTTTCTAGGCACCCCTAAACCAATGCCCACTTCAGGACAAAAAGGCTGCAACTGAACAACATCGGAAAAATACTGAATGTGCTGATTACTACGTTTGCTCTCTCCGTTATAGCGCACCGGTTGGCCGATGAGGCATGCACCAATACCCACAAGCGGCTTATCACTAACTGTATCTGTCTTAGGATCTGTCACCGACATACCGGATCTCCTACGGTAATACCTATGTTAATAGGCCCGCTGTATTTTAATAGGCTCCCTGCATTCGGGCACTGTAATCCCATACGGAAAAACTGTGTGGTATCAGTTCAATTGCTATCTCTTCTTCCTTCCTACCTGACAGCCATTTCTCCAAATGGCTGCCGGGCTGTTTAATATACTTCTTCATCACCTGATCCAGCACATCGGAGCCCTTATCGCTATGTAACACAACATCGGCCTTCCCTCTCACCCCCTTATAGGGCATTTCATTATTAGCCAGTTCAAAACCCACATTGGGATTGCGCTTCAAACACTTGACCACTTTGGCGTTGCAGTGAGTGGCTGACCATAAACTCTGGCCATCAAAACAAAACCACAAGGGCACGATAAGAGGATATCCATCGGCAGCCTGGCAAGCTATGCGTAGTGGTGTTTCACAATCATAAAGATACTGCTGCAACTGCGAAACTGACCAAGGGCCACGCATAGGTTTTTCAGTTATTGAAACTTCACGGTTCATAACAGCTACTCTTCGAGTTTAACGTAGTTCCTGATAATTAAACGCAGCGCAACCTCAAAGGGATCACTTCGGCAACCCATGCAATGTGCAACAACTGTGCATACAATCGCGCGATGATAGCGAGTTTACGCAAAAGCCGTTACGCTAAAGGATGCAAGCGCGTCATAACACCGCGAGGAACAAAATCATTGCGTATTCAAAATAAACTCTTTCTGGCTAGCCTG